>NZ_QARE02000005.1 GCF_003052515.2 Pseudomonas sp. RIT409 | reverse complement strand
CCCCACACCCCCCCCGCCTCTGGAACCGCCCGAGCCGATCAGGCCGATGCCACCGTAGCGTGCGCTGATGTAGCAGGCGATGATGAACAGCACGAACAGCAGCAGCGTCATCCGCCCATCCGTGACCTCGTCGCCGCCCGTTGCACCGACCGCAGGTTCGGCCAGCGGATCGCCGCCCAGAACCTGCACGATGGCATCGGCCCCACGGTTGATGCCGCCGGCAAAGTCGCCCTGTTTGAACGCCGGGGTGATGATCTGGTTGATGATGACCGCGGATTGCGCGTCCGTCAGACGATCCTCCAACCCATAGCCCACTTCGATGCGCACGTTGCGTTCTTCCTTGGCCACGATCAGCAGCGCACCGTTGTCCTTGCCCTTCTGACCAATGCCCCAGTGCCGACCCAATTGGTAGCCGTAATCTTCGATCGCGCTACCTTGCAGGTTCGGCACCGTGACCACCACGACTTGCTCAGTGGTCAGTTCCTCGTGTGCCCGCAGCATCTGCGACAGCCGTTCCTTGCTCGCGTTGTCGAGCATCCCGGCCATGTCGACGACTCGCCCGGTCAGGGGCGGGAAGGTCGGCTCGGCGAGCGCCTGTTGAGCAAAGATGCCCAGCAGCATCGCAAGCCATGCGATTGCGAACCCATGGCGGGCGACACGCATCAGAATTTCACTTCAGGGGCTTTGTCGGCCCCCGCTGCGGTGGCTTCGAAATTGGGTCGGATCGGCAAATCGCGGTACATCACCGAATGCCAGAGACGACCGGGGAAGGTGCGAATCTCGGTGTTGTACTTCTCGACTGCGGCGATGAAATCGCGGCGCGCCACGGCAATCCGATTCTCCGTCCCTTCGAGTTGAGACTGCAGCGCGAGGAAGTTCTGATTGGATTTCAGATCGGGGTAGCGCTCGGACACCACCATCAAGCGGCTCAAGGCACCGGTCAGTTGGCCTTGCGCATCCTGGAACTGCTTGAGCTTGGCCGCATCGTTGAGGGTATTGGCATCTACCTGAATCGACGTCGCCTTGGCGCGCGCCTCGATCACCGCCGTGAGGGTTTCCTGTTCCTGACGCGCATAGCCCTTCACGGTTTCAACCAGATTGGGAATCAGGTCGGCGCGGCGCTGGTATTGGTTCTGCACTTGAGCCCAAGCGGCCTTGACCTGCTCGTCGTAGGTGGGAATGTTGTTGATGCCGCAACCGGCCAATAACGTGCTCAGCAGCATCAGCAGCGCTAGTGACAAATTGTAACGACTACCCCGAATGTGCCCGTAACGCTCTATTTGCATGGCCTGCGTGCCCCTTGAAGTCCTTGTTTGTTCACTTCGCCAGACATGACTTTAGCCAAATCGGGCGATCCTCGGCATAATCCTGGCCCATCACGTCGTCAGGCTTTGTCATGCCGCTCCGTTGCCGGATAAAACTCGCTGCGTTACTGATGCTCTAACGCGCCGGGAGTTCAGCGATTAGCACGCCCTGACGACAACAAAAACCAAAGGTTTCTTACCAAAAACAAAGGCCGCACGGTATTTCGCGTGAGTTGCCGACCGACGCCTTGAGAATCGCCTACATGAATAAGCTGTGTTTACTGAGTCTCGTCATCGGCCTGGCCAGCCAGTCCGTCTGGGCTGAAACGGCCGCCAAACCCGCCAGTAACCTCTCCACGCTGCAAGCCAAGAACGCCTTCATTTCCCATTTGATGAAGCAAATGACCCTTGAAGAAAAAATCGGTCAATTGCGTCTGATCAGCATCGGCCCGGAAATGCCCAAGTCGGACATTGTCAAAGAGATCGCGGCCGGCAAGATCGGCGGCACGTTCAACTCCGTCGTGTTGCCCGACAACCGCGCCATGCAAGATGCCGCTGTCGCCAACAGCCGCATGAAGATTCCGATGTTCTTCGCCTATGACGTGGTGCACGGCCAACGCACCATTTTCCCGATCAGCCTGGGCCTTGCGTCGACCTGGGACATGGATGCCGTGACCCGCACCGGGCGCGTCTCGGCCATCGAAGCCGCCGCCGATGGCGTGGACATGACCTTCGCGCCCATGGTCGACATCACCCGTGATGCGCGCTGGGGCCGCAGTTCCGAGGGCTTCGGTGAAGACACCTACCTGGTCTCGCGCTTGTCGGCGACCATGACCCGCGCCTTCCAGGGCACCAGCACCCAGGCCCCGAACAGCATCATGGCCGCGGTCAAGCATTTCGCACTGTATGGCGCCGTTGAAGGCGGCCGTGACTACAACACGGTCGACATGAGCCCGGTGCGCATGCAACAGGATTACCTGCCTCCTTACCGCGCCGCCATCGATGCCGGCGCAGGCGGCGTCATGGTGGCGTTGAACTCGATCAATGGCGTTCCTTCCACCTCCAATACCTGGCTGTTGCAAGACGTGCTGCGCAAGGATTGGGGCTTCAAGGGTGTGACGGTCAGCGACCACGGGGCGATCAAGGAACTGATCGACCATGGCGTCGCCAAGGATTTCCGTGAAGCCGCGAAGCTGGCGATCAAGGCCGGCGTCGACCTGAGCATGAACGACAAGGCCTACGGCGAGGAGCTGCCTGCGCTGGTGAAAAGTGGCGAGGTGTCGGTCAAGGAAGTCGACAACGCCGTAAGAGAAGTACTCGGTGCCAAGTGGGAAATGGGCCTGTTCGCCAACCCCTATCTGCGCATCGGCGCGGCGGTCGACGATCCCGCAGACCGCAACGCCGAGAATCGCCTGCACCGCGCGGAGGCCCGAGACGTGGCGCGCCGCAGCGTGGTGCTGCTGAAGAACGAGAATCACACCCTGCCGTTGAAAAAGCAGGGCACCATCGCCGTCATCGGCCCGCTGGCGAAAAGCTCGTTGGACATGATGGGCAGTTGGTCGGCGGCCGGCCTTGCCCGCCAGACGGTCAGCGCCTATGACGGCCTTGCCAATGCAGTCGGAGACAAAGCGAAGATCCTCTACGCCAAAGGCTCCAACGTCACTGACAACCAGGAAGCGATCACCTACCTCGACAAGATGGACGATCAGATCCCGATCGATCCACGCCCCGAACAGGAAATGATCGACGAAGCCGTCAAGGTCGCGCAGCAATCGGACGTGGTCGTCGCAGTGGTGGGCGAGTCGCGCAACATGTCCCATGAGGCGGCCAGCCGTGTGGACCTCGTGATTCCGGGCCGTCAGCGTGACCTCCTCAAAGCGCTGAAGGCCACCGGCAAGCCGCTGGTCATCGTCTTGATGAATGGTCGCCCGCTGGCGCTGGTCGAAGAAAACGAACAGGCCGACGCGATGGTGGAAAGCTGGTTCCTGGGCACCGAAGGCGGCAATGCACTGGCCGACGTGCTGTTCGGTGATTACAACCCATCGGGCAAGCTGCCAATGACCTTCCCTCGCTCGGTCGGTCAGGTCCCTGCGTATTACAACCACCTGAACACTGGCCGCCCCTATCGTGTGAACGACTCCAATTACACGTCGAATTACTTCGAAGAGCCGACCAGCCCGCTGTTCCCCTTCGGTTATGGCCTGAGCTACACGCAATTCAGCGTTTCGGACATCGTCCTGTCCATCAACAAGATGACCCGCAAAGACAAGCTGACCGCGACGGTCCAGGTCAAGAACATCGGCAAGGTTGCGGGTGAGACCACCGTTCAGCTGTACCTGCGGGACATCGCCGCGTCGTTGAGCCGCCCGGTCAAAGAGCTGAAGAACTTCCAGAAAATCATGCTCAAGCCGGGTGAGGAGAAAGCCGTGACGTTCACCCTGACCGAGGACGACCTGAAGTTTTTCAATCCGTCGCTGCAGTACGCTGCCGAGGCGGGCGACTTCAAACTCATGATCGGCCTGGACTCCGAAGACGTGAAGGAGGCGACGTTCACGCTGCAGTAAGCCCGCACGGTCAGTGCGATTTCATTCGAGCGCGCGCTTTTCTGGCATGAGCACTCATCTTCACGAATGGCAAGCCATCCAAATGCCGCTCAGAATGAAATCGCCTGCATTGTGTTTATCTGCCGTCTCCACCGGCTGACACGCCCGTCAGGTCAACAGGCCATCCGCCATGCCCCGTCTCGCTCGCCTCCTGCTCTACGTGCTGTTGATCGTCGCCGGTGCGGTGGCCGTGGCGATGCTGGCCATGCAGCAGGCGCAGCGCCATGCGCTGGAAGATGATGCAGCACGGGCGCAGCGACAGCTCTCGCTCTACGCCAACACCCTGCAGACCCTGATTGAACGCTATCGCGCGCTGCCCGCCGTGCTGGCGCTTGACCCAGAACTGCGGGCCGCGTTGAGCGGTCCGGTCGACGCCAAGACGACCCGGGCACTGAATGTGAAACTGGAGCAGATCAACGGCGCGGCCCGGTCATCGACCCTGGAATTGCTTGACCGCAACGGGCTGGCCATTGGCGCCAGTAATTGGAAACTGCCCAGCAGTTACGTTGGCCACAACTACGGCTTTCGCCCGTATTTCACCCAGACTAAAGCCACCGGCGTCGGGCGCTTCTATGCGGTGGGCGTGACCAGCGGGATACCGGGCTACTTCCTGTCGAATGCCGTTCGCGACGATGCAGGGCAGTTCATCGGAGCGATGGTGGTCAAGCTCGAATTCCCCGATCTGGAGCACTCGTGGGCTCAAGGGGATGATGTGCTGCTGGTCAGCGACGCCAAAGGCATCGTCTTCATCGCCAACCAGCCCGCCTGGCGCTATCGCATATTGCAGCCACTGTCGGATCCGGATCTGCTCGAGCTGCGCACCACCCGCCAATACGATAAACAGCCGCTGAGCGCGTTGCATCGGGAAACCCTGCGCACCTTCGGCGAGCACAGCGAATTGAGCCGCATTGCCGCGCCCGATGGCACGGCCGACTACCTCTGGCAATCACTGCCCTTGCAACCGGAAGGCTGGACCTTGCATCTGTTGCGCAAACCGCAGCCAGCGGTCGAAGACCTTCGCAACGCTGCACTGGCAGCGGCAGGCATCTGGTTGACCCTCGTCTTCTCGGGTCTGTTCGTGTACCAGCGCTGGCGGCTGGCCAGGATTCGTCAACGCAGCCGCGAAGAGCTCGAGCGGTTGGTCGAAGCCCGGACCCGCGACCTGCAGACTGCTCAGGAAGGCCTAGTGCAGTCGACCAAGCTGGCCGCGCTAGGGCAGATGTCGGCAGCGCTGGCGCACGAAATCAATCAACCGCTGACCGCACAGCGGATGCAACTGGCAACCTTGCGCCTGCTCCTCGATCAGGGGCGCGTAGAGGACGCCGCTAAAGCGCTCGCATTGCTCGACCAGCAACTCACCCGCATGGCCGCCCTCACGGGCCACCTCAAGACGTTCGCCCGCAAAAGCCCCAGCGGCCTGCGCGAACGGCTGGATCTGGCGAGCGTGGTGGATCAGGCACTGCTGCTCCTGGACGCCCGAATTCGCCATGAGCGGGTGGACATTGAATTGGACCTGACCCGTCCCGCCTGGGTGCAGGGCGACGCGATCCGGCTTGAGCAGGTGTTGATCAACCTGCTGCGTAATGCGCTGGATGCCATGCGCGATAAACCGCTCAAGCGCCTGCAGATCCGGATCACTGACGAGCAGGGTCGGTGGCAGCTTTCGGTCTCGGACAACGGTGGCGGAATTGCCCGAGAACACCTGGGCAATGTCTTTGACCCATTCTTCACCACCAAACCCGTGGGCGACGGCCTGGGACTCGGGCTGGCGGTGTCGTATGCGATTGTCCACGAATCCGGCGGCCGCTTGATCGCTGCCAATGTGAACGATGGAGCCGCATTTTCTTTTTCCCTGCCCAAGGCACCAGAGGCTGAACTGCCATGCTGAACTCAGTGATCGTGGTCGATGACGAAGCGCCTATTCGAGAAGCCATCGAACAGTGGCTGTCGCTATCGGGTTTCGAGGTGACGCTCTTCAGCCGTGCGCACGAGTGTCTCAAGCGCTTGCCGGTTGACTTTCCGGGCGTGGTGCTCAGCGACGTGCGCATGCCGGACATGGATGGGCTGGAACTGCTGGCTGAACTTCAGGCGCGTGACCCCGAACTGCCCGTGATCCTGCTGACGGGCCATGGCGATGTGCCGATGGCGGTCGAGGCCATGCGCGACGGCGCCTATGACTTCCTGGAAAAACCCTTTACCCCGGAAACGCTGCTCGCCAGCCTGCGCCGCGCGTTGGAAAAGAGAGCCCTGGTGCTCGAAAATCAGCGGTTGCACGCGCAGGCGGACACACGGACTCGCCTTGAGGCCACGCTGCAGGGCGTATCGCCGATGATGCAGACGCTGCGGCGCCACGTGCTGGACCTGGCGCCGCTGCCCGTCAATGTGTTGATTCGTGGTGAAACCGGGAGTGGTAAGGAGATGGTCGCGCGGTGTCTGCACGACTTCGGCCCTCGCGCTAAAAAACCGTTTGTGGCCGTCAACTGCGCCGCCATTCCCGAGACGTTGTTCGAAGCGGAGCTGTTCGGTCACGAAAGCGGCGCCTTCACCGGCGCGCAGGGCAAGCGGATCGGCAAACTGGAATACGCCGATGGCGGCACCTTGTTTCTCGACGAGATTGAAAGCATGCCGCTAGCCCAGCAAGCCAAACTGTTGCGGGTCATTCAGGAGCGACGTCTGGAGCGGCTGGGCTCGAACCAGAGCATTGAGGTCGACCTGCGCATCGTCGCGGCGACCAAACCCGATCTGCTCGACGAGGCTCGCGCGGGCCGCTTCCGCGAGGATCTGGCGTATCGGCTGAACATCGCTGAATTGCGACTCCCTCCCCTACGCGAGCGGCGCGAAGACATTCCCCTCCTGTTCAGCCATTTCGCGCGCCAGGCCGCTGAGCGTCTAGGCCGAAATCCACCGACGCTCAGCGGTGCACAGTTGGGGCACTTGCTCAGCCACGACTGGCCCGGCAACGTCCGCGAACTGGCCAATGCTGCCGAAAGGCAAGTGCTGGGACTGGAAAATCCAGCTTCGGTCGAAGCTCCGGAAGGCCAATCGCTGGTGGCCCGCCAGGAAGCGTTCGAGGCCCATTGCCTGCGCGCTGCGTTGAGCCGGCACTGCGGTGACATCAAAGCCGTGCTGAACGAGCTGCAACTGCCCCGGCGAACCTTGAATGAAAAGATGCAGCGCCATGGTCTGACGCGGGAACAGTTCTTACCTGACGGTCGCCTGGGTCCCCGATGATCGCGGGATGACAGGGTGGAGCCTGTTGCATCGGCGACATTCCGCGCATCCTAGGGCCTCCTCTCGGCGGATTTCCGCTCATCAAAAATGCGCCAGCCCTTCTAGACCGGGCCTTTCGGGGCCTGGCACAGCTCCTGCTATCACAGTCATCAGACCGCATCACTGCGCGCCTTCTAAAAACAATGACTTGCAGGTAACCCTATGGCCGTCCCTCATTCCGCATCCGCCGAATCCACGTCCACGTCCACGCCTCAAAAAACCACCGGCAGCCGCCTGAAATCCATTTTCAGCGGTTCGGTCGGTAACATGGTCGAGTGGTACGACTGGTACGTCTACGCGGCGTTCTCCCTTTACTTCGCCAAGGTCTTCTTCCCCAAGGGCGATACCACCGCGCAACTGCTCAACACCGCCGCCATCTTCGCCGTGGGCTTTTTGATGCGCCCCATCGGGGGATGGCTGATGGGCTTGTACGCCGACCGCAAAGGCCGCAAGGCCGCATTGATGGCGTCGGTACTGCTGATGTGCTTCGGCTCACTGATCATCGCCCTGACGCCAGGCTATGAAACCATCGGTGTCGGCGCCCCGATCCTGCTGGTCCTCGCGCGGCTGATGCAGGGACTGTCCGTGGGTGGCGAATACGGCACCTCGGCCACTTACCTGAGCGAAATGGCAACCAAGGAAAGCCGTGGTTTCTACTCCAGCTTTCAATACGTGACGCTGATCTCGGGCCAGTTGATCGCGCTGGGCGTATTGATCGTTCTTCAGCAAACGCTCTCGACCGAACAACTGAACGCATGGGGCTGGCGTATCCCGTTCGCCATTGGCGCACTGTGTGCGGTGGTTGCGCTGTTTCTACGTCGCGGCATGGAAGAGACCGAGTCGTTCGCCAAGAAGGAAAAATCGAAAGAGAGCCTGATGCGCACCTTGATGCGTCACCCCAAGGAACTGGCGACGGTGGTCGGCCTGACCATGGGAGGCACGCTGGCCTTCTACACCTACACGACTTACATGCAGAAATACTTGGTCAATACCGTCGGGATGAGCATTTCCGATTCCACGACCATTTCCGCCGCAACGCTGTTTCTGTTCATGTGCCTGCAGCCAGTTATCGGCGCGCTGTCGGACAAAGTCGGCCGTCGGCCGATCCTCATCGCCTTCGGCGTGCTGGGCACTCTGTGCACTGTCCCCATCCTGAGCACCCTGCACACCATCCAAACGTGGTGGGGAGCGTTCTTCCTGATCATGGCCGCCCTGATCATCGTCAGCGGCTACACCTCGATCAACGCGGTCGTCAAAGCCGAGCTCTTTCCCACCGAGATCCGCGCACTGGGTGTTGGCCTGCCCTACGCTTTGACTGTTTCAATCTTCGGCGGCACCGCTGAGTACATCGCCTTGTGGTTCAAAAGCGTCGGCATGGAAACGGGCTACTACTGGTACGTGACCGTTTGTATCGCCGTTTCGCTGCTGGTGTATGTCTTCATGAAGGACACGCGCAAGCATTCGCGAATCGAGACCGACTGACGGCATCCCTGCCCCGCCGCCCTATCCATGGGTGGCACCGCTCTGCTGTTTCATCGAGCGCAGCTGTACGATTGCCCAATCGTGCTGCGCTCGTCATCTACACCTGTCCAACATGCTTATCTCGCCGATCCACAGGGTCTAGGCAGGGGCGATCGCCCTCCTGCACAGGGGGACGATGGAGATACGCGTCCGTCAGCCTGCCAGGGCGATCACGCCAGCTCCGCTGAGATGATCGCTAAGTGGCTGAATACGCTGACGCTTTTCTAGTATCAATTTCAGCAATGTTCGCTAGCAATGCGATTGACTTCTTAATCATTCTGAGCCGAGTAAAGTTAACTCCATACCGAGTGACCCACTACTTATTCGAACTGGAGCAACTATCATGAAAACTAACAAACTGATCTTCGGCCTGGCTTTTTCGATTCTTGCAAGCAGCGCATTTGCACTTCCTGCGGTTGAAGGGCACAAACAGATTAATGCACCGGTTGTTGCCGAAAATGGCTCTTCACACACTAACGTCGGTCGGCTGGCTTCTGATGGTGCTGACCGTGTGGGCGCCAACCGCGTCGCTTCCGACGGCGCTGACCGGGTGGGTGCCAACCGCGTGGCTTCTGACGGTGCTGACCGTGTAGGCGCCAACCGCGTGGCTTCTGACGGTGCTGACCGTGTAGGCGCCAACCGCGTGGCTTCCGACGGTGCCGACCGTGTAGGCGCCAATCGTGTGGCTTCCGACGGCGCCGATCGAGTAGGTGCCAACCGTGTGGCTGCAGACGGCGCTGACCATGTTGGTGCAAATCGAGTCGCTGCCGACGGTGCAGATCGCGTAGGCGCAAATCGCATCAGTTAAAGATTCACCTGTTCCCTCTTGGCCCGGCATTCGCCGGGCTTAATTTTTTGTAGCGCCAAAGCGCGTCGAAAGCCCTGCTTTTCAACGCATCTCATTTCCTACGACGCTCCCCTTGCCCGAGTGGCCGGTCGGACCTCTCCGGAATTGCGCCGAATGAAGAAGGTGCGATGAGAAATGAGGATCACAATAGTGTATTTCTGTCAAGCGTCCATCTGACCAAAATTCAAGAAAAATGCCCCATTTCGGTTCAAAACCCCTCGAAACGCTTTAAAACCGGGCGCTCCAGCCAACTATCATTTTTGGCGATGGTGGATAGCAATCTTGTTAACTTCTACTTAATCCCTACGCGCGTAAACTTAGCTCCATACCCAAGTTGAAAAATTTATTGAACTTTGCTGGAGCTAACATCATGAAAACTTCGAATCTGATCTTTGGTCTTAGTCTGTCGATCCTGGCATCGAGCGCGTTCGCTCTGCCAACTTCCGATAATCATTCTGTTATTCAAGGCAATGTGGTCGCCGAGGGTGGCTCGTCCCACACCAACGCATCGCACACAGGTTCTTATCGCCAAGCCGCTGATGGTTCCGACCACGTCGGTGCCAACCGTCTGGCGTCCGACGGTGCTGACCGCGTAGGTGCCAATCGTCAAGCAGCCGATGGTTCCGACCACGTCGGTGCCAATCGCCTGGCCTCCGACGGTGCTGACCGTGTAGGTGCCAATCGTCAAGCTGCGGACGGTTCCGACCACGTCGGTGCCAACCGCCTGGCCTCCGACGGTGCCGACCGCGTAGGTGCCAATCGTCAAGCCGCTGATGGTTCCGACCATGTCGGTGCCAACCGCCTGGCCGCTGACGGCGCCGACCATGTAGGCGCTAATCGCGTCGGCTGATTGACCGTTTCATTGTTGTTCAACCTCCCGAAACTCCCTTTGTCGCCCGGCTGATGCCGGGCTTTTTTTTGCTTGCTGGATTACCGCCGCCTGGCTTCCGGCCATAATGCCAAGCACTATGGCTCTCACTCTCTTCCGAAAGCCGCTGCTTGCGCGACGGCTGATTACGCCCACGTCAGGAAACGCCCATGTCAGACGACATCCATTTCTACGAACCCTCGAAAGGGCACGGTTTGCCCCACGACCCCTTCAATGCCATCGTTGGCCCCCGCCCCATTGGTTGGATCTCCTCGCACGACGCTGAGGGCAAGCTCAATCTGGCGCCCTACAGTTTCTTCAACGCGTTCAATTATGTGCCGCCGATCATCGGCTTCTGCAGCATCGGGCGTAAAGACAGCCTGAACAACATCGAGCAGACCGGGGAATTTGTCTGGAATCTAGCCACGCGGCCGCTGGCCGAGCAGATGAACCTCAGTTGCGCACCGGTCAGCGCGGATGTGAATGAATTCGAGCTGGCAAATCTCACCGCCGAGCCGTCGCGCATCGTGTCCGTGCCGCGTGTCAAGGAAACGCCCGTCGCGTTTGAATGCAAGCTGACGCAGATCATCCAACTGCAGCGGGCCGACAAGGAGGTGGTGCCGAGTTGGTTGATTCTGGGAGAAGTCGTGGCGATTCACATCGCCAAGCGGTTGCTTAAGGAGGGGGTCTACGACACGGCAGCCGGTGAGCCCATCTTGCGCGGAGGCGGCCCAGCCGATTACTTCCAAGTGGGGCCGGAGGCGCTGTTCAAAATGTACCGGCCCAAAGCGTGATCAAGCTTATCAATCCTGCGCGAACATCAGTTCGCCCTCGGATGTAACGTCAATCAGGCGCTCCAGTTCGTCGACAGCGGCCAGGTCGGCAGCCAGCGCGGTGGTGAATGTCTGATCGGCCAGCACCCGATGAAAGACCGGCGCGCCGCCAGCCCCGAGCGCTTTGACGGCAATGGCGGCGTCATAGCCGCCGTCGCGGGGGATCGCAGCGGAAACCGCTTCATAATGCGCAAACGCTTTGCGTGCCATTGGGGAAAGACCCTGCTTCAAAGAATGAGACAGGCATCTTAAACGTTCGACTTCCATTCTGCCCGTGCTCGCGCCATCGTCGCCTCCTGCCAGGCGCAGCGGTCTGGAGAATGGGCCATTATCGGTCGGACTTCAGCCCGCCAAACGCTCAGTGGGCCATCCGCAAGCGGACCTGGTTGGCGCTACGCTGGCGAAGGTCTGGAAATCCAGGCTCTTGACCAGTCGCTCGCTCATCAGCTCGGCAAACACCTTCAGTTCAGGTGCGGCCACCCAGTCATTCATCGCCGACTCATCGGCCCATCCGCCGTGGATGACCCATAGGTCATCCTCAGTCAGTGATTTCTGCAAGGCGAAGTGCAGACAGCCAAAGGCTTTGGAGGACGGGCCAACCAATGTGCTCAAACGTGCACCCAATCGCGCGCTGTTTCCTGCACTGGCGCGCACATAGATGAGGTGGCTCACGACGGAAGTATTGTGCATGGTCTGTGCTCCTGTAGCTCCACCGCAACGGAGAATGTCTTTGCGGCTGGAAGTGAAGATTAGGTGCCAGAACGCAATAGCAGTTAGCCAAATACTGCCCCGTTATTGCCTGATTCTGCTGCGGCCGTCGTTAGAAACGGGGCCGGGCCTTCAGTATCGGCAACAGGGCGACGGGACTTTCAAGCAATCGCCCCCGCTGTGCCGGGCATTTCGTCGCGTGAAGGGTGAAGCCGGAGCAGAATCAGGCAATCATCCGACAGGATCCGCCTAACGCTGGCGATTGCACAAAAATAAGCTGTGCTGCATCAATGCTTCATGTGAGGACTTCCCATGCTGCCCACCGCTGTTGCGCCTGCGATGCCTGTCACCCCTCCCCTGCCTCGATTGAGCGCGCAGATGGAACAGCAGCGCGCCGAACTCGCAGACCTCATCCGCCGCCATGCTCCAACCGACGGTAGCTTTCAAACTGTGGTCAAGTCGCTGTTCATGGTTCGCCATGACCAGCCTCAGCAATCCGTCCCCGGCCTGGTGCAACCGGCGCTGTGCATCATGGCTCAGGGACGTAAGGACGTGACCCTCGGCGGAGAAGTGTTCACCTACGATCCGCTCAACTACCTGGTGGTCTCCGTGGCGCTGCCGATCAGCGGCAAGGTGGTGTATGCCTCGCCAGAAGAACCGCACCTGGCCATGCGCCTGGACATCGATCCGGCCGACATCAATGCGCTGATTGCCGAGGCCGGGCCGATGAGCGTACCGACCCGACCCAGCGGTCGCGGGATGTATGTCGAGCGTATCGATGCACAATTGCTGGACGCGGTGATCCGGCTGATTCGCCTGCTCGATACCCCGAAAGACATCCCCATGCTGGCGCCGCTGATCACCCGCGAGATTCTTTACCGGTTGCTACGGGGCAGCGAAGGCTATCGGCTGTATGAAATCGCGATTTCCAACTGTCAGACCCATCGCGTGACCCGGGCGATCAAGTGGTTGAACCACCATTTCCAGCAACCGTTGCGGATCGAAGAGCTGGCGCGTGAAGTGAACCTCAGCGTGTCCACTCTGCACCATCGGTTCAAGGCAGTGACCGCCATGAGCCCCCTGCAGTACCAGAAACAGCTGCGTTTGCAGGAAGCGCGGCGCCTGATGCTGGCCGAGGGCCTTGAAGCTTCCGCGGCGGGCTACCGGGTCGGCTATGAAAGCCCGTCCCAATTCAGCCGCGAATACAGTCGATTGTTCGGCGCACCACCGCTAAGGGACTTGGCGCGCCTGCGCAAGACGCTGTGATCAAGTCGCTCGTACCACGTGCTTGATTTCCTGGAACGCTTGCATGCCCCAAGGGCCCAACTCACGACCCAGGCTGCTCTGCTTGAAACCGCCCCAAGACGTCTGGGGGAAGATCACCTGGGGTGAATTGATCCATACCGTGCCCGCCTGCAAGGCGTCGGCAACCCGGTCCGCCGTCCTACTGTCGCTGCTGACCACGCTGGCAACCAGGCCAAACGGGCTGTCATTGGCCAGTGCGATGGCTTCGGCCTCGGAGCTGAACCCGCGCACGCACAGCACAGGGCCGAAGATTTCTTCGCGCCACAGGGCACAGTTCAGCGGCACTTGCGTGAACACTGCCGGCTCCAGGAAGTACCCCCGAGGCTGGCTGGCCGGACGCTGTCCGCCACACAACAACCGCGCGCCGTCGGCCTTTGCGGTCTCAATGTGATCGACAACGCGGCGATACTGCGCTTGATTGACCAGCGGCCCCATCTCGACACCGTCCTCTTCGGGGCTGCCCACCCTGATCGACTGCGCTTTGGCGACGAGGCGTTGGAGAAACGGCTCTAGGCGTTCTTCAGCCACCAACACACGGCTGGTCGCCGAGCACATCTGCCCGGCGTTGAAGTACCCGCCGCCACTGGCCAGCTCAACCGCCAGATCCAGATCAGCATCTGCCATCACCAGCAGCGACGATTTGCCGCCCAGTTCGAGGCTCACGCCCTTCACCGTTTCCGCCGCGCGCTGCATGACTTGCACGCCAACCGCATTGCTGCCCGTGAACGACACCTTGGCAATGCCCGGGTGTCCTGCCATCGGTGCGCCGACGGCCAGCCCCGTACCGCAGACGAGGTTGAACACGCCGTCCGGCAGGCCGCTCGCAGCAATGATCCGGGCGAGCTCAAGCTCCGCCAGCGGGGTGATTTCCGAGGGTTTGAGCACCACGCAGCAACCGGCGGCCAAGGCAGGCGCGAGCTTCCAGGCGGTGGTCACCATGGGGAAGTTCCACGGCACGATCAGCCCCACCACGCCGCACGGCTCCCGGCGCAGACGGGCTGCAAACGCCTCGGTCGGCAGCGCCACCTCGCGGTTTTGCTGCACGTCTGCCGCCTCGGCCAGGTCCGCGTAATAGTTGAACGTCGCAATGACGTCATCCACGTCCATGGCGGCCTCGAAACCGGGCTTACCATTATTGGTGGACTGAAGGCTCATCAAGCGCCCGCGCCGCTCAGCGACACCGGCGGCGATCCGACGCAAAATCACCGCCCTGAAGGCGCCCGTCGTCCTCGACCAGGCGTCGAACGCCGAACGGGCGGCCTGCACGGCATCGTCCACTGACTGCGCATCTCCCCCGGTGACGATTGCCAAAGGCGCTTCCGTCGACGGGTTAATGACCGCCAGACGTTCTTTACCCTCCCGCCATTGACCGTTGAGGTAGAGCCCCTGCAAAACCGGATGCCTATCTGCGGCTTCATTCATGATGCGTTCAATCCTTCCATCCACAGGCGTTGGTCGATTTCAATCACCGTGGGCCCTGTGTGCGCCGCCGCTGCACTCAACGCGGCCTTCAAAGGCTCGACGCCGCTGACGGTCTGCGCTGCACAGCCCAGCGCCTTGGCGACTCCGATGAAATCAGGGGTGTAAATATCCACGCCGACCGGCTCGATCGCCCGATTGACCATGTACTTCTTGATTTCCTCGTAGCCCTGGTTATTCCACAGCAAGACGATGATGGGCGTACGTGCTTCGACCGCGCTGGCCAGCTCCGACAGGGTGAACTGCAACCCCCCGTCGCCGATCAGACAGGCCACCGGACCGCGCTCATGGGCGTCGTCGCGCCCCAGCCACGCACCCACCGCTGCTGGCAAGGCATAGCCGAGCGTGCCGTAGCCAGTGGACGAATTGAACCAACGACGGGGCTTATCCAAGTCCAGCGTCAGATTGCCGGTGTAGACCGGCTGGGTGGAGTCGCCGACGATGACCACATCGGGCAACGCATCGAGCACAGTGCGCAGAAACAAGGTTTGGCCACGCGTCGCCTCATCCCAGGTGGCGTTCAGCGTTGCCTTCAATTGCACGGCACGCGCTTGGCCCCAGTCAGCATTGCGCTCGGCCCGTGTTTCATTGGCCAGGGCGTTCAGCAGCGCCTCGACCGCGGTCCGCGCGTCGGAGACCAACGCGACCTGCGGCGGGAAATTGCGCACGGTCTGATCGGGGTCGATATCGATGCGCAGCAGCGTGCCGGGAATCTGGAAGTGGCCTTGAAAGGTGATGTCATAGTCGGTCTCGGCCAGCTCCGTGCCGACGGCAAGGACCACATCGGCCGCTTCAATGATTGCGCGTGCGGGATCCAACGATTGCGTGGAGCCGATCAGCAGTGGATGGTCGGCAGCCAGGATGCCCTTGGCATTGATCGTCAGCGCAACCGGCGCCTCCAGGGCCTCGGCCAACTGCGTCAATGCCGGGGCCGCATCGATGGCACCACCGCCGGCGAGAATCAACGGGCGCTTGGCCTGAGCGAGGAAGGCGGCCATGCGCTTGATTGCTACAGGGTCCGGGCCCGCGCGGCAGATAGACACCGGCTCGCTGCCCAGCAGGGCGTCGGCGTTCTCGACCATGACGTCCAGGGGGATTTCGATGTGCACCGGTCGCGGGCGGCCCGCCTGAAATACGGCGAAAGCACGGGCGAGAACCGCGGGCAGTTCGGCGGCGGACATCAATGTGTGAGAGAACGCCGCAACGCCCGCCATCATTGCGCCTTGCGCCGGAAGTTCGTGCAACTTGCCGCGCCCCCCACCCAGTTGACTGCGGGCCTGAACACTGGAGATCACCAGCATGGGAATCGAGTCGGCGTACGCCTGGCCCATGGCAGTGGCGATGTTGGTCATCCCAGGGCCGGTGATGATGAAGCACACTCCGGGTTTGCCACGGGTGCGCGCATAGCCGTCGGCCATGAAACCGGCGCCTTGCTCATGGCGTGGGGTGATATGACGGATCGACGACCTGGCCAGCCCCCGGTACAGCTCGACGGTGTGCACGCCCGGGATCCCGAATACCCGCTCCACCCCATACCCTTCGAGAAGCTTGACCAACACTTCGCCACACGTTGCCATTTGTCTGGACCTTTGCTCGTTCTTGAGATCGCCTGAAGCCGCCCACGCACGGTTGCCCGGAGCAGGCGGCGAGCCCCATTGGAACCGTGGCCCGGTATCGGTGACAACGCAAAAAATGTCATGCTTAGCCATGTTTTCAGATCATGGCTTCAGTCATCCATGAAACGCTTGCCACCCCTTCCCGCCCTTCACACCTTTTTGGTGGTTGCGCGATGCTGCAATTTCACCCGAGCGGCGGAGACACTGCACATCACACAGGGTGCCGTGAGCCGCCAGATCGCAGGGCTGGAAAGCCATTTGGGCTATCCCCTGTTCCATCGTCAGGCCCGAGGTTTGAGCCTGACCGCCCAGGGACGTGAATTATTTCCGCGCATCGAGCAGGTATTCGGCTTGATCGAGGATGCCGTCGACCATGTGGGCACTCGCCAGCAGGCGTTACAACTGAAAGCGCCGACGTGCATTACCCGGTGGTTGCTGCCCCGCCTGATGACGTGGCAAAAGGAACGGCCAGACGTGCCAGTGGAACTGACGACCACCATTGCCCATGGCGTGGACTTCCGTCGCGAGCGCTTCGATGCGGCGGTGGTCTACGGGGCGCATCCCGGTGACTCGATGCAGGTGCATCGCTTGCTCGACGAAGAGCTCACCCCGGTGTGTGCGCCCGCGTTGCTGAATGGTCCCGAACCTCTGACGCAGATCACGGACCTGGAGCGGCACATGCTGTTGCACCCCACGCTCGACGAACAGGACTGGACCCAGTGGCTGAAAGCGGCAGGCGTGCAGTTGGGCAATGTCGGCAAGGGCCAACACTTCGATACCATGGACCTGGCCATGACTGTTGCCTCCCAAGGATCGGGGATCGCGATCGGCGACTGGTCGCTCATTGGCGAGGATCTTCGGGCCGGCCGTCTGGTCACCCCCTTTGACGAGCGATTGAAGACCGGCGCCGGCTACTACTTCGTCTATCCAGACCGCACACAGGGGACGCCAGGGATCCAGGCTTTACTGGATTGGCTTCGAGCCGAAGCGGGACAACGTTAAAGTTCCATCGTCATACCGTCGCCACCCCGGCCAATGCGATAAAAACATTCAATACCCGGCGCAGCGCCATCATCACGTATGAGGGCCTACACTCACCTTATCCGACAAAAAAACGATTTTTGTACGCGGATCGAGGTACACGTCGTGAGAACCACAATAAGAAGACAGATGGTGTATGTGGTTGCGGTTGCTACAGTGCTGAGCATCTATGCAGCCGGGGCCTACAGGATCGAGCAGATGCGGCAGACGCCACGGGGCGTGGTCGTGTGCACGTTCGGTCACTGTATGCCGACAGAGGCCAGCTTCAGCGCGTTGCGCTGATTGCCACACCGGTTTCAACCGAAGGCGGCTATCGATTAGCTAGCTAACGGACTAGACTGAGCAGACTTTTCCCGCCGAGCCTGGGCGGGTCAACCTGCCAGATCGAGTCCCTGTTCGTGACCAGCCTCAATCAAACCCGCCCGGATATTCGCAGCATTCTGTTTGCGCTGATGATGGCCGTTTTCCTCAGCGCGCTGGACCAGACCATCGTGGCCGTTTCCATTCCGGCCATCTCCGCTCAATTCCAGGATTTCGATCTGCTTGCCTGGGTCATTTCGGCCTACATGGTGGCCCTGACCGTCGCTGTCCCCATTTACGGCAAACTCGGCGACTTGTACGGGCGTCGTCGGCTGATGCTGTTCGGGTTGGGCACGTTCACGCTCGCATCGCTTTTCTGCGCCATGGCCCAGAGCATGGAGCAATTGGTGCTCGCGCGCGTTCTGCAAGGTATCGGTGCAGGCGGGATGGTTTCCGTGAGTCAGGCGATCATCGGCGACATCGTTCCGCCCCGCGAGCGTGGCCGCTACCAAGGCTACTTCAGCAGCATGTACGCCGCCGCCAGCGTGGCGGGGCCGGTCCTCGGGGGGTTCATGACGGAATACCTGTCATGGCGCTGGGTATTCATCATCAACCTGCCGTTGGGCCTGGTGGCCTGGTGGGTGGCTCGTCGGACACTCATCGGCCTTCCCGTTCCACAGCGCAAACCGATCATTGACTACCTGGGGACGGTGCTGATGATCATCGGCCTGACGGCCCTGTTGCTCGGCATCACGGAAATCGGTCAAGGCCACAGTTGGCGCGATGGGCATGTTCAGCTGCAACTGGGGATCGCCTTGCTGGCGCTGGCAGCGTTTACGCTCTACGAACGTCAGGCCCGTGAGCCGCTGCTGCCGATGCACCTATTCGCCAACCGCAGCGCCGTGTTGTGCTGGTGCACGATTTTCTTCACCAGCTTCCAGGCCATTTCGCTGATCGTTCTGCTGCCGCTGCGCTTCCAGACGGTCACCGGCGGCGGCGCTGACAGTGCCGCACTGCATCTGATGCCACTGGCGATCGGCATGCCCATGGGCGCTTACTTCGGCGGGCGGCGCACATCCCACACCGGGCGTTACAAACCCATCATTCTGACCGGCGCGCTGTTGATGCCGATCGCCATCCTCGGCATCGCCTTCACACCTGCGCAGTCGGTGGTCCTGACCGGCCTGTTCATGGTCCTCACCGGCATCGCGTGCGGGCTGCAATTTCCCACCTCCCTGGTAGGCACTCAAAACTCGGTGGACATCAAGGACATGGGCGTGGCCACCAGCACCACCAACCTGTTTCGTTCATTGGGCGGGGCGGTAGGCGTGGCCAGCATGTCGGCGCTGTTGCTGGTGATGCTGGCCGGAACGGGGCTGGCCGAGGTCGACGGCGGCGCCCTCGGCGAGGGCGGTTCAGGCAATGTGTTGATGGACAGTCTGCATGCCGCGAGTGGCCCCGCGCTGGCGGCGCTGCAAGGGCAACTGGCGATGACGTTCCAGCATCTGTTGTTGGCCAGCGCCGGGGTTTCGGTGCTGGGCCTGGCAGCGGCTCTGGGGATGCCGAATCACCTGTTGAGGGGGCGCGCCGACAAGGATCGGTGACGCCCGGTTGGCGCAGAAGGGAGCGAGCAAACAGGCACCCTCGCACGGGCCGCAACGGAAGGCATGTCCAGTGCGCTTTTCAACCGCTGTAATACCCCACAGCAACGAGCAGATCCCCGACTTTGCGCATGTAAGCGTGTTTGTGCTCGACCTTCCCAGTGACCGGGTTGCGCCAACGATACTCATAGTCGCCCTGAGGCTGCTTCTTGATCATTTCCAGCATCGGCAATCCGACCGGCTTGCCTTCGGGGTCTTTCACCTTGCTGAAATCAGTGTTGACCAGCCGCAGGTTGGTGCCGTGTGCGACATAACGTTTAGTCGTGGTGTTGACGACAAATACGTACAGGTCGTCCTGCAAGAATCCACCCTTGAGATCATTGATCGCCTCAAGCGTGCCGTTCTGATCCTGCTCCAGCGCCTGTGCGGCCTTGTCGAGCAATGCTCTGGCCTGTTCAGGGGCGGCGCGCGGCAAGTAATACCCCACCGCCAGGATCCGCTCCCCCACTCGCTGGAAATACACGCGCTTGCGCTCGACCTTGCCATCGCGCCAGTTTTGCCAACGATACTCAGCCTGCTGGACACCCGCACTTTCGGGGGTCTGCAGGACGTGTTTGAAGGCTCTTTGAAGGTCTGGATCGAGCACTGAGGAAACGTCGCGCCCGATTAACGCCACGGAAGGTCCGCCGCTGGCCAGCATCACACCGTGGGTGTCGGTGACGAATACGTAGCGCTCACCATCGACATATTCCCCCTGTCGGCTGAACTCGGCCAAGGCCTTGTCGCCCACTTGCCGATAATGTGCGACAGCCTTGTCCAACAAGGCTCTGGCGGCAGAGGCTTCCTGTGCCTCATCCCCTGCCGCCGTTGCCTGGGTGACCCACATGCAGGCCACCACCGTCAGTACCAGCGTTTTGCATGCGTTGCCGAATGAAACGACTGCCATCTTGCTGCTCCCATTCTTATTGGTCTGCAGGCAAGCGTAGACGGGACTCGACGAGGGCGCTCTTCAGTCGCGCAGGTCCGATTCGTGAATCGGCTGATCGCGGTGAGTGGCGCGCTGATACTGAGCCGGCCATACCGCCTGACGGCCTCCCAGATCGTCATCGGCATGCAGGGGCCAGTACGGATCGCGCAACAGTTCGCGAGCCAGCAAAATCAGGTCGGCCTGACCGGTACGCAGAATGGTGTCGGCCTGATACGGTTCGGTGATCATGCCCACGGTCCCGGTGGCGATTCCCGACTCCTGGCGAACACGCCCGGCGAATTCGGTCTGATACCCCGGCCCGACGGGGATTTCCGCATTGGCCGCCGTGCCGCCCGAGGACACATCCACCAGGTCCGCGCCCAGCACCTTGAGCCGCTTGGCCAGTTCGACGGTTTCGTCCGGATTCCAGCCATCCTCCACCCAATCGGTGGCCGATACGCGCACGAACAATGGCAATTCGTCCGGCCATACCTGACGCACGGCTTCGGTGACCTCCAGCGTCAGACGGATGCGGTTCTCGAACGAGCCTCCGTATTGATCGCGACGTTGATTGCTGAGCGGCGAGAGAAACTGGTGCAACAAGTAACCGTGCGCAGCGTGAATCTCCACCACCGAAAAACCTGCGGTCAGCGCACGCTTGGCAGCGTCGACGAAGGCCTGGATGACGCTTTTGATCTGCGCTTCGTCAAGCGGCGTGGGCGGCGTGTGCTGAGGATCGAAAGCGATGCTCGACGGCCCCCATGGCGTCCAGCCCCCCTGATCGGCAGGGATACTGCCCTGCTTGCCCAGCCAGGGACGCCAAGTGCTCGCCTTGCGTCCCGCATGGGCCAGTTGAATACCGGCCACCGCGCCTTGGGCATTGATGAAACGCGTTATGCGCTGCAATGGCGCAATCTGGTCGTCGGACCATATGCCGAGGTCTTCCGGAGTGATACGGCCGTCGCGGGTCACGGCGGCAGCTTCAGTGAAGATCAACCCTGCGCCACCCACGGCCCGGCTGCCCAGATGGACGAGATGCCAGTCATTGGCCAGACCATCGGCACAGCTGTATTGGCACATCGGCGAAACCACGATGCGATTACGCAGCGTCAATTGGCGAAAGGTGATGGGTTCAAGCAGCAGGCTCATGTGCACCTCTTTCAGATGGCGTTGGAAGGTCCCGAGGATGAGACCCTAGAGCCTAGTCGACAACCTGAAAGAGAGGGCGGTTCCTGCTATCCAGCATTGGTGCGCTCAACGTGGCGAGATGTGCGCGACCATCAGCTGAACCGTTTCATTTCCACGGAATTCGTTGAGATCGAGCCTGTAGGCCAGTTCCACCCAACGCACCCCGGGGTTTGGCCAGACGTCGCGGTCCACGCTGAAGGCAATGCCGTCGAGCTTGACGGTGCCGCATTCGGTCTTGAGCACCATCTTCAAGTGCCGTTCGCCCACCACCCGCTGCTCGACCAATTGAAACACCCCATGGAAAAGCGGCTCGGGGAAATGTTGCCCCCAGGGCCCGGCGTTGCGCAGCGCACGCGCAAGCTCCAGATGAAACTCTTCAACGGCCAGCGTGCCATCGGACAACAAGCGCCCCGTCAAATCTTCCTCGGTCAACTGCTGTCGCACTTGCGCATCGAAGGCTTCGGCGAACGCCTCAAAATGGTCGGCGGGCAAGGATAGACCCGCCGCCATGGCATGGCCGCCGAACTTGCTGATCAACTCAGGATGCTTGGCCGCAACGGCGTCCAGCGCATCGCGAATGTGAAAACCGGGCACCGAGCGGGCCGAGCCCTTCAACATCCCTTCTCCCGCGCTGGCGAAGGCGATGGTTGGACGGTGGTATCGCTCTTTCAGCCGCGAGGCCAGGATCCCGATCACGCCCTGATGCCATTCGGCCTCGTACAGGCACAGACCGAACGGCATCGACTCCACCGGCAGGTCTTTCAACTGCGCCAGCGCCTCGCGCTGCATACCTTGCTCGATGGATTTGCGGTCCTGATTGAGCGCGTCCAACTGCACAGCCATTTCCCGCGCCTGGGCTTCGTCTTCGCACAGCAGGCATTCGATGCCAAGGCTCATGTCATCCAGACGACCTGCTGCGTTGAGCCGAGGACCGAGGATGAACCCCAGGTCGGTGGAGGTGATGCGCGATGGGTCACGACGGGCCACTTCGAGAATGGCTCGCAACCCCGGCCTGGCACGCCCGGCGCGAATACGCATCAACCCCTGGTGCACCAGAATACGGTTGTTCGCATCCAGCGGCACGACGTCGGCCACACTTCCCAGTGCCACCAAGTCCAGCAGTTCGCCCAAATTCGGCTGCGCTCGGCCATGGGTTGCAAACCAACCCAAGTCGCGCAAGCGCGCCCGCAGGGCCATCAGCACATAGAACATCACGCCCACCCCGGCCAACGCCTTGCTCGGGAAGGTACAGCCCGGCTGGTTGGGGTTGACGATGGCATCGGCCGCGGGCAATTCATGGCCTGGCAAATGGTGATCGGTGATCAATACCCGCAACCCCGCGGCCTTGGCGGCCGCCACGCCCTCGACGCTGGAAATCCCGTTGTCCACGGTCATCAGCAGGCCGGGTTCCCGCGTCAGGGCAACGTCGACGATTTCCGGGGTCAATCCATAGCCGTATTCGAAGCGGTTCGGTACCAGGTAGTCGACATGCGCCGCGCCGAGCAAACGCAGCCCCAGCACGCCGACCGTGCTGGCAGTCGCACCGTCGGCATCGAAGTCGCCCACGATGAGAATACGCTGGCGTCGCTCCAGGGCGTCGACCAGCAAGTCCACAGCCGCATCGATGCCTTTGAGTTGCTGGTAAGGGATCAGCCGCGCCAGCCCTTTGTCGAGCTCGTCCTGCGAGAGCACGCCGCGAGCGGCGTACAAACGGGTCAGCAAAGGGGGCAGATCGCCGAGGAATGGCAGGGTGTCGGGCAACTGACGTGATTCGATGCGCATGCGGTTTCCGCTGATGGTCATGGGTTGACGCGTGTTGAGCAGGGCGTGACGGCGGGGATCAGCCGCGCTCCCCTGCCAGCCATTGCAACTGCACTTCATGCTGACCACGGTCGTCCGTCACGAACACCGTGCCTTCGCTGATCATGACGTCCCACTTGATCACCCGTGGCATTTCGTGGGCGAGCGTCTCCAGCACGTCTTGGGGAACGGCTGCGATGTTCACGTTTTTCAGCGCCTGAGCGGCAGGCACCACCTTGCCCTCCCAGACCCGCAGGCTGCCGTAGGCCAGCAGACTGGTACGTTCCGTGCGACGGGAACACCAGGTCAGACGATCGACGTCGGGCTGGCCGACTTCGATCCAGTGCAGAACGCGATCATCCAGGCTTTTTTCCCACAGCGCAGGTTCATCCACGTCGGATAATCCCCGGCCGAACGACAGGTGCTCGTTGTACCAGAGCGCATAAGCGAGTAAGCGCACGGCCATACGCTCTTCGGTCTCGGAGGGGTGGCGAGCGATGGTCTGCTTGACGGTTTCATACACCCCACGATCCAGGTCGGTGAGGTTCAATTCGAATTTGTAGGTCGTTGACGGCTGGGCCATGAAAGGGCTTCTAGAGACAGGGGAAGGCGCCAAGTCTACCCGATGCAGGGGCATTCAACGACCCGAGGCGATGACCGATCGGTTGAAGGACCCTTCCACTGTGCCGAACCGGCAACGCGGTGCTTTAATCAATCCGAGGTGGCGAGTGTTAAATAAATGGACGACCACGCCGATACCTTGGTACGAGACCCTTCAGGATGAAGTTTTCACAGCGGGCCGTTTCACTCTCAGACCCTACCGGGTGCGGCAGCGCACGTCTGAGCGCCAACCAGCTTTTTCGGGATTTACATCGACGGATGCTCACTCGCACCCTGCGCCTTCACATCAGCGGGCCATTGGCCCTGTTCGTGAGCTTATCGCTGAGCATGATGCCCGGCACCGCACACGCCAAAGAGACGCTTATCTGGCTGTTGCGCGACTTTCCGCCCCTGACCATTTTCGCCGGCCCTCAGACCGGCCAGGGTGCAATTGACAGGTTGATGCCTGAGTTGATCGCCCGCATGCCTGAGTACAACCACCAGATCATGCATGTGAATCGCGCACGGGGTACGCAAATGCTTCAGGACCCGGACGTGTTCGCCTGTGATCCCACCTTGCTATGGACTGCAGAACGCGAAAAAACCATTCTGTTTTCGATCCCGACTTATGCCACCCCCGGCAACGGCGTGACCATCGAAAAGAGCAATCACGCCCGATTCGCCCCCTTCCTGACCGAGGACGGCCATCTGGACCTCGCCACCCTGCTGGCAAGCAAAACCGTCAAAGTCGGGATAGTGGCCGAGCGCAGCTATGGCCCGACCATCGACAAGATCTTGCGCGCCACGCCGGCAACGGACAGCCTGATCCTGCACTATGGCAATGCGGCAGTAGGCAGCATGCTGCAAATGGAACGCATGGATCGTTTTCAGGCCATCATCAGCTACTGGCCAGAGGTGCGCTATCACGCTCAACAACAAGGCATCCCGCTCGAAGATCTGGAGTTTTTTCCGATCAAGAACGCGCCCAAATATCAGTTTGCGCACATCGGCTGCTCGAAGACCGATAGGGGCCGTGCGGCCATGGAGGTGATCAACCGTGAAATGCGCGTTCTGCGGACCACCCGACTCATCGGGTTTTACGCCGAGTGGATGGTCAAGAAGGAGGAATACCTGCGCGATGCCCAGACGTTTTTCGACGAAGCGCAAAACTGAAAAACGCCAGGCAAAAAGAAACCCCGAGCAGCGGGGAGACTACTCGGGGTCAACCGCGGTCCAATCTGGACCCGTACGGCAGGCTACACGAACACCGGAGCACAATGCCTGCGCCTGCCGTACTGGATAGGAGCCCGATCAATCGATAAGGTTCCACGTCCCTTAGATGAAAGTCTGACCGGCGGTGAAATGAGTGACCTGTGTCGCATTACGCATGGCCGCGATGACGCAAGGCTCGATACGCCCTTCGGCCACCATCAAGTCCCGACGCAGCCCATCGACCACATCGGTCAACTGGCGTTTGTCACACAACTGCGCAGCGGAATAGATCCGCTCGATGACGGTTGCACCGGTTGCATCTTTCAACGTCACCAGACGCTCGCCCTTGACCCCGACAGCCCCCAGAATCGCCTGATAAGGCGCCAAGGCTTCGCTGAGCAACAAGCTGATATTTTCCATTGGATTCACCACTCAATCATTTGAATGCAAAAGGTGCTCATCAGTGACCACGGTCGGAAGTGGAAAGTTTCTTTCCAGAGCTGCATCGATCTGTAGGTCTGCCTCCCTGGGAGCATGCCCGTCGAATGTGACAGATGGAATTCATCCTGATGGCCCCACGGATACCGCTGTCCGTGGGATGCCGGCCCGCTCCCGCTCAACATGGCCATGGGGTGGTAGCTCGGCCCAGCCGCCCACTACCCCCTGCAGCTCACCGTTGGCACGATAAAACGGAGCGACCCACTGAAAGACGTCCACTTCAGGCTCTACGAGCGTCAGAGGCGCCCGCCCTCGGACCGGCTCCCCGGTGCTCAGAATATCCATGTAAGTGGCATGCACCGCCTCCGCAGTTTTGCGAGGCAGCAAGTCGATATCCGTCAAACGCCGGCCATGCAACTGCTCGAAGCTGATGCCGAGCCACTCTTCGTAGCCCCGATTGCAGGTCACCAATCGCCCCTGCAAATCGCGGACGTAGACTGCATCGGGCAAAGCGTCGAGCAACGTGCAGAGAAACAGATGATGATCATTGAGCTGCTCTTCTGCCCGCCTGCATTGAGCTTCAAGCACCCTGATACGCGCACGCCAGAACAACGACACCAGCCACGACACCCCTACAAGGGCTAACACGCCGTAGAGCCAAACGGGGGGGCGTGACCAGATGGGTGGAGGGGGATGAAGGCTTCCCAGCCATTTCATTCGTATCGCTCGCATTTCTGCGACCGGAAACTCATCGAGCGCTTTGTTCAGGATGCTTAGCAGTTCCGGCTGTGTCTTGCTCACGACGAAGCGATCCGGCGACCACAATCCTTCGACGCTTCGGCCGACCTTGAGCGGCCTGGTCACAGAGGCCCAGGCACCCGCCTCGTTCTGAATGGTCGCTTGAGCGTCTCCGGTTTCGACGAGCCGCTGCGCATCCGCATAGGTCGCGACAAGCTTCAACCGGATATCCGGATGATCGCGTTGCAGAAAGTCCACCAGGGCATGACGCCTCGGCATAGCCAGCACTTTTCCCGAGAGGTCGCCTAGGGTCGTGGGCGACTGCCGATTCGCCCGCACGACGTAGACCCAGTTGTTGCCCCCATAGGCATAGCTGAAATTCAGTTGCATCCGGCGCTCGGCCGTCTCAGCGAGGGTGGTGTTCATATCGGCCTTGCCAGCGCTCAGCGCCTCGAGTGCGGCCTGGGTGGACGGCATGACGTCATGCCGAAATATGAGGCCGGTCATGCGGGAAATCCGCTCGAGCAGATCGATGTTCAGGCCCACCCAGCGTCCCTTCTCATCCTGATAGATATACGGCGGGAGCTGAGTGGACGCCACGGTGACTTGGGGATGCCTGCGCACCCATCGCTGCTCCTGAGGGCTCAAGCGGATGCGCTGATTCACGACATCATCGCCCAGCCCGGCTGTCCAGCGTCGCTGGATCTCCCGGCCGACCGATTCGTCGAGATCGTCGAGCGCGCGATCGACCAACGATTTGAGCCGGATGTCGTCGCCTCGCAAAGCGAAGGACAAACCAGAAGGGGCCAGTGCGCTCTCAAATTGAACACTCAGCTTCAGGTACGGGCGCAGCGCGAGGTACGCCCGGACAATCACCTCATTGCCGACAAAGGCGTCCACGTCACCTTGAGCGAGGGCTTCCATACCGCTGTGCAGTGTCGGTGCCAGCACGATGAGGCTGTCCGGATAAGCCCTGTTCAAGGCGGCCTCATCCACATAGCCGTTCAGCACCGCGATGCGTTTGCTCTTGAGCGGCGTCTCCAGGGGCGAATCAGCGGAGCGACCGACCACCACCGAGCGATCAGGCATGTAAACCTGTGAAAAGATCAAATCGGATTTCCCGCCCTCGGAACCGCTGGCTCTTGCGAGCAGATCGACCTTGCCCGCCATCAACGCGGCAAGCTCTTCTTCACGGCGGGAAAACCCCGTGATCTTTATGGGGATGGAAAGCTTGGCGCTGATCAGGCTCAGGTAATCTGCGCTGATGCCCTGATAGCGATTCTGGTCCGTGGTGATGTTGATCGGTTCGTAATCGGCGATGGGGATGCCGACGTTGAGCACGGCGCGATCATCCAGCCAACGACGTTCCTCGGCGTTGAGGTGAAGTCTTTCCTCGACTTTGAAAGGCGCCCCGAGGACAAAGGGCAATGTCTCCGCGCTCTGGCCCGGTGGACTCCAACTGCCGATCAGGAGCAGCGTCAATAGGATAAACAGAGTGATTCGGGGCTGGACGGGCATTCCTTGCGTGTCCATGTTCATGTGTTCTACCGCCAGTGAGTTGTTTACGAAGCTCAGAAATGCTCGCAAGTTTGGCATGCAGAAACGAGAAGGCCCGCGGGTGAGCGGGCCTTAAGTTGTTACACGGCGATACCGCTAGAGCGGCTTGCCACGATTACCGTGCTGACTGACGAAGGCCTGCATGGCTTTCAGATCATTCGGGAGCACCGTGCAGCGCTCATTGCGCTCAAACAAATCAGACAAATGTGCAGGCAGTGCCAGTGCTTTTCCCACGCCTGCTTTCTGCACCGCTTCCGGGAACTTGACCGGGTGCGCCGTGCCCAGAATCACCATCGGGGTGTCGAGGCTGCGACGGCAGTCGCGCGCCGCCTTGACGCCGATCGCCGTATGCGGGTCGAGCACCTCACCGGTGCTGGCAAAGACTTCAGCGATGGTTTCACAGGTCTGCTCGTCGCTCACCGCCAGCGAGTCGAACAGTTTACGGGCTTCGGTCCAACGATCTTCAGCGACACTGAAGCCGCCGCCCTGTTTGAAGCTGTCCATCAACTCGGCGAGCGCTGCGCCGTTGCGACCGTGCATGTCGAACAACAAACGCTCGAAATTCGATGACACCATGATGTCCATGGACGGCGACAACGTGGCATGAAGGGTTTCCTTGACGTACTGGTTGCCGCTCATGAAGCGGTGCAGGATGTCATTGCGGTTGGTGGCGACGATCAGTTGGCTGATCGGCAGCCCCATGTTGCGCGCCAGATAACCGGCAAAAATATCGCCGAAGTTGCCGGTCGGTACCGAGAAAGCCACTGAACGCGCCGGGCCGCCCAATTGCAGCGCGGCGTGGAAGTAGTAAACGATCTGGGCCATGATCCGCGCCCAGTTGATCGAGTTCACGGCAACCAGACGCGTGCCTTTGAGGAAGCTCTGGTCGGCGAAACTGTTCTTCACCATTTCCTGGCAATCGTCGAAGTTGCCTTCGATGGCGATGTTGTGAATGTTGTCACCGAAGATCGTCGTCATTTGACGACGCTGAACGTCGGAAACCCGGTTGTTCGGGTGCAGGATGAAAATGTCGACGTTGTCACAACGGCGGCAGCCTTCGATGGCAGCAGAACCGGTGTCGCCGGACGTCGCGCCGATGATCACCACGCGCTCGCCGCGTTTTTCCAGCACGTAATCCAGCAACCGTCCCAGCAATTGCAGGGCAAAGTCCTTGAACGCCAAGGTCGGGCCGTGGAACAGCTCCAGTACCCATTCGTTGCCGTTGAGCTGGCGCAGCGGCGCCACGGCAGCGTGTGCGAACACGCCATAGGTTTCTTCCAGGATTTTCTTGAAATCGGCATCCGGGATGCTGCCCGCCACGAACGGACGCATGACGCGGAACGCCAGCTCGTGGTAAGGCAGGCCCGCCCAGGACGCGATCTCTTCCTGGGTGAATCGTGGGAGATTTTCAGGGACGTACAGACCGCCATCGCTGGCCAGCCCAGCGAGCAGGACGTCTTCGAAATTCAGGGCCGGTGCGCGGCCGCGGGTACTGATATAACGCATAAACAAACCTTCGGTTCGAGCCGCAAGCTGCAAGTTGCAAGCTGCAAGCAAAAGCGGTTTGCCTTTGCCTTCCAGCTCGCGGTTCGAAGCTCGCCGCGATGTGATTTTGCTCTTTCGTGCAGCTTTTAGCTTAAAGCGTGTCGCTGCTGTCAGTTCAGATGCTCGACACGGATGCGAACGACCGGACCCGCAACGCCTTCCAGGGCCTCGAGCGCCTGAATGGCATCGTTGATGCGCTGCTCGACCACGCGGTGGGTGAGCAGAATCATCGGCACCAGCCCATCTTGCTCTTCGACTTCCTTCTGCATGATCGACTCGATGTTGATCCCGCGCTCGGACAAGATGCTCGCCACTTGTGCCAGGACGCCTGGGTGATCCTTGGCTTGAATGCGCAAGTAGTAAGCGCTTTCGCACTCCTGGATCGGCAGGATCGGATGGGCCGACAGCGAATCAGGCTGGAACGCCAAGTGCGGCACGCGATTCTCCGGGTCAGTGGTCAGGGCACGCACCACATCCACCAGGTCGGCGACCACGGATGAGGCCGTGGGCTCCATGCCAGCGCCGGCACCGTAGAACAGCGTCGAACCGGCGGCGTCGCCATTGACCATGACGGCGTTCATGACGCCATTGACGTTGGCGATCAGGCGATCGGACGGGATCAGCGTCGGGTGGACCCGCAACTCGATGCCCGCCGGAGTGCTGCGTGCCACGCCCAGATGCTTGATGCGGTAGCCCAACGCTTCGGCGTAATTGACATCGGCAGTGGTCAGTTGGGTGATGCCTTCGGTGTAGGCCTTGTCGAACTGCAGTGGAATGCCGAACGCGATGGACGCCAGAATCGTCAGCTTGTGGGCCGCATCGATGCCTTCCACGTCGAACGTCGGATCGGCTTCGGCATAACCTAGCGCCTGCGCTTCGGCGAGCACGTCAGGAAACGTCCGACCCTTTTCGCGCATTTCGGTCAGGATGAAATTGCCTGTGCCGTTGATGATACCTGCCAACCAGTTGATGCGGTTGGCCGCCAGGCCTTCCCGAATCGCCTTGATTACCGGAATGCCCCCCGCCACGGCCGCTTCGAAGGCGACGATCACGCCTTTCTCCCGCGCTCGGGCGAAGATTTCATTACCGTGCACCGCGATCAGCGCCTTGTTGGCAGTGACCACGTGCTTGCCATTTTCTATGGCTTTTAGCACCAGCTCGCGCGCGACGGTGTAGCCGCCGATCAGCTCGATAACGATGTCGATGTCAGGATTGCTGGCCACTTCGAAAACATCGGTGGTGGTCGGGGTACCGGTAATCTGGCAATGGGGGTTTGGCGAACGCATGGCAATTTGCGCGACTTCGATTCCACGCCCGGCACGACGGGCGATCTCCTCGGCGTTACGCTTTAGCACATTGAAGGTACCGCCACCGACAGTACCCAGCCCACAGATGCCTACTTTGACCGGTTTCACTATGAACTCCCCGTAAAACGACCGGCGCGAGGCCGACCGTGGTAACAGCCGCATCACAGTGCGGCTCGCTGTTGAATTACTTGGCGCTCAACGCCAGCTTGGCCACTTGCGGGGCAGGTTGATAACCCGGAATCACCTGACCATCTGCCAGCACGATGGCGGGCGTACCGTTGACCCCGATGGACTGACCGATCTCGAACTGGCGGGTCACCGGGTTATCGCACTTGGGCGCACTGATGTTCTTGCCGTCGACCATGCGGTTCATCGCGTCGCGACGATCCTTGGAGCACCAGACAGCCTGCAGTTGCTCGTCGCCGGGCGAACCCAGGCCCTGGCGAGGGAACGCCACGTAGCGGACTTCGATCCCGCGCTTGTTCAACTCAGGCACCTCACCATGCAGCTTGTGGCAATACGGGCATGTGGTGTCGGTGAACACGGTAATGTGTGACTTGGTCTCGCCAACTGCCGGATAGACCACCATTTCCGCGGTGGGGATACCGTTGATGGTCTTCGAGATCGCCAGGCGCTCGACCTTTTCAGTGAGGTTGACGGGTTTTCCGCCCTGGATCTGGTAAAGGTTACCCTGCATGACGAATTGCCCGTCGGCGCTGGCGTAGAGCACTCGACCGCCCTTCAGGTTGACTTCATACAGCCCATTGAGCGGGCTGCTGGAGATGCTCTCCACCGGAATTTCCAGGTTCAGCGATTCCAGCGTCTTGCGGATGGCCTTGTCGGACGCTTCATCGGCGTGGGCGAACAGGCTGAAAGTACTGGCCAGCGCTACGACAGCAGCACCGATAAAACGAGTCACGCGCATGAAAACTCCTCGAGCGGTGGGCAGTTGGGCAGGCCCGAAAAGGTGGATACGGAGCCGTCACATCCTTTTCGAAGTGCCAATCTGCGAAACCGGCAAAGCCTATCACATTAGGCTCAAGAGGCCGACGCTGACTGACGTAAGACTCGTCGCAAATTCCTGCTGTCCACTACCCGCGAGGGTGATGCCTGGCGTGCAGTTCCTGCAGTCTTGCGCGGGCAATATGGGTGTAGATCTGTGTCGTCGACAGGTCACTGTGGCCGAGCAGCATCTGCACCACACGAAGGTCTGCCCCGTGGTTCAGCAAATGAGTGGCGAACGCGTGGCGCAGCGTGTGCGGGGAGAGGCTTTTGCCGATGCCGGCCACCTTGGCCTGCAGCTTGATGCGATGCCAGAACGTTTGCCGGGTCATCTGTTCACCCCGCATGCTGGGGAACAGCACATCGCTGGGACGACCGCCGAGCAACTCCTGACGGGCGTCACGCAAATACCGCTCGACCCAGACGATGGCCTCTTCCCCCATAGGCACCAGGCGCTCCTTGCTGCCCTTGCCCATGATGCGCAGGACGCCCTGGCGCAGGTTGACCTGCTCGAGCGTCAGACTGACCAACTCGGTCACACGCAGGCCACAGGCATAGAGCACCTCCAGCATTGCCCGGTCGCGTTGACCGATGGCCTCGCTCAAATCGGGGGCCGCGAGCAACGCCTCGACATCGGCTTCGGACAAGGATTTGGGCAACGGCTTACCAAGTTGCGGCATGTCCACTTGCAGTGTCGGGTCCACCGAAATGAGCTTCTCACGCAGCAGATAGCGGTAAAACCCTCGCACCCCGGAAAGGAAACGTGCGGACGAACGCGCCTTGTAGCCGTTATCCACACGCCAGGCCAAGTGATCGAAGATCACCTCCCGCCCCACCTCCATCACATCGACACCTCGCTCCTGCAACCAACCGTTGAATAACGCCAGGTCACTGCGGTACGAGTCGCGGGTATTGTCCGAGAGACCCTTTTCTAGCCACAGGGCATCGAGGAAACGGTCGATCATGGGGTGGTCTAGGGCAGGCATGGAGTCAGACTTGAGCGAACGAAAACGTGGAGCAGTTTTTCACATCCACCCCCGCATGACAAAATTGTCGAGCCGAACGATTTTGGCGAACCCCCTCTGCGCCAACTGTCACTTTTCGCCGGCCATAAAAAAAGCAGCCCGAAGGCTGCTCCTTTCTGCACCGAAGAACTGGAATCAAGACAGTTTTTCTTTGATGCGTGCTGCTTTACCCGACAGGTCGCGCAGGTAGTACAGCTTGGCTTTACGGACGTCACCGCGACGCTTGACCGCCATGCTGTCGATGGTCGGGCTGTAGGTCTGGAAAGTACGCTCAACGCCAACACCGTTGGAGATCTTGCGAACAGTGAAAGCACTGTTGATGCCGCGGTTGCGCTTGGCGATGACAACGCCTTCGAACGCCTGCAGACGGGAACGGTCACCTTCCTTTACCTTCACCTGAACGACGATGGTGTCGCCCGGGGCAAAAGGAGGGATTTCTTTGCTCATCTGCTCTGCTTCGAGGGCCAGAATGATTTTGTTCGTCATGTTGTGCTCCTAAGGTAAATCAGTCGGATCTACCATCGATACGTTAACTATCGTCCCGCTCACGGAGGTATTCCGCCAGCAGCTTGTTCTCTTCTCCAGAAAGCGAGCGCCTTTCCAGAAGATCGGCTCGTCGTTCGTAGGTCCTACCAAGGGACTGCTGCAAACGCCAACGCCGGATATGTGCGTGATTGCCACTGAGCAATACGTCGGGTACACGCTGATCCGCATACACCTCAGGTCGGGTGTAGTGCGGGCAATCGAGCAGACCATCCGTGAAGGAATCTTCCTCCGCGGAGTCCGCATGCCCTAAAGCTCCGGGCAGCAGCCGTGTAACCGCATCGATCAGGACCATGGCCGGCAGCTCGCCGCCAGACAACACGTAATCCCCTATCGACCACTCTTCATCGACATGAGCCTCAATAAAGCGCTCGTCAATGCCTTCATAACGACCGGCAATCAGAATCAGTGCTTCTTCCTTTGCCAGCTCGCGTACCGCATCTTGTTCCAGCTTGCGGCCTTGTGGCGACAGGTAAATCACCTTCGCCGCATCCCCTGCTGCCTGCCTGGCATGAACCAGAGCGTCTTCCAGAGGCTTGATCTTCATCACCATGCCCGGACCACCGCCGAAGGGGCGATCGTCCACCGTGTGATGCCGATCCGTGGTGTAGTCCCGCGGATTCCAACAGGTCAGCTGCAAAAGCTCCTGTTTTACCGCACGACTGGTAATGCCGTAGTCGCTGATGGCGGAAAACATCTCGGGAAACAGCGTGATGACTTCTATGCGCAGGCTGGCCATTGCTCAGAAATCCGCGTCCCAATCCACCTTCATCTCGCCTGCAACCAGATCGACTGCCAACACGCATTGCTCCGTATAGGGCAACAGGCGTTCACGATCATCCAGACTGCCTGCGCAGGGCTTGACCACCATGACATCGTTCGAACCGGTTTCCAGGAGGTGATCGATTTTCCCGAGCAGTTGCCCAAGATGGTCGATGACCTTGAGGCCGACAAGCTGGTACCAGTAGTACTCGCCGTCGTCCAGCCCCGGTAGCAGGTGGCTTGGCACGCAGATCTCGTAACCGGCGAGAAGACGGGCTTCTTCGCGATCATCCAGACCCTTGAGCTTCGCGACCAGGAACTTGTCGCTCCCGCGCCCGCTGACCAGCTCAACCTGTTTCACACTCCCTTCGCGCTTGAGCGTCCAGGTTTTGTACTTCAACAGGTTTTCAGTCGGATCGGTAAAGGAATACACCTTCACTTCTCCACGCACGCCATGTACCGAATAGATCTTGCCGATGACGATCAGATCGTCGGCAGATGCTGGCGTCGCGCTCATATCGCTCAGGCCGCAGCCTTCGCAGCTTCCTTCAACAGCTGAGCAACGCGCTCAGAAGGTTGTGCACCAACGCTCAGCCAGTAGTTGGCACGCTCTTGGTTCACGGACAGACGGATTTCCTGACCACGGGCGACCGGGTTGAAGAAACCGATTTGCTCTTTGTGCGAACCGTCGCGTGGGTTACGGCTGTCGGTCACAGTCAGGTGGTAGAACGGGCGCTTCTTGGAGCCGCCAAGGGCCAGACGGATTGTTAGCATTGAACAAAGTTCCTGTTAGTGTGCTGCAAATCTAAAGTGCACGAACGGGCACGGGGTGCCCGAAAGGCCGCATATTCTAAGGAATATCCGGACGTTTGCAAATGACTTTTTCCGGCGCAAGGCCCTGAGCCATCCACATCCGTGATAGGAGCCATCGTTTCGACGGCCTGTATGCCTGCGTGGGCAGACCTGAGGGAGGCGATCCCAAAGAAGCGGGCACGGACGAACGGTACGCGCCCAAGCCGATCAAAGGCGAGGCATGCCACCGCCACCGGGCATCATCCCGCCCAGTCCGCGCATCATTTTCGCCATGCCACCCTTGGTGGAGAATTTCTTCATCATCTTCTGCATCTGCTTGTGCTGTTTGATCAGACGTCCGATGTCCTGCACCTGCGTGCCGGAACCCATTGCGATGCGGCGCTTGCGCGAACCGCTGATCAGGTCGGGATCGCGGCGTTCAGCCGGGGTCATCGAGTTGATGATGGCTTCCATCTGTTTGAACTGTTTTTCTGCAGCGTTCTGCGCGTTGCCCATTTGCGACAGATTGACGCCGCCAATGCTCGGCAACTTATCCATCAGGCCACCCAGGCCACCCATGTTCTTCATCTGCTGCAACTGGTCGCGGAAGTCTTCGAGGTCAAAGCCCTTCCCTTTCTTCAGTTTCTTGGCGAGCTTGTCGGCCTTTTCCTTGTCGAGGGTCTGCTCGGCCTGCTCGATCAGGCTGAGGACGTCGCCCATGCCCAGAATGCGCGAGGCGATTCGGTCCGGGTGGAAAGGCTCGAGTGCCTCGCTTTTCTCGCCCATACCGATGAACTTGATCGGTTTGCCAGTGATGGCACGAACGGAAAGCGCGGCGCCGCCACGGGCATCACCGTCGACCTTGGTCAGAATCACGCCTGTCAGCGGCAACGCGTCGCCGAACGCTTTCGCCGTATTGGCGGCGTCCTGACCGGTCATGGCGTCGACCACGAACAGCGTTTCGGCGGGCTTGACCGCTGCGTGAAGGGCCTGGATCTCGCTCATCATCTCGGCGTCGACGTGCAAGCGACCGGCGGTGTCGAGGATCACGACATCGATGAACTTGAGCCTGGCTTCCTTGATGGCCGCTTCGGCAATGGCCACTGGCTTCTGGCTGATGTCGGACGGGAAGAAGGTCACGCCGATGTCGTTGGCCAGGGTTTCCAGTTGCTTGATCGCGGCAGGGCGGTACACGTCTGCCGACACCACCATCACGCTTTTCTTCTTGCGCTCCTTAAGGAACTTCGCCAGCTTGCCCGCGGTGGTGGTCTTGCCCGCCCCCTGCAGACCCGCCATCAGCACCACGGCCGGCGGCGCCACGTTGAGCGAAAGCTCCTCGTTGGCAGCGCCCATCATCTCTTCCAGTTCGGCCTGGACGATTTTCACGAACGCCTGACCCGGCGTCAGGCTGCGGGAGACTTCGGTGCCGACCGCTCGCTCCTTGATGCGATTGACGAAGTCTTTGACGACCGGCAAGGCAACGTCGGCTTCGAGCAGTGCCATACGCACTTCACGCAGCGTGTCCTTGATGTTGTCTTCGGTCAGCTTGGCTTTGCCGGTGACCTGGCGCAGCGTCTGTGAAAGACGTTCTGTCAGATTTTCAAACATGCGTGATCCTTTGAGTTCGCGGCGAACCCCAGTGGGTGCGGCCCTGTTCTCCGGCCACCGCTCGATGCGATGCTTATATAAGGAAGGAACAGCGCTCGACAAGGCGTTGGCGTGAGCAGGTCGCGGATTATAGCGGAGAGTCCGACGCGCGGACACCATGACGTCGGCTTGCGTGGTCTTTCGTGCTACGCCGATTCTATGCCACACTCAGCGGCTTTCGGGCCCGCCCATCAGGATCTATGTTCCCCTTGTCACCCAGTCTGCCGTTCAGCCTCGCCGCCGCCGTCCTCTATGCCGCTGCGACTCTTTATCAAGGTATTCGTCTGCGCCAGGGCAGGAAGGCCGACAAGTGGCTTTTGTGCCTGATCGGGACGCTGGCGGTCGCTTGCCAGGCCAGTGCGCTGTTCAGCCAGCTAGTACGGCCGATCGGCCTGGGGCTGGATTTCTTCAGCGCGGCGAGCCTGATCGCAGTGGCGGTGATCATCGTCACCATGCTGGCGTGCATCCGCATCCCTGTGGAAATTCTCCTCGTACTGCTCTTCCCATTGGGCCTGCTGACCACCCTGATGGCACAGTTCGCGCCTGCCGGTACGCTGCAGCCGATCGTCGGCGAGCAGGGCCTTATCGGCCATATCCTGCTGTCGATCCTGGCTTACGGCATGTTCACCATCGCGGTGTTTCAGGCACTGCTGCTGCTGGTGCAAGACCGCCAGCTCAAGAACAAGCACCCCTCCGGGCTGATCCGTAGCTTCCCGCCCCTGCAAACCATGGAAAGCCTGCTGTTCGGGTTCTTGTGGGCGGGCTGGACGCTGTTGTCGATGTCGCTGATCTCCGGGTGGCTGTTCGTCGAGAACCTTTTCGCACAACATCTTGTGCACAAGACGCTGCTGTCGATCCTCGCCTGGATCGTATTCAGCGTCCTGCTATGGGGCCGCACGCGTCTGGGCTGGCGGGGTCACAAAGCAATCCGCTGGACGCTCGGCGGCTTCCTGCTGCTGATGCTGGCCTATTTCGGCAGCAAACTGGTCCGCGAATACATCTTGCATATCTGACAGGCCGACCATGGAAAACCTGCCCACCGGCACGTTGCTCGCGCTGCTTGCTCTGCTCACTCTGTGGTCAGCGCTGTTCAGCGCCGTCGAAGCGGCTCATCACAACCTGCGCGCGGCCCGCATCAATCCTCGCTCGACCGAGCCGCCCAAGCCGGTTCTCGCCTTTAACTTCAACAGCCTGGTGTTGGGCAACACCCTGCTTAAAACCCTCATCACCGTTCTGGCAACGGTGCTGGCGATCGGTCAGTGGTATGTCCATGGCCCGCTACTCGCCTGGATCCTCGTCGCCAGTCTGCTGGTGATCGTCACCGAATTCATTCCCCGCAAACTCGCCGCCCGGCGTCCCGAGGCGATTCTTCTGTTGGGTAACAACGTTCTGCGCATCCCGATGCACGTGCTGCGCCCCCTCACGTGGCTGTACAAGAACCTCGCCAAACTGGTACTGCGCCCTTTCCTTTCCAAGCGCCGCCCCGATACGGCCGCCGATGACGACGACATGGGCACGGTGGTCTATCAGGACAACGAAAGCCAGTTCGGCCGCTCCCGTGTTCTGTCCGGCATTCATGCGCTGGACAGCATGACGGTCAACGACATCCTGGTTCCACGCAGCGAAGTGGACGGCATCAATCTCGATGAGACGATCGAAGAAATCACCGACAAGCTGATCATCTCGCGGCATACCCGTTTGCCCGTCTACCACAACGACATCAATCAGGTCGAAGGCGTGCTCAACACCCGGATGATCAGCCATCTCCTGCCACGGGGACAATTGACCAAGGAAGCGTTGATCGCTGCCTGCTACGAACCTTATTTCGTCCCGGAGAGCACACCGTTGCAGCTGCAACTGTTGAACTTCCACAAGCAACAGCGACGCATGGGCGTGGTGGTGGACGAATACGGTGAAGTTCAGGGCATCGTCAGTCTCGAAGACATTCTGGAGGAGATTGTCGGCGAATTCGAAAGCGAGCAGACCCTGGACAATCCGCACATCCACCCGCAGCCCGATGGGCGCCTGGTGGTCGAGGGCGCAGCCTCGATTCGAGACCTGAACAAGAGCCTGGGCTGGCACCTGCCCGCTGACGGCCCGAAAACCCTCAACGGCCTGATCACCGAAGCGCTGGAAACGATTCCTGACAGCTCGGTGTGCTTGAAGATCGGCCCGTACCGCCTGGAAACCCTCGAAACCGAGGACAACCGCGTCACCCGCGTACTGATGTGGCAGAACAGCCGGACCAAAGACGTGATCTGAAGCGCATCCAGCACTTTGAAACACTTGTTTCCACGCAGATGCCCTTCCTATAATCGAACCGCTTACCCAGCCCCGCCGACCCGCGTGCTACCCGCACCAGGCGTAAGTCGGCCAGTCACTCAGCCTGACGTCTTCACGCGACGCCTCTGGCGCACGCTCCCATCCCGAGCAATCGCCCCTCCCGCATCCGGGCTAGTCTGTTCAGCGCTGTACCCAACAATAATTAATGATGATCGCCCCCAGCGCGCAGGCCCCTTCTCTGCCTGCTGACAGGCGACATGACTGCCAGGGATACTCGCATGACCAGTACCTCCACCTATCCGTCCAGCGATGAGAGTGCGCGGCCGGCCAACTCCGCCGCGCGCGTCGCCACAGCCAGCTTCATCGGCACCGCCATCGAGTTCTACGACTTCTACGTTTATGCCACGGCCGCCGCGCTGGTGATCGGACCGGTGTTCTTTCCACAGACCTCCAGCACGGCGCAGATGCTGTCGGCGTTTCTGACGTTCGGTATCGCGTTTCTCGCTCGCCCGCTGGGCTCGCTGCTGTTCGGCCACTTCGGCGACCGCATTGGTCGCAAATCGACACTGGTGGCGTCTTTGCTGCTGATGGGCATTTGCACCACTTTGATCGGCGTGTTGCCCGGTTATGACGCCATTGGATCGTGGGCGCCGATCTTGCTGTGCGTGCTGCGTTTCGGCCAGGGCCTGGGGCTTGGGGGTGAGTGGGGTGGCGCAGCGTTACTGGCTACCGAAAACGCCCCCAAAGGCAAACGCGCCTGGTTTGGCATGTTTCCGCAACTGGGCCCTTCGATCGGTTTCCTGGCGGCCAACGGCCTGTTTCTCACGCTGGCCATGACGCTGAACGACGAACAATTCCGCACCTGGGGCTGGCGAATTCCGTTTCTTCTCAGCGCAGTGCTGGTGGTAATCGGTCTGTACGTGCGTCTCAAGCTGGAAGAGACGCCGATCTTCGCAAAGGCCATTGCGCGTCACGAGCAGGTGAAGATGCCGATCGCAGAACTGTTCTCGCATTACTGGGCACCGGTACTGCTGGGCGCGGCTTCGATGGTGGTGTGCTACGCGCTGTTCTACATCTCGACGGTGTTCTCGCTCAGTTACGGGGTCAAGAGCCTGGGCTACAGCCGCGAATCCTTCCTTGCCATGCTGTGCTTTGCCGTGCTGTTCATGGCGCTGGCGACGCCGCTGTCCGCCTGGGCCAGCGATCGCTTCGGACGCAAGCCGGTGCTGATTATCGGCGGCGTGCTGGCGGTCCTCTCGGGTTTCCTGATGCAGCCACTGCTGACCCATGGCACGACCTGGGCCGTGACGCTGTTCCTGTCCATCGAGCTGTTCCTGATGGGCGTCACCTTTGCCCCGATGGGGGCGATGCTGCCTGAGTTGTTTCCAACACGCGTACGTTATACGGGCGCATCAGCGGCCTATAACATCGGAGGCATCGTGGGTGCCTCGGTGGCACCCTTCTTCGCTCAGCAACTGGTGGAGATGGGCGGCTTGAGTTGGGTCGGCGGATACGTCTCTGCCGCTGCGTTGCTGAGCCTGATCGCCGTGCTCTGCCTGAAAGAAACCCGGCACGCCGATCTCGATAAGATCGCCTGACACGCGCTCGCGTGGCCGGGTCACGCTCGGACACGCGAATGCCCACGAAAAACGGCGCCTGAGAGGCGCCGTTTTCATCAGCCGTGAAGCTTATACCTGCACTTTCACAGCCATCGAGGCGCGTGTTGCCTTGCGACGAGCGGCGTCGATGGACTCATCCCGCGCCAAGGCCACACCCATGCGGCGCTGGCCATTGACTTCAGGCTTGCCGAAAAGCCGCAGCGCGGTGTCGGGTTCCTTGAGGGCTTCTTCAAGGTTGGCGAAAGCCGTCTGGGTCGATTGACCCTCGACCAGAATCACCGCCGAAGCCGAAGGGCCGAACTGTCGAATGGATGGAATCGGCAGCCCGAGGATGGCGCGGGCATGCAAGGCGAACTGCGACAGGTCTTGAGAGATGAGGGTCACCAGACCGGTGTCATGTGGACGAGGCGACACTTCGCTGAACCACACTTGATCGCCCTTGATGAAGAGCTCGACGCCGAAAAGACCGCTCCCTCCCAACTCGCCGGTCACCGCCTTGGCCACGCGCTCGGCCTCTGCCAGCGCCGCGGGGCTCATGGCCTGCGGCTGCCAGGACTCCTGATAGTCGCCCTTTTCCTGACGGTGACCGATCGGCGCACAGAATGTAGTTCCCCCTTTGTGACGCACCGTCAGCAGCGTGATCTCGTAATCGAAATCGATGGCGCCTTCGATGATCACCCGGCCTTTGCCCGCTCGCCCGCCCTCTTGGGCGTAATCCCAGGCCTTTTGGACATCCGCTTCCGTTTTCAGAAGGCTTTGCCCCTTGCCTGACGAACTCATCACAGGCTTGACGAAGCAGGGAAAGCCCAGATCTTCGACCGCTTTACGGTAGTCTTCGAAGGTGTCGGCGAAATGATAGGGCGACGTCGGCAAGTCCAGCGTTTCGGCGGCCAGGCGGCGAATGCCTTCGCGGTTCATGGTCAACTGAGCGGCGCGCGCCGTTGGGATGACGGTGAAACCTTCGGACTCCAGCTCCACGAGGGTCGCGGTGGCGATCGCCTCGATTTCCGGCACGATGTAGTGCGGCTTTTCGGCCTCGATCACCGCGCGCAGCGCTGCCCCATCGAGCATGTTGATCACATGGCTGCGGTGTGCGACCTGCATGGCTGGCGCGTTGGCATAGCGGTCGACGGCGATGACTTCAACGCCCAGACGTTGCAGTTCGATCACCACTTCCTTGCCAAGCTCGCCGCAACCGCAGAGCAAAACGCGGGTCGCGGTCGGCGACAATGGAGTTCCGATTTGGGTCATCTCAGGTCCTCGTGGAGCAGATATCGAGGGCAGCCCGCCACAGGCGAGCAACCGCAGGGGAGAAAGGCGCGCAATTTACCATGAAGCCAGCATGGAGGGGGACGGACGGCTGACGACCTGACACCAGCACGCCCCCTTTTCTCGCACCCGACGGGTCGCACGGGCGCCATGCCCGAAGCAGGCGAACGGGCGAAACGGCACCCGCCACATTGGCAGAGAACCTCGGCCTCGCCTGTCGGGTGGCTGAACACGGCTCGGGATTTGCGTAAAGGCTAGGTAAACCGACTGTTCAACAGCAACGCTTCGCTATATAGATGCAGGTCAGGCACCACACAGTTATAGTCGGTCACTCGGGACGGCGCAGCCGATCCTTTGAAAGAGTGGCTGCACCCGTGAGAGGAGGCGCTCACCGGCGCGCGGTCGGGTCTCTCAAAGCGGGGCTGAAACGGAGCATGTCCAGAACGGTATCGACCAGGCGTTCAGCCTCCTCGTGCAACGAGAAGCTTTCGGGCACCAGTAACCACTGGCCCAGAATGCCGTGTATATAAGCATGCAGACAGATCGCCGCTCGCCGCGGGTTCAGGTCGGCAGGCAACTGCCCCTGTCGCGAGGCGTTGCTCAAGGCCAGGGCGATACGCTCATTGGCATCGAGCCAGACGAATTGGCGCTGGCGGCGCATGTCGCACATTTCATCGGTGAATTCGAATTTATGATAGAGAATTTCATTGATGCGGCGGGTTCTCGGGTCCGTAGCAACTTGTTGAAACAAATGAATCAAAAGTTTACGCGTCCAGCCGAGCGGGTCTATTTCGTCCGCGCTTTCACTGGCGCGCGCCATCGCTTCCAGCGGCTCATGCAAGCTGTCGAGCATCGCCTGCACCAGATCGGCCTTGTTGCTAAAGTGCCAGTAGATGGCCCCGCGGGTTACGCCCGCCAAGGTCGCTATGTCCGCCAGCGTGGTACGGGCGACACCCCGCTCGAGAAACGCCTGTTCGGCCGCTTCCAGAATCTGCCTGCGCGTTTCCTGAGCTTCTTCTTTGGTGCGACGAACCATGGCAGTAAAACCTCAATGAAGATGCGTCAGGCGCTGCGGTCCGCAGGCCCGAACAGCGTAGCGGGCGGCCTTTGTAATGCCTTGTCCCGTGCGAGCGATCGATTCCCGAAACGCGATCATACGTCGCGGTTACAGGTGTTTACAAACAGCCGTGAACGTAAGTATATTCATTAGCTTGCTACTTATCCAGCCGGAAAAGCATCCATACCCTTTCCACTTTTCATGAGCCCTGCTCCTGACCCGAGGATCTTCATGCAATTCAAGCCAGCTGTTACCGTACTGGTCACTGCCGCCGCTCTGGCATCGCTGCTCAGTGGATGCAGTAAAAAGGAAGAAGCCACGGCGGCGACTCCTCCGCCTCCTCAGGTCGGCGTCGTGACCATCCAGCCCCAACCTTACACCCTGATCTCGGACTTGCCAGGCCGCACCACCGCCTATCGGGTGGCTGAAGTGCGCCCTCAGGTCAACGGCATCATTCTCAAGCGGCTGTTCACTGAGGGCACCGACGTCAAGGCCGGTCAACAGCTGTATCAGATCGACCCTGCCATCTATGAGGCGAACCTCAACAGCGCCAAGGCCACCTATGATGCGACCAGTTCGCTGGCTGGGCGGTACAAGCAATTGATCAACGAACAGGCCGTCAGTCGTCAGGAGTACGACACCGCCGTGGGCAACGCGCGCGAAGCTCAGGCCGCCGTGCAGACGGCTGAGATCAATCTGCGCTACACCAAGGTGTACGCGCCGATTTCCGGCCGCATCGGTCGCTCACTGGTCACCGAAGGTGCGCTGGTCAGCAATGGTCAGGCCGACGCGATGGCCACCATCCAGCAACTCGATCCGATCTATGTGGACGTCATCCAGTCCTCGACCGAGATGCTGCGCCTGCGCCGCGAACTGGAAAGCGGCAAGCTGCAAAAGGCCGGTGAAAACGCCGCCAAGGTCAAGTTGACCCTGGAGGACAACAGCCAGTATCCGGTAGACGGCAAGCTGGAATTCTCCGAGGTGTCCGTCGACCAGACCACAGGGTCTGTCACCCTGCGCGCCGTGTTCCCCAACCCGAACCACACTTTGCTGCCCGGCATGTTCGTACACGCCCGCCTGCAGGCCGGTGTCAACGAGCAGGCGATCCTGGTGCCGCAACAGGGCGTGACCCGCGACCTCAAAGGTACCCCGACCGCACTGGTGGTCAATCAGGACAACAAGGTCGAGCAGCGCACGCTGGTCGCCAACCGCACCAGCGGCACCGACTGGGTCGTCGAGAAGGGCTTGAACCCGGGTGATCGCGTCATCACCGAAGGCCTGCAATACGTCAAACCGGGCGCGCAAGTGAAGGTCGCCGAAGCGACCAACGTCAAGGCAGCCGCGCCGGCCCCTGCGCAAGGGAGTAACTGATTCATGTCGAAGTTTTTCATCGACCGACCGATTTTCGCGTGGGTCATCGCCCTCGTGATCATGCTGGTTGGGGCTCTTTCGATCCTCAATCTGCCGATCAACCAGTACCCCGCCATCGCGCCGCCCGCCATCGCCATTCAGGTGACCTACCCTGGCGCGTCCGCACAGACCGTGCAGGACACCGTGGTTCAGGTGATCGAGCAGCAGATGAACGGCATCGACAATCTGCGCTATATCTCTTCGGAGAGTAACTCTGATGGCAGCATGACCATCACGGTGACGTTCAACCAGGGGACCAACCCCGATATTGCGCAAGTGCAGGTGCAGAACAAGCTCAACCTCGCAACCCCGCTTCTGCCTCAAGAGGTGCAGCAACAGGGCTTGCGGGTGACCAAGGCGGTGAAAAACTTCCTCCTGGTGATCGGTCTGGTCTCCGAAGACGGCAGCATGGCCAAGGAAGACTTGTCCAACTACATCGTTTCCAATATTCAGGACCAGATTGCGCGGACCCCGGGTGTCGGGGACTTCCAGGTGTTCGGTTCGCAGTACGCGATGCGGATCTGGCTTGATCCGGACAAGCTGAACAACTACCAGTTGACCCCTGTGGATGTGAAATCGGCGATCACCGCGCAGAACGTTCAGGTCTCCTCGGGTCAGATCGGCGGCCTGCCTGCGGTCAAGGGCCAGCAGCTCAATGCGACGATCATCGGCAAGACGCGCCTGCAGACCGCCGAGCAGTTCGGCAACATCCTGCTCAAGGTCAACCAGGACGGCTCGCAGGTTCGCCTCAAAGACGTGGCAACCATCGGTCTGGGCGGCGAGAACTACAGCGTCGACGCGCAGTTCAACGGCAAGCCGGCCTCGGGCCTGGCGATCAAGCTGGCGACCGGTGCGAACGCGCTGGACACCTCTAAAGCCATCCGCGCCACCATGGATCGCCTCGAGCCTTTCTTCCCGCCAGGGATGAAGGTCGTTTATCCCTATGACACCACCCCGGTGGTAAAAGAATCGATCAACGGCGTCGTGCACACCCTGGGCGAAGCGATCGTCCTGGTGTTCCTGGTGATGTACCTGTTCCTGCAAAACTTCCGCGCTACCGTCATCACCACGATGACCGTGCCCGTAGTATTGCTGGGTACGTTCGGCATCCTCGCGGCCGCCGGTTTTACCATAAACACCCTCACCATGTTCGGCATGGTGCTGGCCATCGGCTTGTTGGTGGACGACGCCATCGTCGTGGTGGAGAACGTCGAGCGGGTCATGGCCGAGGAGCACTTGTCGCCCCGTGAAGCCACGCGCAAATCGATGGAGCAGATCCAGGGCGCGCTGGTCGGTATCGCCATGGTGCTGTCGGCGGTGTTGCTGCCCATGGCGTTCTTCGGCGGTTCCACCGGTGTGATCTATCGCCAGTTCTCGATCACCGTCGTCTCGGCCATGGCGCTCTCGGTACTGGTTGCTCTGGTGTTCACACCGGCGCTTTGCGCCACCATGCTCAAGCCAATCGACCCCGAGAAACACGGCCAGCCGCGCAAAGGGTTCTTTGGCTGGTTCAACCGAACGTTCGACCGCAGCGTCCAGAGCTACGAGCGGGGCGTCGGCCATGTGATCCGCCACAAATTCCCCGCGTTCCTCGCTTATCTGTTGATCTTCGCAGGCATGATCTGGATGTTCACACGCATCCCGACGGCGTTCCTCCCCGAAGAAGACCAGGGCGTGATTTTCGCCCAGGTGCAGACCCCACCGGGTTCCACCGCCGAGCGAACCCAGCAGACGCTGGACAAGATGCGCGAGTACCTGCTGACCGATCCAGGCGTGAACTCGGTGTTCACCGTCAACGGCTTCAACTTCGCCGGTCGTGGTCAGAGCTCGGGCCTGGGCTTCGTCATGCTCAAATCATGGGAAGAACGGGATTCGTCCAACAGCGTGTTCGAAGTCGCCAAGCGTGCACAGGCGCACTTCTTCGGCTTCCGTGACGCGATGTCCTTCGCCGTCGTTCCACCCGCGGTACTGGAGCTGGGTAACGCCACCGGTTTCGACCTCTATCTGCAGGACCAAGGGGGCGTTGGCCATGAAAAGCTGATGCAGGCGCGTAACCAACTGCTTGGTCTGGCGTCGCAAAGCAAGATCCTGGCGGGGGTGCGTCCGAACGGACTGACAGACGAACCGCAGTACCAACTGCTGATCGATGACGAGAAAGCCCGCGCCCTCGGCGTGACCCAGTCGGACATCAACACCACGCTATCGGTCGCGATGGGCGGTAACTACGTCAATGACTTCATCGACCGCGGTCGAGTGAAGAAGGTGTACATCATGGGGACGCCGAAGTCCCGTATGAGCCCTGAAGACTTGAAAAAATGGTACGTGCGTAACGCCAGCGGCACCATGGTTCCGTTCGATGCCTTCGCCAGCGGCGAGTGGATCTACGGTTCGCCAAAACTGTCGCGCTACAACGGCGTTCCAGCTGAGGAAATTCTCGGTACGCCGGCACCGGGCTACAGTACCGGCCAAGCCATGGCCGAGATCGAGCGCCTGGCGCAGCAATTGCCGCAGGGCATCGGTTACTCGTGGACGGGGCTGTCGTTCGAAGAACGCCTGTCCGGCTCGCAAGCGCCGGCGTTGTACGCGATATCGGTGCTGGTGGTTTTCCTCTGCCTTGCGGCACTGTATGAAAGCTGGTCGATTCCGATTGCCGTTCTGCTCGTGGTACCACTGGGGGTCATCGGTGCGTTGATGGCGACCAGCCTGCGCGGGCTGTCCAACGACGTGTTCTTCCAGGTGGGCCTGTTGGTAACGGTGGGCCTGGCAGCGAAGAACGCCATTCTGATCGTCGAGTTCGCCAAGGAATTGCATGAACAGGGCAAATCGCTGCTCGACGCGGCGGTGGAAGCCTGTCGCATGCGTCTGCGCCCGATCGTGATGACTTCGATGGCATTCATTCTCGGTGTCGTACCCCTGACCATTTCCAGCGGCGCGGGCTCGGGCAGCCAGCATTCGATCGGTACAGGCGTGATCGGCGGTATGATTACCGCGACCATTCTGGCGATCTTCTGGGTACCGTTGTTCTTCGTATCGATCTCCGGTTTGTTCAAGAGCAAACAGAAACACATCCCACACGATGAGGCTGGCCAATGAGCAAGTCCCTGATCTCTCTGGCAGTGACCGCGATCGTCTTGAGCGGCTGCTCGTTGATCCCTGATTACCAGCAACCCGCGGCACCGGTAGCTGCGCAATACCCGCAAGGCCCGGCGTACTCGCCGGCCGAAGCGGCCAATCAGGCTGCGGCCGAACAAGGCTGGCGTCAGTTTTTCCATGACCCGGCGCTGCAGCAACTGATCCAGACCGCCCTGAGCAACAACCGCGACCTGCGTGTCGCGGCGCTGAACATCGACGCTTACCGGGCGCAGTACCGCATCCAGCGTGCGGACCTGTTCCCGGCCGTGGCGGCCGACGCGTCCGGCACCCGTCAGCGGGTTCCGGGCGACCTGTCGCAGACAGGCCAAGCGGGGATCACCAGCCAGTATTCGGTTGGCCTGGGTGTCAGCGCCTATGAGCTGGACCTGTTCGGCCGGGTGCGCAGCCTGAGTGAGCAAGCGCTGGAAACCTACTTCGCCAGCGAAGAAGCCCGCCGCAGCACGCAGATCAGTCTGGTGGCCAACGTGGCCAATGCCTACCTGACCTGGCAAGCCGACAAGGAACTGCTGAAGCTGACCCAGGACACCCTCGGTGCTTTCGAAGAAAGCTTCCGTCTCACTTCACGCAGCAGCGAAGTCGGCGTGGCGTCGGCGCTGGATCTGGCACAGTCGCGTACGTCCGTCGAAAGCGCCCGCGTCAAGCTGGCGCAGTATCAGCGCCTGGTCGCTCAGGACGAAAACAACCTGGTGCTGTTGCTAGGCACCGGGCTGCCGGCCAACCTGCCTGCACCGCAACCGTTGAGCGCTGACATGCTCAACGAAATGCCCGCAGGGCTACCGTCGGAACTGCTGCAACGTCGTCCGGATATCCTCCAGGCCGAACACAGCCTGAAAGCGGCCAATGCCAACATTGGTGCAGCGCGGGCAGCGTTCTTCCCGAGCATCAGCCTGACCGCCAGCGCAGGCACGGCGAGCAGTGACTTGAGCGGGCTGTTCAAGGGCGGTTCGGGCACCTGGCTGTTCCAGCCGCAGATCAACCTGCCGATCTTCAATGCGGGCAGCCTGCGTGCCAGCCTGGATTATTCGAAGATCCAGAAGGACATCGGCGTCGCCAACTATGAGAAGGCGATTCAAACCGCCTTCCAGGAAGTCTCCGACGGCCTGGCGGCGCGCAAGACCTTCACCGATCAGTTGAAAGCCCAGTCTGACTTCGTCAATGCCAACCAGGATTACTACCGGTTGGCAGAGCGCCGCTATCGGATCGGTATCGACAGCAACCTGACCTTCCTCGACGCCCAGCGTCAGTTGTTCAGCGCGCAGCAATCCCTGATCACCGATCGTCTGTCGCAACTGAGCAGCGAGGTCAATCTCTACCGCGCCCTGGGTGGCGGCTGGTATGAGCGGACACCGACCGGGGAGCGAAAGCCCACCTCGGGTGACGTACCGCCCATGCGGATGTTCTGACCTGAAGGCCTAAAAAAACCACCGAAAGGTGGTTTTTTTGTCCCTCGTTGGCGCTCAATCCTTCGTGCCTTGACGACACTGCAGCTGACGTAGGCTGCAGCACCACCGATCCCTCACCCTCTCAGCTCAGCAAGAACTCCGTCACGCGCAAGGTGAAGACTTCACCCAACTCGACGCTGGAAAGGTGTGCAGCATAGAAATCGGACAATTGCGAACCCTGTATGTGGTTCTGCAAATAGTGCCCATCCGCGACGGTGGCCACCGAGTCATGGCTGCCGCACACGATCAAGGTCGGGGCGGTGATGGAGGTCACCTGCTTGCGAAAATCCGCATCGCGCACCGCCGCGCAGCATGCGGCATAACCCAGGGGCGACGTCGCGGCGAGTACGTCAAGCAGAGGCGCCACCCGGTCCGCATGCTCACGCGCGAAGTCCGGCGTAAACCAGCGCTCAACGGCACCGGCGCCTAGCGCCTTCATCGCCTGTTCGCCCCCCTTCTCTACCATCTCGATACGGGGCCCCCAGATATCCGGGCCACCGATCTTCGCGGCGGTGTTGCACAGGATCAGTTTGTGCAGACGCTCATTGGCATGAACACCCAACCATTGGCCAATCAGTCCCCCCATCGACAATCCGCAGAAATGAGCCTTCTCGATCTTCAATGTGTCGAGCAACGTCAACACGTCGCGACCCAACTGTTCGATGGTGTAAGGGCCTTGAGTGACGAGAGATTCGCCATGGCCCCGGGTGTCGTACCGCACCACGCGGAACGATTTGCTGAGCGAAGCCACCTGCGCATCCCACATATGCAGATCGGTGCCGAGCGAATGGGACAGCACCAACACTGGCGCGCTTGCAGGGCCTTGAATCTGATAATGCAATTCGCCGTCTTGCAATTTTACGAATGCCATGACAACTCCCTTGGACTGAGCACTTTGCGAGAACTTCAGCTCCACAGTATGGAGCACGCGCGCCCGTTCGCGGGCGCGCGAGACGAACGTGGATCAGTGGTCTTCGTGCAGGTATTCCGGCTTTTTCGGCAGGCGCAGGCTGAAGAGAAAGGCAATCGCCATCATCGCCGTGACATACCAATAGAAGGTGTTCTCTGACCCCATGTTCTTGAAGCTCAGGGCAACGAACTCCGCAGAACCGCCGAAGATGGCGTTGGCCACGGCATAGGCAAGGCCCACACCCAAGGCGCGGACATGAACCGGGAACATTTCAGCTTTCACCAGGCCGCTGATCGAGGTGTAGAAGCTGACGATGGCCAGTGCCAAAGTGATCAGCAAGAAGGCGACAAGCGGGCTGGTGGTGGTTTTGAGGGTCAGCAGGATCGGAAAGGTGCACAGCGTCCCCAGACCGGCAAACCATAGCATCGAGGCGCGGCGCCCGATCTTGTCCGCCAGCGCGCCGAACACCGGCTGCATGCACATGTACAGAAAGAGTGCGCCGGTCATGATGAAGCTGGCGGTCTTGGCGTCCATGTGCACGGTGTTCACCAGGTACTTCTGCATGTAGGTGGTGAATGTATAGAAAATCAGCGAGCCGCCCGCGGTGTACCCCAGTACCGTGATGAACGCACCCGTGTGGTTGCGAAACAAAGCGCCGATGCTACCGGCGTCCTTGTCCTGACGAACCTCGGCGGTGGTGGTTTCTTTCAGCGACCGACGCAGCAACAACGAGATGACCGCCGCGATGGCGCCCACCACGAAAGGAATCCGCCAACCGTAGGCTTTCAATTCATCGGCATTGAGAAATTGCTGCAGGATGACCACAGTCAGCACCGCCAGCAATTGGCCGCCAATCAGGGTCACATACTGAAACGAAGCAAAGAAACCGCGCTGCCCCCGCAAGGCGACTTCACTCATGTAGGTGGCCGTCGTGCCGTATTCCCCTCCCACCGACAAGCCCTGAAACAGGCGCGCGACGAGTAACAGGAACGGTGCCCAGGCGCCGATCGCGGCATAGGTCGGCAAGCAGGCGATGACCAGCGAGCCGCCACACATCATCAATACCGAGATCATCATGGAGTTCTTGCGGCCATGCTTGTCGGCGACCCGCCCAAACAGCCAGCCCCCGATAGGACGCATCAAAAAGCCCGCAGCGAATACCCCGGCGGTGTTGAGCAGTTGCACCGTTGGGTCATCGGACGGGAAGAAAGCGGGCGCGAAATAGATGGCACAGAAGGCATAGACATAGAAGTCGAACCATTCCACCAGGTTGCCTGAGGAGGCACCTACAATCGCGAAAATCCGTTTGCTCCTTTCTTCTCCGGTGTAGTGAGTCGTTGTCATTATTGTTTCCCCAATATTTTTATAAAGACCAGCAAGAAGGGTGAGTCTACGACATAACCTGAAACACTTAGACTTAAGCAGTAACACTTAGACATCACAAGGACAACCGCCCAAGCCACGAGTTGCCTTTTCGTGGAGGCGACCATGGGCTCGGGCGGCTGGCAGGCGCCGGTCGTTTACCGCTCGATCGCCAGGGCAAGGCCCTGCCCTACACCGACGCACAGGGTGACCAAGCCTTTGCTGCCGCCGGTATTTTCCAAGTGGTGCAAGGCCGTCAGCACCAGGCGCGCTCCGCTCATCCCCAGCGGGTGCCCCAGCGAAATGGCGCCGCCGTTCGGGTTGACCCTGGGCGAATCGTCGGCGATGCCCAAGGCCCGCAGGACGGCCAGGCCCTGGCTGGCGAATGCTTCGTTGAGCTCGATGACGTCGAAATCCTCTACCGCCAGCCCCAGGCGTTCGACCAATCTGCGAACCGCCGGGACGGGGCCTATGCCCATCACACGAGGCTCGACACCGGCGCTTGCCATCCCCAGAACTCGGGCGCGCGGCGTCAGGCCGTGTTTTTTGACCGCTTCTGCCGACGCCAGAATCAACGCTACCGCGCCATCGTTCAGCCCTGCGGCGTTGCCTGCGGTGACGGTTTTACCCGCCCCGTTGACCGGTTTGAGCTTGCTCAGTGCCTCTAGACTGGTATCGGCGCGGGGGTGTTCGTCCTTATCAACCAACACTTCGCCTTTTTTATGGGCGATGCGCACCGGCACGATCTCTTCGGCGAAGTAACCGTTCGCTTGAGCCGCCGCCGTACGCTGTTGGCTGCGCAACGCGAACGCGTCCTGATCTTCACGGGAGACGTTGAAATCTTCGGCGACGTTGTCACCCGTCTGCGGCATGGTTTCGACGCCGTACTGCTTCTCCATCAGCGGGTTGACGAAACGCCAGCCCAAGGTGGTGTCTTCCAGTTTCTGACCACGACCGAATGCAGCTTCCGCCTTGCCCATCACAAACGGCGCACGGGACATCGACTCCACGCCTCCGGCAATCGCCAGGTCCATCTCGCCGCAGGCGATGGCGCGAAACGCTGTGCCGACCGCGTCCAGCCCGGAGGCGCACAGGCGATTCAGCGTCACGCCCGGAACGGTCTCCGGCAGGCCCGCCAATAGCAGCGCCATGCGGGCCACATTGCGATTGTCCTCGCCGGACTGGTTGGCGCAGCCAAGAAACACCTCGTCGACTTCCTTCCAGTTCACCGAGGGGTTGCGCGCCATCAGCGCCTTGATCGGCAACGCGGCCAAGTCGTCGGCGCGCACAGTGGCCAATGCGCCGCCGAAGCGGCCAATGGGGGTGCGAATCGCGTCGCAGATGAACACTTCACGCATCACGCTTCTCCCGGGGCCTGGCCGTGAGCGGCAGCGGTTCGCGCTTCCAGGTCACGCAAGGCAGACAGTTCATATTCACTGGGGGCTTCGGACATCGAGACCTGCTCGGCGAACCGCACTTCCCAGCCAGTGGCTTCAATCACTTGCTCGCGCGTGACGCCTGGGTGCAGCGTGGTGACGACGAACTCATGGGTGCCCGGCTCCGGCTCCATGATGCACAAGTCGGTGATGATCCCGACCGGCCCGGCCCCCGGCAGCCCCAGGCGCTTGCGCGAATCGCCGCCTTCGCCATGGCCAACGGAAGTGACGAAGTCCAGTGTGCTGACGAAGGTGCGAGGCGATTGCTTCAAAATGATCAGAACCTCTTTGGCCGACCCGGCAATCTCCGGCGCCCCCCCTGCTCCCGGCAGCCGCACTTTGGGCTGGTGGTAGTCGCCTACCACGGTGGTATTGATATTGCCGAAGCGATCGACCTGGGCGGCCCCCAAAAAGCCGACATCGACCCGACCGCCTTGCAGCCAGTACCTGAAGATTTCACTGGTCGACACCACGGTATCCGCGGTTTCAGCCAGTTCGCCGTCGCCAATCGACAGCGGCAGTACGTCTGGCTTGGCGCCAATCGGGCCCGATTCATAGATCAAGACGACGTCGGGTGACGAGGTCAGTCGCGCGAGGTTGGCGGCTTTGGAAGGTAACCCGATACCGACGAAGCAGACCGCCCCGTTTCTCAGGCGGCGCGCTGCAGCCACGGTCATCATTTCACTGGTGGTGTAAGTCATCATTTCGCCTCCGAAGCGCGGGCCAGCTTGCTCTGGAATTCAGTGAAATCACGGGTGCCATGAATGTACTCGTCGATCCAGGCGCCGAAGGCCTCGCGGTCCCGCGCGATGGGGTCCCATTCTTGATAAAAGCGATTGTCGCGCTCGTAATAGCCATGGGCGTAAGAAGGATGCGCCCCCCCGGGTACCACGCAAACCGCGCTCAGCGCCCAGGTCGGCAATACACAGGCGTTCATAGGCGCATCGAGACAATCGACGATCTCTTCGACGGTCACGATGCAACGCCTGGCGGAGAGTGCCGCCTCTTTCTGGACCCCCAGAATGCCCCACAGCAGCACGTTGCCCTTGCGATCGGCTTTCTGAGCATGAATTACGGTTACGTCGGGGCGAACGGACGGTACGGCGGCGAGCACTTCGCCAGTGAAGGGGCACGTCACGGACTTGATCAGCGGATTCACCTTGGGCAAATCGGACCCGGCATAGGCGCGCAGCACTGCAAAAGGCAACCCCGAGGCGCCGGCGACGTATGCATTGGCGAGGTCCGCGTGGCTGTGTTCCTCGATCTCAATGGGCTGCGGCCATTGCTTCTCTACGGCGTCACGCAAGCGATGCAGCGAACCCACGCCCGGATTCCCTCCCCACGAGAAGATCAGCTTCTTCGCGCAGCCCGCGCCAATCAATTGGTCGTAGATCAAGTCGGGGGTCATCCTGACCAGCGTCAGGTCTTTCTTTCTTTGACGGATGATTTCATGGCCTGCGGCCGTCGGAATCAGATGGGTAAAGCCTTCAAGTGCAACGGTGTCACCGTCGTTGACACATCGCTTCACAGCATCGTGCAGGGAAAGAATCTCAGCCATGGGGCTCTCCAGTATCACATCGCGATGGATGAGCGGCGGGGGGAACCGTCGCCGGAATGTGATTCAGGTTATGCCTGGGAAGACGGCCGAACAATTCGATAATCGACTATCCGTTCGATAATCGAACGATTACTGCGTGTTGACTCATCCACTAGAGCGGATCGACTCAAGTAAAGAGTTGAGTGCTCAGGTCGCGGCTGGCATCGAGCATGATCGGCAGGAACTTCTGCTCGAGCTCGTTGCGCGTCACCCGTCCGGCGCTGGTGCTGACATTGAGTGCGGCAAGCACCTGCCCCGATGCGTCGTAAACCGGAACCGCGATCGACCGCAGCCCTTGCTCCAACTCTTGATCGACGATGCACCAGCCCTGCTGCCGCACTTGTTGCAAGCATTCGAGCAGCGCTTCGGGCGTCCGCAACGTGCGGCTGGTCTTGGGTTGGAGGTCGACGTGGTCCAGGTATTCCTTCAAAGAAACATCATCCAGCGCCGCCAACAGAATTCGCCCCATCGAGGTGCAATAGGCCGGTAGACGCCCGCCCACCGCAAGGTCAACGGAAATGAGCCGCTGGGTCGTCGCCGAGCGCGCGATGTAGAGAATGTCATCGCCTTCCAGCGTGGCCATGTTGCAGGCCTCGTGGAGCTGATTGCTCATGCGATCCAGGTACGGCTGGGACGAAACTGCCAACGGCGTCGAAGACAAGTACGCGTGCCCCAAGGTCAACACCTTAGGCAGTAGCGAATAAGTGCGTCCATCCGTGGTGGCATACCCCAGCTTGATCAGGGTATGCAGGCATCGGCGCACCGCGGCCCGCGGGATCTCCGTGCGGTGGCTGATCTGAGCGATCGTCAGGTGGCGTTTGCGCTCTTGGAACGCCTGGATGACGGCCAATCCGCGGGCCAGAGAGGTCATGAAATCCGGATCACCTGTCATGGCCTGAATCCGCTTGGCCGGCGAGGCTACGATGGGCGGAGCCAGCGAAGAAAAAGAATTACGCAGTTCATCGTTCATCGTCATACCGTTCGTCGTGGCCGCGCAGGCCTTCTATGGCGCCACTCTCGCTTCTTTTCGCAGTACGAGCAAGGCTGGTTTGGGCGATTATCGAACTACTGGCCGATAATCGCAATTGACCCATCGCGCGGTTGCTTATACCTTTCACACGCCACCATGTGGCTTCTTGGAAATACTGGTCAGGTACCCACTGAGAAGTCCCAGGCAACGGCCTTGCGCGTAGCAAGGCCGTTTTTGTCTCTCGCAGATGAAAGGCGAACGTTTGGGCGCTGCCCTTATCCCTATGCAAATCGACGTGGAATTACGTCGCCAGTTTTTTGTCTCTGCACTTCAGATTTCGAATATTAAAGTTCTGTCACGATTTGCGTTCTTTCAACTTCGGAACCTTCGTACAAAAAAACAGTATTTATCCGTGCAAGTTAAATTGGATGGCTCGGCACAGTTGACTCCCGTGTTCTTCTTCGAGATAGTACCCCTCGTTGACGTGCTATAACGCCAAGGCGCGTGTGCCATCTTGAAGTTTTCTATTCGCGATGGATCCAATCGACGTGCCGCATGCACTACCCGAGTGCCATGCCCGGCGATAGACAGGCCAGAAGCTTGGTCAATCCGCCAGCCTTCTGGCAAAAAACTGAATGGGGCTACGACAGTTTGCCGATCTGGTGGGCGTAGCCGCATGTGACATTAGTGTTCAAATACATTCGCCAGAGACTTATCGCATACCCGTTGCTTTTGGAGCGATAAGTCCGAAGCGTGTGCCACTTCTGCCACCTGCGTTATCACCAGAACAACTCGCACCTGCAGGTAATAACGTGACCAAAGATGAACTGCGCGCAGAACTAGAGCGCCAGGAACAACGCTACAAGGAAGTTTACGGTGGTGAAATCACCACCTACGCCGCTCAACCAGAGCCGGAACGCAAGCCTTGGCGCAAACGCGCCAGCCTGCTCGATCAGGCATTCAAACAAGAACTGCAGAAGATGGAAGAAGAGCTCAAGGAAGAACGCTGATCCTTCGAGCGGTCGGTTCACGCCGGTCCTACAGGCGTCGGCAGGTGACCTGCGGGCTTCCTTCGCAAGAAGTCAATGGGGCGCACCGGCAGAAATTTTCGTTGCAGGTTGCTACCAATGGGCGGCTTGCCTATCGATTAGTTTTTTTTCTGTCATAATCCCGCCCCCTTAATACCGGGTCAGAAAACCTTCCATGATCGATTTATTCAGCGGACTGGATGCTTGGGTGATTGTGAGCTTGCTGCTCGCCCTGGCGTTTGTCCTCACTTTCGAGTTCATCAACGGCTTTCATGACACCGCCAACGCGGTGGCGACAGTCATTTACACCAAGGCGATGCCCCCTCACCTGGCCGTATTCTTTTCGGGTGTCTTCAATTTTCTCGGGGTACTGCTCGGCGGTGTCGGCGTTGCGTACGCCATCGTCCATTTGCTACCGGTCGAACTGCTGATCAACGTCAATACCGGTCATGGGCTGGCCATGGTGTTTTCGCTGCTGGCCGCGGCAATCACCTGGAACCTGGGCACCTGGTACTTCGGCATACCCGCCTCCAGCTCTCATACGCTGATCGGTTCGATTTTGGGGGTAGGTCTGGCCAACGCGCTGATCAACCACATCCCGCTGGGCGAAGGCGTTAACTGGCAGAAGGCAATCGACATCGGCGCCTCGCTGGTCTTTTCCCCGCTGATGGGCTTCATTGTCGCGGCACTCGCGTTGATTGCGTTGAAGACGTGGCGCCCGCTGTCCAAGATGCACAACACGCCGGAACAGCGCCGCAATACCAAAGACAAGAAGCATCCTCCGTTCTGGAATCGCCTGGTGCTGGTGATTTCGGCAATGGCCGTCAGCTTTGTTCATGGTTCCAATGATGGTCAGAAAGGCATTGGTCTGATCATGCTGGTATTGATCGGTATCGTGCCGGCGCAATTCGTGCTGGACCTGAGTTCGACCACCTACCAGATCGAGCGCACCCGTGATGCCACGCTGCACCTGAGCCAGTTCTATCAGCGCAACAATGCGACGCTGGGCGAGTATCTGGCGTTGGGTAAATCGACAACCGGCGATCTGCCAGAGCACTTCAGCTGCAATCCAGAGCAGACCGAACCTACCATCGACGCGCTGCTGAACAACCTGAAAGGCGTCACCGACTATCACAGCCTGTCTGCCGAACACCGGATCGAAGTTCGCCGCTACCTGCTGTGCCTGGACGACACGGCACGCAAGGTCGGGAAACTGCCGGCGCTGGACGCCCGTGAAAAATCCGACCTGGAAAAACTGCGCAAAGACCTGACCGCTACCACCGAATACGCCCCGTTCTGGGTGATTCTGGCCGTGGCACTGGCGTTGGGTATCGGCACCATGGTCGGCTGGAAGCGCGTGGTCCTGACCATCGGCGAAAAAATCGGCAAGCAGGGGATGACCTACGCACAAGGTATGTCGGCGCAGATCACTACTGCCAGCGCCATCGCACTGGCCAACGTGTTCAGTCTGCCGGTCTCCACCACCCACATCCTGTCCTCGGGTGTAGCAGGCACGATGGTTGCCAACAAGAGCGGCTTGCAAGGCGGCACCGTTCGCAACATCCTGCTGGCCTGGGTGCTGACGCTGCCGGCCACGGTCGCCCTCTCCGCCGCCCTGTTCTGGCTGGCGTCCAAGGCGCTTGTGTGACTCGGCAATTCGATTGAAATGAAAATGCCCACCTGACCCGTGGGCATTTTCGTTTTGGAGGCTCCAGCGCTCAACGTCGCTTTTTGCCGTTGCCCAGCAGTGACCCCATCAAGCCACGCACCAACTCCCGGCCGATCTGGTTGGCCGCCTGGCGCACCGCACTTTTGACTGCCTGCCCCGCCAGGCTGCCGAGAAAGCCGCCCGCGAGGTCCGCAAGACCGCCTTCGTTTTTTTCTGCAGCGGCAGATTCTTCAGCGCCCTCGGGTGCTGCGCCTTTACGGGCGAGAAGCATCTCATAGGCAGACTCACGGTCAACCGCCTTGTCATAACGCCCCGCCAGCGGAGACTGAGCGAGCAGTGCCGACCGCTCATTGACCGTCAGCGGTCCGATTCGGGATTGCGGCGGTGCCACCAGCACACGCCTGACCATTTCGGGCGTGCCCTTGTCCTGGAGCGTGCCCACCAGCGCCTCACCGATGCCCAGTTCGGTCAACACGGTCAGCGCATCAAAGGCTGGATTGGGCCGAAAACCGTCCGCCACCGCTTTGAGTGACTTCTGCTCTTTGCTGGTAAACGCCCGCAGGCCATGCTGAATGCGCAAGCCAAGCTGCGCCAACACGTTATCGGGTAGATCGCTAGGCGACTGGGTGACGAAATACACGCCAACGCCTTTGGAACGCACCAGGCGGACCACCTGCTCGAGGCGATCCTGTAACGCTTTGGGAGTATCCGCGAACAACAGATGGGCCTCATCGAAGAACAGCGCCAGCAACGGTTTGTCCGCGTCGCCACGCTCGGGCAATTGCTCGAAGAGTTCCGCCAGCAACCAGAGCAGAAAGGTCGCATAGACCTTCGGCGCCTCATGCACCAGCCGGCTGGCATCGAGCAGATGAATCCGCCCCCGCCCATCGCTCGCCGGTTGCAGGATGTCCTCCAATTGCAGGGCTGGTTCACCGAACAAAGCCTCCGCGCCCTGCTGCTCCAGAACGGCCAGACGTCGCAATAGCGCTTGGCTGGAGCCAGTGGTCATCAGGGCACTGTCTTCGCCCAACGCCTGGGGATGGTCGCGCAGATAATTGAGCAGCGCCTTCAGGTCCTTGATGTCGAGTAGCAGCAAACCCTCGCGATCGGCCACCTTGAAGGCGGCGTACAGCGCCGATTGTTGACTGTCGGTGAGCTCGAGCAGACTTCCGAGGAGCAAGGGCCCCATTTCCGACAACGTTGTCCGCAAGGGATGGCCGGACTGGCCATAAACATCCCAAAGCGTCACAGGATAGGCTTGGGGGGTGTAGTGCAACCAAGGCATCCCGGCAATGCGTTCAGCGACCTTGCCCTGGGGATTGCCCGCAGCCCCGAGCCCGCACAGATCGCCTTTGATGTCGGCGGCGAACACGGCTACCCCGGCATCACTGAATAACTCGGCCAAGCGTTGCAGGGTGACTGTCTTACCTGTGCCCGTTGCGCCTGCGACCAGGCCGTGGCGGTTGCCCAGCCTGAGCGTCTGGCCGACCGGCTGGCCATCCGGTCCGGCACCTATCAGCATCTGTTGTGAATCCGCCATGTCTTTACCTTTGGTTCAATGGGGCATTTTTCATTCAAAGGCAGGGGGGAAACCACTCGCCCCTGCCTGCATCGAGCATTGCCAAGCTGAGTCAGCCCCTTCACTCTAGCTTAACGCGGCCAGCGCGACCTCACCGTTGCGGACAGACGAACACCTGTCGCCAAACAGGGTCAATTCACGACGCAAGCCATTTTGAACCCATCCACCGAGAGCCCTTTCCATCGTGTCGACCCGCAATGACCTTCTGACCACCGCCCCCGCCCTCTCGCTCAATAGCGGATTGTTCGCGTGAAACGCCTCACCTGGCTCGGCGCCATCCTGCTGGTCGCGCTACTGATCCCATTTTTCATGGGCGGCACTGAAGTGTTTCATCGGCTGCGCAATTTCCCTCTGGCCTTGCTGGGCGCAATGTTTGGCATGGTGCTCGTAGGATGGTGCGCGAACACCATGCGCCTGCGCTTGCTGCTGGGGGAAAGTGCTGCGGGGGTCGGCATGCGCAAAAGCCTGGGTATCGTCATGGCCACGGAGTTTGCGTACAGCGCGACGCCCGGAGGCAGTGGCGCTCCACTGACCCTGGTCGCGTTGCTCTCTCGCTGCGGAATCGGCTCGGCAAAAAGCACCGCCGCGTTCGCCACCGATCAACTCAATGATCTGGTGTTTTTCCTGCTCGCCCTGATCGGGATCCTGATTTACGCGGTCTTCCATCAGCTCAGTGAAAACCTGGAGTGGATGCTCATCGCCAGCGCGCTGTTGATCGGAGCTGGCTTATGCGCCTGTGCGGGTTTCGCCCGTTTTCACCGCCGAATCATCTTGTTCAATGGCAAGCTGTTAACCCGTTTGCGGCGCAAGAACACCACGCGAATTCGCTGGGCGCGCAAACTCCTGCATTTCCGCGACGCCTTGGCTGAAACCTGGAAAATGCCTCATCGCATTTTGCTCAAGGTGTTTGCATTGACCTGCGTGCATTGGGGGCTGCGCTACAGCGTGATGTACCTGGCCTTGCGAGGACTTGGGGTCGACATCGATTGGGCCTGGACGTTTCTGGTGCAAATGCTGTCGCTGAGCGCAGGCCAGTTCAGCCTGTCGCCCGGCGGCGCAGGGGCTGCAGAGCTGACGTCGGCTGCGTTGCTGGCTCCGATGGTGGGGAAATCAACCGCAGCCGCGGCGATTCTGATTTGGCGGATCGTGACCTATTACTTCTATCTGGTTGCGGGCGGCCCGGTCTTTCTGCTGCTGGTCGGCAAGCCGCTGCTGATGAAGCTATTGCGGGTCAGGGCTGGATGATTCTTCCTCGGTGGACGTCAATTCCTTCCACAGCTGCGCAGCGCCTTCGAACTCAGTGCCATCTTCAGCAGACAACGCGTCGGGATCGTAACGCGCAAGGCAGCCCTCGCCCAACGTCGGCGGAGCTTTGGACGTGGCTTTATCGAGTGGGTTAGCCATTGGAACGGACCTCCGGAGGCGGCATTGGTGAACAGGCGAATGCGCACTCTCGCACACTGACCCGAGCCGTTTCAAAGCGTACGTTCGGCAAAAGGTATGGCGCAGCATCAAGCGCCGCATGACGAGCTGGCGGCGTCAGACACCGCCAGACGAGCAGGGAATCAGTCGAAGACCACGGTCTTGTTGTCATGCACCAGGACACGGTCCTCCAGATGCGCCCGCAACCCGCGTGCCAGCACCATCTTCTCGACGTCACGACCGAAACGCACCATGTTTTCGATGCTATCGCGGTGACTGACGCGCACCACGTCCTGCTCGATGATCGGACCGGCATCCAACTCTTCGGTCACGTAGTGACAGGTCGCACCGATCAGCTTGACGCCGCGCAACGACGCCTGGTGATAAGGCTTGGCCCCTACGAACGATGGCAGGAAACTGTGGTGGATGTTGATGACTTGATGCGCATATTCCCGGCACAGTTGAGGCGGCAGAATCTGCATGTAGCGCGCCAGTACCACGACATCGGCCTGGTGTTGCTTGACCAGCCGAGAAACCTCGGCAAATGCCGGCTCCTTGTCTTTCGGATCGACCGGGACGTGGTAGTAAGGAATGTCGTGCCACTCGACCATGCTGCGCAGGTCTTGGTGGTTGGAAATCACGCAGGCAATTTCGCAGTCCAGTTCATCGCTGTGCCAACGATGCAGCAAATCGGCGAGACAGTGCGATTCACGGCTGGCCATGAGCACCACGCGTTTCTTCTGAGCGGAGTCGGTGATGCGCCAGTCCATGGAGAATTCTTCGGCGATGGGTGCGAACGCCGCGCGGAAGCCTTCAAGGTCGAAAGGCAAGGTATCGGCGCGGATTTCATGCCGCATGAAAAACCAGCCACTGAGGTTGTCAGAGTGATGACTGGCTTCCGTGATCCAGCCGTTGTACGACGCCAGAAAGTTACTGACTTTGGCAACGATACCAACACGGTCCGGGCAGGCGATCACCAGACGAAAAGTGCGCATTGAGGGAACTCCAGAACTTCGCAAAGGCGGCTATTCTAACGATAAGTCGGCGCCCGTGCAGTATGCGGTTCACGCGGATTTCACCTTCGCCTGGAAAAGGATCCGATCAGCGGTAATGCCCCCCTGTTTCGACGCCAGAATGGTGTGTCGAACACCGCCGGGAAAAAACTTGTTGCCCGCCACTTTTATGCCCACGGCCCAAAAACCGTAGTTGGGGGGCTAGGTATGTTGGCGCTATTTCAAAATGCTACGAATAAAACTTTTCTTAAATGTTTACTTGCGCAAATACTGTGACTATTATTGCGTCATTACACCCTGCTCATCCCAACACAGGTAGCCCTCATGTCTCTGATCAACGAATACCGCGCCACGGAAGAAGCCATCAAAGAATTGCAGGCTCGCCTGCAAAACCTGCAACAAGACGACAAGCTGCAAAAAGAACTTGAGTTTGAAGGCAAGCTGCGTTCACTGATGGGCGAGTACCAAAAGTCCCTGCGCGACATCATTGCGCTGCTGGACCCGGATGCCAAGGTCAAGGCACCGCGTGGCGCCGCCGTCAAAACTACCGGCACCAAACGTGCGCGCAAGGTCAAGCAATACAAGAACCCGCACAACGGTGAAATCATCGAAACCAAAGGCGGCAACCACAAGACGCTCAAAGAGTGGAAAGCCAAGTGGGGCGGTGACGAGGTAGAGAGCTGGTCCACACTGCTGGGCTAACTAGCCAAGGCGTTGCAAGCGCGGTTGTACATTGATATGCGACCTGAAAAAACGCCAGCGATTGCTGGCGTTTTTTATTGCGTCGACTTCGAAGGTGATGGCTTACAACCCGAGACGCTGCTGCAACTGCAGCGAATAATCCTGCCACTGCGCCAAGACTTTCAACTGCTCTGGTTTCGCTTTAAGCGAAAGCCCTATCAGCGCCTTGGTGAAAGCCTTCAAGGTGTTCGGCGCCCCAGCCTGAGGGTCGGTCAACCGTTGGCGACAAAAACTCGACCAGCGCTGCTGCTCAACTTCACTGAGGGTTTCCGCGAAGTTTCTAGCTCGGTAGCGAAACAGCAATTCCGGCAGACGTGGATCATCAAAAGGCCATGCAGCGGTTGCCAACTGGTGCGGCTCAGCCAGACGCACCTGTTCGCAAAGGCGGCGGTCACGGTCGTTAATAAATCCATCATATAACTGCTGTTCCGGGTCCTCCGTGACCGGAAATTCTTCGGCCGCGTATACCGTCTGCAACTTATCCTGCCAAATCATCTGACCCTCGCTCAGATCGCGGGCGCGCGCCTTATAAACCTCCATATCCAGTTGAAGCCGCTGGCGATCCTCCTCACGTAAGACGCTTAACGGTGTGACGACCGGGCATTTGTTTATATGGAGAAGTTTGAGCGGGATCGGCAACTGACCCTCGAGCAAATCTTCGCGGCGCGTATATAAGCGCTGGCGCAGGGTGTGCGCCTCTTCTTCCAGTAAGGGGCTGTGATCATGAAACAGATCGCAGACAATCAGCGCATTACGGTTGGTGGGGTGCCACGCCAGCGGCAGAACCACGCTCAAATAACTTCGCGCGGCCGAAAAGCGCCCGGATATATGAGCGAGCGGCTGCAGCAAACGGATCTGTTCTTGAACCTTGTGTTTATTGCGAAGCTGAAAAAGATAATCGTACAGCTTGGGTTGTTTTTCCCGGATCAAGCGCGCCAATGCAATCGTTGCACGCACATCGGAAAGTGCATCGTGAGCCTGCCCATGATCGATGCCATTGGCAGCCGTCAATCGCTCCAGCTTGAGCGTCACTCGCCCATCCTCTTCCGGCCAGACAATGCCTTCAGGCCGCAACGCATATGCCGTGCGCACAACATCGATCAGATCCCAACGGCTGTTGCCCCCCTGCCATTCCCGACCGTAAGGGTCGAAGAAGTTTCGGTACAGGCTGTACCGCGTCATCTCGTCGTCGAAACGCAGGGTGTTGTAGCCCGCACCGCAGGTGCCAGGCAACGCCAGTTGGGCGTGGACGCGGGTCATGAAATCCGCTTCGCACAGGCCCTTTTCGGCCAGCCGCGCAGGCGTGATACCTGTGACCAGACACGCTGCCGGGTGAGGCAGGATGTCATCACTGGGCTGACAATAGAGGTTGATCGGTTCACCGATTTCGTTGAGCTGGTCATCCGTTCGAATGCCCGCAACCTGAAGCGGTCGATCATTGCGAGGATTGATACCGGTGGTTTCGTAGTCGTACCAGAAGATGCTGGAAGTCACGGGCAGATCCTGAGCTTGAGTCGCGCGCAGTCTACCAGATGGAAACCGGAGCCCAGATTGCGCGAGTGATTGAGGAAAGTGTTTGAAGACGTTTCCCACACCTCGGTTCGGAATCATCCGGTTGCTTAGCTTTCATCCCATGGCTAGCATCAAACTTTATTTTCAGGCGTACCTCACCCGACCATGTCCCCCTCGCAAGCCTGGCAAAGGAACGCCGCATCGCCTGCTCTATTGGACACCCGCATCCGCATGGAAACACCGGAAGGCATCGATTTGCTGCTGCGCCCAGCGGGCCTGCTGTCCCGTTCACTGGCGTTCACGATCGACCTGGCCATACGCGGTGCGCTGCTGGTCGCGCTGTTCTTCGTCCTCAACGCCCTCGGTGAGTTCGGGGTCGGCCTTTTCTCGATAGTCCTGTTCCTCACCAACTGGTGGTACATGGTCCTGTTCGAAGTACTGCATCAGGGGCGCACACCTGGCAAGCAAATCATGGGGCTGCGGGTGGTGCATGAGGATGGAACGCCGGTAGGCTGGTCAGCCTCTCTGCTGCGCAACCTGCTGCGCTTCATCGACATGCTGCCGTTCGGCTATAGCGTGGGCGCCTTCGTCTGTCTTCAACATCCGCTGTTCAAACGGCTGGGAGACCTGGCCGCGGGCACCCTGGTGATCTACCGCGAGATGCCCGTGCCTCGCCCTGAGGTACCGGACGGCGCCCCTCTGACCTGCCCGCTGCCTCTGACACTCGATGAGCAGCGCGCGGTGCTGGCCTTTGCCGAGCGCCAACACACGCTGACGCCCGCGCGAGCGCAGGAGTTGGCAGCACTTCTCGCGACTTCCCTGCAATTGCCCGTCGGGGCGACCCCTCAAGACGCTGTCGACCAGTTGCACGGCATCGCCCGCGGGCTGGCAGGCTCGACATGAAACAGCGCCAGTTCGAACGACGCCATCAGGCTGGATGGGCACGCTTTGCCGAGCGCCTGGCCCTGTTGGAGCGCAGTCGTCACCTGAGCGAAGCAGGCAAAGGCTTCGCCGAAGATTATCGCCAGATCTGCCAGCACCTGGCGCTGGCCCACGAGCGCGGATACAGCAGCCACCTCGTCGACGCATTGCAGCAGTTGGCCATGCGTGGCCACCAACAGTTGTATCGTCACCGTAGCCAAATGGGCGCTCAATTGCTGATGTTCGTGCTCGCTGGGTTTCCTCGGCTGGTACGCGCCGAGTGGCGCCTGGTGGCGTTCTCGAGCCTGCTGTTCTTCGGCAGCCTGCTCATCATGGGCCTGCTGGTGCATGGCTATCCGGACCTGATCTACAGCGTCGTCAGTCCGGCGCAGGTGGGCGAAATGGAAAGCATGTACGACCCCGCAGCCAGGCGCATCGGCCTGGCGCCCGAACGGGAGTCGAGCAAGGATGGGCTGATGTTCGGCTATTACATCATGCATAACATCGGCATCGCCTTTCAGACCTTCGCCAGCGGGCTGCTGTTCGGCCTGGGCAGTCTGTTCTTTCTGCTGTTCAACGGATTGACGATCGGCGCAGTCGCCGGTCATCTGACCAACGCGGGCTTTGGCGAAACCTTTTGGCCATTCGTGATCGGCCATGGTGCCTTCGAACTGACAGCGATTGTCCTCGCAGGGGCCGCGGGCCTGAAGCTGGGATGGGCGTTGGTCGCGCCAGGCCCGCTGCGACGGAGCGAAGCCCTGAAACGCGCCGCCCGCACCAGCGTGCGCCTGATCGGTGGCGTCATCCTGTTCCTGACGATTGCCGCCTTCCTGGAAGCTTACTGGTCGTCGATGACCTGGCCGCAGCCGAGCACCAAGTATTGGGTGGGCGCAATGTTATGGGCGCTGGTGGCCGCCTACCTGATGTTCGCGGGACGCATCACCCATGCGCCTGACTGAAGCCAACGTGGCGATACGCCCACGTAATCCCTGGGAAGCTGTCGATCTCGGGGTCCTGCTTGCACAACGACATCGACGTTTGTTGATGACCAGTTGGGCGTTGGTGACACTGCCCACGTTCGCTCTGCTGAGCGCAGTGCTATGGGAATACCCGACCCTGGCAGTGCTTCTGTTCTGGTGGCTGAAGCCCGCCTTCGAGCGCCTGCCGCTGGTTATTCTCTCGCAGGCGCTGTTCGGCGAGCCTCCCACCCTCAGGAGGTCCCTCATGGCGTGGGCTCGGGCGCTACCGCCTCAGTTGCTGGCCAGCCTGACCTGGCGCCGCTTGAGCCTCAGCCGCAGTTTCAACTTGCCGGTGCAGCAACTGGAAGGTCTGGACGGGATGTTGCGTGCGCAACGCATCGGACTGCTCGGTCGGAGGAACCTGTGGGTTGCGAGATGCCTCACCTCGATGGGCGGCGCCTTGGAAACGAGCTTCTGGGCTGCCCTGATGCTGTTGGTCTACGCATTGATTCCGGAGCAGGTCGCGCTCGACTGGTCGTGGCACAGCCTGTTGTCGGAGGATGGCAGCTGGAATTGGCTGGAGCACCTGACCAATGGCTTCTACGCGTTGGTACTGGTGATTTGGGGGCCGGTCTACGTTGCGGCGGGATTTTCGCTTTACCTTAATCGTCGTACCACGCTGGAAGCCTGGGATATCGAACTCGCCTTCCGGCGACTGCGCCAGCGCGCGATCGGCAGCGCTTATGCCGTGTGGGTAAGCGCCCTGCTCGTGCTGAGTGTCTCGCCACACCCCGTCATGGCGGACGACCTCCCGGACACCTCGCACTACAGCTGCCCACTGCCCCCTTTGGACCTTCCGCAAACGGAGGATGAGGTTGCGGGCCCTTCCTCGCCACGCCTGCTTGCCCAACCACTGACGAGCACAGCGTCGCGCAGCGCGATCAAAGGCCTGCTCGAAAGCCCGCCATTCAAAAATCCGAAGACCGTTGCGGGCTGGCGCCTGGCCGAGCAAAGGCAGGTGGCTGGCGCGGGGAAAACCAACGACACGCCCCAATGGCTGGCGAAACTGATCGTGGGCATGCTTAACCTCGGCAAGGCGTTGTCCACCGTGTTCGAGGCCCTGCTCTGGGGCCTCATCGTCTTGATCGTGGGTTGGGTGATCTGGCGCCGACGCGCCTGGTTCGGCGCATTCGTCGGCCGTAACGAAGCCGCTTCTCCAACGAAACACGCTGCGCCTCAACAATTATTTGGCTTGCAAGTGAGCGCAGAAACGCTGCCGGAGGATGTCGCGGCTGCGGCCGAACGCCTCTGGGAGCGTTCACCCCGGGAGTCCCTGAGTCTGCTCTATCGCGCCCTGCTCAGCCGTCTGCTGACCGACTATCAGTTGCCGCTGAAAGCCTCCGACACCGAAGGGCAGGTGCTGGAATATACCGCGCAGTTGAACCAACCGGCGCTGTTGGCGTACAGCCACGCACTCACCCAGCACTGGCAGAGTCTGGCCTATGGTCACCGCCTGCCCGCTGTCGAGGTGCTGAGATCGCTTTGCGACGACTGGCGACGCCTGTTCGCTGGAGAGCCGCGAACATGAGCCGTCGGACTTGGATTCTGGTGATCGCCTTGCTCATGCTCGGCCTGGCAACGGCCAGCGCGCCCCTGCTCAACCGCCTGGAACGCTATCAGGAAGTTGTCGACCAGGGTCCCTCGCCCGAAGTAAGAGCCAATCCTTATCTGGCTGCCGAAACGTTTCTACGGCAGCGCGGGATTCATGTCACCACCACCCAGACCCTCGGTTCGCTCCCTCAGACAGGCTCGCAACCGCAAACCTTGATGTTATTGGGTACCCGGGAAAAGATGACCCCGAGTGACGTTCGCCGCCTGCTTGACTGGACACGGGCAGGCGGACGGCTATTGTTCGTTGCCGAACAGCTCTGGGATGAAAAGAAAGGTCGTAGCGGCGATCTGCTGCTGGACCAGTTGAAGATCCGCCAGTACTTGACGCACGACGTGCGCGAACAGGACAAGCAGCGCGAACGAATGCTGAATCAACCGGTGATCCCGCTGACTGCGCCTGAGGTCGAGCCCCCTACAACCCCCTGGCCCGAACTGACCCGCCTTTATGTCGAGAACGAGACAGATCCGGCCTACATGAGTTTCGACCCTGCGTTTCATCTGGATGACCCGGAAAACCAGGCACAGTCCTGGGCCAACAGCGCTGATGCGACTCACCTGCTGCAAATGATGTATGGCAAGGGGTTGATCACGGTGCTGACGGACGCCGATCTGTGGAAGACTCAGGCCATCGGCAAATACGACAACGCCTGGCTCTTGTGGTATCTCAGCCAGGACAGTGACGTCACCCTGCTTCTGCGCACCCCGCACGAGGATCTGCCCGCGCTGGTGTGGAAGTACTTCCCGCAGGCCCTCTTTGCCCTCGCGTTGCTGATCGGCGCTGGTCTGTGGCACAACGGCATGCGTCAGGGCCCCCTTCAGCCATTGCCTCCTCAGGCGCGGCGGCAATTGAGCGAACACCTGCGGGCGAGCGCCGATTTCATGCTGAGGCGGCAAGGCCACCAAGCGATGCTGCGCGCGCTGCAGCAAGACATTCTGCGCTGCGCCCGCCAACGTCAGCCGGGTTTCGACCAACTGCCGGTTACGGAGCAATGGCAGATATTGGCCCGAATGACAGGCCAATCCACCCGCGATATAGGGCGCGCCTTGCGACCGCGCCTGGACGAGCGCGTCTCGAACATCGAATTCACCCGGCAGGTTGCCTACCTGCAACGTCTCAGGAATGCCTTAGCATGAGCGATCATCCACTGACCCCTTCGAGCGTCTCGGACGGCGAAACAGCCATCGAACGGTCTACCCCGCCGGAAGCAGCGAGCCGTGCGACCGAACAACGTCACCGGGCGATCCACTTGGCGCAGGCCGTGCGTCATGAATTGCAAAAGGCCGTGATCGGTCAGGCTGCGGTCATCGACGATGTGCTCACCGCTCTGATCGGCGGCGGCCACGTTTTGCTAGAAGGGGTTCCGGGCCTCGGCAAGACGTTGCTGGTTCGCGCCCTCGCCCGCTGTTTCGGTGGTGAGTTCGCGCGCATCCAGTTCACCCCGGACCTGATGCCCAGCGATGTCACCGGGCACGCCGTCTATGACATGCAGAGCGAACAGTTCAAGCTGCGTAAAGGGCCGCTGTTCACCCACCTGCTGCTCGCCGACGAAATCAACCGCGCGCCGGCAAAAACTCAGGCTGCGCTTCTGGAGGCCATGCAGGAACGCCAAGTGACCCTCGAAGGACGGGCGCTGCCAGTCCCTCAACCCTTCATGGTTCTGGCGACGCAAAACCCGATCGAGCAGGAAGGCACCTACCCCCTGCCAGAGGCTGAACTGGACCGCTTCATGCTCAAGGTTCGCATGGACTATCCCCAGGCAGATCAGGAACTGGAGATCGTGCGGCAGGTGACTCGCTCGACGCGCTCGGACATGCTCGACGTCCAGCCGTTGCGCACCCTGATGACCGCCAAAGACGTCCAGGCCCTGCAACGTATCGCCAGTGAGCTGCCGGTGGACGACCAGGTACTCGACTACGCCGTACGCCTTGCTCGCGCCACTCGCAGCGGTTCGGGCCTGGCTTGGGGAGCAGGCCCGCGGGCCTCCATCGCGCTGGTGCGTGGTGGTCGGGCCCGCGCGCTGCTGCGCGGCGGGGACTTCGTGACACCCGATGACATCAAGGGCTGCGCACTGGCCGTGCTGCGCCACCGCGTTCGCCTATCGCCTGAATTGGACCTCGAAGGGCTGTCGGTCGATCAGGTGCTCAAGCAACTGATCGATCAGGTCCCGGCGCCGCGTCAATGACCCAACGGTTGAAACCCTCCGCGCGACTGCTCTGGTGGCTGGCGATTCTGTCAGGATTCGGCGTGCTCATTGGCATCCTTCAAGCGCTGGAGTGGGGATTGGCGGGGCGACTGGAGCGGCTGTTCTGGATACTGGTCTGTGTGACCGGCCTGTTGGCCGCCACCGATGCGTTCGGGCTTTGGCGTTTGCCCTGCCCTCGCCTGCAGCGCCACGTTCCGGGCAGCCTTCCGTTAGGCCGATGGGTCGATGTCAGGGTTGGCATCGACCACGACTGGCGGCGGAGCGTTGCCGTGACCTTCTTCGACCACGGCCCGGAAGGACAGGGTAACCGTTTCGAGACCCAGAACCTGCCTCGACACGTTACCTTGCGTCCGCGCCACACCGGGGACCTGACTTGGCGACTGCGCCCGACGAGTCGGGGCCTGTTCACTTTTGAAAAGGCCGAGGTGCAACTGCGCAGTGCGATGGGGCTTTGGCTATCTCGACGCTACCTTCCGTTGCCCGACTCGACGCGGATCTATCCGGACTTCGCACGGCTGCACGACAGCCAGTTGCTGGCTGTCGACAACTGGCTCAGCCGGATCGGCATCCGCCAACAACCCCGCCGTGGGCTGGGGTTGGAATTCAATCAGTTGCGAGAGTTTCGCGAGGGCGACAGTCTGAGGCAGATCGACTGGAAAGCCACTGCCCGGCATCGCACACCCATTGCACGGGAGTATCAGGACGAACGCGATCAGCAAATCGTCTTCCTGCTCGATTGCGGACGGCGGATGCGCAGTCAGGACGGCGAACTCACCCACTTCGATCATGCACTCAATGCCTGTCTGCTGCTGGCCTACACTGCGCTGAGGCAAGGCGATGCGGCGGGGCTGTCGACCTTCGCTGCCGAACAAGACCGGCACCTGACACCGGTCAAGGGCTCCAACCAGTTGAACCTGTTGCTCAATCAGGTCTACGACCTGCAGAGCACTCAGAAACCTGCTGACTATTCCGTTGCGATCACCCACTTGCTGATCAGGCAGAAGCGGCGGGCGCTGGTGGTTCTGGTCACCAACCTGCGCGATGAAGATGACGATGAGCTGCTGGGCGCGATCAAACGATTGAGCCGTCAGCACCGGGTGCTGGTGGCCAGCTTGCGTGAAGAAGTACTGGACGAACTGCGGCATACGCCCATTCAGACGTGGCAGCAGGCGCTGGACTACTGTGGCGCGGTAAATTTTCTCAATGCGCGGGCAGAGCTGCATGAGCGGCTGTCCGCTCATGGCATTCCGGTGCTGGACGTTCGGCCCGCCGAATTGGGGCCACGTTTGGTCAGTCGTTACCTGAGCTGGAAAAAAGCCGGCACCCTGTGACAGGTGCCGGTTTCAGGCAGACGCTTCCAAAGGATAAAAGCTGAAGTAACGCTGCAACGCCTGAATCAGATGGTAATACTCGGCAGGGGCGGCTTTCAGTTTAAAACCGGAATCGTAGACGCCTGGCGTCTCGTCTTCCTGGCACCACAGGCAACTGGCGTTGATGTCTATGTTGTACAGACCGTTTTTCTCATCCGGGACTTTCAGGCGCAGCTGAAAGTCGGCGCCGACCAGAATCGGCAGATCGCTGATCAACATCAGGCCCTCTTCTGAGACATTCCCCAGGCAACCCAATGGCTTGTCGGTGTAGCGGTTGAACACCTGGAGGTAATAGGGCAATTGGTGCCGCTCGATTCGTCTTTCGTTGAGCATTCGACAGAGATCCTCGAATGACCATTGAGCATGGTCTTGCTAATGCGAAGAGATCCGATCACGCGTGAGCACAGACGACGACCGATCGAACCACCTGTTCATACCACAGGGACGTCATCTGACTCAGCAGACAGAATCGAAGTCACGCATCCATTATTCAATTTCGCGATAGCGAACGCGAACGCTCGCCCTCGTGGAAATAATTGAAGTGCCCTTCGCCACTCCTGTGAAGAAAGCTTAGGTCCCTACCGTTTGCAGACTAGCCGACTATTCCAGAAAGGCCACTCGAAAAACGTGACGCCCTATCCATACGGGTGTAACTAAAGTGAAGCAGGTCGAGCAACCGCCGACGGTGCGAGGTTGTCATGCCCCAGTTGGTGCAGCGTGTCCAATCGCGCGCGGGCCCTGAATGCGTATTCGCTATAGGGGTATTGCGTGATGATGAACTGGTACGTCTGGATCGCATCCACGTAAAGCTTCTGGCGTTCCAGGCATTGACCGCGCAACATCGACACCTCAGGCTGAACGTAACGGCGCGCGCGGCTCTCGCGGTCTACCTTGGACAGGTTGTACATCACGGCGTCGCAATCGCCTTTCGCGTACGCTCGATTAGCGTTATCCAGATGGCTGTTCATTGCCCAGCGCGTGCAGCCGCTCAAGGCTACCAGCGCCATTAATATCATCACGATTCGCATGAGAGTCTCCTGTGCTCTCCAACATATCGGCGAGGCGGCGGATTTCTTCAAGTCCGTTTCGTCGGCTGTGGCTTTGCACGAACTGGGCCGATTACCCATGCAATCCGTGACGCGTAGTGCAAAGGAACAATGACTACAGCGCAATACAGGAGTAGCCTTCCGCTGCGCTTCAATTAAGGAGTTTGTGCATGTCCGTTCGTCGCACCAAAATCGTCGCCACCCTTGGCCCTGCCAGTAATTCGCCGGAAGTCATCGAGAAGCTGATTCTCGCTGGCCTGGATGTCGCCCGCCTGAACTTTTCCCATGGCACGCCCGACGAGCACAAGGCTCGCGCGAAGCTGATTCGTGACATCGCCGCCAAAAATGGCCGCTTCGTTGCACTGCTCGGCGATCTGCAGGGGCCGAAAATCCGTATTGCCAAGTTCGCGAACAAGAAGATCGAGCTGAAAGTCGGTGACAAGTTCACCTTCTCCACTAGCCATCCTCTGACCGAAGGCACTCAGGAAGTGGTCGGCATCGATTACCCCGATCTGGTCAAGGATTGTGGTGTAGGCGACGAACTGCTGCTCGACGACGGACGTGTGGTCATGCGGGTCGACACCCAGACCGCCGACGCCCTGCATTGCACCGTGACCATCGGTGGCCCGCTCTCGGACCACAAAGGCATCAACCGCCGTGGTGGTGGCCTGACGGCACCGGCCCTGACTGAAAAAGACAAGCAAGACATCAAGCTCGCCGCTGAAATGGACTTGGATTACCTGGCCGTTTCCTTCCCTCGCGACGCTGCCGACATGGAATACGCCCGCAAGCTGCGTGACGAATCGGGCGGCACCGCTTGGCTGGTGGCGAAGGTCGAGCGCGCCGAAGCCGTTGCCGATGACGAAACCCTTGACGCGCTGATCCGCGCCAGTGACGCGGTCATGGTTGCCCGTGGCGACCTGGGCGTGGAAATCGGTGACGCCGAACTGGTGGGCATCCAGAAGAAAATCATCCTGCACGCGCGCCGCCACAACAAAGCGGTGATCGTCGCCACTCAGATGATGGAGTCGATGATTTCCAGCCCCATGCCGACTCGCGCGGAAGTCTCGGACGTGGCCAACGCCGTGCTCGATTATACCGATGCCGTGATGTTGTCCGCTGAGAGCGCGGCCGGTGCGTACCCGGTTGAAGCCGTCGCGGCCATGGCGCGCATTTGCGTCGGCGCAGAACGCCATCCGACCGGCAAGACCTCCAGCCATCGCATCGGCCACTCGTTCACCCGTTGCGACGAAAGCATCGCGCTGGCGGCCATGTACACCGCCAACCACTTCCCGGGCGTGAAAGCGATCATCGCGTTGACCGAAAGCGGCTACACCCCGCTGATCATGTCGCGTATCCGTTCCTCGGTGCCGATCTACGCGTTCTCTCCGCACCGCGAAACCCAGGCGCGTGCCGCCATGTTCCGTGGCGTGTACACCATTCCGTTCGACCCGGCCTCCCTGCCGCCAGGTCAAGTCAGCCAATCGGCTGTGGACGAATTGGTCAAGCGCGGCTTGGTTGAGCAAGGCGACTGGGTCATCCTGACCAAAGGCGACAGCTACCACACCATTGGCGGCACCAACGGCATGAAGATCCTGCACGTCGGCGACCCAATCGTGTAAGACGCTGCCGTCATGGAAAAAGCCCCGGCGCGTGAGCGTTCGGGGCTTTTCAGTGAGCTAATGGTGGAGCTGGTTCATCCTGATGAATCTCACCTTCGACATTTGGGCCTTATTACGCTCCACATGCCGACGCTCCGAATAGGTAATGGGTTCGTAGGTATTGTCTGAAGAGATGGTTTTATAACGTCGCGAATTGTAATGCGTCGAGTTCAGATCTTCCCAGCCGCTGGAAGCGTCAGCAGGGCTACTCAATCCTACGTCGACGAACTCGACGTCGGCGGGGAGCGTCGCAGAATCGCTGTGGGCCCAATCCAGCCCCAATTTGGATATGCGTCTGAATATCCAGTTGGTTACGCCCTCGGCGGCATGCTCCATTGCCGATGAGGAACCTCCAAACAATGCCTCGGGGTCTTTTTGGAGCATCGCAGCCATTGCCCCCTGCCCTTGTTGCGATAACGGCATTCTCATATTTTTGCGCCAGAACTCTCCCCATTTTTCTGGTCTTTCGTCATACCGTTTGATTTTGTTGCGCACGTTGAATCTCTCATTGTGCGCATAGAGAAAGTCGGACCAGCTCTGCAAGAGCGCGTGGGCTTGTTCTCTGCTGCCTTTATAATGAGTAGCCTTTTCCAGAAATATATCTACGCCCTCTTCAGGTACTTGACGATCGTCCGTATCGTCACCCTCCTCGGCATTACCGTCAAAAAATGGCTCGATAACATCCCCGTAATACCCCATCACCGTATCAGGCGAAATGCCGATCCCGGCATTCAACAAATCGATCGTCACGATGCTGCGGGATGACGCCTCGCTACCGCCTTCCAAGTACTTGTCCCGCGCAGGATCAAACCCATACAACAATGTCACCGTCCCTTCCCTCCCATCAGGATCGGTCATTGTGGCTGGATTGTTGCTAACAAATCGATACCGATTCAGCCCATCCACATCCTCTCCCGGATCCGGGTTGATCCATCGTCCTAACCACGGCGCGTAATAACGGGCTCCGTAGTCATACAGCCCGCTGACGTCTTGCTCCTTGCCCGAATAACGTCGAGTTTTAAAGCCCGCAGCGGTGGTCTGCGCCTGGGCCCACCATGCCGTACCGCCGTATGGGTAGTAGTGTTCCTGGCTGAGCAACGTGCCGGTTTCGTCACATTCCAGCGTCGCCGAGCCTTGGTGATTGGTGAGGGAAAAGCGGGCAAAGCTGTCTCGCCCCGTACTTGGGGCTCCATTCACCCATTGGGTCCAGAACACCCGGTTGCGACCCGCGTGGACCTCAACCGTGTGCCACGCTGTGTCGCCCACCGAATCGCTGTGTATCTCCAGACCGGGCAGATAGCGCACTTCTCGACGGCGAACCTGAGGAATCCCCCCCACCAGTCGCACCTTGCGCACACGCTGTCCCGAGGCGTCGTAGACATATCGCTCGCTGTCGGTACTCCCGTCGTCTCTGATAACCGGAGTGATCTGACGTAGCCGGTTGCACACGTCCCACTCCAGAGCCTGACCACGGAACAAAGCCTGTTGATTGCCATTGGCATCGAAACCCTTGGCAATATCCTGCTCATCCGGCGTCCAATCGCCTTGAACCAACAAGCTCCGATTGCTGGTCGCCGAAGTGATCATGCGACGCGTAAACGCTTGGGCGCCACTGTGCACCACAGTTTGAAGATTGCCCGCTGAGTCGTACGCGTACTGCTCGCAATAATTGGCCAGTTGCCCCGGATCGGCAGTACCCAAGTATGCGCCGGTCAGGCTCCGCCAGCCCTCGGACCGGATAAACTCAAAGCCTGTGGCCTCGATCAATTGGTAGAGCGAGTCATAGGCGTAAGTGTTCGTAGCGCTGATCTGCTGGTTGCGAAAAAAAACCGAGGGTTTCACGCCGTCGTCGACGCGCGTGACGTTCCCCACCGGGTCATATTGATAGGCCAGGCATTGAATCGCCGCACCCCCCGGTAGCCCGGACTCCAGATGAAGCAGGCGGCCACTCTGAGGGCAGAACTGCGCTGATGTCACCACTCCATTCCCCGCTGTCTCGCTCACGATCTGATCGAGCGCGTTAAAGCGAACTTGACTGAGCAGTAACCGTGGCTCGGCGCCACTCAGTTGCAACGAAACCCGATGCAAGTGGCCACCTATGTCGTACTCGAACCGTTGAATATTCTGCCGCGCGTCAATCCACCGTAACGGTTCGCTCAAGGCATTGAAAACGCGGCAAGTCTCCGCGCTTTCGATTTCCAATAACCCGTCACGGGCGGCGAGAGCCGATGGCCAATCCGGATCGTCCAGCGTCTTGAGAAAGCGCCGCTGCTCGGCGGCAACGTTTCCCGCCAAATCGTAGCAGGACATTTGCAGCGTCCCCGCCATATCGTCATGCCGCGCCAACCGCCCGCAGAGGTTTTGATGATGTTCCTTAGGGCCGCCATAGGTCATCCGCTCGACCACACTCGCGAAACCATCAGTTGTCTGCTGTAGGACGGTTGTGAGCCGAAGTTCATCATCGAATACGCGGTAGTGAACATGACCGCGCCCATCCCATACAACTCGTGATTCGCCCGCCTCGCCTGCAAGATTGAGCACCCACCCTGCGTCGACGCTTTGAGAAAGAAGCACGGTGCCTGAAAGGCTCCGGTGATAAGACCGGTTGGGAACACCCCCTTCCTGCGCGGCTAACGTGCGCCCGAGACGCGGATCGTAGGCCGAAATGAGCCGCCCCGCCCTATCGTAACGTTGGTAATGGGCGCGCGGCTCGGCAATCGCATCCGCCGCTGCACGATGAAATTCGACCGTTGACACGACCAAAGCCCTTGGATCGAAGACCCTGATGCCCGGCGTCGCGCTATGTACGGATGAGGCAGAATTCGACATGCAAACCTCCCTGGTCAGTTGGCACTGCGTCCCACCCTGCGTTTTCCTGAGCGTCGCAGTGCCCAGCGAGATAGATACCCCCTCGTCCGAACGTTATCTACTGTCAGAAATGACAGTAGGGAGCATGCTATTTACCGTGGGCCCTCAACTGACCGGGCCTTTTCCAGAAACACATCCGCCAGCACCTGCCCTCGCGGCAACCCGGCAATGAACAAGCGCTTCGTGAAGGCCTCGACCTTCGCAGGCGCGCCACAGACAAGCGCAATGGTTTGCCGAGAGGGAACACGCAGGCTCGACAAGACATTCGGCAAGGATTCGGGCTCGATCAGTTCCACCTGCAGGGCGCTGTGTTCGGCCATCAGGCTGGGAAGCCGAGCCGCAAGATAAGGCTCGCTCGCAACGTGCATCACTCTGATCGGACCTTGGTGTCGCTGACGCAACGCCTCGCGCAGGATGCCCCAAAGCGGCCCTAACCCGGTGCCCGAGCCCAAGAGCCAAAGGGGCCGCTCCTGCCAATCGGGATCATAGTGCAACGCGCCGCCGCGAAGCTCGCCCAGACGCAGCGTATCGCCAGGCTTCAGGCCACGTGCGGCATCGGCAAAAGCGCCGGGCCGTGAGCAATCGATATGAAACTCCAGAAAGGGGTCTTCTCCTGGCAAGCTCGCCAGCGAGTAAGGCCGGGCGACCCCTGTCGAAGTCCAGAGCACCAGATGCTGACCGGTCCGATACCGTAGAGGCCGCTCGGGTTGCAGTTGCAGGCGCAGTACGGTCGGACTGAGCCATTCGGATCCGCTGACATGGGCTGGAACACCGTTTCGAACAGGATCGAACACCTCGACACAGACGTCCTCGACGACTCGACACTGACACGCCAGGCGCCAGCCTTGCTCTCGCCTGGCGGCTGGCAGCGCGTCGGGCATCGCGTCGAGTGGCTCGCCACTGAGGCAACGGACCAGGCACGCATGGCAACTGCCTGCCCGACAGCTATAGGGCACAGCGACACCGGCGTCATTCAAAGCATCGAGCAGGCTGCTACCCGAAGCCACTGACCACTGTCGATCGGCTGCTCGCAACTCAGGCATCGACATGATCCCAGGCGCCATAGCAGCGATTGCGACCGTGATGCTTGGCGCGATACAACGCCTGGTCGGCACGGTGCAGCGCGCGGTCCATGTCATCCCCACGCTCGATGACCGTCATGCCCACTGATAGGCTCAACTGCAGGCCGGACAACTCGGGAATGTCAGTTTGCTCGAAGGCCAACCGCACGCGCTCGCAGCACTCGATCAACTGTGCCCGAGTGCAGCGGGGAATCAGCAGAACGAACTCCTCCCCGCCATATCGGGCAAGAATGTCGTCGGCACGCAGGCATTGACTTGCCGCGGAGGCGAACACCTGCAGGACCCGGTCGCCCGTGGCATGCCCATAGACATCGTTCACCCGCTTGAAATGGTCGAGGTCGATCAGCGCCAGGCCTGCGGTGTAACTCCCCTCCATGCTTTCCAACTCGCGCGTTGCCAGGCGCAGGAAGTGACGGCGGTTGTAGAGGTTGGTCAGTTCGTCAGTTGAGGCCAACTCCTCAAGCTGGAACATCATGCCGCGCAGCGTTTCCTGGTGCGCTTGCAAGGTGATGCGGTGCTGGTGCATGCGCTGGCGCGAGCCTTGTACGAAACGGGCATACAGGCACAGCCAGCCCAGAACGATGAACAGCGCGCTGGTCTGCAGACTGGCAAGACCGGGGTCGGACAACTGGCCCTGATGCGCGTCCCACAGGTTGAGCGCGGTAAACCCGAGCAGCGCCACGACAGCGCAGCGGGTGAATATTTTCGGCGGCAGGTGGAACAGACCGAAGAGCAAGACCAGCACATACAGCACCAGGAACGTGCCCCGCGCCGAATCCAGGTGGTAGAGCAGAAACGTCTCCCACCCCAGGCCCATCAGGACTTGAAACTCCGTCAGGCTAGAATCCCTGAAGCGCTGGTTAAAGCCGCTGAAAAACACCAGGCTCAGGGCTGCCTGCGACATCATGACCGAGACACTGACGAGCCAGACATCGAAGAAATCGGCTCGGTAATACCCCGCGCCGTACGCGACCCACATGAGCACGATCAGCAGCATGTAGGTACCCGCCGCCATGGCGAAGCGCTTCATCCGCAAGCGCTGAATAGATCCATCTACATGAGGGTGATTCATTGTTGGAGCTCTACAGTCAAGCCAGGTGGACCCGCCTCATGCCGCCGACGGCCGCGTCTTGCGACGGCAGGCAGTGCCGCGGTCCCGAGGTCATCAGGAAACGCCAATGTAGAGCAAACATGGCGATTCGCCAACGCGCGCAGCGACTCCGCCATTGCCACACATCCGATAGACCATCCCTACCGCTGCCTCAAGCAGGATGACGCTCACCGCTGAACACCCACCCTGACAACTCCTGAAAACCTCTGTCGCCGCGCGATATATATGTATATCCATCTGGTGCGGGACGACTTCTACACTCGGGTCTCTTATCAGCACCACGGACGGTAATCCCCATGAGCTATACAGACGATACCCAATGGATCAGCACCTTTACCCTCGCTGTCACCTCCAGCTCCAACAAGGTGTTCTCCAATGGGCGCCACCAAGTGGAAATCACGGTCGGAGTCACCCCACAAGAAGGTGAAGAAGTCACCGAAGAGCAGATGGCGAGCATCCAGCTCGTCACCCTGGATGATGAGGGCAATTATCAGGGGCTTTCTGGCGATCTTCAGCTCGGCACCGAACGTGACGAACGCTTCGACTATCACCCGGACGCATCTGCCTCCGACATTACAGGCCTCGAATCCACGACTCAGCGCCGGATTTTCTATGTTTCGTCGACACGCCCAGAGGCCCGCCAGGACACCCTCTACGCCGTCATCAGCAAGGACGACGAGACGCGCTGCGTCACTCACAGCAGCACATTCAACGCTTCGGTCACTGTGGAGTCGGTAGCACCCACCCAGGTGAGTGCAGACGACTTCTTGTTCTGGGGAGACGCTGTACCGAACCCTGAGCCTGCTCTCGCACAGGCAAGCTGCGAAATCTATTCCCTGGCCTTTAAGGACCCAGCACGCAGAATTGTGGCATCCCTTCCTCGCGGGGCTGGTGAAGGCGTCGCCTATTACCAGAACCACCTCGATATTTCCCCCTGGGAGGACGCTGATGAAGAAGCGTCCGTCCCACCGCGTTTTCAGAACTTCTACCACTACGCCTACACGATGGGCGAACCCAAGGCGTTCGTTTTTCAGGGCACCTCCCTCCCGCTGAACCAGACGCCGGGCGTCATGAATTTCGTGCGGCTGAAGACGACCAGCGACCGCCCTGAGGTGGAATTTCATCACGACGCCAGCCGTTGGGCGTTACTGGACCAATATGGCAATGCGCACACGATCGAGATGAAACAGTTCAACGATGGCGCAGGTCTGGATTTCGCGTTGCTCGAGTACATGTGAAGCGCAAACGACCTCAGTCTGTTTAACGTAGGCAAACCGCCTGGCTTCTCTTTCAAGCACATCTTGATCGAGCGGCACGTCACTCCATGGATGGAATGAAATGAAGATCATTGAAAACACCCACTTTCTCAGCACATTTAAAATTCAGATAACCTCTGGCCAGCCTCGAATCTATAACAACGGGCATCAGCAGATCGAAATAACGGTCACCTACCAAGCGGCAAAAAATGTGGAGCTGTCTGAAGAGCAATTGAGCAGCCTCAGGCTCGTCACTTCCAAAGGGGGTGAATACCGTGAACTGTCGGATGACTTCAAAGTCTCGACCACGCGCGACCCTCGGTTCAACTATTTTAAAGACCCGCACGGCCCGTCCAACTTGAGAGCACCGGAGGTTATCGCAGGCCAGAACATCAAAACCTTCTACATTTCCTCCACACATGAAGCGGGTATCCCCATCAATCTTCATGCAGCCATGAACAAAGATGAGGAGCTTGTAGCAATCACCGGAACCAAGTACTTCAACTCATCGTGCACCATTACGACGGTCAATCCGAATCTGAGACTTACTCGCCAGGATTTTAAATTCTGGGGCGAAGATGTTCACTGGGAGGACCTGAGCAGTTGGCACGCAGGACAGAAAGCCACGAAAGAGCTGGACGTCGACGTCTACCATCTGTCCTTCAAGGACCCACGACACCGGCTGGTGGAGTCCGTAAAAGCTGAAGAAGGAACCGTGGATGAGGGAGAGCCGTGGTTCCACAAAAAGTTCGAAGCCGAGGCATCCTGGTTTTTTGACAGCAAAGAAAGCCGTACACAGATGCACATCGCCTACAGAGTCGGTACACAGCTGAGTTTCAGCAACGAACACATCACCATCAATGTCTCCCGACGCAATGTCATGAATTTCGTACGCGTCAACATTTATGAGAAACACCCTGCGTTTCCTGTATCGGTCAAACCCCTCAATGAGCGCAGTGTATGGCTGTTGCGGGATCAGAACGGAAACACACACAAAATCGAGATGTTCACGGAATCCAACGGCAACATTCCAAACTTCAAAGTCATTGACGAGCACTACGATGACCACTGAATAGTGCAGCGGTAGCGACGCCCCTTTTGAGCGGACGTTCAAAAGGGTGCGTTCTTTATCAGGCATATTTACAGGGAGTGATGATATGTCAATCAGCGGTATTCATACCCAAGCGACAAATTTCGTGGATTTTATAAAGACGGGCGTCGATGCCCGTACAGGGCAGTTCACGATTGCATTCCAGCTGCCGCTACTTCCCGCCAACGATCTCGCGGGGCCCTCTCTTTCGCCCACCTTGTCCTTCAACGTATTGACCTCGACCGTCGACCGGGGATTTGGCTACGGTTGGGCACTGGGTTTCAGCGAAATCAACCTGCAGCAAACCTCAGCCTCCCTCCAGCTTTCTTCAGGCGAACGTTTTGCCATCGATATTAAAAATACCGACTTCTCGCCTGGCAAAGAGCTGGTGCTGTTCGACAACAAGCTCAAATCCATGGTCGTCACGTGCCAAAGCGACACTGAAGTCCGAATCGATCACAAATCCGGGCAGACCGAGATTCTGACCAAGCAACCCAACAGTGCCAAATACGTGCTGACGGAGCTTCGCAGCCAGGAGGGACGCAGGCTGTACGTGGATTGGTCTGCGTTCGCCAATGACGACTTCAGACTCGACAAAATCCGCGACGAGACCCGCACGCTGTTGGAGGTTCAGGGCGACGGTGGAGAAGTCGTATTTCAGGTGCCAGGCCATGAGGCTCGTACCCTGTCACTGCAACTGACGAACGATATGCTGGGCGCTGTGTACCTGCCTGGCATCGAACGACCCTTCACCGTGACTTATGAGGCGCATCCGGTGAATGCCGAACTGGAAATACTATTGCCTTCCGAACTTACCAGCCCATTGGGGACATCGGACAGCATCCGATGGGGGACGGGCGAGTTTGGCCACCAGCTTCCACCCGGTGCTCCCTTCCCCGAACTGCCAAGGGTGATTGAATGGAAGCATTCATCCGGAACGGGAGACGTTGAACTGACCCGCTCTTACGAATGGGTCGGTGCACTCAACTTTTGGGATTCGGAAGCGAGCACCCCTTCAACTGGCAGACCGGACGCGACAACCTCTATGCGGTCCAGGAAGATTACAACTACGAAGTCATTGAAACGCAGATGGATGAACAAGCGCGCACGCTCGCGACCACGACGCGCACCTGGAACCGCTTTCACCTGCCTGTCAGTGAATCCACCCGCCAGGGGGATTCCGAGATCAGGCGCCAGACCACGTTCGGTATCAAGCCTGACACCCACTGGGACGAACAGCCAGCGTGGTGCCAGTTGCCTCATGAACAAACCGTCACTTTCATTGACCACAAGACCGGCAATCAACGCAGCGAGACGACCGAATATCGCTACGATGACAACGGCAATGTCGTATTCAGTCGCAGCCCCAACGGTGTCGAAGAGCACAACGAGTACTACCCCGCCGAAGGCGCCGAAGGATGCCCGGCCAACGCCATGGGCATGGTCAGGTACCTGAAGAAGAAAACCACCCGACCTGCTCGTCTGGAAGATGGCTCTTACGGCGGCGCATCCGAAATCTCCACGAGCTACACCTACACTGCATTGGCGTCGCTCATTGAGGGTGAGCCTGCGGTCGTGGTGGTCGAGCGCGAAACGGCACGGGATGTAACCCACAACCGCGTTCTGGAGACCACTACTCAGACCTACATCACCGAGCCAGGTCCGCACTACGCCCGCGTGGATAGAAAAATCACCACGCTCAACGACAAACCCACGACCACCTCCTATCGCTACGAACAAACACAGGACGAGCTGAGCACCCATGTCACCCTGATTGGCTTTGAAAACACTGAGCGGGTGCGGGCGACGCAAAGCATCGCGCGCTCGCTGAGCACCGGCCGAGTGACACGGGAGCGCAATCAAGCTGGGGTCATTACTCGCTACGACTATGACGACCTGGGGCGGATTACCCTCGTCATCACTGCCGACGACAGCCCTTACCAAACCCGCCGCACCACGACCTATCACATCGGCGATGCCGTCGCGCTCGAACACCGGGCGACCGGCGAAAACCCAGTGATGGTCGAGGACTGCCTCACCACCGGTCAGCGTCGCCGTCAATGGCTCGATGGCGAAGGCCGAACCGTGCGGGTGGAGCTTGAAGACATCGATCACGCGCCAGGCGTATTTCGCGAAATTGCCCGCACGGCCTTCGACGCCTTGGGCCGGCCCCTCATCGAAACCCAAGTGGACTGGTTGCGCGACCCAGAACACCCGGCAACAGTGACGGCGCTCACGCTCATTACAACCACTCAGTACGATGACTGGGGTCAGGTGAGTTGCAGCACCACGCCGGACGGGGTCCAACATCACAGCGAGCACAACCCAGTTACCCTCTCCCTGAAGACGTGGCAGCAAAACGGTCCCCTTCGCAGCGCCTGCACCCAGACGCTGCACAATGTGTCCGGCAGCCCACTCGCCGAGCAGTTATATGACTCACAGGGAACGCTGATTCGCAGCAAGGAATGGGGCCGGGATGGGCTGGACCGCATCACTCAAACCACCGTCAAAGTGCCCGGTCAGCCGGACCGCGTGACCACTGCAAGGCTGGATGTCTACGGTCGGACGGTCGAACAAACGCTGGCCGACGACACAGTGGTGAACTGGACGTATGCCTTGCACAGCGATGACAACCACCCGGAGACCATTGCCGTCACACCCCCTGCGCTCGACGAAGCGTGACCAAGAACCACAGCCATGACGACAGGGACACCGGTTAACGCAGACGTTCCTGATTAACGCTCTTTCCAAGGAATGGAAAAAATGAACGCACCCACGATTATCGGTCGGCAAACTTTCGATGGCCTGGGCCGTCAACTCACCGTAGAAGTCGGAGGGCATACCACCCGCCTTGACTACACCGACGGGCAGTTGCCGCCTTCGTCCACCACGCTTGCCGATGGCAAGAACATCACCTTCACCTATGAAAAGGCATTGAACAATCAGCTAGTCGGTGTCGCGGCTGCGGGCGAGGCGGACGTCCTTATCACCCGTCATCCGACATTGGGTCAGCCTTCAGCCGTCGCAGGCGCATTGGGTACCAAGGCGTTCGCATTCACCCCGTCCGGCCAGCCCGCGAACGATACCTGGACCGTCGACGGGCAGTCTCATCACACCGCATGGCGCTATTCGTTCGGCGGGCTGCTTCAAGGTTTCGACGACGCCGAAGGCGTTGCGCACCTGCGCCAGCTCGACGCCGTCGGCCGCGTCGAAAAAACCCGTGTTGGCGACGTTGACACCTATTACACCTACGACGCCCTTTCGCGCCCTCTGTCGATTCGCGTCGTCGACCCGCACAACCAGCGCACCCTTGTCACGTCGCTCACCTACGACGTGGTAGGCCGGGAACACACCCGCACGTTTACCTTTTCCCAGGCAGGCGAGGACGATGAAACTGCCGTTCAGACCATCATCCAGACAGTGGAGTATTCCGCACTCGATCAGATCATTTCCCGCACTTGGGCCCAGGGTGGGCACGTAGGGGAGGAAACCTTTGAATACGATGCCCGCAATCGTCTGATCCGGTGCACTGCCAATGCGCTGGCCGCGCCTGAGGATCCGTACGGCAACCGCATGGTCGAGCAGGTGTTCGTTTTCAACGCCTTCAATGGCTATGAGAAGGTCGTCAGCACCTACTTGGACGGCACCCGAGACGAGGCCTGCTTCAGCTACGCCAGCGACGACCCCACCCGCGTCGTGACCGTTACCCACACGCATCCGTCCTGGCCCTCAACCATCACCCTGACCTATGACGCCTGCGGTCGGGTGATCGGCGACAACCTGGGCCGAAGCCTTAGCTGGAACACCCAGGGCCGACTCACCGAGGTCCGGGCGCCATCGGGCACCTGCACCTATCGCTACGATCCCAGCGGGCAATTGACCGACCGCGTAGTAAACGACACCTTGACCCGAGACTTTTTTAGCGCCGATCAACTCACTCATAAGCGCACCGATGACAATCGTGTTCAGTTGATCGGCGACATGGGCGCGCTGTTCGCGGTGAGCAACATCACTGACAGCGTTCGTCAAACTATCCTGGTCGGCACCGACGCCCAGGGAAGCGTCCGCCTGGAAGCCGACAGCGAATTGCGCATCCGTCGCTATACGGCCCATGGTGCCGAAACCTCCGCTTCTGACCACGTCGCCTTCGGTTATGCAGGCGAGCAACGCGAGCCGGTGTCCGGCTGGTACGTGCCAGGAGGCAACCGCCCTTACGACCCTGTTCTGATGTGCTTTTTGGCCCCCGACAGCCACAGCCCATTTGGTCCGGGGGGCATCAACGCCTACGCCTGGTGCGCGGGCGACCCGGTCAACCGCGTTGACCCCGATGGCCACAATTGGGTGAGCTATGCCTTGGCTGGGGTCGGCCTCGCGCTGGGTGCGCTGGCATTGATTCCCGGCCTTCAAGCGGCGTTACCCGCCGCGGGGGCGTTGATCGGTTCGGGACTGGGCGCGCTGACCACTGGGCAGATCACGGCATTGGTTGCCGCCACGTTGGATATCGTTTCCCTGGCCACGGGTGTGGCGAGCACAGCGCTTGAAGCAACCGGCCAAAACGGCGCCGCGTCAGGGGTATTGGGGAGTATTTCTCTGGTCACTGGGCTTGCGGGGGCAGGAGCGGGCTTCAAGCTGAGCAGTCTCAGACGGGCCGGTTCGCGACAGAGGGCGTTGGACGTCACACAAGGGTGGAAGCCGCCCAAGCCTGGACGCCTGGGGAACGGCGAAGTGCTCGCCCAGCACACGTCGAGGGCCGTGGACGTCGGCTTCATCGACACCTATCACGCCACCAACCGCGCGGCATTGCTCACGCACGGTGACCCCTTGCGTGCGCTGCTCATGGGCGCGGATGGAAAAGTCAGTCGCGCAGCCGACGTGGCAAGAGACGTCATCGCCCCTCGACTCCAAACGCTCAACGAGACGGCAGACCAGACCTTCGTGCTGTTATCGTGCTGGGGAGGTTCGAACGGGTCGGCATTGGAGATTGCCAAGGTGTTGAACCGGCCGGTGCAGGGCTTCGTCAACAAGGTCTACTTGAAAGGATTCGCTGGCCTCCAGAGCCCGATCAACTCATCCAACAGGCCCTTGGAAGCCGTTTCTTTCTTTGAACGCCTGCAAACCACCGGCAACCCGATCAAGGCTTGGAAAACCACCTTCCGGGAGGCGCGCGCCAACATCTATCATCCAGACGGCACGGTCACACCGGTCTGACGGAACCGGCGCAGGGCATGGCGGTTAGCGGTAATACCGAAGCGCCTGTCCTGGCCTTTAAGACCAATGTTTACCCTGCGACAGGGTGTCGCGGCGATGTTCACGCGGTATACTGCCGCGCCTTTTTCCTGCTGCTGTGCCTGAGCGGTAGCCGAGCCAGAGGCCGTTTGCGCAACTGCCACGCGTATCCTGCGCCAGCCGCCCCTATAATGTTCCCGCCTGAATAGAGGAGAACGCCCATGACCGTGATCAAGCAGGATGACCTGATTCAGAGCGTCGCCGACGCCTTGCAGTTCATCTCCTATTACCACCCCGTCGATTTCATCCAGGCCATGCACGAGGCCTACCTGCGCGAAGAATCGCCCGCCGCGCGCGACTCCATGGCTCAGATCCTCATCAACTCGCGCATGTGCGCCACCGGCCATCGTCCGATCTGCCAGGACACCGGCATCGTCACCGTATTTGTACGCGTCGGCATGGACGTGCGCTGGGACGGCGCCACCATGAGCCTGGACGACATGATCAACGAAGGCGTGCGTCGCGCCTATAACCTCCCGGAAAACGTCCTGCGTGCTTCGATCCTCGCCGACCCGGCAGGCGCTCGCAAAAACACCAAGGACAACACGCCGGCGGTCATTCACTACTCCATCGTCCCGGGCAACACCGTGGAAGTGGACGTGGCGGCCAAAGGCGGCGGATCGGAAAACAAATCGAAGATGGCGATGCTCAACCCGTCCGACTCGATCGTTGACTGGGTGTTGAAGACCGTTCCGACCATGGGCGCTGGCTGGTGCCCGCCTGGCATGCTCGGGATCGGCATCGGCGGCACCGCCGAGAAGGCCGCGGTCATGGCCAAGGAAGTCCTGATGGAGTCCATCGACATCCACGAGCTGAAGGCGCGCGGCCCGTCAAACCGTCTGGAAGAAATGCGTCTGGAGCTGTTCGAGAAGGTCAACCAACTGGGCATCGGTGCCCAGGGCCTCGGCGGCCTGACCACCGTGCTCGACGTCAAAATCATGGACTACCCTACCCACGCCGCGTCGCTGCCGGTCTGCATGATCCCTAACTGCGCCGCCACCCGTCACGCCCACTTCGTGCTCGACGGCTCAGGTCCTGCATCGCTGGAAGCGCCACCGCTGGACGCGTATCCGGAAATCGTCTGGGAAGCCGGCCCGTCGGCTCGTCGCGTCAATCTCGACACCCTGACCCCAGAAGACGTCCAGAGCTGGAAGCCGGGTGAAACCGTCCTGCTCAACGGCAAGATGCTCACCGGTCGCGATGCCGCACACAAGCGCATGGTCGAGATGCTGAACAAGGGCGAAACCCTGCCGGTGGACCTCAAAGGTCGCTTCATTTATTACGTCGGCCCGGTCGATCCAGTCGGTGACGAAGTGGTGGGCCCAGCCGGCCCGACCACCGCGACCCGGATGGACAAGTTCACCCGTCAGATCCTCGAACAAACCGGCTTGCTGGGCATGATCGGCAAGTCCGAGCGGGGCCCGACTGCCATCGACGCGATCAAGGACAACAAAGCCGTTTACCTGATGGCGGTGGGCGGCGCGGCGTACCTCGTCGCACAGGCCATCAAGAAGTCGCAAGTGCTGGCATTCCCCGAACTGGGCATGGAAGCCATCTACGAATTCGAGGTCAAAGACATGCCGGTCACGGTCGCCGTGGACAGCAAAGGTGAGTCGGTACACATCACCGGGCCTGCGATCTGGCAGAAGAAGATCAGTGAAAGCCTGGCAGTGGAAGTGCAGTAAGCACTGACGGTGTCTGTTTTGCAGAAAGCCCGGCCAGCGTGCCGGGCTTTCTGCGCACAGGGCCTTTGAGTCATCAAAACCCGAACACGTTTTTCTTCCTGCCCACGTTCGAACCGTCATCGAGCAACGGCAGCCCTGCCTGCGCCCGCCGCGCGTTGACCTCCTCGGCCGTATCGTTTTCGTCCTCGGCAATGGAATACCAGTTCCGGTAGGTGGTACGTCGCAACCAGCCTTTGGCGGTCCAGCTCTCAGTGGGCCGACCCAAGGGATCATAAAACTGCTTGTCGTGGTACCAAAGCTCACGCACCGAACTGTCGCTCACGTAACCGTGACTGTCGGTAAAGTACGGGCGGTAGACCCTGATCGCCAGCCCTTTGTTGTTGTACTCCACCCGCTCGCTGACTCGCCACCGCTTGTCCTTGACGTCCACCTCAATCAGCCCATCGCCATCGAAGCACAGATGACCGTCAATGACCTGATACGCCATGCCGGGTTCGACCAATTGCCGGGTTTGCAATTGCCTGCCGAAACCATCGACGGAACTGAGCGTCATGCGCAATTGCCGCTCTGGATCTCCTGGGTAGCGATCCCATTGCTGGACCAAGCTGTGCACCGGCACTTTGCGGTCTGTCCAACTGTACGCATCGTAGAAATAAGCAGTGCCGAAGTTGATGGTCTGGGAAGGATTGGAGATGGCTTCATCGGGCGTCTGGTCAGGGAGAACGACATGCTCCAGGGTGTCGAAGCCGACTGCTTCTCCCAGCTCGGTGCCATGGAAGCTGGTCATGCGCAGCATTCCGAACCCATCGTAGAGCGCCTCTTGCGTATTCTGATTGGGATCGACCACTTTGATGGGTTGCAGGCTGTAATAGCTGAAAGTCGCCGATGTTCTGCAGCCATCCGGTGCCGTCACGGCGGTCAGCTGCATACTGTAGGGGTCATATTCCACCCGGCTCAGGCCATGGCTGGCCGTGGGTCTGAACGCATCGACACGGTAAAAATGCTCGGCGCCCGCATAGGTGTTGAACTCGCGCTTGACCGACCACAGAACGCGCTCCGGCTCTTCTGGCAGAAAGCACGCCATGGTGTGATAACCCAGCTCGATCAATTTGGCGGTCAGTTGATCAGCGGTCATGACCCGATCGTAAGCGGTCAACGCATGCTCATCGAGCTCCGCCATTTCCGTGGCGTCAGGCAACGCCTGGAACGTCGCCTCGCCCTCTCCGGCCTCCTTGTACCGCTGCCGGGTCAAGGTCAACAACGTGCGAGGTAATGAAGCGAACCAACCATCGGCTTGAATGAAGGCTTCATAGCTGATGTCCTCAAGGTTCACATCGGCGGCCTCCGCCATCATTGCATTGTCACGCCTCAGATACGGCAAGCCCAGGCGCCAGCTCTGCGGAGCATCCAGATGAATGACCTGAACCCGACTTTCGGTAAGGTAGAAACGCTGCTGCGCTTCGTCATGGGCGGCGCGCCACCAGCGCTGCTGATGCTCATCTTCGAAGGGAGGCGCATCGCTTTCGCGCTTGCGCCGCGCGTAATGGACGTTGGCGCCGTGGGTCAGCACGCCGTAGGCATCCCAGCCCAGACTGATGCTGCGCTGGCACATCGGATCATCCGCGAAGCCCTCGTATTGATAGCTGATCGATTCCAGCATCAGCGGCAGCATACGGGCATAAGGCTGATGAAGACCTGCCGGTTCGAGTTCGCGCACCAGGTAGCGCGAAGTCCGCACGGAATAAGGGACGTCGTCGGGACGATCTCCCAGCATCGCGAACACCTCAGCCCTGATTACAGACCCGGCAAGCGTGCGCCCCATTGACCTTGACTGAGCCTCGGTGGGCGACTGGATCACTTGGTCTTGCCCTTGGTCATAGGTCGTCAGCAAGTCTTCTCCCAGGGCTTGGGCTTGTGGGTCGCTCTGATTGAAGCCTGCCGCAGGGCGATGCGGAAACCGCCCCGTGTGGTACCAGGTTTTGCTCAGCACAGGCGCCGTGAAACCTTCATCCTCCTGCCCCGCTTGCTGCGCCTCACTGTCTCGTTGCATGACCAGACCAAAACCTCTGAACTCGCGCTCCTCACCATCGTAATAACCCTGGCGGTAGTGAAAGATCTGGGTCAGTTGATTACCGGTCACCTCGTCGAGCTGTGTCTGCCGGCTGACGACATGCAGCGCAAAGGGCACACCGGGTTCGATCGGTGATCCGGACATTTGCAGCTCATGCTTTTCGTCCAGCCATTCCTGTGCCGAACTGCGATATGTCACGGTTCCGGATGCCCCCATGTTGTTGTGGGTCTGGCGCAATAAATACGGTTTGACCGGTGGGTGGTCATAGCGCCAATGGGTGGGGCTCAGGTGGGGAGTGGTCAGTACCAGGCTCGAACAACCCAACCCCTGGAGGTCGGCCATGCTGACCTGACACAACCGGTCATAGCGCACACCCTCGGGCCAGGCGTGGAACACAGGCTCACTCAAGCCTCGTCCAGATCGATTCAAGAACAGCTTGAAGCCTTCGCTCTCGAGGTATATCAGGTCTACGGCTCCGGAGCCGTCCATGTCGGCCAGACGAATGCGCCCCGCGTCGAACTCGGTGTAAGAAAATGGCAGCGTGGCAAATGGCTGGCCTTTGCCAAATTTCCCTCGTCCCAAGTTCGGCCAAAAGCGGATTTCATCATGCCGAATCCGCACGAGGTGTTGCTGCCCCGACCCAAGAATGTCGCAGAAAACCACCAGTTCGTTCGGGCTGTCCCCTAATACCGGTAACCGATCGTCTTCCCCCTCATGGGGCACATTCTCTCCTGCTGCAAAGCCTTGAGCACGCCGGCTGGCATAGAGTCGCACGCTCCTGGGCCCGACGAGCGCAAAATCGCCAAGCCCATCGCCTACCAGATCCACAAACTGCCCTTCAGCGTTAAAGAACTCCGGGGGAAAAGCCGCGAAAGGCAGGTAGTTCGACCAGCTACCATCGGCCTTCATGGAGAAAAAACCAGCGCAAGCCGGTTGCGCCAAGACCCAGTCCAACCGACCATTGCCGGTCAGGTCGGCGAGCGTCTGACGCACTGGGGCCTGAGCGTCGGCGACAGGAATCAGCGGCAAAAGCTGCCAGGCGCCGTAGGTCACTGCATCGGGATCCTGGGCCTCGACATCACGTTGTGGGGCGCGGTACATCCATCCCTTGTCGTCACGGTGAAGGACACCGGCCACCCCTTCGCCGTAAAGATCCACCAGTTGATAACGCTGGCCATCGTCCAGCCCCGGCATCTGCAGGAAGGAGGTGAAGCTCCCATCTCTGGCGTCGAAATCCTGATAGGTGAAGCTCAATGGTGGACGCGACTGGCCCTCGACTTTAGCGGTGCCGTCGTCATAGTGGTACCAGCCCCAACTTGTCGCCAAGGTCAGCGCCTGGTAGCGCTGCGCAAGGTCGGTGTAACCAAACTTCAGTGAGGCGACCGCTTGCGGCATCTCACCGGTTTCAGCAGGAAAATGATGAAACAGGATGAATTGATGGGCGAGCCGCAACGTGCCGACCTCAAACCCAGTGGCGAACGATGAATGAAAATCCGAGCGCGCGCCCCACGTACCCTCCGTCACGAATGGAGGGGCGGAGCCTTGGTCCACACGCTCCCCATAATCAGCCACCAGATAGAAATGCCACTCAAGCCCTGCGACCTGCTCCGGCCGCCAGAGATACAGATGTGAATGGGCGGCGAAGTTGCCGTAGCACACCCGATGCAAGTAGCGCTGGGCCGTGAAGTCGCGTGCAGGATCAGGCTGGGTGTCACCGACGGTGCCCGCCATATCCTCTGGCTTGTAGGTATAGAGAATGTGCTCGCCGCGCGCATTCATGGTTTCTTCCAACAACCACTCGGCGACGCGGTTTGCGTCCTCGGGGTCAGCGATGCGCGAGCCTGGATTACGGCCGTACATCGCCAGACTTCCATCGGCCCCATGCACCAGCCAGAAACCCGGAATGTCGTCGACGTGTCGCCAATGCTCGATGCGATTGAATGCACTTTCGACTCGAGCGAAATAGCGGATGACTTGGTAGCTTTTGTCCAGTGTCAGGTCACCATAGGTGTCCACGGTGGTCTCCACCACCGAGCCCTGCGCGTCGCGCTGTGCCAACCAGACATCACCGCCAGGGCCGAGAATCACATCATCGTCGGTATAGCGTGGCACGCCCTTACTGGTTCTTCTGCTGACGTGCTCCAGGTTCAGGCCCCAGCCCAACCCGAAAATGCCGTTGCCTACTGAACTCTGGTAGTTGAGCGCCAACTGCGGCGCGTAACCACGTCCCGCCGAAACCGGTAAAGGGAGGCTTAACGAAGAAACCCCCATGGCCCCCACGGCACCAAAGCCCTTGCCAATGCTTTGAATCGCGCCGCCGCCCTTGGGCAGCGAAGGCGCGGAAATGCCGACGTGTTCCTGCTGATCAGCCATGATCGTGCTCTCCACTCCTTTGGACATCGGCGATGCGCGGGCGAATGGCGAATACGGCGAAAGAAGCGCCGAGCCACCTGTAACGCCTCGATTGCTGTTCAGTCTAGAAAATGACGGCGCACAGGATTAGAACGTATCGCGATATCCGTTATCGCCACGTCGCAGCATGGGACAACTGCCGAACACTGCAGCGTGACAATGGGAAGGGTTGGCCTAGGAAGTGAGCATTACCGTAGGTCGCCGGGAACGATAGGCAGCGCTACTGAAGTCTAGCCTGAAAGAATAAGTCACCTACGGACAGGGACGCCGTTGCCATGCCCCTTCACAGCCAGACCCCTCGGGTACACGCCATTGACCCAAGGGGACTTTCAATCCGGGAACTTGACTGGCACCGCTCCGCCCCGGACGACCCTGCGCAGTTGCGCGTTACGCGTCACACATGGGACATCGCCGGACAACCTTCATCGGTTTGGGATCCGCGGCTGGGGGCCGAGGGAGTGGTTGCTAACACCACGGCGATTCACACCCTGTCTGGTAAAACAATTCTCACCACCCATTTCGACGCAGGCTGGCGGTTGAACTTGATCGCAGCCGATGGTCAGTCGTTGGACACCTGGGATGGTCGGGGAAGCCACAGCCGAACCGACTTCGACGACCAAACACGACCACTCTGCGTGACAGAAACGGGCGTCGATGGCCCACCCAAGATCGTCGAGCGGTATATCTACGGTGGCGCGTCGTCCGCTGCGGCGCTCCGCAATCAATGCGGCCGACTGATTCGCCATGACGATCCGGCAGGCACCCTGTGCGCTCAGGAGTTCGGGTTGACAGCCGAGGTACTGACCGAGAATCGGAGATTTCTGCACACAGACGAGCCACCCGACTGGCCGCTTGATTTGGGCCAACGCGATGCATTACTGGAGCCGGGAACTGGGCACACCACCACGACTGTTTTCGATGCTGCGGCTGCGCTCATTCTCCAGACCGACGCTGCCGGCAACCGCACTGAACACCGCTACAGCGTTGATGGGCTCCTCCGGGAAACACACCTGACACTGGTCAACACGCAGAATGCTCAGACGCTCATCAGCGACCTTCGCTACAACCCAATAGGTCAACTGGAAAGCGAGCGTCTGGGTAACGGCGTCATCACCGAAAAAACCTACGAGCCGGAAACCGGACGACTGACGCGCATCTTCTCTTCGAAAGCCGCCACTACCGCCTTGCAGGACCTGAGTTACTGTTACGACCCAGTGGGCAACCTCGTCGAAATCGAGGACGCTGCTCAAGCAACACGCTTTTTCGCCAACCAACGCATCGACCCCATGAGTCGCTATCGCTACGACACGCTGTATCAGTTGATTGAAGCCACCGGTCGCGAAATGTCCAACGGTGCCAGCTACGGCCCGGCACTGCCGATGCTGCAAAATCTGCCCCAAGACCCTACTCAACTGAGCAACTACGCCCAGCTCTACAGCTACGATGGCGGGGGTAATCTGCTGGAAATGCGACATATCGGCGCCCAATGCTTCACGCGAAAAATGCGCGTTGCTCCTGACAGCAACCGAAGCCTGCCTGAAGGCGAAGCCGATGCGAATTTTGAAAAAAGCTTCGATGCCAATGGCAATTTCCAGCAGTTGATGCGCGGACAAGGTTTGGCGTGGGATCTGCGTAATCAGTTGCGTCGGGTCACCGCCATAAAACGCGAAGACGACCCCGATGACGATGAAGTTTACATCTACGCTGCCGACGGTCAGCGCTGTCGCAAGATTCGCAGCACTCACACCCAAAACCGAACAGTGATGGCTGAAACGCGCTATCTGCCGGGTCTTGAAATCCGCACGATGCACAACGGTGAAATCCTGCACGTCTGTTCAGCACCCGCAGGACGCTGCCACGTACAAGTGTTGCACTGGGCCGCCAACAAGCCGGATGGCATTGACAACGATCAAGTGCGTTACGGCCTCAATGATCACTTGGGCTCAAGTACGCTGGAATTGGACGGCAGAGGCAGCGTGATCAGCCTGGAAGGCTATTACCCGTTCGGAGGGACGGCGTGGTGGGCTGCCAGAAATGCGACAGATGCAAAGTACAAAACAGTTCGTTATTCGGGCAAAGAGCGGGATGCATCGGGGCTTTATTACTATGGCTTCCGGTATTACGCGCCTTGGTTGATGCGGTGGGTCAGTCCGGATCCTGCAGAGGGCGAAGATGGGCTGAATCGCTATCAGATGGTCGCCAACTGCCCTCTCTCGTATTCCGATCCATCGGGCAAAACGAAGGAGCACGTCAATACGCCGTCCAACACAATGACTGATGTATTACGCCAACATTTTGAGAAAAAATTTAAAAAAAACCCAGAGAAGAAGGATATGTTTGAGAATTCATATAGCCACGTAATGCGCGACAAATACACGATCGCTTCCAAGTACCACCCCGCTGGGCATATCAGCCCCAATCTGTTCATAAACAAATTTGAACCCGATGTCTGGACCTTCAAGAACAATAACAAACCTATAAAAGAACACCCTATGCTTTACGCAAACGAAATAGCTGCCTACCAATACTACCGAGTATCCAACGACGTCGGCTTCTTCGGAAAATTACCAACCCTGATTATCCGAAACAACATTTCAAACAAGGGTGTAAAAGACGTAGCACATAGGTATCCAAGCAACACCCCAGAATTCACCAAGGCATTCCTGACGCAAACTCAGAATGGCAAAAGCACTCAACGAATTGTTGATGAATTTGGGCTAGACATTGTCAAAATAGAGCATTCATTCAATGAAGTAGAGTTGGTAGACATCTACGTGCACGTCAAAAGCAAAGCCAAGTTCCTTGATTCATCCCCTCTTCCAGGAAACGATTCATCTTCTACCTCAAGCCTCAGAAAGCTTTCATTGCGCGAAACACCGTCCAAAGTCGAGCGATCAACCAGAAGACCTCATTCAAATGCAATATAAATGCGCTTTCCACATCAGAGACACCCAGCAATGTGCTCAATTTCATCCCCGCCGATCCAACACATTCACTACCAACCGATCCACCCAGCCCCAGACCCGCTGCTTGATGCGACTCCACAGTGGCCGGGTCTGCCAGGTTTCCAGGCTGACTTCGGTGCTGACGAGAAAGTCCCGCTCGAAGCTTTCCGTCACCGAACGCGTCAAGGCCGGATCCATCGCCTCGAGGTTCGCTTCAAGGTTGAAGCGCAGATTCCAGTGATCGAAATTGCAAGACCCGATGCTGACCCAATCGTCCACCAGCACCATCTTCAAATGCAGAAAGCGGGGTTGATACTCGAAAATTTTCACGCCCGCTTTTAGCAGGCGCGGGTAGTAGCGATGACCAGCGTAGCGCACCGAAGGGTGGTCGGTGCGCGGACCGGTCAGCAGCAGGCGCACCTCGACGCCTCGGGAGGCCGCGCGGCGCAGGGCTCGGCGGACTTTCCACGTGGGGAGAAAATAAGGTGTGGCGAGCCAGATCCGCTTTTTGCTGGTATAGAGCGAGCGAACCAGCGATTGCAGAATGTCGCGCCGTTGTCGTGAGTCGGCGTAGGCGACTCGCCCCAGGCCCTCGCCGCTGATCGGAACCTTGGGCAGCCGTGGCAGGCCGAAATTCTCCGCCGGGCGCCAAGCGCGACGTCGGGCGTTGGCATGGAACTGCCGATCAAACAGCGCTTGCCAGTCGATGACCAACGGGCCGCGGATTTCGACCATCACCTCGTGCCACTCGCTGGTGGCCTGATCGGGACGCCAGAACTCATCCGTGACGCCGGTGCCGCCGACCACGGCAAGCGCTTTGTCCACCAACAGCAATTTGCGATGATCGCGGTAGAAATTGCGAATGCCCCGACGCCAATGCACCTTGTTGTAGAACCGCAGGATCACGCCCGCCTCGGTCAGGCGCTCGCGCAGGCTGAGGGTAAACGCCAGGGAGCCGAAATCATCGAACAGGCAGCGCACGATCACACCCCGCCTGGCCGCATTGACCAACGCTTGCACGATCGCCTCGGCACACGCGCCCGCTTCGACCAGATACAACTCCAGCTCGACCTGCTGCTGAGCGGCGTCGATCGCGGCGATCATCCGCGGAAAGAACGCCGGGCCGTCGATCAGCAGATTGAACTGGTTGCCCTCACGCCACGGAAAGATCGCGCCCCTCATGCTCAGCGCGCCGTGAAGATCAGCACGGCGCCCACTGGCACCGAATAGCCGATGGCTGACAGACCCGCCACGTTGCGCAAGCTGTCGAGCCCCGGCAGCAAGCCGAAGTCTTCGACGTGCAATACCAGAGGTTCCAGCGTCACCACTTGAAAGCGGCGGTCGTCGAGCCGGGTGGCCAGCAACTCTGCCCGGTAGCTTTGCGACTGGCCGTGCATCTGCACCTTGAGCGGTAAACGCAATTCCAATTGCGCACCGGGCGCCAGTGCGTTGATCGGACGCATGTCCAATTGCGCAGTGATCTTCGCCTCGGGGAATTGCGTGACGTCGAACAATTGCCTGCGCAAGCGCTCGTCACGAAGGGGGATTCCCGTGCTCACTGAATCCAGCTCCACCTCCAGTTCAGCAATTCCTTTGGGGTCGACTTTGCCGTGCAGATTGAGAAAGCGATGGACTTCGGAAATGTCAGCATTCTTGGTGGAGATGAACGAAAGCCGCGAGGACTCGTTGTCCAGATACCAATTCGCCTGAGCGGGCAGCGCCAGGAGGGCCAGCGAGGCCAGCAGCAGGCGAGAAAGTAAGGGCATGGGAACTCCAGATGCGCGATGGGGCAAACCTTATCCGGCTGTCAGACCGCAAGCAAATCGGGATGTTCGACGTTACGGCACCGGGGGCAGCAATCGGCAGCCCTGGCGCGCGCCTTGCCATTGCGCCGCGCTCTCCCGGCCTGCGGCCAGAAACCAATACGTGTTCCCCATAACGCGCCCCCTGTCACGCAACCATCACCAAAGCTTAACGGTCGTGACATCGGCCCTCCCTAGCCTGAATTCGTACAGCAATGCATCGAATAATCAGTCGACCGGCCTGGACCAGGGCTGGCCCACGGAGACGCCACATGACTCAGATCGCCAGCATTCGAGACACCAGCTCCGACCGCCGCCTGCAGGCAGAACGCCTGATCGGGACCTATGCCTTGCAGGAAGCGCAGGCCTTGCGCTTCAGCGTGTTCAGTGGTGAATTCAACGCCAAACTCCAAGGCGCCGAGCTGGGCCTGGACATCGACGACTATGACGTTCACTGCATGCACATCGGCGTGCGCGATCTGAGTAACGGCCGCCTGGTCGCGACCACCCGCTTGCTGGACCACAAAGCGGCCACCTCCCTGGGCCGTTTCTACAGCGAAGAAGAATTCAGCCTGCATGGCCTCGGCCATCTGCAAGGCCCGATTCTAGAGCTGGGCCGCACCTGCGTGGACCCGGCCTACCGTAACGGTGGCACCATTGCCGTACTCTGGAGCGAACTGGCCGAGGTGCTCAATGAGGGCGGTTACAGCTACCTGATGGGCTGCGCCAGCATTCCGATGCAGGACGGCGGCATTCAAGCTCACGCGATCATGCAGCGCCTGCGCGAACGTTATCTGAGCACCGAGCACCTGCGCGCCGAGCCGAAAAAACCACTGCCAAATCTGGACCTGCCGAACAACGTCATCTGCGAAATGCCGCCGCTGCTCAAGGCCTACATGCGTCTGGGTGCGAAGATCTGCGGTGAGCCGTGCTGGGACGAAGACTTTCAGGTCGCTGATGTGTTCATCCTGCTCAAGCGCGACGAGCTGTGCCCTCGCTATGCGCGTCATTTCAAGGCAGCCGTGTGATGAGGGCGCTGCGCAGACACGCGCGGATCATTCGTGTGTTGTGGGTCATCGCTCTGGGCCTGAGCATCGCGGGCACTTTCGCGCTGATGGAACGGCTGCGCCTGGGTGCGTCCATGGCTCGGCGGCAGCGCTGGACCCGTTGGTTCATGGGTCGTTTGACGGCCGCTTTGCCGTTTCGGGTGACCGTCAGCGGTCAACGCTCCGCGCAGCCGATGCTGTGGGTTTGCAACCATGTTTCATGGACTGACATTCCACTGCTGGGGATGCTCGCCCCGTTGTCGTTTCTGTCCAAGGCCGAAGTCCGGACCTGGCCGGTGGCCGGCTGGCTGGCACTGAAAGCGGGCACGCTGTTCATTCGGCGCGGCTCGGGCGACAGCAAACTGATCCAGAAACAGATGGGCCAACATTTGTTGAATCGGCATTCGTTGGTGATCTTCCCGGAAGGCACGACCACGGACGGTCGCAGCCTGCGCACCTTCCATGGCCGTCTTCTGGCCAGCGCCATCGATACCGGGACGCCGCTGCAACCAGTCGCGATCCAGTACCTGCGCGATGGGCATCCGGACCGCATCGCGCCATTCATTGGGGATGACGACCTGCTTTCGCATCTGCGGCGTCTGTTCGCCCATGAAGTGAGCGAGGTGCACATTCACCTGCTGACCCCAATCGAAACCCAGGGCAAAGAACGCGCGGCCCTGGCCTTCGAAGCCCAGCAGGCCGTGCAGACAGCCTTGTTCGGCAGCACGGATCAAGAGACCGAGGTGCGCTCGGCCGCCAAGGCGGCCTGAGTGAACGCCTGAAGTTCGGGATAGAACGCACGGAAGTCCTGACTCAAGGGTTCGTAAAGCGCCCTCAGCTCCTGCATCGCCCCGGCCAGTGCTTCTGGGCGCGACAAACGCCGGGAAATGCCGGCCAGTGCGTTGCCCACCACCTCGAACTCCGCGTAGGACCCCAGCCAGTCCTGGGCCGCCATGCGCGGGGCGATCAGCGCGAGACGCTCCGGCAAATCGGGCTCGTTGGCCAATATGCGGTAGACCTTGTCGGTAAAGGATGACAATGGCTCATCGGAGTAACGATTCCAGTCCCGCGCCAGGCAGTGGTCGAAAAACACGTCCAGCACAATCCCGGCGTAACGTCTGCGCACTGTCGGAAAACGCTCCATGGCCTGTCTGATGACCGGGTGACCATCGGTGAATGCATCGATGCGACGGTGCAGGCGGATGGCGCCCTCGACGTCCGCGGGAAAGCGCCCAACCAGCAATCCTTTGACGAAGTCGCCGTAGAGGCTGCCAAGCAATTGCGGGGGTGTCTGGCCGCCGAGATGCAGGTGTGCGAGGTAGTTCATGGGAACGCAGGACCTTTTGCTGAAGGCGCACGGGCCCGGGGTGGGAACCTGTTCACGCCGGTTAGAGTGCGTGGTTGCTGACACTTGTTCAAGCCGCCCAGCCTGCGACGACTCATATCGTTATAACCCGATATACCGATTTATGGTGTCCTTAGCGCCAAATCATATTTGTATATCGCGATTTATAGATATAAAGTTCGCCCCATCGCGATATACCGCTACGCACCCGTGAGAACGACATGCCTATCGACCTCGACGACATAATAAAAGCTTTGGCACACCCGGTCCGTCGGCAGATCCTTGCCTGGTTGAAAGACCCGGCGACCTGCTTTCCCGACCAACAACACTCCTTCGAAGGCGGTGTCTGCGCCGGTCAGATCGACCAGCGCGCAGGTCTTTCGCAATCGACGGTCTCCGCTCACCTGTCACAGCTGCAACGTGCCGGCCTGATCACCAGCAAAAAGCACGGGCAGTGGCATTTCTTCAAACGCGACGAAGCCGTCATTCAGGCGTTTTTGCACGACTTGAACGAACAGCTTTGAGCTGACGCTTCCCTACGGATTCAGGAGACGCACTGTGCCTCTTTCGCTACTTATTCTGGCCCTGAGCGCCTTCGCCATCGGCACCACCGAGTTCGTCATCATGGGCCTGCTGCCCAACGTGGCCGCCGACCTGGGTGTCAGCATTCCCGGCGCCGGTTGGCTCGTCACCGGCTATGCATTGGGGGTCGCCATTGGCGCGCCATTCATGGCCATGGCCACCTCCCGTCTGCCGCGCAAAGCCGCACTCATCACACTGATGGGGATCTTCATCGTCGGCAATCTTCTGTGCGCGATAGCGTCCGATTACACCATTCTGATGCTGGCCCGGGTCGTCACCGCGCTGTGTCACGGCGCATTCTTCGGCATCGGCTCGGTAGTCGCTGCCGGACTGGTGCCAGCCAATCGCCGGGCGTCGGCCGTCGCGTTGATGTTCACCGGGCTGACCCTGGCCAACGTGCTGGGCGTGCCGCTGGGCACTGCACTCGGGCAACAGGCGGGCTGGCGCTCGACCTTCTTCGCCGTGACGGTCATCGGCGTGATTGCCTTCATCGGCCTGATCCGCTTCCTGCCTGCCAAGCGCGATGAAGAAAAACTCAATATGCGCGCTGAGCTGGCCCTGCTCAAAGGCGCCGGGATCTGGCTGTCGCTGAGCATGACCGCGTTGTTCGCAGCCTCGGTGTTTGCGCTGTTCACCTACGTCGCGCCGTTGCTCGGCGACGTCACAGGCGTCTCGCCGCGCGGCGTGACCTGGACCCTGATGCTGATCGGCCTTGGCCTGACGGTGGGCAATATCCTCGGCGGCAAACTGGCAGATCGCCGCCTGGCCGCCACGCTGATCGGCGTGTTCATCACAATGGCCGTGGTATCGACGCTCCTGAGCTGGACCAGCGCTGCGCTGGTTCCGGCCGAAGTGACGTTGTTCCTCTGGGCCGTCGCCTGTTTCGCCGCGGTGCCGGCCTTGCAAATCAACGTCGTGACCTTTGGCAAGGACGCACCGAATCTGGTGTCGACCTTGAACATCGGCGCCTTCAACGTCGGCAACGCCTTGGGCGCGTGGGTCGGCGGCAGTGTCATCGCCCACGGTTTCGGCCTGACCAGCGTGCCACTGGCCGCAGGCGCCCTGGCGGTACTGGCCTTACTGGTCACCCTGATTAATTTCCGTCAGCGCGGCGATGCCGGGCTGGCTGCTGTAGCGAACTGAGCCTTACGAGTCAGCGCTTCGGCACTTGCGTTAACGACTGCGGATTCAACCTTTTACCGACTGCAATTGAGGATTCTTCCGATGACCACGATTTTTGACCCGATCAAGATCGGCGAACTGGACCTGAGCAACCGCATCATCATGGCCCCGCTGACCCGCTGCCGCGCCGACGAAGGTCGCGTCCCAAACGCGATGATGGCCGAGTACTACGTTCAGCGCGCCTCGGCTGGTCTGATCATCAGCGAAGCCACCTCCGTCACGCCAATGGGCGTGGGCTACCCGGACACCCCCGGCATCTGGTCCAACGACCAGGTTCGCGGCTGGAGCAACATCACCAAGGCCGTTCACGCCGCCGGTGGCAAGATCGTGCTGCAGTTGTGGCATGTGGGCCGCGTGTCCCACACCAGTTATCTGAACGGCGAAGCTCCCGTGGCGCCGAGCGCCATCCAGCCAAAAGGTCACGTCAGCCTGATTCGCCCACAGGTCGACTTCCCGACACCACGTGCCCTGGAAACGGCTGAAATCGCCGACATCGTCGAGGCTTACCGCGTGGGGGCAGAAAACGCCAAGGCTGCTGGCTTCGATGGCGTCGAGATTCACGGCGCTAACGGTTACCTGCTCGACCAGTTCCTGCAAAGCAGTACCAACCACCGCACCGATGCCTACGGCGGCTCGCTGGAAAATCGGGCACGGCTGCTGCTGGAGGTGACTGATGCGGCGATTGAAGTCTGGGGCGCTGGTCGCGTCGGCGTGCATCTGGCACCTCGCGCCGATGCCCACGACATGGGCGACGACAACTTGGCCGAGACGTTCACCTACGTGGCCTCGGAATTGGGCAAACGCGGTATCGCCTTTATCTGCGCCCGCGAACGTGAACTGGACGACAGCCTCGCGCCACGTTTGAAACAGGCCTTCGGTGGCGTGTTCATCGCCAACGAAAAATTCACCAAGGAAAGCGCGAACGCTTGGCTGGCAGAGGGCAAGGCCGACGCCGTGGCCTTCGGCGTACCTTTCATCGCCAACCCCGACCTGCCTGCGCGCCTGGCCAAGGATGCGCCGCTGAACGAGCCGCATCCTGAGACCTTCTACGCTAAGGGTCCGGTCGGGTATCTGGATTATCCGACGCTGTAAGTCGTCATATGACGTTGATGCCCTTCACCCTCATCGCGGGCATGCTCGCGCAGAGGGCTGAAGGGCCTCGGCGTAACGATGCGGCGGGAACCTACTGCCCCCGCGCGTTGATTTGCTGCGACAACGTCTGAATCTGGCTCTGCAGCGTATTCAGATTGCGTGTCATCTGCCCGCGAAACGCGTCGAATTCCTGAGTGCTCGCCCCCGAAGAAGTCGGCTGCGCCGAACGATTATCCTGTTCGCTCTTGAGCACAATCATGTCCTGTTCGAGCCGTTCGATCGCCTGACTGTTGTTGCTTTTCTTCAGGTTCGCCACGTCCGCAGCCAGACTTTTGAGCTGCGTATCGAGCCGATCCTGCTCAGTCTGGGCCGATTTGCCGTCCGGCATCGCTGCCTTCAACGCCGCAAGCTCGGTGGTAATCGTCTTGAGCTGGTCCTGCACTTGCTGAGTGGTCGCCTGCTGCGCCGCGACCTGGCTGGTGATCTGCTCCAGACGCTTGTCCAAACCACCCTGCGCCCCTGCCACACCCTGCTGCTGCCGGCTCTGATCAGCCAGTTGATCCTGCAACTGCTTGATCTGCGCTTTGAGCGCTTCGCCGCCACTGTTGGCTTCCGACTCACTGGCGTTGAATTTGCCGGAGATGTCCTGCAGTCGCCCGGCAGCCTCTTCGCTGATGCGCGCAAAGCTTTCCTGAGTCGCCACCAATTGCTGCTCCATCAGCGAGACCTGCTGGAAGCTCCACCAACCCAGTCCGCAGAAGGCGATGAACAGCGCGCCGATCAATGCCCACAAGGCACCTGTCCCGGGCGCCTTGACCTTGACCACCGGCGTGGTCCGCGAATAGACCGTGGTCCGCTCGCGAGTCTTGGCGTCGGGAATGAAATCATCGTCATCGTCCTTGGCACTGAGGCTGGGCACGTCGTCGATGTCGTCATACGGATCTTTACGCATGGGGTTACCTTTGAAATCCGTTGAATCTTGAAGGCGGACTCGACCCGCCGAACCTTGTGACCGTCCGCAACGCCGGGCGTTTTATACACCCGTCCCGTGCGTCGCTTTCCACCAACCACAGAACTCGTCCAGGGCGGTCCAGACGCTGACCTTGGGCTGGTAGTCGAGATAATACTGGGCGCGGCTGATATCGAGGGTGAAATCTCGGCTCATCACCTGCATTCCCATTCGCGACAGCGTGGGTTCAGGCCGGCCTGGCCAAAGCCTGCATGCCGTCTCGTTGACCACCGCTGCGCTGTAACCCAAGGCGTACGCGCGGTAACGCGTGACCGGTGGCAACTCCATTTTGCGCATCACGTAGTTCACCACGTCCCAGATCGGGATCGGCGTGCCGTTGCTGATGTTGTAGGCCTTGCCCAGCGCCGACCCAGTCGCCAGCAAACTGCTGAGCAGCGCCTCGTTCAGGTTCTGGATGCTGGTGAAGTCCACTTTGTTCAGGCCATTGCCGATGATCGACAAACGTTTTCTGGCCTGCATCTGCATCAACCGCGGGAAAATGCTGTTGTCACCCGCGCCGGTGACGAATCGAGGACGCAGCGCAATGACCTCCAGGCCGAACTCTTCGGCGCCAAACACCTTCTGCTCGGCGAGGTACTTGGTGGCGGCGTAGTGATTGTGAAACCGCTTGGGCACCTGCTCTTCACGGATACCCACGTGTGATTTGCCATCGAAATAAATCGACGGCGAGGACAGGTGCACCAGCCGACGCACCCTCTGCTTGAGGCACGCCTCGACCACGTTTTCGGTGACCTGAACATTGCCTTGAAGGAAATGCTGGTAGCTGCCCCACGTCCCCACCGCACCGGCGCAATGCACCACCGCCTCCACGTCTTCGCACAGCGCCAGCACCCGTTCTGGATCGTTCAGGTCGCCTGGGATGAATTCGGCGCCACGCTGGACCAGGTGTTCGACGCCTTGCGCACGACGGCCGTTGACCCGGACGCTAAACCCCTGCTCCAACGCAAAACGCGCAAAGCGTCCGCCGATAAAGCCGCTTGCGCCGGTGACCAGAATCTTCATGTACCGCTCCGTTTTGACTGGCTGCAGCCAATTCAATCACGACCCAAGGTCGCCGGTTGGCTGCAGTAATTACGTGAATCAGACATTCTTGACGCTCACTGCTGGTCCAGCGGCACTAGCCACTGCTTCGCTTTGTTCGCCAGATGTTCGGTGAAGCGAGCCAACAACTGCCCACCATTGCGCCAATGATGCCAGTACAACGGTACATCGATGCAGCGCTCGGCGAACAACTCCACCAACCTGCCGTTCGCCAGTTGCTGGCGAACCTGCATCTCGGGCACCAAACCCCACGCCATGCCAGCCTCGGTCATGCGCATGAACCCTTCGGAGGACGGGCACAGGTGATGCTGAAAGCTGCCCTCGATGCCCAGCGACGCCATGTAGCGATGCTGAAGGTAATCGTCCGGCCCGAACACCAGTGCCGGCGTGAGCGCGAGCGCCTGCGGCGTCACACCGTTGGGAAAATGACGCGCGATGAATTCAGGGCTGGCCAACGCACGATAGCGCATCGCGCCCAATAACAGGCTGCGCGCTCCGGCCACCGGCCGCTCACTGGCACACAGACACGCCGCCACTTCACCCGCCCGCATGCGCTTGAGACCCACATCCTGGTCCTCGACCACCAGGTCGGTCAGCATCTGGTGCTCGGCGCAGAAATCCCCCACTGCCGCCGCCCACCAAGTCGCCAGGCTGTCGGCGTTGAGCGCGATTCGCAACCGCTCGGGTGCACCGCCTTCATCCAGCGCGGGCACGACGCTCTGCAGATCGCGTTCCAGCAGCCGGACCTGTTGAACATGGTTGAGTAGACGCTGGCCAATCTCCGTCGGGGTCGGCGGAGTGACGCGCACCAGCACCGGTTGGCCGACGCGTGCCTCCAGCAACTTGATGCGCTGCGAGACTGCCGACTGCGACAACCCCAAGACCTGTGCGGCGCGTTCGAAACCGGCTTGCTCGATAACGGCCGCCAACGCGGCGAGCAGTTTGTAATCGAACATCATTTTTCCTAATGAGTAATCAGCAGTATTGGTTTTTCTTATACAGGCAATCCCGCCACACTGGCCACCTCTGTCCATCGCACACACGAACCCAGGAGCCCGGAAGTCATGTGGCAAAGCTATTTCAACGGATTGTTGGTGGCCTTCGGCCTGATCGTCGCGATTGGCACCCAGAACGCTTACGTACTCGCGCAAAGCCTGCGCCGTGAACACCATCTGTCTGTCGCCGTGCTGTGCATTGTGTGTGATGGAATCTTGGTGACGGCCGGCGTGTTCGGACTGGCCAATGTGCTCGCTCACAGCCCCACATTGCTGGCGGTGGCTCGCTGGGGCGGAGTAGCGTTTCTGCTGTGGTATGGCACTCAGGCCCTGCGCCGCGCGCTCTCGCCGCAAAGCCTGCGGCAAGGTGACGGCCAGGGCCAGCGCTCGCGTCGAGCGGTCCTGCTGACGGCACTGGCAGTGACCTTGCTCAATCCTCATGTGTACCTCGACACCGTTCTGCTGATCGGCACCCTCGGTGCTCAGCAGGCTGAACCCGGCGCCTACGTGGCAGGCGCCGCCAGTGCATCGTTGGTGTGGTTCTCCACCCTGGCGGTCGGTGCGGCTTGGCTGGCACCTTGGCTCGCTCGCCCGGCGACCTGGCGGCTGTTGGATCTGATGGTGGCGGCGATGATGTTCAGCGTCGCGGTGCAGTTGATCAGAACGGTTTAACGCTGTCGGGCAGCAGGGTTGCGCCGGTTTTGCGCAGCGGGAGCCGACACCTGTCGTCAAATCCTTGCACGTCGCCGGAACCTCTATCCCACACAGTTGTTGCGTGGTTATGGGCCGGACCCGGTGCTATGATCCAGCCCCTGCGTCGCAAAGAGTAAAAACTCGTCGGCGTATTCTGTCTGGCCGTCCGTGATCGGCCTTGCGCTAACCGCAACCTGACCTGATTAGGAGAATTACCATGGCTTTCGAATTGCCGCCGCTGCCTTACGCTCATGACGCCCTGGCACCGCACATCTCCAAGGAAACGCTGGAATATCACCACGACAAACACCACAACACCTATGTCGTGAACCTGAATAACCTGGTCCCAGGCACCGAGTTCGAAGGCAAGACGCTGGAAGAAATCGTCAAGTCTTCCTCGGGCGGTATCTTCAACAACGCCGCTCAGGTCTGGAACCACACCTTTTACTGGAACTGCCTGGCACCGAACGCTGGCGGCCAACCGACCGGTGCACTGGCTGACGCCATCAACGCGGCATTCGGTTCCTTCGACAAATTCAAAGAAGAGTTCAGCAAGACGTCCATCGGCACCTTCGGCTCCGGCTGGGGCTGGCTGGTGAAAAAAGCTGACGGCTCTCTGGCCCTGGCAAGCACCATCGGTGCAGGCAACCCGCTGACCAACGGCGACACTCCGCTGCTGACCTGCGACGTCTGGGAGCACGCTTACTACATCGACTACCGCAACCTGCGTCCAAAATACGTCGAGGCGTTCTGGAACCTGGTGAACTGGAAGTTCGTTGCCGAGCAGTTCGAAGGCAAGGCATTCACCGCCTGATTGGCTTCAAATCGAAAAACCCGGCGCGTCCGGGTTTTTTTTTGCCTTGCATTCCGGTTTATGTATTGTCAGACAACGATAGCGGACTAATATCAGGTTCGGTCGGAGTCGACGAAACGACGCTCAAGTTCCGCTCCGAAGTTACCGACACAGTACCGACAGCCCTGATCGCCCCCATGGGAATCGTATGCTGAGTGAAACGGGTCCTGGGGTCTCCCAACCCCTTGACCCTTGGCGCGGTATTGCCAATGCTTGTTACGTCACCCGCTATCAGCATGGATGAAGGAATGGCCATTTGAAGCTGGAACTCAAAAACAGCTTGTCGGTGAAGCTGCTGCGTGTGGTGTTGTTGTCGGCGCTGGTGGTGGGCGTCGTGCTCAGTTGCGCGCAAATCGTCTACGACGCCTACAAGACGCGACAGGCCGTCGCCACGGACGCCGACCGGATTCTGGACATGTTCCGCGACCCATCGACTCAGGCTGTTTATAGCCTGGACCGGGAGATGGGCATGCAGGTCATCGAAGGCCTGTTTCAAGACAAGGCCGTGCGCATGGCCTCCATCGGCCACCCGAACGAAACGCTGCTGGCTGAAAAGTCCCGCGATCTCAAATCGTCTCCCACCCGTTGGCTGACCGATCTGATTCTCGGCCAGGAACGCAGTTTCACGACCCAACTGGTGGGCCGCAGCCCCTACAGCGAATACTACGGCGACTTGCGCATCACCCTGGACACCGCCACCTACGGTGAGGGTTTTCTGCTCAATTCGATGATCATCTTCATTTCCGGGGTATTGCGTGCGTTGGCGATGGGGCTGGTGCTTTACCTGGTCTATCACTGGCTGCTGACCAAGCCCTTGTCGCGCATCATCGAGCACCTGACCAGCATCAACCCCGACCGCCCCAGCGAGCATCAGCTCCCGCTGCTCAAGGGCCATGAAAGGAACGAGTTGGGCATCTGGGTCACGACTGCCAACCAGTTGCTGGCCTCCATCGAGCGCAATACGCATCTGCGCCATGAAGCCGAATCCAGCTTGCAACGCATGGCGCAGTACGATTTCCTGACCGGCCTGCCCAATCGCCAGCAATTGCAAAACCAACTGGACAAGATCCTCATCGATGCCGGGCGCGTCCAGCATCGGGTTGCGGTGCTATGCGTGGGCCTGGATGATTTCAAAGGTATCAACGAACAATTCAGCTATCAGGCGGGCGACCAGTTACTGCTCGCGCTGGCCGACCGCCTGCGCGCCCACAGTGGCAGGCTCGGTGCCTTGGCTCGCCTGGGCGGCGATCAGTTCGCCCTGGTCCAGGCTGACATTGAGCAGCCCTACGAAGCGGCCGAGTTGGCGCAGAGCATTCTCGACGACCTTGAGGCTCCCTTCGCGGTAGACGGTGAAGAAATCCGTCTAAGGGCGACCATCGGTATCACCCTGTTTCCGGAGGACGGCGACAGCACCGAAAAGCTGCTACAGAAAGCCGAGCAGACCATGACCCTGGCCAAGACCCGGTCGCGCAACCGCTACCAGTTCTACATCGCCAGCGTCGACAGCGAAATGCGTCGCCGCCGCGAGCTCGAGAAAGACTTGCGCGAAGCGCTGGTGCGCAACCAGTTTCATCTGGTGTACCAGCCGCAGATCAGCTACCGCGACCACCGCGTGGTGGGCGTCGAGGCGCTGATCCGCTGGATACACCCTGAACACGGCTTCGTGCCGCCTGACCAATTCATTCCGCTGGCCGAACAAAATGGCACGATCATCGCCATCGGCGAATGGGTGCTGGATCAGGCCTGCAAGCAATTGCGCGAATGGCACGATCAGGGCTTCACCGAGCTGCGCATGGCGGTGAACCTGTCCACCGTGCAACTTCACCACTCCGAACTGCCTCGGGTGGTGAACAATCTGTTGCAGATCTACCGCCTCCCGCCACGCAGCCTGGAGCTGGAGGTGACGGAAACCGGCCTGATGGAAGATATCAGCACGGCGGCGCAGCATTTGCTCAGCCTGCGACGCTCGGGCGCGCTGATCGCCATCGACGACTTCGGTACCGGTTACTCGTCCTTGAGCTACCTGAAAAGTCTGCCGCTGGACAAGATCAAGATTGACAAGAGCTTCGTTCAAGACCTCATCGATGACGATGACGACGCGACGATCGTGCGGGCGATCATTCAGTTGGGCAAAAGCCTCGGGATGCAGGTCATTGCCGAAGGCGTGGAAACCGCGGAACAAGAGGCCTACATCATTTCCGAGGGTTGCCACGAGGGGCAAGGCTATTTCTACAGCAAGCCACTGCCTGCACGGGAGCTGCTCTCTTATCTCAAACAGGCGCAGCGCACCCACGTCAGCGTGTTGTGACCATCGTGGGCATATGCCCCCTTTCAACCCGAGGGTTGCGGGCTTGCCGACGACCGCAGCCAGCGCAGCGGTGCATTGATCGGTCTGGACTTCGACATGCGGCGCCGAATGCGATTTCCGGCTTTGCATCCTGACGCGGCACCCTTTCTGTTGCCCTCCGTTCTGTAACAGCTTGAAATATCTCCTCCCGCACGACCCTCCGTTTAGCCTTTACACAGAATGCAAATCTTTCGCATTATGTCGCAGATTTTTTAAGCCATTCACCACCGTTCTTCTCCCCTCTCGACGCAGGATTCCGTCATGATTCGTAAGCCCCTGGCTGCCGCCAGTCTGCTGGCCCTCGCTATCGCTCTGGCTGGTTGCGACCAAGGCAAGGACAAGCCCGCCGCCGCTGCACCGACCCCGGCTCCCGCCGCTTCCGCGCCAACGCCAACGCCTGCTGCTGCACCTGCCCAGGCCAGCGACGCCGCTGCCAAGGCAGTGGTCGCCAACTATGCGAACATCGTGTATGCCGCCTTCAGCGACGCCGAATCCACCGCAAAGCATCTCAGCACTGCCGTCGACGCTTTCCTGGCGTCGCCGAACGACCAGACGCTCAAGGCCGCCCGCGACGCTTGGGTGGCCGCTCGCGTTCCCTACATGCAGACAGAAGTCTTCCGCTTCGGCAACACCATCATCGATGACTGGGAAGGCCAGGTGAACGCCTGGCCGCTGGACGAAGGGCTGATCGACTACGTCGCCAAGGACTATCAGCACGCATTGGGCAACCCGGGTGCGACGGCCAACATCATCGCCAACACGTCCATCCAGGTCGGTGAAGACAAAGTGGATGTCAGCGAAATCACTCCAGAGAAACTGGCCAGTCTGAATGAACTGGGCGGGGCCGAAGCCAACGTTGCCACGGGCTACCACGCGATCGAATTCCTGTTGTGGGGTCAGGATCTGCATGGCACCGGACCCGGTGCGGGCGAGCGTCCCGCCAGCGATTACATCGAAGGCAAGGGGGGAACCGGAGGCCATAACGATCGCCGCCGCGCCTATCTGAAAGCCGCCACTGACCTGCTGGTCAGTGACTTGGAAGAAATGGTCAACAACTGGAAACCAGGGGTCGCCGACAACTACCGCGCCACCCTGGAAGCCGAGTCCGGCGAAAGCGGCCTGCGCAAGATGCTGTTCGGCATGGGCAGCCTTTCGTTGGGTGAGTTGGCAGGCGAGCGCATGAAGGTCGCGCTGGAAGCCAACTCCAGCGAGGACGAACACGATTGCTTCAGCGACAACACCCATAACTCGCACTTCTACAACGGTCTGGGTATCCGCAACGTTTACCTGGGTGAATACACCCGTGTGGACGGCAGCAAGGTCAGCGGCCCGAGCCTGTCGTCGCTAGTCGCCAAGGTCGATGCAGCGACCGATTCGACGTTGCGTGCCGACCTGGATGACACTCAGGCCAAGCTGCAAGTGCTGGTCGATCATGCCAACAAGGGCGAGCACTTCGATCAACTGATTGCTGCGGGCAACACCGCGGGCAACCAGGTCGTGCGCGACGCAATTGCCGCACTGGTCAAGCAGACCGGGGCCATCGAACAAGCGGCAGGCAAGCTGGGCATCACTGACCTGAACCCTGATAACGCCGATCACGAATTCTGATCGCCGCTGGCAATACGCGGCAGGTCTAACCAGCAGAGCCGACCCTTCGTGGGTCGGCTCTTTTTTTGGGTGCCAGAAACACTTCATCAAGGGGGTGGAACGGCAGCATTTCCGAGACCGATCCGTAAGTTTTGTAGGGTATTTCCTGTTCGCACTCTGTCGGATTGAACGCCTTTTATTCGCCCCTGATCATGGCCGCTCCTTTGATCCCATCCCATCCAGGAGGAGACAGACCGTGCCGAAAGGAAACAACAAAAGGCGTCGCGTCACCAAGCTCAAAGCCAATGATTACGGCATCCATCTATTGGTTGGCACCCGAGGTCCCCGAGCCTGGAAGGTGACCATTTACCGCGACGGAAAAACCTTCAACAGATTGTTCTCATTTTCCCGATACGGCGGACGCGAAGCCGCCAGGAAAGCCGCCGACGCGTGCCGTGACGAGTTGATGCTGACCCATCTTCCGAAACTCACCCGTGACATCCGGCAGCGCCTGATCGCCACCAACACCAGTGGCCACCCTGGCGTCCACTACCGCTGTTACACCGGCATTGCCTACTGGGTCGCTCGCACTACCCTGCGCAATGGCAGCAGCGTGACCAAATCCTTCCGGGTTGAACACTACGGTTATGAGCGGGCCAAGGAACTGGCGATTCGAGAGCGCGAACGTCAGCTCGACAGCGTCGGGGAGTACCGATGTTTCAAGGTGGTGGAAGGCGAACAACGTTTGATGCAGCTGATGGTGGAAGACCCCTCATTGGAAATCTCGGGTTTCTGATCACATGAAGAGCGCGTTGTGGCGGGGCGGTATTTAGTTACAACACGTTTCGAGAGGTCCTTACAAACGCAAATCCCTCTTATTCGACCCCCACGGGGCTGGTAAGCTTGCCCGCCCCGATTCCCCGCTTTTGCAGGATCCGTATGACCGCGTGGCCCCGTCTTTCACTCGTTCTGCTGATGGCCCTGGCCCTCGGTGGGTGCGACGACGCCCCGCATTTCACTGCAGCCGAGCCCGGCGAAGCCCTATCGGGGGGCGCGGCCACCGTCAGCCGCAGTGACCGAAACGCCTTCGCCCTGCCCTCGGGTAACCTGTCCCCCGTGCGCCGTCTGGACTTCAGCGTCGGAAACAGCTTCTTCCGCAGCCCTTGGGTCATCGCCCCCTCCACCACTACCGCACGCGATGGTCTGGGGCCGCTGTTCAATACCAATGCGTGTCAGAACTGCCACATCAGGGACGGTCGCGGCCATCCGCCTGAACCCGGCGCCGACAACGCGGTGTCCATGCTGGTGCGGCTGTCCATACCCGATGACCCCATGCATGGCCAACGGCTGCAGCAACTGGGCCTGACGCCGGAACCGGTGTACGGCATGCAATTGCAGGACATGGCGATTCCCGGCGTCCCCCCGGAGGGGAAAGTGCGGGTCGAGTACGATTCACTGACCCTGCATTTCCGCGACGGTACACCGATTCAACTGCGCCGGCCGACGTTACAGATCACCCGCCTGGGCTACGGCCCCATGCATCCGCAGACCCGCGCATCGGCACGGATCGCGCCTCCCATGATCGGCCTTGGCCTGCTGGAAGCGATTCCAGAAGCGGCCATCCTCGCCAACGTCAACGCGGGTGATAAAAACGGTACCGGCATCACCGGCACGCCCAATTGGGTCTGGGACGAAGCTCGGCAGAAAACCGTGCTTGGCCGCTTCGGCTGGAAAGCATCACAGCCCAGTGTCACCCAACAGAATGCCCACGCGCTGGCGGGGGACATGGGGCTGACCTCACACCTCAAGCCCGCAGACGACTGCACAGCGTCACAGGCCGCCTGCCTTCAGGCCCCAAGCGGCAAAGGCCCCGACGGTGAGCCGGAGGTCAGCGACAACATCCTCCGGCTGCTGACCTTCTACACCCGCAACCTGGGGGTGCCGACCCGTCGTGATGTAGGTGACCCCCAGGTATTACAGGGCAAGAGTCTGTTCTTCAAGGCCGGCTGTCAGCAGTGCCACACGCCGCAGTTCACCACTGCCGCCGATGCGCAGGAGCCCGAACTGGCCAATCAGGTCATCCGGCCTTACACCGACCTTCTGCTGCATGACATGGGGGAAGGTCTGGGCGATAACCTCAGTGAATTCCAGGCCAACGGTCAGCAATGGCGCACCCCGCCTTTGTGGGGCATCGGGCTGACCCAAAGCGTCAGCGGCCACACGCAATTTCTACATGACGGGCGTGCACGCAACCTGATGGAAGCCGTGCTGTGGCATGGCGGCGAGGCACTGCCTGCGCAGCGCCAGGTTCTGGCCTTCGACGCGGAACAGCGGGCGGCCTTGCTGGCATTCCTGAACTCTCTATAACCTGTTTTTACCGATTGATAAGGAGCCGGACATGTTCCGCCCCAAGCTGTTGTTCACCAGCCTTGCCGCGCTGGCCTTGGGTGCCTGCGCCCCCTCGGACCCGCAAGCCGTGACGTCCGCCGCTATCGCCACGCAGGTCATTCTCCCGACCTACAGCCGTTGGGTCGACGCCGACCGGCAACTCGCGGCGAGCGCATTGGCGTTCTGTCAGGGCAAGACCGACCTGCAGGCCGCCCGCGCTGACTTTCTTCATGCGCAAAAGGCTTGGGCCGAATTGCAACCCCTGCTGATCGGCCCCCTGGCCGAAGGCAACCGGTCGTGGCAGATCCAGTTCTGGCCGGACAAGAAAAACCTCGTCGGGCGGCAGGTCGAGCAGTTGATCAGCGCACAGCCCCAGATCACCGCTGAAGCGTTGGCGAAATCGAGTGTCGTGGTTCAAGGCTTGTCCGCTTACGAATACATCCTGTTCGACGCCGACATCGACTTGGCCAGCCCCGAGCAGAAAGCCCAGTACTGCCCGTTGCTGACCGCCATCGGTGAACGTCAGAAGAGCCTCGCGGAAGAAATCCTCACGCGTTGGAATGCCGCTGACGGCATGCTCGCGCAGTTGAGCAAATTTCCGAACCCGCGCTATGCGGATTCCCACGAAGCGATCGCCGAGTTGCTGCGGGTGCAGGTCACCGCGCTGGACAGCCTGAAGAAGAAACTCGGCACCCCGCTGGGCCGGCAGTCCAAAGGCGTTCCGCAGCCGTTCCAGGCCGAGGCTTGGCGCAGCAAGGCCTCGCTGAGCAGCCTGCAGGCCAGTCTGAAGAGTGCCGAGACGGTGTGGTCCGGTGTGGACAACAAGGGGTTGCGCAGCCTGCTACCGGCCGAGCAAAAGCCCTTGGCTGAAAAGATCGATGCCGCCTATGCCGAAAGCCGAAGGCAACTGGCCGCACTCAAGCCACCGCTGGCCGACCTGCTGGCGACGGAAGAAGGCCGCCAGCAGTTGAACGCGTTCTACGACAGCCTCAATGTGGTCCATCGCCTGCATGAGGGCGAATTGGCCAAGGCATTGGGCATCCAACTCGGTTTCAACGCCAATGATGGTGACTGATATGTTGCGACGTCAGGCTCTGGCCTTGGGCAGTCTGGTTCTTGGCGCGTGCACGCTGGGCGGCTGGTCGCTGTGGCGGAAAAAAGGCGAGAGCCCCCTGCTGCTCTCCGCTCGCGATGACGCCGATGGCCGGCACTACGCTGTGGGCTACCGCGTGGACGGCACTCGAGTGTTTGCCACCCAGGTGGCCCAGCGTTGCCACGACATCATCAACCACCCCGACCGGCCGATTGCGCTGTTCGTCGCTCGGCGCCCCGGCACGGAAAGCTACCTGATCGATCTGCGCGATGGCCGTCTGCTGCAAACCATCGTGTCCGGGCCTCACCGGCATTTTTATGGCCATGCTGTAATTCACAAGCACGGCGAATGGCTGTACGCCACTGAGAACGACACCACAGAGCCGGGCCGGGGCGTGCTGGGCGTCTACCGGTTCGTGAACGAGCGACTGGAACACACCGGGGAAATCCCCACCCATGGCATCGGCCCGCATCAGGTCGCCTGGATGCCGGACGGGGAAACGCTGGTCGTGGCCAACGGTGGGATTCGCACCGAGGCGGAAAGCCGCGTGGAGATGAACCTCGACGCCATGGAGGCGAGCCTCGTGCTGATGCAACGTGACGGCACGTTGCTCAGCAAGGAAGCCCTGCCGCAACAGATGAACAGCGTGCGCCACATGTCAATCGCCCGTGACGGCACCATCGTCACCGGTCAACAATTCATGGGGCCGGCCCATGAGTCCTCCGATCTGTTGGCGATCAAGCGACCCGGGCAACCGTTCCAAGCGTTCCCCGTGGCCGAGACGCAATTGCAGGCCATGGCGCATTACACCGCCAGCGTGGCGGTCCATGACGAACTGCGACTGGTGGCGCTGACGGCGCCACGGGGCAATCGTTTCTTCATCTGGGAGCTGGACAGCGGTGCGCTGCGGCTCGACGCGCCGCTGCCGGATTGCGCGGGGGTGGGCGCGGTCGCCGATGGTTTCGTTGTCACCTCAGGCCAAGGCCGCTGCCGCTTTTACGACTGCCGCACGCGCACGGATGTCGCAGAGGCTTTGCCGCTGCCGGCGGGGTTGTGGGACAACCATCTGCATTTGGTCCAGGGACCGCAGCGTTCGCCCGCATAAGGTGAACGTGCGCGCAAAGGCGGCGTATCGCCGACATTTGTTGCAACTGCCATGGCCTGCGCGACGGAGTTGGACTACCGTGCTCGCCTGAGTCATCCGTTTTCCAAGGAAGTGGAATATGTTGCGTCGCCGCATGTTGATCATGCTGGGAGTCGCTTTGATCGTGGTGTTGGCCTTGGGGGGTTACAAGGCGTTTTCGATCTACCAGCAGATCCAGCAATTCACAGCACCCAAACCGCCGATCAATGTCGCCGTGGCGGTCGTCGAATCGCGCGCCTGGCAGAACCGCCTGCCCGCCATCGGTAGCCTCAAGGCGCTGCAGGGCGTTGACCTGAGCCTGGAGGTCGCGGGCACGGTCAAGGCGGTGCAGTTCGAATCCGGGCAGAAGGTCAAATTCGGCCAACCCCTGCTGCAACTGGACAGCGACGTGGAAAAGGGCCTGCTGGGCACCGCCGAAGCGGACTTGGGCCTGGCGCAGGTCGACTATGTCCGCGGCAGCAAGTTGATCGGCGACGCGGCCATTTCCAAAGGCGAATTCGACCGACTCGCCGCCACGCAGAAAAAGGCCGCGGCCACCGTTGCGCAACTCAACGCCTCGCTGGCCAAGAAGCGTATTCTCGCGCCGTTCAGCGGCACCATCGGCATTCGTCAGGTGGATGTCGGCGACTATCTGGCCAGCGGCACGGTGATCGCTACGCTGCAAGACTTGAGCAGCCTCTACGCCGATTTCTACGTGCCTGAACAGGCGCTGCCGAAGCTGGAGGTCGGGCAAGGGGTTCAGGTCAGCGTTGCCGCCTGGCCCGGTGAGCGCTTCGATGCCCGCATCAGTGCGATCAACCCCAAGGTCGAAGACGCCACCCGCAATGTCCTGGTGCGCGCCACCCTGCCCAACCCGGACGGCAAACTGCTGCCAGGGATGTTCGCCAACTTGCAAGTCATTCTGGGTCAGGACACGCAAGCGTTGGTCGTCCCCGAGAGCACCATCACTTACACACTCTACGGCAACTCGGTGTTCGTCATCGCGCCGAAAACCGACGCCGAGGGCCGGCCGGAAAAAAACGCCAAAGGCGAGCCGCTCCTGATGGTGGAACGTCGCTTTGTGGAAACTGGAGAGCGCCGCGAAGGGCAGGTGATCATTCGCAAAGGGCTCAAGGCTGGCGAGCAGGTGGTGACCGGCGGCCAGTTGAAACTGGACAACGGCACGGCGGTCGCCATCGGCGGCGACCCGACAGCCCCCGTCGAACAGACCGCCCCGCCCAGGGCTGATTGACCTGGCGACTGTCCGAAGGAGCTTTCATGGCATTTACCGATCCGTTCATTCGCCGCCCCGTGCTTGCCAGCGTCATCAGCCTGCTGATCGTATTGCTGGGGTTTCAGGCATTCAGCAAATTGACCATCCGCCAGTACCCGCAGATGGAAAACGCGCTCATCACCGTCACCACTGCCTACCCCGGTGCGAACGCCGAGACGATTCAGGGCTATATCACCCAACCGCTGCAACAGAGCCTGGCCAGCGCGGAAGGCATTGACTACATGACCTCGGTCAGTCGGCAGAACTTCTCGGTGATTTCCATCTATGCCCGCATCGGCGCCAATACCGACCGCCTCTACACCGAGTTGCTCGCCAAGGCCAACGAGGTGAAGAACAAGCTGCCGCAGGATGCAGAAGACCCGGTGCTGAGCAAGGAAGCGGCTGACGCCTCGGCGCTGATGTACATCAGTTTCTACAGCGCGGGGCTGAACAACCCACAGATCACCGACTACCTGTCGCGGGTCATCCAGCCAAAGCTGGCCACACTGCCAGGCATGGCCGAAGCGGAAATCCTCGGCAATCAGGTATTCGCCATGCGCCTGTGGCTGGACCCCGTCAAGCTGGCGGGCTTTGGCTTGACCGCGAACGACGTGACCGAAGCCGTGCGCAAATACAACTTTCTTTCGGCTGCCGGCGAAGTGAAGGGCGAATACGTGGTGACCAGCGTCAACGCCACCACGGACCTCAAGTCCCCCGAGACGTTCGCCGCCATCCCCTTGAAGACCGAAGGCAACAGCCGGGTGCTGCTGGGTGATGTGGCGCGGGTGGAAATGGGGGCGGAGAACTACGACACCGTCAGCTCGTTCGACGGCACGCCGTCGGTCTACATCGGCATCAAGGGTACCCCGAGCGCGAACCCGCTGGACGTGATCAAGGAAGTGCGCCGGATCATGCCGGAACTGGAAAGCCAGTTGCCACCGAGCTTGAAGGCCTCCATTGCCTACGACGCCACGCTGTTCATCCAGGCCTCGATTCACGAAGTGGTGAAAACGCTGATCGAAGCGGTGCTGATCGTGATCGTCGTGGTGTTCCTGTTCCTCGGCGCGCTGCGCTCGGTATTGATCCCGGTGATCACCATCCCGTTGTCGATGATCGGCGTGCTGTTCTTCATGCAGATGATGGGCTATTCGATCAACCTGTTAACGTTGCTGGCGATGGTGCTGGCGATCGGCCTGGTGGTCGACGATGCCATCGTGGTAGTGGAAAACATCCATCGGCACATCGAGCAAGGCAAGACCCCATTGGACGCGGCGCTCGAAGGCGCGAGGGAAATCGCCATGCCGGTGGTGTCGATGACCATCACCCTGGCCGCCGTCTATGCGCCGATAGGCTTTCTGGAGGGGCTGACGGGCGCGCTGTTCAAAGAGTTCGCGCTGACACTGGCCGGAGCCGTGGTCATCTCCGGGATCGTCGCCCTGACATTGTCACCCATGATGTGCGCGGTACTCCTGCGTCATGACGAAAACCCCAGCGGGCTGGCGCACAAGCTCGACGAAGTGTTCGACGGGTTGAAAGTCCGCTATCAACGCCTGCTGCACAGCACGCTGAACACCCGGCCAGTGGTGATGGTGTTCGCCGTGCTGGTGCTTTGCCTGATACCGGTATTCCTCAAGTTCAGCCAGTCGCAACTGGCGCCGGATGAGGACCAAGGCATCATCTTCATGATGGCCACCTCGCCACAGCCCACCAACCTCGATTACATGAACAAGTACACGCAGCAGTTCATCGAGATCTTCAAGGCGTTTCCTGAGTACTACTCGTCGTTCCAGATCAATGGCTTCAATGGCGTGCAGACCGGCGTGGGCGGGTTCCTGCTCAAGCCATGGGACGAACGAAAACGAACGCAAATGCAACTGCTGCCGGAGGTCCAGGCCAAGCTCGAACAGATCACCGGCTTGCAGATCTTCGGCTTCAACCTGCCTTCGCTGCCCGGCACCGGTGAGGGCCTGCCTTTTCAGTTCGTGGTCAACACCCCGAATGACTACCCGGCATTGCTGGAGGTGGTGAACCGCATCAAGAAGCGCGCGAACGATTCCGGCAAATTCGCCTTTCTTGACCTCGATCTGGCGTTCGACAAACCGGAGGTGGTGGTCGACATCGACCGTGCCAAGGCGGCGCAAATGGGCGTTTCCATGCAGGATCTCGGCGGCAGCCTCGCCACTCTACTCGGCGAGGCGGAGATCAACCGGTTCACCATCGATGGGCGCAGCTACAAGGTCATCGCGCAGGTGGAGCGAGCGTATCGGGATAATCCGCAATGGCTAGCCAACTATTATGTGAAGAACGCTCAAGGCACCCTGCTGCCACTGTCGACGCTGATCACTGTCAGCGACCGGGCGCGGCCACGTCAGCTCAATCAGTTTCAGCAGCTCAACTCAGCGATCATTTCCGGATTCCCGCTGGTGAGCATGGGTGAGGCCATCGCCACCGTCAGGCAGATCGCCATGGAGGAAGCGCCCGCAGGCTTTGCTTACGACTATGCGGGGGCTTCGCGGCAGTTGGTCCAGGAAGGCAATGCGCTGTGGGTCACCTTCGGCCTGGCGCTGGCGATCATCTTCCTAGTGCTCGCTGCGCAGTTCGAGAGTTTTCGTGACCCCTTGGTGATTCTGGTGACCGTGCCCTTGTCCATCTGCGGTGCACTGGTGCCCCTGTTTCTTGGGGTGTCCACCCTGAACATCTACACTCAAGTCGGATTGGTGACACTGATTGGCCTGATCAGCAAGCACGGCATTCTGATCGTCGAGTTCGCCAATCAGTTGCGCAGAGAAAAGGGGTTCACGGCCCGGGAAGCGGTGGACGCCGCCGCGGCGATTCGCCTGCGCCCAGTCCTCATGACCACAGCGGCCATGGTGTTCGGGATGGTGCCTTTGATTCTGGCCTCGGGGGCGGGGGCCGTGAGCCGGTTCGACATTGGGTTGGTGATTGCAGTGGGGATGTCGGTCGGTACGTTGTTCACGTTAATCGTGCTGCCGTGCGTCTATGTGGTGCTGGCGACCGGGCATGGCTCGAAGGCCCCCCATTGATGCCCTATCGGGCCTATCGCGGGCAAGCGCGCTCCTACATTTTTTGCAACGCGCGATGGCCTGATGGACCGCGTGGGTAGCCTTGGTGCTCGACACACGATTTTTATGTGTGGTTCAAAGGCTAACAACTCGGTCCATCGGAATTTGGCACGTTTCAAAAAACGTAGGAGCGCGCTTGCCCGCGATTAGCGCCCGACAGGGCATCAGAGTAAGAGATCCAGAGCCAACAACCCAAGGTCAATTCTGCCCCCTCGTCCCCTGCGCCAGACCAAACATCAACAACAGCAAATCGTGGTCCGGCCGTACTGGCGATTCAGCCTTCGCCACACGCGGGAGGGCACATTGGCCTTCCCCATGGACTGCGCTAAGGATCTTCGGCTTGGGCGTTTCCCAAGCGGCCATGGCTATGGATGCGATGCCTAACGCTCCAACCAGAAACATACCTCGAGCGATTTCTAACTTCATCGATCTAAACCTTTGATGGGGCTGCCAAACGCTGCTTCGTAAAAGTAGACGAGCTTGCTCCAGTCCGCAGGTTGAAACGACGAATGGCGACGAAGCTGTTTCATGTCGTGCTGGGCGGCACCATAGGCGGTCAGGCGCTGGCGGCATTTCTCCAGATCCAGCAACGCGACTTCGGGGCGCGCACTGGCGCCCTCGCCCACGACACGCACGAACACGTGCTTGATGTAGATGCAGCTGTGCTGCCAGCGTCCCCGGTGCATGCGCGCGAGATTCTCGGCCAGTTCCTTGAGCATCTGTTCATATACCCCTTCGCCGTGCTGTTCACGCCCGCCGGCCTTGAGCCAGTGCTCGAACTCGACGAAGCCATCCAGGGAGGCGGTCACCAGCAACGCGCGCCATTCATTGTTCGCGTCACGCTCCGCGCCGCAGAACACCATGCGCGGTACGTTGACGTCGAGCTGGCGCAGGCCTTCCAGCGCATCCCGCTCTCGCAGGACAGTGGGGCGACCAAAGGGGTGTAGCCAACTGCGATAGATATGGCCGACCTGCCGCTTCACATACAGCAGACGGCCGTTTTCCGACACCACACGCTGAACCCCACTTTCTCCACCGCGGCGCACGTTGGGCTCTTCCACCCAATCACCCTTGGTGTTCCAGAAATAGGCAAAGCGATCCTTGGCGGGAAGGGTCGAATCTGCTGCGAAATCCACGGCCATCCTGTTACCTCTTACGTAATAGATACACACGCCACATGGCGTACAACGGCAGGAAATCCAGACGGTCCTGGATGCGGAATCCTGCCTGCTCGAATTCGGCTTCTACGGTGCTCACTGGTAACACGAAGCGGTTCTGGTAACCCTCTTGTCGACGATTACGCTCAGCACGCTTGCGTTTCCAGGCTTTGAAATTGCCGTCAACCCAGAGCGAAACGATTACGCTGTCTCGGGTGACGCGGTGGAACTCCTTGAGTAGCACAGCCCTGTCCTCGGCCTTGCCGACATGGTGCAGCAGACGCATGCAGAAGATGCTGTCCACTGCGTTGTCGGGCATGTCGATGGCGAATGCGGAGGTCTGCAGGGGTTGAACCCGCTTCACCACCTCAGCCGGTTGCGCGCTGCAGGCCGTCTTAATCATGGATGCCGAATTGTCGGCACCAATGATGACCCGATTGGCCTTCTCTGCCAGCAGTGGCCAGAAGCGGCCAGCCCCACACGGCAGGTCCAGCACCAGGCCTGGCTCCCCGGCCAGCGCCAATGCGCGGCGTGCCAGTTGCTTGTCGCGATGGTCTGACAACCGTCGCGCCAATCCGTCCCTGTGTTTGCGCAAATATTTTTTGGCGTGCGCATCGTCGTATTTGTGCGAGAAATCTAACTCAATCCGCTTGCTCATGACCGTCTCTCCTGAAGGTGATACGGCCAAACTAGGCGGGTTAACGTCATGCTCAAGTCACGTGAATGTGAAAAAAACGTCCCTTGGGCGGGTAACATGTTACGGGATTTTTCAAGAAGATGTGGCCATTAAATAGCCATAATCCGACAAATCGCAGCACGGCAGTCGACTGACCTGATGGTTTTTGCCTGAACTGAGGCGATCAGTTGGGCGACCGTTTGAATTCGACGGTGAAACGGCAGCCGTTCGGTTCCATCGTATCCAGGCTGACGGTCCACCCTTGGTTTTCGCAGATGCGCTGCACCAGCGATAATCCAAGCCCGAGGCCCTCCCCTCGTTTTTCGTTGCCTCGGACGAAGGGCTGGAACATTGCCTCGCGTTTCTCTTCTGGAATGCCCACACCAGAATCTTCCACCATAAAGCCGTTGGCCAGCAGGGTCAGACGGATGAAGCCCTGGTCGGTGTAATGCAGCGCATTGCGCAGCAAGTTGCCCATCACCGCATACAGAAACGTGGCGTTGTAGGTGCCTTGCGTTGCACCCTCCGGGTGGTATTCCAGACGCAGGCCTTTGGTTTCGATCGGGTCACGCCACAGGTTCAGCAACTGCTGGGCCGCCCCCTCGAGTGACAATTGGGGATTCAAACCCGCGTCATCGTGCTGGGTGCGGGCCAACATCAGGAAGGTTTGCACCAGATCACGCATTTCTTCACAAGCCCGCGACACGCGCTCGACCTGGGTTCGGGCACGCTGATCGAGCGCAGGGTTCTCCAGCAGCAATTCACACGAGCTGGCAAGCACCATCAACGGTGTGCGCAACTCGTGGCTGACATCGCTGGTGAACATGCGCTCACGGGTCAAGGCGTCACGCAGCCGCCCCAGCGTGGCATCGAAGGCCACGGCCAGTTCGCCCACCTCATCCGCCGCGTAATCCGGCGCCAAGGGCGGCGCCAGCCCCAACAACTGGTCGCGATGCCGCACCTGCCGCGCCAGCCGCACCACCGGCGCCATCACTCGGCGCGCCAGAATCCAGCCGAGGACCACCGCCAGTGCCAAAGCCAGCACGAAGCCGACGAGCACGACGGCGAAGAGCACGCGCTCGCGCTCCTCGAAATCGCTCTGATCCTGCAGCAACACGTAATGTCGGCCGTCCACGACCTCGACCATGGCGTGGTATGAGAGCGGCCCGCGGAATACCTCATGGAAACCGGGCTCCAGATGGCGCAGGTCCTTGGGCAGCTCGAAATCGCCCGGTCCACCACTGAAGTAGAACAGTTGGTCCGGCTCCGGGCGGTGGCTCCAGTCTTCGACGCTGTCCATCAACAACAGGCGCGTCAGATCACCGCCCAGCCCGGCGGAGATTAGTTTCTCTTCGACCAGGTGAACCGTTGCCACGATGCCCATTGCGAAAGAACCGGCCACCAAGGCGCTCATCAGCGCAAACGCGATAATGATCCGCTGAGCGAGGCTCTGCTTAAACTCCATCGCGGCCCTCGGCCAGACGATAGCCCACGCCATGGACCGTTTGCAGCAACGGCTTGGCGAATGGCTTGTCGATCACCTGGCGCAACTGGTGCACGTGACTGCGCAGGCTGTCACTGTCTGGACAATCATCGCCCCACAGGGCCTCTTCGAGAATTTCCCGGCGCAGCACATGAGGGCTCTTCTGCATCAGCACCGCCAGCAGTTTGAGCCCGACAGGGTTGAGTTTGAGCATGCGCCCTTCACGCGTCACCTCGAGGGTATCGAGGTCGTAGACCAGATCGGCGACCTGGAGGGTGCGCCGCCCGCCGCCCTGCGCGCGGCGCAATACGGCCTCGATTCGAGCCGCCAGTTCGGACAACGCAAATGGTTTGAGCAGGTAATCGTCCGCACCGGAGCGAAAGCCCTGCAAACGGTCATCGAGCTGGTCCCGAGCGGTCAGCATGATGACCGGCGTATCGCGGCGAGCGTCTTCGCGCAGGCGTTTGCACAGCGTATAGCCGTCAATGCCCGGCAGCATGATGTCGAGCACGATCAGGTCGTAATGCTCGGTCGCGGCCAGGTGCAACCCGGATAAACCATCCTGCGCGCAATCGACGGTGTATCCCTTCAACCCAAGGTAATCGGCCAGATTTGCCAGGATGTCGCGGTTGTCTTCAACCAGCAGAATTCTCATGGGCGCATATCTCCCTACGCAGTTGTAGCGATGACCCGTGCACCGAGGGTGCGCACGATGAGGTCAGAGTTGGCGGCAGCTTACGGCCAACTTCGCCTGAGGGCCAGCACCGAGGTACACAACGTTTTTTTCACCGGTGGTTCACAGGGGCGCGACAGCCCTGCGCTCAGACTGCCGAACGTTTATGAGGGTCTCCTCGCCATTACATGGAATCCGACATGTCTGAAGTTCTCGAACGCCGCGCCTCGCGCCCGATCAACCTCTGGGTTTACGTCGGCATCCCGGCGGCGACCGCCCTTGCCCTATTGTTGCTGGAGTTGACGTCACTGGACATGAGCATCGCGCAATGGGCCTACGATCCGGCAGCCGGCGGGTTCATCGGCAAACACAGCTATTTTCTGGAGAACGTACTGCACGACCGCGCCAAACAGGCCGTCATTGCCTTGGGCCTGCTGTCCTTCGCAGCCTTCGTGGCCTCGTTTTTCGTGGGGCCGCTGCAGTCCTGGAAAAGAGAGCTGGGGTGCCTGGTGCTGTCAATGGCGCTGTCCACCAGCTTCGTCACCCCGGTCAAGGCAGTGACGGCGGTCCAGTGCCCTTGGAGCCTCACCCAGTTCGGCGGAACGGAAACCTACAGCGAGTTGCTGGCCCCTCGCCCACAGACTGACAAGCCTGGTCGTTGCTGGCCAGGTGGTCATGCAGCAACCGGGTTTACCCTTTTTGCATTGTTTTTCCTCTTCCGCGACCGTCGCCCGCGCCTGGCCAAGGCGGGGCTGGTCTTCGCATTCGGCCTGGGCACGGTCTTTTCGGTAGGACGCATGCTGCAAGGCGCACACTTTTTCTCGCACAACGTCTGGACGGCCGTGTTTTGCTGGCTGATTTGCCTGGGGGCTTATTACGCGGTGTTGTACCGGCCGACGGGCGGGAAAGGCAGGGTGGTTGAAGGTGCGGTGGTTTCGGGGTAGTTGGCTTTGATCGTTACTCGGATGCCCTTTGGGCGCTATCGCGGGCAAGCGCGCTCCTACGTTTGCTTCGGGATGCCAAAGGCGGACAAGGTGGTCTTTCGGAATGCGGCACGTTGCAACAGATGTAGGAGCGCGCTTGCCCGCGATGCGCCGAAAGGGCATCACTGGGGCGATCCCAAACCAGGCTAAGATCCGACTCCCCCCTTTTAAAAAAATCGCCACCCATAAAAAAACCCCGCCGAAGCGGGGTTTTTCGTGCATCAGGGTCAGGCTGAATTACATCATGCCGCCCATGCCACCCATGCCGCCCATGTCTGGCATACCGCCGCCAGCTGCAGGCTTGTCTTCAGCCACGTCAGCGATCATCGCTTCGGTGGTGATCATCAGACTGGCAATCGAGGACGCCGCTTGCAGAGCAGAGCGAGTCACTTTGGCTGGGTCCAGGATACCCATTTCGATCATGTCGCCGTATTCGCCGCTCGCAGCGTTGTAACCGAAGTTACCCGAACCTTGCTTGACCTTGTCGACCACGACGCTTGGCTCATCGCCGGAGTTGGCAACGATCTGACGCAGCGGCGCTTCAACGGCACGGCGCAGCAGGGCAATACCCACGTTCTGGTCGGCGTTGTCGCCTTTGAGCTCGGAGATGGCCTGCAGCGAGCGAACCAGCGCTACACCACCGCCAGGCACCACGCCTTCTTCGACCGCTGCACGGGTAGCGTGCAGGGCGTCTTCAACGCGGGCTTTCTTCTCTTTCATTTCGACTTCGGAACCAGCACCGACCTTGATCACTGCAACGCCGCCGGACAGTTTGGCCAGACGCTCTTGCAGTTTCTCTTTGTCGTAGTCGGACGAAGTATCGCCGATCTGCTGACGGATCTGAGCGATGCGACCATCGATGTCGGTCTTGTTGCCAGCACCGTCGATGATGGTGGTGTTTTCTTTGTTCAGCACAACGCGTTTGGCGTTACCCAGGTGCTCCAGGGTGGTGCTTTCCAGGCTCAGACCGATTTCTTCGGAGATCACGGTACCGCCGGTCAGGACGGCGATGTCCTGCAGCATGGCCTTACGACGATCGCCGAAGCCCGGTGCCTTGACGGCCGCGACTTTGACGATACCGCGCATGTTGTTCACCACCAGGGTCGCCAGCGCTTCGCCTTCGACGTCTTCTGCGATGATCAGCAGAGGACGACCGGCTTTGGCGACGGCTTCCAGCACTGGCAGCATTTCGCGGATGTTGGAGATTTTCTTGTCGACCAGCAGCAGCAGCGGGCTGTCCAGCTCGGCGACCATGGTGTCCGGCTTGTTGATGAAGTACGGAGACAGGTAGCCACGGTCGAACTGCATGCCTTCGACTACGGACAGTTCGTTTTCCAGACCCGAACCTTCTTCAACGGTGATCACGCCGTCTTTGGTCACTTTCTCCATGGCTTCGGCAATGATGTCGCCGATGGAGCTGTCCGAGTTGGCCGAGATGGTACCCACCTGAGCGATGGCCTTGGTGTCGGTGCATGGCTTGGACAGGGACTTCAGCTGAGCGACGATGGCCAGGGTGGCCTTGTCGATGCCGCGCTTCAGGTCCATTGGGTTCATGCCGGCAGCGACGGCTTTCAGGCCTTCGTTGACGATGGCCTGAGCCAGAACGGTTGCGGTGGTGGTACCGTCACCGGCGTCGTCGTTCGCGCGGGAGGCAACGTCTTTGACCAGCTGCGCACCCATGTTTTCGAAACGGTCTTTCAGTTCGATTTCTTTGGCAACCGAGACACCGTCTTTGGTGATCAGCGGAGCGCCGAAGCTTTTTTCGATGATGACGTTACGGCCTTTCGGGCCCAGGGTCGCTTTGACGGCGTCAGCCAGAACGTTTACGCCAGCCAGCATTTTTTTACGGCCAGCGTCGCCGAATTTAACTTCTTTAGCAGCCATGATCGTTATTCCTTAAATACTGTGTAGTAACGGGAAATGCGGGAGGTACCGACTCAGCCTTCAACGACGGCGAGGATTTCGTTCTCGCTCATCACCAGCAGGTCTTCGCCATCCACTTTCACGGTGTTGCTGCCGGAGTAAGGGCCGAATACCACTTTGTCACCCACTTTCACGGCCAGCGCACGTACTTCGCCGTTGTCCAGGACGCGACCTGCGCCGACGGCGATGACTTCGCCACGGTTTGGTTTTTCGGCGGCCGAACCAGGCAGCACGATACCGCCAGCAGTCTTGGTTTCTTCTTCACTGCGACGGATTACGACGCGGTCATGCAGAGGACGAAGCTTCATTGTCGATCTCCTAATTATGGTTTTTGAACGTCCGGCGTTGGCACCGAGCGGCTAAAACGTTCCGGACTTGCCGGGCGCGGCTCGCGAGCGAACCGCGGAATACGGTCTGGCGAAATGCGCCAGAAACCTTACGGTGACCCATACATAGGGGCGGGCAAGATGATTACAAGGCTGGGCGAAGAAAAAATTTTCAACGGGCACATGCCGTTGAAACGAAAACGGCACCCGAAGGTGCCGCGCGAAACACAAGCAGGATTCACTTTTTGTCGACAGGCTCGTACTCGCCCTCGATCACCTCGCCTTCGATAACCTCCGGCTGGCGAGCCCCTGGGCGACCCGCTCCTGCATGCGGCGAGTGCGTAGCCCCTGCCGAACGCAGATCATCCGCGAACGCCCGCTGGCGACTGGCCGAAGCTTCGGCACGCTGACGCACCTTGTTGGCCAGCAGCCGACGGGTGAACGGCATCAGACAGATCAGGCCCAGCACGTCGCTGATGAAACCCGGCAAGACCAACAGCCCGCCACCCACCGTCATCATGAGACCGTCCATCATCTGTTGGGCAGGCAACTCCCCTCGCGCCAAGCTCTCGCGAGCGCTCATGGCCGTTGCCAGACCGGCGACACGAATGATGAAAAAGCCGAGCATGGACCCGGCCACCACCAGCAGGAAGGTCGGCAGAAAGCCGATCGACATCCCGACTTTCACCAGCACGAACAGCTCGAGCACCGGAAAAAGCAAAAAAAGCAGTAGAAAAGCGCGCATCAAATAGTTTCCTCTAGGGAAGAAGGCTTCCAGTAGACACTAGGTGACGTCGCAAAGTCGTTAATTCAAGCTTCGGACGCCTCAGCGGTCGGCCATTTTTCGGCGTGAGCCAGTTGAACCAAGGCCTGGCGCACTTGTGTCGGCGTATTACAAGGCTCGGGGAAGGCCAGCCAATGCAGGCTTTGGCCGATACGCAAGTGCATTCCTTCGCTGTCGATGCCCACCAGCGCCGCCGGTTCGCTCTGCGGTAGACCGGCCAGCTCGACGTAGTGCGCGATGGCTTTTCCATGATCCTGGTTCATGTGCTCGACCATACCGATCTCGGCCCCACCAGCGAACGGATTGGGCAAGGCAATATCGTCGAGCCAGTGAATGGCCCCGAAACCACCAATATAGCGGTAGCGCACCGGGAGCAGCGTCCAGAAGTCAAAATCATGGGCGCTGTGGTAGCTCTCTGACTCCGGGAAGTAGCGGTAATAGCGTTGGGCTGCGGCATCGATGGCGGCTTGATCGCTGAGCTTCTGCGCTTCAGCCATCACCGTCACCCGCCCCACCGCTTGAATATCTTCAGCCTCACGTTCGCCCACCAGCATCGAGCACTTGGGGTCGCGTTGCAGGTTATGCGTGTGCTGAGCGATGCGGCTGATCAGGATCAATGGACGGCCTTGATCGTCCAGGCAATACGGCACCACCGAGCCGAACGGGTAACCGGGCATTGACTTCGAATGGGTCGACAGCACGCCACGGTATTCCTTGAGCAGCAACTCTCGGGCTTGCCGGTTGGCTTTGGCGCTCATGTGAGGCTCCTGAGGCAGGTAAAACGACGAATGTGGGCCAGCCTCAAGCGGCTGAGGTCCACCACGATAATCGTTATCACCCAGGGGTGCCAGATCGAAGGGAGGTGACGGTTCGACGCAAGATTCGCGTCATTTTCAGCGAGCGCTGCTGACCTGGCTCAGTCCCGGAAGGAAGCGAGAGCGCGCAGGCCAGCCACTGCGTCTTAATAAGGAAGCGTTTACCAGGCCACACCAAAGCCGGCGGTGTAGCGCGTCTTGTTCAGATCGCCATTGTCGGAGCCGGTGATGATGTCTTTTTCGGCCTTGACGTTGAGCGAGGCCCATTCGGTGACTTTGTAGCGAAACCCGACCTCGGTATCCAGGCTGTAATCCGCCACGCCGCTGAGAGGCTTGCCCAATTCGCCGTTGGTGAAGAATTCAACCTTCTTGCCGATCAGGTAGCGGTTGTAATCCCATGTCCCGGACACGGAGTAGAAATTGTCCTTCTCGCCATTGGAGTATTCGAAGTCCGTGCGGTTGAGCAGCGCGCCAATCTTGAACGCGCCCAGTTCGTCATCCCAGAGCTGGTAGCCCGGACCGGTACCCACGGTGCGTTGACGACGCAAGTCCTCGATGCCGTCATGCTTGTAGGTGATGCGGCCGTCCCAGAAAAACTTGTCGGTCAGGAAGCGATCCAGCGAGTACTCGGCGCTCCAGTTGTTGGTGGTGGTCGTGTCGTCCTGAGTCTCGCGGTTGAACTCGCCTTTGGCGTTGTGCCGCCAACGACCATGGCTGGCAGAGGTCTTGAAGGCCAGGTTGTAGTCGTCGGTGTCCGTGTCCGCCCGCTGGAAGTCCAGCGCTGCATCGATGTTGCCTTTCCAGACCAGATCGGTGACCACCGGCTTGGGTTTCATGATCTGCTGGATGCTGGCCAGGTCGACCGTCTTGGGCGCATCACCGTTGGCCAGGGTCACCTTGCCTTCGTCCGCCGCCTTCAGCGATTTGGACATCTCGCTCGTGTAGGCATCCTGTTTCACCAGCAGGTGTTGGTCACTTTCCAGCGTCTTGACTTCTTTCCAGTCCAGCGGAATATCGCCTGCATACTTGGTATTGAGCAGCAGTTTCCCGCCGTCGAAAACCTTAATAGTCCCCGTCAGTTTGTCACCGTTCTTCAACCAGACGGTATCGGCGAGCAAGGGGGTAGAGGCACTGATGATAGCGATGCACAACAGGGTTCTGGACAACATAAGCGACGACAAGGCTCTGGCTGGCGGTTAAATCGGGCATTATCCCTCGGGACAACATCGAGGCAATCCGTGGACCGCCGACACAGGATTCAAAGACCGTAGGAAGTTTCTTCAGTTCCGTGTCGAACAGAATTGCGGGTCCTTTAAACAGGAACGAACGCGTGAGCGAACACATTTCATGGATGCAAGACCCCAGTGGACAACCGCCCGCAGAGGCCCGGCGCGCGGCGGTTTATCTGACCATGCATCAAATCCCCGAAGGCAAGGTCGTCAGTTACGGGCAGTTGGCCGAATTGGCCGGTTTAGGACGAGCGGCACGTTTTGTTGGCCGAACCTTGAGCCAGTTGCCCGACGGTAGCCACCTGCCCTGGCATCGCGTGATCGGCGCGGGCGGACGGCTGAGCCTGCCGGCTGGAACGGCTTCTGGCGAAGAGCAACGCGCCCGCCTGCGCGCCGAAGGCGTGACCATCCGTAACAATCGTGTGGATATGGCGCGTCATGGCTGGCGCCCGACAGAGGACAACGGTTAGAGTGCGCGCTTTGTTTATGTAATCTGAGGCAGATTCCAGCCCATGCCCCGCAAAACCTGGCGCGCCGCGCTCGCCGCTTATGCCAGCCCATCGACGTTCGTGCTGCTGCTCCTCGGATTCGCCGCGGGCATGCCTTATATGCTCGTGTTTTCCACGCTGTCGGTCTGGCTCAGGGAAGCGGGTGTTGCCCGTGAGACCATCGGCTACGCCAGCTTGATCGGCCTGGCGTACGCTTTCAAATGGGTCTGGTCGCCTCTTCTCGATCAGTGGCGGCTGCCATTGCTGGGCAAGCTGGGTCGGCGCCGCTCCTGGCTGGTGCTCTCGCAAACCCTGGTGACGCTCGGCCTGATCGGCATGGGCTTTTGCGACCCCCAGCAGCATTTGTCCTGGCTGATTGCGATCGCTGTGGTGGTCGCGTTTTCGTCCGCGACGCAGGATATCGCCATCGACGCCTATCGCCTCGAGATCGCCTCGGACAGCCAGCAAGCCACCCTCGCCGCCAGCTACATGGCGGGCTATCGCGTGGCCGCCCTGCTCGCCACAGCGGGCGCCTTGTATTTCGCCGAAGGCTTCGGCTCATCCGGCTTCGCCTACAAGCACTCAGCCTGGACCGGCACGTATGTCATCTTCGGCCTGCTGATGCTGCCCGCGCTGATCACCACGCTGGTCATGCGCGAACCCGCCGTCGCTTTGCGCACGCAACTGTCGGCGGCGCGCTACGGCTTTGCGCACCAGTTGGCGTCGGTGTTCGTTCTGATCATCCTGCTGGTGTCGGTCCCCGCGATGTTCACCCAGCTCTACAATACCGACTTCGCCAGCGTACTGTTCAAGGATGCCACCTGGAAAAGCCTGTTGATGGAAGATCGGGCGTTCCTGCGCGCCATCCTGTACACCCTGCTCACGGCGGCCTGCCTGTCATCCATAGGCCGACGCGGCCTGGCACCGGTGCTGACGCCAATCAACGACTTCATCCTGCGCTACCGCTGGCAGGCCTTTCTGCTCCTGGGCCTGATCGCCACCTACCGCATGTCCGACACGGTCATGGGGGTGATGGCCAACGTGTTCTACATCGATCAGGGCTTCACCAAGGACCAGATCGCCAGTGTCAGCAAAATCTTCGGCCTGGTCATGACGCTGGTCGGCGCGGCCTTCGGCGGCCTGGCGATCGTGCGCTTCGGCATTCTGCCGATTCTGTTCATCGGCGGCGCAACCTCCGCTGCCACTAACCTGCTGTTTCTGATGCTGGCCGACATGGGCCCTAACCTGAAGATGCTGATCCTTACGATCTCGCTCGACAACTTCAGCTCCGGGCTGGCGACTTCAGCGTTCGTGGCGTACCTGTCGAGCCTGACCAACCTCAAGTTTTCTGCCACCCAATACGCCCTCCTGAGCTCTATCATGCTGCTGTTGCCCCGGCTGATCGGTGGCTATTCGGGGGTGATGGTCGAAAAACTGGGCTACCACAACTTCTTCTTGATCACTGCGTTGATGGGTGTACCGACCCTGTTCATGATCGCCCTGCACTGGGGCCAGGAGTTGCGCAAGGAAAAGCCGTCCGAAGACGAGAAACCGGTAGAGGAGCCCGCCAGCGAGCGACCCTGAAGGCTGCGGAGAGCCTCAGAGACGTCCCGACGCCGCCCCTTTACGCAAAAGCCCCGATCTCTCGCGAGTCGGGGCTTTTGCGTTACAAGATTGTCCGTATCAGGTCAGTGATTAACGCTGCAGCGCGGTTTCCTGCTGCTCCTGCACCACGCGAACGACACGCTGCGGGAACGGAATGTCGATATTGGCGGCGCGCAGGCGGTCGCGGATTTCCGCGTTGAACCGGTTGGACACCTCACCGAAATCACCGGTTTTGGTCCAGACTCGCAGCGAAACGGTGATCGAACTGTCGCCCAACGCCGCCACCACGGCCTGGGGCGCCGGGTCCTGCAAGACACGGGGGTCATCGGCCATTTCCATCAGCACCTGCAGGGCCTGCTTGAGGTCTGCGTCGTAATCGATGCCCACGTCGAACGTGATCTTGCGGGTCGGCTGCCGGTTCGTGTTGGTGATGATGCCGTTGGAGAGGTTACCGTTGGGGAGGATGACCGTCTTGTTGTCGCCGGTGCGGATGATGGTGTGGAAGATCTGGATGCTGTCCACGGTGCCAGCGACACCCTGCGCCTCGATCCAGTCACCGATGCGAAACGGACGGAACAGCAGAATCAGCACCCCGCCGGCAAAATTGGCCAGACTGCCTTGCAGCGCCAGGCCAATGGCCAGACCTGCGGCACCAATCGCCGCGACGAACGAGGTGGTCTCCACACCGATCATCGAGGCGACACTGACGATCAGCAGAATTTTGAGAATGATGTTGCTCAGGCTGCAAATGAACCCCTGCAACGCCAGGTCGACGTGGCGCAACGCCAACAGCGCCCCGACCTTGGATGTCAGCTTGTTGATCAGCCACCAGCCCACCAGCAATACGACAACGGCCAGCAGCACGCGGCTGCCGTACTGCATGACCATGGGAATCCAGGCTTGGGAAGCCTTGACCAGATGATCCACCTGGCCATTCAGATCCAGATCCATTGATTACTCCTTACGGTCGCGAAACGAAACACTGAAACGACACCTGCATCGAGGCTCTTCGTTTCAAGGGACCTGCACTCCGACGCGCACAAACCGGGCAGGTTCCGCGTCGGGGCAAATCGAGGGACGGTCAGTCGCGGAAGTTGTTGAACTGAAGCGGCATGCCGAAGCTGTGGCCACGCAGGGCCGCGATGGCTTCCTGAAGATCATCGCGCTTCTTGCCGGTGACGCGGACCTGCTCGCCTTGAATCGCGGCCTGGACCTTGAGCTTGGCTTCCTTGATGTGGGCGACGATCTTCTTTGCCAGCTCCTTGTCGATGCCCTCCTTGAGGGTGGCTTCCTGCTTCATCACTTTGCCGGAGGGATAAGCGTCTTTGACTTCCAGGCATTGCACGTCGATCTTGCGCTTGATCAGCGCCATCTTGAGGATCTCGATCATCGCTTCGAGCTGGAATTCCGCTTCGGCGGTGAGGTTGACGGTCAGTTCCTTTTCCTTGAATTCGAAGCTGCCTTTGCCTTTGAGGTCGTAACGGCGGTCCAGCTCCTTGATCGCGTTGTCGACGGCATTCGTGACTTCGTGTTTATCCAGTTCAGACACTACGTCGAACGAGGGCATGTCATTTCTCCAATTGATGCGGCGCGGCTCGATGCACAGGGAGCGCGCCTGACGTGACGGGTTGAAAACCGGGTCATTATAACGAGACTTTTCTTCGGTTCATGCGGGCCCGACAATGTCGTGTTGGTTTTACCTTGGCAGACCGCGCGCAGTGGCAGTGAACGAGCGCTTGAAGAGCGCTCCACGAAACCACGACGCGCGGCGTTTATAAGGGGCTGTTTGTGAGCACTCTCATCGCTGATATCGGCGAGCCCACGTCAGTGACGTGGCACATCCTGGGCGCGGGCAGCCTGGGCACTCTCTGGGCCACGCGGCTGGCCCGTGCCGGTTTCAGCGTGCGCCTGATCCTGCGGGATCGGGCGCGCCTGGACGCTTATCTGACGCGAGGAGGCCTGACCTTGAGCGAACAGGGCCAGCGGCATACCTTCGCTCTCCCGGCCGGGATTATCGACGACGCGGAGCCCATCGAGCGCGTCATCGTGGCATGCAAGGCCTACGACGCCGAGCCTGCCGTGGCCGGTATCGCGTCGCGGCTCATCCCCGGCGCGGACGTCCTGCTGCTGCAAAACGGCTTGGGCAGTCAGGAAGCGGTCGCGGCGCGGATTCCTCACGCCCGCTGTACCTTCGTTTCCAGTACCGAAGGCGCTTTCCGCGATGACGACTTCAGCGTCGTCTTCGCCGGCCAGGGCTTCAATTGGCTGGGAGATGGCCAGCAAGGTCCTGCGCCCGAATGGCTCGCAGCACTCGTCCAGGCGGGCATTGCGCATGAATGGACGCCGAAGATTCTCGATCGTCTGTGGCGCAAACTGGCACTGAATTGCGCCATCAACCCCCTGACCGTGCTGCACGGCTGCCGCAACGGCCAATTGCAGCACCATGCCGGGGAAGTCAGCGCGTTGTGCAACGAGTTGAGTGCCGTACTCAGGGCGTGTGGACACCCCGAAGCCGCTGAAGGCCTGGATGAGGCGGTGACCCAGGTTATTCAAGCCACAGCGGCCAATTACTCGTCGATGTACCAGGACGTGGCACAGGGGCGGCGTACGGAGATCGGGTACCTGTTGGGGTATGCGTGCAATGCCGCACGGCAGCAGGGTGTAAAAGCCCCCGGGCTGAACGCTTTGCAGGAGCGATTGATGCAGCGATTGCTCGCCAAAGGCCTGCCGGCCGACTGAGCGGAGGCGCGTGGCCCTGCGTGTTCGCCCGCTGGGCGGCTTGCAACTGCGCCGCTCATTGAGTCCGGGCATTCACATCGCGGGTTTGCGTCAGCCTCGAACAGCGCTAACCTGCCCCTTCCTCATTCGTCAGTGATCCTGCCCCATGCCATTGCGCCAGCGCCTTGAAAATCTGCCCGTCGGCCAGAAGCTACTGGCCGCCCTGCTGGTTCTGCTGACCACCGTTCTGTTGGTCGCCAATCTGACGTTCATCAGTGCCGCTTATTACATTTCCCAGGAAGCGATGGCGCCCCAGGCGCTGCAGACCATTGGGCGGCTGATCAGTAATCCCGGGCTGTCCGAACAGGCACTCGCTTCGTCGACCAATGCTCAAGCGCTGCTCAACGAATTGAAGAACTACGGTCCGCTGCGCGCCGCTGCCGTTTACGACAACAACGGCAACCGACTGGCGCAGGTGCAGCAAGGCAACAAGCTGCGTCTGCCTGAGCATTACCGCAACATCGAAAGCTGGCGCATCACCGAGTTTCGTAACACCCAGCTGATATCAATCCCCAAACCGGGCCAGGCTCCCGGCCATCTGTTATTGGTGGCCAGCAGTGAGCTGCCCGCAGCGTTCTACACTGGCACCCTGACGGCCAGCCTGGGAATCCTGATTTTCAGCGTCCTGCTGTGGGCTGGCGTGGCGCGGCAGATTCGCCGCTTTATCACCGAACCGATTTACCAGTTGGAAGAACTGTCTCGCCGGGTCACCCGCGAGGAAAATTACGCACTGCGCGCGGGCCCTGGCAATCAGGATGAAATCGGTTCCCTGGCTGAAGCCTTCAACACCATGCTGTCGCGAATGGAAGCGCGGGAGCAGCAGCTCAAGCGGGCGCGGGACGAGTCTCAGGAAGCCTATGACCAGGCACAGGGCCTGGCGGAAGAAACCCGCCACACCAACCGTAAATTGGAGCTGGAAGTCCAGGTTCGCAGCAAAATCGAGAAGAAACTCACCGGTTTCCAGAATTATCTGAACAGCATCATCGACTCCATGCCCTCTGCCCTGATCGCGCTGGACGAACAGTTGTACGTGACCCAGTGGAACCAGGAGGCAGGTGCCCTCTCCGGCACGCCGCTGGACGAGGCACTCAACCAACCCATCTTCCTGGCCTTCCCGCCGATGAAGGCATTTCTGCCGCAGATCAAGCAAACCGTCGAAAAGCACACCGTGACCAAGATCGAGCGCGTCACCTGGGTCAAGGACGACCTCACACGCCATTTCGCACTGACGTTCTATCCGTTGACCGGCGGGGCGGGTCGCGGCGTGGTGATCCGCATTGACGACATTACCCAGCGCCTGTCGCTGGAGGACATGATGGTGCAGTCCGAGAAGATGCTTTCGGTGGGTGGGCTTGCCGCTGGCATGGCCCACGAGATCAATAACCCGCTGGGCGCGATCATGCACAACGTGCAAAACATCCGACGGCGTCTGTCCCCTGATCTACCGAAGAACCTGGAACAAGCCGAGCAGGACGGCGTCGAACTGGCCGCCGTGAACCAGTACCTCACTGCGCGGGAAGTCCCGCAATTGCTCGACGGTATTCAGCAGGCGGGGGGCCGGGCAGCGAAAATCGTCAGCCACATGCTCAGTTTCAGCCGACGCAGCAACCGGCAGATGGCCCCTTGCGACCTCCCTGCGTTGATTGACCAGGCGGTAGAAATTGCCAGCAACGACTTCGACCTGACGATCGGTTTCGACTTCAAAGGGCAAAACATTCTTCGTCAGTTCGATCCGGCACTCGGGCCCGTTCCCGGCACCGCGAACGAACTGGAACAAGTGTTGCTCAACCTGTTGAAAAACGCCGCCCAGGCGATCCATCAGCGGGAAAACGAAACCGAACCGGGACGGATCATTCTGCGCACGCGGCTCAATCCGCCCTGGGCGGAGATTCAGGTCGAAGACAATGGCGTCGGCATGCCGGAAAACGTGCGTAAGCGCATCTTCGAACCCTTCTTCACGACCAAGGAAGTTGGCCAGGGGACCGGGCTGGGCCTGTCGGTTTCATATTTCATTATCACCAACAATCACAAGGGCCAGATGGAGGTGCACTCCACCCTGGGTCAAGGCACCTGTTTCACCCTGCGTCTGCCACTGGAAGGCAACCCGGTGAACGTCCCTGCCCCTCAAGTGATTGGCCAGAACGACCGGGAGTAAGGCACATGGGATTTCGCTTGTCGAAGATTTACACACGGACCGGCGACAAGGGCGAAACTGGCCTGGGCGATGGCCGTCGGGTGCCGAAGGACCACCCCAGGGTGGAAGCCATTGGCGAAGTCGATACGCTGAACAGCCAGTTGGGTTTGCTGCTGGCGGGGCTTGAAGAGTTGGCCCATTCAGTGCCTGCGATGCAGGACGTCATCGACGTACTGGCGCCGTGTCAGCACCGGTTGTTCGACTTGGGGGGCGAGTTGGCGATGCCCGAGTATCAGGCGCTGAATGCGGCCGAAATCGAGCGGCTGGAAGCGGCCATTGATGAGTGGAACGAAGAAGTGGGACCGCTGGAGAATTTCATCCTGCCCGGTGGTTCTTCGTTGATTGCCCAAGCCCATGTTTGCCGCAGCCTGGCGCGCAGTGCCGAACGCCGCTGTCAGCACCTGAACGCCGTCGAACCATTGAACGGTGTGGGGCTGGCGTACATCAATCGGCTGTCCGATCTGCTGTTCGTGGCAGCGCGAATCATTGCGCGCAGGCAAGGTGTTGCGGAGATTTTATGGGAGCCGGCGAAAAAGCCGGAGTGATTCGACTTTCGCTACTCTCTGTAGGCCATTCGCTGGCGCAGAGCAGCCAGCAGACAGCGTTCAGGCCTCAGGCCAGAACGCGCGGATTCCCGCGACACCTTGAGCGCCGCGTTACATGATCGTTCCCACGCTCCGCGTGGGAATGCCGTTCGCGAGGCTCTGCGTCGCACTGACGCGGAGCGTCAGGGGCTGCGTAACCACGCAGAGCGTGGGTACGATCAACAGGGGAGTTTTTACACCTTCGGCCAGAACGCGCGGATGCTCGCAACACCCTGAGCACCGCGTTACATGATCGTTCCCACGCTCCGCGTGGGAATGCCGCTCGCGAGGCTCTGCGTCGCACTGACGCGGAGCGTCAGGGGCTGCGTACCCACGCAGAGCGTGGGTACGATCAACAGGGGAGTTTTTACACCTTCGGCCAGAACGCGCGGATTCCGGCCACGCCCTGCGCGCCGTTTTCCCACGCCTGTTCCCGCTGCGCAGGCCCTACCCCGCCCAACAGATAGACCGGCTTGCTGAACCCGTCTATCAACGCCCGCGCCTGCTCCCAGCCCAACGGCGTGGCATCCGGGTGCGTCTGGGTCGGTTGAACCGGTGACAGGGTGACGAAATCCACACCCATCTGCTCAGCCAAGGACAGTTCTTCAGCGCTATGGCAAGACGCCGCCAACCAGCGCTCTTCCGGGAACGGACGGCCCTTGCTGGCGTACTTGCGCAGTTGTTCGCTGGTCAGGTGCCAGCCCGCCGCCGGGAAGTCGCCGAGCCACTCCAGGGGCCCCTTGAGCATCAACTGGGCTTTGCCTGCGCACAGGCCCACGGCATCGACCGCTACATCGCGGTATTTAGGGTCGTACATGTTCGGGGCGCGCAACTGGATCAGCTTGATACCGCTGGCGATTGCCTTCTGCATGCCTTGCAGCAGCGCCGGCGTGTCGAGGCCGTCCGGCGTGATCAGGTACTCGCTCGGCAAGCGCGCAGCAGCCACGATGGGCGTATTCGCCGCCGGAAACTCGTACCCGACCAGCGCCTTGTTCGACACCCACGCCAACGGCTGCCCTTCGGCGCCATGGGGCTCGCCCCTGAACGACGAGACCTCCCAGACATCCAGCAACACCTGTTTGTCGGGGTAGTCGTGCTTGATCTTGATCAGCGGCCGCGCGTCAACGATCTCGATACCCAGCTCTTCCTTCAACTCACGCGTCAGGGCCGCCTGGACGGTTTCACCAGGCTCGACCTTGCCACCGGGAAACTCCCACAAGCCGCCCTGGTGCTGCTTGTCAGCCCGTCGGGCAATGAGAATCTTGCCGTCAGTGCCGCGGATGACCGCGGCGGCTACATGGATGCGTTTCACCTCAAACCCCAATCAGGTGCGGTATTCCGCGTTGATCTTCACGTATTCGTGGGACAGGTCGGTGGTCCAGATGGTTTCGCTGCAATCACCCCGGCCCAGCTCGATGCGAATGGTGATCTCTTCTTCAGCCATCACCGCCGAGCCCTGCTCTTCGGTGTACGTCGCCGCGCGAGCACCCTGGCTGGCGATGCAGACGCCGCTGAGGAAGACGTCGATCTTGCTCACATCCAGCTCCGGGACACCGGCCCGGCCCACGGCGGCCAGAATTCGGCCCCAGTTCGGATCGGAGGCGAACAAAGCGGTCTTGATCAATGGGGAGTGGGCAACGGTGTAGCCGACGTCCAGGCATTCTTGATGCGTGCCGCCACCGTTGACTTCGACGGTCACGAACTTGGTCGCCCCCTCGCCGTCACGCACGATGGCCTGAGCGACCTCCATGCAGACGTCGAACACGGCTTGTCTCAGCGCCTCGAACAACGGCCCTTTGGGCTCGGTGACTTCAGGCAGGTCGGCCTGACCGGTGGCAATCAGCATGCAGCAGTCATTGGTCGAGGTATCGCCGTCGATGGTGATGCGGTTGAAGGATTTGTTGGCACCGTCACGCACCAGGTCTTGCAGCACGCTCTGCGAGACCTTGGCGTCGGTGGCGATGTAGCCGAGCATCGTGGCCATGTTCGGGCGAATCATCCCGGCGCCTTTGCTGATGCCGGTGACTGTCACGGTCACGCCGTCGATCTGGAACTGACGGCTGGCACCCTTGGGCAGGGTATCCGTGGTCATGATGCCCGTGGCGGCCGCTGCCCAGTTATCCACCGAAAGATCGTCCAACGCCGCCTGCAAGGCACCTTCGATCTTTTCCACAGGCAACGGCTCGCCGATCACCCCGGTGGAGAACGGCAGGACGGCACTGGCATCGACGCCGGTCAGTTCCGCCAGCTTCGCCGTGGTGCGTTCGGCCGCGCGCAGGCCCGGCTCACCAGTACCGGCGTTGGCGTTCCCGGTGTTGGTCAGCAGGTAGCGAACGGTGCCGCCCACACGCTGTTTGGACAGGATCACGGGGGCCGCGCAGAAAGCGTTCAGGGTGAATACGCCGGCCACGCTGGAACCTTCGGCGCAGCGCATGACCACGACGTCCTTGCGCCCTGGACGCTTGATGCCGGCAGACGAAATGCCAAGCTCGAAACCGGGAACTGGGTGCAGCGTCGGCAGAGGACCAAGACCAACAGCCATGAAATGCGCTCCTTGAAAGCCAGGCCGCCGGGCAGGCCACGACGGCTCGATAATTGGAAAAACGCCGCGACGGCTAGGCCGGTCGCGGCGCGATATTACAGAGAAACGACTGCCAGGCCGTAGATCAGGAAATCTGACCGTGGCAGTGCTTGTATTTCTTGCCCGAACCGCACCAGCACAGCTCGTTGCGACCCAGCTTCTGGTCGTTGCGCACCGGGGACATTGCAGTCGCAGCGGCCACCGCGACGTCATCGCCCTCCTCCACCAGAGCCGCCGGCTGCTCGAGGCCCGGCGCTTCGGCGTGTTGGAACTGCATGCGCTGGGCCAGCTCTTCGGCCTCGCGACGCAGACGGGCTTCTTCTTCGGCCGGGTCTTCGCGACGGACCTGAACGTGGGACAGTACGCGGATCGTGTCGCGCTTGATCGAGTCCAGCAATTCCTGGAACAGCGTGAACGACTCCCGCTTGTATTCCTGTTTCGGGTTCTTCTGAGCGTAGCCGCGCAGGTGGATGCCGTGGCGCAGGTGGTCCATGGTCGACAGGTGGTCTTTCCACAGGTCGTCCAGCACGCGCAGCAGAATCTGCTTCTCGAAGGTGCGCAGCGCCTCGGCACTGGCCTGGTCTTCTTTCTCGTTGTAGGCCGCGAGGATGGCTTCCAGCAGCTTGGGGCGCAGGTTTTCTTCGTGCAGGTGATCGTCTTCGTCCAGCCATTGCTGGATCGGCAATTTCACGCCGAAGTCACTGTTCAACGCCGCTTCCAGGCCAGCCACATCCCACTGCTCCGGCAGGGATTGTGGCGGAATGTGCGCGCTGATCGTGGCATCCAGAACTTCCTCACGGAATTCGGCGATGGTGTCGCCAATGTTCTCTGCCGCCAGCAGGCTGTTGCGCATGTGGTAGATCACTTTGCGCTGTTCGTTGGAGACATCGTCGAACTCCAGCAACTGCTTGCGGATATCGAAGTTGCGGCCTTCGACCTTGCGCTGCGCTTTCTCGATGGCGTTGGTCACCATGCGGTGCTCGATGGCTTCGCCAGACTGCATGCCCAGCGCTTTCATGAAGTTCTTCACCCGGTCGGAGGCGAAGATGCGCATCAGGCTGTCTTCCAGCGAGAGGTAGAAGCGGCTCGAACCGGTGTCGCCCTGACGACCGGCACGGCCCCGCAACTGGTTGTCGATACGACGCGACTCATGGCGCTCGGAGGCGATGACGTGCAGACCGCCCGCCTCGATGACCTGCTGATGACGCTTTTGCCAGTCGGCCTTGATCTGTGCGACCTGCTCGGGCGTCGGGTTTTCCAGGCTGGCGACTTCCACTTCCCAGTTGCCACCCAACAGGATGTCGGTGCCGCGACCGGCCATGTTGGTGGCGATGGTCAGGGCGCCAGGACGACCGGCCTGGGCAATGATTTCGGCTTCCTTTTCGTGGAACTTGGCGTTCAGGACCTTGTGATCGATGCCTTCCTTCTTGAGCAGGTTGGACATGTGCTCGGAGGTTTCGATGGTCGCCGTACCCACCAGCACCGGACGTTGCTCGGCCAGGCAGGCCTTGATGTCGGCAATGATGGCCGCGTACTTCTCGTCGGCGGTCAGGTACACCAGGTCGTTGTAGTCCTTACGCGCCAACGGTTTGTTCGGCGGAATGACCATCACGGCGAGGTTGTAGATCTGATGGAATTCGAACGCTTCGGTGTCAGCCGTACCGGTCATGCCGGACAGCTTGGTGTACAGACGGAAGTAGTTCTGGAAAGTGGTCGAGGCGAGGGTCTGGCTCTCGGCCTGGATGTTCAGGTTCTCTTTGGCTTCGATGGCCTGGTGCAGGCCCTCGGACAAGCGACGCCCCGGCATCGTACGACCGGTGTGTTCGTCGACCAGCATGATGCCGCCGTCCTGAACGATGTACTCGACGTTGCGATGGAACAGCTTGTGCGCGCGCAGGCCGGCATAGACGTGGGTCAGCAGGCCCAGGTTGTGTGCCGAATACAGGCTCTCGCCTTCAGCGAGCAGCCCGACTTGAGTCAGCATCTCTTCAATGAACTGGTGGCCGGCCTCGTTCAGCTCCACCTGACGGGATTTCTCGTCGATGGTGAAGTGGCCCTGCTTGGTCACCTGGCCTTCCACTTCCTCGATGTGCTGTTCGAGTCGGGGGATCAGCTTGTTGATTTCGGTGTACAGCTTGGAACTGTCCTCCGCCTGACCGGAAATGATCAGCGGGGTACGGGCTTCGTCGATGAGGATGGAGTCCACTTCGTCGATCACGGCGAAGTTCAGTTCGCGCTGGAATTTGTCTTCCAGGCTGAACGCCATGTTGTCGCGCAGGTAATCGAAGCCGAATTCGTTGTTGGTGCCGTAGGTGATGTCGGAATTGTAAGCAGCGCGCTTTTCTTCCGGCGGCTGGAACGGTGTGACGACACCGACGGTCAGGCCGAGAAACTCATACAGCGGGCGCATCCAGTTGGCGTCGCGACGTGCCAGGTAGTCGTTCACGGTCACGACGTGCACGCCTTTACCGGACAGCGCGTTCAGGTACACCGCGAGGGTCGCGACCAGGGTCTTGCCTTCACCGGTGCGCATCTCGGCAATCATGCCTTCATGCAGGGTCATGCCGCCGATCAACTGCACGTCGAAGTGGCGCATTCCCATGATGCGCTTGCCCGCTTCACGGCACACCGCGAAGGCTTCGGGCAGGAGCTTATCGAGGGTCTCACCTTTGGCGATGCGGGCCTTGAACTCTTCGGTCTTGGCGCGCAACTGCTCGTCCGAAAGGGCCACCATTTGCTCTTCGAAGCCGTTGACGATCTGGACCGTCTTGAGCATGCGCTTCACTTCGCGCTCGTTCTTGCTTCCGAAAAGTTTTTTCAACAAAGGTGCAAACATATCGACAGGATCTTCCACACATAGGAATGGAGGGCGGCCCCGTGAGTCGCCCGTGCAGCCCTCATGGCCGCATGCGAACGAGCATTCTACCCGGAAATGGTGGTGAGGAAAGTGGCGTTATTCCACGATGCTGGCACTGCAATGTTACGGGGCAGAAGTACAATAGGGGCATTTCTTCGGACTTCAACCCGTACGGGCATCTGAATACTTAAACTTTTCTTCACAATCAGACTGCTCGTTTTGCACCGAGTCTCGCGTCGAGAGTGAGGGGCACCATTCTGGTAACATCGCTGACTGGTATCGAAAGGCACTCCTGACATGGCATTCCGGCCCCTCCCGGCTCGCGCACCTTCGGTTTTTTTGCGTGATGCAAGATCCCTCAAGGCCATTTTCAATCACGCTCAGCGGCTGGCTCACTTGCAACGACTGCTGGAAAGCCAGCTGCAGCCGGCTGCGCGAGAACATTGTCATGTGGCGTCCTGGCGCGAGGGTACGCTGGTGTTGGTGGTCACCGATGGTCACTGGGCTACCCGGCTGCGCTATCAGCAGAAGCGGCTGCAACGGCAGTTGGTGGCGTTCAAGGAGTTCGCCAATCTGACTCGGCTGTCGTTGAAGGTTCAACCATCGATCACCCGCGGAGCCTTGCCGGGCGCGGCGAGGGATTTATCTCCCGTGGCCGCAGAGGCACTCAATGAGGCCGCCGAAGGCATTAGCGATCCAAAGTTGAGGGCGGCGCTGGAACGCCTGGCAGCGCATGGGAAACCTCGAAAGTCGAGCGACTGAACGGCCTTCGCGTCTGCCTGAATCCTTCGGCAGTCGCCATAAAAAAGGCCACCCGGAGGTGGCCTGAAATAGTCAAACTGAGAAGAAGAGGTGTTGTTACACCGCCGCTACAGGGCGCATGTACGAGATCGGTGCGGTACTGGCATCTTCGAACGTCACGACTTCCCACGCATCTTCCTGGGCGATCAACGCACGCAGTAGACGATTGTTCAGGCCGTGTCCGGACTTGAAGCCCTGGTACTCGCCGATCAGGCTGTTGCCCAGCAGATACAGGTCACCGATGGCATCCAGGATCTTGTGCTTGACGAATTCGTCTTCATAACGAAGACCGTCTTCGTTCAACACGCCGTCCTTGTCAACGACGATAGCGTTTTCAACGCTGCCGCCCAGGGCAAGGTTGTGCTTGCGCAGGTATTCGATGTCCTTCATGAAACCGAAGGTACGTGCGCGGCTCACTTCTTTCACGAACGAAGTGCTGGAGAAGTCGACGCTCGCCGTTTGCGTGCGGTTTTTCAGGTAGGGGTGGTCGAAATCAATTTCGAAACTCACCTTGAAACCTTCGAACGGCACGAACTTGGCGTATTTACCGTCTTCTTCCACGCAGACTTCTTTCAGAATGCGGATGAACTTCTTCGGTGCGTCCTGTTCTTCCAGGCCAGCCGATTGAATCAGGAATACAAAGGGGCCTGCGCTGCCGTCCATGATTGGAACTTCGGAGGCGGAAAGTTCAACGTAGGCGTTATCGATGCCAAGGCCAGCCATGGCCGACAGCAAGTGTTCAACCGTATCGACCTTCACATCGCCATTGAACAGCGTCGTGGAAAGCGTGGTATCGCCCACATTCAGCGCGTGTGCGTTGATCTGGACAACCGGCTCGAGGTCGGTACGGAAAAACACAATGCCAGCGTTCACAGGTGCAGGTTTGAGGGTCAGGTAAACCTTTTCCCCCGAGTGCAGGCCGATACCTGTGGCACGGATAATATTCTTCAGGGTGCGTTGTTTAATCATGGCATTGGCCGCTTCAGCGCATATCGCGAATTAGTATCAACAAAGGCTGGCGATGATAGCAGACCTCGCCTTTGCTGAACACCAATCACCCTCATACCCCTGATAGAACTCATCAATCAGCCTGACGACGCAGGAATGCTGGAATATCCAGGTAATCCAGATCGTCCTGCGGATTCATTTTGGCCGCAGCGGTGGCGCCTGCGTGAGCCTGATTGCGCATCACGGTAGGACGGTCCAGGTCGCGGTAATTGACCGAAGGCTGCTCCTGGCGAACGGCCTGCTGCTGCACGGGTGCCGCTTGAGCCGTCTGCATGGTGTTGTCGATGACCTTTACAGGCTTCTCGATCTTCGCACCCAGGCCCGTGGCGACCACGGTGACGTGCAGTTCATCGCGCATGTCTGGGTCGATGACGGTACCGACCTTGACCATGGCGTGTTCGGAGGCGAACGCTTCGATGATGCTGCCGACGTCCGAGTACTCACCCAGCGACAGGTCTGGACCCGCCGTGATGTTGACCAGAATGCCGCGGGCACCTTGCAGGTTCACATCTTCCAGCAACGGATTGCGGATGGCCGCCTCGGTGGCTTCGCGTGCACGGTTCGGACCACTGGCTGCACCCGTACCCATCATTGCCATGCCCATTTCGGACATCACGGTGCGCACGTCAGCGAAGTCGACGTTGATCATGCCCGGGCGCTTGATGATATCGGAGATACCGCGAACGGCACCGGCCAGTACATCGTCCGCCTTGGCGAACGCCGACAGCAGGCTGGCGTCTTTGCCCAGGATGGTGAGCAGCTTCTCGTTGGGAATGGTGATCAACGAGTCGACGCTTTCGGACAGCGCGCGGATGCCTTCATCGGCGATCTGCATGCGCTTGCGGCCTTCGAATGGGAACGGACGGGTTACGACCGCGACGGTCAGGATGCCCAGTTCCTTGGCCACTTCGGCGATGATCGGGGCTGCACCGGTACCGGTACCGCCACCCATGCCGGTGGTGATGAAGACCATGTTGGTGCCCTGCAGCACTTCAGCGATGCGCTCACGATCTTCCAGGGCGGCCTGACGACCGACTTCCGGGTTGGCACCGGCACCCAGACCTTTGGTCACGCCGGTACCCAGTTGCAGGATGGTCCGCGCACCAATGTTTTTCAGGGCTTGAGCATCGGTGTTGGCGCAGATGAACTCAACGCCTTCGATGTTGCTCTTGACCATGTGATTGACCGCGTTGCCGCCGCCACCACCAACACCGATAACTTTGATTACCGGGCTTTGTGGGATGTTGTCTACGAGCTCGAACATGTTCCCTCTCCTTCACTTCTCTAGTTTTTTATCGCCTACTGCCGCCTACCACTTTTGAAACTTAGAAATTCCCCTGGACCCACCGTTTGAGGCGCTCAAACACGGGAGCCTTAGGTTCATCGCTATAACTGCTACCGGAGCCGGACAAGCCCGACAACGAGATGCCGTCGGACTGTTTTTGCAGTCCATACAGCAACAGGCCGACCCCAGTGGAGTAAATCGGGTTGCGAACCACGTCCGCGAGCCCTTTGACATTGTGCGGTGTGCCCAGGCGCACCGGCATGTGGAAGATTTCCTCGGCCAGCTCGACCGCACCTTCCATCTTGGAGGTGCCACCGGTCAGCACGATGCCCGCTGGAATCAGGTCCTCGTAACCGCTGCGACGCAGTTCGGCCTGAATCAGCGTGAACAGTTCGTCATAGCGGGGCTCGACCACTTCGGCCAAGGCTTGACGGGACAGTTCGCGAGGTGGACGGTCGCCCACGCTCGGCACCTTGATGGTCTCACCCGCACCGGCCAGTTTGGCCAGGGCGCAGGCGTAACGGATTTTGATTTCTTCGGCGTACTGAGTCGGTGTACGCAGCGCCATGGCGATGTCATTGGTGACTTGATCGCCAGCGATCGGGATCACCGCCGTATGACGGATGGCGCCCTCGGTGAAGATTGCGATGTCGGTCGTACCACCGCCGATGTCCACCAGGCACACGCCGAGTTCTTTCTCGTCGTCGGTCAGGACCGAATACGCCGAAGCCAGTTGCTCGAGGATGATGTCATCGACTTCCAGGCCGCAACGGCGCACGCACTTTTCGATGTTCTGTGCGGCGTTCACGGCGCAGGTCACGACGTGCACCTTGGCCTCCAGACGCACGCCCGACATGCCCAATGGCTCGCGAACGCCTTCCTGGTTATCGATCACGTAGTCCTGCGGCAAGGTGTGCAGCACGCGCTGGTCAGCCGGAATCGCCACCGCCTGGGCAGCATCGAGCACGCGCTCCAGGTCGGCGGAGCTCACTTCACGGTCACGAATCGCCACGATACCGTGGGAGTTCAGGCTGCGGATGTGATTACCCGCGACCCCGACGAACGCCGAGTGGATGCGGCAGCCCGCCATCAGTTGCGCCTCTTCCACGGCACGCTGAATCGACTGCACGGTCGACTCGATGTTCACCACCACGCCCTTCTTCAGGCCACGTGATGGGTGGGTGCCGATACCGACGATTTCCAGCGTGCCATCAGCCGCGACTTCGCCTACCAGCGCCACCACCTTGGAGGTACCGATATCCAATCCGACGATCATTTTGCCGCTTTGCACGTTTGCCATGGGTCCTGCCTCTTATCAATTCTTCGCGACGGCGGGTTTTTCCGTCGTTGGCGCTGGTGCCTGCTCACGCCACCCAACAGCCAGGCCGTTGTTGTAGCGCAGGTCGACGCGCGCAATGTTCGTGATCTGTTCTTTAAGCGTTTTTTCATAGATGGCGATAAAGCGGCGCATCTTCTCTACCAGATGGTCACGCCCCAGCAACAACTCCAGGCCAGGCCCGGCATTGTTCGCGCCGGTGGTGAGGAACCAACTGCCTCGCTCACGCAATTCCAGACGCGCGATGGAGAACCCCAATGGGCGCAACATCTGACTCAGCACCTGATACTGCTGCATCACCTGCTGTTGAGCCCGTTGAGGCCCGAACAACTGCGGAAGGTGTTCGTAGTTGGACAGTTCACGCGGGGTGAACGCCTGGCCCTGGTTGTTCAGCAGGGCTTCATCGCCCCAGCGCGCCACCGGCAACTGTTCTTCCAGACGAATCACCACCTGATCTGGCCAGACCCGACGCACTTCGGCGTGGGCGATCCAGGGCATCTGCTCCAGTTCAGTGCGCATCCCCGCCAGATCGATCGTAAAGAAGCTGGTGGCCACGTATGGCGCAATCCGCTGCTGCACCGCTTGTTGGCTGATGTAGCTCAAGTCACCCTGAACGTTGATCCGCGAGATGGGACGATCGGCGTAGGGCAATAGACGCTGGGCAGCTTCGTAAGAGCCGAAGCCGAACACCACCAGCAGTACCGGCCACATCAGGCCGCGCAGGAACCCGAAGTTCGGCTTGGGCAGACGGGCCGACAGCGGCTCCTTGGCCACCATACGGCTGGCGCCACGGGGTACCGGCTTGCGACCACCGGAAACGGGTTGCTGATGACGTAGTGTTGTGCCGAGCATGACTTACCCCCGCACCTGGACACTGTCGGCCAGAATCGCCAACACCAACTGGTTGAAATCGAGCCCGGCGGCGCTCGCCGCCATGGGCACCAGACTGTGATCGGTCATGCCGGGAACGGTGTTGACTTCCAGCAGCCAGAACTTGCCCTCGGCATCCTGCATGACATCCGTGCGCGCCCAACCGGCGACACCCACCGCTTCGCAGGCACGGGCGGCCAGCGCCTTGAGTTCCTGCTCCTTGGCCGCATCCAGGCCACACGGAATCCGGTACTGGGTGTCAGAAGCCAGGTACTTGGCATCGTAATCGTAAAAACTGTGGGGGGTGCCCAGGCCGATGGGAGGCAGGATTTGCCCACGCAGAGACGCGACCGTGAACTCGGGACCTTGAATCCACTGTTCGACCAATACGTGCGAATCGTAGGTACTGGCGGCATTCCATGCGGCGATCAATTCGTCGACGCCGGTCACCTTGGCCATACCGATACTGGAGCCTTCATGGGCGGGTTTGACGATCAAAGGAAAGCCCAGTTCCGTCGCTGCAGAAATACAGTCAGCTTCGCTGTTCAGTACGGCGTGACGGGGTGTGGGTAAGCCCAGGCTCTGCCAGACCTGCTTGGTGCGCAGCTTGTCCATCGCCAGTGCAGAGGCCAGTACACCGCTGCCTGTATAAGGGATGCCCAGACACTCCAGCAAACCCTGCATGGTGCCGTCTTCGCCGCCACGACCGTGCAGGACGATGAACGCACGGTCGATGGTTTCGCTGGCCAGTCGATGCAGGAAGTCATCGCCCACATCGATGCCAAAGGCATCGACGCCCGCGCTCAGCAGCGCCTGAAGCACCGCTTGGCCGGATTTCAGGGACACCTCCCGCTCCGCACTCTTGCCACCGAAAAGCACGGCAACCCGACCGAAGGTTTTCGGTTCCAGGGTCGAGAGCAGGGAGACTGGCGCGACGGCTGTCATTTCAGCTTACCTTCGGTAGAAGCCACGATGGCGCCCGTGAATAACGGGCTCTTGAGCAATTGCGGGGCAAGGCCGCCGATGTCTCCCGCGCCTTGGCACAGCAGAATGTCGCCCGCCCGCAACAGCGGCTTGACCAGCGGGGCCAGCTCGGCGCCACGCTCGATGTAAATCGGGTCCAACTGGCCACGCTGGCGGATGCTGTGCGCCAACTGGCGGCTGTCCGCGCCTGGAATCGGCTCTTCGCCTGCGGGGTAGACTTCCATCAACAACAGCACGTTGGCGTCATTGAGCACCTGCACGAAATCGTCGTACAGGTCGCGCGTGCGGCTGTAACGGTGCGGTTGATAGACCATGACCAGTCGACGATCCGGCCAGCCCCCGCGCACCGCATTGATCACCGCAGCGACTTCCCGAGGATGGTGGCCGTAGTCGTCCACCAGCATGACGTTGCCGCCTTCGACCGGCAGTTCGCCATATACCTGGAACCGACGGCCCACGCCCTGAAAGCCCGAGAGGCCCTGAATGATGGCCTCATCGGTGATGCCCTCATCGGTCGCGATGGCGATGGTGGCCAGCGAGTTGAGCACATTGTGATTGCCTGGCATGTTCACCGACACGTCGAGCGGCTCACGGTCGCGGCGCAGCACGGTGAAGTGAGTGCGCATCCCCTCCTGACGGACATTGATCGCGCGCACGTCAGCGTCTTCGTTGAAGCCGTAGGTCACCACCGGCCGCTTGACCGATGGCAGGATGTCGCGCACCACAGGGTCGTCGGTGCACACCACCGCCAGCCCGTAGAACGGCAGGTTGTGCAGGAACTCGACGAAGGTTTTCTTCAGCTTGTTGAAGTCACCTTCGTACGTCGCCATGTGGTCGGCGTCAATGTTGGTCACGACGGCCACCAGCGGCTGCAGGTGGAGGAAACTGGCGTCGCTTTCGTCAGCCTCGGCGATGAGGTAACGGCTGGTGCCCAGTTGGGCATTGGTGCCTGCTGCGTTCAGACGGCCACCGATCACGAACGTCGGATCAAGCCCGCCCGCCGCGAACACCGATGCGATCAGGCTGGTGGTGGTGGTCTTGCCATGGGTACCGGCGACGGCGATGCCATGGCGGTAGCGCATCAGCTCGGCGAGCATTTCCGCACGGGGCACCACCGGAATGCGGCGCTCCAGCGCGGTCGCCACTTCCGGGTTGGACGTGTTCACAGCGCTGGACACGACCAGTACGTCAGCCGCCGCGGCGTTTTCCGCACGATGACCGATGAAGATCTGCGCGCCGAACGTTTCCAGACGCTCGGTCACGGGCGACGCTTTCAGGTCGGAACCGGACACGTCATAACCCAGGTTCAGCAACACCTCGGCGATGCCGCACATGCCCACGCCACCGATCCCGACGAAGTGGATGCGACGGATGCGGCGCATTTCTGGTTGTGGCATAGCGCGTTGACTCTCAACCATGGACGACCTCCAGGCAGACATCGACGACGGTGTGGGTGGCGTCCGGCTTGGCCAGTTGGCGAGCCGTTGCAGCCATGCGCTTCAATTGTTCGGGTTGCATCAAAACCTCTTTCAGGCGAGCCGCCATTTCGGCAGCGCCGGTTGTTCTCTGTGGCATGACGAAGGCAGCGCCTTCGCGGGCCAGGTATTCGGCGTTCCGTGACTGGTGGTCATCGATTGCGTGGGGCAGCGGCACCAGCAGCGAAGGCAGCCCAGCCGCCGCCAATTCACTGATGGTCAACGCGCCGGCGCGGCATACCACCAGATCCGCCCAGCCGTAGGCTTGGGCCATATCCTTGATGAACGGCGCGACCTGCGCATCGACGCCTACGGCGCGGTAACGCTCGGCGGTGATTTGGTCGTGGTTTTTGCCAGCCTGGTGGAAGACTTCAGGCCGGACCTCGACCGGTACTTGCGCCAGCGCCTCCGGCAACAGCTTGTTCAGCGGTTCAGCACCCAGACTGCCGCCTAGCACCAGCAGGCGCGGCTTGCGACCTTCCAGGGCCTGGCGCGGGGTTTCGAAGAACAGTTCGGGACGCACAGGGTTACCCGTGGTGCGACGCTTGGCCGACGCCGCGAACGTCTGAGGAAACGCCTCGCATACCCGCGCCGCGAAAGATGCCAGGCTGCGATTGGCCGTCCCCGCGACCGCGTTCTGTTCATGAATGATCAAGGGCACACCCGCCAATTTGGCCGCCAGCCCGCCCGGCCCTGTGACATAGCCGCCAAACCCGACGACGCAGACTGGCTTCAATTCGCGCACGACCTTGCGCGCCTGCAGCAATGCCTTGAGCAGCATGAATGGCGCCTTGAGCAACGAAAGACGCCCCTTTCCGCGCAGGCCGGTCACGTCGATCAGGTGCAATTTCAGGCCAGCAGCCGGGACCAGTTCGTTCTCGATACCCCGCGGGGTGCCAAGCCAGTGGACGGTATAGCCACGTGCCTGGAATTCCCGCGCGCAGGCGAGCGCCGGGAACACGTGCCCGCCGGTGCCGCCTGCCATGATCAAAACATTACCGACGGCCATGGCTCGGCTCCTCGGCAAAATCGCTTTCTTTGAACTCGGCTTCTTCACTGCCCATGTTGTTGCGCGACTCCCATTCGATACGCAACAACAGCCCAAGGCTGGCACAGCAGATGATCAGGGAGCTGCCGCCATAGCTGAGGAACGGCAGGGTCAGACCTTTGGTAGGCAGCAGCCCGACGTTCACTCCGATGTTGATCAGGAACTGACCAATCCACAGGAAGGCCAGACCATAAGCGGTGTAAGCCGCAAAGAATTGCTTGGCGCGCTCGGCCCACATGCCGATGTACATCGCACGAATACTCACGAACACGAACAGCGCGACGGTGGCCAGCGAGCCGACGACGCCCAGCTCTTCGGCCAATACCGAAAACACGAAGTCGGTATGCGCTTCCGGGAGGTAGAACTGTTTCTGCACGCTGTTGCCCAGCCCCACGCCGAACCATTCGCCACGGCCGAACGCGATCAGCGCCTGAGTCAGCTGATAGCCCGAGCCGAACTGATCGGACCAAGGGTCGGTGAAGGTGATCAGACGCGCCATCCGGTACGGCTGCGCCTGAACCAGCACGAACACGGCCGCCACCGCGAGCGCCACCATCAGCGTAAAGCGGAACAAGCCGACGCCACCGAGGAACAGCATTGCGGCAGCCGAGCCCATCATCACGACGGTGGCGCCGAAGTCAGGCTCCATCAGCAGCAGCCCCGCCATCGGCAGCAGCACGATGAAGGGCTTGAAGAACCCCATCCAGCTCTCGCGCACTTCCTGTTGACGACGGATGAGGTAACCCGCAAGGAAAATCACCACGAATACCTTGGCGATTTCCGACGGCTGCACGTTGAACATGCCGAAACCGATCCAGCGCATCGAGCCGTTCACCTCGCGCCCGATGCCGGGCACGATGACCAGCACCAACAAACCGAAGGCGCCGATCAGCATCAGCCAGCCCAGACGTTGCCAGGTAGCCACGGGAATCATCATGGTCGCGATGCACGCACCCAGCCCCAGCACCAGGTAAATCAGATGGCGGGTCATCATGTACAGCGCGTTGCCCGACTGCACGGCAGCCACTTCCGACGAGGCGGAAGTGATCATCACCAGGCCCAGGCCCAGCAGCGCCAGACAGCCGGCGAGCATGGGGAAATCGACATCGACACCACGGCCGCTGATGATCGGCGACGGGTAAGGCTTGATCACGCCAAAGATCATGACAAGTCTCCCACGGCCTGTGCGAACAGGCGTCCGCGCTCTTCGAAATTCTTAAACATATCCAGGCTCGCACAGGCGGGGGACAGCAGCACCGCGTCGCCTTCCAGGGCCGCATCGGCGGCGCTCTGCACCGCTTCTTCCAAGGTGTTGACGCGAATCAGCGGCACCGAATCGCCAAAGGTCGCGGCGAGCAGCTCGGCATCGCGCCCTAGCAGAACGACCGCACGGCAGTGCGTCGCCACTGGCGCTTTCAAGGCCGAGAAATCAGCGCCCTTGCCGTCACCGCCGGCAATCAGCACCAGCTTGCCCTTGATGTCCGCGCCCAGGCCTTCGATGGCAGCCAGCGCGGCGCCTACGTTGGTGGCCTTGGAGTCATCGTAATAGTTGACGCCATGGCGCTCGCGCACCCACTGGCAGCGATGCACCAGGCCTGCGAAGCGACGCAGCGCCTCAAGCATGGGCGCGAACGACAGCCCGGCGGCGTGCCCGAGCGCGAGCGCTGCAAGCGCGTTCGCCTGGTTATGCGCGCCACGGATCTTCAGTTCACTGACAGGCATCAGGGCGTCGAACTGGAACGCGAGGTATTTTTCGCCGTTTTCTTCGCGCAGACCGAAGCCGTTGACGTCCGGCTTGTTCAGACCGAAGGTCCAACAGGCTACGCCCTCACCAATGAGCGGACGCGACAGGGCATCCTGGCGATTGACCACCACCTGGCGCGCGCCGCGGAAAATCCGGTGCTTGGCCAGATGATAAGCAGGCAAGCCGCTGTAGCGATCCATGTGGTCTTCGCTGACGTTCAGTACGGTAGCCACTTCGGCGCCAAGATGATCGGTGGTTTCCAGCTGAAAGCTCGACAACTCCAGGACGTACAGCTCGACGTCATCGCTCAGCAGGTCGAGTGCTGGCGTGCCGAGGTTACCGCCGACCGCTACGCGCTTGCCCGCTGCGACGGCCATTTCCCCAACCAGCGTGGTGACGGTGCTTTTCGCGTTGGAGCCGCTGATCGCGATGATCGGCGCCTTGGCATTGCGGGCAAACACCTCGATGTCACCGGAAAGCTTGACGCCGCGAGCTGCCGCTTGCTGCAGCGCAGGGGTGGCGAGGGCCAGGCCGGGACTCACGTACAGTTCATCGGCGCGACAGAGGAATTCGACGTCCAGCTCACCACAACGCACTTCCACCTGCGGGTAGTCGCGACGCAGGGTCGCCAGTTCCGGAGGATTCTCCCGCGTATCGGCCACGGCAAACGCCACGCCCCGGCTCGCCAGGAAGCGAACCAGGGACATGCCGCTCTTGCCGAGGCCGACAACGATGCGGAAGTGGTCAGAAGCGATCAGTGACACTCTGTCTTACCTCAGTTTCAACGTAGCAAGGCCGATCAGCACGAGGATCACGGTGATGATCCAGAAACGGACAATCACGCGCGGCTCGGGCCAGCCCTTGAGTTCGAAATGGTGATGGATCGGCGCCATGCGAAAAACGCGGCGGCCGGTCAACTTAAACGATGCAACCTGAATGACGACTGACAGGGTCTCCATCACGAACACGCCACCCATGATGAACAGGACGATTTCCTGACGGACGATGACCGCGATGGTGCCCAGTGCCGCACCCAGCGCCAGCGCACCGACGTCGCCCATGAACACCTGGGCCGGATAAGTGTTGAACCACAGAAAGCCCAGACCGGCGCCAATCAGCGCGCCGCAGAAGACAATCAGCTCACCGGCACCCGGCACGTAAGGAATCAGCAGGTATTCGGCGAATTTCACGTTACCGGACAGATAGCAGAAGATGCCCAGGGCCCCGCCGACCATGACCGTCGGCATGATGGCCAGGCCGTCCAGACCGTCGGTCAGGTTGACGGCGTTGCTGGAGCCGACGATCACGAAATACGTGAGGATCACGAAGCCCACGCCCAGCGGGATGCTGAAGTCCTTGAGCATTGGGATCAGCAGTGTCGTTTCTACCGGCGTCTGCGCGGTCATATAAAGGAAGATCGCAGCGCCAAGGCCGAACACCGACTGCCAGAAATATTTCCAGCGGCTCGGCAGGCCGCGCGAGTTCTTTTCGATGACCTTGCGATAATCGTCGACCCAGCCGATGCCGCCGAACAACAGCGTGACGATCAGCACGACCCACACGTAGCGGTTGGTCAAATCGGCCCACAGCAAGGTAGCAATACCAATGGCGGACAGAATCAGCGCGCCCCCCATGGTCGGGGTGCCGGATTTGGACAGGTGGGATTGAGGGCCGTCGTTGCGGACGGATTGACCGATCTGCTTGTTCTGCAGGGCACGGATCATCCATGGACCCAGGCACAGCGAGAGCGACAGTGCGGTGAGCACGCCGAGAATCCCGCGCAGGGTCAGGTACTGGAAGACCGCGAAGCCTTTGTAGAACTGTTGCAGATACTCGGCCAGCAGCAGCAGCATTAATGTTTCTCCAGGCGAGTTCCGCACAGCGCGGCGACGACGTTTTCCATCGCGGCGCTGCGAGAACCTTTGATCAAAATGGTGGTGTTCTTGTCTTGCTCGGCGCCCAGCGCCTTGATCAGGTCAGCCTGACTTGCAAAATGGCGGGCATCCTGCCCGAAAGCCTTGACCGCATGGGCCATCAACGGACCGACGGCATACAGCGCATCGACCTTGCCTGCGGCATACGCGCCGACATCGCGATGCCCCTGTTCCGCCCAGTCGCCCAACTCGCCAATGTCCCCCAGTACCAGCACCTTGCGGCCCGGGAACGTCGTGAGGATATCGGTGGCGGCGGCCACGGAGGTTGGGTTGGCGTTGTAGGTGTCGTCGATCACGCGAATGCCGTTGGTCGCCAGTTGCGCGACCGTGCGCCCTTTGACGGGCTGGACATTATTCAGGCCGGCCACGATGCCGGGCAGTGCAACGCCCAGCGCATGGGCGGCAGCCGCTGCAGCCAGCGCGTTGGCCACGTTGTGGGCGCCCAGAAGATTCAGTTGCACCTGCGCCGCCCCCGCCGGACTGTGCAGGGTAAACGCCGGGCAGCCACGGGCATCGATGCCCAGGTCACTGGCGTAGACGTCCGCTTCGCTGTCCTTGATCGAAAAGCTCAGCACATTCCGCGCCCCTGCCCGCGCGACCCAGATGTCGAACGCCTTGTCGTCACGGTTCAACACCGCGGTGCCCCGACCGTCCAGGCCTTCAATGATTTCGCCTTTGGCTTCGACGATCTTCTGTGGCCCCCCGAACTCACCGACATGAGCAGTCCCCGCATTGGTCAATACCGACACATGCGGCTTGGTCAGACTCACGGTGAATGCGATTTCTCCGACGCGGGACGCACCCAACTCGATGACCGCGGCGTCGAACTCCGGCGCTAGCGCCAGCAAGGTGAGCGGAACGCCCAGCTCGTTGTTCAGATTGCCCTTGGTCGCCAGGACCGAGCCGCGCGTGCGCAGGATGCTCGCCAGCATTTCCTTGACCGTGGTCTTGCCGCTGGAACCGGTGATCGCCGCGACCGGTTTGTCGACGAACGCATTGCGATTCATCGCGCCCAACTGAGCCAGCGCCTTGCGGGTATCGCCGACGATCAACTGGGGCAGAGCACTTCCTGGAACCTCGCGCTCGACCAAAGCGCCAACGGCCCCCTTGGCAGCGACCTGGTCGAGATAATCGTGCCCATCGAAACGCGGGCCGGTCAGCGCCACGAACAATTGCCCGGCTTCGATCGCACGGCTGTCGATGCTGACACCCTCGAAGCTGACATCCTCACCCACCCGGCGCGCGTCGAGTGGCAACAGCAATTCGCTGAACGAAAGCGGCTTAATCATGTGCAGCCTCCCATGCGTCCAGTGCCTTGGCGGCTTCCTCAAGATCGGAAAACGGATGGCGCTGACCATCGATTTCCTGGTAATCCTCATGCCCTTTGCCTGCCAGCACGATCACATCGGCGGCTTGGGCCTCGGCAATGATCCGGGCGATGGCCTGCCCGCGACCTGCCACGAAGGTCACGTCCTCCACGGCAGCAAACCCGGCGCGGATGTCATCGAAAATGACGGCAGGGTCTTCCGTGCGAGGGTTGTCGTCGGTGACCAGCACCTTGTCAGCCAGGCGCTCGACCACTTCGGCCATGATCGGACGCTTACCGCGATCCCGATCGCCGCCGCAGCCGAACAGGCAAGTCAGTTGGCCTTTCGCGTGCGGCCGAAGCGCGAGCAAGACTTTTTCCAGTGCGTCCGGGGTGTGCGCGTAATCCACCACCACCAGAGGACGAGCGCCGCCGCCCAGGCGCTGCATGCGCCCGACCGGACCTTCCAGGCCTGGGAGCACCTTGAGAATTTCGTCCAGCGGATAGTCCAGGCCAAGCAACGCGCCGACCGCAGCCAGCACATTGCTCAGGTTGAAATGCCCCAGCAGACTGCTGCGCAGCACATGGTCGCCCTGCGGCGTCACGAGCGTGGCGCGAACACCGTCGTCGTCGAACTGGGCATCGCGACAGAACAGATAGGCACGGCTGTCTTCCTGGCTGTAGGTAATCAGACGCGAGGGGTGGACCTGGCTCGCCAGTTGACGACCGAAATCATCGTCAAGGTTGACCACGCGGCAACGCAAGTCATCCCAGGCGAACAACTTGGCTTTGGCTGCGCCATAAGCTTCCATCGTGCCGTGGTAGTCCAGATGGTCGCGAGACAGGTTGGTCATGACCGCGACATCGAACGCCAGTGCCGTCACCCGCCCCTGATCCAGGCCGTGAGACGACACTTCCATGGCAATTGCCTTGGCACCGGCCTTTTTCAGGTCGTAGAGGGTCGACTGAACGGAAATCGGATCGGGTGTGGTGTGAATTCCGCTTTTCAGCTCGCTGTAAAAGCCGGTGCCGAGCGTGCCGATCAAACCGCAGCGCTCACCCAGCGCGTCCAGCGCTTGAGCGATCAACTGGGTGACGCTGGTCTTGCCATTGGTTCCGGTCACACCGACCAGGTTCAGACTGCGGCTCGGATCTCCGTAGAAACGACCGGCGATATCCGACAATTGCGCCCCCAGCCCTTTGACCGGAATCATGGGGATATCCGTGATCGGCAGCACTTTCGCGCCTTCCGCTTCGTAGGCGACCGCGGCTGCGCCGTGGGCAATGGCATCGGTAATGTGATCGCGCCCGTCGACTTTGAGGCCCGGAACCGCCAGGAACAAATCACCTGGACGCACCTTGCGGCTGTCCAGGGTCAGTTCCCGGATCAGCAGGTCGCGGTCGCTCTGAGCGAAGATCTTGTTCAGGTTGAAGGCCATCAGCCGCGCCCTCCTTTTACCGGAACGACCAGCGGCGCCGCGTTGGCCTGCTGCTCGGGCGGAACGGGCGCGAGGTTATCAGGGCGCACGTTCATCAGACGCAGCGTGCCCGACATGACCTTGCTGAAGACCGGTGCCGAGACCAGACCACCGAAGTAGCCACCTTTGCTCGGCTCGTCGATGACCACCACGATGGCGTAGCGCGGATTGCTCATCGGTCCGAATCCGGCGAACAGGGAGCGGTAGGAGTTTTCAGCGTACCCCTTGGTACCGACCGACGTTTTACGCGCAGTACCGGACTTGCCGGCAACGTGGTAGGACGGGACGCGGGCACGATAAACGCCACGCGGGTCCTCGATGACCGCCTGAAGCATGGTTTGCAAGGTCTTGGCGGTTGCTTCCGGGATGGCCTGGGTCGCTTCGGCCGGCTTGTCGGTTTTTAGAATGGTCAGCGGGACGATCTTGCCGTTGTTGGCCAGTGCCGAGTAGGCGTGGACAAGTTGCAGCGCCGTCACCGACAGGCCATAGCCGTACGACAGGGTCGCCGTTTCCGCCTTGCGCCATTCGCGGTAGTTCGGCAGGTTGCCGACACGCTCGCCGGGAAAGCCCAGCCCTGTGTACTGACCCAGGCCTACGCGCTGCATGGCACGGAAAATGGCTTCGCCACCCACATCAAACGCCACCTTGCTCATGCCGACGTTACTGGAGTTGATCAGAATGCCGGTCAGGTCGAGGATCGGGCCTTCGGTCTTGGTCACGTCACGAATGGTGTATTTGCCGATCTGCAACGTGCCGGGGTACACCTCGACCTTGTCGCTGGGCTTCCAGCGGCCGCTGTCCAGCGCCGCCGTCATGGAAATCGGTTTCATCGTCGAGCCCGGCTCGAACACGTCGATGATTGCGCGGTTACGCATGGCGGCTGGCACCATGGTCCGACGGTTGTTGGGGTTGTAGGTTGGCTGGTTCACCATCGCCAACACTTCACCGCTCTTCACGTCCATGATGACAAGGCTTCCCGCCTTGGCGTCGTTTTCCTGAATCGCATTGCGCAGCTCGCGGGTCGCCAGGTATTGCAGGCGCAGATCAATAGACAAAGCCAAGGTCTTCCCGGCCTTGGCGTTTTTCTTCACTTGCAGGTCCTTGATCAACCTGCCGCGCCGGTCCTTGATGACCTGCCGCTTACCGGGCACGCCGGCGAGCCAATCGTCGTATGCCAGCTCCACGCCTTCGCGGCCGTGGTCGTCCAGGTCGGTAAAGCCGACCATGTGCGCGGTGACATCGCCTGCCGGATAGAAACGGCGAAACTCTTCTTTGCCGTAGACTCCCGGTACCTTCAAATCGAGCACCGCCTGCCCCTGCTCCGGGGTCAGGCCACGGACCAGGTAGATAAACTCCTTGGAAGCCTGTTCATTCAGACGGTCGGTCAAGGCTTTGGGATCCTGCCCCAAGGCTTGCGCCAACACACCCCATTTACTTTTATCCGCCTGCATTTCGGACGGGTTTGCCCAAATAGTGGTGACAGGCGTACTGACGGCCAGCGGCTCTCCATTGCGGTCGGTAATCAACCCGCGGTGAGCAGGAATCGAGACGGTGCGCAGACTGCGAGCATCGCCTTGCTCGATCAGGAAGCGGTGGTCAATGACCTGTAGATCGACGATGCGGTAGGAAATGGCCAAGACCATGACCGACAGCAAACCGACCACCACGCGGAACCGCCACGGATACAGTGCGCCTTCAAGCTTCATCATGGCGACACCATCCGGATGTCGGCGGCATTAGGAATGTGCATTTTCAACTGATCGGTGGCCAGGTTTTCAATGCGGCTATGGGCCGTCCAAGTGCTCTGTTCCAAGATCAGCCGCCCCCACTCGGCCTGCGCCTTGTCACGAACGCTGAGTTCGGCATACAGGGAATTGAGCAACTGGCGGTTCCAGTGCGCGCTGTAGGAAACGGCAATCGCCGATACCAGGACGGCGATGAAAAGCAGCATCATGAAGAAGCTGCCCCCGGGCAGGGGTTTGAAGAAACCGCGACTCACCGGAGTTTCTCCGCAACGCGCATCACGGCACTGCGTGAGCGAGGGTTGGCGCGGGTCTCTTCATCGGAGGCGAATTGAGCCTTTCCGATCAGCTTGATGCGAGGCTCGAAGGCCTGATGCCGGATCGGCAGATTGCGCGGCATGTTGTCCGCTTCGCCCTTCACCAGCTTGCGCATGAACAGTTTGACGATACGGTCTTCCAGGGAGTGAAAGCTGATCACGGCCAGACGGCCGCCCACTTCGAGGGCTTCCAGCGCGGCATCCAGGCCCGCTTCCAGATCGCCCAGTTCGTTATTGACGTGAATGCGCAACCCTTGGAACGCGCGGGTCGCAGGGTTCTTGCCCTTCTCCCATGCTGGATTGGCCACTTTAAGGACCTCGGCCAGGTCACCGGTGCGCTCGAAAGGCTGGACCTCACGGCGCGCGACCACTGCAGCCGCCATGCGCTTGGCGAAACGTTCTTCGCCATATTCCTTGAAAACGCGCGCGATTTCGTCCACGGGGGCGGTGTTGACGAATTCCGCAGCGCTGACACCGCGCGACGGATCCATGCGCATGTCCAGCGGACCATCGTTCATGAAGCTGAAGCCGCGTTCCGGGTCGTCGAGCTGTGGCGAAGAAACGCCCAAGTCCAACAGAATACCGCTGACATTCCCGGCAATGCCCCGGGCTAGAGCCTCGTCGCCCAATTCGGCAAAACTGCGCTGCACAATGACAAAGCGGCCGTCTTCGGCCGCCAGCGCTTGCCCGGTGGCAATCGCTTGAGGATCCTTGTCGAAGCCGAGAAGCCGGCCATCCGGCCCGAGCTTCTGGAGAATGAGACGGCTGTGGCCGCCCCGCCCGAACGTGCCATCCAGATAGCAGCCATCGGCGCGCACCGCGAGAGCCTCGACGGCTTCTTCGAGCAGTACGGTGATGTGAGTAAAGCCGCTATTCATAGTCACAGAATCAGATCACGCAGTTCATCAGGCATCGCGCCCGGTTTTTGAATGGCCGCCAGGTCCGCATCAGCCAGCGCGTTCCAGGCGTCCTCATCCCACAATTGAAACTTGTTCAGCTGGCCTACCAGCATGACTCGCTTATCGAGCTTGGCGTAGTCACGCAAACGGGGTGGCACCAGAAAACGACCACTGCCATCGAGCTCCAGATCAACCGCATTACCTATCAGCAACCGCTGTAAACGACGGTTCTCTTCGCGAAATGTCGCGAGCTCACGCAACTTGGCCTCAATCAGTTCCCATTCCGGAAGTGGATAGATGCACAAGCAGGGGTCGACGGTATCAATGGTGACGATCAATTGGCCGGCGCTACGCGAATCGAGCTCGTCACGGTACCGGCTCGGCATAGCGAGACGGCCCTTTGCGTCGAGATTGATTGCATTTGCACCACGGAACACAGGCGCTTTCTCCGAATATTATCTTTTTGCGCTCAAAAAACCCACTTCACGCCACTTTCCGCCACTTGCGCACACTATAGGAATCCGCCCACCACACCGTCAAGGCAACTTCTTAAGGAAAAGCCTTACAGGACGGAGATTTACGCGACGTCATAGAGGAGTTTTAAGAAAAAACGGAGCGTTCCTTCGGATAAACCTGAAGAAACTCAAAAGCATGAGGCTCGAAGTTAAAGTGCTTTCTCAGGTTCTGACTTTTTTCGATATTTACGACGAGGGGTATTACGAGGGAAATGCGAGGTGGGAAGAGGTGGAGAGTCGATCTGTAAGCCGGGTTCTGTCGAGGACAGTCATTCCTCTACGATGGCCATCACTGGACATCTTTAGCAACCTACCCGGTTCCAGCGCGGGCCACGCCTTGGAACCCTATTTGGTCTTGCTCCGAGTGGGGTTTACCTAGCCACGCACTGTTGCCAGCCGTGCGGTGCGCTCTTACCGCACCTTTTCACCCTTACCGGCACCGAAGTGCTTAGGCGGTTGTTTTCTGTGGCACTTTCCGTAGGCTCGCGCCCCCCAGGCGTTACCTGGCACTCCGCCCTATGGAGCCCGGACTTTCCTCCCCCTTTCATTGCGGAACAATGAAAAGCAGCGACTGTCCAATCGACTCTCCGCCGCCAAGGGTACTGACTGCCAGGCTCCAGAACAAGCTTTAATCAGCCTTCCGGCCATTTAAACGACCGGCTGAGGGGCCACTGTCACTCGCCTTTCTGCCTCTCAAGCGCTACTTGATAAAGCAGATTCTTGCGCACACCGGTGATCTCGGCGGCCAGTGCCGCCGCGCGCTTGAGCGGCATTTCCCCCAGGAGCAGGTCCAACACGCGCCGCGCTTCGGCACCGACTGCATCTTCACCTTCAGGTTCACTCCACCCTGCCACCAGTACCACGCACTCACCGCGCTGCTGGTTGCTGTCGCGCTCGACGAATTCGCGCAGCTCACCCAGCGGCAACCCCTTCAGGGTTTCAAAGGTCTTGGTCAACTCACGCCCCAGGACAGCCGGCCGATCAGCGCCGAAGATCGCTTCCATGTCCTGAAGGCATTCCAGAATGCGGTGAGGCGCTTCATAAAAGATGACTGTGCGCGACTCCTCCCTGAGCAGCTCGAGTCGCGCCTTGCGGCCGACCGACTTGGCCGGAAGAAAGCCTTCGAAGATGAAACGATCGGACGGCAGCCCGGCGGCGGACAATGCTGCGATCAGCGCGCAGGCCCCCGGAACGGGAATGACCTGAACCCCCGCCGCCCGCGCTTGACGCACCAGGTGATAACCCGGATCGGAAATCAGCGGTGTGCCCGCATCGGAAATCAAGGCCACGTTGTCTCCGGCCTGCAAACGAGCGATGAATCGGCTGCCCTCATCGCGCTCGTTGTGTTCGTGACACGCCGCCAGCGGAGTGGAAATGCCGAAATGCTGCATCAGCCGTAACGAATGCCGGGTATCTTCAGCAGCGATCAACGAAACTTCACGCAACACCTTCAAGGCGCGCACGCTCATGTCATCCAGGTTGCCAATTGGCGTGGCCACCACATAAAGCGAGCCTGCAGTGGAATTCGAAACACCCGGAGCAGTCAAAGCGGACACCTCATGGTCGGTCAAAGCCTGCATTGTACAGGTTAAGGCGAAACAAACAGGGAGATTGACGAATGAAGCGAACGACTCGCCCCGGTCTCAGGGCCGTGTGCCCAGGCCAGGACAAATCATTGACCGAGCAGCCCACTCCATGCGCGAGCGGGCCAATATTTGGGGTTTAACGTCTACGACATCGCACCCCGGCCAGCGCTTGGGTACAATTCCACGCTTATTTGCTTGAGTACCAGGACATATACATGATCGCTTGCCTGCGGCTGTTCTCTGCCCTCTGCCTGGCTGCCCTGTTGGCGGCCTGTGCCAGTTCACCCTCTTCGAGTCTGGGCGAGCTGCCCCGCACGCCGGATGCCAGTATCGAGCAACTGCTTGAACAGGCTGCCGCCGCCAAGACACCGGACCAGGCCGCGCTGCTGCGCCTGACGGCTGCGGATCTGGCCGCGCGCCAGAACAATCCGAGCCGCGCGGCCAGCATCCTGGAGCAGGTCCAGATCGATCAGCTCAAGACCGACAAGCAAATCTACGCCAATACCTTGTCCGCTGAACTTGCGCTCGGGCGCAGCCAGCCCAAGGCGGCGCTGACAGCGCTCAACCATCCCAGCATGCAGCACCTGGGCGAAATGCCCGTGGACTTGCAGACCCGAGCTCACACGGCACGCGCCCGCGCTTTCGAGGCCGATGGCCAACCGCTTGCCGCTGCCAGCGAACGAGTCTTCATGGGTCCGCTCCTGCAAGGCGATGCTCTGACCGCCAACAACGACGCCATCTGGACGCTGGTCGCCGCCCTGCCGCCGGAACAACTGCAAAGCACCGCAAATGACGACATGGGGGGCTGGCTAAGCCTCGCACGTGCTGTCAAAGGCGCCGGTACGCTGGAGCAGCAGCAGGCTGCCATCGACAACTGGAAAGCGCAGAACCCGCAGCACCCTGCTGCCCGCCAACTGCCTACCTCTCTTGCTCAACTGCGGGAGCTGAAAAGCCAGCCACTGACCAAGATTGCCCTGCTGCTGCCGCAGGATGGCCCGCTCGCCTCGGTCGCACGCGCCCTGCGCGACGGCTTCATGGCTGCGCATTATCAAGCACAGCAGGCTGGTCAGCCGTCGCCTGCCATTGAGGTCTTCGACAGCTCCCGCGTGACATCCATGGATGCCTTCTACGCTCAGGCCAAGGCCGCAGGCGCGCAAATGGTTGTCGGTCCGCTGGAGAAGCCGCTGGTCAAGCAACTCAGCGCGCACCCGCAGTTGCCGATCACCACGCTGGCGTTGAACTACAGCGATGTGACCACCCAAGGCCCGACGGAGCTGTTCCAGTTCGGCTTGGCGGCGGAAGACGAAGCTCGCGAAGTGTCTCGCCGCGCTTGGGCGGACGGCAAACGCAGCGCAGTGGCCATGGTGCCGAAAGGCGAATGGGGCGACCGCGTACTTGAAGCCTTCCGTCAAAGCTGGCAAGCCAAGGGCGGGACGCTGCTGGGCGTCGAGCGTATCGACCAACCCGTTGCGCTGGCCCAACAAGTGGCGGACCTGTTCCAGTTGCGTAACAGCGAAGGCCGCGCACAGCGCCTGCAGAGCACCACTGGCGCTCAAATGGCCGCTCAGCCCTCGCGCCGTCAGGACGTCGATTTCATGTTCCTGGCTGCCACTCCGCAGCAAGCGCAGCAGATCAAACCGACGATGGTCTTCCAGTACGCGGGCGATGTACCGGTCTACGCCACTTCCCATCTGTTCACCAATAGCGGCGACCAAGCCATGTACAACGACTTGGCCGGCGTGCGCTTCTGTGAAACGCCTTGGCTGCTGAATGCGGCCGACCCGCTGCGCCAGCAGGTCACCAATCAATGGCCGCAGGCCGCCGGCAGCCTGGGTCGCCTGTATGCCATGGGCATCGACGCCTACCGTCTCGCGCCGCGCCTGACTCAACTCAAGACCCTTCCGGAAAGCCGCATCGACGGCCTGTCGGGGAGCCTGGCCATCGGTCAGGGCCAGCGTATCGAGCGTCAATTGCCATGGGCTCAGTTTGTCGATGGCAAGGTCCAGCGCCTGCCGGATACGGCTCCTTGACCACGGACCCGGCGCGACCGACCGCAGGGCAAATGGCGGAAGCCTATGCCCTGCGTCACCTGCAGCAGCATGGATTGCAGCTCATCGCGCAGAACTGGTCATGCAAACGCGGCGAGCTTGATCTGGTCATGCTCGACGGCGATACAGTAGTATTCGTCGAAGTTCGCTATAGGCGCCATGCCGGATGGGGCGGCGCACTGGAGAGCGTCGATTTTCGCAAGCAGGAAAAACTCATCCTGGCCGCGCAATGGTTTCTGCAGAGCAATCTGAAATGGTCTGATTCCCCCTGCCGTTTCGATGTCGTGGCGATCAACGGCGACCCAGGCGCGGCCCCTGCTCTGAACTGGCTGCAACATGCGTTCGAAGGCTAAACCCCCGGTGAATGCACAAGCGGCGCGCTTTTCCGGACACCTCATTCACACCGTTTTTTGCTCTTTGCTTTGCGGGCTGCACAGTTTTGTGCCGGGAGGCCGCTGACCTGATTCAGACGCCCACCGCCCAGCCGCCCCTATTAAGGTTTTCATAGATGGACATGCAATCCCGAATTCGCCAGCTTTTTCAGGCCAGCATCGATACCAAGCAACAGGCGATGGACGTTCTTGCACCTTACATCGAGCAAGCCAGCCAGGTCATGGTCGACGCTCTGCTTACCGAGCGCAAGATTCTCGCCTGCGGCAACGGCGGTTCGGCGGGAGACGCTCAGCACTTCTCGTCCGAACTGCTGAACCGCTTCGAACGCGAGCGTCCGAGCCTGCCCGCCATCGCACTGACCACAGACACGTCGACGATCACCTCGATCGCCAACGACTACAGTTACAACGAGATTTTTTCCAAGCAGATTCGCGCCCTCGGCCAGCCCAACGATGTCCTTCTGGCGATCTCCACCAGTGGCAACTCTGCCAACATCATCCAGGCCATTCAGGCCGCCCATGACCGGGAAATGATCGTCGTGGCTCTGACCGGGCGCGACGGCGGCGACGTGGCGTCGCTGCTGCTGCCGGAAGACGTGGAAATCCGTGTTCCGGCCGAAGTCACCGCACGCATTCAGGAGGTCCACCTGTTGGTGATCCACTGCTTGTGCTACTTGATCGACAGCCAAATTTTCGGGAGTGAAGAATGATATCCACACGCCTCAGCCTGGTGGCCCTGACCCTTTGCCTGGGTCTCAGCGGATGCAGCTCAGTGGTCAATGTCAGCCGCGAAGCGCCGATCGAGGATGATCGCGGTACCCGCACATTGGGCAGCAAGATCGACGACTCGCTGATCGAAACCAAAGTGGCGGTCAATATCGCCAAAGCCAGTCCCGACCTGGATAACGCTTCGCACATCGTCGTGACCAGCTTCAACGGCATCGTCCTGCTGGCAGGCCAAACGCCTCGCGCCGACCTCAAGCAACTCGCGGAACAGACCGCCAGCCAAGTGCAGAAGGTCAAGAAGGTCAACAACGAGCTGCAGGTCATCGAGCCCTCTTCCCTGCTCGCCCGCAGTAACGACGCCTGGCTGACCAGCAAGATCAAGACCGAAATGCTGACCGACAGCGCCATTCCCGGCTCGCGCATCAAGGTGGTGACCGAGAACGGGATCGTGTACCTGTTGGGCCTGCTGACCCAGGCGGAAGCCAACCGCGCCACCAATCTGGTCCAAGGCGTGAGTGGCGTGCAGAAAATCGTGAAGCTGTTCGAGTACATCGACTGACATGGGTCGAGCTTGTAGGAGCGCGCTTACCCGCGATAGGCTCCTGGCGTCCGACACATCCGCTGCGGCTGTAGATACGTATTCGCGGGCAAGCGCACTCCTACAACGGTTTTTTCTGCAGCACGAAAAAAAGGCGATCCACCCGGATCGCCTTTTTTGTTACTGCCGAAAGATCACTTGACCACTTTCAGACTCGGCCGACCGCTGGGGCGCGGTGGCTCGTCATCAGGTGGCGGCATGTCATCGTCCTCGACATCCAGATCCTCATCGTCGTCGACTGCCGGCTCCAGGTCGAAAACCATGCCTTGGCCATTTTCCCGAGCATAGATGCCCATGACCGCCGCAACCGGCACGTAGAGACTATGGGGAACGCCGCCGAAGCGGCCTTCGAAACTCACGGCGTCGTTGTCCATATGCAAATGACGCACGGCGCTCGGCGAAATGTTGAGGACAATCTGCCCATCATTGGCGAAGCCCTGGGGAACCTGGACGGCCGGATATTCGGCATTGACCAGGATGTGTGGCGTGCAATCGTTGTCCACGATCCACTCGTAAAGAGCGCGGATCAAGTAGGGGCGACTGGAATTCATCGAACGGTTCCTTAAGCCTTAGCGCATGTCGCGTTCGGCAGCAGACAAGCTTGCCTGAAATGCCTCACGCGCGAACTGGCGCTCCATATAATCAAGCAGCGGCTTGGCGGGCCGCGGCAATTCGATACCCAGAACCGGCAGACGCCAGAGTATGGGCAGTAGACAGCAGTCGACCAGACTTTGCTCGTCACTGAGGAAAAAAGGCTTTTCCGCAAACAGTGGCGAGACGCCGGTCAGACTTTCGCGCAATTCCTTGCGCGCCTGGGCACGCGAGGCCTCTTTGGTGCGCGAATCCAGAATGACATCCACCAAAGCACACCAGTCGCGCTGAATGCGGTGCATCAGCAGACGGCTGTTGGCTCGGGCCACAGGGTAAACCGGCAGTAAAGGCGGATGCGGATAGCGCTCATCCAGATATTCCATGACCACCGTCGATTCGTAGAGAGCCAGGTCACGATCGACCAGCGTGGGTACTGTGCCGTAAGGGTTTACCTCGATCAGCCTGGCGGAGGGCTGGCCTCCAACGACATCGATGATCTCGGCGCTGACACCCTTCTCGGCGAGCACGATGCGCACGCGGTGGGAATAGTGGTCGGCGGGGTCGGAGTAACAGGCCAACCGGTTGGTCACGCCCATGGCGATCCTCCTCGCTTGTCAAATAGGCAGAAGCAGAAAAACGAACGCGCCCGAACGACGCCTGCGGCGTTATCCATAAGGGGGTGTTCATCGCGGGCGACAAGATAGCGCATTTATGCCCTGCAAATTCTGCAATCTTTCGCCCGCCACTATACCCGGTCTGTGGTCATTACCCGAATCCGACGCTTCATAGCTGGGCCCGTGAAGGATACGCGCGTGCCAATGCGCGTTCGGCGCTGACCCAGCCACGATCGAAAGCAGGCACTGCTTCAAGCCAGTGCTCAGTGCACATCCTTCCAGTACTCGCGCTTGAGGAGATAAGCGAAGATGAACAGCACCGCCAGGTACAACAGCACATAGGTACCGATGCGCTGATGCTGCAATTTGACCGGGTTCGCCGAGTAGGCGAGGAACGTCACGAGATTCTTCACCTTTTCGTCGAATTGCTCCTCGGTCAACGTGCCGGTCTTGGGCACGATGGTCAATTGGTCACAGGCTTCATGGGTCAGAGGACTGCCGGTCAGGGGGTCGTACTGCTTCTTGCCCCCCTCGACGCGTTGAATCTGCTTGCAGCCGATAACCTGACGCCCCTGCAGCCCGACGAGGACGTTAGGCATGCCGACGTTCGGAAAGACCGTGTTGTTCACGCCCCAGGGGCGCGCAGGGTCTTCGTAGAACGAACGCAAATACCCATACAGCCAGTCAGTGCCACGCACACGGGCGACCAACGTCAGATCGGGCGGCGCGGCGCCGAACCAGACCTTGGCCTCGGCAGGCTGCATGCCGGTGACCATGTGGTCCCCGATCTTCGCACCCGTGAACACCAGTTTCTCGAGCATCAGATCGTGGGGAATCCCCAGATCGTCCGCCACCCGCTCATAGCGTTGAAATTTAGCGCCATGACAGCCCATGCAATAGTTGACGAACGTCCGCGCCCCGTCTTGCATCGCCACCTTGTCGGAGACATCGATATCCACACTTTCGAGCTCAGGCCCGCCATGCTCTTCGGCGAAGGCCAGCACCGGTAGCGCTACCAGGAGGAGTACCGCCCATAGTCTTTTCATCAGCCCGTCACCCTTTCCGGCACGGGTTTTGTCTTCTCCATGCGCGTATAGAACGGCATCAGGATGAAGTAGCCGAAGTAGAGGAACGTGCACACCTGTGACAGCAACGCTCGGCCTGGGCTGGGCGGCAGCACGCCCAGAACCCCCAGGGTCACGAACGCCACGCAGAACAACATCAACCAGACTCGGCTCAGCCAACCTTTGTAGCGCATGGACTTGACCGGACTGCGATCCAGCCATGGCAGCACGAACAGCACTGCAATGGCGGCCCCCATCGCCATGACGCCCATGAGTTTGTCAGGGATCGCACGCAAGATGGCGTAGAACGGAGTGAAGTACCAGACAGGGGCGATGTGTTCCGGCGTCTTGAATGCGTTGGCTTGTTCGAAATTGGGCTTTTCCAGGAAATAACCGCCCATCTCCGGAAAGAAAAACACAATGGAACAGAAGATGAACAGAAACACGACCACACCGACGATGTCCTTGACTGTGTAGTACGGGTGAAACGCAATGCCATCCAGCGGCTTGCCGTTCTCATCCTTGAGCTTCTTGATGTCCACGCCATCCGGGTTGTTCGATCCGACTTCGTGAAGCGCCAGGATGTGCAGCACCACCAGCCCGAGGATCACGATGGGCAGCGCCACGACGTGCAGCGCGAAGAAGCGGTTCAAGGTAATGCCCGAAATCAGATAGTCGCCACGTATCCATTGGGTGAGGTCATTGCCAATGACCGGAATGGCCCCGAACAGCGAAATGATCACCTGCGCGCCCCAGTACGACATCTGCCCCCAAGGCAAGAGATACCCCATGAAGGCCTCCGCCATGAGCGCCAGGTAAATCAGCATCCCGAAGATCCAGACCAGTTCCCGTGGCTTCTGGTACGAGCCGTAGAGCAGTCCGCGAAACATATGCAGATAAACGACGATGAAGAACGCCGACGCGCCCGTGGAATGCAGCAAGCGCAGGATCGAACCGTATTCCACGTCACGCATGATGTATTCGACGGACGCGAACGCTTCTTCCGCCGAAGGGGTGTAGCTCATCGTCAACCAGATGCCGGTGACAATCTGGTTGACCAATACCAATAGCGCGAGCGAGCCGAAGAAATAGAAAAAGTTGAAGTTCTTGGGGGCGTAGTACTTGCTCAGGTGGTCTTCCCACAGGGAAGTGGCAGGGAAACGTGCATCAATCCAGTCCATGAGCTTGCTCATCACGCTTTCTCCTGGTCGACACCAATGACGATAACCGAGTCCGACTCATAGGAATGGGGCGGTACTGGCAGGTTCAAGGGTGCGGGTTGGGCCTTGTAAACGCGGCCGGCCAAGTCGTAGTGGGAGCCGTGACAGGGACAGAAATAGCCCCCCACCCAATCCTTTCCCAAGTCTGCCGGGGCTACTTCCGGACGGAAGGTGGGCGAACAACCCAGGTGGGTACAGATCCCGATTAACAGCAGCATCTCGGGCTTGATCGAACGGACCACAGGATCGACGTACGCAGGCTGAGTGGAGTTCTTGGACTCGGGATCGGAAAGCTGAGCGGTGATCTTGCCTAAATTGGTGAGGATTTCCGGTGTGCGGTGAACAATGAACACCGGTTGGCCACGCCACTCGGCGATGATCTGTTGGCCGGGCTCGATCTTGCTGATGTTGACCTTGACGGGGGCGCCAGCGGCCTTGGCTTTGGCGCTGGGAAACCAGGACCCTACGAACGGAACCGCAGCACCGACCGCCCCTGCAGCACCGACCACCGAAGTGGCAGCGACAAGGAAGCGACGCCGGCCTGCATTCACGCCGTCATTGCTCATTACGTCCTCTCCCATCAGCTGTTGGATGCCCGGTGGGCCAGGCGCCCTTTTCGAATTATTTTTCTAGCTGTCGATGCATCCTGCCAAGGGCAATCGGAGCACCCTGATCCTTCTAGGAGACTGCCGTTTGGCGAAAACTGGGAAGCCATGAAGATCGAGGCATCCGCGGGTGATCCACGTCGTCATCACCAATAATAGACGCCCATAAAAAAACGCCCAGTTCCCACAGGGAACTGAGCGTTCTTTTTGAACGAAAGCGAATTAACGCTTCGAGTACTGCGGACGCTTACGCGCTTTACGCAGACCGACTTTCTTACGTTCAACTTCGCGAGCATCGCGAGTGACGTAGCCTGCTTTGCGCAATGCGCTGCGCAGGGTTTCGTCGTAGGACATCAGAGCGCGGGTGATACCGTGGCGAATTGCGCCAGCCTGACCACTTACACCGCCGCCGATAACGGTGACGTAGATGTCGAATTTTTCAACGGTCTCGGTCAGTTCCAGAGGCTGACGAACCACCATGCGGGCGGTTTCGCGGCCGAAGAACGTGTCCAGCGAGCGGTTGTTGATGGAGATGTTACCGGTGCCCGGACGCAGGAAAACGCGTGCGGTTGCGGTCTTGCGACGGCCAGTGCCGTAATTTTGAGTCGCCGACATAATGAACTATTCCGTTAAAACTTCAGTTCTTGGGGCTGCTGAGCAGTATGAGGGTGAGCAGCGCCCGCATAGACTTTCAGCTTACGATACATGTCGCGACCCAGCGGGTTCTTAGGCAGCATGCCTTTGACCGCGGTCTCGATCACGCGCTCAGGAGCTTTGGCGATCAGCTTTTCAAAGTTGATCGACTTGATCCCGCCCGGGAAACCGGAGTGAGAGTAGTAGATCTTGTCGGAGGTCTTGGCGCCAGTGACACGGATTTGCTCAGCGTTGATCACGACGATGTAGTCGCCAGTGTCGACGTGCGGAGTATATTCCGGCTTGTGCTTGCCACGCAGACGGCTCGCGATTTCAGTGGCCAAACGACCCAGGGTCTGGCCAGCAGCGTCGACGACGTACCAGTCGCGCTTTACTGTTTCCGGTTTAGCGGTAAAAGTTTTCATTCTTTATAGCCTCAAAGGCCGCCTGAAAAAATAGACGGCGGAGCATACTCGTTAGTACGGTCTTTGACAAGTCAAAGGCCGCCGGGCACGAACGCTATAGGGGGCTCGGGTCAGCGCGTTCGATCGCAGCGGTGTCTTGTATCGCGGGGCATCACTCCCACGATGAAGAGCTGCGGAATTATGCAGATTGCGAAAAAAATTTCAACCTGCTTTTATGGGTCTTTTGATCGGGAGAGCTGTATGGATTACCGCCAACTGGGCAGAACCGACCTCACTGTCAGCGCGATCTGCCTGGGCACCATGACCTGGGGCGAGCAGAATACCCAGGCCGAAGCCTTCGCCCAGATTGAGCGAGCCAAGGCTGCCGGGATCAACTTCATGGATACCGCCGAGATGTATCCTGTCCCGCCCAAGAAAGAAACCTACGCCAGCACCGAAACCATCATCGGCAACTGGTTCAGTAAAAGCGGCGACCGCGCCGACTGGATCCTCGCCAGCAAAATCGCCGGGCCGGGCAACGGCATCGACTACATTCGCAACGCGCCGCTGAAATTCAACCGCGCGCATATCGTTGCCGCCGTCGATGCCAGCCTCAAGCGCTTGCAGACCGACTACATCGATCTCTACCAACTGCACTGGCCCGAGCGCAGCACCAATTTCTTCGGCAAGCTGGGTTATACCCACAGCGAGGAACAGTTCACGCCGCTGCTCGAGACCCTCGAAGCTCTGGACGAGCAGGTCAAGGCTGGGAAGATCCGCCATGTGGGTCTGTCCAACGAGAGCGCGTGGGGCGCGATGAAATACCTGGCCGAGTCTGAGGCCCACGGCCTGGTACGCCCGGTGTCCATCCAGAACCCCTACAACCTGCTGAACCGCAGCTTCGAGGTGGGGCTGGCCGAAGTGGCGATTCGCGAACAATGCGGCCTGCTGGCGTACTCGCCGATGGCGTTCGGACTGCTGTCCGGCAAGTACGCCGACGGTGCCCGCCCACCCAAAGGTCGACTCAGCCTGTACAGTCGCTTCACCCGCTACTTCAATCCGCAATCGGAAGCCGCCTGCGCCCGCTACGTTGCGCTGGCCCGAGAGCATGGCCTGGATCCGGCGCAGATGGCGCTGGCGTTCGTCACCGGCCGTGCGTTCGTCACCAGCAACATCATCGGGGCGACGACGCTCGAGCAACTGGAGAGCAACCTGGCCAGCGCCGATTTGGTGTTGTCCGAAGAGGTGTTGGCGGGCATCGAGGCGATTCACAAGGATCAACCAAACCCAGCTCCGTAACGCACAACCCCTGTAGGAGCGCGCTTGCCCGCGATTGCGATGTGTCTGAAACGTTGATATTGACTGACACACCCCATTCGCGGGCAAGCGCGCTCCTACAAGCGTTCGATTCAAAGCGAACGGGCAATGATCTCTTTCATGATCTCGTTGGTGCCCGCATAAATCCGCTGCACCCGCGCATCCGCCCAAGCCCGTGCGATCGGGTATTCCCACATGAAGCCGTAGCCGCCATGCAATTGCACGCATTCGTCCAGCACCTTGCATTGCAGGTCCGTAGCCCAGTATTTGGCCATCGCCGCCGTCGGCACATCCAGCTTGCCCTCTAAATGCAATGCCAGACAGCGGTCGATAAATACACGCCCGATCTGCACTTCGGTAGCGATCTCCGCCAGCTTGAACCGAGTGTTCTGAAAATCAGCGATCGCCTGCCCAAACGCCTTGCGCTCGCGGGTGTAATCCAGTGTCCATTGCAACGCGGCTTCAGCCGACGCAATGGCACCAATGGCGACGGTCAGGCGCTCTTGTGGCAGCTCCTGCATCAAATAGGCAAAGCCCATGCCTGCCTGTCCCAACAGGTTCTCCTTCGGCACCCGAACATCTTGAAAGAACAATTCGGAGGTGTCTTGCGCCTTCATCCCGACCTTTTCCAGACGCTTGCCCTTCTCGAAGCCCGGCGTGCCCGCCTCCACAAGAAACAGGCTTGTCCCCTTCGCGCCTGCCTTGGGGTCGGTTTTCGCCACGACGATCACCAGATCCGCGAGAAACCCGTTAGTGATGAATGTCTTTGAGCCATTGATGACGTACTCGTCCCCTTGCAGAACGGCCGTGGTCTTCACGCCCTGCAGGTCAGAGCCCGCGCCCGGCTCAGTCATGGCGATGGCGGATACCAACTCGCCAGAGACCATCCTCGGCAGGTATTTGCGCTTAAGCGCCTCATCGCCGTAATGCAGGATGTAAGGCGCGACGATGTCCGAATGCAGGGAAAAACCGATGCCGGTCAGGCCCAGTCGGTAAATCTCTTCGATGACGACCGTGGTGTAGAGAAAGTCCGCCGCCATGCCGCCGTATTCTTCGGGCAGGTGGGAACACAACATCCCTTGTTCGCCAGCGCGGTTCCACAGGCTGCGCTCAACATGCCCCTGCTTTTCCCATTGCGCGTGAAAGGGCGCGGCCTGTTGCTCGAGAAATTTGCGGACGCTGTCGCGGAAAAGCTCGTGTTCCGGGCTGAAGAGTGGTCTTGGGAGCATGGGACACCTTATGGGGAAGGATCGGCTGGTCGTCACGAACAGAGCGTAAGCCGAGGGATTTGACGACGACACTGGACACACCCGACAAAAAATAAGACGATCACGCCGTTGCTTGACCACTTTCCCTTATAAGAACAAAAGATTATGTCTACTCAACACACCGTGCCCTTGCGGCGCGTTAGCATCCTCGCGATCGATGGAATCTTCGCCTCGACCCTGACTCAGGCCAAAGACTTCTTTCATCTGGCCAGCCTGCGCTATGGCAAGCAGTTGGGCCAAGGCCTGAAAGCCGCCTTCGAAACTCGGCTCGTCAGCCCCGATGGCCAGCAGGTCCGCAGCTTCAGCGAGGTGATTCTGCCGGTCGACGGTACGCTGGAAAACGCCGATATCATCATCCTTCCTGCCTTCGTCGATAATTTCGACACGCTGCGCGCCCGGTATCCGCAGATCCTGCCCTGGCTACGCGAGCAGCATGCGCGGGGGGCCGTACTCTGCGGGGAAGCCAGCGGTGTGTTCTGGCTGGCGGAGGCAGGTTTGCTCGACGGCAAGGAAGCGACCACCTACTGGCGCTTCTTCAATGACTTCGCCGAGCGCTTTCCAAACGTACTGCTCAATCAAGAGAAACACCTGACTGACGCCGACAACCTGTACTGCGCCGGCGGCAGCATCTCAGCCTGTGACTTGTATATCTATCTGATCGAACGCTTTTGCGGCGCCAACGTGGCGCAAACCGTGGCGCGGGACATTCTCTACGAGGTTCAGCGCAGCTATTCGCCAGGGCGCATGGGCTTCGGCGGCCAGAAACTGCATCAGGACGTGATCATTCTGCAGATTCAACATTGGCTCGAGCAGCACTTCGCCGACAAATTCCGTTTCGAAGACGTGGCGCGCGAACACGGGATGAGCATCCGCAATTTCATGCGTCGCTTCCAGACCGCCACGGGTGATAAACCGCTGCATTATCTGCAACGGCTGCGGATCGAGACCGCCAAAGGGCTGCTGTCTGGGTCGCGCAAGAGCATCAAGACCATCAGTTACGAAGTCGGCTATGACGATGCGAGCTTCTTCGCTCGGCTGTTCAGGCAACACACCGAGCTGTCGCCGAATCAATACCGGCAACAATTCCAGCAGGCCGCCTAAATCGACTGTACGAGCGCGCTTGCCCGCGACAGCGGCGTGTCAGACAACCTTGTTCTGACTGAGCGATCGCGGTCGCGGGCAAGCGCGCTCCTACAGGGGGTGACGCACGCAAGGTCACTCCTTCGCTCGGCTGTACAGGCAACACACCGAGCTGTCGCCGAATCACTACCGGCAACAATTCCAGCAGGCCGCCTAAATCGATTGTAGGAGCGCGCTTGCCCGCGACAGCGGCGTGTCAGGCAACCCTGTTCTGACTGAGCGATCGCGATCGCGGGCAAGCGCGCTCCTACAGGGGGTGACGCACGCAAGGTCACTTGTTCGCTCGGCTGCTCCGCCAGCACACGGAGTTGTCGCCCAATCAATACCGGCAACAATTCCAGCAGGCCGCCTAAATCGACAGTAGGAGCGCGCTTGCCCGCGACAGCGGCGTGTCAGACAACCCTGTTCTGACTGAGCAATCGCGATCGCGGGCAAGCGCGCTCCTACAGGTGGTGACTGCGGTTACGGCTTGTGCGCCCGTGACAGGAACTCGTGGGATTGCATCTCCAGCAAGCGGCTCAGCGTGCGCTGGAATTCGAAGTTCAACCGGCCACCGGCATACAGATCCTTCAGCTCGACTTCTGCCGAAATGATCAGCTTCACGTTGCGGTCGTAAAACTCGTCGACCATGTTGATGAAGCGACGGGCGACGTCGTCGGTGGTGACACTCATCTGCTCAACGCCGCTGAGCAAAACGGCGTGGAAGATCTTGCCCAACTCGATGTAGTCATTCTGGCTGCGCGGGCCGTCGCACAGTTCGCGAAACTCGAACCAAGCCACATCGTCGCAGGTACGCAGCGCCTTGATCGGGCGGTTCTCGATCATCAGCACATCGTTTTCGGTGGCCTTGGTGCACTCTGGCGTCAGGGCACGAAAGCTTTTGCGCAAGCTTTCATGCGCAGCTTCGTTCAGTGGAAAGTGGAACAGCTCGGCCTGCTCCAGATGACGCAAGCGGTAGTCCACGCCGCTGTCGACGTTGACGATGTCGGTATTCTGCTTGATCAGCGCAATCGCTGGCAGGAAGCGAGCCCGCTGCAGGCCGTCCTTGTACAGACCGTCCGGCACGATGTTCGACGTGGCCACGAGGGTCACGCCGTTCTTGAAGAGTTCCTCCATCAAGGTGCCGAGAATCATGGCATCGGTGATATCGGACACGAAAAACTCGTCGAAGCAGATGACTCGGGCTTCCTGAGCGAAGCGCTTGGCAATCGCCTTCAGCGGATCCTTCTCACCCTTGAGGGTCTTCATTTCCTCGTGCACACGCTTCATGAAACGGTGGAAGTGCGTGCGCATCTTGTCTTCGAACGGCAGCGCCTCAAAGAAGGTGTCCACCAGATAGGTCTTGCCCCGACCTACCCCACCCCAGAAATACAGGCCTTTGACCAACGTGGCGTCCTTCTTGCCGAACAGCTTGCCGAACAGGCCGGGCTTGCTCTCATGGGCGGCGATCAGATCGTCGTACAGACGCTGCAGATGACGCACCGCATTTTCCTGCGCGGCGTCATGGAAGAACTCGGGTTTCTTAAGGTCGTTCTGATAGCTTTCTAGAGGCGTCATAATTTCGTTAACGAGGTAACAAAAACGGGCCGTCACTGTAGCGATGGCCCGTTGTAATGGCAATTAATCCTGCTGCGGCGTCAAGGCCAGCCTCAGGCTCTCGATAGCCGCATCACGGGCCGTAGCCTCGGCATAGGACGGACTGTCCGCGACACAGGCTCCGTCCAGCCAGACCGTGAAGGCCTGGCCTTCGCTGCGGATGTCCAGCGGGCCGCCTTGCTGCAACTGCTTGGTGACGGCACCCGCTGCCTTGCCATCGGCGAAGGTCCGCGACAGCAGCAGTTGCTCGCCATCAGCGGCCAACAGACGGAAACGGAAACTGCCGTCGTCCTCGCGGAAGCTGACGAAACGCGCGCCTTTGACGGCTTTCTTTTTCGTCGCAGCGACCGCTTGCGTGGACTCGCGGAAAGAGCGCAGGCCCACGGCCTCACGCAGTTCACCGAGGAACGGAGTGGCGATACGACGCGCCTTCTGGGCACCGGCCAGCAGAATGTCTTCGAGATCGGCCGGACGTTCGATCAGACGATGGTAATTCTCACGCGCCTCACCCAGTTCCGTGTCGAGCAACTGGAACAGACGTTGTTTGGCGTCACCCCAGCCTAGCCCTTGCAACAGATCAGCACGCAGTGCCTGGGTCTGCTCTTGAGTGGCGAAAGCCTGATACAAGGTGAACAAGTGCGAATTGTCCGGATCCTTGGGCTCGCCCGGCAGGCGCGAGTCAGTGACGATGCGCGAAATCGCCTCCTTCATCGCTTTCGCACTGCTGAACAAAGGGATGGTGTTGTCGTAGCTCTTCGACATCTTGCGACCGTCGAGGCCCGGAAGGGTCGCCACGCTCTCTTCGATCAGCGCTTCGGGCATGACGAAAAACGCTTTGCCCTGGCCGAACAGGTGGTTGAAGCGCTGGCCGATGTCGCGGGCCATCTCCACGTGCTGAATCTGGTCACGACCGACCGGCACTTGCTCCGCGTTGAACATCAGGATGTCCGCCGCCATCAGCACGGGATAGCTGAAAAGCCCCATGGTGACGCCCGCATCCGGGTCCTCTCCCGCTTCGACGTTCTTGTCGACGGAAGCCTTGTAAGCGTGGGCGCGATTGAGCAGGCCCTTGCCCGCGACGCAGGTCAGCAGCCAGGTCAACTCAGGGATTTCCGGAATGTCGGACTGGCGATAGAAGGTCACCCGGTCCACGTCCAAGCCAGCGGCGAGCCACGTCGCGGCGATTTCCAGACGCGAACGCTGGATGCGCTGAGGGTCGTCGCATTTGATCAACGCGTGGTAGTCCGCCAGGAAGTAGAACGAATCGGCATCGCTCTGGCGGCTGGCGACGATGGCCGGGCGAATGGCACCGGCGTAGTTCCCCAAATGGGGCGTACCGGTGGTGGTGATACCGGTCAGGATACGAGTGGTCATGGCAGGTCGCTTATTCTGGGTGCGGCGGATTCAAAGGCGCGGTACGACCAGATCCTTGAGATCGGTCAGCTTGCCGTGGAAAAAGTGCCCGCATTCTGCCACTTTCAGCAGCTCATGGGGGCGCGAGAGTGCGTCAGACCAGGCATATACGAGTTGTGGGTCAACGACTTCGTCGGTTTCCGGCTGAATCAGGGTCAAAGGCGCTTGTTGGGGCAGCGAACCCGGATCAGCGATACGCATCACCGCGGGCGCTACCATGAACAGATGACTCAGCACTTGCCCCTTGGCTTCAAGGCGACCACCGAGAGTGGCGGCGACAAAACCACCGAACGAGAAACCGAACAGGGTCATCGGCAGGTCGGGGTGCTTCTCACGCAGCCAGACAGCGGCGGCTTCTGCATCGTCGACTTCGCCCTGGCCCATGTCCGAACTGCCCGCGCTCTCTCCAACGCCCCGATAGTTGAAACGCAGCGTGATGTATCCTGCGTCACGCGCGGTGCGTTGCAGGGTCGATACGACCTTATTGAGCATCGTGCCGCCCTGAACCGGGTTAGGATGGCAGATCAGCGCCAGGCCCTTGGCCTCCTCCAGATCGAGGTACAGGGCTTCGAGTTGGCCCACCGGGCCATCGATGAATACGGGGGTTTCACGCATGAGCAAGAATGAACTCCGTGACCTTCAATTGGGTCGACTCGTCTAGCTGATTGTCTGTGGCTGGCATGTCGGCGACGCGTCGCCGCTATACAGCGCAGGTTCGAGCCGTTAACGTAAAGCAAAGCCGTTTATAGAGGAAGGACTCGTGGATTACTCGCTCTTAGTTTGGTTGCTGCCGACGATTGCCCTGGTTGCCGGTGTTGCCATCGGTTTCTTCGTGGCACGTGCGCTGCCCAATGCCGCGCCTAACAGCACTCAGCGCCAGCTGGATGACGTTCAGGAGCGTTTCGACACCTACCAGAACGAGGTGGTCACTCATTTCAACAGTACGGCTAATCTGGTCAAGAAGCTTTCCCAGAGCTATCAGGACGTTCAGGAACACCTCGCCGAAGGCGCCAACCGCCTGGCCACCGACGACATCACTCGCCAACGTCTCCTGGCCGCTCTGCACCCCGATGCCCTGCAGCCACCTCGCGATCGCCTGACACCGCCACGCACTGCCGCCGAGCCTCCACGGGACTACGCACCTAAAGCGCCGAATACACCCGGCATGCTCGATGAGCATTACGGTTTGAAGAAGTAAGCGCACCAGTGACTGCAAAAGCCCGCCCTTGGGACATTCAAGGGCGGGCTTTTTTTTGCCCCTCAGAAATGCCCGACACGCCTGTCAGACGCCGTCGGATATCACCTCAAGGTTGCCCGCCCTAAGCTCCCCTCGTATTTCTGGAGGGATCATGAACTTCATCAAGGCTGCCGCGTTGTGCATTGCACTGACTGGCTGCATATCCGCGGACTGCACCGAGAATTGCTACCTCACCGAACAACAGGCATACGAATCGCGGTGGGAGCAGTTATGTGAGAAACACACGTTTGACCGGCGTTGTGAGGGGCGTTCGCCCTTGCCGGTTTTATGAGCGTCTGATTCTGCCCGAAGGGCGTAGGAGCGTCGCTTGCCCGCGACCTGGCGCGAAGCGGCAATAAAACCTGAGTACTCGGTAAGTCTGAAACAACGCGCTGTCTGATTTTGCTGCCGCTGCGCGCCAGATCGCGGGCAAGGCACGCTCCTGCGGCCTGCGGCCATAAGCCGATCGGGAGCAAAAAGAAACCCGCCATCGCTGGCGGGTTTCTTGTGCAACGACCAGCGCTTAGATCGCGCCGCGTGCACGCAGCAGGTCGATGACCTGTTTCGCGCCTTCTTCGACACTCAGCGACTGGGTGTCGATCACCAGGTCGGCATCCAGCGGGACGTCATACGGGAAGGACTCACCCGGGATGTTGTCCTTGTCGGCAGCATACAGGCCCTGCGGGTCGCGCTCGCGACAAGCTTGCGGCGAGGCCTGCACGTAGACCGTGATCAGACGATCATCCCCGATCAGCGCTTTGGCATTCGAACGGCCTGCGGCATCCGGAGCCACGAATGCAGCCAGTGTAAGCAGGCCCGCTTCGTTGAACTGGCGCGCCACATGTGCGGCACGGCGCCAGTTTTCGGTACGTCCTGCCCGGTCCTGCGGCAGCCCTTTGTTCAGGTCATGACGCAGGTTCTGCCCATCGAGAACGAACACGGCGCGGCCCATGTCGAACAGCTTGCGCTCAACGGCATAGGCCAGGGTGCTCTTGCCCGCGCCAGACAGGCCGCTGAACAGCACGGTGGCAGGTTTTTGACCGAAACGCTGGGCCCGCTCTTCGACCGAGACATGAGCCAGCGCGCCATGGTGAGTGTCATGACCGGCTGCAACGGGCTTCGCGATGATCATGCCCGCAGCGACGGTGCCGTTGGTCAACCGGTCGATGACAATGAATGCGCCCGTGGTGCGGTTGGTGTCATAGCCGTCCAAGGCGATTGGCGCGTCAAGGCTGACTTTCACCCGACCGATTTCGTTCAACTGCAGCGCGCTGGCAGGGCCCTCTTCCAGGGTGTTCACATCGACCCGGTGGGTGATGCTGGCAATCGAGCCCGGCACATAGGAGGTGGCGCGCTTGATATCGTACTTCTTGCCCGGAAGCATCGGCTCTTCGGCCATCCACACCAGCATGGCATCGAACGCATCGGCCACTTGCGGAACGTTGTCGGCATGGACCAACAGGTCTCCGCGGGAGATGTCGATCTCATCTTCCATGGTCAGGGTCACAGCCTGGCCAGGGCCGGCGTGCTCCAGTTCACCTTCGAAGGTGACGATGGATTTCACCCGGCTGCCCTTACCGGAGGGCAATACCACGACTTCGTCGCCCTTGCGCACGATGCCGCTGGCCAGCGTCCCGGCGAAGCCACGGAAGTTCAGGTTGGGACGGTTGACGTACTGCACCGGGAAGCGCAGGTCATCGAGGTTGCGGTCGTTGGAAATCTCCACGGTTTCGAGGATTTCCATCAGCGACTTGCCGGTGTACCACGGCGAGCGCTCGCTACGGTTCACGACGTTATCGCCCTTGAGCGCCGACATCGGAACGAATTCCATGGTGGTCGGTTTCAAGGAAATACGCTCGGCGAACGCGAGATAGTCGGCCTTGATCTGCTCGAACACCGTTTCGTCGAAGCCGTTGAGGTCCATCTTGTTGATGGCGACCACGATGTGCTTGATGCCCAGCAGCGACGCGATGTAGCTGTGACGGCGGGTCTGGGTCTGCACGCCGTAGCGGGCGTCCACCAAGATGATGGCCAGGTCACAGGTGGAAGCACCGGTGGCCATGTTGCGGGTGTACTGTTCGTGGCCAGGTGTATCGGCAATGATGAATTTGCGTTTGGCCGTCGAGAAATAGCGGTATGCCACGTCGATGGTGATGCCCTGCTCGCGCTCGGCTTGCAGGCCGTCCACCAAAAGCGCGAGATCGACGTCTTCGCCCGTGGTACCGGACTTCTTGGAATCACGGGTAATGGCTTCCAGATGATCTTCGTAGATCATCTTGGAATCATGCAGCAGGCGACCGATCAACGTGCTCTTGCCGTCGTCGACGTTGCCGCAGGTGAGAAAGCGCAGCATCTCTTTACGTTCGTGCTGGGCCAGGTAGGCGAGGATGTCCTCGCTGATCAAATCAGATTGGTGACTCATAGCATTCAAGCTCCAAGCTGTAAGCGTCAAGCGGCAAGCTTGTCGGCGTACAGCTAGTTAGAAATTTTGTTGATCAGCCCAACGAGCATCTTGGCAAACCGCAGACTCGTTCAAAGAACCGGTGGCTGCTCACAAAGACTTTGGAGCTATGCACCCAGACTTGCAGCTTGCCGCTTGCCACTCGAAGCTTAGAAGTAGCCCTGGCGTTTCTTGTCTTCCATCGAGCCCGCACCATCGTGGTCGATCACGCGGCCTTGGCGCTCGGACGTTCGCGTCAGGAGCATTTCCTGGATGATGTCTGTCAGGGTTTCGGCCTCCGACTCGACAGCGCCCGTCAACGGGTAGCAACCAAGCGTACGGAAACGCACCTTTTTCTTGACGATGCGCGCCTTTTCTTCATCGGTCAGGTGCTCAAGGATGCGCTCGTCGTCGATCATGATCAGCGTGCCGTTCTTTTCAATCACTTCGCGCTCGGCGGAGAAGTACAACGGCACGATCGGGATGCCTTCGAGGTAGATGTACTGCCAGATGTCCAGCTCGGTCCAGTTGGAAAGCGGGAACACCCGGATGGACTCGCCCTTATTGACGTTGCCGTTGTAGACGTTCCACAGCTCCGGGCGCTGGTTTTTAGGGTCCCAGCGGTGCTTGCTGTCGCGGAACGAGTACACCCGCTCCTTGGCGCGGGACTTCTCTTCATCGCGGCGGGCACCGCCAAAGGCAGCGTCGAAGCCGTGTTTGTCCAGCGCCTGCTTCAGGCCCTGGGTTTTCATGATGTCGGTGTGCTTGGAGCTGCCGTGGGTGAACGGGTTGATGTCCTGGGCCACCCCTTCCGGGTTGATGTGGGTAATCAACTCAAGCCCCATCTCCTCGACCATCTTGTCGCGGAAACGGTACATCTCCTGGAATTTCCAACGCGTGTCGACGTGCATCACCGGGAACGGCAGCTTGCCCGGAAAGAACGCCTTGCGTGCCAGGTGCAGCATCACGGCGGAGTCCTTGCCGATCGAGTACAGCATCACCGGGTTATCGAACTCGGCGGCGACCTCACGGATGATGTGGATGCTTTCCGCCTCCAACTGTTTCAGATGCGTCAGTTTGTCGACCATGGTTACTCACGGGATCACGTACTTATATGGAGAGCCTGCGGGCTCTATCGAGCGAGGCACTTTATCATGGGGGCTGATTCTAATCAGCGGCCTCTATAGATCGAAACGGTATAACCATATAGCTCGGGATTTGGACCGTTTTTGACGCCGCCGCCTTGGATTGCGCGTGGTCAACAATCGGCCGGATGAGACGTAAAAGACGATGACCTCACTCTCTGCAGACATGCTGCAATCGACTCGGCATCACCCATCAGATGGGATTCGGGCAGTCGATGAACAAATGCTCCAGCGCAAAGCGTCGCGCCAGGTAATCCCCCAACGCTTGAACGCCGTATCGCTCCGTCGCGTGATGACCCGCGGCAATGAAGCTGATGTCGTTTTCCCGCGCGCTGTGGAACGTTTGCTCCGAGGCCTCGCCGCTCAAATACAGGTCGACGCCTGCCAGCACGGCCTGATCGATATAACCCTGCCCGCCCCCGGTGCACCAGCCCACGCGGCGAATCATCTCGCTGCCCTCGATCAGCAACGGTTCACGCCCCAGCGCGCTCTGCACCCGGTGGGCGAAATCCCGCGGCGTCATGGGTTCGGAGAGTGAACCGACAAGCCCCACGATGCGTGGATTGTCCGGGTCGAGCGGCCCTTCCACCGTAATGTCCAACTGTCTTGCCAGTTGCACGTTGTTACCCACTTCGGCGTGCAGGTCGAGGGGCAGATGATAGGCGAGAAGACTGATGTCGTGCTTGAGGAGCGTCTTCAGCCGACGTTGCTTCATCCCGGTGATACGGGCGTCCTCTCCTTTCCAGAAATACCCGTGATGCACGAGCACGACATCCGCCTCGGCATCGACTGCGGCATCCAGCAATGCCTGGCTGGCCGTGACGCCGGAGACGATCCGGGTGACATGTGGCCGCCCTTCGACCTGCAGACCGTTGGGGCAATAATCCTGAATCCGTGCACTGCCCAAATAGCGGTCGGCTTCTTCAACGAGTGTGTTCAGAGAAACAGCCATAAAAGTCTCCTAAATAGGCATTTCAGACCGTGCCGGTCCTCGTATAATGCCCGCCATTATGGCGCAGGTACGCTGCGTTTTTTCCTTTCAGGACCTTGTTCGATGCTCAAAGCGCTGCGTTTTCTCGGCTGGCCATTGCTCGCTGGTGTGCTTATCGCTTTATTGATTATTCAGCGTTATCCGCAGTGGGTCGGCCTGCCCAGCCAGGACGTCAACCTGCAGCAAGCCCCGCAGACCGCCTTCATTCAACAGGGGCCGGTGTCGTACGCCGATGCCGTGAGCAGCGCCGCCCCTGCGGTGGCCAACCTGTACACAACCAAGATGGTCAACAACAAGCCGAATCATCCGCTGTTCGAAGACCCACAGTTCCGGCGCTTCTTCGGTGACAACCTGCCCAAGCAGCGACGCATGGAGTCCAGCCTGGGTTCGGCGGTGATCATGAGCCCCGAGGGCTACCTGTTGACCAACAACCACGTCACCTCAGGTGCCGATCAGATCGTCGTGGCGCTCAAAGACGGCCGGGAAACCATCGCACGGGTGATCGGCAGCGATCCGGAAACCGACCTGGCGGTTTTGAAAATTGACTTGAAAAACCTGCCCTCCATTACGCTGGGCAGCTCGGACAACATCCGCATCGGTGATGTCGCGCTGGCCATCGGCAACCCGTTCGGCGTCGGCCAGACGGTGACGATGGGGATCATCAGTGCCACGGGGCGTAACCAGTTGGGTCTGAACACCTACGAAGACTTCATCCAGACCGATGCCGCCATCAATCCAGGCAACTCCGGCGGCGCGCTGGTGGATGCCAACGGCAACCTCACCGGGATCAATACCGCGATTTTCTCCAAATCCGGCGGCTCTCAGGGCATCGGTTTTGCGATCCCGACCAAGCTGGCGCTGGAAGTGATGAAGTCCATCATCGAACACGGCCAAGTGATTCGTGGCTGGCTGGGCATCGAGGTGCAACCCCTGACCCAGGAGCTGGCTGAGTCCTTTGGCCTGAAGGACCGCCCCGGCATCGTCGTTGCCGGTATTTTCCGCGATGGACCTGCACAAAAGGCCGGCCTGCAATTGGGCGACGTGATTTTGAGCATCAATGGCGAGCCGGCGGGCGACGGCCGCAAGTCGATGAACCAGGTGGCCCGCACCAAGCCTTCCGAGCGAATCGCAATTCAGGTCATGCGCAACGGCAAGGAATTGAAACTGACGGCTGAAGTGGGCCTGCGCCCACCGCAGACGCCGCCACCGGCTGCCGCTGACTGAGCCGTTGGGCTACTCAGCGGAAAATCGTTAACCCGCCAAATAAAAAACCGCCGAATACGGCGGTTTTTTATTGGCGAGACAACAGATCAAAGATCCCCCAGCGCCTCCACCAGCGCCTGATTCTGCTCTGGCGTGCCGATCGTGATACGCAGGAACTGGGCAATGCGTGCCTGCTTGAAATGGCGTACGATAACGCCCTGCTCCCGCACCTTAGCGGCCAGGCTTGCCGCATCGTGGTTCGGGTGACGAGCAAAGATGAAGTTGGCCGCAGACGGCAGCACCTCGAAGCCCTTGGCTTGCAGTTGCGCCACCAACTGCTCACGGCTGGCGATGACCAGCCCGCAGGTTTTATCGAAATACTCGCGATCATCGAACGCGGCTGCGGCCCCGACAATGGCCATGCGATCCAACGGGTAGGAGTTGAAGCTGTTTTTGACCCGCTCCAGCGCCTCGATCAGGTCCGGATGCCCGACGGCCAGGCCCACTCGCAGGCCTGCCAGCGAGCGGGACTTGGACAGCGTCTGCGTGACCAGCAGGTTCGGGTAGCGAGCCACAAGAGCAATTGCGCTCTGACCGCCGAAGTCGATGTAAGCCTCATCGACGATCACCACCGAGTCCGGGTTGGCTTCGACGATGCGTTCGACGGCGTCGAGTGCAAGCAGGCAGCCCGTCGGTGCGTTGGGGTTCGGAAAGATGATGCCGCCATTTGGACGGCTGTAGTCCTCGACGCGAATCTGAAATTGGTCGTCCAGCGGCACCGCTTCGTACTCGACGCCATAGAGGCCGCAGTACACCGGATAGAAGCTGTAGCTGATGTCCGGGAAAAGCAGCGGCTTTTCCCGCAGGAAGAACGCGTGATACGCGTGGGCGAGGACTTCATCCGAACCGTTGCCCAAAAACACCTGACGGGCATCGACGCCGTAGTAGCGGGCCACGGCCTGTTTCAGCAGGTCGCTGTTCGGGTCCGGATACAAACGCAGGTTGTCGTTGACCTCGGCGCGCATCGCTTCGATGGCTTTGGGCGAAGGGCCATAGGGGTTTTCGTTGGTATTCAGCTTCACCAACTTGCTCAACTTCGGTTGCTCACCCGGCACGTAAGGCACGAGATCACGGACGAAGGGACTCCAGAACTTGCTCATGATCAACGGCCTTCCTGAGGTGTGTCGACGATTCGGTATTCAGCGCTGCGTGCATGGGCGGTCAATGACTCGCCACGTGCCAGCACCGAGGCGGTCTTGCCCAGTTCCGACGCGCCTTGTTCCGAACAGAAAATGATCGAGGAACGCTTCTGGAAATCGTAGACGCCCAGCGGCGATGAGAAGCGCGCGGTGCCGGAAGTGGGCAAGACGTGGTTCGGGCCAGCGCAGTAGTCGCCCAAGGCTTCGGACGTGTGGCGCCCCATGAAAATCGCGCCGGCATGACGAATCTGCGGCAGCCAGGCCTGTGGGTCCGCCACTGACAATTCCAGGTGTTCGGGTGCGATACGATTGGCGACTTCGATGGCCTGGGCCATGTCGGCCACCTTGATGAGCGCGCCGCGCCCGGTGATGGACGTCTGGATGATGTCGGCACGTTCCATGGTCGGCATCAGTTTGCTGATGCTGGCGGCCACCCGGTCGAGGAAATCGGCATCAGGGCTGACCAGAATCGCCTGGGCGTCCTCGTCGTGCTCTGCCTGAGAGAACAAGTCCATGGCGATCCAGTCCGGATCGGTCTGGCCGTCGCACACCACCAGAATTTCGGAGGGCCCTGCGATCATGTCGATGCCGACCTGCCCGAAGACATGGCGTTTGGCAGTGGCGACGTAGATATTGCCCGGCCCGACCACTTTGTCCACCTGCGGGACGCTTTCCGTGCCATACGCCAGCGCTGCAACCGCCTGAGCACCGCCAATCGTGAAGACGCGATCGACACCGGCGATGCAGGCCGCGGCCAGCACCAACTCGTTGACCTCGCCACGGGGCGTCGGCACCACCATCACCACCTCACCGACGCCAGCCACCTTGGCCGGAATCGCGTTCATCAGCACAGAGGACGGATAGGAGGCCTTGCCGCCCGGCACGTAGAGGCCTGCACGGTCCAACGGCGTGACCTTCTGGCCCAACACGGTCCCATCGGCTTCGGTGTAGCTCCAGGAATCCTGCTTTTGGCGCTCGTGGTAGCTGCGTACGCGCTCGGCTGCTTTTTCAAGCGCTTGGCGCTGTGCAGGGGTGACACGGGTCAGCGCCAGTTCCAGACGCTCGCGGGGCAGGATCAGGTCGGCCATCGACTGCGCGCTCAGGCCGTCGAAGCGCTGGGTGTACTCCACCACCGCTGCGTCGCCGCGCTCGCGGACATTTTTGATGATATCGAGCACACGCTGGTTGACCGCGTCGTCGGACACACTCTCCCAGCTCAGCAGATGAGCCAGATGTCGAGCGAAATCCGGATCAGCAGCGTCGAGTCGGCGAAGGGTATTGGGACTGGTCATAGCGTGAGCCTCTATAAATGGCGTTTTCTCAGGAGCCTTGAGCAAAGGCAGGAGCCTAAGCTACCAAGCCATCCGCGCAGGCACCTGAGAAATTTGGCTATGACGCGGATAGCTGGGCGCAACGTTCGAAGCCGTTGCGCCAGACAGTCAGCCGCGGTGTCGCGACTCCACGGCAGTGCGAAGCGTATCGATCAACGACTGGATACGCGCGTGTTGCATTTTCATCGAGGCCTTGTTCACCACCAGGCGCGAGCTGATGGTCGCGATCAGATCCTGGGGCTCAAGACCATTGGCACGCAAGGTGTTGCCCGTGTCGACGACGTCGATGATCTTGTCGGCCAGCCCGACCAGGGGTGCCAATTCCATCGAACCGTACAGCTTGATGATGTCGACCTGACGCCCCTGCTCGGCATAATAACGCTTGGCGACATTGACGAATTTGGTGGCCACACGCAGTCGGCCTTTCGGCTCCACGGCGCCAACCGCACCGGCAGTCATCAACTTGCACTTGGCAATTTGCAGGTCCAGCGGCTCGTAAAGACCCTGCCCGCCATATTCCATGAGGACATCCTTGCCTGCCACACCCAAATCCGCCGCACCATGCTCGACGTAGGTCGGCACATCGGTGGCCCGGACAATCAGCAGACGCACGTCATCCTGAGTCGTCGGGATAATCAACTTGCGGCTCTTGTCCGGGTTCTCGGTCGGCACGATGCCCGCAGCAGCGAGAAGCGGCAAGGTGTCGTCAAGGATCCGGCCCTTGGACAGTGCGATGGTCAACATGGAAAACGTCAGTCCTTATCAGCATGCGCATGTCGGGTCGCAAGTGGCGCCCGACACTCTTCGAACCTGGGAAGGGCCGAAGCGAAACGATTCAAAAGGTCGAACTTTCAATCAGCCCGTGGCCGTTCGCACGGCGCGAACCGCCACGGACCACTCACCGCTAGCCCGGTACGCGACGGATCTTCGCACCCAGCATCTGCAGCTTCTCTTCGATGCATTCGTAGCCGCGGTCGATATGGTAGATGCGGTCGATCAGCGTATCGCCTTGGGCGACCAGCGCCGACAGCACCAGGCTGGCCGAAGCACGCAGGTCGGTGGCCATGACCGGTGCGCCTTTGAGCTTATCGCAACCGGTGACGATCGCAGTGTTGCCTTCGACCTGGATCTGCGCGCCCATGCGGTGCATTTCATAGACATGCATGAAACGGTTTTCGAAAATCGTTTCGATGATCGCGCCCGTGCCTTCGGCAATGGCGTTCAGTGAGATGAACTGTGCCTGCATGTCGGTCGGAAACGCCGGGTACGGGGCGGTTCGCAGGTTTACGGCCTTCGGACGCTTGCCGTGCATGTTCAGCTCGATCCAGTCTTCGCCGGTAGTGATTTCTGCTCCAGCTTCACGCAGCTTTTCCAGCACCGCTTCGAGAATGGTCGGATCGGTATCCTTGACCTTGACGCGACCGCCGGTCACGGCAGCGGCGACCAGATAGGTGCCGGTCTCGATCCGGTCAGGCATGACGCGATACGTCGCCCGACCCAAGCGCTCGACACCTTCGATGGTGATGGTGTCGGTACCGGCGCCGGAGACCTTGCCGCCCATGGCGTTGATGAAGTTCGCCAGATCGACGACTTCCGGCTCGCGGGCGGCGTTCTGCAGGACGCTGCGCCCTTTTGCCAGCGCGGCGGCCATCATGATGTTCTCAGTGCCCGTGACGCTTACGGTATCGAAGAAGAAATGAGCGCCACGCAGCCCGCCTTCCGGCGCCTTGGCCTTGATGTACCCGCCTTCGACTTCAATGATCGCGCCCATGGCTTCAAGCCCGCGAATGTGCAGGTCGACAGGACGCGAACCGATGGCACAGCCACCCGGCAAGGCGACTTCGGCCTCACCGAAGCGCGCAACCATCGGCCCCAGGACCAGAATCGACGCACGCATGGTTTTCACCAGTTCGTACGGTGCGACCAGGGTCTTGATGGTGCGGGGGTCGATTTCAACGCTGAGCTTCTCATCGATGATGGGCTCGATGCCCATGCGACCGAACAGCTCGATCATGGTCGTGATGTCGTGCAGGTGCGGCAGGTTGGCGACGGTGACGGGACCATCAGCCAGCAAGGTGGCTGCGAGAATCGGCAGGGCAGAGTTCTTCGCCCCGGAAATGCGGATTTCGCCATCGAGGCGAATGCCGCCAGTAATAATCAGTTTGTCCATTGGGATCTCGACGCCAACGTGGCTCAGGTGCGCTCGGCCCAAGCCGCGCGGCTGAAAAATTTCATGGTGACCGCATGGATGCTGCCATCGGCGATCCAAGGGTTCAAATGCGTGTAGATCTGCTGCTGGCGCTTGACTGGACTCAGTGTAGCCAGCTCATCGCTGATCACGTTCAGCTGGAAGTTGCAGCCTTCGCCTTCAACTTCGACCTGGACCTCTGGCAGCTTACCTTCAAGGAAGCTCTTAACTTCTACGGCCTGCATGCTTAACCTCAATCGGCGCCCTACGCGCGCGGGTCGGCCATCATACAAAAAAGCCCTCTCGTTGCGAACCCTGCTTTGCAGGAGCCGGACGAGGGGCTTGAGCGATGACGGCGATCAATGTTGTTCGAACAGCTCGGTGACACCCGATACCTGTGCGATTTCTCTCATGTCTCCCGGCAGTGCACGAACGCTAGCCGATTTGCCCGCTGCCTGAGCATCGCGCATGAAGGCCAGAAGCAGGGCCAGCCCTACGCTGCTCGATTTCTCCACCGCCGAGCAATCGAGCACCACGGAAGGCGAATCACTGGCCTTGATCAGTTCGGCGCCCTGCTTGCGCAAGGCGGGAGCGGTGCGATAGTCCAGGATGCCGAACAACTTCAATTCGCCGCCGCCGACCGCGGTGACACATGCCTCACTCATTTGACGACCTTGTCAGGCGAGTTTTCAGTGGCATCCTTGGCCTTGGCGACCTCACCGGCCCAGCCATCGATGGTCTTGTCCAGGTTGTTGCCATTGCGCTGCATCGCATCGGCAAACTGGTCACGGAACAGTTTGCCGATGTTGATGCCGTTGATGATCACGTTACGCACTTTCCAGTTATCGTTGATCTTCACGAGGGTGTAAGAAACGGGGTACACCGCGCCGTTGTTGCCCTTGACCGACATGTCGACCGAAGCACGATCAGAGCCGTCGTCACGCGCCGAGCCAACGGTAATGCCCTGGTTGTTGTACTCCAGCAGCGCATTGCCATAGAACTGGATCAGGCTGCGCTTGAAGTTTTCCTGGAAGCGCTGCATCTGTGCCGGTGTGGCGTTACGCGAGTACTTGACGGTCATGATGCTCTTGGAGATGCCGTCGGCATCGATCACCGGACCGACGATTCCATTGAGCGCGTCATAAAAGGCCTGCGGGTTGGTCTTGTAACTTTCTTTGTTGGCAGCCAGATCCGCCAGCAATTGCTTGGTGGTGTTGTCCACCAGGTCATGGGCGGAGGACAGGCTGGCAGCCGCGTTGGCAAACAGAGGCAGAGCAGCCAGCAGCACCAGAAGGCCACGGCGCAGAATCGAGATCATGAAAAAACTCCTCATTTGGCGTCTTTACCCACAGAGTTGAGCAGGAATTTGCCGATCAGGTCCTCGAGTACCAACGACGACTGGGTGTCATGAATCGTACCGCCATCCTTTAGCAACTGGTCGTCCCCACCTACGCTGATGCCGACGTACTTTTCGCCCAGCAGGCCTGCGGTGAGGATCGAAGCGGTGGAGTCGGACGGCAGGTTGTTGACCCGCTTGTCGACTTCCATGGTCACACGGCCCGTAAAAGTATCGTGGTCCAGATCGATCGCTGTGACCTTGCCGATGGTCACACCGGCCATGGTCACCTTCGCTCTGACAGTCAAACCGGCGATATTGTCGAAATTTGCATAAAGTTTATAGCTGTCAGTGGTCGTGCTGGCGCTCAGACCGCTGACGCGCAGGGCCAGCAAGAGCAGAGCCAGGATACCGGCCAGCAGGAACAGGCCGACACCGGTTTCGAGGGCGCGGTTTTGCATCAGAAGTCTCCAAACATCAAGGCGGTCAGAATAAAGTCCAGGCCCAGTACGGCCAAAGAGGCATAGACCACGGTCTTGGTCGTGGCGCGACTGATCCCCTCGGAGGTGGGCTCGCAGTCATAGCCTTGGAAAACGGCAATCCAGGTGACCACGAAAGCGAAGACAACGCTTTTGATGACACCGTTGATGACGTCGTTGGGAAAAGAAACGCTGTTCTGCATGTTGGCCCAGAACGAACCTTCGTAGACGCCCAGCCAATCGACGGCGACCCACGAACCGCCCCAGATGCCGACGACGCTGAAAATCAGCGCGAGCACCGGCAAGGAGATGAAGCCTGCCCATAGCCGAGGCGCCACGATGTATTTCAGCGGATCGACACCGATCATCTCAAGGCTCGACAACTGCTCGGTGGATTTCATGTTGCCGATTTCCGCCGTCAGCGCCGACCCGGCGCGACCTGCGAACAGCAAGGCAGTGACCACAGGCCCCAGCTCACGCAAAAGGGTCAGCGCGACCATTTGCCCGACGGCCTGCTCCGAGCCGTACTTGGCCAGAATACTGAAGCCCTGCAACGCCAGCACCATGCCGATGAAAATGCCGGAGACGACAATGATCGCCAGGGACATCACCCCCACCGAGTAAAGCTGGCGAACCAGCAACTGGAAGCCACCGCCGATACCGCCCCGCCCCAGCAAGGCGTGAGCCAGAAACAGGCCCGAACGCCCCAGTACTGCAACAATATCGATCGCGGATCGCCCCATCAGGCGAACGCGATCCATCAACGACTTTCTGCGCATCAGCGCTTCCCCAAAAGATCTTCGCGAAAATCCGGCGCCGGATAGTGAAAAGGTACAGGGCCGTCTGGATCCCCTGTCATGAACTGGCGAATGCGCGGGTTATCCGACTGCATCAATTCCTGCGGCGTTCCCTGCCCCAGAACCTGACCGTCGCCGACCACATAGAGATAGTCTGCAATGCTCGCGGTTTCGGCCAGATCGTGAGAGACGACGACACTGGTGATGCCCAGCGCATCGTTGAGCAGGCGAATCAACCGAACCAGCACCCCCATGGCGATCGGGTCCTGGCCCACGAAGGGTTCGTCATACATGAGAATCTGCGGATCGAGAGCGATGGCGCGCGCCAGCGCGACCCGGCGCTTCATGCCGCCCGACAGTTCGTCGGGCATCAACTCGACGGCACCGCGCAGCCCCACCGCCTGCAATTTCAGCAGCACGATGTCGCGAATCATGTCTTCCGGAAGCTGGGTGTGCACGCGCAGGGGAAACGCGACGTTTTCAAAAACATCGAGATCGGTGAACAGTGCACCGCTCTGAAAGAGGACGCCCATCTGTTTGCGCGCATCGAACAGATCGCTGCGCGACAACTTCGGCAGGTTCTGGCCATTGACCCAGACCTCGCCGGCACTGGGACGCAGCTGTGCGCCCATCAATCGCAGCAGGGTGGTCTTACCACTGCCCGACGGCCCCATGATGCCGGTGACCTTGCCCCGGGGGATGCGGATATCCACATTATTGAAGATGCTGCGCGTGCCGCGCTTGAAGGACACTCCCTTCAGCTCGACCGCGTAGGCGTTATCGGCGCTCATCTAAACTCCTTGCGATGCAGCCTGCCTCTCAGAGATCGCGTCGTATTCGATCGACACTCCGCCTGGAGGGGCCGAACAAGCCGCGGACTATAACACCGCTGTCGTACGCCGCCCAAGCGCCAACTTGGTCAGTTGTAATTTCAGCGAAATATTTCATGGCCCGTGGAAATTTCCTTCCAACGTCAGCGCAATTGGGTGACAAGCGCTGAAGGAACAGTCGTTTCGATAAACAAAGAACTGCGATGAGGCGTGAGGGTTTTCAACATTGTCGCTATAATCGCCGCCTTTTCACCCGACCGACCCTTTTCAGACATGACCAACCCTCGCGACCTGATCCAATCCGCCCAGTGCACCATCCGTCTCGAAATCGAAGCGGTCGAAAGTCTGCTCGCGCACATTGACGCGGACTTCGTCAGTGCCTGCGAGATGATTCTCGCCAGCAAGGGCCGGGTGGTGGTCGTCGGCATGGGCAAGTCCGGGCACATCGGCAAGAAAATCGCCGCCACCCTGGCCAGCACGGGTACCCCTGCCTTCTTCGTGCACCCTGCCGAGGCCAGCCACGGCGACATGGGCATGATCACCGGCGAGGACATCATTCTGGCCTTGTCCAATTCAGGCACGACTGCCGAAATCGTGACGCTGTTGCCACTGATCAAACGCCTGGGCATCCAGCTTATCAGCCTGACCGGCAACCCCGAATCCGCTCTGGCCAAGGCCGCAGACGTCAACCTCAACGCACGCGTGGAGAAAGAGGCCTGCCCGCTGAACCTGGCACCCACATCGTCGACCACCGCAGCGCTGGTCATGGGCGATGCGCTGGCCGTGGCACTGCTCGACGCTCGCGGCTTTACCGCCGAGGACTTCGCCTTCTCGCACCCGGGCGGCGCGCTGGGTAGGCGCCTGCTGCTGAAGGTCGAGCACGTCATGCACACGGGGGACGCGCTGCCAAAAGTCGCCCGGGGCACGCTGCTGCGCGACTCGCTGATGGAAATGACCCGCAAGGGCCTTGGCATGACGGCCATTCTCGAAGCGGATGGTCGTCTGGCCGGGATCTTCACCGACGGCGATCTGCGCCGCACACTGGATCGCGACATCGACCTCCGCAACGCGTCCATCGACGAGGTGATGACCGTCCATGGCAAGACGGTGCATCAGGAAATGCTCGCAGCCGAAGCCTTGAAGATCATGGAAGACAACAAGATCGGCGCCTTGATCGTGGTCGATGAGAACGACCACCCTATCGGCGCCTTCAACCTTCAGGATTTGCTGCGCGCGGGAGTCATGTAAGTGAGTGACGAAATGAACGAACTGATGCAACGCGGAAAGAAAATCAAACTGGCTGTCTTCGATGTCGACGGCGTCCTGACGGACGGCCGCCTGTACTTCCTTGAAGATGGCAGTGAATTCAAGACGTTCAACACACTGGATGGTCAGGGTATCAAGATGCTGATCAATTCCGGCGTGACTACCGCTATCATCAGCGGACGCAAGACGCCTGTCGTGGAGCGCCGCGCCAAGAACCTGGGCATCGCGCACCTTTATCAGGGCCGCGAAGACAAGTTGGTGGTGCTCGATGAACTGCTCGAGCAATTGAACCTGAGCTACGAACAGGTGGCCTACCTGGGCGATGATCTGCCGGACCTGCCGGTGATTCGCCGCGTCGGTCTGGGCATGGCGGTTGCCAACGCGGCCGGCTTCGTCCGCGAACATGCGGACGGCGTCACCCAGGCACGCGGCGGCGAAGGCGCTGCCCGGGAATTCTGCGAGTTGATCCTGAGCGCTCAGGGCAACCTCGAAGCGGCCCACGCCGCCTACCTATAGAAGTGCAATTATGCTGAGTAAACGGATTCGTACATTTCTGACATTCGGTGTCCTTGCCGCACTGCTTGCAGCGGCGGGCTACTGGAACATCAGCCCGGAAAGCTTCATGGACCAACCCAAGCCGGCCGTGGACGAAAGCGCGATCGACTACTATGCGACGAACGCCCACAGCATCCAGTACCTGGAAGACGGCTCGGTCCAGTACGACCTGACGGCGGACAAGGTGGAGCACCTCAAGGCCACTGACGTGACACTGATGACGACGCCTGTCCTGGCGATGTACCGCGGAACGGAATTTCCGTGGCATGTGAAAAGCGTGCGCGCTGAAGTCTCACCTGGCGGCGACCACGTCGAGCTGATCGACGATGTGCGCATCAACCGCACCGACGAAAAGAACCGCACCACGATCATCACCAGCACCCGCATGACCGTCTTCCCTCAGAAGCAATATGCGGAAACCGCGCAACCCGTTAGAATCGACGGATTTAACGGCGTGAGCACCGGTACGGGTATGAAGGCCTATCTAAAAGAAAGCAGGATTCACCTGCTATCGAATGCAAGAGGACAGTATGAGGCTCCTTAAAACCCTCCCTATTTTGCTCGGCTTGGGCGCAGCACTGGGAAGCGTGAGCGCCTGGGCTCTGCCGAACGATCAGGATCAGCCTATCCGTATCCAGGCCGACGACGCCCAGCTGGATGATAAACAAGGCATCGCCACCTACACCGGGAATGTGATCATTACCCAAGGCTCGATGAAGGTCACCGGCAACAAGGTGACCATGACGCGCACTCCGGCGGGCGACATCGACGTCGTGACTTCCGTGGGTAACCTTGCGTATTTCGAACAGCTGCAGACGGCAGGTGATCCGAAACCTGTTCAGGGCTGGGGCGTAACGATTCAGTACCATGCTCCGCAAAACCGGGTCGTGCTGATCGACAAGGCCAAGGTTGTCGACAAGGACAACAACACCACCCAGGGCGAGAAGATTGTCTATGACACCGTGCGCAAGCTGGCGAGCGCCGGCCGCGCCAACGGCAGCAAGGTCACCGAATCGCGCCCTCGCGTCGACATGGTGATCCAGCCGAAAAAGAAAACCGACCAGCAGAAGGCCCAGTAATGGCAACGCTGAAAGCCCAACACCTGGCCAAGTCCTACAAGGCTCGCCAGGTCGTCCGTGACGTCAGCCTGTCCATCGACAGCGGCCAGATCGTTGGCCTCCTGGGGCCGAACGGCGCAGGCAAGACGACCTGCTTCTACATGATCGTCGGCCTGGTGCAGGCCGATCAGGGCCGCGTGCTGATCGACGATCAGGATGTGAGCCATCAGCCCATGCACGGTCGCGCCCGCGCCGGTATCGGCTATCTGCCGCAGGAAGCCTCGATCTTCCGCAAGCTGTCGGTCTCGGACAACATCATGGCCATCCTCGAGACCCGCAAGGACCTCGACCGCGCCGGGCGTCGCAAGGAGCTGGAAAGCCTGCTTCAGGAATTTCACATCACCCACATCCGCGACAACCTGGGCATGAGCCTGTCGGGTGGTGAGCGCCGCCGTGTGGAAATTGCACGGGCCTTGGCCACCTCCCCCAAGTTCATCCTGCTGGACGAACCTTTCGCCGGTGTCGACCCTATCTCCGTTGGCGACATCAAGCAGATCATCCACCACCTGAAAGCGAAAGGCATCGGCGTTCTGATCACCGATCACAATGTCCGTGAAACGCTCGATATCTGCGAAACAGCCTACATCGTTAACGATGGGCAGCTCATCGCAGAGGGTGATGCCGAAACGATCCTTGCCAACCAATTGGTGAAGGAAGTGTACCTCGGCCACGAGTTCCGCCTTTAAAAGGCCGATGACGAGCGGGTGGCGAGTGAACGCAGCATGCGGCTCATCGCCAACCTCGCATTAATTGCCATCACACTCTAGGCAAACGAGCCGCTTTCAGGCATATAATTTGCTTAGTTTGGCGCCTCGGCGCCTCGTAGTGGATGGCGCGAGCGCGCCGGCGAATAAGGTATTAAGCCCCTGCCATGAAACCTTCGCTAGTCTTGAGAATGGGCCAGCAGCTGACGATGACGCCGCAGCTGCAACAGGCCATCCGCTTGCTCCAATTGTCGACGCTGGATCTTCAACAGGAAATCCAGGAGGCATTGGAATCCAACCCCATGCTGGAACGCCAGGAAGAAGGCGACGATTTCGACAACGCTGATCCCATGGCCGATAACGTCGAAGCCAAGCCAGCTGCCGACGTTCAAGAACCGACATACCAGGAATCTTCGACCACCACGGTCGACAATCTCGAAGACGGCGAATGGGGCGACAGCGAACGCATTCCCAACGAACTGCCCGTCGATACGGCGTGGGAAGACATCTACCAGACCAGCGCCAGCAGCCTGCCAAGCAACGATGACGATGAGTGGGACTTCACCACCCGCACCTCGGCGGGTGAGAGCCTGCAAAGCCATCTGCTCTGGCAGTTGAACCTGGCGCCCATGTCCGACACCGACCGCCTGATTGCCGTCACGCTGATCGACTGCATCAACAACCAGGGATATCTGGACGAGTCGCTGGAGGAATTGCTCGACGCATTCGATCCAGAACTCGACATCGAACTGGACGAAATCGAAGCCGTCCTGCACCGCATCCAGCAGTTCGAACCGGCTGGCGTCGGTGCTCGGACGCTGAGCGAATGCCTGCTGCTGCAATTGCGCCAGCTTCCGGTGAAGACCAAGTGGTTGGCCGAAGCCCAGCGACTGGTCAGCGACTACATCGATTTGCTGGGCAGCCGCGATTACGCGCAATTGATGCGCCGGATGAAAATCAAGGAAGACGACCTGCGTCAGGTCATCGAGCTGGTTCAGAGCCTCAATCCCCGCCCCGGCTCGCAGATCGAGTCGACCGAAGCCGAATACGTCGTGCCGGACGTCATCGTGCGCAAGGACAACGAACGTTGGCTGGTCGAACTCAACCAGGAGGCAGTGCCGCGCCTGCGGGTGAATCCTCAGTACGCCGGTTTCGTGCGTCGCGCCGACACCAGTGCGGACAACACCTTCATGCGCAATCAGTTGCAGGAAGCGCGCTGGTTCATCAAGAGCCTGCAAAGCCGGAACGAGACCCTCATGAAAGTGGCGACCCAGATCGTCGAGCATCAGAGGGGTTTCCTGGAATACGGCGACGAGGCGATGAAACCCTTGGTGCTGCATGACATCGCAGAAGCGGTGGGCATGCACGAATCGACGATTTCACGCGTGACCACGCAGAAATTCATGCACACGCCCCGTGGCATCTATGAACTGAAGTACTTCTTTTCCAGTCACGTCAGTACCTCCGAAGGCGGTGAATGCTCGTCCACGGCGATCCGCGCGATCATCAAGAAACTGGTTGCCGCGGAAAATCAGAAAAAGCCGTTGAGCGACAGCAAGATCGCTGGTTTACTGGAGGCACAAGGCATTCAAGTGGCCCGTCGCACTGTCGCCAAGTATCGCGAATCTCTCGGGATAGCGCCTTCGAGCGAACGTAAGCGACTGATGTAACGCCACAGCCACAGCGTTCCAGTGGCAGGCATCCAAGCCTGCCTCTTAATGCACTGGCAACGAAGGAGAAGCTGTATGCAAGTCAACATCAGTGGACACCAACTGGAAGTCACCAAGCCTCTGCGCGAGTACGTCGAGCTGAAGCTGAAGAAGCTCGAAGGGCACTTTGACAAGATTACGAACGTGCAGGTGACGATGGCCGTCGAGAAGCTCAAACAGAAGATCGAGGCCACCTTGCATATCCCTGGTGGAGAGGTGGTTGCCATTGCGGAACATGACGACATGTACGCGGCGATCGACCTGCTCACGGACAAGCTCGACAGACAATTGCTCAAGCATAAGGAAAAGCAGCAAAGCATCCTCAAGGGTGCGGCAGCTCGCTGATACTCCCCATCCATGATCCGACTTGAAAACATCCTGACCCCTGGCCGTTCCTTGGTGAACGTGCCAGGCGGCAGTAAAAAAGCCGTACTGGAACAGATCGCCAGACTGATCGGGCAGCAAGTGCCCGAGTTCGACTGGGAAACTGTGTACGAAAGCCTCATCGCCCGCGAAAAACTAGGCTCGACCGGTTTCGGAAACGGCATCGCCATTCCGCACTGTCGGCTCAAGGGATGCAATGCGCCGGTCAGCGCGGTGCTCCATCTGGAGCGGCCCGTTGACTTCGATGCCATCGACGGCGCGCCTGTAGACCTGCTTTTCGTCCTGCTCGTGCCCGAAGCGGCAACCGATGCTCATCTGGAGCTGCTGCGCCAGATCGCCAGCATGCTCGATCGCGCCGACGTCCGCGCCAGCCTGCGCGCGGCCAAAAGTAGCGATGAGCTCTACAACGTTGTGCTCCACGTCCAGAACGGCCACTGATCATGCGCATGATCATCGTCAGCGGTCGCTCCGGCTCTGGCAAGAGTACGGCCCTCGATGTTCTTGAAGACAGCGGTTTCTACTGCGTCGACAATCTGCCGGCCGGGCTGCTGCCCGAGCTCGCCGAACGCGCATTGATCAACACCGAACTGGCCGAACCGCTGCTCGCGGTCTCCATAGACGCGCGCAACCTGCCGAGCCATTTGACCCGCTTCCCGCGCATGCTCGAAGAGGTCCGCGGCCGACATATTCGCTGCGACGTGCTGTTTCTGGACGCTGAAGAATCCACCCTTCTCAAACGCTTTTCCGAGACCCGTCGCCGTCACCCCCTGAGTAACGCGACACGCTCGTTGGCCGAGGCCATCCGCGACGAAAAAACGCTGCTGGGGCCGATCATCGACCTCGCCGACCTGACCATCGACACGACTCACCTGAACCTGTATCAGCTGCGCGACACCTTGAAGTTGCGACTGCTGAACAAACCTGAGCCCGGCACGGCTTTCCTGATCGAGTCGTTCGGATTCAAGCGGGGAATGCCGGTCGACGCCGACTTGGTGTTCGATGTGCGCTGCTTGCCCAATCCCTACTGGAAACCCGAATTGCGCGAGCAATCCGGGCTCGATCAGCCGGTTGCCGACTACCTTGCAGCACAACCCGACGTCGAAGAGATGTTTCAGGACATCGCTTCCTATCTGACCAAATGGTTGCCGCGCTTCGCCGCCAGCAATCGAGCTTACGTCACCATTGCCATTGGCTGCACCGGCGGGCACCACCGCTCCGTCTACCTGACCGAACGTCTCGGCCAGGTGCTGCAGCAATCGCTCAAGAATGTTCAGGTCCGCCACCGCGACCTTAGCTGAAAGGACCCTTCACGCGATGCCCGCTCACCAAATCACCATCATCAACAAGCTGGGCTTGCATGCCCGGGCTGCCGCCAAATTCGTCGGCGTTGCCGGCAAGTACCCTTGCCAGATCCGTGTCGGCCGTTCTCCCGACAGCATGGTCGACGGCAAAAGCATCATGGCCGTCATGATGCTCGCTGCGGGGAAAGGCACCGAGATTCACCTTTTGACCGAGGGACAAGACGAGCAGGCTGCCCTGGAGGGCCTGATCGAGCTTATCAACAACAGGTTCGATGAGGGTGAGTGACACCAGTGGCCCTTGAGCTGTTCGCCCTCCCCGCTTGACGCTTTGAAACCTGCACTATTGCCGATTCTTCATCGTCTGAATGTGTCCCACCGCATACCTTCGCACATCAATTCGCCAAATTGGGATCCCTATACTTGATCATTCAAAGTGGTGGATCTTTAATTCATCGCTTTGAAACACCTCGTCGCTCATCGCCCAGCTCGATCTTGGTAGGCCTGAGCAACAGCTCGACTCCAGACTCGGGCGGAGCATATTCCAGGTGTCCTCCCCAAAGAGCTAATCGATGACACTGTCCGCTGAACTGGTGCGCAAAGGGACTTGGTCCCGTTCGGAAAAGATGTTGATGTCGGGCAGCGTGCTGGCGGTGGTAGCGATTTTATCGATCGTTACCTCGTTGCTTGCGCGAGAGTACGCGAGCGCAACCGACAGTGCTGTTCGCGCGGCGCACAACGTGGTGCAACTCATCGATGCGGACGTGCAGCGTAATGCCGACTTGTATGACACCTCGCTGGAGGGAATGATTGCAACATGGCAGCAGCCCGAGGTGATGTCGGTTTCACCGCAGTTGCGCCAACAAATAGTCTTTGATCGCTCGACTGCCGCGCCTTACAAGGGCGACTTGGTGGTCCTGGATGAAACCGGCACCATCGTTGCCGATTCCATTTCGGTCATTCCCCGCCACGACAATTTCGCTGACCGACCCAGTTTCATCCTGCACAGAAGCAATCCGTCCCTTGGTTTGCTGGTCACCGGGCCCTTCAAATCTCGCTGGGGGTTCAAGGACTGGTGCATCAGTTTCAGCCGCCGTATTCCTTCATCCAATGGCAAGTTCGTGGGCATCGTGGCCGCATCAATGCGTTTGGCGTACTTCAGTCGCCTGTTCCGAGGGCTGGACGTGGGACAACATGGCACGATCAACCTGATCAGTGCACAGGGAGTGATGCTGGCCCGGGAGCCGGAGCAAACCGAGCGAACGTTCATCGGCCAGGATTTGAGCGAACGAACGAATTTTCGGCGCATTCTCAGAGAGGTCAACGGCAGCTTCGCTGCTCGATCGGAGTTGGATGGCGAGCATCGGCTCTATACCTTCTCACGAGTGGGCGATCTGCCGTTGATCGTGGTCGTCGCCCAGTCACAATCTGAGGTGTACGCCGTCTGGAAGCGCAACACGCTGTTGGTTGCGGGAGCCACTGGCCTGCTATGCCTGGGAATTCTCTGGCTGTCTTACCTGCTCGGCAAACAGTTGCAGTTACGACAAAAGGCGGAACGGGAACTTGCCGAACTGGCAGCGACAGATGGCCTGACAGGCCTGGCCAACCGTCGCCATCTTGATCGTGTGCTCCGCCAGGAATGGGCACGCAGCGCCAGGACGGGTAAGCCGCTGTCATTGCTCATGATCGATGTGGACCACTTCAAGGCATTTAACGACCGCCATGGTCATCATGGAGGGGATATCGCCTTGCGCAACGTGGCCCAAGCGCTGTCGGCCAACATCCGTCGTCCGGGGGACCTTGCCGCTCGGTACGGCGGAGAGGAATTCATCGCGGTGCTCCCAGAGACTGACCTCAAGGGGGCGCACGCATTGGCTGAGACGATCAGGGCAGCCATCGCCGTGTTGCCGCCTTATGCCGGCGACCAGCACGCCGTCACCGTCAGCATCGGGGTGGCTTCGCGCATACCGGATTCGAGTAAAAAAGAAGCGCAGCTGTTTACTGAAGCAGACGACGCGCTCTATCGCGCCAAACGAAGAGGACGCAACCGCGTTGAAACTCAACCAGCGATCGAGCCCGAAACGATCCAGCCATAAAAAAACGCCAGGCGGGCTGGCGTTTTTTATGGACGCTAAAGCGATTAGCTCGCTTTACGTACGGCGTCGCGCAGCGCTTTCACTTTATCGTGATTGGCTTGCACGCCTACGAGTTGACGCTCGATCAGGGTCACTACGTTAGTAGGCAGTGCTTTCTCCCCCGCCTTCTGGCGTGCCTCTTTGTAGGCTTTCAAGGCGTGGTCTTCGCCGCGCTCGACTTCATTGAGCACTGCTTCGTCGCTTTTGCCAGTGACAGCCGCTTTCAGCTCCACCCACAGGCGGTGAATGGTCCCGGTGGCGCTCGACGAATTGTCTGGATCACCACCCAGTGCGCGAACCTCTGCCTGGAGTTCACGAACCGCCGAAGCGCATTCGGACGAGCGAGACAGGAAATATGCTTTGATTTCCGGATTCTTCAGGTCTTCGGCGGCAGTATGAAAGCCTTTTTCGCCGTCCTTACTGGTCTCGATCAAATCATTGAGAATCGAAATGGCTTCTTTGTTGATGTCTGTCATTTTTGCAGTTCCTCTATGGCAGTTAATCGAAGAGTTGATGTATCTACGTTCGATGAAAGTCTTGTTGCATTGCCCGTGCCATTCAGAGAGAAAACAATAATCCTTTTATTATCATAGACTTACAAACGAGTTTAATTATTGGATTATCGCGTTCTGCATGATGTTCTCATTGGCATACATGCAGAATGCACGTATCGTCGAGGTTCACTTAATGCGACAGACGGAGCGGTCATGGATGCTGAGAAGCTGAAGCAACTTGTCAGTCTGGAAATGCCCTTTGGCAAATATAAAGGTCGCCTCTTGGCAGATTTGCCAGGCGATTACCTGAATTGGTTCGCACGTCAGGGGTTCCCTGCAGGCGATTTGGGTCGCCTGCTCGCGTTGATGCATGAAATCGACCACAACGGCCTGTCTGCCCTTCTGGACCCGTTGCGCAGCCGCCCTCGCGAAGCGCTGAGAGAACGTCCTCTGAAAACGCCGATCCGCTTTTCCTGAACCTGAACCCGAGCCTGACCACAGACCCAGCACAAAAAAGGCGGCGACCGCATACGAATACGGTGCCGCCAAAGAGCTTCATGGAAACACAACTACAAGGAGTGCTGAAGATACGGGAGCGCTCGGTACCGGGTGCGGTACATATCTATCGCGCTTGAATCTTTCGAGAACGATGCAAAAAAAACGGCGCTCCTGACCAAGGGAACACCGTTAAATAGCCATGCAACAACGACTTCTTGCGTAACGCCCATCGAGGGGTCATTGAAACAGCTTCTGCTTGAACGGAAGCTGTCGAAGGTCAATCCAGCGAACGGGGTACTGATTCAGCCGAACAAGGCGACAGCTTCAGCGGTCGCGTCGGTGATGCGCCCCCAGTCACCGTTCTTCACCCAGGCGTTATCGATCATCCAGGTACCCCCCACGCACATCACATTCGGCAGCGCCATGTAGCTTTTCAGATTGGCGGCACTGACGCCGCCGGTGGGGCAAAAACGCACTTCCGGGAACGGGCCACCCAGCGCCTTGATTGCACCGACGCCCCCGCTGATTTCCGCAGGAAACAGCTTGAAGCGGCGATAGCCCAGCGCGTAACCGATCATGATCTCCGAGGCGCTGGCGATACCAGGCAGGAGCGGCAATTCGCTTTGCGCACCCGCCTCCAGCAGATCCTGTGTGCTGCCGGGCGTGACGATGAACTGCGAACCCGCATCCTCGGAAGCTTTCAACATGTGTCGATCCAGCACTGTCCCCGCCCCCACGCACAGCTCTGGACGGGCATCGCGCAGGATGCGAATCGCCTTGAGGCCGAATTCGGAGCGCAGGGTGATTTCCAGCGCGGTCAAACCGCCCGCCGCCAGTGCGTCGGCCAGCGGCAGCACGTCCTGCTCACGCGCGATGGTGATGACCGGCAAAATCTTCGCTTTCGCGCAGAGTTCGTCGATTTGGGCAACTTTGCTCGCCATGCTGTTCAACGGTTGTGTCATAGGGTTTTTCTCCATGGCGGCTGATCCTTCGCTTATGGGCACCAGTAAATCTCTAGAGACGAGTTAAGGAATGCGCGTACAGGCATTTCGGCAACGTCGCCGCCGGCCAGCGCGGCACGCAGTGTTTCCAGTTTTGCCTGTCCGGAAATGGACAGAATCGGAGTCGTCGCCGACGCCAACAGGGACCGCGTCATGGTCAGACGCTGATGAGGAATGCTCGGCGCCAGCATGGGCAGACAACGACGTTCGCTCCCCAAGTCCAGGGCCTGAGCCAGATTCGGGCTGTTCGGGAACAATGATGCCGTGTGACCGTCGTCCCCCATGCCGAGCACCAGCACGTCGATTTTCGGCAATTCTTTCAGGGCTTCATCCGCAGCGGCAGCGGCTTCATCCAGCGTCGTGGTCGGACGATAGAGGCCAAAAAATCCGGCCTCGGCGGCTGGCCCCTGGAGCAAGAAACGCTTGAGCAGGCCAGCGTTGCTGTCGGCATGTTCGGTGGGCACCCAGCGTTCGTCGGCCAGACTGATGACGACCTTCGACCACTGGATCGGCTTTTGCGCCAGCGCCTGGAAAAAAGCGACCGGGCTTTTGCCACCCGATACCACCAGTGTCGCGACGCCATGCGGGTTGTCGGAAATGGCCGCGCTCAGGCGTTCGGCCACGTGGTCGGCCAACGCACTGGCCAGTTGTTCGGGGCTGTCGAATTCGTTGGCCTTCAGACCAGCCGGCAAATCAAGTTCACATATCGCCATACCAGGATCTCCCGTCACGAGTAATGAGCGCAATGGAACTCATCGGCCCCCAAGAGCCTGCCGCGTAAGGCTTGGGCGCATCGCCCGCCTTTTTCCAGCCAGCAATCAGCTGGTCGCACCATTGCCACGCATACTCAATCTCATCTTTGCGGACAAACAGGTTTTGATTGCCGCGCATGACCTCTAACAACAACCGCTCGTAGGCGTCCGGAATCCGGGCGCTGCGGTAGGCGTCAGAGAAGCTCAGTTGCAGCGGATTGCTGCGAAGTTGCATGCCTTTGTCCAGCCCCTGATCCTTGGTCATCACTTGCAGCGAGATACCTTCGTCGGGCTGCAGGCGGATGATCAGTCGGTTGCTGATCTGCATCCGTTGCTCAGGCGCAAAAATATAGTGCGGAGGTTCTTTGAAGTGGATCACGATCTGCGACAGCTTTTGCGGCATGCGCTTGCCGGTGCGCAGGTAGAAAGGCACCCCGGCCCAGCGCCAGTTGCGAATATCGGCACGAATGGCAACGAAGGTCTCGGTATCGCTCGCCGTGTTGGAGTTCTCCTCCTCAAGATAACCTGGCACTGGCTTCCCTTCGCTGTAACCGGCGATGTACTGGCCGCGTACCACTTGCGTCGCAAGCCGCTCCGGAGTGAACGGCGCCAATGCTTTGAGCACCTTGACCTTCTCGTCACGAATGCTGTCGGCGGACAGGTCGCTGGGGGGATCCATCGCGATCAGACACAGCAGTTGCAGCAAGTGGTTCTGAATCATGTCGCGCAACTGACCGGCCTGATCGAAGTACCCCCAGCGGCCCTCGATGCCGACCTTTTCCGCCACGGTAATCTCAACGTGGGAAATGTAATTCTGGTTCCACTGGGTTTCGAAGAGGCTGTTGGCGAATCGCAGTGCGATGAGGTTTTGAACCGTGTCCTTGCCCAGGTAGTGATCGATGCGGTAAACGCGGTTTTCCGGGAGGAATCTGGCCACGGCGTCGTTGACCCGCTGAGAAGAAGCCAGGTCGTGACCAATCGGCTTTTCCAGCACGGCTCGTGTACGGTCAGTCAAGCCAACCAACGCCAGGTTTTCGCAGATGGCCCCGTAGACCGAAGCAGGCGTGGCGAAGTAGGCGATCATGGTTTGCGCGTCGCCAACCTTCTCGGCCAGCGCGGCGTAGTCTTCGCCTTTCAAAAAATCCACGTGCAGGTAACTCAGGCGCGCCTGGAAACGCTCCACATGTTCACGCTCAAGCTGCGCCTCGGGTACGAAACGACGCAGGCTTTTATCGATATACGCCAGATGCTCCTCAGGCGTACCCGCTTCTCGGGCCAACGCGAGAATTCGCGTCTCGGCGTGCAGCAGTCCAGCACGGTCCAGCTGGTACAACGCAGGGAACAGCTTGCGCACCGCCAGGTCGCCCAAGGCGCCAAACAAGGCAAACGTGCACGGTTCAACCGTAATCGAGAGCATAATGTTGGTTCTTTTATCAAGTTAAGCTACAAATACCTTTTTTAAAGGCGTTACTCAAGGCCATATGTAGTAATAACCACAACATTTGCCCAAAAAGCACTTAAGAGTGGTGATCGCTACAGGCCCCCAGTACGATAGGCCACCTTTGCTACAGGCTAAAGGCCCAGTGAGTACCTTTTGCACAATGGCTCACCGATCAGCCTGTTACAGCTTTACGAGAAGGACGTTGAATGGAACGCGTACGCAATCTTCTGGAGCAGATCCAGAGCCGCCTTGATGAACTGAACAAGGCCGAGCGCAAAGTCGCCGAGGTGATTCTGAGCAATCCCCAACAGGCCACGCGCTTCAGCATCGCCGCGCTCGCGCAGGCCGCCAAGGTCAGCGAACCGACCGTCAATCGCTTCTGTCGGTCATTCGACGTCAGCGGCTATCCCGAACTGAAACTGCAACTGGCCCAAAGCCTGGCCAGCGGCGCAGCCTACGTCAGCCGGGCAGTCGAAGCCGATGACAACCCCGAAGCGTATACCCGCAAGATCTTCGCCAGTGCCATCGCGTCGCTGGATAGCGTGTGCCAGGTGCTCGATCCGACGCTGATCAGCAAGGCTGTCGACCTGCTGATCCAGGCACGGCAGATCCACTTCTTCGGCCTCGGTGCTTCTGCGCCTGTAGCGCTCGATGCCCAGCACAAATTCTTCCGCTTCAATCTTGCGGTGACCGCGCACGCCGACGTGTTGATGCAACGCATGCTGGCCTCGGTGGCGCATACCGGCGAACTGTTCGTGATCATTTCCTACACCGGCCGCACCCGCGAGCTGGTGGAGGTCGCGCGCATCGCAAGGGAAAACGGCGCATCGGTCCTCGGACTGACCGCTGCCAATTCCCCGCTGGCCCAGGCCAGCTCGTTGAGCCTCAATATCCCACTGCCTGAAGACACCGACATCTATATGCCGATGACGTCGCGCATCATCCAGTTGACTGTCCTCGATGTGCTGGCGACCGGCATGACGCTGCGCCGCGGCGTGGACTTCCAGCCCCATCTGCGCAAGATCAAGGAAAGCCTCAACGCCAGCCGCTATCCGGTCGATGATGGGTTGGATTGAACCTGGCGACCTGGCGATCGTGACGCGGCGTCGCCGCATCGAACACTCAACCTACCCGACCAGACTTGCCTGCAGGCTCAACCTGGCACGCTGCCCCGGCGCAAGGTGCAGGCAGTCGCCGACGCCTGAAGCGGCCTCCACCCGCACGAACTCCGCCGCCTCGTGCCCTGTCACCCCCAACAGTGGCCGGCTGCCCGGGTGCCAGACAGCAGTGTTGACGCTGTCATGGGTATCGATGCTCAACCGCCGCTGCCAGTTATCGTCCTGGAGCTCAAGCGCTCCAGCATGATCGAAGCGACGTTGACAGCCGCCCGACAGCCGCAACCCGCCGCTCTGGGCGCAAACGGCACGATTGATTCCGTCGTAGCCTTGCGCACCGTCCAGCCCCTCCAACGCAACATCGGCGACGTCGCTGACTCGCCAGTAAGCATGCAAGGCGTGACCGAACTGGCATGGTTCGCTGTCCTGATGCTGCGTTTCGAGCCGCAGCCCCATGACAGCCCCTAGCTGGGCGTAGAGGTCCGCCTGCCAATCCCATAAGCACAAGCGCCAATGCAAGGAGACGCCTTCGTCGTGCTCCCGACTGTCGATCAGCTTCCAGTTCAGCAACCGCCCCCAGCCATTCGCTGGCCAGCCGCCTTCCTCGGGATGCCGCCCCACCCACGGCCAACAGACCGGCACACCGCCTCGTATGGCTCCTACATGGGGCCATCGCGAAGCGCACCAAAGCCAGGGCTTCTGTCCGGCAGGCTGAAAGTGCAGGAGCTGAGCGCCCTGCCGACTGAACACCGCCTGACACTGGGGGTGCGTAATGATGAGCACGTCACGCTGTTGGTGACGCTCCCATTGAAACGTCGGCTGAGGGCGTGCGGACGTAAAAAAGCGCTGAAAAGGGTGTTGGGGCACTGTTGGATCGGTGCTGGACATTGCTCGACCCCATAAAAAACGCTCCTGAAAGCGGAGCCGTTACACGAAAAAAAGCGGGCAGCCTGGCTGCCCGCAAAGCACACACGACCCTGGATCGTTTGTGAAGCACATCAAGTGCGCCACGCGGGGGAGCGACCCGCGCGGCGGTTCGAGCGGTCAGAACTTGGATTGAATCTTGAGGCCCGCAACCAGTGCGTTATCCGCTTCGGTCACGCCGCCTGGACTCTTCACGTATTGCAGGTTCGGACGCACGGTCAGCCAGTCGGTGACGTGGAAGCCGTAGTAAATTTCCGAGTTGTATTCGCTGGTCTGCACAGGCTGGAACAGAGGGTTGTCGTAATCGTTCACGCCGTTGAAGGCATTGAGCTCACGCTGAGCGTCACGTACATCGTCGTTCACGTGAATGCGCGCGATACCAATACCAATGTCATCTTTCGGACGTGCATCGAACGGACCTTTGTACACAAAGCCGATCTGCTGATAGTTGTCGACGAAGTTGGTGGCTTTGTCATGCACGGTAGCGTTGGCGAAGATGCTCAACCCGCGAGAGGTGTCGCCGTTGTGGGTGGTCAACTGTTGTTGCGCCACGATCCACCAGCCGTGCTTGTCCTTGTGAGACTTGAAGTCGCCGCCAAAGATACGCTGGTTCTGGCCATTGACGTTTTCAGTGACGTCATCGGCGCTCGGCGAACTGAGGTAGTAACCGACGCGGTACTCGCCTGGCAGGGAGTTCACGCTCGGCGACCACACCAGTTCCACTGGGACCACGGTGCCTTTCGCGCCGCTGCCGCTGAGCTTGAAGCCGTTGCCGGTTTCCAGGTAGGAAGGGTTCTGCTCGTAAACGCCAATCTGGGCGAAGACTTCCGGCGTGATGTTGTATTTCACGCGCAGGGCCCACTGGCTGACCGGCCAGTTGTACCAGGTGTTCACGTAGTTGCCCACTTGCGAGCCGCAGAACGACAGGTTCTGGAAGTCGCATGGGAAGCTGTTGAAATCCTCGCCTTCGCCGAAGCGACCGAGTTTGATGTCCAGCGCACCGTCAAAATACTTCTGCTTGACCCACATCTGCGTCAGACGCCAAGTCTGCCCGCGGCCCCAGACTTCTTGCGAGGAACTGAGGGTGCCAGCGCGAGGATCGCCTATACGGTCGTTGGAGATGTTGTTACCGCTACGCTCGGTGATCGCCAGTTTGAATTCCGCGTCATGCCAACCGAGGATTTTCTGCAGATCCATTTGCACGCCAAACGCGAACTGGTCGCTGTAGCGGCCCGTCGTGTCGTGGTTATAGCCGCCGGCCAGGTTCGAGCCCGCCTCGCCTACGTACTCGATCGGGAAATCGTAGCCCTTGTCGTAAAGCTCCTGGCGCAGTCCGCCCCAGTCGCCGGTCAAGTGTTCACTCGCTTTGAACGGTTCCATCGCGGAAGCCGTTCCCGACAGCGACAACGCGCTCAGGACCGACAAGCCACCGATTAACTGGAACTGGTTAAGCGATTTGCCTTTTACCTTCTTCATCCCTTAGATCCTCGTTTTATTGTTATTAGCCTTGAACAGCGTTAACCACTTGCTTCGTGTGCCTGACAGGGCCCTCGTTACGGCAGCAGCGCCCTGTCAGATGTGCTCGTTGATACGGTATGGGTACCCTTGAATGATTGCGAGTCAGTTGCGGTTGAGCCGGGTGACGTTACTCACCCCCTCGGCAGGCTGCGACTTCTTCAGCGCGCCCAGGCGCTCGCCGGTAGCGGCGTCGAACAGCAACACCTTGGCCGGGTCGAACTGCAAGGTCAACGTCTCACCCACAGCAGGCGCGACATCCGGCGCGAGGCGGCAGCAGACCTTGCTGTCGTTGAGGGTCACGAATACCAGCGTATCGGGCCCTGTCGGTTCGGTGACCTGCACTTCGGCGCGAATGGTAGGCAGCCCCGCCGCCTCACCGGACGCTAGCATGATCTGCTCAGGACGAAGGCCCAGAATCACCTCACGGTCTTCAAGCCCGGCATCGCTCATGTTCATCGGCAATTCGCAGCGTGCCTGCCCGCTGTCCAGCAAGGCCACAAGGCGACCCTCCTTGCGTTGCAGGCGCAGCGGAATGAAATTCATGGGCGGCGAACCGATGAAGCTGGCGACGAATTGATTGGCCGGGTCGTTGTAGATCTCTTTCGGCGTACCGAACTGCTGGATGATCCCATCCTTCATCACAGCCACTTTGTCGCCCAGGGTCATGGCCTCGATCTGGTCATGGGTCACGTAGACCGTGGTGGTTTTCAGGCGCTGGTGCATCAGCTTCATTTCAGTACGCATCTCGACACGCAGCTTGGCGTCGAGGTTGGAAAGCGGCTCGTCGAACAGGTAGATCTTCGGACGGCGCGCCAAGGCGCGGCCCATCGCCACTCGCTGCTGCTGACCGCCAGAAAGCTGGCCTGGCTTGCGGTTGAGCAAGTGTTCGATCTGCAACAGCTTGGCGACGCGTGCCACCTCGGCGTCGATGTCCGCCTGGCTCATCTTGCGGATCTTCAGTCCGAACTCGATGTTTTCGCGCACGCTCATCGTGGGGTACAGCGCGTAGGACTGAAACACCATGGCGATGTCGCGGTCCTTCGGGCTCATGCCGCTGACGTCCTGATCACCGATCATGATTGCGCCACCGGTAATGTTTTCCAGGCCCGCGATGCAGTTCATCAGGGTCGACTTACCGCACCCTGATGGGCCTACCAGGATCAGAAACTCGCCATCCTTGATAGACAGCTCGATGTTTTTCAGCGTGTCCGGCAGACCGGTACCATACGTCTTGTTTACATTGCGAAGTTCAAGCGTTGCCATGATTACCCCTTGACTGCGCCGGCCGTCAGCCCACGCACGAAATACTTGCCTGCCAGCACGTAGACCAGCAGGGTTGGCAGGCCGGCGATCATCGCCGCCGCCATGTCCACGTTGTATTCCTTGACCCCGGTACTGGTGTTGACCAGGTTGTTCAACGCCACGGTGATCGGTTGCGATTCGCCGCTCGAGAACACCACGCCGAAGAGGAAGTCGTTCCAGATTTGGGTGAACTGCCAGATCAGGCAGACCATGATGATCGGCGTAGACATCGGCAGAATGATGCGACGGAAGATCGTGAAAAAGCCTGCACCGTCAAGGCGGGCAGCTTTGACCAACGCATCCGGAATGCTCACGTAGTAGTTACGGAAAAACAGCGTAGTGAACGCCAGGCCGTAAACGACGTGAACCAGGACCAGGCCGGTCGTCGTGCTGGCCAGGCCCATCTTGCCAAGCGTGAACGAAGCGGGCAGCAGCACGGTCTGGAACGGCAGGAAGCAACCAAAGAGCAGCAGACCGAAGAACATCTGCGACCCTCGGAAGCGCCACATCGACAGCACGTAGCCATTCAACGCGCCGATTGCAGTGGAAATCAGCACCGCCGGAACGGTGATCATGATCGAGTTCCAGAAGTATCCTTTCACCGTCGCCCAGGCCTTGAGCCAGCCGATGGTGGTGATTTCGGCAGGCCAACTCAGCAGGTTGCCAGTGCCAATGTCTTCCGGCGACTTGAAGCTGGTCAGCAGCATCACCACCAGTGGGATCAGGTAAATGAGCACCGCGCCGATCAGCACCGCGTAAATCGCCAGGCGGCTCAAGCTCAATGTCGGTTTCTCGGCGAGACTAGTCATGGCGCTTGGTCCTCAGCTCGGAGTACAGGTAAGGCACGAGGATGGCGAGAATCGCACCGAGCATCAGAATCGCACTGGCCGACCCCATCCCCATCTGGCCACGGCTGAAGGTGAACGAGTACATGAACATGGCCGGCAGGTCCGACGCATAGCCGGGCCCACCCGCAGTCATCGCAGCGACCAGGTCGAAGCTCTTGATCGCAATATGGGCGAGGATCATCACCGAGCTGAAAAACACGGGACGCAGGCTAGGCAACACGACTTTCCAATAGATCTTCGGCATGCTGGCGCCGTCGATTTGAGCGGCACGGATGATCGATTGATCGACACCCCGCAGGCCGGCCAGGAACATCGCCATGATGAAGCCCGACGCCTGCCATACCGCGGCGATCACCAGGCAATACACGACGCGATCCGGATCGATCAGCCAATCCAGACGGAACCCTTCCCAGCCCCAATCACGCAACAGCTTGTCGAGCCCCATGCCGGGGTTGAGCAGCCATTTCCAGGCGGTACCAGTGACGATCATCGAGAGCGCCATCGGGTAGAGATAGACCGTGCGGATGAAACCTTCGCGGCGGATGCGCTGGTCCAAGAAAACAGCCAGCAACACGCCAACGACCAGGCTGATGCCAATGAAGAGGCCGCCGAACACCGCGAGGTTCTTGCTCGCGACCCACCAGCGGTCGTTGTCGAACAGCCGGGCATACTGCGCCAGCCCCACGAATTTGTAGGACGGCAGGAATGTAGAGTTGGTGAACGAGAGGATGAACGTCCACAGGATATAACCGTAGAAGCCCACCAGAACGATGAACATGCTGGGCGCCAGCACCAGTTTAGGTAGCCAGCGCTGCAGTACATCGAACGGCGAGGCTTTGCTGAACACAGCAACAGAACTCATGGTGAAATCCAGTACAGAAAAATGAAGAACACAAACATGTCCAGGTGTAGGCGCGCACTTGCCCGCGATGGCGGGGTATCAGTCAACAATTATGTATCTGGCACACCGTATCGCGGGCAAGCGCGCTCCTACAGCCCAGCGCTACCGCAGCTTACTTAGCCGCCTTGATCGCAGCGCCCAATTTCTTGGCCGCGTCGGCCGGGTCGGCTTTCGGATCATTGATGTAGTTGGTCACAACGTCGAAGAACGCCCCTTGAACCGCCAGGGTAGTTGCCATGTTGTGCGCCATGCTCGGTTGCAGCCCACCACTCTTCGCATCGGTGAGGAAGTCTTTGGCGGCGGTCTGGGCGCAGGCATCGAAGCCGTACTTGCCCATGTCGGCGAGCATGTCGTTGCGCACAGGAATCGAGCCCTTGTTGATGCTGAAGACTTTCTGGAAGTTTTCACCCAACACGACTTTGGCGATGTCCTGCTGCCCGGCAGCGGTTCCGGCATCTTTCTGTTTGAAAACGGCCAGCGAGTCGATGTTGTAGGTGAATGCCTTGTCGGTGCCAGGGAACGCCACGCACTCGTAGTCCTTGCCTGCAACTTTCTTGGCGGCGGTCCATTCGGACTTGGCCCAGTCACCCATGATCTGCATGCCGGCCTTGCCGTTGATGACCTTGGCCGCTTCCAGGTTCCAGTCCTGGCCTTTGCCGTCGGGATCCATGTAGGTGGCGACTTTCTTCAGTTCGGTCAGCGACTTGACCATCTCGGGACCGGTCAGGGCGCCGTTGTCCAGGTCGACCAGGGCTTTCTTGTAGCCGTCAGCCCCCATCACCGACAGGACCACCGCTTCGAAGACGGTGCTGTCCTGCCAAGGCTGGCCACCATGGGCAAGCGGGATGAAGCCGGCTTTCTTGAGTTTGTCGCCCGCGGCGTAAAACTCTTCCAGCGTGGTCGGGGCTTTTTCGATACCGGCTTTCTTGAAGACTTCCGGGTTGATCCACAACCAGTTCACACGGTGAATATTCACCGGAACGGCCACGTAGTCACCGTCGTACTTCACGGTGTCGGAGACTTTCTTGTCGAGGATGCTGTCCCACTTTTCTTCTTTGGCGGTGTCTTTCAAGACATCGGTATCAAGCAGGCCCGTGGACGCCCACTCCTGGATATCCGGGCCTTTGATCTGTGCGACACCCGGTGGATTACCGGCTACCGCGCGGCTTTTCAGCACGGTCATGGCGGTCGAACCGCCGCCACCGGCCACGGCGCCGTCTTTCCAGGTGAAGCCATCTTTTTCGACTTGGGCTTTGAGCACGTCGACAGCCGCTTTTTCACCGCCCGACGTCCACCAGTGGACCACTTCGACAGTGCCTTTGGAATCAGCGGCGATGGCGCTCAGAGGGAACAACGAGGCGAGAGAAACGAGTGCTGCGAGACGGGAGATCGAATTCATCTAGTTGACCTTTCTTGTTGTTATGCATGAGCAAGTCTTGGTGCTTGCGCTGCATGGATTCTAAACAACGAGTTAGAGCGGACGGTAACGAAGGGATGCGCGAATGTCACAAACTGGTGACATTCGCACACCTAACCGCTGCGCCCGCAATGCGGGATGGGACAGCGCCGAAAATGATATTGCTCCCCCTCCCTGTAGCATCGTTGCAAGCACGCTCGCCCTGGTGAACCGCGTTATCGCGAAATGATCAGGCGCATGGATTCAAAAGTTCGCGGCTCGTCGCTTTCGAAAGGTCCGACCGCGTCAACTCATTCAACCCCGCGAGGCAGGTAAAGCGTCACGCGCAGCCCACCCTCGCGCAGGTTCTGCAATGTCACTTCTCCGCCATGGCTGTGGGCAATGTTGCGCGCAATGCCCAGCCCCAGGCCGTAGCCCTGCTGCTGTTTACCCGCTAGACGGAAATGCGGCTCGAATACCTGCTCCAGACGCTGTTCAGGAACGCCCGGCCCTTCGTCTTCGACACGCAACACAAAAGCCTCGGCATCGTCCTCGACGAACAGATGCGCCTTGTCGCCGTATTTGATGGCATTGTCGATCAGGTTGCCCATGCAACGGCGCAACGCCAGAGGCTTGCCATAGAACATTGACATGGCCTTGCCTTGTAGGGTGACGCGGCCATCACCATTGACGCCCAAGTAGGGCTCGATCAGGCAATCCAGAGCATGGTTGAGGTCCACCGGCTCGATGTTTTCATGGATGTCCGTATCCTTCACGCATTGCAGTGCGCCTTTCACCAGCAACTCCAGCTCGTCCAGATCGCGGGTGAATTTGGCTTGCATCGCCTCGTCTTCCAACAGCTCGACGCGCAGGCGCAGGCGGGTGATCGGGGTGCGCAAATCATGGGAAATGGCGCTGAACAGTTGGCCGCGCTCGGTCAGGTAACGGCTGATGCGGTCGCGCATGGTGTTGAAGGCGCGCGTCACTTCAATCACCTCGCTGCCGCCGCCTTCCACGACAGGCTCGACGTCCGCGCCCAGCGACAGATCGCGTGCGGCGCGAGCCAGACGTTTGAGCGGACCGCTCTGCCAGTGCACCAACAGGCCGATGAACAGCAGCAGGAAAATGCTGGTCAGCGCGATGAACCAGACCTGTTGGGAGGGCAGCCCCTCCTCCTCCAGCATGGTGTAGGGCTCGGGCAGCAAGGACGCGATATACAGCCATTCGCCCGGTGAGAGCTCGATCTGAGTGACCAGCACTGGAGGATTCAAGGGTTCCAGAGTCAATGCGTAGTGCGCCCAGGAACGCGGCAATTCGTCGAGTTTCAGGCCACTGTTGAAAATGCGCAGGTCTTCGGGTCGCACGAAACGCACGAGGATGTCGGGGGCAGCCCCCAGGTTCTGCCGCAGCACCTGGCCTACCACATCGATCACCGCTGTTTTGCGGACGGTGGGCTCCAGCACTTGCATGTCCAGTGGCCGTTCGTTGAGCGACACGAAAAACCGCGTGCCTCCCATGCTGCGCAGTTGGTCGAGCACCATCGGCCGAAACGCCACGGGCAGTGAGCGGAAATAACTCACGCTCGCCGCCATGGAAAAGCCGAGGCTACGGGCACTGGTGATCAGGCCTTCCATTTGCGTCGCACGCAATTGCGACAGCCAGATCAGGCTGGAAAGCGTCTGGGCCAGCAGCACGGCGAGCAACGTCAACAGCAGCATGCGCCCCAGCAGCGAGCGCGGCACCGGCACTCGGCGCTTCTTCTCGTTGCTCATCGACGGTCAGTAACCGTTGCTGGCTTGAGGCAGGACGTTGGCAGCCAGCAGATAACCACTGCCGCGTACGGTACGGATCAGCCGGGGTGCCTTGCCCGTGTCCCGCAGACGTTGGCGCAGCCGGCTCACCGCCATGTCAACGATGCGTTCCAGAGGCATCAGCTCCCGCCCTCGGGTCGCGTTGCCAATGGTGTCACGATCGAGAATCTGCTGGGGGTTGTCGAGGAACAGCTTGAGCAGCGCGAAATCGGCGCCAGAGAGAATCACTTCTTCGCCATCGTTGTGAAACAGTCGATGGCTGACCATGTCCAGACGCCACTCGTCGAACACGAGCACTTCGCCACCGCCGCGCTCCTGCCCGAACTGGGCACGCCGCAACAGGGCCTTGATTCGGGCCTGCAGCTCACGGGGGGAGAAAGGTTTGGCCATGTAGTCGTCAGCGCCCAACTCCAGGCCGATGACTCGGTCGGCTTCGTCGGAGCTGGCCGTCAGCATGATGATCGGGACATGGGGTTGCCGCGGATGCTGGCGAACCCAGCGGCAGAGGCTGAACCCGTCTTCATCGGGCAACATGACATCGAGTATCAGCAGGTCACTGGGTTCGTCATTGAACGCCTGACGAAACTCGGCGCCGTCACCGACGGTACGCACCTGAAAGCCGGAGCGGCTCAGGTAGGCCTGCAGCAATTCCCGAATCTCCTGATCGTCGTCGACGACCAGTATCGATTTACTGACAGCGTTCAATTGGATCGTCCTTGTGGGTACTCAAATTATTGTTATAAGCATCAGTTGCAAGCCACAGGCTGCAGCTTGTGGCTTAGAGCTGGCGGCTCGCCGCAGCCTGATCGAGGGCCACGCCTGCCCCCACAAGCCCGGGATATTCCGCCGTCACCAGCCAAACCGGCACGTCCTTGAAGTAATCCTTCATCAGGCCTTTTTCCGCGAACGCCTTATTGAAGCCGCTCTGCAGGAAGAAGTCGACAAAACGCGGGATCACGCCACCGGCGATGTACACACCCCCTCGGCCGCCGACGGTCAACACGTTGTTACCCGCCACGCGCCCGAGAAATACGCAGAACTGATCCAGCACCGCGCTGGCCACTGGATCGCCTTTGAGCGCCGCGGAGGTGATTGCGGCAGGAGATTTCAAGACCGGTTCGATATCATCCAAAGCGCAACTGACGCGATAGAGCAGCAACAGACCGGCGCCGCTGAGGATGGTTTCCGCACTGACGTGCTCATGGTCGGCCATCAGGCGTGTCCATAGCAGGGCTTCTCGGTGGCTGCCGATAGGTAAATCGACGTGGCCTCCCTCACCAGGAACAGCAGTCCAATGGGTTTCACCGGAACGGATCAACGTGCCCACGCCCAGCCCGGTCCCCGGACCGATCACCACGCGCGCCCCTTTCGGGTCGCCCTTGCCATGACGGACGGTGAGGTACTCGTCATCGGTCAGGCGAGTCATGCCCAATGCCATCGCCGTGAAGTCGTTGACCATGATCAGGTGGTCGATTTTCAACGCCTTGCAGAACGCCTGACGGTTGATTTTCCAGTGACTGTTGGTGAAATGGAAATCATCACCCGTCACGGGGCCTGCCACGGCCAGGCAGATGGATTGCACATCCCCCAATTGCAGCTCCAGATCCTCCAGATAGACCGCCAACGCCTTCTCGGGGCTGGCGTAATCGACGGTCGGAAAGACCCGGATCGAATGCAACTGATCGTCTTCCCAAATGGCGAAACGCGCATTTGTGCCGCCGATATCACCCACCATCGCCAATGTCACTTGAGCGTCTCCAGATTTGCAGTGAAGGCACTGGCCCCCTTCTCTGCCGAGCTGAAGGCCATGCGCATGAATCCGAACAGTTCGCGGCCGGTGCCCACGTTGTGGGACAAGCGACCGATCGCCGGTTCTCTGGCCGCCAATTCTGCCGGTTCGACCAGAACTTGCAACGTCCCTTTGACGCCATCCACTCGGATGAGGTCTCCGTCACGCACCAGAGCCAAAGGGCCACCATCCGACGCTTCAGGGCAAACGTGAATCGCCGCCGGGATTTTCCCTGACGCGCCGGACATGCGACCGTCGGTGATCAACGCCACTTTGAATCCGCGGTCCTGCAGTACGCCCAGAAAAGGCGTCATCTTGTGCAACTCGGGCATGCCATTGGAGCGCGGCCCCTGGAAGCGCATCACCGCGACGAAGTCTCGTTCCAGCTCACCCGCTTTGAATGCGTCTGCCAGGTCTTGCTGATCCTCAAAGACGCGGGCGGGCGCTTCGACAATTTGATGCTCGAGCGCCACTGCCGAGACTTTCATCACGCCACGACCTAGGTTGCCTTCGATCACGCGCAGACCACCCTCTGGCGAGAACGGTCGGGCGACCGGGCGCAGGATGTTTTCATCCAGGCTTTCTCGGGGGCCATCACGCCACACCAGCTTGCCGTCCTCGAGGAACGGCTCCTGGGTGTAGCGGCGCAGACCACGCCCCATCACCGTGTTGACGTCCTCGTGGAGCAAACCGGCATCCAGCAGTTCACGGATCAGGAACGACATGCCGCCCGCTGCCTGGAAATGGTTGATGTCTGCTTTGCCATTTGGATAGACATGAGTGAGGGTCGGTACGACTTCCGAAAGATCGGCCATGTCCTGCCAGGTCAATTGAATGCCGGCGCACTGCGCGATGGCCGGCATGTGCAGCGTGTGGTTGGTCGAACCGCCCGTCGCGTTTAATGCAACGATCGAGTTGACCAGCGCACGCTCGTCCACAATCTCTCCCAACGGGATGAATTCGCCGCTCTGCTTGGTCAGGCGGGTCACCTGGAACGCGGCCTCGCGTGTCAGGGCATCGCGCAACGGGGTGTAAGGATTGACGAAGGAGGCGCCCGGCAAGTGAAGCCCCATGACTTCCATGAGCAACTGATTGGTGTTGGCCGTGCCGTAGAAGGTGCAAGTCCCCGGACCGTGATAGGACTTCATTTCCGAGTCCAGCAGTTCTTCGCGGGTCGCTTTGCCTTCGGCGTAGCGTTGCCGCACGTCGGCCTTTTCCTTATTGGAAATGCCCGACACCATTGGCCCGCCCGGCACGAAGATCGTTGGCAGGTGGCCGAAACGCAGGGACCCCATCAACAGCCCGGGCACGATCTTGTCGCAGATACCCAGCATCAACGCGGCATCGAACATGTTGTGGGAAAGCGCCACGGCGGTGGCCATCGCGATGACTTCGCGGCTGGCGATACTCAGTTCCATTCCTGGCTCGCCTTGGGTGACGCCATCGCACATGGCGGGCACACCGCCTGCGAATTGACCGATAGAGCCAATCTCACGCAAGGCCTTCTTGATCTGCTCGGGGAAATGCTCGTACGGCTGGTGCGCCGAGAGCATGTCGTTGTATGCCGAAACGATGGCCACGTTGGCCGCGTTCATCATCCGCAGGCTGTGCTTGTCTTCACTGCCACAGGCCGCCACCCCATGGGCGAAGTTGGCGCATTGCAGCTTGCCCCGCATCGGCCCATCACTTGCAGCGCCCCGGATCAGTTGCAGATAGCGCTGACGGGTGTCACGGCTGCGAGCGATCAGCCGTTCGGTTACCTCAAGAACGCGGGGATGCATTGTCATGAACTCCAGGCTAGCGGATGGGTCACCCGTTTCAGGCGCTTACAAAATCTGACAACCATGATGGCCCTGAAGAAACGCTTCAGCAACGCATTGATTTTCAGACGATTGTGCTGGCCCGACGGGTTTCTATTTGTAGATAAAACAAAATACTGCCACTAAAAAGGCTTGTTTTCTATTTTTATGAGAATAATCTTGTAATTCCAACAACAAATTCACCGAGGATGGGCATATGACGCTCCGCATCGCAATCAATGGTTTTGGCCGGATCGGCCGCAATGTCCTTCGTGCACTCTATACCCAGGGCTACCGTCAGGACTTGCAGGTCGTCGCCATCAACGATCTGGGCGACAGCGAGATCAACGCCCACCTGCTCAAGTACGACACCGTGCATGGCCCCTTCGACGCCACTGTCGAACACGACAAGGAAAGCATCACGGTCAACGGTGACCGTATTGCGGTCAGCGCGATTCGCAACCCCGCCGAATTGCCATGGAAATCCGAGAACATCGACGTGGTGTTCGAATGCACCGGGCTGTTCACCGACCGTGCCAAGGCCGCCGCGCACATTACGGCCGGCGCGAAGAAAGTCATCATCTCGGCGCCCGCCAAAGGCGCGGATGCCACCGTGGTCTTCGGCGTCAACCATGACGTGCTGCGCCAATCCCACCAAGTGATCTCCAACGCTTCGTGCACCACCAACTGCCTGGCCCCGGTCGCGCAGGTCCTGAACCGCGAATTGGGGATCGAAAGCGGCTTGATGACCACGATTCACGCCTACACCAATGACCAGAACCTGATTGACGTCTATCACACCGACCCCTATCGCGCGCGCTCGGCCACGCAATCGATGATCCCAAGCAAGACCGGCGCCGCCGAGGCCGTGGGCCTTGTGCTGCCGGAGTTGGCAGGCAAGCTGACTGGCATGGCCGTTCGTGTACCGGTCATCAACGTGTCGCTGGTGGACCTGACCATCCATCTCAAGCGCGATACCACGGTGGAGGAGGTCAACGCGATCATGAAAGACGCCGCGAAGCACTCGAAAATTCTCGGTTATAACTCGCTGCCATTGGTCTCCCACGACTTCAACCACAACCCGCTGTCATCGATCTTCGACGCCAACCACACCAAAGTCAGCGGTCGTCTGCTGAAAGTCCTGGCCTGGTATGACAACGAGTGGGGCTTCTCCAACCGCATGCTGGATAATTGCCTGGCGTTGATGAAGGCGGAATAAGTCTTCCCGGGGCATTTCAATTTGCAGGTGCGCTGGCCCGCGATGACATCGTGGGCCAGCGCATTCCCACGGCCTTGAAACCCCGTATCTATCGTTTACACATTCTTTGCAAACTCAGCCCTTGACCCAATCGGTTAATGACAATCATTATCATTAGCTGATTTTTTGGTTGAGCACATCTGTGAGTCATTCACACTTCAACGACGTTTTCCTGGCAAGGCGGACGATTCTACTGCGCACGCTCCAACGCATGGTCCGCAACTCCAGCACTGCCGAGGATTTGCTGCAGGAAACCTACCTTCGGGTGGCCCGGGCGCTCCGCGAACGCGCCATCGAGCACCTCGAGCCCTTCGTGTTCCAGACCGCCCGCAATCTGGCGCTGGATCACCTGCGCGCCAGACGCCTGCACGCCCGCACGGTCGTCGAGGATTTACCCCTGGCCGACCTTCACAGCATCGTCGCGCCCAACGCCGCGCTGGAAGACACCGAGCACGCCAGCCGATTGCTGCAAAGCCTTACTGCGAGCCTGGAAAAGCTCACGCCGCGCCAGCAGAAAATCTTCACCCTGAGCCGATTGAACGGCTGCAGCTATCCTGAAATTGCCGAACAGCTAGGGGTTTCCGCCAGCACCGTACAAAAGGAACTCAAGCTGATCATGGCAATTTGCGTCGGGGTTGCAGCCCGGCTTGAACGTCGATGAGAGCTGCCTGATCCTTACTCCACAAGACATCTTGCGGAAGCTCGCCACCATAGCGCTAAACTCCCGCCCCATACCGTGTAGCCGAGGACGCCCCTTGACGGACTCTCACTCATCCGGCCCTGGTCAGGCATCCCCGACGCCGAACGACAGCGCCATGGATCAAGCCCTGAACTGGCTGATCGAACTGGAAAGTGCTGACGCACAACAGCGCGTGCGTTTTCAGGAATGGCTCGCCGCCGACCCTGCCCATGGCGAAGCGTTCGCCAAGGCCGAGGCCATCTGGAACTCCCGACCGGTTTTCGATGCAGCGCTGAGCGTTGCCGCGCCCAAAAAAACGTCGGCCCTGCGTCGCCTGCGTCCGCACTGGATGCCATTGGCCACTGCCGCCATTGTGCTACTGGGCTTGTTCAACTTCAGCGAGCTGCCCCTACGGTTGAAGGCCGACCACCTGACAGTAGCGGGAGAGCGCCAGCGCCTGGAGCTGGGAGACGGTTCGAAGGTGCTACTCAATACCCGATCGGCATTCTCCAGCGAGTTGGATGATCGGCAACGGATCGCCCGGCTTTACGAGGGCGAAGCTTTCTTTGAAGTGCCTGGCGCCAAGGGTTTGCCACTGGAAGTCGAGGCTGGCCCGGTGCGCATGAGCGCCAGCAGCACCTCGTTTGCCGTGCGTTATCTGGACGGTGTCGCGCAGATTCAGGTCGAACGTGGCGCCGTAAATGTCCATTCAGCCAAAGGCAACTCCCAGATGAATCTGAATGCAGGCGACAGTCTGCGCGTCGGCCCCGATGGTTTCGGAGACCGAGAGAAGCTAGATCGGAACAGGGACTTGGCCTGGGTCCAGGGACGCCTGATCTTCGATAACTGCCCGCTGAGCGAAGTCCTGACAGAGCTACGCCGTTACTACCCCGGCTGGATCGTCAACGCCAACACCCAGCTGGATCGGGTCGCGGTGACAGGCAACTATCGGCTGGACAATCCCATCGACGTGGTCCGCTCATTGGCGCAAATCACCTCCGCGCGCCTGCACGAACTGCCTGCGCTGCTGATTCTGAATTGAGGGCAATTATTTTTACGCGATAGCCGCGAGTCGTTCGTCTCGTTATAGCCAATGCAAGTGATTCCCATTACCAATACACTTGCCAACACTGTAACGACACGCATGACACGGAGTGCAATCGATGCCGCCCACGTTTACCCCTCCCCTATCCGACTCCTCCAGCCCCACCGGTCATTTCGCCCTGACGCTGCTGACCATCGCGGTGCTGTGCGCCGGCCTGCACAGCGCGCCCCTTTCAGCCGCCGAGCAGCCGGCGCGCGTGGCGGGCAACTACGCGTTCTCGATCGAGCAACAACCGCTGGTGTCAGCGCTGAACGCGTTCAGCACAGTGACAGGGTGGCAGATGGGGATGTCGGCAGACTTGGCGCAGAACGTCACGTCGCCAGGAGTCACCGGCTCGATGTCCGCAGAAAAGGCCCTCGATCGTCTGCTGGCAGGCAGCAACCTGAGCTATCGCCATTTGGGCGACAACACTGTCGTGCTGGAGAAACGCAACACCGCGGGTACCTTGGCACTGGACCCGGTGACCGTCAGTGCCACCCGTCAGGCGCAGTCGGTAGCTTCGGTTCCCAGCACCGTCACCGTGCACGACCGCGCCGAACTGGATCGCCAAAACGTCAACAACATTCGCGATCTGGTGCGCTATGAGCCGGGCGTGACAGTGGGCGGCGCCGGTCAGCGCGCTGGCACCAGTGGCTACAACATTCGCGGCATCGATGGGGACCGCATCCTGACTCAAGTCGACGGTGTCGAAGTGCCGGATAACTACTTTTCCGGGCCCTATGCCAACACGCACCGCAACTACGTCGATCCGGAAATCGTCAAGCGCGTGGAAGTCCTGCGCGGCCCGGCCTCGGCGCTGTACGGCAGCAGCGCCATCGGCGGTGCAGTGAGCTATTACACGCTCGACCCGGACGACATCATCAAAGAAGGCAAAGATGTCGGCGCCCGCTTAAAGACCGGGTACAGCTCGGCGGACAATAGCTGGCTGAACTCGGCCACGGTGGCCGGTCGCGAAGGTGATTTCGACGCGTTGCTGCATGTCAGCCAACGCAACGGGCGCGAGACCGAATCCTTCGGTGAGCACGGTGGCACTGGCCTGAATCGTACGGCGGCCAACCCGGAAGACGCTCGCGCCACCAATGTGCTGGCCAAACTGGGCTGGAACTATGGCGAAGGTGATCGTCTGGCATTCACTTACGAGAAGTACAAGGACGACACCCACACCAATCAGAAGAGTGCAGTGGGTGGGCCCTTCACCGGCGGGCGCGGTTTCGGCTTCTATCGAGGCCGCGAAGGCAACGACGTCGTCACCCGTGAGCGTTTCGGTCTGGAAAACACCTTCGCGCTGGACAGCCTGCTGGTAGACAACGTCAAGTGGAGCTTGAACTACCAGATTGCCAAGACCGATCAGAACACCATCGAGCGTTACGTGCCGGGCAGCCGGGACGTTTGGCGAACTCGCGACACCACCTATAAAGAACGCCAGTGGATCTTTGACGCTCAATTGGACAAGGCCTTCAACCTCGGTGATACCGAGCACCTGTTGACCTATGGCACCACCCTCAAGCAACAGAAAGTCACAGGTGAACGCAGCGGGACCGCAACCTGTGCCGCCGTTCTGGGCAGTTGTCGCACCCTTGGCACGGCCAGCCCCACTGCCTCCGACAGCCTGGCGACCAACAGCGACTTCCCGGACCCAACCATCAACACCTATGCCCTGTTCGCTCAGGATCAGATCACCTGGGGCGACTGGACCTTCATGCCAGGTGCACGCTACGACTACACACGGCTCGATCCGCACGTCACGGATGCGTTCCTGCGCGCGGTCAACCTGACCAGCGCCGATCAGTTCAACGACAAAGAGAAGAAATGGCATCGTCTGTCGCCAAAACTGGGCGTGACCTACGCCATCAACGACGCCTATACCTGGTACGGCCAATATGCCGAAGGTTTCCGAACGCCAAGTGCCAAAGCGCTGTACGGCCGGTTCCAGAACCTCAATTCTGGCTATGTCGTCGAGCCGAACCCGGACCTCGAACCGGAAAAAAGCAAAGGCTATGAAACGGGCCTGCGCGGGCGCTTCGACGAAGGGTCGTTCGACCTGGCGGTGTTCTACAACAAATACCGCGATTTCATCAATGAAGACGCCATTCAGCCAGCGACCTCCTCGGCCGCGGTGTTCCAGTCCAATAACATCAAGCACGCCACCATCAAGGGGTTGGAACTCAAGGGTCGTTTGAATCTGGACACCTTCGGCGCGCCGCAGGGCCTGTACACCCAAGGCTCGCTCGCCTACGCCTACGGACGCAATGACGACACGGGTCAACCGCTCAACAGCGTCAACCCGCTGACCGGCGTATGGGGGCTGGGTTATGACCAGAAACGCTACGGTGGCCTGCTGAGCTGGACCCTGGTCAAGCGCAAAACCCGTGTCGACGACTCCAGTTTTCACGCGCCCGACGGCTCGAGTTCGCCATTCAAGACGCCGGGGTTCGGCCTGGTGGATCTGACCGGCTATTACAAGGTTGCCGACGACGTGACGGTCAGCGGCGGTCTCTACAACCTGGCCGATAAGAAATACTGGCTGTGGGATGACGTGCGCGGCTACGACGGCGTTGGCGAAGCAGGCGTGACTGCGCCAGCAAACCTTGACCGCCTGACCCAACCCGGTCGCAATTTCGCTATCAATCTGGTGTGGGACATCTAAACGTGACGTCCCTGTAGGAGCGCGCTTGCCCGCGATAAACGATGACACCGTTTGCCCGACAACCGAGGCACCCGGATCGCGGGCAAGCGCGCTCCTACGGATCGCGTCGATCATCATCTTTTCTACTGCGGTTCGAGACTCAACCGTCTTGTTTACAAGGCCTCACTTTCCAAGGAAGACATCATGTCCGATGCCCCGATTCGCCGCTCACAACGGCTCAACCAAATAACCCATGCCCCTCACGAGAAGCTGGACCAGGCCGTCAAAGCCCACGCGCCTTTCGAAACGCTGGCCAGCTACAAACGTTTTCTGAGTGCTCAGTACCTGTTCCAGCAAGAACTGAAAGCGCTGTACAACGACCCACAACTGGCCGTTCTGATCGCCGATCTTCCGGAGCGCTGCCGGGCCGAGCAGGCCAAAGCCGATCTCCATGACCTCGACGCCCCCCTTCCGTCGCCCTTGGCGGGTGCCGTTGACGCGCCATCACAAGCCGAAGCGCTGGGCTGGCTCTTCGTGTCAGAGGGCTCGAAACTCGGCGCAGCGTTCCTGATCAAGCGTGCCGTCGTGCTGAATCTGAGCGAAACCTTCGGCGCCCGCCATCTGGGTGAACCCGTGGGTGGCCGTGCCGATGGGTGGAAGCGCTTCATCCGCATCCTCGACGAATTGCCTTTCAGTGAAGAACAAGAGCGCCAGCTCGACCAAGGCGCGATCGCGGCATTCGAGCGTTTCAACGCGTTGCTGGACCACGCCTACGCGTCGGCACCCGAGTCCGAACCCGCGTGAGGGTGCCCACGGGCTGCCTGGCTTTGTTAAGCTGGGCACCTTCAACGGGCGCGCCCCGTGCAAAAGCTCTTCACCCGGTTGTCCCGAGACCCATGACCCACACACCGCCCGGCAGCAAACTGTCCCGCATCCTGTTCGGCATCCTGGCGTACGTCAGCCTTGCCATTGGCATCATCGCCATCTTCATTCCAGGGCTGCCCACCACCGAGTTCATCCTGCTGGCCGCCTGGGCGGCAACCAAAAGCTCCCCCCGCCTGAGCGCGTGGCTGGAAAACCACCGGCTTTTCGGCCCGATGCTCAGCAATTGGCGTAACGGCAAACTCATCGCTCGCGGCGCGAAGATCAGCGCGACGGTCACCATGCTGATCTGCGCAGTGGTCATGCTGCTGATGCTGAAGCACCACTGGTGGATGTATTTCGCTATTACCGGCATGGTGCTGGTCAATCTGTGGATATGGTCCCGCCCCGAGCCTGCCGTACGCACGACCGACTGTTCCGAGTCTTCCGGCCAGCGCTGAACCCAAAGCCAGCAACAGGGTCTGCTCCTTACGATCATCGCTTCTTGAGGGAGTCGTCACATGTTCGAGCCAGGCCATCTGCACATAGCCCACGCGGCCCTGCAGCCGGAAGACGTCGGTTACGACCTGCACATTCGCTATGAATTGAGCCAGACCGACGCCGGTCCCGGCATGCATTTCATCTTAGAAGGCGAGATCGATGGCAAAAGCGTCAACGAAACATTCGACCTGCCCAAAGACCTGGCCTACAACTTCGCCCACGATGTTTCGCGTCTGGCCGAGCAACACGGCTTGCCGAAGCACACGGACCTGCACGACATGCATGGCCAGTACGACGCCATGTTCAAAGACATTCGCGACCAACTCGACATGAAATCGGGAGACCCAGTCAAGCCAGAGCATTTAGGCTAGCGACGCTTTCCTATTGCTCGCCACCCGGTACGGCATGAAATGCCGCAGGCTTTGCTGGCATAATCTGCGCTCACTTCCGCCCGGCCGCTTTCACACCCATGCGCATCCACGTCACGTTCATCGACCGCGTCGGCATCACTCAAGAAGTGCTGGCGATCCTCGGCGCGCGGAATCTGAACCTCGATGCCGTGGAGATGGTGCCACCCAACGTCTACATCGATGCACCGACGCTGAGCCATGAATTGCTGGAAGCGCTCAAGGACAGGCTGTTTCGTGTGCGGGGCGTGGAAGCGATCAAAGTCGTGGACATCCTCCCCGGGCAGCGACGGCACCTGCAACTCGACGCGCTGCTTGCCGCCATGACCGACCCGGTGCTGGCACTCGACAGCGCCGGCCACGTACTGCTGGCCAACCCCGCACTGGTCGCTCTGTCCGGTCGCGACCCTTCCGGAGAATCGGTAGGCGATCTGTTCACCGATTCCGCACTGCAGACGGCATTGCTGGAAAACGGCTTCCGGCTGCCCATGCGTGAGGTCACCCTGAACGGCGAGGCTTTGCTGCTGGACGCCACGCCTATCACCGACGCCGGGGCTCTGCTTACGTTGTATTTGCCCAGCCGCATCGGCGAACGCCTCTCGGCGCTGCATCACGACCATGCCGAGGGCTTCGATTCGCTGCTGGGCGATTCCGCTCCGATCCGCACACTCAAGGCCCGTGCGCAGCGCGTCGCCGCCCTGGACGCCCCGCTGCTGATCCGCGGCGAAACCGGGACCGGTAAAGAGCTGGTGGCGCGCGCCTGTCACGCCGTCAGCGCGCGCAACGGCGCGCCTTTTCTGGCGCTGAATTGCGCGGCGCTCCCGGAAAGCCTGGCCGAGAGCGAACTGTTCGGTTATGCCCCCGGGGCGTTCACCGGCGCTCAACGAGGCGGCAAACCCGGCCTGATGGAGATGGCGAATCAGGGAACGGTCTTTCTCGATGAAATCGGAGAAATGTCGCCGTATCTGCAGGCCAAGTTGCTGCGGTTCCTGAATGATGGGAGCTTCCGTCGGGTGGGCGGCGATAAAGAAGTGAAGGTCAACGTCCGGATTGTCAGCGCGACCCACCGCGACCTCGAAAAAATGGTCGCCGAAGGGACCTTTCGTGAAGACCTGTTCTACCGCCTGAATGTGCTCAATCTGGAAGTCCCGCCGTTGCGTGAACGGGGTCAGGACATCCTGCTGCTCGCGCGCTTCTTCATGGAACAGGCCTGCACGCAGATTCAGCGTCCGGTGTGCCGACTCGCGCCTGCGACATACCCGGCTTTGCTGGGCAATCGCTGGCCAGGGAATGTCCGACAGTTGCAGAACGTGATCTTCCGCGCTGCCGCCATCTGCGAAAGCGCGCTGGTCGACATTGGCGATCTGGACATTGCCGGGACGTCCGTGGCCCGGCAAGGCGACGGCGAGATTCACAGTCTCGAAGCAGCGGTAGAGGGTTTTGAAAAGTCGCTGCTGGAAAAACTCTATGGCGAATATCCCTCGACCCGGCAATTGGCGGCTCGCTTGCAAACCTCCCACACCGCCATCGCCCATCGGCTGCGCAAGTATGGAATCCCTGGCAGACCGTAGACTGCCCTGTAGGAGCGCGCCTGCCCGCTATAGAGGGGGTACTGCTGATACAGGCATTGCCTGACACGCGCCAGGACGGGCAAGCGTGCTCCCACAAAAGCCATCCGGAACGAATTCGAAACACCGGAACGATATCGTTACGACCTGCGTATACCCCCAAGCGACAAGGCGTTGATCCCGAAGCACTTTTCAAACCGTGCCAAACTGTAGCGATTTCGCTACAAATACTCCTCTCGATACTTCGCCGAACTCCCTGGAGGCCTTGATTTACAAGCCTCGTACAAGTTTGGCCGCAAACTTGCTATAGACCTGCCCCATCATGCTCGCGCCAACGACGAGCAGTCTTTACCCCCGGGGAGTTTCCATGAGCGAATTGCGTTTTACCGAAGATCATGAGTGGCTGCGTGCCGAAGCGGATGGCAGCGTTACGGTCGGCATCACGGCTTTCGCACAAGACGCACTGGGCGACGTGGTTTTCGTTCAACTGCCTGAGCTACAGTCCTACGACAAAGGCGCCGAGGCGGCTACCGTTGAATCGGTCAAAGCGGCCAGCGGTGTTTACATGCCATTGAATGGCGAGGTCGTCGAGATCAACCCGGCACTGGATGCCAATCCGGAACTGGTCAACGAAGACCCGATGGGCCAAGGCTGGTTCTTCCGTTTTATTCCTTCCGACGCTACCGCTGTCGGCCATTTGCTGGATCAGGACGCCTATGACCGCCTGATCAAAGCCAACGCCGAAGCCTGAGGAACGCGTAATGACCGATCGCATCGAATTGAGCACCGCCAACGAATTCATCCCCCGCCACATCGGCCCTCGTGCCAGTGACGAACACGCCATGCTGGCGACTCTGGGTTTCGACTCGCTGGAGGCGCTGAGCGCCACCGTCATCCCAGAGTCGATCAAAGGCACCAGCGTCCTGGGCCTTTCTGCCGGACAAAGCGAAGCAGACGCACTGGCGGACATCAAAGCCATCGCCGCGAAAAACCAGCTGTTCAAAACGTACATCGGACAGGGCTACTACAACACCCACACACCGGCGCCGATCCTGCGTAACCTGCTGGAAAACCCGGCCTGGTACACCGCATACACCCCGTATCAACCTGAAATTTCCCAGGGTCGCCTGGAGTCGCTGCTCAATTTCCAGACCCTGATCAGCGACCTGACCGGCCTGCCCATCGCCAACGCCTCGCTACTGGACGAAGCGACCGCTGCCGCCGAAGCCATGACGTTCTGCAAGCGCTTGAGCAAAAACAAAGGCAGCAACAAATTCTTCGCTTCGGCTCACTGTCACCCTCAGACCCTCGACGTGCTACGCACCCGTGCCGAGCCGCTGGGGATCGAGGTGGTTGTAGCGGATGAAAACCAACTGAACGATGTCAGCGAGTTCTTCGGCGCCGTGCTGCAATATCCGGCCAGCAATGGAGACCTGTTCGACTACCGCGAACTGGTAGAGCGTTTCCATGCCGCCAACGCACTGGTGGCCGTTGCCGCCGATCTGTTGGCCTTGACCCTCCTGACACCGCCGGGTGAGTTCGGCGCGGACGTGGCGATCGGCAGCGCGCAACGCTTCGGTGTACCACTGGGCTTCGGTGGCCCGCACGCGGCGTACTTCTCCACCAAAGATTCCTACAAGCGTGACATGCCCGGCCGCCTGGTGGGCGTGTCCATCGACCGCTTCGGCAAAACGGCCTTGCGCCTGGCCATGCAGACCCGCGAGCAACACATCCGTCGCGAAAAGGCCACCAGCAACATCTGCACCGCGCAAGTCCTGCTCGCCAACATCGCCAGCATGTACGCCGTTTACCATGGCCCCGTCGGATTGACCCGTATCGCCAATCGCGTGCATCACCTGACCGCGATCTTCGCCAAGGGCTTGAGCCAGCTGGGCTTGAACGCCGAACAGGCCTTCTTCTTCGACAGCATCACCCTGAACACCGGGGCGAAAACCGCGGAATGGCACGCCAAGGCCCGTGCCCAACAGATCAACCTGCGCGAAGTGGATGCCGAGCGTCTGGGTCTCTCGCTGGACGAAACCACCCAGCCTGCCGATGTTGAAGCGCTGTGGAAACTGTTCGCGGCCGACGGCCAGGCGCTCCCTGATTTCGGTGCCCTGGCAAGCAGCGTGGAATCACACCTGCCCGCCGGATTGAAGCGTCAATCGCCGATCCTCAGCCATCCGGTATTCAACCGCTACCACTCAGAAACCGAGCTGATGCGTTACCTGCGTCGCCTGGCCGACAAGGACCTGGCGCTGGACCGCACCATGATTCCGCTGGGTTCCTGCACCATGAAGCTCAACGCCGCCAGCGAAATGATTCCGGTGACCTGGGCCGAGTTCGGCAACTTGCACCCATTCGCGCCTGCCGAGCAAAGTGCTGGCTACCAGCAACTGACCGACGAGCTGGAAGCCATGTTGTGTGCAGCCACCGGGTATGACGCGATCTCGCTGCAACCGAACGCCGGTTCCCAGGGCGAGTACGCTGGTCTGCTGGCCATCCGCGCCTATCACCAGAGCCGTGGCGATGAGCGCCGTGATATCTGCCTGATCCCATCCTCGGCCCACGGCACCAACCCGGCCACCGCCCAGATGGCAGGCATGCGCGTGGTCGTCACCGCTTGCGATGCCCGTGGCAACGTCGACATCGAGGACTTGCGCGCCAAGGCCATCGAGCACCGTGACCACCTCGCGGCGCTGATGATCACCTACCCGTCGACTCACGGCGTTTTCGAGGAAGGCATTCGCGAAATCTGCGGCATCATCCACGACAACGGCGGCCAGGTGTACATCGACGGCGCCAACATGAACGCCATGGTGGGCCTCTGCGCACCGGGCAAGTTCGGCGGTGACGTGTCCCACCTGAACCTGCACAAGACATTCTGCATTCCCCATGGCGGCGGCGGCCCAGGTGTCGGCCCTATCGGCGTGAAGTCGCACTTGGCGCCATTCCTGCCGGGCCACGGCAAGATGGAGCGCAAGGAAGGCGCGGTCTGCGCAGCACCGTTCGGCAGCGCGAGCATCCTGCCGATCACTTGGATGTACATTCGCATGATGGGCGGCGAAGGGCTGAAACGGGCTTCGCAGCTGGCGATCCTGAACGCCAACTACATCTCCCGCCGCCTGGAAGAGCACTATCCCGTGCTGTACACCGGCAGCAGTGGCCTGGTCGCGCACGAATGCATCCTCGACCTGCGCCCGCTCAAGGACAGCAGCGGCATCAGCGTAGACGATGTGGCCAAGCGCCTGATCGACTTTGGCTTCCACGCTCCGACCATGTCGTTCCCGGTGGCAGGAACCCTGATGATCGAGCCGACCGAAAGCGAGTCGAAGGAAGAACTGGACCGTTTCTGCGACGCGATGATCAAGATCCGCGAAGAAATTCGTGCGGTCGAGAGCGGTGAGTTGAACAAAGACGACAACCCACTGAAAAACGCACCGCACACCGCTGCGGAATTGGTCGGTGAGTGGAGTCATCCGTACAGCCGCGAGCAAGCGGTCTACCCAGTGGCCTCGTTGGTCGAGGGCAAGTACTGGCCACCGGTCGGGCGCGTCGACAACGTTTTCGGCGACCGTAACCTGGTTTGCGCTTGCCCCTCCATCGAAAACTACGCCTGACAAACAGCCCCAAGCTGCAAGCCACAAGAGAAAGCAGGTCGCGTTTTCTTGTGGCTGGCGGCCTGGAGTCCGAAACCCATCAGCTCGTTACCTGCCGCTTGAAGCTTGAAGCTTATAGCTGCTTTCCCTTCGGAGGCGACAATGTCCCTGAGCGTGTTTGACCTGTTCAAGATCGGCATCGGCCCCTCCAGCTCCCACACCGTGGGCCCCATGCGCGCCGCGGCGCGGTTCGTCGAAGGCTTGCGCCGCGACGGTCTTCTACCCTCGACGGCCTGTGTGAAAGTCGAGCTGTACGGATCCTTGGGCGCCACCGGCAAGGGGCACGGAAGCGACAAAGCCGTGCTGTTGGGCCTGGAGGGTGAGCACCCGGACACGGTCGATACCGAACAGGTGAATGAACGCTTGCAGCGCATCCGCAACAGCCAGCGGATCAACCTGCTGGGTGAGCACAGCATTGCATTCATTGAAAAACAGCACCTGGCAATGATCCGCAAACCGTTGGCGTATCACCCCAACGGCATGATCTTTCGCGCATTCGACGATGCGGGATTGCAGATCCGCAGCCGCGAGTACTACTCGGTGGGCGGTGGATTTGTGGTCGATGAGGAGGCGGCGGGTGCCGACCGAATCGTCGAAGACAACACCGTTCTCCCCTACCCGTTCAAAACCGCCAAGGAGCTGATGGCCCATTGCGCCAACACCGGGTTGTGCATCAGCCAAATCATGCTGGCCAACGAAGCTGCCTGGCGACCTGAGGCCGAAACCCGTGCTGGGCTGCTGAATATCTGGCAGGTAATGCAGGATTGCGTCGAAGCCGGCTGCCGCAACGAAGGCATTCTCGCCGGCGGTTTGAAGGTGAAGCGCCGCGCTGCCGGGTTGTACCGGCAGCTGTGCAAGAACCCGGAGGCTTCGCTGCGCGACGCGTTGTCCGTGCTGGACTGGGTCAATCTGTACGCGCTGGCAGTCAATGAAGAAAACGCCAACGGTGGGCGCGTGGTCACAGCGCCCACCAATGGCGCGGCAGGCATTGTGCCGGCCGTTCTGCATTACTACATGCGCTTCATCAACGGTGCCAACGAAGAAGGCGTGGTCCGTTTCCTGTTGACGGCCGCTGCCATTGGCATTCTCTACAAGGAAAACGCCTCCATTTCGGGTGCCGAAGTCGGCTGCCAAGGCGAAGTCGGCGTGGCCTGTTCAATGGCCGCGGGGGCGTTGTGCGAAGTCCTGGGCGGCAGCGTGCAGCAGGTGGAAAACGCCGCCGAAATCGGGATGGAACATAACCTTGGCCTGACGTGCGACCCGATTGGCGGCCTGGTCCAGGTTCCTTGCATCGAGCGCAACGCCATGGGCTCGGTCAAGGCCATCAACGCTGTGCGCATGGCTTTGCGCGGTGACGGCCAGCACTTCGTGTCGCTGGACAAAGTCATTCGCACGATGCGCCAGACCGGTGCCGACATGAAAAGCAAGTACAAGGAAACAGCCCGTGGCGGGCTGGCCGTGAACATTATCGAGTGCTGATTTCAGCCGTTTTTTCGGGTTTCAGCGCCGAGCGCCGAAGCCCCCTCCAAGGAGTCATCGATGTCCACTGAACTGTTGAAAACCCCGCTGAACGCCCTGCACCGAGAATTGGGCGCCAAGATGGTCGAGTTCGCAGGCTACGACATGCCTGTCCAGTACCCGGCGGGCGTGATGAAGGAACACCTGCACACGCGCGATCAGGCAGGCCTGTTCGATGTGTCGCACATGGGTCAGATCCTGCTCAGCGGCGCCGACGCTGCCGCCGCCCTGGAAACCCTGGTGCCGGTGGACATCATCGACTTGCCCGTGGGCATGCAGCGTTACGCCCTGTTCACTGACGATGCAGGCGGGATTCTGGATGACCTGATGGTCGCCAACCTGGGCGACGATCGATTGATGCTCGTGGTCAACGCCGCTTGCAAGAACGACGACCTGGCTCACTTGCGCCAGCACATCGGCAGCCGGTGTGAAATCACGCCACTCTTCGAGGAGCGCGCGCTGTTGGCGCTGCAAGGTCCACAGGCCGTGACGGTACTCTCCCGCCTGGCGCCGGACGTGGCGAAAATGACCTTCATGCAATACACCGCAATGCAGATCGACGGCATCGACTGCTATGTCAGCCGCTCGGGCTACACCGGTGAGGACGGTTACGAAATCTCGCTTCCCGGCGACCAGGTTCAGTCCCTGGCCCGGCGTCTGCTGGCCGAGCCGGAAGTCGCCCCCATCGGCCTGGGCGCGCGCGACTCCCTGCGACTCGAAGCCGGGCTCTGCCTCTACGGCCACGACATGAACACCGAGACCACCCCCATTCAGGCCAGCCTGCTGTGGGCCATCTCCAAGGTGCGCCGTGCCGATGGCGCCCGCGCAGGCGGTTTCCCAGGCGCCGAGGAGATTTTTGCTCAGCACCAAAGCGGTGCAGCACGCAAGCGCGTAGGGCTCTTGCCACAAGAGCGCACGCCTGTTCGGGAGGGCGCCGACATCGTCGATGCAGATGATCAGGTCGTCGGCCGAGTGTGCAGTGGGGGTTTCGGCCCGACACTGGGCGCTCCTGTTGCAATGGGCTACGTGGACGCCGCATTGACGGCACTGGAGACGCCGCTCTGGGCAATTGTGCGCGGTAAAAAAGTGCCGATGAAAGTCAGCAAAATGCCCTTCGTCGCACCGCGTTATTTCCGCGGCTGACCTGGACGCCAACAGACTGCAGCACCGCAACAGTGCAAGTCATTGCTCGACTGCTGCAGTCTGGCGCCTTGAAAACAGCAACGAAAGTGTCAAAAAAACTGCACTTCCATATAAGCATCAACTGCAAAAACTATCGATTCGCGTCCCTTGGTTAAAGTTTTCAAAAAGTGGCCGAAAGCCCCTGAAACCGGGCTTATCCGGGGCTTGTTTTTTCTGCGAGAGTTAGCGTAGAGTCGCTTAACTGTGTTTGCATGGGTCGCTGGGATCGTGACCTGGGCAGTAGCGCTGAAAGCAATGCTACATCCCGCTCTACGTTTCTTCTTCCTGCAACCAGCCCAGTACTCTTTCGTGTGAAAGGGGCTGTCATTAATTTATGCTTCAAGGAATAAGAAAATGTCTCAACGTCAGAGCGGTACCGTTAAGTGGTTTAACGACGAGAAAGGTTTTGGTTTTATCACTCCAGAGAGCGGTCCGGATCTGTTCGTCCACTTCCGCGCTATTCAAGGCAGCGGCTTCAAGAGCCTGAAAGAAGGCCAGAAAGTGACCTTCGTCGCCGTGCAAGGCCAGAAAGGCATGCAGGCTGACGAAGTTATCGCTGAAGCTTGATTGCTGAAGCCTGAAAAGCCCCTGATGGCAACATCAGGGGCTTTTTTATGCCTGTCGTTTTCTACACTGTCGGTACCTTCACGATCAGGCAGCGTCATGTCCCGACACCTCTTGAGCCCTCAGGGCGATTTCCCACCGGCCGGGCTTGGTCGACGTTTGGCGGCCATTTTCTACGATGCCTTGCTGTGCGTTGCCCTCCTCATGGTGACCACCTTCATTTACAAACTGCTGTGGATGGGCGTCATGGGCGAAGCCAGGCTTCGCCAACTGTCCGACGCAGGAGCCCTCGATGGCGATCCGCTGCTCTCGACCCTTCTGGTGTTCGCGCTGTTCGCATTCTTCGCCAAATTCTGGACCCACGCCGGGCAGACGCTGGGCATGCAGGTTTGGGGCATCCGCGTGCAGAATGCCGATGGGACGGCCATCAGCCTGTGGCAGGCATTGCTGCGTTTTCTGGTGGCGATCGCTTCCTGGCTGTGTGTGGGCCTGGGTTTCTTTTGGAGCCTCTTCGACCAGCGCAAACGCACCTGGCATGACCTGTATTCGAACACGCAGTTGGTGCGAATTCCGAAGCGCGGTAAATAAGTGAGCGATGAGCGCCTCGCTCTGCATCTGCTTTCAATTCCATCTCGCGCCCACAAAAAAGCCGACCCTGAGGTCGGCTTTTCATGGCATCAGGCGATCAGCCCGCTCGACGCAGCAGCCAGAGGCCGGCCAGCGCGCAAATTCCTGCGGGCACCAGCACCGCGAACAGCGGTGAGAAGCCGAACACCAGACTCGACGGGCCCAACAGGTCCTGAGCGATCCGGAAGGTGAACCCCACCAGAACACCGGTGAACACGCGCTGCCCAAGGGTCACAGAGCGCAGCGGACCGAAGATGAAGGAGATCGCCATCAACACCAGGGCGACCGTCACCAGCGGTTGCAGAATCTTGGTGTAGAACGCAAGCCAATAGCGACCGTTTGCCAGCCCTTGGTCAGCCAGGTAATGCGCGTAGCCATAGAGCCCCGTCATCGACAACGACTCGGGCGGCAGCACGACCGTGCTGAGCAATTGCGGGCTGAGGGAAATGTCCCAGCGCTCTTCCGGGGCAGTGACGACTTCGGTACGGCCCTCTTGGAACAGTGTGGTGGAGACATCCTTGAGCAGCCAGTAATCGGTTTTGTAGTTCGCCTGCTTGGCGAAACTGGCGCTGAGCATGTGACGCTGGTCGTCGAAACGGTACCGCGTCACACCATACAGCAGGCCATTGGGCTGCACCGTGTTGATGTGGATGAACTCTTCACCTTGACGGTGCCAAAGACCATGGCGAGCACTTTGCGCGTCGCCCGTGCCCTGTGCCAGCGAACGAGCGGCCTGAGCGGACGCTTCGGTCACGGGGGCGACGTATTCGCCAATGAGCAGACCGGCCACCATCAGCACCAGCATGGGCTTCATGACCGCCCAGACGATGCGCCCAATGGAAACGCCCGCCGCCCTCATGATGGTCAATTCGCTGCTGCTGGCCAGCGTTCCCAGGCCAATCAGGCAGCCGATCAGTGCAGCCATCGGCAGCATGTCATACAGCCGCCGCGGCGCGGTCATGACCACGTAGCTGCCCGCATCCCAGAAGGTGTAGGTGTCGCTGATGTCGGCCATCTCGTCGATGAAGGCGAACAGCGATGCCAGACCGAGAATGATGCCTAGCACGGCGATGATCGCCATGAAGACGCTTTTACCGATGTAGCGATCCAGCTTAACCACGGGCCACCTCCGATTGTGCACGGCGACTCGCCCGATTCAAACGCAACGGCTCCCAGTAAAGCAGCCCCAGACCAATGGCCAGGAAGATGCCGTGCACCCACCACAGGCCCAGCACGGCGGGAATTTTGCCTTTCTCCAGCGCACCGCGAGAGGCAATAAGGATGGTCAGGTACGCCATGTACAGCAGAATGGCGGGCAGCAACTTGAGGAAACGGCCCTGACGCGGGTTGACCCGCGCCAACGGAACGGCCATCAATGCCACGATGAACACCAGGATCGGCAACGAAATGCGCCATTGCAACTCGGCCCTGTTCCGCAGCGAGTCTTCGCCGGTGAACAATTCGGAGGTCGGGATGGCGTCGCGGTCGGTGATTTCATCGCTGATGTCAGGCTTGGGCAACAGCGCACCATAGGTGTCGTACTTGATGGAACGGTAGTTGGCCTGCCCCGGGTTGCCATCGTAGCGATAGCCATTGTTCAGAATCAGATAACGGCTGCCGTCCGGCTTGATTTCCTGCTTGCCCTTCTCGGCCACCAGCACCGTGATGCCGTGATCCTTCTTCTCGTCCATCTTCTTCTCGGAGATGAACACGCCGCCGAGGTTGATCCGGTCGTCGGTCATGGTTTCGGTGTAGGTCACGCGGCTGCCGTCCCGCAGCAACTGGAAGCGGCCCGGTACGAGGGTGTCGAACTCGGTCATCGCATCCTGTTTGTTGATCAGCAGTTGAAACTGGGTGGCCCCTTGCGGCGCGAGGCTGAAGCTCAGCCAGGCAACGAGCAGCGACACCAGCGCGGCAGGTGCCAGGGTCATCGCCAAGAGACGCTGCTGGCTCATGCCGGTCGCCGACAAAACGGTCATTTCGCTTTCCAGGTACAGGCGCCCGTAGGCAAGCAAAATGCCGAGGAACAGCCCCAGCGGCAAGATCAGTTGCAGAAAGCCCGGCAGACGGAAGCCCATGATCAGAAACAGCACACCCGGATCGAGCGCACCTGAAGCCGCCTGGGCGAGGTATTTGATGAAACGGCCACTCATGATGATGACCAGCAGCACGGCACTCACAGCGCTCAAGGTAACCAGCACTTCTCGGGACAGGTAACGGAAGACAATCAAACCAGACACTCCAGGGGCGTCACGCTCAGGCAGCCTGACAAGGAAATGGGTCACTCAGGGCGCGCGCGACCGCGGGCCCTCGAAAAAATATGCGGCATTATCCTGTGATTGATCGTGTCTGTCACTGCGTGCACCGGATACTTATTTACCCTATAGGCGCCTGAGCGCCCTGTACGGGGTTGTCAGGGGTCATGAGCCGGGGTCAAACTGCGGGCCTTGTCGCGAGCACAGGGTTGCAGCTCATCGCAATCCGCCGCGCCGCGCATTCAAATTGCGATGAACCACAGTTTATTCGGGGACCCCGACATGGAATTGGTTGTTAAGAGCGTCAGTGCAGAAACCTTGAAAACCGCCACATTGGTGGTTGCCGTCGGTGAAGGCCGTACCCTGAGCGATGTAGCACAAAGTATCGATCTGCTGAGCGGCGGCGCGATCAGCGCGGTGCTCAAGCGCGGCGACCTGGCGGGAAAAGTCGGCCAGACCCTGCTCCTGCACAACCTGCCGAACCTCAAGGCTGAACGCGTGTTGTTGGTTGGTACCGGGAAAGAGCCTGAACTGGGCGACCGTCCCTTCCGCAAGATCGTCGGCGCAGTGCTGAGCACCTTGAAAACCCTGGGCGGGACCGATGCGGCCTTTGCGCTGGATCACCTCAAAGTCAAAAACCGCGACACCTACGGCAAGAGCCGCCTGCTGGTAGAAACGCTGGCCGATGGCGAATACGTGTTCGATCAGTTCAAGAGCCAGAAAGTCGACCCTCGCGCCCTCAAGAAAGTCACGCTGCTGACTGCCAAATCCAGCGTCGCGGATGTAGAGCGCGCCGCCAAACACGCCCAGGCCATCGCCGCAGGCATGGCGGTAACCCGCACCCTGGGCAACCTGCCGCCGAACATCTGCCACCCGACGTACCTGGGCGAACAGGCCAAAGCCTTGGGCAAGGCCAACAAGGGCCTGAAGGTGGAAGTCCTGGACGAGAAGAAAATCGCCGATCTGGGCATGGGCTCGTTCCTCGCCGTCGGTCAGGGCAGCGCTCAGCCACCTCGACTGATCGTGATGCAGTACAACAACGGCAAGAAGAGCGAGAAGCCCTTCGTGCTCGTCGGCAAAGGCATCACCTTCGACACAGGCGGCATCAGCCTGAAGCCGGGCTTGGGCATGGACGAAATGAAATTCGACATGTGCGGCGCGGCCAGTGTGTTCGGCACCCTGACTGCCGCCCTGCAACTGCAGCTGCCGATCAACCTGGTGTGCATCATCGCCGCTGCCGAAAACATGCCGAGCGGCACCGCGACGCGTCCGGGCGATATCGTCAAGACCATGAGCGGCCAGACCGTCGAAATTCTCAATACCGACGCCGAAGGCCGTCTGGTGCTGTGCGACGCTCTGACGTACGCCGAACGCTTCAAACCGCAGGCGGTGATCGATATCGCGACCCTGACTGGCGCTTGCGTCGTCGCACTGGGAGGCCATACCTCGGGCCTGCTTGGCAACAGCGACACGCTGATCGAGCAAGTACTGGACGCGGGCAAACGCGCCGACGACCGCGCCTGGCAACTGCCGCTGTTCGACGAATACCAGGAGCAACTGGACAGCCCGTTCGCCGACATCGCGAACATCGGTGGCCCGAAAGCCGGCACCATCACGGCTGCCTGCTTCCTGTCCCGCTTCGCCAAATCGTTCGAATGGGCACACCTGGACATCGCCGGTACCGCATGGCTGAGCGGCGGCAAGGACAAGGGTGCCACGGGCCGTCCCGTTCCGCTGCTGACTCAATACCTGCTCGACCGCGCCGGCGTGTAACACGCCGCTGAAACGTGCCGCAGCGCTGATCCTGAAGCCTGCGGCACGCTTCACGCCATGGACCGTTCATGACCCAAGTCGACTTTTACATTCTGCCCACCGCCGATCCTGTCGCGCGCCTGGACTTCGCCTGCAAACTCACCGACAAGGCCTGGCGGCTGGGCCACCGCATCTACCTGCATTGCAGCGATGCCGAACAACGGGCAGAACTGGACGCCCGTCTCTGGCGCTTCAAGGGCGAAACCTTCGTGCCCCACGGCCCACTCGAAGACGATCCCGACGCCCCTGTGGCACTTGGCATCGGCGACGACCCGGCTGCCCATCAGGATCTGCTGGTCAATCTCGACCTGCGCATCCCTCCCTTTTTCAAACGATTCGCGCGCGTCGCGGAAATCGTCGTAGAAGAACCGTCCATCCGCGAAGCGGCGCGAGAGAGTTTCCGCTTCTACCGTGAACAGGGCTATCCTCTGCACAACCACCGACTGCAGCGTTTTTGAGTACACAATGGATAATCCAAAATCCCTGAAAGACTCGGCGCACTTGCTGGATGATCTCGAGTCGATCCGCCAGCTGTTGGGCGACGACACCCTGCAACCGCCATTGCTGACGGACACCGTTCCCGGCGAAGGCCAGATTCCCTTGCTGTTCGATGTGGTCAGCGGCCAGATTGTTGCCGCAGACGAACCCGACGCTCACGACGTTCCAGTGTTGCAACCGGAGCCTGTCGCCGCCCTTGCAGCGCCTGCCCCTCCCCGCCCTGATCCTGTGCCCGCTGCGCCAAATCCCGACGACCTGTTGCACCTTGACAGCGAATTGCGGGCGGCTGCGCAACTGATCATGCAGGACGTCATCCACGACTTCGCACCGCATATCGAAAACGAGATCAAGCGTCGCCTCGAAGCGCGGATGGAGCGGCTGATAACAGCAGCCTCAAGCGGCAAGCTTTAAGCTGCAAGCAGGAGCGCGCTTGCCCGCGATGAGGGCGTGTCAGTGAGCCGAGATATTGGATTTGCCGACGTATTTGCGGGCAAGCGCGCTCCCACGATTTGCGGACAAAATCCACAGTCCCCGTACGCTGGCGATCAGCTTGCGGCTTATAGTTTGTGGCTTGAAGCTGCCCCTGTAGCTATACTGACCGGCTTTTCCGACTGAAAGCAGATCAGGTTCCCGCCGCGCATGGACAAGACCTACCAGCCGCACGCCATCGAAACTTCCTGGTACCAGACCTGGGAGTCCGAAAACTATTTCGCTCCGCAAGGCGCGGGCGACTCGTACACCATCATGATTCCGCCGCCGAACGTCACCGGCAGCCTGCATATGGGCCATGGTTTCAACAACGCGATCATGGACGCCCTGATCCGTTTCCGCCGGATGCAGGGCCGCAACACCCTGTGGCAACCGGGCACAGACCATGCCGGTATCGCCACCCAGATGCTGGTCGAGCGTCAGCTCGAAGCTCAGGGCCAGAACCGCCATGATCTGGGTCGTGAAAAATTTCTCGAGAAGGTCTGGGAGTGGAAGGATCAATCCGGCGGCAACATCAGCCGTCAGATCCGTCGTCTGGGCTCGTCCGTGGATTGGAGCCGTGAGCGTTTCACCATGGACGACGGCCTGTCCGAAGCCGTCAAAGAAGCGTTCGTACGCCTGCATGAAGACGGCCTGATCTATCGTGGCAAACGTCTGGTCAACTGGGACACCAAGTTGCACACGGCCATTTCCGACCTGGAAGTGGAGAACCACGACGAAAAGGGCAGCCTCTGGAACCTGCGCTACCCGCTGGCCGACGGCGTGAAAACCGCCGACGGTCAGGACTACCTGATCGTCGCCACTACCCGTCCTGAAACCATGCTCGGCGACGCGGCCGTCGCAGTGAACCCGAACGACGAGCGCTACAAGGCGTTGATCGGCAAGTTCGTCGAGCTGCCGCTGGTAGGCCGTCGCATCCCGATCATTGCCGACGACTACTGCGACCCTGAATTCGGCACCGGCTGCGTGAAGATCACGCCCGCCCACGACTTCAACGACTACGAAGTCGGCAAGCGCCACAACCTGCCGCTGCTGAACATCTTCGACAAGAATGCCACCGTGCTTGCGGCGGCGCAGGTGTTCAACCTCGATGGCACGCTCAACGAAAGCATCGACGCTGCCCTGCCTGCCGAATACGCAGGCCTGGACCGCTTCGAGGCGCGCAAGCGGATCGTTGCCGCCTTCGACGCCGCCGGCCTGCTGGTCAGTGTCGATGACCACGCCTTGAAAGTGCCGAAAGGCGACCGCTCCGGCACGGTCATCGAACCATGGCTGACCGACCAGTGGTACGTGTCCACCAAGCCGCTGGCCGAGCCCGCCATCGCCGCAGTCGAGGACGGGCGCATCGCTTTCGTGCCCAAACAGTACGAAAACATGTATTTCTCCTGGATGCGCGACATCCAGGACTGGTGCATCAGCCGCCAGTTGTGGTGGGGCCATCGGATCCCGGCGTGGTACGACGAAGCAGGCAAGGTGTATGTCGGCCGCGACGAAGCCGAGGTGCGCGCCAAGCACAACCTCGGGCCAGACGTCGCGCTGCAGCAGGACAACGACGTGCTCGACACCTGGTTCAGTTCGGGCCTGTGGACGTTCTCCACGCTGGGCTGGCCGGAGCAAACCGAATTCCTGAAAACCTTCCACCCGACCGACGTGCTGGTGACCGGCTTCGATATCATTTTCTTCTGGGTCGCCCGGATGATCATGCTCACCATGCACCTGGTGAAGAACGAAGACGGCACCCCGCAGATCCCGTTCAAGACCGTCTACGTACATGGCCTAGTGCGCGACGGCCAGGGCCAGAAGATGTCCAAGTCCAAGGGCAACGTGCTGGACCCGCTGGACATCGTCGACGGCATCGAGCTTGAAGCCCTGGTGCAAAAACGCACCAGCGGGATGATGCAGCCTCAACTGGCCAAGAAGATCGAGAAGCAGACCCGCGCCGAATTCGCCGAGGGCATCGCCAGCTATGGCACCGATGCCCTGCGCTTCACCTTCTGCTCGCTGGCGTCCACCGGTCGTGACATCAAGTTCGACATGGGCCGCGTCGAGGGCTACCGCAATTTCTGCAACAAGATCTGGAACGCTGCGCGCTACGTGCTCGACAAGGGTGAAGACTGCGGTCAGAACGGCGAAGCGTTCGAGCTTTCGCTGCCGGACCGCTGGATCATCTCTCAATTGCAACGCACCGAAGCCGAAGTGACCCGTCAACTGGACCAATTCCGATTCGACCTCGCGGCACAGGCGCTGTACGAGTTCATCTGGAACCAGTATTGCGACTGGTATCTGGAGTTGTCCAAGCCGGTGCTGTGGGATGAAAACGCACCCGTCGAGCGTCAGCGTGGCACCCGCCGTACGCTGGTGCGGGTCCTGGAAGTGGCGCTGCGTCTCGCGCACCCGTTCATGCCGTTCATCACCGAGGAAATCTGGCAGCGCCTGGCGCCGCTGGCCGGCGTGCAGGGCAAGACCATCATGCTGCAACCTTGGCCAGTGGCGAACGAAGAGCGCATCGACGCCGCCGCCGAAGGCGACATCGAGTGGCTCAAGGGCCTGATGCTGGGTGTGCGCAACATCCGTGGCGAAATGAACATCGGCCCCGGCAAGCCATTGCAATTGTTCCTCAAGAACGTCAGCGTCGAAGATCAGCGCCGCCTGAGCGAAAACGAGCACCTGCTCAAGAAGCTGGCCAAGCTCGAGTCCTTCACTGTGCTGGCTGCTGGCGCCGAGGCCCCGCTCTCCGCCACCGCGCTGGTGGGCGAAATGGAAGTGCTGGTACCAATGGCCGGCCTGATCGACAAAGGCGCTGAGTTGGCACGTCTGGACAAGGAAATCCAGCGCCTGCAAGGCGAAGTGCAGCGCGTGGGCGGCAAGCTGTCCAACGCTTCCTTCGTCGACAAGGCCCCTGCCGATGTCATCGCCAAGGAGCGCGCCAAGCTGGCCGAGGCCGAGCAGGCCCTGGGCAAGCTGGCCGAGCAGCACGCACGGATTGCGAGTTTGTAATGAAACAAGCGGTCAGCCTGACATCCGGTCAGACTGACCGGTCGCAAGCCCCGTAGGAGCGCGCTTGCCCGCGATAGCATTTTGTCAGCCCCATTGTGTAGCTGACACAACGCAATCGCGGGCAAGCGCGCTCCTACGGGGTTTTGTATTCTCACGAGAATCGAATTCGTCATGGCTACTCCAGACACACCCAAACCACCACGCAAGAAGCCCAAAGCTGCCCCTGCGGCTAAACCCGCCGAACCGCGCGAAAAAGCCAGCCTGCATCCACGCAATCGCCATCAGGGGCATTACGACTTCCCTCGGTTGATCAAAAGCAGCCCTGAACTGGGCCAGTTCGTGATCATCAATCCCTACGGCAAGGAAAGCATTGACTTTGCCAATCCAGCGGCGGTTCGGGCGTTCAATCGCGCTTTGCTCAAGGCCTACTATGGCATCGCCCATTGGGACATCCCGGCGGATTACTTGTGTCCACCGATCCCCGGCCGCGCGGACTACGTCCACTTTCTGGCCGACCTCTTGGCCGAGCACAACGAAGGGGCCATCCCTCGCGGTGCGGCGATCAAGGCGCTGGACGTCGGGACCGGCGCCAACTGTATCTACCCGCTGATCGGTCATCGCGAATACGGCTGGCACTTCGTGGGGTCAGACATCGACAAGGTCGCCCTCGCCTCGGCCACTACCATCGTCAAGGCCAACGCCTTGGGCAAAGCCATCAGCCTGCGCCAACAAACCGACCGCAAGCACATTCTGGTCGGTCTGTTACAGGCCGATGAGCGCTTCGACCTGAGCCTGTGCAACCCGCCCTTTCACGCTTCCGCTGACGCAGCATTGCGCGGCAGCCAGCGCAAATGGCGCGCGCTGGGCAAGGCCGACCCCAAGCGCAAACTGCCGGTGCTGAACTTTGGCGGGCAAGCAGCCGAACTGTGGTGCGAGGGGGGCGAGGCGCGGTTTGTTTCACAACTGATCAGCGAAAGCGCTCAAGTGCCGAATCAGGTGTTGTGGTTCAGCACGCTGGTGTCAAAAGCTTCCAACCTGCCGCTGATCGAGGCGGCCCTGAAAAAGGCCGGCGCGCTGGAACGCCATGTGGTGGAGATGTCACAGGGGCAGAAACAAAGCCGCTTCGTGGCCTGGACGTTTCAGGACGGGGCCCAGCGGGCCACATGGCGTGCCGAGCGTTGGGTGACCGAACGCAGCTGATTGTCGGTGTATGAGCGCGCTTGCCTGCGACCGTGTCGTGCCAAGCGCCTGAATGTCGTCCGACACACCGCCGTTGCGGGCAAGCGCGTTCCTACAAAAACCAGAGCGCAGGCACAAAAAAACCGTGTTCGGATCGCTCCGTCACACGGTTTCTCTTCACAAGCAGCGTTGTCGCTTACTTGTTGATCGAGTCGGTCAGCACTTTGGCTGGAACGAACTTGACCACTTTCTTGGCTGCGATTTCGATGGCTGCGCCAGTCGATGGGTTGCGGCCAGTGCGAGCCGGGCGGTCGGTGATTTTCAGTTTGCCGATGCCTGGCAGAGTGATCTCACTACCGGCTTCCAGTTGGTCAGCGACGATTTGGCCCAATTGGTCCAGAGCATTGCGCGCGGTGGTTTTTGGCGCGTCGATAGCTTCTGCGATATCGGCGATCAATTGGTCTTTAGTCAGAGCCATGGTGGTGTTCCTTCCCTATCAAATTCATATGGTTTGCAGAGTGTGCACGGACGCGAAATGTAGATACCGAAAACGGTCTTTGGTTCGGCCAAACGCCCACAAACTGCATGCTTGGCGCGCCTCGGTGCGCAAGACCGGGCAAAGCTAGCACAGAGACAGGTAAATATCCGCACCTGACTAGCCATTTGGTCAGCTTTATCGTGTTTGAGGGGTAAAAAAGTCATATCACTACGCTCTCCTCCCCTGTTTCAGCCCTCGCCCACGCGAGATTCACCCAGTCTGCGGTACACTTGCCGACTTTCGCACGGGCCGTCCTTTTCCCGTTCAGTCCCTTTTCAGCAGCCGAGAAATCCATGCCGATCCGTCACGCCATCGTTCACCTGATCGACAAGAAACCCGACGGTACGCCAGCAGTCCTCCACGCCCGAGATTCCGAACTGGCAGAGTCTCAAGCCATCGAAAACATGCTGGCCGACCTCAACGAAAGCTACAACGCGAAACAAGGCAAGGCGTGGGGGTTGTTTCATCCCGAGTCCGGGGCTTATCCGTTCAGCGGCTGGCTCAAGGAATACCTCGACGATGGGAAGGACTTCACTGCGTTCAGCCGGGTGGCCGTCGAACACCTGCAGAAGCTGATGGAGGAGTCGAATCTCTCCGTTGGTGGGCACGTGCTGTTCGCCCACTATCAGCAAGGCATGACCGAGTACCTGGCGATCGCTTTGCTGCACCACAGCGAAGGGGTCGCGGTGAACGAAGCACTGGACGTCACGCCCTCACGTCATCTCGACCTGGGCCAATTACACCTTGCCGCGCGGATCAACCTTTCGGAGTGGCAGAACAACAAAGCATCCAAGCAATACATTTCGTTCATCAAGGGCAAGAACGGGAAGAAGGTCTCCGAGTACTTCCGCGACTTCATCGGTTGCGAAGAAGGCGTCGACGGCCCCGGCGAGACTCGCACCCTTCTGAAGGCCTTCAGCGACTTCGTCGAGAGCGAAGACTTGCCCGAAGAGTCCACCCGCGAGAAAACCAAGGCACTGGTGGATTACGCCAGCAGCCAAAGCAAAATGGGTGAGCCGATCGCGCTGGAAGAGCTTTCCGGGCTGATCGACGAAGACCGCCCGCGTGCGTTCTACGAACACATCCGGAACAAGGACTACGGCCTGTCGCCGGAAATCCCTGCGGATAAACGTACGCTCAACCAATTTCGCCGCTTCACTGGCCGCGCTGAAGGACTGTCGATCAGCTTCGAAGCGCACCTGTTGGGCGACAAGATCGAATACGACGAGGAAACAGGGACGCTGATCATCAGAGGTTTGCCGACCCAACTGACCGACCAATTGAAAAGGCGCTGATCGCGATGTTCGTACGCACCTTGAAGAAGTTCGTGTTGATCATGATGGTGGTCGTGGTCTATCAGAACTGGGGCAAAATCGAAAACTTCGTCCACCCTGACCCCACCGTGTCCGCGCAGGTCCAGAGCAACGCCAGGGTCACCCTGTATGCGACCGACTGGTGTGGCTACTGCAAACAGACGCGGCGCTTCCTCGACAGCAAGGGCATTCCCTATACCGAGTACGACATCGAGAAGTCCAAGGAAGGCCGCAAGGCTTACGAGGCGCTGGGTGGTCGCGGCATTCCCCTGATCGATGTGAATGGCACGTTGATCAGGGGCTTTTCGCCGGAGGAGACTCTGGCAGCGTTGAAGTGATCAACGTGTCCGCCTTGGATTGCTCGAAGCAACCTCGAACTAAGGTTCACATGAATCAGCGCACCTCAATCCGAAATCCATAACGGGGAAAGTGCACATGCACTTTCCCTGCACGCTCATCCTCGCGGCGCACAATGATTTCCTCGCGGCCGCTGAACATCAGCTCTCCATCCACTGGGTCAACGCCGTAGTCCACCGCCGACACGCTCACCTGCTGACCCGGCTCGAAACCATTAGGGTCTTTGAACACTTCGTTCGGCAGCGGGGCTGGCTGCGCTGCACGCGCGATCCCGATGGCGTCTGTCGAGCTGAGCTCACTGGGCGCACCATGGCCAAAACCGATCACACGCTGATACCACGCCAGCACAGCCGGGTAATCGTCGACGTACGAAGCGGTGACTGGGGTTTGCTTCAGGAACCAAAGGGTATGCGCCACAGCGAAGTCGGCAATGGAAGGCACGCCCAGCAAGAAGTCGCCGTTGCGCTGCAATTGCGTTTCAAGACGTCCCATCAGCGTGGGCCACTGATGCTGCGCCTGTTCGAGCGGGATGCGCGTCGCAGTGCCTCCCTCAAAAAACTTCGAGCGGTCGTTCACCAGCGCTTTCATTTTCTCGGGTGGCTGGTTGGCGAAACGCGCGGCCAGTGAGGCCGGCTGAAAAACCAGACTGACCGAATGCAGAAACAGCACCGAATCGGCCCAGGCAGCCAGGCTGGCAGCATTGAATTCCTGGCCCTCCGGATAGAACGCAGGAGCTGACTTTTCAGCCTCCAGACGGCGGGCAATCAAAGCGGTATCGCAATAGATATCTGCGCCGACCTGCAACACCGGCGTCTTGCGGTACCCCCCCGTCAGCGCGATGAGGTCAGGCTTTGGCAGGACCGGAGGGATGATCACCGAACGCCACGACACCCCCTTGAAACCGAGCATCAGGCGGGCCTTTTCAGCGAACAGCGACATTGGATAGTGATGCAGAATCAGCTCTGACATGTGCTTCGAGACCTCGTCTAGGGAACGGCCAGCCTAGTGGCTACTCTGCTTCACGTCGAGTGACGTGAAGGCCAAATCAGGTACTTGCGATAACCCGTATCGAGCTTATCGCAGCCAGTTTTAGCGCTCGCCAAGCAGTCAAACAATGGGTCGACTACGTCGGAGACGTCAAGGGCGTTGAAGATAGGATAAGGCAGTGCTCCTGGCAGGCAGACAGCCAGAACGGATGGCGAAACGCAACCGCTCGATGACGCTGCGAACTCGACCTGAGCGCTACGAAATGACGAGGTGTTCGCTCGACGACGGGTCAATAAACGTTGCAGCCAGCGCCTCTTTCGCAGACTTGCGCAGTTTCTTGATCAGCCGCTCCTGGCGCAGGGCTTCGCCTTTGTCGCGGCAGGACTCGATGTACACCAGTGCCACAGCAGGGCTTGAACAGAAAAAGCGCGCGCCTTTGCCGCTCTGGTGCTTTTGAAAACGTCGATGCGGATCGTCGCTGATACCGCAATAAAGCGAACCGTTGGCAGCGCGTACCAGGTACACGAACCACGGTTTGCAGGGAATGTCGGAGCGGCTCTCGGCTGACACGGCAGGGTCTCAGGTGAAACGTCACGCAAGATTACAGAGGATGCGCTCGACGGTCGACCACGGGTGCTTAGCGTCCTTGGCGGAAGCCGCGCAGCCCCTGCCGCGCCTGATGGCGGATCTTGTTCTGGACCAGCGGCGTCCACCCCAGCAGCGCGCCTTTCGCACCCAGCGCCTGCCGTGACCAGCGCCACAGGTCGAAGTGGTCATGGTGTTCGCAGATCTTGCCGTCCCGGAAGACGAACCGCGCCTGTATATCGTTGACCACGGTACGTCCGGTCTGGCTGAACAGATAGGTCGCGACCCAATGCGCGCTACCGGAACGCTCGTCAGCGCGCACGTTGTCGAAGTGCACCGAAAAAGACTGGGCACGGGATGTCAGCATTCGCCACATATCACCCGCCTCGGCCCCTCGCAATTCACCGAAGACCGGGTCGCTGAAGAGCACGTCTTCGCTGTAGCAGGCGGCCATGGCTTCTGCATCGAGGCGACTGAACGCCTCGTAGAAGCGGCTGATCAGTGCCTTGTTCTGTTCACTCGGGGTGATGTCGCTCATGGGAAGTTGGCGTCCATGGAAAAGATGCCTGCACGATAAGCGGCAACACAGGGTTTTGCCACGGACATTCGCCAGGCAAATACCCCGAATCACACTTTTTCGCTGATGACATCGACGTACAGGGAGCGACCTGCGCCCAGTCCGGCAATGATGGCTGCCACACCGATCACCCCGAAGATCCAGCCGACTGCGCTCCAGCTACCCGTCCAGTCGTGCACCACGCCTACCGCGAATGGCCCCAGTGAGGCCAGCGTGTAGCCGATGCCTTGAGCCATGCTCGACAGGTTGGCAGCGACGTGGGCGTCCCGTGAGCGCAGGACGATCAGGGTCAACGCCAGGCTGAAGGTACCGCCCTGTCCCAGCCCGAGCACCACCGCCCACACCCACAACTGACTCACAGGGGCATAGAGGCAACCGTACAGCCCGCCAAGGGTCAGGCCCATGACCAGAAGAATCGCCAAACGCTGATCTTTGCCTCGCGTCGCCAGCCAAGGCGCTACCAGCGAGCTGAACAGTTGAATCATGATCGACCCCGAGAGCAGCAGGCCGCTTTCGGTCGGCGTCAGTCCACGAGCGATGAGAATGGAGGGCAACCAGCCGAAAACAATGTAGGCCAGAGACGATTGCAGGCCCATGTACAACGTGACTTGCCGGGCCAGCCGATCGCGAAATAGCCCCCGAACGCGGTAGGCAACCTGGTGTTTGCCGTGGCTGTTACGGGTTTGCGGCCACCAGAACGCGGCCGCGAGCACTGCTGGAACGATCCAGAAACCGAGCCCGAGCGTCCAGCTATTGCCGACATCGCCTCCAAACGCATGGCTCAAGGGCACGGTCGAGCCCGCGGCAACCGCTGCGCCGAGGCACAGCGCCATGGTGTAAACGCCGGTCATGGCCCCGGCCTGACGGGAAAAGTCGCGTTTTACGATGCCGGGCAACAACACGCCAATGATGCCAATGCAGGCGCCTGCCAGAATGCTCCCCGTAAACAACCCGACCACGCCGAACGAGCTGCGCAGAAGAATGCCGCAGGCCAAGGTCAGCAGAATGCCAAGCACCACCCGCTCACTCCCAAAACGCCGCGCCAAAATGGGGGCCAATGGCGCAAACAATCCCAGGCACAGCACGGGCAAGGTCGTCAGCAGGCCCGCAGTGGCAGCCGACAGCCCAAGACTCTTCGACACCTCGCTCAACAGCGGCGCCATGCTCGACAATGCCGGGCGCAAGTTCAGCGCCACCAGCACCAGCCCCAACAGCAAAAACCACGGTCGCTTCAACACTGGACGATGCTGTTGAACCTGCTCGTCGTCAGCTTCCGCATCGATCAGCATTTCGTCGATTTCGTGATGTTTTCGGGAAAGGGATAGCGTGTCGCTCGCCGTCGGCGCCTTGGTCGTCATGGGATTCTCGTGGGGGCAGGATTGTGTAACAGCGCAGAGCGCAAAGACGCCATCCTGTTTGAGAATGGCAAAGAACACAAGTTTCAAGGGGATTGGGTACAGTTTCCACCGCCCCCCGAACGAACCCAATCCCTGTAGGAGCGCGCTTGCCCGCGACCGAGGTGTGGCAGACACCTACAGACTGCCTGATACACCCGCAGTCGCGGGCAAGCGTGCTCCTACAGAGGTCGTCTGTGCATTTTCAGCCGTCATAAAAAACCCGGGCACAAGGCCCGGGCTTTTGGGTACCGCGACTGTTAACTCAATGCAGGATCTGGCTGAGGAACAGCTTGGTACGGTCGCTTTGCGGGTTATCGAAGAAGTCGTTCGGGGCGGCCTGTTCGACGATCTCGCCTTTGTCCATGAAGATCACACGGTTGGCCACAGTGCGGGCGAAGCCCATTTCGTGGGTAACGCAGAGCATGGTCATGCCCTCTTCCGCCAGGCCGACCATGGTGTCCAGCACCTCTTTGACCATTTCCGGGTCAAGGGCCGAGGTGGGTTCGTCGAACAGCATGATCTTCGGTTTCATGCACAGTGCCCGGGCGATCGCCACGCGCTGCTGCTGACCACCCGAGAGCTGACCCGGGTATTTGTGGGCCTGCTCTGGAATGCGCACGCGCTCCAGGTAGTGCATGGCGATTTCTTCGGCTTTTTTCTTCGGCATCTTGCGCACCCACATCGGGGCCAGCGTGCAGTTCTGCAGGATGGTCAAGTGCGGGAACAGGTTGAAGTGCTGGAACACCATGCCGACTTCGCGGCGGATGGTCTCGATCTGCTTCAGGTCCGAGGTCAGTTCGGTGCCGTCGACGATGATGCGGCCTTGCTGGTGCTCTTCCAGGCGATTGAGGCACCGAATGGTGGTCGATTTACCTGAGCCCGACGGGCCGCACAGGACGATGCGCTCGCCCTGACGCACGTTCAGGTTGATGTCTTTGAGTACGTGGAACTGGCCGTACCATTTGTGTACGCCTTCCATCCGGATCATGCCTTCGGCGCCCAGAGGCTTGCTGATAGCTTCACTCATCACTTAACTCCTAACGCTTGTGGCCTGTGTCCAACTTACGCTCCAAGTGCATGGAGTAGCGGGACATACCGAAACAGAAGATCCAGAACACCAGGGCTGCGAACACGTAGCCCTCGGTTGCCATACCGAGCCAGTTCGGGTCGGCGGCGGCTTGTTTGACGCTGTTGAGCAGATCGAACAGCCCGATGATGATCACCAGACTGGTGTCCTTGAACAATGCGATCACGGTGTTGACCAGCCCCGGAATCACCAGCTTCAGGGCTTGCGGCAAAATCACCAGGCCCATGCGACGCCAGTAACCGAGGCCCATCGCCGCAGCGGCCTCGTATTGACCTTTGGGAATGGCCTGCATGCCGCCACGCACCACCTCGGCCACGTAGGCCGACTGGAACATGATCACGCCGATCAGGGCGCGCAACAGCTTGTCGAAGTTCATGCCTTCGGGCAGAAACAGCGGCAGCATCACCGAGGACATGAACAGCACGGTAATCAGCGGAACGCCACGCCAGAACTCGATGAAGGTGACGCAGATCACCCGAATCGCGGGCAAATCGGAACGACGCCCCAGGGCAAGAATCACTCCCAGCGGCAGTGCACCGGCGATACCCACGGTGGCGATGACCAGGGTCAGCATCAGGCCGCCCCATTGGCTGGTCGCCACTTCGGCCATGCCGAACAGCCCGCCGTGCAGCAGGAAGAACGCCACGATCGGGTAGATCACGAGAAAACTCAGGCCGTAGATCGCCTTGCGCGGCACTGCTTTGATGAACAACGGCGCAGCGCCGATGATTGCCAGCCAGACGGTCAGGTCTACCCTCCAGCGCAGCGCTTGAGGATAGTAGCCGTACATGAACTGGCCGAAGCGCTGCTCGATGAACACCCAGCAGGCGCCCGCCTTGGTGCAGTCGGCCCGCGTAGTACCGACCCAGTTGGCATCGAAGATTGCCCAGCTCAACAGCGGCGGGACCACCAGCCAGATCAGGTAGATCGCGAACAGCGTCAGCAGGGTGTTGATCCAGTTCGAGAACAGGTTCTGACGGATCCATGCCACCGGGCCGAAGACTTTGCTCGGCGGCGGCATGTCAGGTTTGAAAGTATGGGATGTCATGCGCGTGTCCTCACCGCTCGATCAGCGCAATGCGCTTGTTGTACCAGTTCATCAGCAAGGAGATGCTGATGCTGATCGCCAGGTAGACGCTCATGGTGATGGCAATCACTTCGATGGCCTGACCGGTCTGGTTGAGTACCGTACCGGCGAACAGCGACACCATTTCCGGGTAACCGATACCGGCCGCCAGCGAAGAGTTTTTCGCCAGGTTGAGGTACTGGCTGGTCAGCGGCGGAATAATCACGCGCAGCGCTTGTGGAATGATCACCTTGCGCAAGGTTGGCCCTGGCCGCAGGCCCAGCGAGCGAGCCGCCTCGGTCTGACCATGGCTGACTGACTTGATACCCGAGCGGACGATTTCGGCGATGAACGCTGCGGTATAAACGGTCAATGCCAGCGTCAGCGCCAGCAATTCAGGGATCAGGACCCAACCGCCCACGAAGTTGAAGCCTTTGAGCTCCGGCAATTCCCAATGCACGGGCGCACCGAAGATCAGTGCACACAACGCTGGAATCACGATGAACAACGCCAGGCCCGCCCAGAACTTATGGAACGGCACGCCCGTCTCGTCGAAGCGCTTGTTCGCCCACTTCGCCATGAACACGATGGCGACGATAGCCAGCACAATGCTGATCACGAACGGCAGGGTCGCGTCGTTGGTGATCGCGGCCGGCATATTCAAACCTCGGCTGCTGACGAAGAACGAGCCAAGGAAACCATGCGCTGCACGAGGGCCAGGCAAGGTCAGGAAGACAGCGAAATACCAGAACAGGATCTGCAGCAGCGGCGGAATGTTACGGAACACTTCGACGTAAACGGTTGCCAGCTTGTTGATGATCCAGTTGTTGGACAGCCGCGCTACCCCAACGATGAAGCCCAGGAGCGTCGCGAGAATCACGCCGATGAAGGTAACCAGCAGCGTGTTGAGCAAACCGATGACGAAAACCCGCGCGTAGGAGTCCGATTCCGTGAACGGAATCAAATGTTGCGCGATGCCGAAGCCGGCACTGTTTTCAAGGAAACCGAAACCGGAGGTGATGCCCCGGTGTTGCAGGTTGGTCTGAGTGTTATCGAACAGATACCAACCCATCGCGACTACCGCGATAACCGTGATTATCTGGAATAGCCACGCACGCACTTTAGGGTCGCTGAGGGATAGCCTCTGCTTGGGTGCGCTGATCTGATTTTGCATGGGAGTGCCCCGGAAGAAATGCAACGAAGTGCCCGGCTGCGCATCACGCGGCCGGGCACAGGTCCATCAACGTACTGGTGGTGCGTATTGAATGCCGCCGTTGGTCCACAGGGCGTTCATGCCACGGTCGATTTCCAGAGGCGTGGTTTTGCCCAGGTTTTTCTCGAAGATTTCGCCGTAGTTGCCGACTTGGGAAACGATCTTGACGACCCAGTCCTTCGGCAGTTTCAGCTGCGGACCGTACTCACCGTCAGCGCCCAGCAAACGAGCGACGTCAGGGTTTTTGGTCGACTTGGCTTCAGCTTCGACGTTCTTGGAGGTCACGCCTGCTTCTTCAGTGTTCAGCAGCGCGTAGCCGACCCAGCGAACGATCTCGGCCCACTCTTCGTCACCGCGACGCACGACCGGCGCCAGAGGCTCCTTGGAGATGGTCTCAGGCAGAACGACGTAGTCTTTTGGCGAGGCCAGTTTGGAGCGTTGTGCGTAGAGTTGCGATTTGTCGGAGGTCAGTACGTCGCAACGACCGGATTCCAGCGACTTGGCGCTTTCGTCGGAGGTGTCGAAGGTGATCGGGGTGTATTTCAGGCCGTTGGAACGGAAGTAGTCCGACACGTTCAGCTCGGTGGTGGTACCGGCTTGAATACAGATGGTCGCACCGTCCAGTTCCTTCGCGCTCTTGACGCCCAGCTTGCTGTTGGCCAGGAAGCCAACGCCGTCGTAATAGGTCACGAAGCCTGGGAACACCAGACCCATGCTCGCATCGCGGGAGCTGGTCCAGGTGGTGTTGCGGGACAGGATGTCAATCTCGCCCGATTGCAGCGCGGTGAAACGCTCCTTGGCGTTCAACTGGCTGAATTTGACTTTCTTGGCATCGCCAAACACGGCAGCAGCTACAGCACGGCAAACGTCGGCGTCGATACCAACGATGGTGCCTTTTGCATCGGGCACCGAGAAACCCGGCAGACCGTCGCTCACACCGCACTGAATGAAGCCTTTCTTCTGAATGGCGTCCAGTGTCGCACCCGCCTGGGCGAAACTGCTGACACCGAGTGCTGCTGCGGCGGCCACTACAGCCAGGGTGGATTTCAACATCTTCATTCAAACCTCCAGTTTGCCCTTTGTTGTGTAAGGAGCTTTAGCCCCGTCGCACCCTTGTGAGGCATTAATGACCCGTGTTGGCTTGATTTTGGGTCATGCGACGTGAGACCCGGATCTTTTCCGTGCCGCTGGCATCATGCTGCTGCGCCGGTCGGATTCCATAGGGTCAAGCGGACTGAAGCCCCCTGATGTCCCGCAACGCGAGGTTACGGGCAAATCGTGCCAGGCATCCGCTTCACGGACCCCGTGCTGCCCCGGCGTCACACCAGACTGCATCATTGATGGCCTGATAGTGTTACCGCCCGAGGTGAGCGCCTTCACTCCGACGGTCTTATAGCAAAGCGCGTACCATCATGGTGGCAATGTCAAATTAGCGACAGGTCAAGATGTAAACTTGTAACCTTGCGACATCTTCTTTCATATACCGCGATGACCGCGCACAACCTTGAAGCATGGCGCCAAAGTCATCGCACACAAATGGAGCAAGCATGAGTGAACCCCTGATTATCCAGCCTGAAAAACCAGCGGATGCTTGCGTCATCTGGCTGCACGGCCTGGGTGCCGACCGTTATGACTTCATGCCCGTCGCGGAAGCGCTGCAACAGCGGTTGCTCACGACGCGCTTCGTGTTGCCCCAGGCGCCTACCCGCCCTGTTACCGTCAACGGCGGCTACGAAATGCCGAGTTGGTACGACATCAAGGCCATGAGCCCGGCGCGGGCCATCGATCGCGATCAGTTGGAAGCCTCGGCGCAGCACGTGATTGCATTGATCGAGCAGCAACGGGACAGCGGCATCGACCCTGCGCGGATCTTTCTCGCGGGCTTTTCCCAAGGAGGCGCGGTGGTCTTGCACGCGGCTTTCTTGCGCTGGGAAGGGCCGTTGGGGGGTGTACTCGCGCTGTCTACCTACGCCCCCACCTTCAGCGATGACATGGACTTGTCAGCGAGCCAGCAGCGCATTCCGGTGTATTGCTTGCATGGCCACTACGACGAAGTGGTTCAGAACGCGATGGGGCGCACTGCCTATGAGCAATTGAAGGCTCAAGGCGTCACCGCGTCATGGCAGGAATACCCAATGGGCCACGAAGTGTTACCGCAGGAAATTAACGACATAGGCGCCTGGCTCGCAGATCGGCTGCATTGAAACCCAGCGCTTTCACTTTCTTTTTTCCTGCGGATTTGGTATGGCACTACGCCGCGCCGGGTTCTTGCTTTACACTGCCCGGCGTACACTCCTTAATCAATCGACGAGATGACCGTGCTCAAAGCACTTAAAAAGATGTTCGGCAAGAGCGAGGCTGAGCCACTCGCGCCAGCAGTCCACGTCCCCGCCGCTCCAAACCCGACTGAAGCCGCCCCCCGGGAAGCCGCGACGCCCGTCGCCAACCCTGCGCAGGCCGAAACACAGGCCAAGTCAGCGCCCTCAAGGCAAAAGACCGAACGCCCCCGTCGCGAGCGCGTACCCAAGCCAACCGTGGCACCTTGGAAACTGGAAGACTTCGTGGTTGAGCCGCAAGAAGGCAAAACCCGCTTCCACGACTTCCCCCTCGCCCCCGAACTGATGCATGCCATCCAGGACCTGGGCTTCCCCTACTGCACGCCGATCCAGGCGGGTGTGCTGGGCTATACCCTAAAGGGCCAGGACGCCATCGGCCGCGCCCAGACAGGAACGGGAAAAACCGCCGCGTTCCTGGTTTCGATCATCACGCAACTGACCCAGACGCCGCCGCCCAAAGAACGCTACATGGGCGAGCCCCGAGCGCTGATCATTGCGCCCACCCGCGAGCTGGTGGTGCAGATCGCCAAGGATGCCGCCGCGCTGACCAAATACACCCAGTTGAACGTCATGACATTCGTCGGTGGCATGGACTTCGACAAGCAACTCAAACAGCTCGAAGCCAGGCACTGCGACATTCTCGTGGCCACACCAGGCCGCTTGCTGGACTTCAACCAGCGTGGCGAAGTGCATTTGGACATGGTCGAAGTGATGGTGCTGGACGAGGCCGACCGGATGCTGGACATGGGTTTCATCCCCCAAGTGCGTCAGATCATTCGCCAGACGCCGCCGAAAAGCGAACGCCAGACTTTGCTGTTTTCTGCGACCTTCACGGACGACGTGATGAATCTGGCGAAACAATGGACGACCAACCCGGCAATCGTCGAGATCGAAGCCGAGAACGTTGCCAGCGACAACGTCGAGCAGCACGTCTATGCCGTCGCAGCAGCGGACAAATACAAGCTGCTCTACAACCTGGTCAACGACAACGGCTGGGAGCGCGTGATGGTGTTCGCCAACCGCAAGGACGAAGTGCGCCGCATCGAGGAGCGCCTTGTGCGTGACGGCGTCAATGCCGCGCAGCTTTCCGGCGATGTCCCGCAGCACAAACGCATCAAGACCCTTGAAGGGTTCCGGGAGGGCAAGATCCGCGTGCTCGTCGCCACCGACGTCGCTGGGCGCGGGATCCACATCGATGGCATCAGCCACGTGATCAACTTCACCCTGCCCGAAGTACCGGACGACTACGTACACCGGATCGGCCGCACCGGTCGGGCGGGTGCCGAAGGCGTTTCCATCAGTTTTGCTGGCGAAGACGACTCGTATCAGTTGCCGGCGATCGAAGAAAAGCTCGGGCGCAAGATCAGCTGCGAAATGCCGCCCACTGAGCTCCTGAGGGCGGTGGTGCGTAAGCAGAAGGCACAGCCTGCTTCTGAATAACGCCCACTGTCTGTAGGAGCGCGCTTGCCCACGATGGTGTTACGTCTGCAACGATTGAGTTGTCTGACAGTACGCCATCGCGGGCGAGCGCGCTCCTACACAAGGGAGAGCTAAAGCTCGGTAGTCTTCCACCGCTCTGCGGCCTGATGGTCGCTGTCCCGCCCTTCCACCCAGCGCGGGCCTTCTGACGTGTTTTCCTTCTTCCAGAACGGCGCGCGGGTTTTGAGATAGTCCATCACGAAATCACAGGCTTCGAACGCCGCCTGCCGATGGGCGCTGGCCACCCCGACGAACACGATCGGCTCGCCTGGTTGCAGCTCGCCGATCCGGTGCAGCACCTCTATTTTCAACAACGGCCAACGCTGCCGGGCTTCCTCGACAATCCGCGACAGGGCCTTTTCCGTCATGCCTGGATAATGCTCGAGGAACATGCCCGCCACGTCGCGACCCTCGTTGAAATCGCGCACGTAGCCCACGAAGCTCACCACTGCGCCGACGCCAACATTGGCATCGTGCATCGCATTGACTTCGGCGCCCGGATCGAACGCCGCAGCCTGCACACGAATCGCCATGATCAGCCTCCGGTCACGGTCGGGAAAAACGCCACTTCATCACCCTGCTCGACCGGTTCACTCAGCGAGCACAATTCCTGATTGCGAGCGCACATGATGCTTTGCTCGCTCAGCACGTCCCAGACGCCGCCGCGTTGCAGCAAATGTTGCCGCACGGCATCCACCGTAGCGAAAGCACCGTCGAGGGTCTCGCTCTCCACGCCCAATGTTTCGCGGAAACGGGCGAAGTATTGGACCTGAACATGAATGCTCATCTTGCCCCCTCCGCGTCACCGGCAACGAAATGGCCACTCTTGCCGCCCAGCTTCTCTAGCAGCCGGATGTGCTCGATGACCATGCCACGGTCGACCGCCTTGCACATGTCGTAGAGGGTCAGCGCAGCGACACTGGCAGCGGTCAGCGCCTCCATTTCCACACCGGTCTGCCCAGACAGCTTGCAGCGGGAAACGATGTGAACGGTATCGGCGCCTTCTGCATTGAGCTCCACCTTGACGCTGGTCAGCATCAGGGGATGGCACAAGGGGATCAGGTCACTGGTTTTCTTCGCTGCCTGGATACCTGCGATTCGCGCGACGGCAAATACATCCCCTTTTGGATGAGCACCGTCGACGATCATTTGCAGCGTTTCAGGCAACATGCGCACGCGCGCTTCGGCCACGGCTTCACGGGACGTCACCGCCTTGTCAGTGACGTCGACCATGTTGGCGCGGCCTTGGGAATCGAGATGGGTAAGCACAGGATGGCTCCGGGACCAGGAGTCGGGATTGTAAACCCAAACGCAGAGGTGCGGCTTTCCGATTGTGGAAGCGCGCTTGCCCGCGACTACGGTGCGTCAGCGACACTTTCGTCGTTTGACACTGCGCAAATCGCGGGCAAGCGCGTTCCTACAGGTTAATCGTCAAGCCGTTTTGAGCCTTACAAATGACTCTCTGCATACTCGGCCAGTATGGAGCGTGGCACCCCTTGCAGAGTGATGTGCACGCCGTTGGGGAAATCCTTGAAGCGCTCCGTCAAGTAGGTCAGCCCTGAACTCGTGGCCGACAGGTAAGGGGTGTCGATCTGCGCCAGGTTACCCAGGCAGACCACCTTGGAACCGGCACCGGCACGGGTGATGATGGTTTTCATCTGATGCGGGGTGAGGTTCTGGCATTCGTCGATCAGGATCAGGCTTTGCTGGAAGCTGCGGCCTCGAATGTAGTTGAGGGACTTGAACTGCAACGGCACCTTGCTGAGGATGTAATCGACACTGCCATGGGTGTTTTCGTCATCCATGTGCAGTGCTTCCAGGTTATCGGTGATCGCGCCCAGCCATGGCTCCATCTTCTCCGCTTCGGTGCCCGGCAAAAAGCCGATTTCCTGGTCCAGCCCTTGCACACTGCGGGTGGCGATGATGCGGCGGTAACGTTTGCTGACCATGGTCTGCTCGATGGCAGCGGCCAGTGCCAGAATGGTCTTGCCCGAGCCCGCGGCGCCAGACAGGTTGACCAGGTGAATGTCTGGGTCCAGCAAGGCAAACAGCGCCAGCCCCTGATAAATGTCACGAGGTTTCAGCCCCCAGGCTTCCTGATGCAGCAGCGGCTCCTGGTGCATGTCCAGCAACACGATTTCATCGGCCTTCACTCCCTTGACCCATCCGACGAACCCCTGCTCATCGATGATGAATTCATTGATGTGCACGGCCGGTATCTGCTCGTTCATCTGCACTTTGTGCCAGGTCCGCCCGTGATCCTGCCGGGTGTCGACCTTGCTCACGCGATCCCAGAATGAACCGCTCAGCGTATGGTAGCCGCGGGACAGCAAGGACACGTCATCGACCAACTGGTCAGTGCTGTAGTCCTCGGCCGCGATACCACAGGCGCGCGCCTTGAGGCGCATGTTGATGTCTTTGGTGACCAGCACGATGCGCGTGTCCTTTTTACGTGCATGCAGGTCGATCAACTGGTTGATGATGATGTTGTCGTTCAGGTGCTCGGGCAGAAGGCTGTTAGGCTCTTCACGCTTGTTCATCAGGATGGACAGATAACCCTTGAACACCCCCGTACCCCGATCGATGGGTACGCCTCGCTCGACCTCCTCCGGGGTCGCTTCGCCGAGTGTCTTGTCGATCAGCCGAATCGCCTGGCGGCATTCAGCGGCGACCGAGTGCTTGCCCGCCTTGAGCTTGTCCAGTTCTTCCAGGACCGTCATGGGGAGTGCAACGTGATGTTCTTCGAAATTCAGCAGTGCGTTTGGATCGTGAATCAGGACATTGGTATCGAGCACGTAGAGGATTGGCTGGTTAAAGGAAGGGCTGCGTCCGTGGTCATCCATACTCGCTCACCTTTGTAGTCGCCAGATAACGCGGCACACTGACGATGCCGCGCCTGAAGGCCGCCGAGGTTCTCACCTTAAGGCAGGAGAGAAATGCGCAAAGTGGGGTCTGGGTGACGCCACCTGTGTTGCAGGGTTCGGCGGTCTGTTGTCGTAATACCGCAAAACCGATGACATGAAAAAGCGTTTTGAGCGCATTTTGAAGTTTATTTCACAGCATGACGAATAGCCCTTGGCGGATCCGCCACACCCGTTTACAGTCGGAAGTCCGGTCGAAGGGAAATCCTGAAAAAACTCGACGCGGCCCTCTCCTATCCCGTTCTTCTATCCCCTGTTTCCGGGCTGTTCAGCCTGTGTATCGGCGCCTGGCGCCTGCGCTTCCTCCTGCTCGTCGGCGGGCTCGTCAGGGTCGTCATCTTCAGGCTCATCGGGATCGGCTTCGTCCGACAGCTGCTGTGGATAAATATGACAGTCTTCCCACTGAATACCGCTTTGGGCAGTGTTGGCCATCAGCCATGGCACCGCTTGTTGCGCTTTGTCCGCACTGTCATGAAAGACGACGTTGCCACGACGCCACAACAGCATCAGGGTCAGCACCCGATTCGCCGCCTGCTCGGCACTGATGCGCCCCGTGGCGTCCTGAGAGTCGATATTCCACAGCGAAACACGCAGCTCCTGCTCGCGGAAAAAGGTCGCGCTGTCCGCCCGGCGATGCCCGTAAGGAGGACGGAACAACGGCACGAAGTTGTCCGGCAACACTTGCTGCACCAGCGCAGCGCTTCGCTCAATGGAATCTTGCCAGCCATTCCAGTGCGCATGTGAGCGGTATTCCCAACCCTGAAGACCCACGCATTGCTGGCGATATACGCGTTGCAAGGCTTGCGGTGTGCTGTTTTGCACCCGACTCTGGAGCGGTTTGCCCAGCACGAAGAACGTGGCGTTGATGTTCTGTTGCCGCATGAAGTCGGCCAGCCAGTCCGTGGCGCCATCGACGGCCGACGGCCCGCTCTCGAAATTGAGTAGAAAGGTGCGGTCCGGCATTTCCTCGCCGCTCAGCTCATCGGAGTTGTAGCGTTCGATTTCGCTGCTGGTTTGCGGAAACAGGGCCGCCATGCGCAGCAGCTCATTGAGGTAGCGCTGGTTGAAGGCATCGGCGGGTGCTGCCCAAGGCGCATAAAAGGAGTCATCGGCGACTTTGTATTCACTCGCGCGCTGTCGCAGCATCGGGACATCGTCCACCAGCACACAGAAAGAGGCGTCTGCTTCGCAGGATTTTTCAGCGGCTTTCCAGTTTTCGAACAGACGGGTCCACAAGCGCGTGCGCACGACGTTGATCGTCTGAATGTTGATCTGCCTCAAGCCCAACCGATCAGCGAGCTGTGTATCGCCAAGGCCCTCGCTCTCGATCAACTGATGGGCGAAGCTGAGGATCTGCGCGCGGGAGGCGACGTCGAATAACTGCGGCGTGTCCAACGCCTCTGGCCAGACGCTGCGGTCGATGATGGCGATATCACCGGTAGCGGCGTGAGCATTGAGGCCCATCAGACAGGCACCGATCAATAACAGCTTGCGCAAACCACGTGCTCCCAATCCTTGAACGAAGAGGCCAAAACCAGCGGGGCACTATAGCGGATTTGGCCAGGGCCAGCCGCAGTAGCGGATAGAAACGGCCCTCAGCCCATAGGGCTATCGCCACCATAGCTGGAGTCAGTCACGCACAACCCCTAGAATCGCCCCACGATCAAAGGAGACGACCCCATGCTGATGGTGATATCCCCAGCGAAAACCCTCGATTTCGAAACGCCCCCGACCACCGAGCGCTTTACCCAGCCGCAGTACCTGGATCACTCTCAAGAACTGATCACCCAATTGCGCGAACTGACCCCGATTCAAATCGGTGAACTGATGCACCTGTCCGAAAAACTCTCCGGCCTCAACGCCGCACGCTTCGGCAGTTGGACCCCGGCCTTCACCCCTGAGAATGCCAAGCAAGCCATCCTCGCCTTCAAAGGCGACGTTTACACCGGCCTCGACGCCGAAACCCTCGCCGACAGCGACCTCGATTACGCCCAACAGCACCTGCGCATGCTCTCCGGTCTCTACGGGCTGCTGCGACCGTTGGACCTGATGCAGCCCTATCGCCTGGAAATGGGCACTAAACTGGCCAACGCCCGCGGCAAAGACCTCTATGCCTTCTGGGGCACACTCATTAGCGAATGGCTCAACGAGGCGCTGGCTGAACAAGGCGACGACGTCTTGCTCAACCTCGCGTCCAACGAATATTTCTCCGCCGTCAAACGCCCGGCCCTCAAAGCCCGCGTCATCGACACTGAATTCCGTGACCAGAAAAACGGGCAGTACAAAATCATCAGCTTTTACGCCAAAAAAGCCCGCGGGATGATGAGCCGCTTCGTGATCAGCGAGCGTATCGAAAAGCCCGAACATTTAAAGCAGTTCGATGTACAGGGCTATCGGTTCGCCAAATCGCTATCGAGCGCGGACAAGCTGGTGTTTCTGCGGGATGAGGCCGACGCCTAGCCGCTCCGAGCAGGTGCGTCCGAGCGTGGCGCACCCTCCTCGCAAAATCCCTGCTCCCGACACACGCACTAGAGCGGCCATCCCCATCATTCCCCCTTCTTTCTTCTAAAGTGCCAAGCGCTGAAGTTCCGTTTTGCCGTTTATGCCAGACGAACGGCGCAGGCGTCAGAAGCTCGCCGCCAATAAACAGTCATGGCTCGAGTTCCCGAACTTTTTCTCAAAAATTTAACACTGGGATTGCTCACCATTCGTCTCCGGATTTTCACTAGTGGCACTTTTGCCCTAACTAGGGCCAACCCCTTCTAGATAAAGGGGGAAACGGTAAGTGCTATCAAAGTGCAACCATCGAACATCGACGCATTGTTTCAAAAAATCTCAAAAAGAGGACAGACGGCCAGGAACTTCTGGGGAAACCTTGCGTTCCTACATCCCGTAACAATTCTCGCCCCCTCTGTGAGACATCTCTTACAAGGACTAGCGATAGATCTGGAAGTTGAGGTTCAACATAGTTAGGCACTTCGTCTAAATGGTTCGTGCAAGGAGAGAACGCACCAAACTAGTTGAGTTAAACGAGCAAGCACCAAAAGGGTGCCTTTAGCCACTGACGAGCGAGGCAAGACTGCATCATGGCCCAAAGCCCTGGTCCAGAGGCCCGCCAGGGACTCGCAAACACCCGCTGGAGTGCTATGCCATATCCCAGATCGGGAACGCATACAACTATGTATGGGTTACTCGACGCGTGTAATCGTTAGTATTAGAGCCCGCCTCATATATTCAGGCCGCTCAACTTTAAATTCTGCCTGTGCTTGTATCACGACATTAACGTGCCGTGCGAACGAGTGCGCGAAGCATGTAAGAAAGTTCTTATATCCAGCCAACTAAATGGCATAAAAATCGAGGAGATTACGATGCGTATTAGCATCTTTGGTTTGGGCTATGTCGGTGCAGTCTGTGCTGGTTGCCTCTCGGCGCGTGGTCATGATGTGGTCGGTGTGGACATTTCCAGCGCCAAGATCGATCTGATCAACCAGGGTAAATCTCCGATTGTGGAGCCAGGCTTGGGCGAGCTTCTGGAGGACGGTATCAAGACCGGCCGACTGCGCGGAACGACTGATTTTTCCGAGGCCATTCGTGCCACTGACCTGTCGATGATCTGCGTCGGCACGCCAAGCAAGAAGAACGGCGATCTGGAACTGGACTTCATCGAATCCGTCTGCCGCGAAATCGGTTTCGTGCTCCGCGAAAAGACCTCGCGCCACACCATCGTCGTGCGCAGCACCGTGCTGCCAGGCACCGTTGCCAACGTGGTCATCCCGATTCTGGAAGACTGCTCGGGCAAGAAAGCCGGCGTAGATTTCGGCGTTGCCGTCAACCCCGAATTCCTGCGTGAAAGCACCGCGATCAAAGACTACGACCATCCACCGATGACCGTCATCGGCGAGTTCGACAAAGCCTCCGGCGACGTTCTGCAATCGCTGTACGAAGAGCTCGATGCTCCGATCATCCGCAAGGACATCGCGGTCGCCGAGATGATCAAGTACACCTGCAACGTCTGGCATGCCACCAAAGTCACCTTCGCCAACGAAATCGGCAACATCGCCAAAGCGGTCGGCGTCGATGGCCGCGAGGTGATGGACGTGGTCTGCCAGGACAAGGCGCTGAACCTGTCCCAGTACTACATGCGCCCTGGCTTCGCGTTCGGCGGCTCCTGCCTGCCGAAAGACGTTCGCGCCCTGACCTACCGTGCCAGCTCGCTGGACGTCGAAGCCCCCCTGCTCAACTCGCTGATGCGCAGCAACGTGTCGCAGGTACAGAACGCGTTCGACATTGTCGCCGCCGCCGACACACGCAAAGTGGCGCTGATGGGCCTGAGCTTCAAGGCGGGCACCGATGACCTGCGCGAAAGCCCACTGGTCGAACTGGCCGAAATGCTGATCGGTAAAGGCTTCGATCTGAGCATCTACGACGCAAACGTCGAGTACGCCCGCGTTCACGGTGCAAACAAGGATTACATCGAGTCCAAGATCCCTCACGTGTCATCGCTGCTCAATTCCGACTTCGACGCAGTGATCGACAACTCCGACGTCATCATCCTGGGCAACCGCGATGAGCGCTTCCGCGAACTGGCCAACAATGCGCCAGCCGGCAAGAAAGTCATCGACCTGGTGGGCTTCATGAAAGGCACCACCAGCGAAGACGGCCAGACCGAAGGCATCTGCTGGTAACGCAGCCGCAAGCTGCAAGTTTCAAGCGACACGTCAAGAGCCTGCTCCAGGTCTCGAGTCCAGCGCGTTCTGCCTGGGCTCGAGGCTTGAAGCTTGCGGCTTGCAACTGTTTTTTAGGGATGCAGATTATGAACGGGCTCAGACACGCCTTTCTTCAAGCCGCAGGTTGGCTGTTTTACTTGTGTTTGCTGGCGGTCATTGCGATGGCCCTGCCGAAATCGCTGTTCGACTCGCAGTCGAAAGACTTTATTTTTCTCGTCGGTATCGTCGGCATCTGGCGTTATTCGATGGGCGCAACGCACTTTGTGCGCGGCATGATTTTTCTCTACATCGTCTACCCGCATCTTCGCCGCAAGGTGCGCAAGTTGGGCAAGGCGGCCGATCCGTCTCACGTGTTCCTGATGGTCACCAGCTTCCGTATCGATGCGCTGACCACCGCCGAGGTATACAGCTCGGTCATTCAAGAGGCGATCGCCTGTGGCTTTCCAACCACGGTCGTCTGCTCGTTGGTGGAAAGGTCCGATGAGTTGCTGGTCAAGTCACTCTGGGCCAAGTACAACCCTCCCGCCCATGTCACCCTGGACTTCGTGCGCATCGCCGGTACCGGCAAGCGCGACGGGCTGGCGTACGGCTTCCGCGCCATTTCCCGCCACATGCCCGATGACCGTGCCGTGGTTGCCGTGATTGACGGCGACACCGTTCTGGCCGAAGGCGTGGTGAAAAAAACCGTGCCCTGGTTCCAGTTGTTCGGCAACGTCGGCGGCCTGACCACCAACGAATTCTGCGAAGTGCGTGGCGGCTACATCATGAGCGAGTGGCACAAGCTGCGCTTCGCCCAGCGTCACATCAACATGTGCTCCATGGCCCTGTCCAAGCGCGTGTTGACCATGACCGGCCGGATGTCCGTATTCCGCGCCAGTGTGGTGACCAATCCTGACTTCATCGCCGACGTCGAAAGCGACTCGCTGCAGCATTGGCGTCTGGGTCGTTTCAAGTTCTTGACCGGTGACGACAAATCCAGCTGGTTCAGCCTGATGCGTCTGGGTTACGACACGTTCTACGTGCCGGATGCGGCGATCAACACCGTCGAGCACCCGCCCGAAAAGAGTTTCCTCAAGGCCAGCCGCAAGCTCATGTACCGCTGGTACGGCAACAACCTGCGCCAGAACTCCCGCGCGCTGGGGCTCGGTGTCCGCCGCTTGGGCGTATTCACCAGCATCGTGCTGTTCGACCAGCGCGTGTCGATGTGGACATCCATTCTCGGCCTGACCGTCGCCCTGTTGGCCAGCTTCAAATACGGCATTGCATTTTTGCTGGCCTACTTGCTGTGGATCGGCATCACCCGCCTGATCCTCACCCTGCTGCTGTCGTGCAGCGGGCACCGCATCGGCCCGGCCTATCCAGTGATCCTCTATTACAACCAGATTGTCGGCGCACTGATGAAGATCTACGTGTTCTTCCGCCTCGACAAACAATCCTGGACCCGCCAGCCCACCGCTCTGAAACGGGACCTGGCCAGCTTTCAGCAATGGTTCAACACCTGGTCTTCCCGAACCATGACTTTCTCGGCGGGCAGCATCTTCGTTGCCGTGCTGCTGACGTTGGTATGAAAAGGCTTTTGAGCAGCGCTCTGACAACACGTATGGATCAACCGATTAATCAGGAATTACCGTCATGAATACAGCCGTGAATGCAAACGTCGTCCATGAATCCGAAGCCCAGCGCCAGCACGCCCGGATCAAGATCCCAGCCAAGCTCCGCCTGCTCAACGGCCAGCCCAACGCGCCGCTGGTGCGCATCGAGGACCTGTCCGCTGGCGGCCTGAGCTACATCGCCCCTGCCAACCTGAAACCGCGCGTGGGTGACGTGATCAAGGGCCGCCTGCAGTTCCTGATCGATAACCTGGGCCTGGCCATGGACGTCGAACTGCTGGTTCGCGCCATCGATCCCGCCACGAACCGAATCGGCTGCCAATTCCAGCACCTCGAAGCGCAGGACATCGCAACCCTGCGCCACCTGATCACCTCTCACCTGTCGGGCGAGATCGTCAGCATGGGTGAGGTCCTCGCCACCCTGCAACGCGACAATTTCACCAAGGCCCGCAAGGTCAAGGACAACGGCAGCGGCCTGAGCGCGTTCGGCCGCCTGCGTGCAGTGACCTTCAGCGCCGGTATCTTCGTGGTCGGCCTGGCCGCCTTCGCATTCGTCGCCAAATCCGTCTACGGCATGTATTTCGTCAGCCACTCGACGTCGGGTCTGGTCAGTGTACCGACCATGGACGTGACCATGCCGCGCGAGGGCACCATGACCAGCCTGGTCGCTCCGAACGGTGATGTGGCCAAGGGCGCCCCGCTGGCCACCTTCAACACCAGCATGCTGGACATGCTCAAAGGCAATCTGGATCCGGATGAAATGCAACCGGCGAAGATCGAAGAGCTCTTCGGTCGCCAACTGGCCGGGACCATGACCAGCCCTTGCGACTGCATCGTCAGCAAGCAACTGGTCGCAGACGGCCAGTACGCAAGCAAAGGCCAGGTGATCTTCCAATTGGTGCCACGCAACACGGCCGCCACTGTCGATGCGCGCTTCACCTATCGCCAGTTCAACGATGTGCAGCCGGGCGCGCGCGTCAACTTCACCGTGGCCGGCGACGACACCACCCACAGCGGCAAAATCGTCAGTTCCACCGCGCTGAGCCCTGCCGACCTGTCCTCCGACCTGCGTGTGCAGATCCAGCCTGACGAATCCCTGAGCAGCACCCTGGCCGGGCGCCCCGTGGAAGTGGTCAGCGACCGCGGCCCTTCGCTGAACTGGCTGATCGATAAAGCCACTGCAGCAGGTCTCTGATCATGACGGGCCCTCTACGAAACGTGTCTGCTCCGGCGGTGCTGAACCTGGCCATCGCCGTGGGCATTGCCCTGGGCTTGAGCGGCTGCGGCCTGAATCTGCCCGACCAACGCCTGGCCAATGAAGCGCTGCAACGGGGCGATACCAACCTCGCGGAGCAGAACTATCGCCAACTGGCAGACATGGGCTACACCGATGCGCAGGTGGGTCTTGCAGATATTCAGGTCGGCACACGCGACCCCGAGCTCATCAAACAGGCTGAAGCGACCTATCGCGCAGCGGCGCAGACCTCGCCTCGCGCCCAGTCGCGCCTCGGGAAGTTGCTGGCGGTCAAGCCCAACTCCACCGAAGCCGAGCAGCGCGAAGCCGAGACCCTGTTGAAGAAGGCCTTCGCCAACGGCGAGGCTGGCACGCTGATTCCGTTGGCCATGCTTTACCTGCAGTACCCGCACACGTTTCCCAACGTGAACGCACAACAAAAGATCAACGAATGGCGCGCGCAGGGTTACCCCGAAGCCGGGCTGGCCCAAGTGGTGCTGTACCGCACCCAGGGCACCTACGACCAGCATCTGGCGGAAGTCGAATCGATCTGCACGCAGGCGCTGCGGACGAACGATGTCTGCTACATGGAGCTGGCAACGGTCTATCAGAAACGGGGTGAAGCCGACAAACAGGCGGCGCTGATCAAGCAGATGGAAAGCGGCTATGCCAGCGGCTCTGTCCCCGCCATGCGCGTCGACACCGTCGCCCGCGTCCTGGCCGATTCCAGCCTCGGCAAACCTGACGAGAAAACCGCTCAGCAATTGCTGGAGAAGGTCGCGCCGGGCTACCCGGCGTCGTGGGTCAGTCTGGCGCAGTTGCTGTACGACTACCCCGAACTGGGCGACGTGAACAAGATGATGGAATACCTGGACAACGGCCGAGCTGCGGATCAACCGCGCGCCGAGTTGCTGCTGGGCAAGCTGTATTACGAAGGCAAGCTGGTGCTGCCGGACGCGAAGAAGGCAGAAGCGCATCTGAGCAAAGCCGCGCCGACACAGATTTCCGCGCACTACTACCTCGGTCAGTTGTACCGCCGTGGCTACCTTGGCAAACCTGACCCGCAACGCGCCGTCGATGAACTGCTGACCTCCGCTCGCGGTGGTCAGAACAGCGCCGACTTCGCGCTTGCGCAACTGTTCTCGCAAGGCAAGGGCATCAAGCCCAACCCGGTCAATGCGTGGGTTTTCGGCCAATTGGCCCAGGCCCAAGGCACACCGCAAGCGGCCGACCTGATGCAGCAACTCAACGATCAATTGCCACCCGAGAAGCGCGCCGAAGCACAGAGCCTTCTCCAGCGCGAGCAGCAGGTCCGTGGCGCTACCGCCCAGAACGCGCTGGCGCTGCAAACACTGCAAGAAGAAAAAGAAGGCGAGGACGCACCTCTATGAAGCTTAAGTTGAATCCTTTGGTGACAGCCGGGCTGGGCCTGGGCTTCACCTTGATGTGGGCCACGCCGACATTGGCTGCCTTGACCGATACGCCGAACAATTTCGGGATCGAGATCAAAATCACCGGGCAGGCTGAAGACGACCGTGACCTCGGCACCCGTGGCGGTGGCGATGTCAACGGTATCGGTCTGGACTTGCGTCCATGGGCCTACGGCGAATGGGGCAACTGGAGCGGCTATGCCATGGGCCAGGTGGTCACTGCCACCGACACCATCCAGACCGACCCGCTGGACCAGCAGGTCACCGACGCCACTGGGCAAAGCAGCCAGCGCGCGCGCAAGACCTCCAGCAGCCGCGAAGTGGACGACAGCTACGCCGCACTGCGTGAATTCTGGGTCGGCTACAGCGGTTTCACCCCCTACCCCGGCGAGATTCTCAAGTTCGGTCGCCAGCGTCTGCGCAACGATGACGGCCAATGGCATGACACCAATATCGAAGCGCTCAACTGGATCTTCGACACCACGCTGCTCAAGGCTGAGGTCGGCGCAGCCCAGCGTTTCAGCGAATACCGCACCGACTTGACCGAACTGTCAGCCGAAGACAAGGACCGTCAGCACATCTTCGGCGACGTGGCCTACCAATGGACACCCGGCCAGTGGGCAGGCATTCGCGCTCATCACAGCCATGATGGCGGCAGCCTGAAACATCAGGGCGAATCCATCGACGACCTGGACAAGACCACGCGCTCAGACCTGACCTGGCTCGGCATTCAGGCCAACAGCGACGCCTACAACTACCGCAACCTGAACACCCTCAATTACTGGGGAAGCGTGACCTGGCTGACCGGTGATCGCGATCGCCTGGGCACCACCTACGATGCCACGAGCGACCAGTACGTGGCGGGGCGCAAGGACAACGAAAACGTCAACGGCTGGGCGACCGACCTTGGCCTGCGTTTGCGCCTCGACCCGCAATGGCAAGTCGGCGGGGCCTACTCCCGCGCCAGCAAGAATTACGAGCAGAACGGGCTGGAAAGCAACCGCTCGAACTGGACCGGAACCCGTTCGCGCGTTCACCGCTTCGGCGAAGCCTTCCAGGGTGAGATGGCCAACGTGGAATCCGGCTCCCTGTTCGCTTCCTGGCAGATGCAGGACGAGTACGACGCCTCGCTGATTTACCACAAGTTCCGTCGGGTGGACGGCCACGCCGGCATCGGCGGTGCAGGCATCAATCCGGCTCGCGAAAACGTCGACGCTGACGGCATCAGCACCTTCGACTCCCTGCCGCTGGAAGACGGCCGCAAGGATTTGGGTCAGGAGATGGACCTGGTGGTCACCAAGTACTTCAAGCAAGGCCTGCTGCCTGCGTCGGTGAGCCAGTCGTTCGATGAGCCGTCAGCGCTGATTCGTCTGCGCGCGGGCGTGTTCAAACCCGGCGATGCGTATCACAGCGGTGTCGACGACTACATGCATCGCGCCATCGTCGACGTCATCTGGCGCTTCTGAGGATGACCACGATGGATTACATCCCCGTCCTGGCCATTCGGCGCGCCCACGAAGGCTCGGCGGTCAGCCACGCGGGTATGACATTCGACAGTGGTTTTCAGGTTGATGAGAGTGCAAATGACATGAACAGCCATACAAGCAATTTGCGCCCTCGGGCGTGGCCTCACGCTCTGCTGGACAGTGTCGCGCTGAGAAACGCGGTGCTCGGCGGCATCCTGCTGCTGTCCGGCGTGCCCGCGATGGCGAACACCGCGGCGGTCGCCAAACCCGCCGCAGCGGCGGCGCAGGCGCCTGCCGACAGCGGAACGGTCAAGGACCTGCACGAAGCCAAGACCTACACCATCTCCAGCCCACCCGCCGAACCGCTGATGATGGACAAGCCCAAGCTGCCGGACTTGTCGGGTTATACCCAGCAAGCGATGCAGAAGAAGATCGTGCGCAACAAGGTTGCGAAGGTGTCGATCCGCCGCATGATGCAGGAAGACGCGTTGAAGGAATTCATCGGCGGCGACAACAAGATGTCCGAATGGGTAGCCCGTCAACATGGCATCCCACAGGCGATCTTCGTCGATGACGGGTACCTGAACCTTCAGGACCTGGCGAAGAAAGTACCCAAGCAATACCTGAGCGAAACCTCGCCAGGCGTGTTTCTTGCCCGCCTGCCGATCGTCGTCGGGAAAAAAGGCATCTTCGAAATCGACAAGAAGACCACCGAGCTGCGCCTGTCCCAGGAAGCCGGCGCCTTCGTGATCAACGACAACCAGCTGTTCATCCAGGACACCCGAGTGACCGGCTGGAGCGAGAAAGCCAACGGCCCTTCGACGTTCAAGGCACCTAAGGAATTTCGCCCCTTCCTGCTGTCTTGGGGTGGCACGCAGACCTATATCTTCAACACCAAGGTCGCGAGCCTGGGGTACAACAACAGTAAGTCGTACGGCATCAGTATTTCCCAATACACGCCAAACATGAAAGCGCAGATGAATCGGCCCGACCCTACCGGCTGGATCGTCAATTCCGAATTCTCGGACCTGTGGTATGGCTACTACTGCTACGAGACCCGCGACTTCGTGGTCAAGGGCAATACCTACCACGACAACATCGTCTACGGCATCGACCCGCACGACCGCTCCCACGGCCTGATCATCGCGGAGAACACCGTCTACGGGACCAAGAAGAAACACGGGATCATCATCTCCCGTGAGGTGAACGACAGCTTCATCATCAATAACAAGAGTTATGAAAACCACCTGTCGGGCATCGTGCTGGACCGTAACAGCGTGAACAATCTGGTGGCCTACAACCAGATTTACCGCAACCACACCGACGGCATCACGTTGTATGAGAGCGCCGACAATCTGCTGTGGGGCAACCGCGTGTTCGCCAACAAACGGCACGGTATCAGGGTCCGCAACAGCACCAACATCAAGCTGTACGAGAACCTGGCGATCGGTAACGGGCTGATGGGGGTCTACGGCCACATCAAAGACCTGACCGACACAGACCGCGACATCAAGCTCGACCCGTTTGACGCCGAAGTCTCGCTGATCATGGTGGGCGGCGAACTGACCTCCAATGGTTCAGGCCCCCTGTCCATCGACTCGCCACTGAGCGTGGAGCTTTACAAAGTGTCGATGCTCGCACCGACCAAGAGCAGCGGAATCAGCTTCAACGGTGTACTCGGCGATCGCCAGGACGAAATCCTCGATCTGCTGGTGCGCCAACAAAAAGCCGTGTTGATCGACCCGGTCGAAAGCCAGAAACAACTCCGGGACTGAGGAAGCCAAATTCATGCACGCACACTTGATCAAATTGCTGACCCTCTCGGGCCTCGCCGCTGCATTGTTCGCGGCCAGCAACACGGCGTCAGCCGCCGATGCGACGGCGCCAAGCTTCACCGCGGAACCTTGCTGCAGCCTGTGCCCGGAAGCGCATGATGCGAAAAACTACGTCACCCGCTACCAGCAGAACTTCACCACGCTGGTGCAGGCTCAGGGCGACTGGCTGTTCCGGACACGCGAGGACTTGCGCACAGAGTTCGACACCACCCCTGAAGGCTATCGCCGCATGCAGCAACTGCACGACGCGTTCAAGAGCAAGGGGGTCGAGCTCGTCATCGTTTACCAACCGACCCGTGGCCTGGTCGATCGCAACAAACTGTTCCCTGCCGACCGCGACAAGTTCGACTACAACACCGCCTTGCGCAATTACCAGACGATGCTCGGCCGCTTCGCAAAAATGGGCTACACCGTGCCGGACCTGTCGCCGTTGACCAACGAGCAGCAGGCCCACGACTTCTACTTCCGCGGCGACCAGCACTGGACCCCCTACGGTGCTCAGCGCACCGCGAAAATCGTGGCCGAGTCCGTGAAGAAAATGCCGGCGTTCGCCGACGTTCCCAAGCGTGAATTCGAGACCCATTTGTCAGGTCGCATGGGCAAGAAGGGCACCTTGCACAATATGGCGGGTCAGTTGTGCGGGACCAGTTACGCGATCCAGTACATGGATCAGTTCGAAACCGAACCCAAGGGCGAGGCTGCAGACGGCGATCTGTTCGGCGATTCCGGCAACCCGGAGATCACCCTGGTCGGCACCAGCCACAGTGGCAAGAACTACAACTTCGCCGGTTTCCTGCAGGAGTACATCGGTGCCGACGTGCTGAACGTTGCATTCCCGGGCGGTGGCCTGGAGGGCTCCATGCTGCAGTACCTGGGCAGCGAGGATTTCCAGAAGCACCCGCCGAAGATCCTCATCTGGGAGTTCTCGCCGCTGTACCGTCTGGATCAGGAGACCATCTACCGCCAGATGATGTCGCTGCTGGATAACGGCTGCGAAGGCAAACCGGCGTTGATGACCACCAAGACCTCGCTCAAACCGGGCATCAACGAACTGCTGGTCAACGGCAAAAACGGCATCAAGGATGTGCGCAACGGCAGCAACCAGATCGACATCAAGTTCGCCGATACCTCGGTGAAAACGCTTCAGGCGCGCCTCTGGTACATGAACGGCCGCCACGAAGACTTGAAGATCGAAAAACCTGAAACATCCGAAACCGACGGGCGCTTCTCCTTCGAACTGCGCAATGACGGCGACTGGGCCGACCTGCAGCTGCTTGCGCTGGAAGTTCAGGGCCCCGAAGCGGGCACTGCGCCGCAAGAAGTCGAAGCGAAAGTATGCAAACGCAACGTGTTCCCGAATGCCGCGCATCAAACCGCGCAAGCCGGGTTATGAGGCTCTTATGCACACTCCAAAACTGATGCTCCCTACCTTGCTCTCACTGGCCGTGCTGTCTGCGGCGGCCTTCGCCACCTCGGCCAGCGCAGCTTCGAATCTGGTGCCGCCGCAGGGGTACTACGAGGGCGTGGAGAAATTCAAGACGGGCGAGAACAAGTTCACCTGCGAGGCCACGCCGCAGCCCTACACCGGCTCGCTGCAGTTCCGCAGCAAGTACGAAGGCTCGGATAAGGCTCGCGCCACCTTGAACACCGTGTCGGAAAAAGCCTTCCGCGATTCGACCAAGGACATCACCACCATGGAGCGCAACACCGCGAAAGTGGTGATGCAGTACATGCGTGACGGCCGTCCAGAGCAACTCGACTGCGCGCTGGGCATGCTCACGACTTGGGCACGGGCTGACGCACTGGAATCCACGGACTTCAACCACACCGGCAAGTCCATGCGCAAATGGGCATTGGGGAGCATGTCCTCGTCCTATCTGCGCCTGAAATTCTCCGAGTCGCATCCATTGGCTACTCGCCAGCAGGATGCCCAAGTGATCGAAGCCTGGTTCAGCAAACTGGCCGATCAGGTCGTCAGCGACTGGAATAATTTGCCGCTGGACAAGACCAACAACCATTCGTACTGGGCGGCGTGGTCAGTGATGTCGACCGCCGTAGCGACCAACCGCCGCGACCTGTTCGACTGGTCGGTGAAGGAATTCAAGATCGCCGCCAACCAGATCGATCCGCAAGGCTTCCTGCCCAACGAGCTCAAACGCAAACAGCGGGCGCTGGCCTACCACAACTACGCCCTGCCGCCGCTGGCAATGATCGCCAGTTTTGCCCAGGCCAATGGGGTCGATCTGCGCCAGGAAAACAACGGTGCGTTGAAGCGCCTGGGTGACCGGGTGCTGGCCGGGGTCAAAGACTCGGGCAATGAATTCCAAGCGCGCGATGGTGAAAAGCAGGACATGACGGACCTGAAAACCGACATGAAATTCGCCTGGCTCGAACCCTACTGCTCGCTCTACGACTGCGGTCCCGATGTGCTGGATCAAAAACACAAGATGCAGCCCTTCAAGAACTTCCGCCTGGGCGGCGACCTGACCCGCACCTATGACCCAAGTCATGAAAAGGGTGAGAAAGGCGGCTCGTAAGATGTGATGCCCCCTGTCTGATCGTTCCCACGCTCCGCGTGTGAATGCCTTCCCCGTCGCTCCTGCGCCGTCCGCGGTGACGCGGAGCGTGGGTACGATCAGCACAGAGTGCGGCGTTGGCAGTGAGATTCATGTTTCACCCCTCCATTTTTCATGGGGGGTTTGGGGGGGCTGTGGCCCTTGATGCTGGACAAACGGAGAAAGAAGGATGGTTTTCTCATCCAACGTGTTCCTGTTCCTGTTCTTGCCGGTATTTCTCGGCTTGTACTACGTGAGCGGAAACCGCTACCGCAACCTGCTGCTGCTGGTTGCCAGCTACGTGTTCTACGCCTGGTGGCGTGTGGACTTCCTGGCCCTGTTCGCGGCGGTAACGCTGTGGAACTACTGGATCGGCCTGCGCGTTGGCGCCGCCGGGGTCAAGACCAAACCGGCCCAGCGCTGGCTGTTGCTCGGCGTCGCCGTTGACCTGTGCATCCTCGGCTACTTCAAGTACGCCAACTTTGGCGTGGACAGCCTCAACGCGATCATGACCTCGTTCGGCCTAGAACCGTTCATCCTGACTCACGTGTTGTTGCCGATCGGGATCTCGTTCTACATCTTCGAGTCCATCAGCTACATCATCGACGTCTACCGCGGCGACACGCCTGCGACACGAAACCTGATCGACTTCGCCGCATTCGTGGCGATCTTCCCTCACCTGATTGCAGGGCCCGTGCTGCGCTTCCGTGACCTGGTGGACCAGTTCAACAACCGCACGCACACGCTGGACAAGTTTTCCGAAGGCTGCACGCGGTTCATGCAGGGTTTCATCAAAAAGGTGTTCATCGCCGACACCCTGGCCGTAGTGGCAGACCACTGCTTTGCGCTGCAGCACCCCACCACAGGTGATGCCTGGTTGGGCGCGCTGGCCTACACCGCGCAGCTGTACTTCGACTTCTCCGGTTACAGCGACATGGCCATCGGCCTGGGCTTGATGATGGGTTTCCGTTTCATGGAAAACTTCAAACAACCCTACATCAGCCAGTCGATCACCGAGTTCTGGCGCCGCTGGCACATCAGCCTCTCCACCTGGCTGCGTGACTACCTCTACATCACCTTGGGTGGCAACCGTGGCGGCAAGGTGGCGACCTATCGCAACCTGTTCCTGACCATGCTGCTGGGCGGCCTGTGGCATGGCGCGAACATCACTTACATCGTCTGGGGCGCCTGGCACGGTGTGTGGCTGGCCATCGAGAAAGCGTTGGGCATCAACACCACGCCAAAAACCTTCAACGTGGTGCGCTGGGCCTTCACCTTCCTGTTGGTGGTGATGGGCTGGGTGATCTTCCGCGCAGAGAACCTGCACGTCGCTGCCCGCATGTACGGTGCAATGTTCAGCTTCAGTGAGTGGCAGCTGTCGGACCTCAACCGCGCCAGCCTGACCGGCCTGCAAGTGGCCACCCTGATCGTCGCGTACATCACCCTGGCGTTCTTCGGCCTGCGCGACTTCTACCGCAATCGGGCCCCGCAAAAGCCTGTCTCGGACACCCCGAGCAGCGATGCGGCAGCTCAGGCGGATGGCCCAGCGTCAACAGTGCCAGGCCTGATCAAGGCCGTGCCAGGAGACAAGCCGGGCAGCATCCATCAACCGGGCTACATCGTCGGAACAGAAGCGCAGGTGCAGCCTGCCTACTGGACCGCCGACTGGTCGCGCTACGTCATGCGCGCCTTGATCCTGCTGATGTTCGTCGCCTCGCTTCTCAAACTTTCGGCGGCCAGCTTCTCGCCGTTCCTGTACTTCCAGTTCTGAGGCGCCTGACATGACCCGCTCATTGCGTTTCATATATATCTTCCTGTTCCTGGCCATTCTCCTGGTGCTGGGCCTGTGGTCGCTGCGCAGCTTCGTTGGCTTCTCGACTTCGAAAGAAACCACGGTGCTCGATGGCCACTGGACAAAGGCGGTGGAAACCCACTACGACGATCAGTTTCCGATCAAGCGCCTGGGCACCAATCTCTGGGCCGCGCTGGATTACAAAGTGTTCAACGAAGGTCGTCCGGGCGTGATTCTGGGCAAGGACCAGTGGCTGTACACCGATGAGGAATTCGACGCGGTGGTCAACGGCGAGCAAAACGAAGCCGACAATCTGGCCATCATCCAGGGGGTGCGTGACACCCTGAAAAAACAGGGCACCGAGCTGGTCTTGGCCATCGTCCCGGCCAAAACCCGCCTGTATCCCGAGCACATCGGCGACAACAAGCCTTCGGCCCTGCACACCGACCTGTACCAGCAGTTCCACGCCCAAATGAGCCAGGCCGGCATTTTCGCGCCTGATCTGTTGGCGCCGCTGCAAAGTGCCAAGGGTAAGGGCCAGGTCTTCCTGCGCACCGACACCCACTGGACGCCGATGGGCGCCGAAGTGGTCGCCCAGCAATTGGGGGACGCGATCTCGAAAAGGACGCCGCTGAGCGGTGATCCACAGACGTTCGTGACCGAAGCCAAGAGCACCGCGCCGTACAAGGGTGACCTGACCAACTTCCTGCCGCTGGACCCATTGTTCAGCAACCTGCTGCCAAAGCCTGACGACCTCCAACAGCGCAGCACCAATCCTGCGCAAGCCGAGGGTGAAGGGGATGACGCACTGTTCGCCGACAATTCGGTAGCCGTCGGCCTGGTGGGCACCAGCTACAGTGCCAACCCCAACTGGAACTTCGCTGGCGCGCTCAAACAGGCCTTGCACAGCGACGTGGTGAACTACGCCGAAGACGGCCACGGTCCGATCCTGCCGATGCTCAAGTACCTGCAGACGGACGCGTTCAAAAGCAACCCACCGCAAGTGCTCATCTGGGAATTTCCCGAGCGCTACCTGCCTGCACACAACGACCTGACCGAGTTCGATCCGCAGTGGATCGCCGAACTCAAGAAGGCCGGTGACCCACAACAAAATCTGGCGCAGAACGCCAATAACTCCGATTCGCCCAACCGGGCGCAAAACTGAGAGGACTCCTCAAATGACTATGCAGACCACTACTCACATGCCTACTCGTTCGACCAAATCCGGCCTGCTGAAAACTTGCGTGTTGGCCGCTAGCCTCGGCTTCGTCTCTCTGTCCGCCTTCGCCGGCGGCGACGCTGCCCTGTATGGCCCCACCGCGCCAAAAGGCTCGACCTTCGTGCGCGTCTACAACGCCAGCAACAGCGAGATCAGCGCGAGCGTCGGCAACACCAGCCTCAATGAAATCGGCCCACTGGCCAGCAGCGACTTCAGCTTCATGCCGCAGGGCGACTACAGCGCCAAGATCGGCAGCAACACCTTGCCGGTGAAATTGGCGAGCGACCACTACTACACCATCGTCAACAACACCTCGGGCGCCCCGCAACTGGTTGAAGAGCCGCCCTTCAAGAACAAGCAGAAGTCCCTGGTGCGCGTGCAGAACCTCAGCGACAAGGCGCTGACCCTGAAAACCGCTGACGGCAAGACGTCGGTCGTGGATTCGGTGAAGGCCAAAGGTACCGGCGAACGTGAAATCAACCCGGTCAAGGTCAGCTTTGCGCTGTTCGACGGTGACAAGAAGGTCAGCGACCTGAAACCCGTTGCGCTGGAACGTGGCGAAGCCGCCGTGCTGTACATCACTGGCAACGGCAGCAACCTGTCGCCTGTGTGGGTCAAGCGCCCGACTTCGACCCAGTAAACCCGAGAACACCGCCTTCGGCTTCTGGCTGAAAGCCGTAGGAGCGCGCTTGCCCGCGAAAGGGCCGGTACATCCGACACAGATGTGTGGAATGGACCATTGCAATCGTCCGAATGCGGCCCAGAGCAAGCGCGCTCCTACAGATAACGCACAACTAGAAACACCCGAAACGACAGATACAACCGACGTATAGCCCAAACAAACGCTATAGAAATTTTGGAGAAACAAAATGATTCCAGTGATCTTGTCAGGTGGCAGCGGTTCCCGACTCTGGCCTCTTTCGCGCAAACAGTTTCCAAAACAGTTCCTGGCATTGACCGGCGAACACACTCTGTTCCAGCAGACCCTCGAACGCCTGCAGTTCGAAGGCATGCAGCACCCGATCGTGGTGTGCAACAAGGACCACCGCTTCATCGTCGGCGAACAGCTCGACGGTCTGGGCCTGGACACTCAAGGCATCATCATGGAGCCGTTCGGTCGCAACACGGCGCCTGCCGTGGCCATCACCGCGATGATGCTCGCCAACGAAGGCCGTGATGAGTTGATGCTGGTGCTGCCCGCTGACCACGTCATCGACGACCAGAAAGCGCTGCAGCGTGCACTCGCCCTGGCCACCGTCGCCGCCGAGCGTGGCGAGATGGTGCTGTTCGGTGTGCCAGCCACCCGTCCTGAAACAGGCTATGGCTACATCAAGTCCACCAACGACGCGCTGCTTCCGGAAGGCGTCAGCCGCGTGGCGCAGTTCGTCGAGAAGCCTGACGAAAAACGCGCTCAGGAATTCGTCGAAGCCGGTGGCTACTTCTGGAACAGCGGCATGTTCCTGTTCCGCGCCAGCCGCTACCTGGAAGAGCTGAAGAAGCACGACCCGGACATCTACGACAACTGCCTGCTGACCCTCGAGCGCAGCAAGCACGACGGCGACAGCATCGAGTTGGATCAAGCCAGCTTCGCCTGCTGCCCGGACAATTCCATCGACTACGCCGTGATGGAAAAAACCCAACGCGCCTGCGTGGTGCCGCTGGAGGCCGGTTGGAGTGACGTTGGCTGCTGGGCGTCGCTGTGGGAAGTGCACGACAAGGATGAGCACGGCAACGTCACTAAGGGCGACGTGGTCATTCAGGACAGCCGCAACTGCATGGTGCAAGGCAACGGCAAACTGGTCACCGTGATCGGTCTGGACAACATCGTCGTGGTGGAAACCAAGGACGCCATGATGATCGCCCACAAGGACAAGGTTCAGGGCGTCAAGCAATTGGTCAACACCCTCAACGAGCAGGGTCGTAACGAAACCCAGAGCCACCTCGAAGTCTACCGCCCATGGGGCTCGTACGATTCCGTGGACATGGGCGGTCGTTTCCAGGTCAAGCGTATTTCGGTCAAACCGGGCGCCAGCCTGTCGCTGCAGATGCACCACCACCGCGCCGAACACTGGATCGTTGTATCGGGTACCGCTCAAGTCACCTGTGACGAAAACGTCTTCCTGCTGACCGAAAACCAGTCGACCTACATCCCGATCGCCTCGGTCCACCGCCTGCGCAACCCCGGCAAGATCCCGCTGGAAATCATCGAAGTGCAGTCCGGCAGTTATCTGGGCGAGGATGACATCGAACGCTTCGAAGACGTCTACGGCCGTTCGACGCCGGGTATCGATGTAGGTGTGAAGACTCAGACCATCGCCCGTTGATCGGTCTGTAAAAAATCGTTGTACTGCCCCCGCCCGCCTTCTGTGTATCCCCATCCGCAGAGGGTGGGTGGGGGCTTTTTACTTAAACATGTTTGCGAGTCTCTGCTTCCATGACGGCCGTACTGGAGGATGTGCGTTGTGCCACCCGATGATTGAAAAAGTCGCCAAGGTGTCGGCATTGTGCATCAACATGGACTTGCGAACAGTCGCATCGTTGTTGAAGTTCTGCCTACGAATATCAGGGTCATTCTCAGCAATCCCCAACCGCCTCATCCGGTCAAAGAAATGCAGCTTGTCCCACGCCTCCATTTCCGCTTCATTAAAGCCCGTTGCTCTCAACTGCCGAGAGGCCGACTTCAGCTTTTCAACGTAGCGATTGACGGACGATGGGGATGAACTTGGCGTTCTTACTCCCGAATCCAGGTAGCCAAAATCACGCGTATGGTGAACGGCATGGCTAGCCTCGTGGATAAGCGTTTTCGCTATATATAACGGATGACCTTTCTCTAACAAGTGCGTTGAAAGCGTAATCGTTCGGTCCCCTTTTACCCTCGCATCTGAGGTCTCCCCTCTGATCCCGCTAGGCAGGTTCGCCAGCAGTAGGCGGTCTTCTTGGTCACTATCGAGTCGTTTCAGAAAATCATTCATACTTGCAAGTCGCTGCTTCAAATATGCTTCACTCTCGGGGTCTCGCTCCTCGCCAAAGCTGGTTTCCATCGCATCCCCCATGCTGGCACTGTAAGGGCCGAACTCTATTTGCCCTATAACGAACCCCAAGATTTCCTTACTCAGTTTCAGCACCTCACGCATTTTCTTCTGCGCACCCTGCGGAAAGTTCGAAATATCTGTTGCAACGACTTCCGTTGGCGCTAGCCCATAACGATCTGCGAAGGCGATCGGACGATTGAAAACAAACCAGTAACGATTCAACCCGAATGCATCCCCAACAGGATCAGGATTGATCCACCGCATCAACCACGGTGCGTAATGTCGCAACCCATAGTAATAAAGCCCCGTTGCATCCCGTTCCTTTCCGGAATACCGGACCGTTTTGTAAGTCGCCTCGACCTCACTTCTCGCAGCGAACCACGCTGTCTCCCCGTAGGGGTAATACGCTTCTTGGCTGATGCGTTGCCCCGCTTGATCCAGCTCCAAGGTGCTCGACCCGAGATGATCCTTGAGGCTGTAACGCACTTGATCATTGTCAATGTTCGCTGGGCGTCCCGCTTCCCAATGCAACACGCGTACATCGCGACCTCCCGCCTCCGCAACGACGATCTGCAGCGCTTCGCCCGTCGCCTCGATCGTACGGATTTCCAGCCCCGGCAGATAACGCACCTCACTCACGTGCGTCACCGCTCTGGCACGAATGACACGCACCTTGCGCAGTCGTTCTCCTGCGGCGTCGTATCGATAAACTTCATGGTCGTTGACCCCGGATTCTCGCTTAACCGGGGTGACTTCACTGATCTGATTGCGCACATCCCAACTCAAGCGCTGCCCCGGCGCCAGCTCCCGTAAGTTGCCCGCAGCATCGAAGCCCTGCGCGATGTTTTCTTCACTGGGCGGTTGATCACCCATTTGCAGCAATGTCCGATTGCTATAGCGTGCAGTGGAGAACAACCGTGTGTGATTTTGCGCACCCGTATGGACCATCTTCTGCAGATTGCCTCCGGCGTCGTATTCATAATGCTGGGTGTAATTGCGTAAATCCGCGGCCGTGGAAAAACCGAGCGCATCAGGTCCACGAGAGGCAACCGCCGACTCGTACCCCGTCGCATTGATCAATTGATACAACGAATCGTAAGCGAACGTGCGCAGGGGTTCGATTTGCTGATTGGCGAAGTAGCGCGTGGGCTGCGCCTTATCTTCGATGCTCAGCACATTGCCAACCGGGTCATAGGCGTAATGGAGGTCTTGCAGCCAACCGTCATCCACTCGCAAATTGAGTAATCGGCTATCCGCCTTATCGAAAATGTGCGAAGTGACCACACCATTTCCGGCGGTTTCAGACTCAACGCGCCCCTGTGCGTCATAAGCAACGTCGATGCTCAGCGCTTGTACCGCTTGGCCAACCAGCTGCAAGTGGCTCCCTTTGAGCAGCCCCGACGGGGCAAATGTCGACAGGCGAAGATGCCCCATCGCGTCCGTCTGCCTGATGGCGTCACCTGTTGCCGAAAACTGCCAACGCGTCGGATAGCCCTCTCCGGCCTCCAGCAAGGCGTCTCGCTCGTTCAGGGCTTCTGGCCAGTCGGGCGTATCGAGCACCGTCAAAAATCGACGCGCCTGCTGCGTGATGCCACCCGTGATCGCAAATGCCTCGTTGAACAGTGAACCCGCCGGGTCATCGTGCCGGATCAGTTGCCCGCACTGATTACGCTCTGCAAGATCAGCCCCGCCATAGCTCATCCGCTCTAAACATCGCTCGTCCGAACCCTCGCCTTCGAAGATCGCAACCGGCCGAAGCAGCCCGTCGTGCTCCACCCGCTGCACGTGGTCTTTCGCCCCCCAGCGACATGCGCGTGCTCCAGCCTCGTTCAACAACTCGACAGCACAGCCCGCATCGACACTGTCAGTGAGCAGCACTCGCCCGGACAGCGAATGAAGATTGTGCAGGTTGCTGGGAGCATCGCTCGTCCCGTTGGCGGCGATCCATAAACGCGGATCCCAACGAAAGACCAGCCTGCTCGATGCATCGAACGCCGAACGATCAACACGTTCCGAAGGCAGGGCATCTACCCCTGAACAATAAAAAGACACAGCTCGAATCGGCAAACCGCGCGGCTCGTTCACGGTCAACGTGGGCGTGTGGGCGTGCAGCCTGGAGAGAGAGGACATGATGGGTGCAATCCTTGGCGGTATCTCTTCCAAGATTAGTGCGACGTTTTTCCGGTAACTGACCTCCGATCCGAAGGCCGGCCAAGGTGCCGTTTGGTCTCTTCCCACGAGGACGACATCGAACGTTTCGAAGACGTCTACGGCCGTTCGACGCCGGGTATCGATGTAGGTGTGAAGACTCAAACCATCGCCCGTTGATCGGTCTGTAAAAAACCGTTGTACTGCCCCGCCCGCCTTCTGTGTATCCCCATCCGCAGGGGTGGGCGGTTTTGCCAGCAAACATCAAATGGAGGTTAGCTAGCCCTTTGAACAGGACGATTGACAGACCGCCACCATTTCTCTGGAAGCCTTGTTGCCATCACCAGCGAAGCCGTTGTATCAGCATTCATTCGCAACAGTGACGCCCTGACAGAGGGGATGTTTAGAAAAGCTCCCTTGCGCTGCTCGGGACTCTCGGCGTGCTCTGTAATCGCTTGCATGACCTCGATGTATTCGGGGCCAGTTGAACCGGTCTCGACAGGTGCCTGCCGAGCAATGCGACGTAGTGACTGCCTAACCTTTTTTGACCAGCTTTTAACTTCATTCTCGCTTGCCTCAGCGTCAAGAAACGGGACATGGTAGTAATGTGTATCGCGGGCAAAATTGGCAGCGTGAGCAGTTTCATGCACAAGCGTATGCGCAATTCGCAATACATGGTCATTCTCGACGTGAGATTTGAATAGTCGGATATTCCCGGCAGTATCCCCGAACTCTCCCAATAAATCCGCCGCACCCTGCATGTATTTCGGCCCATCAAAAAGTTCTATCTCCACATCTGCCTCGGGTGTGCCGAAGGAAACCCGAAGGTTCCTCTGCTTATCCAGTTCCTCAGCGACAGCATGCATAGTCTGTATACGAAGCCCTTCATCCAGCTCACCGAATGCGGCGTCGAACGCTTTGGCAACTCCCGCGCCCGGCCTGCTCTTGAGCAATTCATCGCGAGTGCGAGTGACAAAGTCCGAAGAAATGTCCAGAGCTTGCCTGACTTTAGCCAACTGACTTGAACTGAACCCTCCCAGCCCGCTCGCGACCATTACAGTAAGAGGTACATCGTATGGAGCAGCGCCATCAGGATCACCGTATCGAATCGGTGAGCTTCTGCAGAAACAAAACTGATTGATTCCGCCGCTCTCGCCATCAGGATCCGGACTCACCCATCGCATCAACCACGGCGCGTAATACCTCAATCCGTAGTAATAAAGTCCCGTCACATCCCGCTCTTTCCCCGAATAACGCACCGTCTTGTACGCAGCCTCAACATCGCTTCTCGCCGCAAACCAAGCCGTCTCACCATAGGGGTAATACACCTCATGACTAATCAAATGCCCCGTTTGATCCAGTTCCATCGCACTTGACCCCAGGTGATCCGAGAGGCTGTAGCGAATCTGGTCGTTGTCGATTTCCGAGGGGCGTCCGGCTTGCCAATGCAACACGCGGGCATCACTGCGCCCTGCCGATGCGACAATCACATGCAGCACTTCACCGGTCGCGCTGTTGGTGCGGATTTCCAGGCCCGGTAGATAGCGCACCTCGTGGGTATGAGTGACCGCTGCTTTAGCTTGGGTAACACGCACTTTGCGCAGTCGCTTTCCTGCGGCGTCGTAGCGATAAACCTCGCTGTCATCTGCTCCGGTATCCCGCTCGACTGGCGTCACTTCACTGAGCTGATTACGTGAATCCCAGCTCAGTCGCTGACCCGGCGCCAGTTCCCGCAAATTGCCACTGGCATCGAAGCCCTGAGCAATGTCTTCCTCGCTCGGTGGACGATCGCCGTTTCGCAGCAGCGTACGATTACTGTCCTGTGCTGTGGCAAACACGCGAGTATGATTTTGCGCGCCTGTGTGAATCATCTTCTTGAGATTACCCCCCGCGTCATATTCATAGCGCTGGGTGTAATTGCTCAGTCCGGTCGCTGTGGAAAACGAGCGAGGGCCGCGATTGGCGGCAGCGGATTCGTAACCCGTTGCCTCGATCAGTTGATACAGCGTGTCGTAGGCAAATGTACGCAAAGGCTCGATCTGTTGATTGGCGAAATAGCGTGTAGGCTGCGCCCGGTCCTCAATACTGACGACATTGCCCACCGGGTCATAGGCATAGTGCAAATCCTGCAGACGCCCGTCACCGCTAAGCAGCCGTGTCAGACGACCGTCGAGGGCGTCGTACGTCAGCGTTATAACAAGCCCATTGCCTGCCGTCTCTGACGCAATGCGTCCGTGCGCGTCATAACGAATGTCCCTCACCAGCGTTTGAACGGTCTGTTCTGTCGGTTGAACGTGTGTGAACACCAACTGCCCGGCGACGGTGTGCCTAAAGCTTTGAGTGTTGCCTTCAGCATCGACCTGCCGAATCTTGTCTCCTAACACGCCGAACATCCAGCACGTCGTGGCGCCTTCCTCGGGTTCCAGCAGTTGATCACGCTCGGCCAAGGCCTCAGGCCAATCAGCGTCATCGAGCGTATTCAGGAATCGCCGCGTCTGCTGCGTCAGTTCACCACTCAGGGAAAAGGCGTCGCTGCTGAGCGAACCCGCCGGATCATCGTGTCGAATCAACAAGCTGCAACGGTTGCTCTCAGCCTGATCAGGCCTGCCGTAGGTCAACCTCTCGACACAGGTCTCTACCGAATCATCACCTTCAAAGATCGCAACAGGCCGAAGCGACGTATCGTACTCCACCCGCTGCCACTGGCCTCTGGCGCCCCAGCGACAGACACTCGCCCCCGCTTCGCTCAACAACTCGACGTCGCAGCCTGCATCGACGCTGTCCCTCAGAAGCACTTGCCCCGAGAGCGAGTGGATCGCTCGCACATTGCTCGATCCATTTCCGGCCTGATTCGCCGCGTCCCACAATCGGGGGTCCCAGCGGTCCACACGACGGCCACTGGGATCGTAAGCAGAACGATCAACCCGTTCCAGGGGAACGTCATCACTGTCTGCTCTAAAAAAAGACACCTCACGCACCAGATAGCCGCGAGATTCGCTCACGGTTAGCGTGGGGGTGTTCGCATGCAGCGCGGAAAGAGACGCCATGGGTTTGCAATCCTTTGCGATCTGTCTCAAAGATTAGTGCGGCATGGCTCTCAGTCTGAACCGTCTGTCTGGAGAACGCCGCTTGGTCTCCCCTCTTCCCTTTCGGTACGATGCCCTCATCTGCCTTCGCGAGACGGAATTCATGATCATCGGCGCCGTACTGATCTTCACCTGGCTGATTCTGCTGCTGCGCTATCCGGCCAAAGCCTTGCCGGTCTCAATGGCAGCCGCCATTGGGTTGGGAATCGTCGCGGGGTTCGTGGTCTGGGAGGACAAGCGCGACGCTCAGCGCTTGGAGCGTCTTCAACTGCGCGTCAACTACGCCCCACAGCAATGCCCGGTCGGTCGCCCGCTGCTGGTGCTGATTGACAATGGCAACGACGTTCCACTGCAGGAGTTGCGCTGGAAAGTCGCCGCTTATGCCCCGGGCGATACAGTCAACCTCGCGGACGACACTTACACTGCACCACGCTATCGCGGCCCCGGCGAACTACTGCCGGGCAGCCAGTGGCAGGATTGCCTCCCGATGCCCCCCTTGCGTAACGGCTATCGGCCGCAAACCCTGGAATTTCGCGCCGAGCGCCTGCAAGGGACGTTTTCCGGCTAACCCTTTGACTTCAAGGAATGGATCACGATGGCTGTCATTCTGATCACCGGTTGCTCCAGCGGCATCGGCCGCGCCATGGCGGATGCCTTCAAAGGGGCCGGACATGAGGTGTGGGCAACGGCGCGCAAGACAGGCGATGTCCAAGCATTGGCAGCGGCCGGTTTTCAAGCGGTGGAACTCGATGTGAACGACAGTGCAGCCGTCGAGCGGCTGGCGAATGAGCTCCTTCAGCTTGGCAAAGGGCTGGATGTGCTGATCAACAACGCAGGATACGGCGGAATCGGGCCATTGCTCGATGGCGGTGTCGAGGCGATTCGCAGACAGTTCGAAACCAACGTGTTTTCCATCGTCGGCGTGACCCGAGCAGTGTTCCCGCTGCTGCGCCAGAACAAAGGTTTGGTGGTGAACATCGGCAGCGTCTCGGGAGTGCTGACGACGCCTTTTGGCGGCGCTTACTGCGCGTCAAAAGCGGCGGTCGGTTCGCTGAGCGATGCGCTGCGTATGGAACTGGCTCCGTTCGGTGTGCGCGTCATGGAAGTGCAACCCGGCGCAATCGACACGCAGTTCGCCAAAAACGCCAGCCATGAAGCCGAACAGGTCATTCGGGAAAGCTCGCCGTGGTGGCCACTGCGCGAAGGCGTACGGGCCCGCGCCAATGCCTCGCAAACCCACCCCACCCCTGCCGCCGATTTCGCCCGAGACGTGCTCGATGCCGTGCAACGACGCCACCCGCCGCGTCTGCTGCGCTCCGGCAATGGCAGCCGCGCGCTGCCGCTGATGGCGAGGCTTCTGCCCAAAGCGCTGCTGGAAAGGATCCTGCGCAAGCGATTCAAACTGGATGCTTCGCTTTAACTGACCCCAACCACGCCGTTTTCTCTAACGCGCGTAAGAAACGGCCAAGCCCCGTGACGCCTTTTCGCCTGTCACTCGGTAAATATCCTTTCAGCGTCGGAAAACTCGTCGCGTCATACTCTCGGCTGTGTCCCGAAGAAGGACCCGACCAAAGGCTTCTGGATGAAGCCGCTCATTATCAAGGAAGATGCCATGAGTACAGATACTGCGTTACATGATGGGCCAGCCGCCCCCGAGGATTTGAGCGAAGAGGCGCTGACGCGTCTGAGCGACGAAATGATCGCCTTGATCGACGATGTCTACGATCCGAGCCTGCTGGATCCGCTGCAATACATCGACACCGCGATAGGTGAGATCGTCAGTGCGTCTACAGCCCCGGACGAGTTGAAACAGCAAATCAGCGCCGAGACGGGGATCAAGGTGCAATTTCGAGAGACCTACAAGGAATCCAGTGGGCTGATCTCGATCTCCGGTGAGCTTTTCCCTCTGAGAAGCCAGAACTTTACTCTTCGGGAAATCGTTACCGACACCTATCGGCGTGCGCTGGCAGCCGAGACTGCAGTGAGCGTCGTGTGGCCTGACGATTACCCCGAAGATCTGATCACTGCATTGGAATCGGCAAATCTCCAGGCCCGATACACGGCTGAAGTCGAGCGACGCTTGAAGACGCCGAACGCAAAGAGACTTTCGAAGCTGCTGCTGTCTGTCGAGGCCGATACGCACTTGGAGAATTTCGCCATGCGTGACGATGCGCCGCCCGTCTACCGGGAGACGGCGCGGGCGTACCTCCGGGGTGAGGTCAAACTTCGACTGGTAGAGCTCCGAACCCGCAGCAGGATCTACACCGTAGGACAGGTGGCCTATTTGCCCTGCGCAGATGAACCCACTCATGGCGGGCTGGTGATATTTCTGGGTGACCCCCAAGGCAACGCGGTTCATGTGCTACCCATGAAATACCGCAATGTCTTCATTCAGATGCCTGTGTTTCGCCGTGCGATTCTTCAACGACTTGCGCTGTATGACCAGCTAAGTCTGGGGGACTACAAGCTGCGGCCGATCATGTCTTACATCAGTGTCCCTCCGCGCGCGCGGCCGGCGTTGAGCTTTCCTCCTGCCGAAGACATTTTCGAGACCCTCAATACCCTTCAGATCGAGCGCATGGTTTCAGATATGGACACCTTGGTGTCGACCGATGGCGAGCGACTGTTGGACCAGGCTTTGGACGCAGGGGTGTTCATCCTCAAGACGCTCGCACTGTTGTCGACACTTCCGCTGGGGCCTGCGGGCGGTATGTCAGTACGCTTGCTGGCCAGCTTTCTGCTCGGGCAGAGTGCTGCCGTACTGGAGGCCATTCGCGGCGCACAAGCCGATATACCCGAACAGGCAAGTGCTCAATACGAGGCTGCACTTTATGAAAGCATCAGCGGGATCGTCGTGCCGCTCGGTGTTGCCTTGGCTGGCAAGACGCTGTCAGCCATCACCAGAACCCGGATCAGCACCAGGATCTTGAAGCACTTGAGAAAGGCCCAAACCTTCCACGGTCAGGTCTCACCCCCCGATATGATCAAGCCACACTCGGGGGACCTCAAACGCATCAAAGGGGAGCTGGTCGACAGGCTTCGCCGGGGGCCGGAGCATGCTCAGCGGCTGGTAGAAACGGATGCTCGGCTGTTGAACAGGCACGTGGAAGGTCACGATCTGGTGGTGTATCGAGGCAAGGTCTTCAGGGGCGACATGCGCCCGCCTGAGGAAATTTTCGCCAAGGGTTTCGAACTCAGGACACCCGCCTTCGAAATTCAGAAAGACATTCATCAGATCACGGGTGTGCGCGGAGGCTTTGGCGGTGACCCCAACGCACTCGGACTCGACGGCAGAGGCATTTCGACCTCCGCCTATTACTACCGGGAACACACCGGCGCGTTCGTCTACGGCGGTCAAAAGGGAGGGCACACCTATCTGATCGACGCGCGGAAACTGGATGGCTATCACCTCTACCAGAATCATCACAACGCCAGGCATCCGACGCAGGCGAACAAAATTCGCTACAAGCCGACCGAGATCAACTTCGGTGAAAACATTCCCCCCAGCAGCATTCTGGGGGCCTACAACTCGGCGGGGGTCTTCATTCCCAACAACCCGGCCCTCAAGCACTACGTCCGGGATCTCACGATAAAGATCATCCGCGAAACGTTGGCCGGCGTGGCTGTCACAGCGACGACGACATCGGTCCTGGCCGCCGGGATCACCGCTGCGTACGCCGTCGAGAGCATTGAAGTGCCGATCGACTGATCCACCGGCGCGCGTCCCTCACTGAGGATTCACGATCACCGTACAAGTCATCCCCGCCGCCAGGACCACGCCTGCCGGTACGCTGTCCAGATGAATGCGTACCGGCACGCGCTGGGCCAGGCGTACCCAGTTGAAGGTGGGGTTGACGTCGGCAATCAGCTCGCGGCTTTCCGGGTTGTCCCGGTCATAAATGGCCCGCGCAATGCTTTCCACATGCCCCTTCATCACTTCGCCACTCATCAACTGCATGTCGGTCGGATCGCCGACGGTGAGATGAGGCAGCTTGGTTTCTTCGAAAAAGCCGTACACCCAAAACGAGTTTTTGTCGACGACGGCCATTTTCGCCTCACCGATACGCGCGTAGTCGCCGCGATGGACGTTGAGGTTGGTAACGTAGCCATCGACCGCCGCCAGCACGCGAGTGCGCTGCAGGTTCAGTTGCGCGGCCTCCAGTTGGGCGATCGCGAGTTGGTAGTCGGCCTGGGCCGAGTTAGCGACATTGGAGGCGTCTTCGCGGTTTTCAGCCGAGATCACCAGCGCATCCATGTCCTTGCGGCGGGCGGCATTGACCTTGCGCATCTCCCAGGTCGCCTTGCGCGACGCCACCACGGCCTCAGCCTGCTTGACCGCCAACTGGTAGTGATCGGGGTCGATCTGCATCAGCAGGTCGCCTTTCTTCACGGGTTGGTTGTCCTTGACAGGCACGTCGATGACCACACCGCTGACGTCGGCGGCGACATTGATCACGTCGGCCCGGACACGACCGTCGCGGGTCCACGGGGTGTCCATGTAGTGAATCCACAGCAGGCGGCCTATCCAGATGGCCAGTGCCAGGATCAATAATGTCGCGATCAGACTGATGAGTTTTTTCATCTCGAATTCACATGTGCCTTAACGGTAAACGGTCAGCGCCATTGCGCCGAACATGCAGCTGAACAGCCCCAGACGCAGTAACGCCGGATGCCAGAAGAATCGGTACAGATCGAGGCCGGACATCAAGCGATCCAGCGCCCAAGACAACACCATCGCAACCAGAAACATCAGGGTCACGGTCGGCATGTAAACGCCGTGAAAGGCGATTTCACGAGGCATGCGAAAGTCCTTGCGCCAATTGCGCGTCAGCTTGGGCGGGCGCAAAGGCGGCCAGCGGTGATTGCGGGTCGAGCAGGCAGGTCCGGATGAAATGCAGGTAGCTCTTCACCCGACGCAGCGCCGATGTGTCGAAATGCGGGGCGAACGGCTCGTCGGTGTTCTGCACACAGTTGATCGCGTGGTCCACCGCATACAGGCAACGCGCCAGATTGTGGTGATCGGGTTGGATGAACAGCCGCACCAACGCCCGCCCCATGGCACGAACCGCTTGTTGCCAGGGCTGTGATGGGGCGTAGCTCGGATGCACGGGAAGCGCGTCCTGCTCGCGACGCAGTTCGATGATTGCGTGGCCGATTTCCAACACCACGAACATCCAGCGCAACAAATTGCGCTGCACCAGCGGCTGGCCCGCTGCCAAGCCGTACGCTTGGTGCATGAGGTCCCGGGTACGGCTTTCGAAACTGGAGCGGATGCCGCGCAAAGGGGCGCTGATGGCGAAACTCACCTGCTGGCGCAGATCGCTTTCCAGTCGCCGCCAGAACCAGCGACTGTTGGGCGGCAAGATGATCGCCCCCGCCGCGGCGCATAACAGCATGCCGATGACCATGCCGATGTAGTCGTTGATGAACGCATAAGGGTTGTACACCGTGAGGTTGTCCGGCGCCGAACCGATGCTGAAGAAGATCAGCAAGCCCAGCCCATACCCCGCCCACTGCGGCCGCGTGGTGAGAAACGCCCCCACCGCGAACACCGGGGCCAACACCATGCACAGCAGCGCAAAACCGTCGATCCGCGGCAGCACGAAGAACGTGATGAAAAACCCGAGGAGCGCCCCGATGAAGGTCCCGCACGCCATTTGGAAGGACATGCGGCGGGGATTGGGCGTGGTGGCCGACAGCGCGACCGTGGCCGCCGACACCAACGTCATCATCGCCCCGCTTGGCCAGGCGGTCGCGACCCAGTACCACGACAGCACGGCCATGATCACCAGCGCCCGCAGACCGGACGCCAGCGACAGGGTCCAGTTAGTGGTCGATACGAATGGCTCGACCCACTTCTCGCGCGCGTGACGATGGTCGGCCAGCGAAGCGTGGGTCTGCGCGTAGTCGTGCATGTCATCGACGAAGCGATAGAGCAGCTCGTACGCCGTGTGGAAGTCCAGCAAGTCGTCGTCGCTGGGGTCCGTCTTGACGAATTCGGCACGCAGGCTGCGGACGTGGTCGGGCATCTCGGATTTGAAGGCGCTCAAACGCGTGGCCAGCAGCGCAGCGTCCGCATCGGTCAGGGCGCGTCCGGCAAAGGGCTCGAGCAATCCGCCCAGCGCGTCGAGCCCCGGCTCGATGGCCTGGACAGCCGGCGTCAGGCCACGGCGGCGCAAACGTTCGAGCAGCTGGTGCAGGGCGTTGAAGCGCGTGGTGATGGTCATGAACTCGCTGTTCAATCGGTTCAGACGACCGTTGCGGCGGCGCATGTGTGGGTCTTCGAAAACGGTCACCGCACGCTGCCCCTCGAGGCCAACGGCATCGGCGATGAAACGCACGTTGCTGGCCTCGAACGCCTCGGGATCACTCTGCCCGCGCAGTCCATCGATCACGAATCGGGCGAATACGCCAAATCGCTGATACACCGTGTTGCGCATGGCAACGCCGGAACTCTGCGGCAGGATCGCCGCGCTGATCAATGTCGAACAGACGATGCCCAGTGAGATTTCCAGCAACCGCCAGACCGCTGCCATGAACGACGTTTCCGGGTGCGCGAGCGCCGGAAGCCCGGTGAAGGCCGCGGTGTAGCCCGCCAGGACGAACCCGTAGGCGCGAAAGTTGCGATAACGCGCAGCCCCTGCGCAACAAAAGCCTACCCATAGCGCCATCAGGGTCAGAAACGGCGCACTGTCCTGGGGGAAGAGCGCCATCATGATCACCATCGCCACGGACCCCGCCACCGTGCCGAGCAGGCGATAGAAACTCTTGGCGAACACGTGCCCGCTCTGCGGCTGCATCACGATGAACACCGTGATCATGGCCGTGCGTGGCTGCGGCAGTTCGAGGCGCATCGCGATCCAGTACGTGAGGAAGGCGGCGATCAGCACCTTGAAGATATACACCCAGGTTACCCCGTCACTGCGCGCCCAGCCGTTGAGTTCGCGACGCAATTCCAGGGATTTGAGCCAGTGCAGGACGGTGGTCATTTCAACTCAGGCCCTGTATCGCCCGATAGGACGATATCGCGGACAAGCGCGCTCCTACGTTGGAATGCGATCCCTTGGAGGCGCGCGCCGGGCCTGGGCGGCACATCCGACGAAGTGGCCTGTTTGTCTGGCGGAACATTCATCTGATCACTGTCCCAGCACGCTCAGCGAAACCGGCGTTTTCGGCGCGACGGTTTTTTCAGCCGCTGGCGAATCGTTCCCTGCCATCAATCCCCCACCCAGCGCCACCACCAATTCGGCGTGAACGGTCAGGCGAGCGGCCTGTACCTGCTGCTGAACCTGCTCCTGATGAAACAGCAACGTTTGCGCGTTGAGCACATTGAGGTAATCGGTCAGGCCGCGTTGATAGGCGACCCTTGCGATGTCGTAAGTCTTCTGCGCAGCCGCCACCGATTGATCGGCGAAGACTTGCTGTTTGCTCATCGACTCGCGGCGAATCAACTGATCGGAAATGTTCTTGAGCGCATTGATCAAGGTTTGGTTGTACTGCCCGACCGCAGCGTCGTACCCCGCCGATGCCACACCCAGTTCCGACCGCAGACGCCCGCCATCGAAGATGGGCAACGTGATGGCGGGGCCCACGCTGTAGTTGAATTTCTTACCGGTGAGAAACTCCAGCATCCCGCCACCGGTGGCCATGTAACCGAGGCTGCCCATCAAGTCGACGTTGGGGTAGAAACCGGCATGGGCGACGTCGATGCCCCGAGCCTGGGCCGCCACGCGCCAGCGGCTGGCCACGACATCAGGGCGCTGGCCCAGCAGTTGCGCAGGCAACGAGGACGGCAGTTTGAGTGCGGTCCCTAGCGACAAGGTCGGACGCTTGAGGCTGGCACCGTCGCCCGGCCCCTTTCCAGCCAGGGCTGCGATCTGATTGCGACTCAGGGCAATGGCTTCATCCAGCGCGTCGATCTGGCGGTGGGTCTCCGGCAGCGGCGCCTGTGCCTGACTCACCTCGAAGTGAGTGCCAATCCCCCCCTTCAACCGACGCTGAGCCAGTTCGAGGATCTGCTCTTGCTGGGCAAGGGTCGCCTCGGCGATGTCACGCTGGGCGTAGTTCAGCGACAGCTGAATATAGGCGCGGACGATGTTGTCCTGCAGTTCCAATTGCGCCTGCCGCGCTTGCGCTGCGCTCATATGGGCCATGTCCAGCGCCTGCTCGGTGCTGTTGCTTTTCTTGCCCCACAGGTCCAGGGAATAGCTCAGGCCGATGGACGCGTTGTTATCCCACGTACTGGTGTTCGACAGGTCGCCGGGGCCGTAGAACGGGTCGGTGGGCCAGTTGTGACGTTTGAGAGTGCTGTCCGCGGTAGCGTGCAACGACTCGGCCGACTCGGCGACGCCGGCCATGGCTTTGGCCTGCCGAACACGGGCGGCGGCAATCGCCAGGCTGGGACTGCCCAGCGCCGCCAGCTCGATCCAATGGTTGAGTTGATCATCGCCATAGGCCCGCCACCACTGGCCGTCCGGCCAATGGGCATCCTTGTCGGCTTCCTTGATGGCCTCGTCGGTCGCCAGACTGTCTGGCGATAACGTGGTGCTCTGAGGGGCAATTCCGCCGGTTCCAATGCAGCCGCTGATGAGTAACGTTAAAGCCCAGACACTGAGGGGCATGAGGCCCCTGACGATGCGACGCGGCACAGCTGCAATTACCCGAAATGAGAGATGTGGAAGCGAGCGGCGATTCTAGGACGCGTCTGTTTCGCCGATAAGCCGGGCGTTCTGCGAATCTTTGTTACTGAAAGGAAGATAATCCTTTGGTATGGCTGACATAGATCAGTAACTTCATGTCACAATTTGCTATCTCACCAGAGAACGGCCCATGGACACTCTGCAAAACATGCGCGCTTTCAGTTGCGTGGCCCAAGCGGGCAGTTTCACCGCTGCGGCCGCTCAACTGGACACCACAACCGCCAACGTTTCCCGCGCTGTTTCCAATCTCGAAGCGCATCTGCAAACCCGCCTCCTGAACCGCACCACTCGCCGCATCGCCCTGACAGAAGCCGGCAAGCGCTACCTCCTGCGCTGCGAGCAGATCCTTGCTTACGTCGAAGAAGCGGAAGCAGAAGCCAGCGATGCGCATGCACGCCCTGCCGGGCAATTGAAAGTCCATACCATGACGGGCGTCGGCCAGCATTACGTCATCGATGCCATCGCTCGCTACCGACGAAACCACCCCGACGTGTCGTTCGACCTCACGATGACCAACCGCGTGCCGGACCTGCTCGAAGAAGGGTTTGACGTGTCCATCGTGCTGGCCAGCGAACTGCCGGACTCAGGCTTCGTTTCGCAGCGGCTGGGCATCACCTACAGCATCTTTTGCGCTTCGCCGGCCTACATCAAAGCCTTCGGGCTGCCGCAGAAGCCGACGGATCTGCTTAACCATGCGTGTCTGCGGCTGGTCAGCCCGGCCTTTCCGCTGGAAAAGTGGGCATTCGACGGACCCGAGGGCCAGGAAACCGTGACCATCGGCAGTTCGCCCTTTCAGGTCAACTCGGCCGACGCGATGAAGGCTGCCATCAGCAGCGGCATGGGCGTGGGCATCCTGCCGATCTATTCGGCCATCGAAGGTTTGCGTAACGGCTCGCTGAGCCGTGTATTGCCGCAATACCGCTCGAACGAGCTGAACCTGTATGCCATTTACCCGTCGCGCCAGTATCTGGATGCGAAGATCAAGACCTGGGTGGAATACCTGCGCGGCTCGCTGCCGGAAATCATGGCGGCCCATGAGGCGGATTTGCAGACCCACGTCCTGCCAGAGTTGGTGTAACGGCGAACGATATCCATTGCCGGACCGCGCGTGCTCTGGGCGGCGTTCCGACGATTGCGGAGTGCCAGTCCTACTACCTGCTGTGGCCCACCGCAATCGTCGGATTGCCGCCCAAGGCAAGCGCGCTCCTGCAAAAGCCGTTGCGCGGCTCCCCCTGCCCAACCTCCAACAAGAATGTTAGCGTGCTACGCATCGTCCTTCTGAACTGCCGAGAGAAGCTATCCGATGAAAAAGACCGTCCTTGCCTTCAGTCGCGTGTCCCCGGAAATGGCCGAGCGCCTGCAGCAAGACTTCAACGTGATCATTCCCGACCCTAAAAAAGGCGACTTGAACGCACAGTTCAACGATGCCCTGCCCCACGTGCACGGCATGATTGGCGCGGGCCGCAAGCTGGGCCGCGAGCAGTTGGAGAACGCCGCGCAACTGCAGGTGGTGTCGAGCATTTCCGTGGGTTACGACAATTACGATGTCGATTACCTCAGCGAACGCGGCATCCTGTTGACCAACACGCCGGACGTGCTAACGGAAAGCACCGCGGACCTGGGTTTCTCGCTGATCATGAGCACTGCGCGCCGCGTGGCCGAGTTGGACGCCTACACCAAGGCCGGGAAATGGACGCGAAGCATCGAGGCGCCGCAGTTCGGCACCGATGTCTACGGGAAGACACTCGGCATTGTGGGTATGGGCAACATCGGTGCGGCAGTCGCACGTCGCGGGCGACTGGGGTTCGACATGCCGATCCTGTACAGCGGCAACTCGCGCAAGCCGGCGGTGGAGCAAGCATTGGGTGCGCAATTCCGCACGCTGGATCAACTGCTGGCCGAATCCGATTTCGTGTGCCTGGTCGTACCGCTGAGCGAAAAGACTCGACACTTGATCAGCACGCGTGAACTGGCGTTGATGAAAAAAAGCGCAATCCTGGTGAACATCGCACGCGGTCCGATCGTCGACGAACAGGCCCTGATCGAAGCGTTGCAAAACGGCACGCTGCGCGGTGCTGGGCTGGATGTGTATGAAAAGGAGCCATTGTCCGACTCGCCGCTGTTCCAGTTGAGCAATGCCGTGACCTTGCCACACATTGGCTCGGCGACCCATGAAACCCGTCAGGCCATGGCAGACCGAGCCTACAGCAACCTGCGCGCCGCATTGTTGGGTGAGAAACCGCGGGACTTGGTAAACCCCCAGGCCTGGAAGGGCTGAGCCTTCCTGTGGACCGTTCCCACGCCCAGCGTGGGAACACACCTCAGAGCACCGACCTCAGGCCAACTTGGCCGCTGCCGGCAATACCGCTTTCGGTTTCCTGAACACCAGAACATTACCCACCATGACCAATGCCAGCCCCATCAAGGCGGGCAAGGTCCACTGATAGCCTTCGGCGAACGCCGAGACGTTGAGCGCTACCACGGGGAACAGCACGGTGCAGTACGCGGCGCGTTCCGGGCCCATACGACCCACCAGCGTCAGATACGCCGTGAAGCCGATCACCGAACCCGGAATCACCAAGTACAACAGCGAGCCGATGTAGCGGGCATTCCATTCGAACGCGAACGGTGTTCCGCTGATCAGGCAGTACCCACACAGCATTGCCGCGCCGTACAACATGCCGTACGCGTTGGTGGTCAGCGGCCGCAGGCCGGCCTTTTGCTGCAGGCTCGACAGCATGTTGCCCGCCGAGAAGCACAGCGTGCCAAGCAGGGCCAGACCGAGCCCGATGAGCGTTTCGCGACTGGCGCTGTGCCCCGAAAGCTCAGGCCAGAACAGACACCCCAGGCCGAGCAAGCCCAATGCGCCACCGGCCAGCACATTGCGAGCGATTTGCTGTTTGAAGAACACCCGCGCGTTGAGCGCATTCCATAAGGTGGCGGTAGAAAACACCACCGCCACCAACCCGCTGGGAATCCAGCGGCTCGCCGTGTAGAAGCACATGAAATTGACGCAGAACAGGCAAAGCCCCTGCGCCAGGCAAATGAACTGCCCCCGGCGCCCGAGCCGTTGCAACTTGCCGCTGGCCAACAGCAGCGTGAACAGAATCAGCGCCGAGAGGGCAAAGCGGTAAACGATCGACACCGGAATCGCCACCTCGCCCAATTGCAGCTTCAGGGCTATCCAGGTGGTGCCCCAGATCAGGACGGTCAGCAGGTACAACGAAATGTTCATGACAGGCTCCTCGATGAGCCACCAGTCTGCTCGACGCCTGTCGGCGCCACTTGCAAAAACTTGCGCATTTGCGTGCTCCCCCGCTGCCAGCGAGCCTCTCAGGGAGTAGGATGCAAACACCGCAACCGATGGCGTTCACGTCTCGGCAGTCAAGGTTCCACGAGCAGCCCCATGCCCCCACTCGACCACATTCAGGTATTCCAGTCGCTGAACCGCTCGCCCCATGCGCGCTTGGAGCAAAGTGCCTCGTTGGGAGATGGCGTCGTGGCTGCACTGTGGAACAACCGCCACGATGCCCAGGACTATCACGCCCCCAGCCACCATACCCTGTCCTGCTACATCGACGGTGGCACAGGGACTTACCGCCGAGATCAGCCCGACCGCAAAGGCGCACCGGGCAAGCTGTGCGTATTGCCTGCCGGGCACCAGTCGTCATGGGTGGTCAATGGCGATATCCGGCTGGCTCACCTTTACATCAGCCCTGAGGACTTCGCGCACCGTTGCGTCACGTTGCTGGACCGCGAGCCTCGGGAAATGATGCTGCGCGAAGCCACCTTCCTCGATGATCAGGCGCAGGCGGAGCGCTTTCATCGTTTAATCCGCATGAACTGGAGCGAACCGGGTGACCGTCTGCAGACCAGCAGCTTGGCGCATGACCTGCTCGATCACATGGTGCTCAACCAGATGGGACTGCGCGAAGGCCTGAAGCTCAAGGGTGGCCTGGCGCCGCACCTGCGTCGTCAGCTGGTGGAGTTCATCGAGCTGAACCTCGCCGAACCCCTGAGTCTCGGGCAACTGGCGAACCTGTGCGCGCTGTCCGAATACCACTTCGCGCGGATGTTCCGTGAAAGCTTCGGTTTGCCGCCACACCGCTACCTGCTCGCCCGCCGCATCAACCGGGCCCGCGAACAACTTCGCAACACGCGCCAGCCCTTTGGTGACATTGCGCTGGCCTGTGGATTCGCCAGTGCCAGCCATTTCAGCAACACGTTCAGGCAGGCGATGGGCGCAACGCCGGGGGCCTATCGGCTGGCGTTTCAATCCTGAGGCCGCATTCCGAGCGGGTTCGTGCCGGTGTTCGACCTCCGCACCTAGAAAAACCTGGCCACGCGGTGCGTCAGACAGCCCGACAGGCAAGCTCAGGCGCAGCGCTCAGAAGCCTCTCAAAAAGCCAGCGTGGTCGCCAGAACCACTTGCCGCGCGTCCCCGAGGGAAACGAAATACTGGCTTACTGCCGAGCTGTAGTACGTTCGGTCGAACAGATTCTTCACGTTGAGTTGAAACGTGAGCGTTTGCCCGTCCAGCTTCGTTTCGTAGGTCGCGAAGGCGTCGGCGATGGTATAACCCGGCAAGGTGAAATCGTTCGCGGGATTGCCCGCTCGATCGCCTACGTAAGTGGCGCCGGCGCCGACTCTCAGTCGATCACCGCCCAGCATCGCACCCGCGTCGTACGCTGCCGACAGCGAGCCGCTGTGCCTGGGCACGTTCTGCAAACGGTGACCCTCCAATGTCGGGTCTTTCGTCACCCAGGCATCCGTGAAAGCGTAGCCACCGATCAGGCTCCAACGCTCGGATAACTGCCCACTAAGCTCCAGTTCGACACCCCGTGAACGCACCTCGCCGGCCGTGCTGTAGACCGTGCTGGCGCTTGGCGCGTCGAAATTGGCCACCAGTACGTTGCGTTTCCTGATATCAAACAGCGCCAGCGTGCCGCTGACCCCGCTCTGCAAATCCCATTTCGAGCCCAGCTCCCAGGCCCTGGACTGTTCGGGCAAGGTGCCTGAATCGAGCACGGTGCCGCCCGTCAGCGCCGCGATGCTGGCGTTGGGTTTGAACGCCTCGGTGTAACTGCCATACAACGACACCTCGTCGTCGTATCGATAGACCAGCCCCGCGCGGGGAATCCATTTTTCGCCGTTCAGGTCGGTGTTCCGGGTGAACGGAATGCCCTTGCCGGCCTGCTGATCGAAGCGTTGATAGCGCGCACCCGCGACGAATACCCACTTATCGTTCAGGTGCAGCGAATCCTGGAGAAATAACGCGTCACTGCGCAGAACATCCAACTGATTGCTGTCGGGGGCGCTGACATGCGTACCCTCGACCTCTCGGCCATACATTGGGTTCAGGTAACTGAAGGTGCTCAGGCTCCTTTGCCGAATCAACTCACCACGGTAGAACTTGCGGTACTCGTCATCGAATCCCACCAGCAGATCATGGCGCATTCCAGCGATATCGACGCTGCCATCGAGGCTCAGCGTGGTGAAACGGTCCGTGCTCAAGGCGTCCCCGGTACCATCCATCGAGCGACTCAAGGTGCCGCTGGCCGGGTTCACGGCGGTGACCCGCACCTGGCTGGCGTCGTAGGTTTCCCGGTTGTAGCTGTAGCCCAGATGACCCTTCCAGTTCTCGTCGAACTGGTGATCGATTTCCAAGTGATACAGGTCCGAGCGCCCCTCCATGCTATTGAACGGCTCGTCCAGCCTGCGAGTGGCTGGAATGTCCAGCGGATGATGGGTGACGGGGTCGATAGCGGTCCCTCGGTCGAATGGCGTCAAGAACTCACGATGCTCATAACGAGCGATCATTTGCGTGGCCTCGCCATACCAAGCCAGCGATGGCGCCACCAGGGACTCGCGATGAACGCCGAAATTGCGCCAGTAATCTTCGTCCTCGTGGTCAACGATCAAACGATACGCGAGCGCCGAATCGCCCACCGGCCCCGTGCTGTCGAACGTGGCGCCGCTGCCGTTTTTCTCCGAGCCGTAACTCGAGCCTCGGGCCGTCAGCGCATGGCTGGGCTGCGATTCGGGCCGTTTGCTGACCACGTTGATCACCCCGCCCGGATCTTGAATGCCGTACAGCAGCGAGGCAGGGCCTTTCAGGACTTCCACGCGCTCTGCCGTGGCATTGAGGCTGCGGCCCTGAACCACCGGCATCCCGTCGCGCATGATCGAACCGTCACGGTTTTCGCCAAAGCCGCGCTTGATCAGCGTGTCCTGGGTACTGCCCAGCGTGTTGCCCTGAGTCACGCCGCTGACGTTTTTCAAAGCGTCGTCGAGGTTACGAGGGGCCAGGTCTTGCAGCACCTGAGCAGGTACCGTACTGACGAACTGCGGATTTTCCAGCGAAGGGGTGGAGGTCCGCATGACGGAGGCACTGGCCGGAGGCTGCCAGGTCTTTGTGCGGTCGCGCGTCGCGTCGATTTGCGTCAGGTCCAAGGCAATGGCGCCGTCGCTCGGTGCAGGTTCCAGCGTGAACGTATCGTGCGTCGCACGACGAAACCGCAGCCCCGATCCCCTCAGCAATCGGCCCAATGCCTGTTCGGCAGTGAATGATCCTTTGAGGGCCGCAGCCTCGACGCCATACGGAGCGTCCTGCGTGTAGATGACGCTCTGCCCGGTGACACGGCTGAATTCGCTTAGCGCATGGGGCAGCGGTTTGGCGGACAGTGAAAACGCATACGCAGGCTCGTCCGCCTGAACGCAAGCGCTCCACACGGTGACCAAGGACAAGCCGAGCCAGACTTTCACGTGCAAACACACCTCTGCATGATCCGCTCAACGAATCACAATCACCCGCCCCAACGCTTCGTACTGCTCGAACCCAACGACCGATTTGAGTGCTGCCAGCACCGCCGCCGGGTCTTTGCTCGGGAAACTGCCACTGACTGTCTTCGCAGCCAGCCGATCGTTGAGCACCACGATCCGCCCTGGGTAGTAGCGGCCCAGGTCGTCAATGACTTCCGCCAACGGTGTGCGGTAGTAATTCAGCCACCCTTGACGCCAGGCCAACTGGCTTTCGCTGTCGACAGGCTGAGGAGGCGCCGTGTGGATCGCGTCATAGGTGACGCGCTGGCCCGCCGTGAGTGTCTGTTGCGGCAAGTCGGCGCCCGCCTTCACCCCCACGCGCCCGGACAGCACCGTGACCCGCGCCCCGTCGGGCTGCAGGCGCACTTCGAACTGTGTTCCCAGCACCCGTGTTTCACCCTTCTTTGCGTCCACCACGAAAGGCTGGCCTCTGTGAGTGACCTGAAAGAAAGCCGCACCTCGACGCAAGCGCACATGCCGCTCGCCCCTGGCGAAATCCACCGCAATGGCGCTGTCCGCGTCGAGCGTGACCTGTGAGTCGTCGGCCAGCGTTACAGTGCGCACGAGCCCCGGCCCCGTAACGTAATCGGCGCCCATATCGTCGATCCAGCGCTGCGGCTGCCAGCCCAAGCCTATGCCGACCGCCATCACCACCGACGCGGCCATCGCCAGTGCGGCGGTCCAATGTGGCCATAGACGCCTGGACGGCGCATCCATCTTGCTGAGCAACGCGTCCAAGGCTGCCGAGTCCTCCGCGGCGAGCTTGGCAGCAGGCTCTTCACTCAGCTCCCAGATCACCTGGGCCTGCGCGTAAGCCTCGGCGTGAGCGGGATCGGCGCGCAACCAGCGGCTGAAACGCGCCTGATCCGCAGCACTTGGCTGCTCGTGAAGCAGGGCGAGCCACTGCAAGGCAGCGGCATGTTGTTCGGGCGAAATCATCAGAGCGGAATCCAGAGGCGCTTTCATCGGCGAGCGTCCTGATCCAGGCTCGCCTTGCAGACTTGCAGGGCGCGCATCATATGTTTTTCCACCGCGCTTTGTGAGAGCCCCATGGCCTTGGCGATTTCGCCATATTTGCGTCCGTGGATGCGGTTGAGCAGAAAGATACGGCGGGTCTTGTCGGGCAACTCGCGGAGCGCGGCTTCGATATGGCGCAAATCGTTGCTCGCTTCGACGGCGGCTTGTGGCTCATCGGTACGCAGGTCCTGCTCGTCGGGCAGCAGCTCTTCATTGATACGGGCCCGCGTGCCCTCGGTGCGCAAATGATCAATGGCGATATTACCCGCGCAGCGCAGCAGGTACGTGTTGAGTTCCTCGACCTGAACCAAAGGTCGCCGCCAGAACCTCACGAAAAGGTCCTGCACCAGGTCCGCCGCCGTTGCCCGGCAACCGACGCGTCGACTGACCAGCGCTTCCATCTGCGAGCGTTGAGAGAGGAAGACTTGGAGAAAATGCGCCCGAGCCGCTTTAGGGGCATCGGGGTCGGCGTCAGCAGGCGCCGAGGTCGGAGGGACGAGGTCGATCATCTTGGGCTCAGGCCGAATGTTGAAGGCAGGCAGCGACCGGCGCGAGCAGCGCGCCGATTCCTGCCATCGACAAGGCCAGCCTTGGCCAATAGGACATCGCAAAAACCAGCACCACTGCGCTGGCCATCAACGCGGCAGACCATTGCACCAACGCTTGCCCCAAGCTCAGGGCCCAAACGGCCGCCCAGAGCGAAGCAAGCAACGTGCCCCAGCCCATTAATTTGAGCCACCGACTCCGCGCGACCGACAATGAGCCGCCGATGAGCGCCTCGTAGTGACGGCTCATCGACAAGCACAGTGCCGTGAAGCCGAGGTAACAAAGCAACGTCGCCAGCACCATCAGTTGACCTCGCGAACGTTGGCGGAGGCGCCGTCCGGCTGATGACGCAAGCCAGGGGCCCGCCTCACGTCTTGGGAGGTGAACCTACCCTCCAATGCGGCGCTGCTATCCCGCCGGAACCTGAACGCTCCCCAGGCCAGAAACACCCCCGTCGCCGCCGCCGTCGCATCCAACGCTGCCTGGGTCATGTCTCCCTGTTTCAACGAGGCCAGCAGATAATCGCCCGCCGTTAGCACGTCCAACACCGGCAGCGTGCAGTACAGCAATGCCCCGAGCGTCAACTGCTCTCGCCACGCGGTACGGCCGTCACGCAGGAACACACGGACGAAGCCATGCAGCAAGGCCACGGCCCATACGTAGAAAAACACTTTCACTTCCCAATCGCTTCGCGCGGCGAAACCGGTCGGCAACAGTCGGTTGGCCCAGAAAAAACTGACCACCGCCAGCATCAACCCCGCCATCCCGGACACATTCAATGCTTCCACCAGCCGCAGCTCGAAAGGCATGACGCCGGCTTTGGCGTGCTTGAGCTTGCGTTTGCCCAGCCAGATCACCAAACCGGTGCCGATCATTGCGGTACCGCCGATACCCGCCAGGAAGTACAGCCAGCGCAGGAGCGGGCCGGCGAAATGCCCCATGTGCAACCCATAAAGCCCACCCGCCAGCACCAGCGATGCCGAGCTCATGGTGGTTTGATTCTTCAAGTCACCGCTGACCCCATCGAACACCAACGCGGTGCCGGGTTCGTTGGCGATGTGATCGGCGCCATGGCGCGTCAACGTCACCGAAGCATTTGCGCTGCCGGGGTTGTTGACCGTTATCAGCCCGACCCGACTGCCCGGCCATTTGTCCGCCGCGACAGCGAGCATTGGCGCGATCGGTGCCAGCGGCGCACGTTCGGGCGCGGGGGGAGCCGTTTTGAATGCGGGGAACAGGTCGTCGAAAAAGCCCTGCGTATCTTTACCGTAGGTGGTGAGAATGCTGGCGGGCATGATCATGGTCATGAAAATCACCAGGCTGCTGTAGGTGATCATCAGGTGGAAAGGCAGCACCAGCACCGCGACTGCATTGTGACCATCGAGCCAAGTGCGCTGCCCTTTGCGTGGACGGAAAGTGAAGAACTCCTTGAAGATTTTCTTATGGGTAATGATGCCGCTGATCAGCGCGACGAACATGGCCATCGCGGCCAGCGACGCCAGCCAGCGCCCCCAAGGGTGAGGCATCTGCAACTGGAAGTGGAAACGGTAGAAGAACTCGCCTCCCTTGCTGTCCCGGGCCAGGACTGGAGTACCGGTCAGCGAGTCCAGCGGTTTTTCCTCGAAACCGCCCTTTGCCTTCGCCCAACTCACGCCCAATTCGGGGGTGCGCTCGTCCGGCAGCCGAATGAACCAGCGTTTGGCGTCGGAAGCGTTTTGCTGCAGCCAACCCTGCGCCAAGCGAATGCTGTCCACCGTCGTGACCGCATGAGGCACGATTTCCGGTTGTGTCCATCGGGTGATTTCGTTCTTGAAATACGAAAGCGTGCCCGTCAGGAAGATCGCAAACAGCAGCCAGCCGAATACCAGCCCAACCCAGGTATGCAACCAGGCCATTGCCTGGCGAAACCCATCTTTCACAGCAGCCACCTCGCACTGGCGTATACCGTGCCGAGGAACGCGTTGAGCATTATCAGGCCATACCAAGCGCGCCACGCGGTACGGCAGGCGAAGCACCACAGCACAGCTGGCAAGTACACGAGAAACGACAACGTCATCGACAGCACCGCCGCTTCAGCCCGAGGCAACGGCAGGAACTGCGCCATGCAGACACTGGCCAAGGCGGCCAGCAGGTAGCCGCCGATCAGCGCCGCCACTACACGGGATGCAACGGCCAACCGGATGCCGACGCTTACTCCCGCGCGCGTGCGGGCAGGTATTGGGCGCCGTTTCAGGGCGCAAGGGCTTGACGACGAGACTCGCATCAGGAAAAGACCCTCATCACGGCGTCAGAGATTTCGCGGCAGTACGAGCGAATCGTCATCAGAGGAAGGGGTCCCGAGCAAGGTCAATGCGAAGGCCGAACAACGGCAGAAGCATAAAAGAACGCAATATTAATGATAAATATTCTCATATGCAAAAAGATTGGCAATCTACTTCGCACAGTCTCGGCAGACGTGAGGGGATATTATCCAAACGCATGTCTTACGGCGTCGAAAAGCGCTGTATCTCCTCTTTAAGTGACTTGAAAAATCAATTCTGCAAGGAAATATTTCTCTGTTTTGGGGGTTGAATTGTTATCCGTTCGGCGCCAACACTGTGCCTGAGGGCAGACGAAAATCCATCTTCGTCGAGACTCTCCCGAGCAAGCCAAAGTAAGGGAAGAACTATGCAAATCCAGGTCAACAGCGATAACCACATCGAAAGCAGCATCCGACTGGAGGAGTGGGTACGAACCACCGTTGAAAGCACGCTCGAACGCTACGATGAAGACATCACCCGCGTCGAAGTCCATATCGGCGACGAAAACGGCGACAAACCTGGCCCCCATGACATCCGCTGCCAGATGGAAGCCCGGCCGAAAGGACACCAACCCATTTCCGTCACGCACAAGGCCGATTCGCTGGACCAGGCCGTGGACGGCGCCGCGCTGAAGCTCGATCATGCGCTGGATCACCTGTTTGGCAAGTTGCGCAGCAAGCGTGGCGGCGTTTACTCCATCAGTGGCGCCAACAGTCGTAACACCGACCAAACGGACGCCCTGCTACAGGAAGAATTTCTCGAAAACGATCAGGCTCGGCAAGGCTGAGTCGCTCGGCTAGATAACAGAGCGATCAAGATGAACAGGCGGGCCCGTCAACACGGGCCCGCCTTTTTTACGTCTCAACAACAGCCAAACGGCAGGCAGCTTGACGCTCACGAGCCTGAATCGGCCGATTAGACAGCCTTCTGGCTAACCTCGAGAATTGACCAACCCGTCAGGTCACGCACACAAAGCAGGCACCCGGCGCGTTAATGGTGCTCGGACCCTGAAGAGGCGGCAGTTGGCTAGCACTGCACACTGATCCGAAACGATTAACTCAGTCACATTTCAGGTGCTTAAAGGATTCACGAGCGATTGAAGCGCGCTGAAATCGCTGACTGGCCCGAACCCTGCAAGTATCAGAGCGTCGAGCCACCACCTCTGCAGGCCCCGCTTTTCATGGCTCGATGGGGCCGCTGACGACCACCCGACGCAAATGGACGACGACCGTCCATCCACCGTCCAGAACTAAAGGGACTAACCCTCAGTCAACTTATGCAGATCGATAATCAGGTATCAGGCCATGGACAACCCTTTTCAGCAGATCACTGATGCATTCCACCCAGAATACCGGGTCAATCTGAGTATCCAGGGCCTAGACGGCACCATCATGCTGACCCTTTCCAACGCGTCAGGCGTGGTTGCGAAACGCCTGATCAGCGCCGAGCAGCGCAACTCTCCGAAGCGTTTGCGCCGTCTGATCGAAAGCGTTCAATTCGGCATTGCCATCGAACAGGGTCACAGTGCGATCAAGATTCTGGCCGCCATGACCGATGGCGACCTCAAACAACTGACGCCGCCCCCGGCGAACCAGCAGTCCTTCAATCGTCCGCAGTTGAATGTGGGCATTTGACACCGAACGTCTGAGCCGGAAGTTTTCCCGCATGATGCGAAGCTGAAGGAGGCGACGAGTACCCTCGCCTCCCATTTCGCGGATCTCCCCCTCCCCGCTTGCAATGCAGTGTTTCTAAACCGAACGCCAGTTGTTATTGGTTATGTGGCCAAACCGGCCGAACGCTTCGCCAAGCCCCTCAGATCTCTCCCTTCTCCTCGATCACCGCGCCCTTCTTGTTGCTGTGCGGGTCCGGCACTTTCACCGAAGGAAATTGCGACGATGCGTAGCGCACCACAAGGATCGCGAAGGCCAGCAGCAGAATTGCACCACTGAGGTACACGACACCCAGGTCCGGCGGCGCGTGGTGCGAGACGTCGGAGATCAGCAGTCGAGTCAGTGCAGTGATCGCCACGTAGATAAGGAAGCGAACCGGCATGTGGTTGGTCTTGACGAAATTGCCGGGAGTTTTCTGAAAAAAAATTTCAATATTTTTTTGTTCACATTAACTTTCCAAAACTGAGAGGCAGATGATGTAGCTGGGTCTCACCTTCGACACACCCAATCCTCAATCGACAAGCTTGTAGAGTTTTTCTCCGTCACGACACTTTGAGTTTTCCTAGCGCAGATCCTTGGCGCTCCAAGCGTCATCGGTTGAGCGGATCGTTTTTACGAACTCGGCTCGATGACTCACGTCGCACAGGCAAAGGGCTGGATGCTGGCTGGAAAGCGTCCAAGGCATCCGGTCACAATGGTTATTGACACCAACAGTTTTTGATCTATGCTGGCGTTTGGCCTGCCATCGTGCCATTGTCAAATGACTTATGGATTTAAAGCTCGCGCATGGATAGCAGATAAACTCAGAAATAAGGGAATAAAATGGCTGGAGGAGAAAGAGCTGGTATTGCCGCAATTGCTGGTAAAGTTGCAAACGAAATTATTCCTTGGTTGAAATGGAACTCACATCCGCCACCAGACCAAAATTTCGAATGCGTACAACCCCAGAAGCATAATCCACCTAAAACCGAGCCCGACTCAGAGCAGAAAGCACACAATCATCCTACAGACGTAGTTTATTCTTACATTGATCCATACACAGAAAAAACAATTGCCCTAAACACAGATCTTAAAAGTTACGCAACTGGAACAATAAAACAATTTGCTATTAGGAAAGCATTAAAGTCATTAGCGCATTCAATAGACTGCGCTCGTTATAGCGATGAGTGGAAAACCCGATATTCATTAACCCAAGAAGATCTTGAAATTAGGGGCATGCTGTTCGTATACAATCACGACGGCGGGTGGGACAGCACTTTTTACGATATTTTCTATGGAAAAAAAAGCGCAAAAAAGTCTAGCACTAACACGGAAAGCGAGCAAGATATCAACATCCTGAACATAGACCTACAGAAAGACCAGCAAATACACATACTAGAACCAAGCAGCATAAAATATATAAAAACTGTTATAGATGATTTGGAAAAACTCCATTCTAGAGGGGAATTCAACAGAGAAAACTATCAATTCTTCTACCCTGATCTTAACCTTCATAAAGCCAAAAATCTACCAAGTTCCAGACCAGCGACCCTTGAGCTGATCTCTGCTCCTTTCATGATCATTGAGTATCAAGAAGAACATTTATTTAACGCAAAGCAAGAGCCAATCAAAGCCATCGATGCAGGGTACAAAATTTATTACAAAGCAAGAATAGATGACTGGAAAGATATGTTTTTCTTGCTCGACTCTCTATCCAACTACCAGATTTTAAATAGCAACAAAAAGATATCAATTCGAGCGATTGCATCTGATCAAAGCGATATGGCAAAAAATTATTTTAGGACAGCCACCCAAGAGTACATAAAGAAATGGGGTAAGTCGGAAACTATAGAAAAAATAGAGTTCGAACTCATCGCTACCGTGAGTGATTTCTTCAGCAAAGAGGAATTGGACTGGTGAGTATAGAAAAACAAAGCATTTATATGCCAAATGACAAAGCAATTTGTGATGCCGTAAATAGTTCAAAAGTCAGCAATCAAAGCTTGTCAGAAATATTTTTTAAACGCGGCATTATTATCTCACCAAAAACAGACAGAAAAAATCTTTCATTCTATTACTCGCGAATGTTCACCGGCTATAGAGACTATGACGAACTCACCTCGAATCTTCAGTCAATAACTCAACGGGAGAAAACGACCTCGAGATTCATAACCAATACCAGTTCTGGAGAAGTGCTACAGGCTGCGAACGAATTAAAAGATATAATAAACTCTAAAGACTATCCAAAGGACGCATCCGCCACCATTGCCAAACATCAAAACGAAATCAGGCTAACAATAACCTACACAGATATAAATCCCAACAAAAGCCAACTCCAACAGACCGTCACCAAAGAATCCACTATCGTAATCACCGAAGAAAAAGGGGAACTGACACTTCGTTCTCCGTACAATGAAGACTCTGAAAAGTGGGTAAACCATCTTATCGAAATCCTAAGTAACGACAAAGAAACGCCACCAAAGATAGAGACGATTTCGCTAGAGTTCTTAGACAATCCAAAGCTTAGGTCACAGTTCTTGGAGGAGCTGATCAAAGCAATCAAAGGTTACTCATTAAAAGATGTTTCAAAAGTTTCAGTTTTCAATCCTGAAAAAATCAATAAACCTTCTGGAATCTCAGATGAACTGGAAACTGAAAATGACGATATCGACTCTGGCACCCATGTATTTCGTGCATCACTAAATGGGAAAGGAGTACTAAATTCAAAAGAAGTAGACTCGTTACATGAAAAAGGATTTTACACGTCTCACGTAGTATGGACATGTAGTGAGGAGTCAGCCACACCTGATATTTATGAAATCGAGATAAAATTTGAAGATGCCGAAAATTGCAGTAAGTTCTCACAAAAAGTAAAGGGCTTTTACAGATACATGTCATTGGATAAGTATTCCACTAATAGGTTCCCACCCTCAGGAACCATAGAGCGAGACATTCACACAAAAATTGAAACCACCGCGAGAACTTTAATTTCAAAATTCATGCTAACAACTCTCCCCTCGACAAAGGAAGAGGAGGCTGAAAGTGCGTAAACTTTTCAGCTTAAAAATTGACCTTGATGAAGTGACATTATTTGAAAGGATAAGTAATTATAAAAATACGAAATCTGATCACGGAATCTACGACATAATCACGGCAGGAAAATTTTT
>NZ_QARE02000049.1 GCF_003052515.2 Pseudomonas sp. RIT409 | reverse complement strand
TGTGGATTGCGTAAGTCGATTTTTCGCAACCAGTGTCCGCAGAAGTAAACATCGAATAGGTCCTCTCGCTCGGTGCTGGGCCGGACTGCTATCACGTACCCACTCAGTGCCCTGGCGACGCGGAAATATTGGTTTTTGAACCTGAAGCGGCGGTCATTGACCTTCGCCAAGAAGTCGCTGGGGCTGTACTGAAACTCTTCCAGAGGCTGGGTATACGGTCGTGGGCTGGATTGGTATCGGTCCATCGGCACCTGATAACTCAAGGCTTCGTGGGGCCTGCGGTGGTTATAGATATCTCGCCACTCGTCAAACGCAGCTTGGGCTTCAGTCAGGTTTTTGAAGCTTCGTCCACTCAATACTTCGGCCTTCAACGAGCGGTGGAAACGCTCGTTCTTGCCGTTGGTTTGTGGGTGCCTAGGTCGACTGAAAGTAATTTTGATACCCAAACGAACGAGCCATAGGGTCAAGGGGGTCAATTGCCCCGGATTGTTTGGTGACCCCCAAGGCGCACCGTTGTCGGTATTGATCTGCGCGGGCAATCCATATCGACGAAATACCTCCGTCATATGTTCGCGCACCAACACGCCACGCTGATTGGCGCAGGCTTGAATAATCAAATTAAAACGGGAGTGATCATCCAGCATCGTCAAAGGAAAGCAGGCACCCTGACTGGTTTGGAAGAACCCCTTGAAATCCATCTGCCAAAGATCATTGGGCGCTGCATGCTCAAAGCGATGCCAAGGTTTTGATGCCGTACTGTCCTCGGGCAGGATCAAATCATGACGGTGCAGGATTTCGGTAACGGTACTGGGTGCAACCGCTTCATCGAGCACATGACTGATCTTGCGTCCACCCCATCTAGGATGCTGCTTGCGTAAGGTGATTACCTTTTCCTCAAGCGCAGGTGTGCTTTTTCGAGGGTTACTGAGTGGTCGACGGGATTGTTCAGACAGCCCCGACAGGCCCAGCTTTTCAAAACGTCGCAGCCATTTGTAGCCCGTTTGGGGGCTTATCTTGAAGCGGCGGCACAGCTCTCGCCGATTTGCATCGGGCTGTAAGGCCAGGGCAACGAACTCTTCTTTCAGACTCATAGCATCCCGCGCGTTCCAAGACATGGTGAATTCTCGGCAAGTC
>NZ_QARE02000048.1 GCF_003052515.2 Pseudomonas sp. RIT409 | reverse complement strand
TGCATGAGGGAGGCAGAACATATTGCGATACCAGCCGGGTATGGATCGATGATTACAGGAAGAATCTGGTCATGGGGTTGGCTCCGGGTGGTGTGGTGAAAACCTGGCTGATGGGTGTGTGCACTGATGCGATTGAAGTCAGCCGCGTGCAGGGCCGGATAGTCGAGAAAGGCCCTGACCAGGGACGGACTAACGGTCGATATGCGCTGGAGCTAGAGCCGGAGTCGCGGGCATACATCGACAAATTCGGCATCCCCTATGGCTCTTGGTAACGAGCTATCGCCAGCCAGCGGATTGCCCATGGCAATCAATAAGCTCAACGCGCTGTTGGGATGCGCACTCGCCGTCATTCTCTGCGGGTGCAGCCACGTTAATGACTACGGTACAGAACTGCCGTATGACGCCTGGCGTCTGGGTTTTCTGGCGCCCAATTACATGGAAGTTTGGATCGAAACCGCCAATGTGCTCGATGTCAAAGGCCGAATATTTGGACGCGCCATGAGTGGCGTGGCGGCTATCCAGATACCACCGAATCTCAGGGGTAACCCAAGAGGGTGGCCGAAGCGACCGGGGGATGGTAAGGGAAAACACCTCTGGCGCGCCGATGTGCCTCGTATGATTTATGTGCGTTGGCAATCCCTGGCAGAGCCTCAAACTTACGATGCTTTCATTGAAATCCCCGAGGCGACCCGTGACGCGATGTTGGAGGTTAAACCGAACACCTATTGCAGGGGCACGAAAGAATGGATCACGGACCACCGCCAGCTCCTGGTCATTGGCCTTGCGCCGGGTGGAATAGCGAAAACCTGGATCAGAGGGTTGTGCCTGGATCCGATTGAAGTCAGCCGCGTACAGGGCCGGATAGTCGAGAAAGGCCCCGACCTAGGACGGACAAACGGTCGATATGCACTGGAGCTAGAGCCGGAGTCGCGGGCCTACATCGAGAAGTTCGGTATTCCCTATGGCTCTTGGTAACGAGCTATCGCCAGCCAGCGGATTGCCCATGGCAATCAATAAGCTCAACGCGCTGTTGGGATGTCTCATCGCCGTTATTCTCGGCGGGTGCAACCACGTTAACGACTACGGTGCAGAGTTGCCGTATGACGCACGGCGTCTGGGTTTTCTGGCGCCCAACTACATGGAGGTCTGGATCGAAACCGCCAATGTGCTCGATGTCAAAGGCCGAATATTTGTACGTGCCATGAGTGGCGTGGCGGCTATCCAGACACCACCGAATCTCAGGGGTAACCCAAGAGGGTGGTCGAAGCGACCGGGGGATGGGGCGGGGAAGCATGTCTGGACCGCCGACGTGCCTCGTCTGATCTATGTGCGTTGGCAATCCCTCGCAGAGCCGCAAACCTACGAGGCT
>NZ_QARE02000047.1 GCF_003052515.2 Pseudomonas sp. RIT409 | reverse complement strand
TGACAGCCGGTTGTAACGCTGTAGAATTCGCCTCCCGCTGACGTGAGATGCCAGATCGAACGAAGCGCAAGTGGTTGAAGTTGCAAAGGAAACTTTGAAAGCTTCGGAAAATAACCGCTTGACACCACGAGACGCTGCTGTAGAATGCGCGCCTCGGTTGAGACGAAACGCTCAGCCAACCGCTCTTTAACAACTGAATCAAGCAATTCGTGTGGGTGCTTGTGTCGTAAGACTGAAGTCGCAAGATTATCAGCAATGCAAGTTACTCCGCGAGAAATCATGGTTTAACCAACGATTGCTGAGCCAAGTTTAGAGGGTTTTCTCAAAACCCGATTGCAGTATTGAACTGAAGAGTTTGATCATGGCTCAGATTGAACGCTGGCGGCAGGCCTAACACATGCAAGTCGAGCGGATGAAGGGAGCTTGCTCCCTGATTCAGCGGCGGACGGGTGAGTAATGCCTAGGAATCTGCCTGGTAGTGGGGGACAACGTCTCGAAAGGGACGCTAATACCGCATACGTCCTACGGGAGAAAGTGGGGGCTCTTCGGACCTCACGCTATCAGATGAGCCTAGGTCGGATTAGCTAGTTGGTGAGGTAATGGCTCACCAAGGCGACGATCCGTAACTGGTCTGAGAGGATGATCAGTCACACTGGAACTGAGACACGGTCCAGACTCCTACGGGAGGCAGCAGTGGGGAATATTGGACAATGGGCGAAAGCCTGATCCAGCCATGCCGCGTGTGTGAAGAAGGTCTTCGGATTGTAAAGCACTTTAAGTTGGGAGGAAGGGTTGTACGTTAATACCGTGCAATTTTGACGTTACCGACAGAATAAGCACCGGCTAACTCTGTGCCAGCAGCCGCGGTAATACAGAGGGTGCAAGCGTTAATCGGAATTACTGGGCGTAAAGCGCGCGTAGGTGGTTTGTTAAGTTGGATGTGAAATCCCCGGGCTCAACCTGGGAACTGCATCCAAAACTGGCAAGCTAGAGTAGGGCAGAGGGTGGTGGAATTTCCTGTGTAGCGGTGAAATGCGTAGATATAGGAAGGAACACCAGTGGCGAAGGCGACCACCTGGGCTCATACTGACACTGAGGTGCGAAAGCGTGGGGAGCAAACAGGATTAGATACCCTGGTAGTCCACGCCGTAAACGATGTCAACTAGCCGTTGGAATCCTTGAGATTTTAGTGGCGCAGCTAACGCATTAAGTTGACCGCCTGGGGAGTACGGCCGCAAGGTTAAAACTCAAATGAATTGACGGGGGCCCGCACAAGCGGTGGAGCATGTGGTTTAATTCGAAGCAACGCGAAGAACCTTACCAGGCCTTGACATCCAGTGAACTTGCCAGAGATGGCTTGGTGCCTTCGGGAACACTGAGACAGGTGCTGCATGGCTGTCGTCAGCTCGTGTCGTGAGATGTTGGGTTAAGTCCCGTAACGAGCGCAACCCTTGTCCTTAGTTACCAGCACGTTAAGGTGGGCACTCTAAGGAGACTGCCGGTGACAAACCGGAGGAAGGTGGGGATGACGTCAAGTCATCATGGCCCTTACGGCCTGGGCTACACACGTGCTACAATGGTCGGTACAAAGGGTTGCCAAGCCGCGAGGTGGAGCTAATCCCATAAAACCGATCGTAGTCCGGATCGCAGTCTGCAACTCGACTGCGTGAAGTCGGAATCGCTAGTAATCGCGAATCAGAATGTCGCGGTGAATACGTTCCCGGGCCTTGTACACACCGCCCGTCACACCATGGGAGTGGGTTGCACCAGAAGTAGCTAGTCTAACCTTCGGGAGGACGGTTACCACGGTGTGATTCATGACTGGGGTGAAGTCGTAACAAGGTAGCCGTAGGGGAACCTGCGGCTGGATCACCTCCTTAATCGAAGACTCGGCTGCTTCGCAAGCTCCCACACGAATTGCTTGATTCATTGAAGAAGACGATAAAAGCAGCTTCAAGCTTTGAGCTACACGCTTTAAGTTTTAGGTCTGTAGCTCAGTTGGTTAGAGCGCACCCCTGATAAGGGTGAGGTCGGCAGTTCAAATCTGCCCAGACCTACCAGTTCCCCGGGGCCATAGCTCAGCTGGGAGAGCGCCTGCCTTGCACGCAGGAGGTCAGCGGTTCGATCCCGCTTGGCTCCACCATTTACTGGTCTGCGACTGCTTTTGTCAGAGCATAGAAATGAGCATTCCGCCCGTTGCGGTGGTGAATGTTGATTTCTAGTCTTTGATTAGATCGTTCTTTAAAAATTCGGGTATGTGATAGAAAGATAGACTGTGCACCGCTTTCACTGGCGGGGCACAGGCTAAGGTAAAGTTTGTGAATGCAAACTTTCGGCGAATGTCGTCTTCACAGTATAACCAGATTGCTTGGGGTTATATGGTCAAGTGAAGAAGCGCATACGGTGGATGCCTTGGCAGTCAGAGGCGATGAAAGACGTGGTAGCCTGCGAAAAGCTTCGGGGAGTCGGCAAACAGACTGTGATCCGGAGATGTCTGAATGGGGGAACCCAACTGTCACAAGACAGTTATCTTGCACTGAATACATAGGTGCACGAAGCGAACCAGGGGAACTGAAACATCTAAGTACCCTGAGGAAAAGAAATCAACCGAGATTCCCTTAGTAGTGGCGAGCGAACGGGGACCAGCCCTTAAGTTGATTTGAGATTAGCGGAACGCTCTGGAAAGTGCGGCCATAGTGGGTGATAGCCCTGTACGCGAAAATCTCTTGTCAATGAAATCGAGTAGGACGGGGCACGAGAAACCTTGTCTGAACATGGGGGGACCATCCTCCAAGGCTAAATACTACTGACTGACCGATAGTGAACCAGTACCGTGAGGGAAAGGCGAAAAGAACCGCGGAGAGCGGAGTGAAATAGATCCTGAAACCGTATGCGTACAAGCAGTGGGAGCCTACTTTGTTAGGTGACTGCGTACCTTTTGTATAATGGGTCAGCGACTTATTTTCAGTGGCAAGCTTAACCGAATAGGGGAGGCGTAGCGAAAGCGAGTCTTAATAGGGCGTCAAGTCGCTGGGAATAGACCCGAAACCGGGCGATCTATCCATGGGCAGGTTGAAGGTTAGGTAACACTGACTGGAGGACCGAACCGACTACCGTTGAAAAGTTAGCGGATGACCTGTGGATCGGAGTGAAAGGCTAATCAAGCTCGGAGATAGCTGGTTCTCCTCGAAAGCTATTTAGGTAGCGCCTCATGTATCACTGTAGGGGGTAGAGCACTGTTTCGGCTAGGGGGTCATCCCGACTTACCAAACCGATGCAAACTCCGAATACCTACAAGTGCCGAGCATGGGAGACACACGGCGGGTGCTAACGTCCGTCGTGAAAAGGGAAACAACCCAGACCGTCAGCTAAGGTCCCAAAGTCATGGTTAAGTGGGAAACGATGTGGGAAGGCTTAGACAGCTAGGAGGTTGGCTTAGAAGCAGCCACCCTTTAAAGAAAGCGTAATAGCTCACTAGTCGAGTCGGCCTGCGCGGAAGATGTAACGGGGCTCAAACCATGCACCGAAGCTACGGGTATCACGCAAGTGATGCGGTAGAGGAGCGTTCTGTAAGCCTGTGAAGGTGAGTTGAGAAGCTTGCTGGAGGTATCAGAAGTGCGAATGCTGACATGAGTAACGACAATGGGTGTGAAAAACACCCACGCCGAAAGACCAAGGTTTCCTGCGCAACGTTAATCGACGCAGGGTTAGTCGGTCCCTAAGGCGAGGCTGAAAAGCGTAGTCGATGGAAAACAGGTTAATATTCCTGTACTTCCAGTTATTGCGATGGAGGGACGGAGAAGGCTAGGCCAGCCTGGCGTTGGTTGTCCAGGTTTAAGGTGGTAGGCTGAAATCTTAGGTAAATCCGGGGTTTCAAGGCCGAGAGCTGATGACGAGCGTTCTTTTGAACGCGAAGTGGTTGATGCCATGCTTCCAAGAAAAGCTTCTAAGCTTCAGATAACTGGGAACCGTACCCCAAACCGACACAGGTGGTTAGGTAGAGAATACCAAGGCGCTTGAGAGAACTCGGGTGAAGGAACTAGGCAAAATGGCACCGTAACTTCGGGAGAAGGTGCGCCGGTGAGGGTGAAGGACTTGCTCCGTAAGCTCATGCCGGTCGAAGATACCAGGCCGCTGCGACTGTTTATTAAAAACACAGCACTCTGCAAACACGAAAGTGGACGTATAGGGTGTGACGCCTGCCCGGTGCCGGAAGGTTAATTGATGGGGTTAGCGCAAGCGAAGCTCTTGATCGAAGCCCCGGTAAACGGCGGCCGTAACTATAACGGTCCTAAGGTAGCGAAATTCCTTGTCGGGTAAGTTCCGACCTGCACGAATGGCGTAACGATGGCGGCGCTGTCTCCACCCGAGACTCAGTGAAATTGAAATCGCTGTGAAGATGCAGTGTATCCGCGGCTAGACGGAAAGACCCCGTGAACCTTTACTATAGCTTTGCACTGGACTTTGAATTTGCTTGTGTAGGATAGGTGGGAGGCTTTGAAGCGTGAACGCCAGTTTGCGTGGAGCCATCCTTGAAATACCACCCTGGCAACTTTGAGGTTCTAACTCAGGTCCGTGATCCGGATCGAGGACAGTGTATGGTGGGTAGTTTGACTGGGGCGGTCTCCTCCTAAAGAGTAACGGAGGAGTACGAAGGTGCGCTCAGACCGGTCGGAAATCGGTCGCAGAGTATAAAGGCAAAAGCGCGCTTGACTGCGAGACAGACACGTCGAGCAGGTACGAAAGTAGGTCTTAGTGATCCGGTGGTTCTGTATGGAAGGGCCATCGCTCAACGGATAAAAGGTACTCCGGGGATAACAGGCTGATACCGCCCAAGAGTTCATATCGACGGCGGTGTTTGGCACCTCGATGTCGGCTCATCACATCCTGGGGCTGAAGCCGGTCCCAAGGGTATGGCTGTTCGCCATTTAAAGTGGTACGCGAGCTGGGTTTAGAACGTCGTGAGACAGTTCGGTCCCTATCTGCCGTGGACGTTTGAGATTTGAGAGGGGCTGCTCCTAGTACGAGAGGACCGGAGTGGACGAACCTCTGGTGTTCCGGTTGTCACGCCAGTGGCATTGCCGGGTAGCTATGTTCGGAAAAGATAACCGCTGAAAGCATCTAAGCGGGAAACTTGCCTCAAGATGAGATCTCACTGGAACCTTGAGTTCCCTGAAGGGCCGTCGAAGACTACGACGTTGATAGGTGGGGTGTGTAAGCGCTGTGAGGCGTTGAGCTAACCCATACTAATTGCCCGTGAGGCTTGACCATATAACACCCAAGCAATCTGCAGGCTTAAGGCTCAGATTGCGGTGACTGTGAAGACGACACCCCGAAAGTTTGCGCACAACGCACCGATCACATACCTGATACGCCAAGGCGCGACCACAAGGTCACGACTCGGCACCCGGATTTCTTGACGACCATAGAGTGTTGGAACCACCTGATCCCATCCCGAACTCAGAAGTGAAACGATACATCGCCGATGGTAGTGTGGGGTTTCCCCATGTGAGA
>NZ_QARE02000046.1 GCF_003052515.2 Pseudomonas sp. RIT409 | reverse complement strand
CCAGGAGCGAATGGCTTTGGTTACTTTCCCCGAAAGGAAAGTGACCCGCTGTAAAAGCGGAACAGTGAATCAGCGTCACCCTCGCCAATGGATCAGCCCTCACCATCCAGACCACTGCGTAAAAAGGGCAAAAGCCAACGCAGGCACAGCCTAAAGCGGCCGATCCACCCCGACGTCCCGTGCCGCATCAGCCGATACAACCGCGCTCACCTCATCGACCACCGCCACCGGCCGCACCACGCCCTCCCCCGAGGGCACGACACGCTCGGGCGACTCCGCGACAGGCTCAGCCTCCACAGGGGCCACATACCCAGGCTCGTTCGGGTTCTGCATCTGATCCTGAACCACCTGCTCATCCACCCGAGGGTCAAGCGCCACAACCAGCGGCGAACTGGCGCTGCTGTCCGGCATGGCGACGTGGTGCAGTGGTGCGTCCTGCACCTGATGCAGGTTGGTGACGGCCTTCGGACGCACCCGCAAAACCAGCATCAGCGCGGTCAGGCAGACAAACGCATACAGCATGTTGCTGCCGAATTGCTTCATCAACACACCCGCCACCAAAGGCCCGATACTGGCCCCCACCCCGTACGTCATCAGCAACATGGCCGTCAGCGAGACGCGACGCTCGCCTTCGACGTGGTCGTTGGAAAATGCAACCGCCAAGGGGTACAGGGAGAACTGCAACAGCGACGCGAGAAAGCCCATGACGAACACCGCTTCAATCGGCATCGAGGGGAAGATCGCCAGCGGCAGGCCAGCCAGCAACAGCAGCCCGGCCGCACCGCGAATCAACCAGGCGCGGTCATAGCGATCGGACAGCTTGCCCAGCGGCCCCTGCACCAACAGACCGGCCCCGATACAGGTCGCCATGAACAGACCCACATGCTCAGTGGACAGCCCTTGTTGCGCGGCGTACAGCGGCGCCAGACCGTAGAACGAGCCAATGATCAGCCCGGCACTCAACACCGTGGTCAACGACTGCGGCACGCGGCGCATGAAGAACAACGGCTCCAGCGGCGCAGGCCGCATCGGCGCCGGGTGAATGCTGCGGGTCATCGCCACCGGCACCAGGCACAAGGTGAAGCACAGGGCGACCAGCATCAGCAGTTCGGGCCCCAACTGAGGGTGCACCACCAGAATCAGTTGCCCGAGCACCAGCCCCAGGTAGGACGCGATCATGTAGCCGCTGAACACCGTGCCGCGCTGCCGGGGCGACGCCTGCTCGTTCAGCCAGCTCTCGATGACCATGTACTGACACATCATGCCGAGGCCGACGATCATCCTCAGCACGATCCAGGCGGGCAGGTAGTCGATCAGTCCATGGCCGAGCACGGCCGCCCCGACGATCCCTGCACACGTCGCATAGGCACGGATATGCCCCACCCGACCGATCAATCGGTGGCCAACCTTGCCACCCAGTGCCAACCCCACGTAGTTGGCGGCCATCAGCGCACCGACCCACAGGCCATCGACCTGATCGGCGGCCAGACGCAAGGCAAGGTAAGTGCTGAGCAGGCCTGAACCGATCAACATCATCAGTGAGGCGAAATACAGCGCTCGAAAGGATTTCCAGATTTGGCGCATCGGCTTTCCAAAAAACGCAAACCCTCGTCAATGGAGGGTTTGCGCAAGACGTTTTTAAGCTTGGGCAGCCAACACACGTCGCTCCCAAGGGGTAATTTCGTTAAAGAAACTGGTCAATTCCAGGGTCTTCGACGCGATGTAGCCTTCGATGAATTCGGCCCCGAACAGTTCCTTGGCCAGCAAGCTGCGTTTCAGACGCTCCAATGCCGCATGCAAGGTACATGGCAGCGAAAGATTATCTGGAACGGCGAACTCACCTTGAATCGGCGCCGACGGTGCCAGATGGTGCTCGATCCCGTACAGGCCCGCTGCAAGACTAGCCGCTATCGCCAGATAAGGGTTGGCGTCCGCACCCGGCAAGCGGTTTTCCACCCGTCGAGCCACTGGCGCACTCGCCGGGATGCGCAGCCCGGCGGCACGGTTGTCATGGGACCAGCAGGCATTGTTGGGCGAGGCGAAAGGGTGACACAGGCGCTGGTACGAATTGACGTTGGGCGCGAACAGCGCCGTGAAGTCCGCCATCGCGGCCTGCTGCCCCCCGATGAAGTGATGAAACGCAGCAGTGGGTTCGCCTTGGGCGTCGCTGAAGATGTTCTGCCCGCTCGCGCTGTCTACCACGCTCTGATGAATGTGCATTGAGCTGCCCGGCGTATGCGCCAGCGGTTTGGCCATGCAGACCACGGTCAGGCCGTGCTTGAGGGCCACTTCCTTGAGCATGTGCTTGAACAGGAACGTCTGATCGGCTAGCAGCAGTGGATCGCCGTGCAGCAGATTGATCTCGAACTGGCTGACGCCCATCTCGTGCATGAAGGTGTCGCGCGGCAGCCCCAGCGCCGCCATGCAGGCGTAAACCTCGGTGAAGAACGGGCGCAAGCCGTTGTTGGAGCTGACACTGAACGCCGACTGACCGTCCTCGCGGCGGCCGTCCAGACCGACTGGCGGTTCGAAGGGCAGGTTCGGGTCGCGGTTGGGCGCGAAGACGAAAAATTCGAGTTCAGTGGCCACCACCGGTGACCAGCCATGGCGGGCGTAGCGGGCAATCACCGACTTGAGCTGACCCCGGGTGGAGAGCCCGGAAGGCTCGCCATCCAGCTCATCGGCATCGCAAATGGCCAGAGCCCGTGGTTGTTCGCTCCACGGCAGGCGGTGTATCTGCCGGGCATCGGCCACCAGGGCCAAGTCGCCGTCATCGCTGCCATAGAACTTTGCGGCGGGGTAGCCGCCCATGATGCATTGCAGCAAGACGCCTCGTGCCAGTTGCAGACGGCGCCCCTCCAGGAAGCCCTCCGCCGTCATCACCTTGCCGCGAGGCACGCCGTTCAGATCCGGGGTAACGCATTCGACTTCATCAATGCCTATCAATCGCTGCGCGAGTGAAGTGTGACCATCGCTCAACATGACTCAAATCCTTTTTATGAAGCGGCGCACGAGCCGTGTTGATGCCGGTCGGGCGGTGCTCTGACAGGCCGCGGTGGCGGCGAGGTGTACAAAATAGACATCAGGCGTTCGGAATATCAAGCGCGTCTTTCGTCCAGCCCAAGGTTGGCCGGGTTCTTGCTATTTCCGCATGGATAGCGCTTTAAGCGCCATTTCCATGACAGCGAGCATAACGGCGTCCGTCAGCTTGCAGGCCATGTGGATTCGCCGTTATGCGACCATGGAGCACAGGATTCCTCATGAGTAAGAAGATCCCCGTCACACAGCCTCTGCTGCCCCCACTGGAGGAGTTCGTTCCTTACTTGGAGTGGATCTGGGAAAGCCGCCATCTGACCAATGCGGGGCCGTTTCACGAGAAGCTGGAAAGGGATCTTGCCGACTACCTGGGCGTTGACCACCTGTGCCTGTTCTCCAACGGCACCATGGCGCTGCTGACGGCGCTGCAGGCGCTGCGTGTGACGGGCGAAGTGATCACCACCCCCTACTCGTTCGTCGCCACGGCCCACTCGCTTCTGTGGAACGGTCTGAAGCCGATCTTCGTCGACATCGCCCCTGGCTCGTTCAATCTCGACCCGGATCGCATCGAAGAAGCCATTACGCCTGCCACCACCGCCATCATGCCGGTGCATTGCTATGGCACGCCGTGCGACGTCGACCGCATCCAGAAGATCGCGGACCGCTACGGGCTGAAAGTCATCTACGACGCCGCCCACGCCTTTGGTGTCCGCCATCAGGGCCAAAGCCTGCTGCGGCACGGTGACCTGTCGATTCTGAGCTTCCATGCCACCAAGGTCTTCAACACCTTCGAGGGCGGCGCCATCGTTTGCCCGGATGCGAAGACCAAACAACGAATCGATTACCTGAAAAACTTCGGTTTCGCCGACGAGGTCACCGTGGTTGCGCCAGGCATCAACGGCAAGATGAGTGAAATCAACGCCGCCTTCGGCCTGTTGCAGCTCAACTACATCGACGGTGCCTTGGCGCGCAGAAAACGCATCGACACGATGTACCGCGAGGCCATCGCCGACATGCCAGGCCTGCAACTGTTCTACTCACCGAACGACGACCACAACTTTTCCTATTTCCCAGTGGTGGTCGGGGACGATTTTCCGCTGTCCCGCGATGCGCTGTTCGAGCGGTTCCGTGCCCGTGACATTCTCGTCAGGCGCTATTTCTACCCGCTGATCTCGACGTTCCCGATGTATCGCAACCTGGAATCGGCCAAACCGGAGCGGCTGAAAGTCGCCACTGATATTTCCAGCCGCATCCTCTGTCTGCCGATTTTCGATGCGTTGGACGGCGAGGCCTTCGACAGCGTCATCGACGTGCTGCAAAGCGCCTTGGCCGAACGGGCCTGACACGCCTCTTTCTTGCAGCGCCCCGGCAAGGCGGGCGCTGCCTACACAGTACGCCCCAGCCACCCGCCGGGTTTTCAAAGCGTCGGGGTCGGCCCAACCGGATGTAAGGATTCAGATGAACGCGTCACGCCTGGTCAGCATCGTCATTCCGGCCTATAAGCCGCTCTACTTCGAGGTCGCGCTGCGCAGCGCGTTCGCGCAGGACTACGATCAACTGGAGATCGTCATCTGTGACGACTGCCGTGACGACGGTATCGTCGACCTGGTCGAAAAGCTCACCCCGCAAAGCCCTTGGCCGATCCGCTATTACCGCAACGAACACCCACTGGGTGAAGCACTGAACGTGGCACGCGGCATCCGTGAAGCCCGTGGCCAGTACATCAAATTTCTGTACGACGATGACCTGCTGGAGCCTGATTGCGTCAGTACGCTGGTGGCCCTGCTCCATGGCCATCCGGACATCACGCTGGCCGCAGGTACGCGACGTCTGTTCGATGAACAAGGCGAACTCCTGCCGGACAACCTGCTGACCTACTTCCCGTTCGAAGACGACGTGGTCATTCATGGGCCTGAGCTGGTGGCCCTGTTGTCCGAATTGCCGCTGACTTTCATGGGTGAGCCCAGTGCGGTGATGTGCCGCCGAGACGATGTGCTGGCGTACGGCCAGGACCTGATGTCATTGAAAGGTCAGACGATCCACTGGCTGGGCGACATCAGCCTGTACGTGAAATTGCTGCGGCAGGGAAACCTGGCCCTGCTTAAACGCCCGCTGTCTCGCTTCCGCATGACCGACACTCAGAGCAGCAGCATCGCCCGCGCCGCACCGCAGATCGCCAAAGAAGGCCACAACCACTATTACCGCATCACCAAGGAATTGGGGTGGCTACGCGAATACTGGATCAATGGCGACGTGAAAATCGCACCGCTGAGCGACCGGGAGCGTTTTGCAGGCTTCAATCTGCGGGCCTACTACCTTGAGAAGCCGGTCACCGAACTGCGTCATGACCAGATCCAGCAGTGGACCGAAAAGCGTCGCCCCAGCGGGCCGCAAAAGCCGCACATCGTCCGTTATTTTCAACATCACCACGGCGCACCTCGCCTGGCGATTTTCGTCTCGGACCTGCAGGGCAAGGCCGCACCCTTGCAGCGGACCCTGGCCAGTGTCGAGGCCACCCTGCGCAGTTGGATGCCGCCGCAGGTGGTCGTTTTCTTCGACCCGGCCAACGGCCATCCGGACGCAGCGGGCAACGTCCTTTACCTGCCCGTGGACGCCGCCAATCGCGCGTCGCAACTGAATCGAGCACTGGAAGACAGTGGCTTCGACTGGTTCATGTTGCTCGACGCTGGCTCGACCCTCAACGCCGCCGGTGTCCTCAAGGCAGCGGTCAAACTCACCGAGACCCCCACGACCCGTGCGTTGTTCGCCGATGAAATCGCGCAAACCGCCGAGCCCTCCTCGGAAGTGATGCTGCGGCCCGACTTCAGTCTGGACTATCTGCTCAGTTGCCCCGACGCCATGGCCCGGCACTGGATCTTCAACCGCTACGCCGCCATCGACGCAGGCCGCTTCGATGAGCGCTACCCTCAAGCGCTGGAGCTGGACCTCATTCTGCGGCTGATCGAGCACGATGGCCTGGACGGGCTGGAGCACATCGCCGAACCTCTGGTCACCTACCGGCCCGAGCCGCGTGAAAGTAACCCGGACGAGGTGCGCACGCTGCAGCGCCATCTCGTCGCTCGCAATTACGTCAATGGCCAGGTCCTCGAAACCCGCCCACGGCACTATCAGCTCCAGTATGGGCACGCCGGGCAACCGAAGGTCTCGATCATCGTCACCAGCCGCGATCAGATCCTGATGCTGCAGCGCTGCGTGGAAAGCATTCTGGAGAAGACCACCTACCCCCGCTACGAGATTCTCATCGCCGACAATGACAGCGAGGACCCGCTCGCCGTGGAGTGGCTGCTGGGCGTCGAAGCCATGCAACTCGAACAGGTGCGGGTGCTGCGTTGCCCGGCGCAGATGAGCCGTTCGGCCACCTGCAATCTGGCTGCCCGGCACGCCACTGGCGACTACCTGCTTTTGCTGAGTCCGCACACCGCCGTGCTGCACGACAATTGGCTGGATAACCTGCTCAACCACGCCCAGCGTCCGGAAGTCGGCGTGGTTGGGGCGAAGTTGCTCGCTCCCGACAATACCATCGACCACGCGGGGCTGGTGCTTGGCCTGGAAGCGCCCGCCACGCACCTGTTAAGCGGGCAAAACGCGGCCAGCGAAGGCTACATGCAACGTCTGGTGGTGGATCAGAATTACAGTGCGGTCAGCGGCGCGTGCCTGATGATCGCAAGCGCCCTGTATGACGCGTTGGGCGGAATGGACGAAGGCGATTTCAACGAGGCGCTCGGCGACGTCGACCTGTGCCTGCGGGTCAAAGACACGGGGCGGCTGGTCGTCTGGACGCCACATACCGTCCTGCTGCACGAGGCGCCGGTGACCGCCGAGCCGGCCGCTCCGACCGCTCTCGCGTTCTACGGCAAATGGCTGAACGCGGTCGCCCACGATCCGGCGTACAACGACAACTTTTCGTCCAGAGCCCAAGGTGTGCAACTGGAGACCAACACCGAGCTGACGTGGCGCCCGCTGTCGTGGCGACCTGCTCCAGTCGTGCTGGCGCACCCGAGCGATCTGGGCAAAACCACTACACGCTTGTCAGGGCCGCTCAAGCAGTTGGCCGAAAACCTGACCCTCGAGCCGGTGATCACCCCGGATCTGCTGACCGTGGCCGAACTCGCGCGCCTGAAGCCGGACACCCTCATCCTGCAAAACCCGCTGACTGACGCAGCACTGCACAACCTTACCGTCACTCGCGCGCTGAGCAAGGCGATGCGCATCTACGACGTCGGCGAGTACCCGGTCTCCTCTTCACAAATCACCGGTGCGCCTTCGGATGAGCGGCTTCGCCACACGTTGCAGGCCGGGCTGAAGTTGATGGACAAAGTCATCGTGTCCAGCGCTGGACTGGCCGACGTACTGAGCTCTTTTCATCCCAGAATCGAAGTCATTGAAGAACGGCTGGAGCCCCGC
>NZ_QARE02000045.1 GCF_003052515.2 Pseudomonas sp. RIT409 | reverse complement strand
CTGCACATGCGGTGCGATCTTCATCATGTAATCCTGATTGAAGGCCCACTTCTGCACGCGCGCCGCGAACTCTTCCACCGGCAACTCACGCAGCCACTGGCCGTTGAGCCACGACAGCTTCTCAATGTCGAAGATCGGACCGCCCAGCGAAACGCGGCTCAAGTCGAAATGCTCGACCATTTCCTGCAGCGAGAATTTTTCCCGCTCGTCGGGCATCGACCAGCCCATCCGACCCAGGTAATTGAGCATCGCTTCAGGCATGAAGCCCATGCGCTCGTAGAAGGTGACCGAAGTCGGGTTCTTGCGCTTGGAAAGCTTGCTCTTGTCCGGGTTACGCAGCAGAGGCATATAGCACAGCGCCGGTTTTTCCCAGCCGAAGTATTCGTAGAGCAGGATCAACTTCGGTGCCGACGGCAGCCATTCCTCGCCGCGCAACACGTGCGTGATGCCCATCAGGTGGTCATCGACGACGTTGGCCAGGAAATAGGTCGGCAAGCCATCGGTCTTCATCAGCACCTGCATGTCCATGCGGTCCCACGGGATCTCCACGTCCCCGCGCAGGATGTCCGGCACGACGCAGACGCCCTCGCTGGGCACTTTCATGCGGATGACATGGGGCTCGCCCGCGGCCAGACGGCGCTCCACTTCTTCCTTGGAAAGCAACAGCGCGCGGCCATCGTAACGGGGCGTCTCGCCACGAGCGATCTGCTCGGCGCGCATCTGGTCCAGCTCTTCAGCGGTGCAGAAGCACGGGAAGGCGTGACCGGCATCGACCAACTGCTGGGTGTATTTCTTATAGATGTCGCCACGCTCGCTCTGACGGTACGGGCCGTGCGGGCCGCCCACATCAGGGCCTTCGCTCCACTCGATCCCCAGCCAGCGCAGTGCGTCGAAGATCTGTTGTTCGGACTCGCGGGTCGAGCGCAGTTGATCGGTGTCTTCAATGCGCAGGATGAATTCGCCACCATGCTGCTTGGCAAAGCAGTAGTTGAAAAGCGCGATGTAGGCCGTGCCAACGTGGGGGTCGCCGGTGGGCGATGGCGCGATGCGGGTACGAACGGTGGTCATGAAGAATTCCGAATAGGTCGAACAAGCCGCGAATCTTAACAGGCGTACCCCTCGGGGCTCCAGCACGGAGGACCGTGTGGCCGCCTGTGAATGAATACCGGAATATCACTTCGGGTCATTATTGCAACGCTGGCTAGTTGCCAGACTTTATTTGCTGCTAGATTCACCACCACTCCAATCAACAAGAACAACCATGCCCGCCCAACTCAAACGCCGCCTGTTCATCTTCTTTGTGGTGGTCCTGCTGATCGGCCTCGCTTTCTTCGCCCAGTGGTATTTGAAAGGACGGTTTCACGAAAGCACCGACAACGCTTACGTGCAGGGCGAGATCACTCGGGTATCCAGCCAGCTCGGCGCACGGATCAGTGAGGTGCTGGTGCAGGATAATCAGCACGTCGAGAAAGGCCAGTTGCTGGTAAAGCTGGAGCCTGACGATTTCCGCCTGGCCCTGGACCGCGCCCAGGCCACGCTGGCGACGCGGGAGGCTGAGCGGGCTCAGGCGCAGAGCAAGTTGACGCAGCAGTCGAGCCTGATCGCCGCCAGTGATGCACAAGTGCAGGCCAATCAGGCCACGCTCGGGCGTACGCAGTTGGATCTGGCGCGCTTGCAAAAGCTGCGCAAGCCAGGCTTCGTTTCGGAAGAACAGGTCACCACCATGACCGCCGACAGCCACGTGGCGCGCTCTCAAGTGGCCAAGGCTCAGGCCGATGCGCAAGGCCAGCGTCAACAGGTCAATGCGCTGACCGCGGAAATCAAACGCCTCGACGCACAGATCGCCACGGCCCAGGCCGATGTGGCGCAAGCCGAGTTGAATGTGCAGCGCACCGAAATTCACGCCCCCATCGGCGGCTTGATCGGGCAGCGCGCCGCGCGCAATGGTCAATTCGTGCAGGCCGGAGCGTACCTGCTGTCAGTGGTGCCCGACGAGGCCATCTGGGTGCAAGCCAACTTCAAGGAAACCCAGATTGAGCACATGGAGATCGGCCAGTCCGCCGAGCTGATCTTCGACAGTTTCCCCAGCACGCCGATTCAAGGCAGGGTCGACAGCTTGTTCGCAGCGTCCGGCGCGCAGTTCAGCCTACTGCCGCCGGACAACGCCACCGGCAACTTCACCAAAGTCGTACAGCGCATTCCGGTGAAACTCACGTTCGCGCCGGACAATCCCCTGCACGGCAAAATTCGTCCGGGGATGTCGGTGACCGTTTCAGTCGACGTCAAACCTGCGAACGACCCCGCCAGTGGCCGGTGACGAACTGATCCGTCCGGTCGGCGAACCGACCCGGCGCGACTGGATCGCAGTGATGAGCGTAATGCTGGGTGCCTTCATGGCGGTGCTCGACATTCAGATCACCAACGCCTCGCTCAAAGACATTCAAGGCGCACTCTCGGCGACGCTGGAGGAAGGCTCGTGGATCTCCACGTCCTATCTGGTTGCAGAAATCATCATGATTCCGCTCACCGCCTGGCTGGTGCAGTTGCTCTCGGCGCGGCGACTGGCGGTGTGGGTGTCGATGGGCTTCCTGATTTCTTCCCTGCTCTGCTCCATGGCCTGGAGCCTGGAAAGCATGATTGTGTTCCGCGCGATGCAGGGCTTTACCGGCGGCGCATTGATCCCGCTGGCGTTCACCCTGGCACTGATCAAACTGCCCGAACACCACCGCGCCAAGGGCATGGCCCTCTTTGCGATGACAGCGACCTTCGCCCCGTCGATCGGGCCGACGCTGGGCGGCTGGCTGACGGAAAATTTCGGCTGGGAATACATTTTCTACATCAACGTCCCGCCGGGACTGCTGATGGTCGCGGGCCTGATGTACGGCCTGGAGAAGAAGGCGCCGCACTGGGCGTTGCTGAAAAGCACCGACTACGCGGGGATCGTCACCCTCGGCGTGGGTCTGGGCTGTCTGCAAGTGTTTCTCGAAGAAGGCCATCGCAAGGACTGGCTGGAATCGAACCTGATCGTCACCTTGGGCAGCATTGCTCTGCTCAGCCTGATTACGTTTGTGATCATTCAGTGTTCGAAAGCCCGCCCGCTGATCAACCTGGGCATCCTCGGCAACCGCAACTTTGGTCTGTCGAGCATTTCCAGTGTGGGCATGGGGGTGGGGCTGTATGGCTCCGTGTATTTGTTGCCACTCTATCTGGCGCAAATTCAGGGTTACAACGCGCAGCAAATCGGGGAAGTGATCATGTGGATGGGGATTCCGCAGCTGTTTCTGATTCCGCTGGTGCCGCAACTGATGAAGATCATCTCGCCCAAATTGCTGTGTGCCCTGGGATTTGGACTATTTGGCCTGGCTAGCTTCTCGTCTGGCGTGCTCAACCCGGATTTCGCCGGCCCCCAGTTCAATCACATCCAGATCGTGCGAGCACTGGGCCAGCCCTTGATCATGGTGACCATCTCGCTGATCGCCACGGCATACATAAAGCCGCAGGATGCGGGCTCGGCGTCGAGCCTTTTCAACATCCTGCGCAACCTCGGCGGCGCCATCGGTATCGCCCTGCTCGCCACCCTGCTGGATGCGCGCACAAAAACCTACTTCGACTATTTGCGCGAATCCATTTCCCCCGCCAACCCGCAAGTCGCCGAACGCATGGCGCAGCTGACGGAGCGTTTGGGCAACGAGACAGCGGCGCTGGGCAAGCTCAGTGAGATCGCTCATCAGCAGGCGGCGATCATGGCCTACAACGATGCGTTTCATTTTGTCGGTCTGGCGTTGGGGATCAGCATGCTTGCGGTGGCGCTGACCAAAAAACTGCCGAGTGGAATAAAAGGAGGTGCGGCTCACTGAAGCCCCTTTTTATCAGGCCTTTCCTCGGCTTCCGTGGGAGTGATTACGGCATCCATGTAGGCCTTTTCTGAAAGTCCCGTCCCTTCCTTTTTTTGTGTTTCCGTGGTCAGACACGCGCCTTTCAAGCGCTTACATTCCGCGCCTTTCTCCGCGCGGATCACGGAATGTCTGATACCCAAGGGGCCGCCCGTCAGGGCGACGCCCTCACCCATTCTTCGCTGTTGGCCGATGCCTTTGGCGGCGTGCTCGAAGTCGCTGTCGGCGTCGCTATTGGTGCCGCAGTCGGGGCAGCCGTGGTGGCCGCGGCCAGCCTGACCGTCGCCACAGGAGGACTCGGCGCCTGCCTGGTTGGCGCGGCCGTCAACATCGCTGTTGGCGTGGGCATGAACGCCCTTGGGGCCGACGAGGGCATCAGCACCTTCTGCGAAAACCTGGCGAACGCTCTTTTCCCGCCCGACGCCTGCGCGCACATCAGCACGGGCTCATCCAATGTCTTCATCAACGGCAAACCCGCGGCGCGCGCGGCAGGTTGTGCGTCATACGACGCGGTCGATTTGCCCGAGGACCAGGCCCCCGAGGGCACCTTTCTCGACACTGCCAAGGGCTTCTTCGGCGAACTGTGGCAGCCCACACTCGCCTCCCCCGCTCCCGGCGCAACACCGCGTGCGCAGGATCAGGTCACTTGCGAACGCCATCTGCCAATGCCCATCCAGCACCTCGCCGAAGGATCGAGCACTGTTTTCATCAATGGACAACCCGCCGTGCGCAGCGGTGATCGCAGCACCTGCGGCGCCACGGTGTCCGCTGCACATGTTTCACCCAACGTGCGTATCGGCGGCGGCAATCTCGTCGTGCGCAGTGTTCGCAGTGGCAAGACGCCGGGCATCGGCCTAGCCGTGAATGCGCTGGTGATGTTGCGGGGTGGCCCGCGAAGGTTCGTCAGCAATCTGCCGTGCATGCTGATGAGCGGCGCGAATGCCTATGCCGTCAGTCAGGTGGCCGGAGCGTTGGGGCGGGCGATGTCAGGCTCGCCGCATCCGGTGCATGCGGCCACCGGAGCCAAGGTGCTGGGCGGGATCGAGGAGCTGGACTTTTCCCTGCCCGGCGTCATGCCGCTGCACTGGCAGCGCTTTTACAATAGTCGGGACGAGCGCAGGGACGGCCTGTTTGGGGCGGGCTGGAGCGTGGCGTTCGAGGTGAGCGTTCACCTTGAAACAGATCGGCTGATCTACATCGACGAACAGGCCCGACGCATCGACATGGGGCGGGTCGACGCTGGCCAAGCGGTGTTCAGTACCGGCGAAGGGCTGGTGGTGCGGCGGCATGACGATGGCCGCGTGCTGATCGAGAGCGAGGACGGGCTGTATCGGTATTTCGAGCCATCGTTCATTGGCAGTCCCGTACTGCGCCTGGTGCAGCTCGGTGATCGCAACGACAACCGGATCGATCTGGCGTACGACGCCCAAGGCCGGTTGAGTGAGTTGCGCGATTCTTTGAATGTGCAGCACCTGCAGCTGGTGTATTCGGCGGAATGGCCGCGCCGGGTCGCGTCCATCGAGCGACTTTACGACGACCCCGGGTCGCAGAAGGAAGCGCTGGTTCATTACGGTTACAACGCGGCCGGGGACCTGCTCGAAGTCCGCAATGCGTCGAACTGTCTGCTGCGTCGCTTCGCCTATGACAGCGGCCAGCGCATGATTGAACACCAGTTACCGAGCGGGCTGCGCTGCTTTTATGACTGGGCTTTGATTGAGGACCGGGACTGGCGGGTGGTTCACCACGCCACCGATGACGGTGCCGATTACCAGTTTGATTACGACCTTGAGACGGGTCGCACGGTGGTCACCGATGGGCTGGGGCGACGCAGCGTTCGGCAATGGAATGCGCAGCACCAGATCATCTCGTTTACCGATGCGCTGGGGCTGACCTGGAAATTCGAATGGAACAATGAGCGGCAGTTGCTTGGTGCGACCGACCCGCAGGGCGGCCAGTGGCGCTACACCTACGACGCCGCAGGCAATCTCGCTTCCACTGAAGACCCGCTGGGCCGCCATGAACTGACCGAATGGCTGGAGCACTGGGCCCTGCCCCGGGTAGAAACCGATGCAGCAGGAAACAGCTGGCATTACCGCTATGACGCTCGTGGCAACTGCACCCATAGGGTCGATCCGCTGGGGCACGTGACCCAGTATCGCTACAACGCCTTGGGCCAGATCGTCGAGATCCTCGACGCCAGTGGCAAGACTCGAAAGAATACCTGGAACGCCTTTGGACAGTTGAGCGGCCACGTCGACTGCTCGGGTCACAGGACCGAAGTCCGCCACGACTCGCGTGGCCACTTGCTGAGCATCACCGATGCCCTAAGGCACGAGACCCGATACCTACATGACCTGTACGGCCGTCTGCAAACACTCGAGACACCGGACAAGCGCGTTTTTGAATGTCGGTACGATGTCAGTGGGCGACTGATCACCCAGACCGATCCGACCGGCGCCACTACGCGCTTTGAATACGACTCCCGAGGCCAGCTTCGCCAGCGCACCGATGAACTGCGCCGCACGGTGCAATACCGCCACGATGCCTACGGGCGACTGAATGCTCTGACCAACGAGAACGGCGAACACTACCGGTTTGCCTGGGACGCCGGGGATCGGTTGGTCGTGCAGCAAGATCTGGATGGCAGTCAGCGGCATTTTCGTTATGACGGACTGGGCAATCCGCTGCAGGTGGAGCAGCGCCCGGCGCCTTCGGAGAATAATGATCCGGTTGAAGCCCCCATCATTCATGACCTGCAACGCGATGCCGTGGGAAGGCTAGTCAGCAAGACCACGACCGACGGCAGCACTGAATACACCTACGATCTACTGGACCAACTGACCGGCATCACGTTCACGCCACTGGCGGGCGAGCCGCAGCAGGTCGAGTTTTGCTATGACGCCTTGGGTCAGTCACTCAGCGAGCGGAATTCTTCCGGCGTTTTGCAACACGCCTACGACGAACTCGGCGACCGGACCCAAACCCGCCTGCCCGATGGTCGAACCCTCAATCGGCTGTACTACGGCAGCGGGCACCTGCACCAGATCAACCTCGACGGGCGGGTCATCAGCGATTTCGAGCGCGATCCCTTGCACCGAGAAGCGCTGCGGGTGCAAGGGCAGATCAGAACGTTCACTCAGTATGACGCCGCTGGTCGCTTGCAATTGCGCACCCCACGCCTTGACGGCAGACACCCCGATACCTGCGCCCTGTACGACAAAGCGTACGACTACGACGACGCCGACAACCTCATCTGCCGTTCGACCGGCAAACAGTCACGCCGCAGCCGCACTCATCTGCACTATGACGCCACCGCGCGGCTGATCGCCAGCGACGACGACATCCTGAACACGCCCGAGGTGTTCGCTTACGACGCCGCTGCCAACCTGATCGACGGTCGCCAGCAATACGCCGAACAGGTCCGACACAACCGGATCAGGTCCTATCAGGACAAGCGCTACCGCTACGACGGCTTTGGTCGGCTGATCGAAAAACAGAGTGTTTGCCATGGCACCCAGCGCTTCGAGTACGACGCCGAAAGCCGCCTGATCGCCGTGCATCACCGCGACGGCGTCTGTATTCGCATGGCCTACGACCCGCTCGGCCGACGCATCGCTAAAACCGAGCACAACGCTCACGGGCTCATGCGTAACGAAACGCGCTTCACCTGGGACGGCCTGCACCTGCTCGGCGAGGAGCGCCATGGTCGACAGTCCTTGTACCTCTACGCCGACGACAGCCATGAGCCCCATGCCCGTATCGACCGCAACGGCGATCACCAAGGGGTTCTGTACTTCCACACCCAGCCCAACGGCCTGCCCGAAGAACTGACCACCGCTGAAGGCCACCTCGTGTGGAAGGCTCGCTATCAAGCGTGGGGCAACACCCATCAGGAAGAACGCAGCCCGTCCTGCGCTGAACAAAACCTGCGTTTTCAAGGCCAGTATCTTGATCGCGAAACCGGACTGCACTACAACACCTTCAGGTTCTACGACCCGGATGTCGGCAGGTTTACCACGCCGGACCCTATTGGACTGGCGGGTGGATTGAACCTGTATGCCTACGCGCCGAGTGCG
>NZ_QARE02000044.1 GCF_003052515.2 Pseudomonas sp. RIT409 | reverse complement strand
GCACCTCTAACGAAATAGCGATATGCAAAGCCTAGTAGAAGCCATGTTTATGTAAACACCCTCTAAGGGGCGAAACCCTAGCTCCCAGTCCACGCGCAAACGGATCTGCTCTCCATTTCAGCGGCGCCCTTAACCAGGCCATACGGGTCCCGGAACCGAGGGCTGATCCATCGGCGAGGGTGACGCTGATTCACCGTTCCGCTTTTACAGCGGCCCCATTTGTCTTGGCAAATGGGGGAAACCGCTTGCTCCTGGTTTGGCCGGGCTGCGCCGGGTTCCCTCCTTCCGGCGTTGCTCCGTGGGCCCGCCGCGGACGGCCATCCATGGCCGCGCGGCTTTCGCGGCTCCCGGCCGCTCAACCCACTGCGCAACGCCTCCACTCGGCCGGCACCCAAGTCGCGGTCCGTGGTGTCTGGACTGTCGCGCACTAGAAGCAAAAGCAAAAGCAAAAGTAAAGCACGATCAACCCATTCCCTGAACCAAAAGACGCTTCGCTCTTCGCTCTTCGCTCTTGCTCTTCCTACACAAACAGCCCAGCCACCGCCGAACGCGACTTGGGTGCAGGCTGAGCGGAGGTGTCGTGGAGTGGGCTGAGCGGCCGGGAGCCGCGAGAGCCGCGCGGCCATGGATGGCCGTCCGCGGCGTGCCCACGGAGCGGCACCGGAGGGAAGGAACCCTGACGCAGTCAGGGCCAAACCAGGAGCAAGCGGTTTTCCTCCATTTTGCCAAGACAAAATGGAGTCGCCCGTTAAGGGGCGAAACCCTAGTTCCCTGCCCACGCACAAACGGATCTACCCCCGATCTCAGCGGCACCCATAACCAGGCCATACGGATCCCGACACCGAGGGCTGATCCATCCGCAACTGCGTCTCTGCGTAGTACTACGCAGACGCAACCGTAGTATTACCAATTTCTCTGGCTGACAACTGCGCGGATAGTGGCGACGCTCCGGTACCCCGGATCAAACAATAACAATGACGCCGCAGCCATGAGCTTCGGCAGGAGACCCACCATGACCCGACTGACCAAACACCTGGGTTGGTTCGCCGTTGCAGCCCTAGGGGCCTGCGCCCTGGGTGTCGTCGCGCTGCGCCGCGGCGAGGCCATCAACGCCCTCTGGATTGTCGTCGCCGCCGTAGCCATTTACCTGGTTGCGTATCGCTACTACAGCCTGTTCATCGCCAACCACGTCATGCAACTCGATCCGACCCGGGCGACTCCGGCAGTGATCAACAATGATGGCCTGGACTACGTTCCCACCAACAAACACATTCTTTTCGGCCACCACTTCGCGGCGATCGCAGGGGCAGGCCCGCTGGTCGGGCCGGTACTGGCGGCGCAGATGGGCTACCTGCCCGGCACGCTCTGGCTGATCGCCGGGGTGGTGCTCGCTGGCGCGGTGCAGGACTTCATGATCCTTTTCCTCTCCACTCGCCGTAATGGCCGGTCGCTGGGCGACATGGTGCGCGAGGAGATGGGCCGCATACCTGGGACCATTGCCCTGTTCGGCTGCTTCCTGATCATGATCATCATCCTCGCGGTGCTGGCACTGATCGTGGTCAAGGCCCTGGCCGAAAGCCCGTGGGGCATGTTCACGGTGATGGCGACCATCCCGATCGCGATGTTCATGGGCGTGTACATGCGCTACATCCGTCCGGGCCGCATTGGCGAAATTTCCCTCATCGGCGTGGTGTTGTTGCTGCTGTCGATCTGGGCCGGTGGTCAAGTGGCCTCGCACCCGGAATGGGCGCATGCCTTCACCTTCACGGGCGTGCAGATCACCTGGATGCTGGTGGGCTATGGCTTCATCGCCGCCATGCTGCCGGTCTGGCTGCTGCTGGCGCCGCGTGATTACCTGTCGACCTTCCTGAAGATCGGCACCATCGTCGCGCTGGCCATCGGTATCCTGATCCTGGCGCCCGAGCTGAAAATGCCAGCACTGACCCAGTTCACCGACGGTTCCGGCCCCGTCTGGAAAGGCAGCCTGTTCCCGTTCCTGTTCATCACCATCGCCTGCGGTGCGGTGTCGGGTTTCCATGCGTTGATCTCCTCGGGCACCACACCGAAGTTGCTGGATAACGAGAAGAACGCCCGTTACATCGGTTACGGCGGCATGCTGATGGAATCCTTCGTGGCCATCATGGCAATGGTCGCCGCGTCGGTCATCGACCCAGGCGTGTACTTCGCCATGAACAGCCCGGCCGCCGTGGTCGGTGCCGATCCGGTTGCCGTGGCGCAGACCATCAGCAGTTGGGGCTTTGCCATCAGCCCTGACACCCTGATCGCCACGGCCAAGGACATCGGCGAGAACACGGTGCTGGCCCGTGCCGGTGGCGCACCGACCCTGGCCGTCGGGATCGCGCAGATCCTGCACCAGGTGCTGCCAGGCGAGAACACCATGGCGTTCTGGTACCACTTCGCGATCCTGTTCGAAGCCTTGTTCATCCTGACGGCGGTCGATGCCGGTACTCGCGCCGGTCGTTTCATGCTGCAAGACCTGCTGGGCAGCTTCGTACCCGCGCTGAAACGCACCGAATCCTGGACCGCCAACGTGATTGGAACCGGTGGCTGCGTCGCGCTGTGGGGTTACCTGCTGTATCAAGGCGTAATCGATCCGCTGGGCGGCATCAACACCCTCTGGCCGCTGTTCGGGATCTCCAACCAGATGCTGGCCGGGATCGCGTTGATGCTGGCGACGGTGGTGCTGATCAAGATGAAGCGCCAGCAGTACGCGTGGGTCACCATCCTGCCTGCTTCCTGGCTGTTGATCTGCACCGTGACCGCAGGCTTGATCAAGCTGTTCGATCCAAGCCCCGCCGTTGGCTTCCTGGCCCTGGCCAAGAAATACAGCGCTGCGGCGGACGCGGGCCAGATCCTCGCCCCGGCGAAGACGGTCGATCAGATGCAACACGTGATCTTTAACGCGTACACCAACGCGGCATTGACCACGCTGTTCCTGTTCGTGGTGCTGAGCATCCTGTTCTACGCGATCAAGGTCGGTCGTGCCGCCTGGGTCAAGAAAGAGCGCAGCGACAAGGAATCCCCCTTCCAGGCCATGCCGGAAGCGCGCTGATGTTCAATGACCTGAGTCGCCTCGGCAAATACCTTGGGCAGGCGGCCCGGCTGATGGTGGGCATGCCTGACTACGACAACTACGTCGAGCACATGACCAAGACCCACCCCGACCAACCGGTGATGTCGTATGAGGCGTTCTTCCGCGAACGCCAGGATGCGCGCTACGGTGGTAAGGCGGGGCCCAAGTGTTGTTGAGCCGTCGTTGAGTCCGAAAGAAACGCCACGCCCCGTCGTGGCGTTTTTCGTTTAAGCCTTAATCCTCCTGAAACGCGCCGTTCCAAGGGCATGAGCGCTGCTCCTTATTAATCCTTCAGAACGTTTAATACCCCGAGAAAGACTTTAAGCATTCGCCCCACCAGACTCTGTGAACCGTCCACCTCGTGATCTGGAGAGTCCGGAATGAACGCATTCGATCCTTCGCTGTTTCGCTCGCTGCTGACATCCATTCGTGCCCTGCCGGGCGGCGAACAGGTGTTGCTCGAACAGGTGGTGCAGGAACTGTCTGCGCGTCTGGTGGCCGAGGAGCGTAGGCAGGACCTTGAAACACCCGCTGAAAAGGTTGCACTCTCTCCCTGGCAGGAGCGACGGGCCAAGGAATTGATGTCGAGCCAGATGGACAAGGGTTTGTCGATCGCCCAGGTCGCCAGCGAGTGCTCGCTGTCGCGCAGCCATTTTTCTCGCGCGTTCAAGAAAAATACCGGCCTCTCTCCCCGGGATTGGTACCTGCAGTTGCGGCTGGACAAAGCCAAGGGGCTGCTGAGCGACTCCGGTCTGACGATCTCGCAGATCAGCTTGGATTGTGGTTTCGCCGACCAGTCGCATTTCACCCGGGTGTTCACCCGGTCGGTGGGCATCACCCCCTTCAACTGGCGCCGCACGACCACCCGGGCCGACGTCCGTTGCGCGGGCTGAAGGAGAACGTCGACGCAGAGCACAACGGTCCAATCGCAGCGGGGGATTGTGGTGTACACCTGTCGAGGTATATTCGCTGCAGTCGTCTTTTCCGCTTCGGTCAAGGCACTTCTTCCTACGCTTATCCCGGAACCGATCCATGAACCGCAATGACCTGCGCCGCGTCGACATGAACCTTCTGGTGATCTTCGAAGCCTTGATGTTCGAACGCAATCTGACGCGGGTCGCCGAGAAACTGTTCATGGGCCAGCCAGCGATCAGCGCGGCATTGGCCCGCCTGCGCGACCTGTTCGACGACCCGCTGCTGTTGCGCAATGGTCGCGCGATGGAGCCGACGGCCCGCGCGCTGGACATTCTCAAAGAGCTGCAACCGGCGCTGGACACCATCTCCGGGGCGGTCAGCCGGGCCAAGGAGTTCGACCCGACCACCAGTTGCGACATCTTCCGCATCGGCCTGTCCGACGATGCAGAGTTCGGTCTGTTTCCGCCACTGCTGACGCGCCTGCGGGAGGAGGCGCCAGGCATCATCGTGGTGGTGCGGCGGGCGAATTATCTGCTGATGCCCTCGCTGCTGGCCTCAGGTGAAATTTCGGTGGGCATCAGCTACACCACTGAACTGCCCGCCAACGCCAAACGCAGGAAACTGCGGGACATCACGGTCAAAGTGTTGCGCGGCGACAAGCGCCCTGGGGTGCTGACGCTGGACGATTACTGCGAGCGCCCGCACACGATGGTGTCGTTCTCCGGCGACCTGACCGGCAACATCGACCTTGACCTGGCCAAGGTCGGGCGGGCAAGGCGAGTGGTGGTGGCGGTGCCGCAATTCAGTGGCCTGCGTGCCTTGCTGGCCGGAACCGAACTGATCGCCACCGTCCCGGATTATGCCGCCTGCGCGTTGGTAGAGGGCTGTGCGCTGAGGGCCGAAGACCCGCCGTTCCCGATCGAGCCCGCAGAGTTATCGATGGTCTGGAGCGGCGTGCACGACAACGACCCAGCCGAACGCTGGCTGCGTTCGCGTATCTACGAATTCATGTCCCAGGAAACGCGCCCGATGCCGTGAAGAGGTAACTGTGATGCGGATTGCGAGACTGCCCTGTCCCTGAACCAGGGGGCGTAGCCTCGTAGATCAAGCGTCCTCGATCCGAATGACCTCATCGGTGACTTCTTCCAATTGCCTCACCACTTGGTAGATGTGTGCGACTGCCAGCAGCGTGGGGCGGGGGATGTATTTGCCGGCCTTGACCTTGTACAGCGTGCGCGCGAGCCAAATGCTCTGGACCACCGGGATGTTGGCTTTTTTTGCGCGGGCGATCAGCGCCAGCGCGTCGTCGTCTTCGCCTTTGCAGTGAATCTGTGGCAGCGGGGTCTTGCCGGGACGGTAATACAGCGCAACGGCATAGTGGGTCGGGTTGACCACCAGCATGTCGGCGTCCTCCACCGGTTTGGGGGGCGCGGTGGGTGCCTGGTTCAGCAGCTCATGGGCCAGTTGCCGACGGTGGCCTTTGACATGCGGGTCGCCCTCGGACTGCTTGTATTCCTTCTTGATGTCCTCGTGGCTCATGCGCAGTTTCTTGGCGTGGAAGTATTTCTGCAGGGCGAAGTCCGCCATGGCGATCACCAGCAGCAAACCCAGCGTTGCCCGCAGGATGTGGCGGAACAGGTCCAGCAGCGCATGCCAGTAGGTCGTGAGATCGGTGTTGGCCAATAGAATCAGTGCGCCCAGGGAGGGCTTGACCACCGCGTAAAGCGTCGCGGCGATCGCCGCCGCCTTGAGCACGCTCAGAAGCAGGGTGGTGAGGTTCTGCGCAGAAAACATCTGCTTGGCATGGGCGAATGGGTTGAGTTTGTTGATGTCGATTTTCAGCGCCTTGGGCGCGAACAGAAAGCCGATCTGGACCCAGCTTCCCACCAGCCGCATCAACATCGCCATGCCGACACTGCTGAGAATGAAGCCGATCAACACCGTCGCGCCTTCGCTGGCCACTTGTTCCAGGGTGTGCAGATACGGCTTGCCGATACCGCCGAACGACAACGCCAGCAAATGCTGCAGACGCTCGACGCTTTCATCGGCCAGGCCCATGGTGATCTCGCTGACCACCAGCAGAATCAACAGCTTGCTGACGTCCTGGCTTTGTCCGACCTGACCTTTCTCCCGGGCGTCGCGCAGTTGTTTGGGCGTGGCCTTTTCGGTTTTCTCACTCATGACGGTTTCCCGCTCCCGGAACGTGGTGCGGTCATGGTTGCGGCACCAGTTGCGGCAACAGGTGCTTGAGGTCGGCCAGTTGCAGAATCTGACCGTTGCCCAGTTGCAACAATGTGGGGAGATAGATCAGCAGAAAGGCGATCCCGGCCATGCTTTTGGCGGGCATGGCGAGAATCGAGACGTTCAGTTGCTGCGCGTACAGCCCGATGATCGCCATCGCAGCCTCGATCAACAGCAGCAGGCCGATGAAGGGTGCGGCATAGAGCATCATGTGCTGGAGCGTCTGGTTGAGCTGCTCGAGAAATACGTTCAGGCCGTCCGCGGTCATGCCCGGCAACCAGGCGGTGGGTGGCCAGATCTGGTAGCTGTCCCAGATGACCTGGGTGATCAGCGACAAGCCCCCGGACAGGATGACCAGCATGATCAGGGTTTCTTGAAACAGCTCGCCGAGGGGCGTCGCATCCGGCCCCAGGGCGGGGTTGAGCTGGCCGCCGCTCAGGGCGCCCCGCTGGCTGTCGAGCAACGCGCCCACCGAGGCGAACATCCAGAAGGGGGCGTACAACAGCAACCCGATCAGGGTGCCGAGCACCGCTTCCTTGAGCAGCAGGGCGCCTATGGAGAACCAGTCGTTTTCGAACGAGGACAGCGCGCGGCTGATCGCCGGTGCCGGTACCATCGCCACCACCAGCACCACTGCGTAACGCAGCGGCCCTTTGAGGTATTTGAAGCAAAAGGCCGGGACCAGAATCATGCACGGCAACAGGCGAGCGGCCGCCAGGCCCATGCCCAGCATCAGTTCGAACAGGCCTTGGGCATCGAAAGGCATCTAGTGCATGCCCCCGGATCGGGCGATCAGGTCGAACGCCATGTTGATGAACTGGATCAACTCCACGCCGATCCAGCGCCCGGTCATGGCCAGCGTCAGGCCGACGGCCGCCAGTTTGATGCCAAAGGGCAGGGTCTGATCCTGAACCTGCATCAGTGCCTGCACCAGCGAAGTAATCACCCCCACCAACACCGCCACGCCCAACGGCGGCGCGGTCAGGATCACCACCAGAAACATGCCTTGCTTGAACAGCGCCAACGCTTCCATGGCCGTCTCACATGTACGAGTAAAAGAGGCTGTCGAGCAGGCGCGTCCAGCCTTGCACCAGGACGAACAACAGCAGTTTGAGCGGCAGCGAAATGGTCATGGGCGACACCATCTGCATGCCCAGGGCCAAAAGCAGGTTGGAGACGATCAGGTCGATGACGATGAACGGGATGTAGATCAGGAAGCCGATCTGAAACCCAGCCTGCAATTCCGACAGCACGAATGCGGGCACAGCCAGCAACAGATCACTCTTGCTCGCCTGGTCCGCCATCTCCTTGGGCCACATGCGCTGGGTGTTGTCCAGCAGGTGGGCGCTGACATCCGGGTCGGTATTGCGCGTCATGAAGCGTTGCAGCGGTTCGATGATCGTGTTCGCGCTGGCTTGCAGCTTGTCGGTGCTGCCCATTTCCAGCGGATGCTCGTGAACCCGCTGCTGGATTTCATGGGCCACGGGTGCCATGACAAACATCGTCGCTGCCAACGCGATGCCGTACATCGCCATGTTGGGCGGCACTTGCTGGACGCCGATGGCGTTGCGGGTGATCAGCAGGGTCATGGCGATCTTCAGAAACGCCGTGCAGACGATCAGCAGAAACGGAATCAGCGACAGGGCGCCCAGAAACAGCGCCAGCATGACCGGGTTCATCCCGTCCATGATCATGCCGGCGACGCCATGCGGAGAATCTGCAGGCCCAGGCGACCGTCGACATCCACCAGTTCACCCTCGGCGACCACCCGTTCGCCATGGCACAAGGTGGCGAAGCCGGGCATCACGCCGCTGACTTCGAGCACCGTACCGGCCGCTATCCGGCGCAAGTCGCCAAGGGTGAGGTTGAGGCTGCCGCAGCGCAGCGTGAGGTCGATCGACAACTGATCGATGGGGTCTGGCGCCTCAAAGCCGGTATCTGCCTGAGGCTGTTCATGGACGGGGTAGGGGCTTTCCTCGGCTGGCCATTCGGCCTCTTCGTTCAACGGCGCACTGAGGTGGTGTTCGTCCTGCTCGATCGACGTCTCATCGTCATCGCCGATCGAGGTGTCCAGCTCTTCGTCATAGAGCGCGTCATGGGTCATTTTCCTGAGCTTCCTCATGGCTGAAACGTACGTACAACTGCCGGTCATGGCTGTCGGTCTGCACTGCCCAATGCTGCCCGCCCAGATGCAGGCGACCATGGCCTTGGCTGTCGAACCGGGGATGCGTGGGTAACACGACATCGCCGGGTTGCAGCGAGGCCAGTTGCGCCAGCGTCAAGGACAAACCGCCCAGTTCCAACGGTGTGTGGACCGGCCAGTCTTCATTCACCTCGACCAACCGGGCTGTCCATGGCGCAGCGTCCAGCCAGCGCAGCAACACCTCGGCTGTGGCGCAGAGCACGCCGTGAACCCGTTGCTCGCCCAGACCCAACTCGATACGACAGCTCAGCTCGGCGGCCTGAGCGCCCACCGATGGAGCAGTGATACCGCTGAGTGGCGCGAGGGGCCCAAGCAGTTCCGCGATCTGCGGGCTAAAGCGTTGATTGAGGGCTTGCCAGTACCAGGGCTGGTGGTCGCCATCGAGCGTGACGGGCAAATCGCCGAGCAGGCTGAGCAACGCTTCGGCGTCGCTGAGCCTGAAGGGGCCGAGCGCGCTTTGGAAAGCCGCAAGGTCTGTGTATTCGGGAGTGACGGCGAGCAGGGGGCGAAGGGTGAGTGTGCCCGTCAGCCCGTGTGCGCTGAAGGCCAGGCGGGCGCCTGCGCCCAGACGACGGCTGAATTGGGCCTGCGCGGCGCCGACGGTGCGCAAGGTCAAACGGCTCATGCGGGTAGCCCCTCTTCGAAGGACAGCGCCACATCCTGACCGAGCGCGTCCGTGAGTGCTTGCTCACAGGCACGCTGGTGCGGTTGCAGGCGCTTTAGCGCCCCACGCCGAGCGAACGCTAGTTCAATGTTCCACTGGTTGTCCCGCTTGTTGGCATTGACCTGCACCCGGCCGAGGTGAGGCATCAGCAGCGTGACGTTGAAAGGGCCGTCGGGTTGCAGGGGCAAACGTTGCGCCAGTTCGTCGACCAATTGCGTGGGCACGCTGTCGCTTGCCTGTGCAAGGAACAGGCTGCCGCCACCGAAACCAGAGTGGTCAGGCGCTTCATCCACCGACGGCACCAGCAATTGCGAGAAGAACAGGCCGTCAGCAGCCACCGCCTCACCGGAACGGCTCTCATCGGAAAACGAGCGCAGGCGATCCAGATCGCCGCGACGAACGCTCAGGGCTGGGCGCTTGTCGCTCGGGCCAGGGAACTCGGCCTGAGCCGGGCGTTGCGGGGTTGGAGGTGCGGGGCGAGGCGGGGCTTTGATGGGCGTGTTCATGGCCAGTCAACCTTGTTCGTCGAGGGCTTCGGCCAGGCAGGCCAGTTTTTCCACGGCACGCTGAGAGGCCTTGGCCTCGGCACGTGCCTGCTCCAGAAGTTGTTGCTGGGCGTCTATCCCGAGCCGCTGCCGTTCGACGTCCTGGCGGATGTACGCCAATCGGTCGAGCATGCGGTGTTCTTTCTCGTGCCAGCGCTCCAGGTCGTTCAGTGCCATGGCTTGATTGAGGTTGGCCTGACTGAGCGCCTGCCGTCTTTCCCGTTGATTGGCCCGCTCCTGGCTCAACGCTTCGCGCGTGGCCTGCAACTGCGCGTGCAACTCATCCAGAGCGCGTTGTGCCCGGCGCTGGGCCCGTTCGGCACTGGCCTGGCGGTGTTGGCGTAAGGGGGTAAGCACGGCAATCACCTGTGTCATCGCCAGTTGCTGCGGATCGATTTCCAGTTCTTCTTCCATGGTCACTCCGGCAACTGAGACGTCAACTGCATCAAGGCTTCCAGGGTCGTTTCCAGGGGTACGGGTTCGCGCAGATCCTGGCGAAGAAACGCATTGATCGGTTCGTTCAACTGCACGGCGCAGTCCGTCACCGGGTCGCTGCCCGGCTGGTATTCGCCCAGGCGCAGCAACATTTCCACCTGTTTGTAGGCTGCCATGAGTCGCCTGAGCCGGTTGTTGGCCTGCTGGTGTTCACGCCCGGTGACGTTGCTGAGGATCCGACTGATGCTGGCCTGCACGTCGATGGCCGGGTAGTGCCCACGTTCGGCGAGTTTGCGCGACAGCACGATGTGGCCGTCGAGTAACGAACGCACTTCGTCGGCCACCGGGTCGTTCATCGAGTCCTGTTCGATCAACACGGTGTACAGCGCTGTGATCGAGCCGGTTTCGCTCATCCCGGCGCGCTCGACCAAGCGAGGCAACAGGGTATAAACCGATGGCGGCAGACCGCCCCGGCCCAAGGGCTCGCCCGCGGCGATGCCGATCTCTCGTTGGGCGCGGGCGAAGCGGGTCAGCGAGTCGAGCAACAACAGCACCTTCATGCCGCGTTCACGATAGGCTTCGGCAATGGCGGTGGCCGTGAACGCGGCGCGGGCACGCTCCATGCTCGAACGGTCCGACGTGGCGCAGACCAGCACCGAGCGGCTGCGCAGGGTGGCATCCAGTTCATGGTCGAGAAATTCGCGCAGCTCGCGACCCCGTTCGCCGATCAGGCCGAACACGATCACGTCACACGCCATGTTCCTGGCCAGCTCGGCCATGAGCGTGGTCTTGCCGCAGCCGGCGCCCGCGAACAACCCCACGCGCTGACCTTCCCCTAGCAGAATGGCGCTGTCGATGGCCCGCACGCCGGTGGGCAAGGCCTGGGTGATGCGTGGGCGTTGGGTCGGTGGCAATGCGTCGGCGATGACAGGCAGGGTCACACGGCGATCATCCGGCCCGGCGAACGCGCCTTCGGAATCCTCCAGCAAGGGGCGGCCAAAACCATCGAGCACGCTGCCCAGCAGGCTGTCGTCGACACCAATGCGATGCGCCATGCCGAGCGGCCGAATGTGGGCACCGACCTGGATACCGTCCGGCGTGCCCAGGGCACTGAGCAGGGTGCAGTCGCGAGTGAAGCCGACGATCTCCGCAAGCATGCTGCTGCCGTCGGATTTGCTCACTTCGCACAGGTCGCCGACCTTGGCCGCCGGGATCTGGCACTCCAGCAGGATCCCGCTGACGGCGCTGACCCGGCCGCTGGCGCGCACCGCACTCACAGCCCGTAAGCGCCGGGCATGGGCGGACTTCCACGGGTCGAAGGCGGCGTTCACCAGCTCACCTCATAGTGCCGCTCGCCATCGAACTGGATGCGATCGTCGTCGATGCGGGTCAGGCGCAGGCCATTGAGCTCATCGCCGATGTACAAGCGATGGCCGTCGGCCGTGACCAAATGGGCATGAGGGCCGGACATGATCTGCACAATGGTGAACGGCAGGCCGCTGCTGGACGCCGTGACGTTGTCGATCAAGGCCACCGGCGTGTCGTAACGCTCCTTGAAACGTTGCAGCATGCGCTGGTAAACCCGTTGCGATTCAGGCTTCAGGCTGCCGCTCAGCTCCAGGCCTTCAGCCGACGCCTGGACGTTGACCTCGCTGAGCAGCCGGTCACTGAGCATGGTCGCGAGCTGGCGGCGGGCCTCCTCGACACTCGCCAGTCGCTTGCGTGGATGGGCCATGGCCTCGGCTGGGTCGGGCCTGGGCTGGCTCTGTGCCGGGGCCGGGCTTGCCATTGCAGTGATCGCCGGTGCCGGCGCACTGCTGCGCGTCAGGCTCCAGGCGCTTCCGGCGATGCCCAGCAGCACCCCTACCACGATGCCTGTGGTGCGATTGAGCAGGCGCGAACGCGACTCGACTTTTT
>NZ_QARE02000043.1 GCF_003052515.2 Pseudomonas sp. RIT409 | reverse complement strand
GTTGACATTCCGGCGGTAGCAGGTTTACGTTAACGTAAAGGTGATACACATGATTACCCCCGACCGCCCCGCTAAAAACAACTAAGGGAACGCCGTCTCATGATTTACCCCACCCTCAATTTTGGACTCGGTGACACCATCGACCTGTTGCGCGATCAGGTACAGGCGTTCGTGGCACGCGAACTGGCGCCCCGTGCCGCGCAGATCGACAAGGACAACCAGTTCCCCGCTGACCTGTGGCGCAAATTCGGTGACATGGGCCTGCTGGGCATCACCGTCGACGAACAATACGGCGGAGCGGGCCTGGGTTATCTGGCCCATGTGGTCGCCATGGAAGAAATCAGCCGCGGCTCCGCTTCTGTGGCCCTGTCCTACGGCGCGCATTCCAACCTCTGCGTCAACCAGATCCACCGCAACGGCAACCCGGACCAGAAGGCCCGCTACCTCCCTTCTTTGGTCAGCGGTGAGCACATAGGCGCGCTCGCCATGAGTGAACCGAATGCGGGGTCCGACGTGGTATCGATGAAGCTGCGAGCCGACAAGCGCGGTGACCGTTTTGTCCTCAACGGCAGCAAAACCTGGATCACCAACGGCCCCGACGCCCACACCTATGTGATCTACGCCAAGACCGATGTGGAAAAAGGCCCCCATGGCATCAGCGCCTTCATCGTCGAGCGGGACTGGAAAGGTTTTTCCCGAAGCCAGAAGTTCGACAAGCTCGGCATGCGCGGTTCCAACACGTGCGAACTGTTCTTCGATGACGTCGAGGTTCCTGAAGAAAACCTGCTGGGCGCCCTCAACGGCGGGGTCAAGGTATTGATGAGCGGCCTGGACTACGAGCGCGTCGTGCTGTCCGGCGGACCGACCGGCATCATGCAAGCCTGCATGGACGTTGTCTTGCCCTACATCCACGACCGCAAGCAATTTGGGCAGAGCATCGGCGAGTTCCAACTGATCCAGGGCAAGGTCGCCGACATGTACACCCAACTCAACGCCAGCCGCGCCTACCTCTACGCCGTGGCCCAGGCCTGCGAGCGCGGAGAAACGACGCGCAAGGATGCGGCAGGGGTGATCCTCTATACCGCCGAACGCGCGACTCAAATGGCGCTGGATACGATTCAGATTCTGGGCGGCAACGGCTACATCAACGAGTTTCCCGCGGGGCGCCTGCTGCGCGACGCCAAACTCTACGAAATCGGCGCCGGGACCAGCGAAATCCGCCGCATGCTGATCGGCCGCGAGCTGTTCAACGAGACGAAATGAAACAGCCATCCATAAGCGCGTGGCAAGCCGCACGCAGTGTGCGTCGGCCACCGCCGCGGAGGCCGGCCAGGCTCGGAGGAAGATTCAAGTGACGACGTTGAAAACACAGCTCAACCCGCGGTCGGCGGACTTTCTCGCCAACGACGCGGCGCTGCGCAAGCAGGTCGACGATTTGTACACCCTGCTCGCTCAGGTTTATGAAGGTGGCGGCACCAAGGCGCAGGAACGCCACACCTCACGCGGCAAATTGCTGCCCCGCGAGCGTATCAATCGGCTCCTGGACTCAGGGTCGGCTTTTCTCGAACTCAGCCAACTGGCTGCCCATGGGGTATACGATGAAGGAGTGCCCGCGGCGGGCGTGATTGCGGGCATCGGCCGCGTCGAAGGCGTGGAATGCATGATCATCGCCAACGACGCCACGGTCAAAGGCGGCACTTATTACCCGCTCACGGTGAAGAAGCACCTGCGCGCGCAGACCATTGCCCAGCAGAACCGCCTGCCCTGCATTTATCTGGTCGACTCGGGAGGCGCCAATCTGCCGCGTCAGGACGAGGTCTTCCCCGACAAAGAGCATTTCGGGCGGATCTTCTTCAACCAGGCGAACATGAGTGCCAACGGTATTCCGCAGATCGCGGTGGTCATGGGGTCCTGCACCGCAGGTGGCGCTTATGTGCCGGCCATGGCGGACGAAGCGATCATGGTGAGGCAGCAGGCCACGATTTTCCTGGCCGGCCCTCCCCTGGTGAAAGCGGCGACGGGCGAAGTGGTCACCGCCGAAGCCTTGGGCGGTGCCGACGTGCATTGCAGGGTTTCCGGTGTCGCCGATCACTACGCCGACAGTGATGACCACGCGCTGGCACTGGCGCGCCGCAGCGTGGCCCATCTGAACTGGCGCAAGGCCGGCCAGCTCCAGACGCGTGCGCCGGTGGCGCCGCTGTACGCCAGCGAGGAGCTGTATGGCGTCATTTCCGCCGATCCGAAGCAACCATTCGACGTGCGTGAAGTCATTGCGCGCCTGGTGGACGGTTCGGTGTTCGATGAATTCAAGGCCTTGTTCGGGACCACCCTGGTCTGCGGCTTCGCGCACCTGCATGGCTACCCGGTCGCGATTCTCGCCAACAACGGCATCCTGTTCGCGGAAGCGGCTCAGAAAGGAGCGCACTTCATCGAACTGGCCTGCCAGCGCGGCATCCCGTTGCTGTTCCTGCAGAACATCACGGGCTTCATGGTGGGCGAGAAATACGAGGCAGGCGGTATCGCCAAGCACGGTGCGAAGCTGGTGACGGCAGTGGCCTGCGCCAAGGTGCCGAAATTCACCGTGATCATTGGCGGCAGCTTCGGCGCGGGCAACTACGGCATGTGCGGCCGCGCTTACGATCCTCGCTTCCTGTGGATGTGGCCGAATGCGCGAATTGGCGTGATGGGCGGCGAACAGGCTGCTGGCGTGCTGGTACAGGTCAAGCGCGAGCAGGCCGAGCGCAGCGGCGATGCGTTTACCCCCGAGCAGGAGGCGCAGATCAAACAGCCGATCCTCGATCAATACGAGCATCAGGGTCATCCCTACTACTCCAGTGCCCGTCTGTGGGACGACGGCGTGATCGATCCCGCTCAGACGCGAGACATTCTCGGCCTGGCCATCAGCGCGACCCTGAACGCCCCCATCGAACCGAGCCGCTTCGGCGTGTTCCGCATGTGACCCGAGGAACGACCATGATCGACTTCGACACCCTTGAACTGGAGCACGACCCGCGGGGTTTCGCGACGCTCTGGCTCAATCGCCCTGAAAAGAACAACGCCTTCGATGCGCAAATGATACGGGAACTGATCATTGCGCTGGATCGCCTGCAAAACGACAGCCGCTTGCGTTTCCTCGTACTGCGTGGCCGGGGCAGGCATTTTAGTACCGGCGCCGACCTGGCCTGGATGCAGGAATCCGCCAACCTGGACTTCAATACAAACCTGGGCGATGCCCGGGAGCTCGGCGAGCTGATGTACAACCTGGCCAAACTCAAACTGCCCTCCTTGGCGGTGGTCCAGGGTGCAGCCTACGGCGGCGCGCTGGGGCTGGTCAGTTGCTGCGACATGGCAATCGGTGCCGACGACGCGCAATTTTGCCTGTCGGAAGTGAAGATCGGCCTGGCCCCCGCTGTCATCAGCCCCTTCGTCACACAGGCCATCGGCCCCCGCCATGCCCGGCGCTATGCGCTGACCGGCGAGCGCTTCAATGGGCTTCGCGCCACCGAAATCGGCTTGCTGGCCGCGTCCTATCCGTTGGCCGAGCTGGATCGCCGGGTTGACGAGTGGGTGACGAACCTGCTGGCAAATAGCCCACAAGCCATGCGCGTCAGCAAGGAATTGCTGCGAGAAGTCGGTGATGGTGAATTGAGCCCGGCATTGCGCCGCTACTGCGAGAACACCATCGCCCGCATCCGGGTCAGCGCTGAGGGTCAGGAGGGTCTGCAAGCTTTCTTGAACAAGCGCGAACCGCGCTGGCGCCACGAGAATCGCCACGAGAACAATGAGCCAGAAGGATCACGTCCATGACCCTGCCACGCAGTCACACCTTGTCCTCGATACTGGTGGCCAATCGGGGCGAAATCGCCTGCCGGGTCATGCGCACGGCCAAGGCGATGGGCCTGAAGACGATTGCCGTGCACAGTGCGATCGATCGCCATGCCCGGCACGTGCAGGAAGCGGACAGTGCAGTGGATCTGGGCGGCAGCAAGGCGTCCGAGAGCTATCTGCAGATCGATGCCCTGATCGCGGCTGCCAGACGCAGCGGTGCCCAGGCCATTCACCCCGGTTACGGCTTTTTGTCCGAGAACGCCCGCTTCGCACAAGCCGTCGAGCAGGCGGGCCTGGTGTTTCTCGGTCCGCCGGCCTCGGCGATCGAAGCCATGGGGAGCAAGTCCGCCGCTAAATCCCTGATGGAGGCCGCCGGCGTGCCCTTGGTGCCTGGCTACCACGGCGAGGCACAAGACCTGTCCACCTTCCGCGAGGCGGCTGAACGGATCGGCTACCCGGTGCTGCTCAAGGCCACATCGGGGGGTGGCGGCAAGGGCATGAAGGTGGTCGAGTGCGAGCAAGACCTGGCGGCCGCCCTGGCCTCCGCACAGCGGGAAGCACAATCGTCGTTCGGCGATGCTCGGATGCTGATCGAGAAGTACCTGCTCAAACCCCGGCACATCGAGATCCAGGTGTTCGCTGATCAACATGGCCGATGCCTTTACCTGAACGAGCGCGACTGTTCGATCCAGCGCCGCCACCAGAAAGTCGTCGAGGAGGCGCCTGCGCCGGGCCTGAGTTCGGCGCTGCGGCGCGCCATGGGTGAAGCGGCGGTACGTGCCGCCCAGGCCATCGGCTACGTCGGGGCGGGCACGGTCGAGTTTCTTCTGGACGCGCGCGGCGGATTCTTTTTCATGGAGATGAACCCCCGCCTGCAAGTTGAACACCCCGTGACCGAAGCCATCACAGGGCTCGATCTGGTGGCTTGGCAAATCCGCGTTGCGCAAGGGGAACCGTTGCCGATCTCACAGGATCAGGTGCCGCTGAACGGGCACGCCATAGAGGTGCGTCTTTACGCGGAGGACCCGGCCAACGATTTTCTGCCCGCCACCGGTACGCTTCAGGTGTACCGGGAATCCACGCCTGGGCCCGGTCGTCGGGTCGACAGCGGCGTGTCGGAAGGCGAGGCGATCTCACCGTTCTACGACCCGATGCTGGGCAAGTTGATCGCCTGGGGGGAAGACCGGGAACAGGCGCGGCTTAGGCTGCTGGGGATGCTGGATGAATACGCCATTGGTGGGCTGCGCACCAATCTGGCGTTCCTCAGGCGAATCATCGCTCACCCTGCATTCGCGGCTGCGGAACTGGATACCGGTTTCATTACGCGCTACCAGACAGCATTGCTGCCTCTGCCGACGGCCCTTCCAGACGCGTTCTGGACGTTGGCCGCCCGAGCCTGGCAAGCCACAACGCCCCCTCGGGTCCGCGAAGACGACCCCTGCTCGCCTTGGTCGACTGCCAGCGGCTTGCGTCCTGGTTTGCCCAGCGAGGTCAGTCTGGTGCTGCGGTGCCACGACGAAACGCGTGATGTCCGGTTGCACGATGCGGCAGGCACCGTGCGCTGGCAAGACGACCACTTGCAGCATGAAGCGGACGGCGTGCGGCATAGCGCATTGGCCATTCGGCGCGAGGAGACGTTGTTCCTGAGCTGGCAAGGCGAGCTGCAGGCGGTTCAGCAGGTTGACCCAATGGCCTCTACCGCCAGCCGAGAACACCAGGGCGGCCTGACCGCGCCCATGAACGGCAGCATCGTCCGGGTGTTGGCAGAAGTCGGTCAAGAGGTGGAAGCGGGAACGCCGCTGGTGGTGCTGGAAGCGATGAAAATGGAGCACAGCATACGCGCCACTCGGGCGGGCGTTGTCTCGGCTTTGTATTGCGGTGAAGGGGAAATGGTCAGCGAGGGCGCTGTGCTGGTGGACCTGTCCGACGCCTGACCGGGGTGAGGGCTGGCCGTCCGTTGCCCCGGCGTCGTAGGCCATGACGCAACCGACCCCCGAGGCTGATCGAAAGCAGGGTGCAGGCTCCGCGAGCCTTGCACCCTGCTTCGCTGTCAGGCTGCAACCTCATAGAGTTTCGGCATCGCCACTTCCCCGCTGATCAGGCTTTGACGCAACTGTTCGGCCTGGAGCGCCGCTGCCTTCATCGCGCTTTCCTTCACATGGCCGTAACCACGGATGCGCTCTGGAAGCCGCGCCAGGCTCAAGGCGGTGTGACGGTTGGAAGCGTTGACGTGGAGCAGGATCAACTCGACATCGCTGACGTACTGGTCAATCAATACCCTTTCCTGACGTCGCTCAAGGCTACGGCCGAACGGATCGAGCGGCGTGCCCCGCAGGAATTTGAAGGTCGCCAGCACATCGAACGCCTTCAACATCCAGGGGCCGAAACTGCGCTTGCGCAGCGAACCGGTGTGCGGATCGCGCTTGGCCAGCCAGGACGGAGCCAGGTGAAACTCCAGCCGGTAGTCGCCGTCGAACTGCGCCTGCAACTGCCGCTTGAAGTCGCCGTTGCTGTAGAGCCGCGCCACTTCGTACTCGTCTTTATAGGCCAGCAGTTTGAAGTAGTTGAACGCCACGGCCTCGGTCAGCGCCGGGGCCTCGCCCGGAAACGCGCGCGCCTCCGCGACCCTGACCCGTTCCACCAGCGCCAGGTATCGCTTGGCATAAGCCGCGCTCTGGTACTCGGTGAGCGCCTCGACGTGGCCCTGGACACGTTGCTCCAAGGTCGGCGGCTCGGGCTGCACGACCGCATCGGGGTGGGCTGCGGCCTGAACCGCGGGCAGGTCAAAGGCGGCACGACGTCCCCAGAGAAACGCTTGCTGGTTGAGATTGACCGACACGCCATTGAGCTCGATCGCTTTTTCGATTGCCGCTGCCGACAGCGGTATCAGCCCTTTCTGGTAGGCATAACCCAGCATGAACAGGTTGCTGGCGATGCTGTCGCCCATCAGCCGGGTGGCCAGCTCGGTGGCGGGCACGAAGTGGGTCTTATCGTCGCCTACGGCATCGCGAAGGGTCTGCATCATGGCGTCGGCAGGGAATTCGGCATCCGGATTGCGGGTGAACTCCGCAGTCGGTGTCTGCTGGCTGTTGACCACGGCGTGGGATTTGGCGCTGTCGAGCTTGGCGATGGCGTCTGGCCCTGAAGCGACCAGCAGATCGCAACCCAATAGCAGATCCGCCTCGCCTGCGGCGATCCGCACCGCGAAGAGGTCCTGCTGGCGAGCCGCAATCCGAATGTGGCTGACCACTGGCCCGAATTTCTGCGCTAGGCCGGCCTGATCGAGCACGCTGCAGCCCTTGCCCTCCAGGTTGGCGGCGTAGCCCAACATGGCCCCGACGGTGGTCACCCCGGTGCCGCCCACGCCGGGCAGCAGGATGTTGAACGGCCGATCCAGGCCAGGCAGCGTCGGTTCGGGCAACTGCGCGAATGCCTGGGCCTGCGTCGGCAGTTGCGGCTTGCGCAGGGTCCCGCCATGGACCGTGACGAAGCTGGGGCAGAAGCCTTCGACGCAGCTGAAATCCTTGTTACAGGCGCTTTGATCGATTTCGCGTTTGCGGCCCTCGGCGGTCTCTTTAGGCAGGATCGACAGGCAGCCGGATTTGGCCCCGCAATCGCCGCAGCCTTCGCAGACCGCCGGGTTAATGAAGGCGCGCTTGTCCAGATCGGCCATCTTCCCACGCTTGCGGCGACGCCGCTTTTCGGTTGCGCAGGTCTGGTCGTAGATGATCACCGAAACGCCCTTGAACTCACGCAACTCACGCTGCACGCTGTCCAGGTCACGGCGGTGATGGAAGGTCGTAATCGGGGCAAACCCTTCTCGGCTCGGGTATTTATCCGGCTCATCCGAGACCAGCGCTATGCGCTGGACGCCTTCGTTGAACACCTGACGACTCAGTTGATCCACACGCAGCACACCGTCGATCGGCTGCCCGCCGGTCATGGCGACGGCATCGTTGTAAAGGATCTTGTAGGTGATGTTGACCTTGGAGGCCACCGCTGCGCGGACCGCCAAGTGTCCCGAGTGAAAGTAGGTGCCGTCGCCCAGGTTCTGGAACACATGAGGGGTCTCGGTGAACGGCGCCTGGCCAATCCAGGTCACGCCCTCGCCGCCCATCTGGGTAAAGGTGTCTGTGGCACGGTCCATCCAGATCGTCATGTAGTGGCAGCCGATGCCCGCCAGTGCCCGGCTGCCTTCGGGGACCCGCGTCGAACTGTTGTGCGGGCAACCGGAGCAGAAATGCGGGGTGCGCTGGGTGCTGAACAGCGGCGCGGCCAGGGCTTTTTCCTTGTCCTGGAGGAATTGCAGGCGTGCCTCGATTTGCGGGCTGGAATAGATCGGTGCCAAGCGACGGGCGATCACTCGCGCAATCATCGCCGGGGTCAGTTCGGCGAGGTTGGGCAGCAGCGACCGCCCCTCTTCGTCGAACTCGCCAACGACCCGAGGACGCTTGTCTACCGGCCAGTTGTACAACTGACCGGTCAGTTGGTCCTCGATCACGCTGCGTTTTTCCTCGACCACCAGAATCTCGTCCAAGCCTTCGGCGAAGTCATGCACCGAGACGGGCTCCAGCGGCCAGCTCATGCCGACCTTGAGCACTCGAATACCCACGGATGCGCACAGGTCTTCGTCGATGCCCAGTTCTTCGAGCGCTTGTCGCACGTCCAGGTAAGACTTGCCCGTGGTGATGATCCCCAGGCGCGGTTGCGGGGAATCGATCACCACTTTATTCAATGCGTTGGCCCGCGCGAACGCTCGAGCGGCGTAAATCTTGTAGGTGTTCAGGCGCGCTTCCTGCGCCAGCGGCGGGTCGGGCCAGCGAATGTGCAAGCCGTCATCGGGCAACTGGAAGTCTTCGGGGATCCGCGTCTGGATGCGCAAGGGGTCGACTTCGACGACAGCCGACGAATCGACGTTCTCGGCGATGGTCTTCATTGCCACCCAGCAGCCGCTGTAACGCGACAGCTCCCAGCCGATGATGCCGTAATCGAGGATCTCCTGGACATTGCTGGGGTTGAGCACCGGAATCATCGACGCGATGAATGCATGTTCGCTCTGATGCGCGATGGTCGAGGATTTGCACCCGTGATCGTCGCCCGCCAGAATCAGCACACCGCCCTTTCCAGCGACACCCGCCGAGTTGCCGTGCTTGAACACGTCGCCGCATCGATCCACGCCTGGCCCCTTGCCGTACCACAGCGCAAACACACCGTCGTATTTTCCCTGCGGGAACAGGTTGACTTGCTGGCTGCCCCACACTGCCGTCGCCGCGAGCTCCTCATTGACGCCGGGCTGAAAGTGGATGGCATTTTCGCGAAGGTAATCCTTGGCATCCCACAGGCTCTTGTCGAGATTGCCCAGCGGAGAGCCGCGGTAGCCGGAAATGAAGCCGGCGGTGTTGAGGCCGCGGGCCTCGTCGCGCTGCTTCTGCAGCATGGGCAGGCGGGTCAGCGCCTGGGTACCGGTGAGATACAGGTTGCCGGTTGCAAGCCGGTACTTATCGTCCAGACGGATATCGGCGAGGGACATTCAGGCACTCCATTGTTGTTATTGGGATGTGGCCATTCGGTGCGTGGTGAATGGGGGCTCTAGCCTCATGAGCTGCGGCCGCCGGGGCGTCGGGACGGTTGGGCCCGATGCGCACACTGCCAATACTGCCTCCGCGAGGTGGGGTTTTTCTTTCTAATTTGGCCCGGATCTGCTGCTATCTTGCATGACTGTTCCTTCAGAAGAATAAAAAAGGGTCAATTCATGCAGGTCAAACTCAGCCCCATCGATCGTAAGATTCTCCGCCTGTTGCAACACGACGCCGGCCTGTCTGCGGCAGATATCGCCGAAAGGGTCGAGCTGTCGCAGTCCCCCTGCTGGCGGCGGATCAATCGTCTGGAAGAAGAAGGCGTGATCGAACGTCGGGTCGCCCTGCTCGATCCGGCGCGACTGGGATTGACCATGACGGTCTTCGTCGACGTCAAGCTGTCAGGCCACGGGCGGCGCTACCTCACGGAATTTGAAGAAGCGATCATTGGCTACCCCGAAGTTCTGGAGTGCTACACCATGGCCGGGGACATGGATTTCATGCTGAAGGTGGTGGTGCAAGACATTGCCAGCTATGAGCGCTTTCTGCGCGACCATCTGTTGCAGAGCCCCCATGTGCAGGAGGCTCACTCCAACATTGCGATGAGTGTGGTCAAGCGCACCACCGAACTGCCTCTGGACTAGCGGTTGCCTGCCAGACCGGGCAATGCCAAGAGAGCAGGATTCCAACTGGCGCCCACGTGGGGGCCCTCAGTTTTTTCGCGGGAAGGGAAAAAAACATTTGACGTGCAAATGATAATGATTATTATTGAGCGCAACCCGTCGCGAGGCGGGTTGATAACCCTCAAGCCTTAGGTCGGCTTTTGGATTATCTCCTCATCAGGCTAATCACGGTTTTTGACCCGGCATTTTTGCCGGGTCTTTTTTTTGTGCCCTTGAAGGGTCTGGTTCGGTCGGGTGTTGCATCTTCAGGCTAATGAAGAGGGTCGCTGTCGCGGTGGCGCGCATCATAGCAAAAGAACCTGGCGTGCTGAACTGCCCACGAGGTTCAGGCGAAATATCCAGCAAGCTGTCGCACTGAGGCGGGCGCTGACGGGCCGATCATGGACCCAGCGCACTGTGCCTCAAAGACAGATCAGCGTCAGACGAGCCGAAAAGGGGCGCGCCCCGAGGAGTCTCATCGTCAAACGTTTCTGTCGCGGCCGGTTGCCCCGATCCGTGTAAAGTACCGATCAAAAGCGCCACCCGATGGCGCGGAGTCGGCATTAACCTTTCCAGGACTTTTCCGTGATCCAGAGCGCCCTTTCCATCACCTGTGATTTCGACAGCGGCAATATCGTCGTGCTGGATGCCAGCCAACCTCAAAACGTGCAACTGGCCATCCGCCCGGACACTCGCAGCCCGCATTTCCAGTGGTTCCACTTCAAGGTCGAGGGCATGCAGGTCGGCGAAGCGCACACGTTCAGCCTGACCAACGCCAGCGAATCCAGCTACAACCGGGCCTGGACCGGCTACAACGCCGTTGCGTCCTACGACCACAAGACGTGGTTCCGGGTGCCCAGCCACTTCGACGGCAAGGCATTGAATTTCACCTGTTCGCCCGAACACTCGCAGATCTGGTTCGCCTACTTCGAGCCTTACAGCCGAGAGCGGCATGATTGGCTGATGGGCCAGGCGCTCAACGAGGCTGGCACCGAGTTGTTGGCCACCGGCAAAAGCGTCGAAGGGCGCGACATTCCGGTGCTGCGAAAAGGCGATGGCGCGCCGGGCAAGCGCAAGGTCTGGATCATTGCCCAACAGCATCCTGGTGAGCACATGGCCGAGTGGTTCATGGAGGGCGTGATCGAACGCCTGAAAGAGCACGATGCCCAGGTTCAGGCGTTGCTGGCGTCGGCGGATCTGTATCTGGTCCCGCACATGAACCCTGACGGCGCGTTTCATGGCCATCTGCGCACCAATGCCCAGGGCAAGGACCTCAACCGCGCGTGGCAGGATTCGACGCCTGAACTGAGCCCCGAGGTTTATTTCGTCAAACAGCAGATGGAAAGGTACGGCGTGGACATGTTCCTCGACGTGCATGGCGATGAGGAAATCCCCTACGTCTTCACCGCAGCCTGCGAAGGCAATCCGGGGTACACCGACCAGCAGAAAACACTGGAAGCGGATTTCCGCGCACGCCTCAGTGGCTTGACCAAAGACTTCCAGACCCGCTACGGCTACCCCAAATCGGCTCCGGGCAAGGCGAACATGAACCTGGCGTGCAACAGTGTCGGTGAACGCTATAAATGCCTGTCGCTGACACTGGAGATGCCGTTCAAGGACAACGACGATGCACCCGATCCGCTCACCGGCTGGTCTGGAGCACGATCGATGCGCCTGGCCCATGACGTGCTGACCGTCATCGGCGAAATGGTGAGCGTGCTGCGTTGAACCATTGCGTCGGAGAGGCCAACGAAAGCGCCTCCCCGACGCAAGCGTTGCGCCAGCCAAGCATCCTCGCCTGGCCGATCAGGGCATCAGGTAGCGCATCACCGATTCGCACACCATCGCTTTCTGACGTGCCTTCACCTCGACGTCTTCCAGTTCGATCTGGAAAATCTCGGAGAAGGTGTGGCGATTGGATACGCGATAAAAACAAAACGAGCTGATCAGCATGTGCAGATCGACCGCCTGCACGCCGTGACGGAATACCCCGGCCTGCTCCCCACGGCGCAGGGTTTCGTCGAGCGCACCCAGGATATGCTGGCTCAAGGCACGAATCGTCGACGACTGCTTCACGTTGTCGCCGTTGTGAATGTTCTCGATGCACACGATGCGCACGAAATCCACATTGCGGTCATGGTGGTCGAACGTGAACTCCACCAGACGGCGAATGGCCTCCATCGGCTCCAGCACGTCTAGCCTCAGGCTGCTTTCGGTGCGGCGGATGTCGCCGTAGAGCTTTTCCAGCACCTCCGCGTACAGTTGCTCCTTGCTGTTGAAGTAGTAATAGATCATCCGCTTGGAGGTCTGCGTGCGTTCGGCTATCGCATCGACCCGGGCGCCGGAAAGGCCCTGAGCCACGAATTCGGCAATGGCCGCCTGGAGGATACCATCGCGGGTTTTCTCGGGATTATTCTTGCGGCCCTTGGGTGGCACCTCGGCGGGCGCTTCCAGAAGGGTGTCGTCGACAATTTTCATGCAGGGCTCACGACCACGGTTGAATGTCGCGATTATGGGGCCGCACCGTGATGTTAAGGAAGTGGCATATACCGGCGATTTCCCGCCGCCTTACGCTTCGCCGGAGTTTGTCGCGGCGAGGACACCTCGCCGCGATAAATCGTTAGCCTGCTTTCATTTCCACCCGCCTCGGGCGATGATGGCGCACTCCACCGCTCCAGCGAAGAGGCCCCATGTCTGCCGCCCTGCCGCCGAACTCCCCTGCCCCGAACGCCGGTTCGGTGGCGATCACACTGCAAATCGTCGCCATCGTGTTTTACACCTTCATCGCCTTCCTGTGCATTGGCCTGCCCATCGCCGTGATGCCCGGCTATGTTCACAGCCAATTGGGGTTCAGCGCGGTCGTGGCAGGGCTGGTGATCGGTGCGCAATACCTGGCCACCCTTCTCAGCCGCCCGGTGGCGGGCAGGATCTGCGACACCATCGGGACCAAGCGGGCCATCGTCTACGGGCTGTTGGGCATTGCCACCAGCGGCGTGCTGACGGTGGTGGCCGTGTTGCTTGAGCCTTTCCCGAGTATCAGCCTGGCCATTCTGATCGTTGCGCGCCTGATGCTGGGGGTGTCGCAGGGGTTGATCGGCGTCGGCACCATCAGTTGGTGCATCGGCCAGGTCGGTGCCGAACACACTGCACGTTCGATTTCCTGGAACGGTATTGCCTCCTATGGGGCCATCGCCATCGGTGCCCCGCTGGGGGTGCTCATGGTCAAGGCGCTGGGTTTCGTGAGCCTGGGGCTGGCGCTGACGGCGCTGGCCGGGGGGGCGCTATGGCTGATCCGCAACAAGCCACCGGTCCCGGTGGTGCGAGGTGAGCGCATGCCATTCTGGTCGGTGTTCGGCCGCGTCGCACCGTACGGGCTGGGGCTGACGCTGTCGTCCATCGGCTACGGCACCTTGACCACCTTCATCACCCTCTATTACGTCAACCGAGGCTGGGAGGGCGCTGCGTGGTGCCTGACGGTGTTTGGGGTCTGTTTCATCCTTGCGCGCTTGCTGTTCATCAATGCGATCACGCGTTTCGGCGGTTTCCGCTCGGCCATCACCTGCATGTCGGTCGAGGTCGTTGGACTGATCATGCTGTGGCTGTCGCCGAATACCGGCCTGGCGCTGATCGGTGCAGGCCTGACCGGCTTTGGCCTGTCGCTGGTGTACCCGGCCATCGGTGTCGAAGCGATCAAGCAGGTCCCCAACAGCAGCCGAGGTGCTGGGCTGGGGGCGTATGCGGTGTTCTTCGATCTGGCCTTGGCTGTATCCGGCCCGCTGATGGGGGCCATTGCGCTGGGCATGGGCTACGACTGGATTTTCTTCTTCGCTGCCTTGTTGTCGATGCTTGCGCTGGGCCTGACGCTGTGGCTGTCCCGTCGGCCACAGGCCGATACCCGCGTGTGAAAAGTCGCCAGTCAGTCGGGGTGGGAAAAAGCTGAACTGCCAGGACCGAGGCCGGTCGGAACTAGCACATTCCCTCGCGACAGGAGTGAGCGCGTGACCTCGGATTCCCCTGGCTTGAGCCTCCCCCCCTCAGACACATCCCACGCGCGCGATGTGCATCGCCTGCGGGTGCTGACCGTCAACACGCACAAGGGCTTCACAGCGCTCAACCGGCGTTTCATCCTGCCGGAACTCAGGGAGGCCGTGCGCAGCACGGGGGCCGATCTGGTTTTTCTGCAAGAGGTGCTCGGTGGCCATGATCGTCATGCGGAGCGATACCACAATTGGCCCGTCACCTCGCAGTACGAATTCCTCGCGGACAGCATGTGGAGCGACTTCGCCTACGGCCGCAATGCGGTGTACCCCGAGGGCCACCATGGCAATGCGCTGCTTTCGAAGTATCCGATCCTGCATTACCGCAACCTCGACGTGTCGATCACAGGCCCCGAACGCCGCGGGTTGCTGCACTGCGTGTTGCAGGTACCCGGCCATGAGGAAGTGCACGCCATCTGCGTTCACCTGAGTCTGCTGGAGAGTCACCGCCAGTTGCAGTTGAATCTGTTGTGCGATTTGCTGGATTCATTGCCGGATCACGCCCCAGTGGTGATCGCCGGAGATTTCAATGATTGGCAATTGCAAGGCAACAAGCGTCTGGCACGCTGCGAGTACTTGCACGAAGTCTTCGAACGCTGCAATGGTCGGCTGGCCCGGACATATCCGGCACGGTTCCCGCTGCTGCAGTTGGACCGCATCTACCTGCGCAATGCCACCAGCCATGATCCCAAGATTCTTGGCACCCGGCCCTGGACGCACCTGTCCGATCACCTGCCGCTGGCGGTGGAAGTGCACCTCTAGAGGACGCCCCCGTTCGAACGCACGCGCCCGTGACAGGGCATTGGGCGAAGCGTCTACGACTTTAGTACGGGTTTTCGTTTCTATGGTCGCATTCACAAAGTGCCGTTTCTGACATGTAATGCGCGAACACCGTCCTCAAGGCCGACGCCGAGCGACGCGCAGCATTATAAGAAAGGCGCCCCGACCATGCATAAAATCCTGATTGCCGACGACCACCCACTGTTCCGTGAGGCCATCCACACCGTGATCCGCGATGGTTTTCCAGGCAGCGAAATCAGGGAAGCCGGCGATCTCGACAGCGCGTTGGCAATCACCCGCGAGCACCATGACCTGGACCTGATCCTGCTGGACCTGAACATGCCAGGTATGCACGGCCTCAACGGGTTGATCAGCCTGCGCAATGAGGCACCCACCATTGCAGTGGTGATTGTTTCGGCCGAGCAGGACAAGCAGGTGGTGCTTCAGGCCATTACCTATGGCGCCGTTGGCTTCATCACCAAATCCTCGCCGCGCAAGCAGATGACCGAGGCCATCGAACAGATTCTCAACGGCAACGTCTACCTGCCCTCGGACGTCATTCGCAGCCAGAAACCCCAGGCGCGCCCCGCCGTCAGCAACGCTGCGCATCTGGCGCCCGAGCTGATTCACGCCCTGACGCGCAAGCAATTACTGGTGCTCGAACGCATGACCAAAGGCGACTCTAACAAACAGATCGCCTTTAACCTGGACATCGCCGAGACCACCGTCAAAGCGCACGTGTCGGCGATTCTTCGCAAGCTCAACGTGCACAACCGCGTCCAGGCGATTCTCAGTGCTGGCGACATCGATTTTGCGGCATATCTGCGGCGGTGATCGACGGGAGGGACGCCGGTTCGGCGGGCTTCGAACGTCCCCGAAAGGAACGCTCAAGCAACTTGCAGCGGGTGGCTGCCCCCCTGCCCCACAGGCTCAGGTGCGGGACAGGTGGCCAGCCTGCAGCCTCCGGCGAGGTGCAGATTCAGATCCGGAACGTCCCGACCAAGTGCTGTAGGCGTGCGGTTTGGTGTTCAAGGTGAGCGCAGGCGTCGAGGGTCGACTTGAGGTTATCGACGCCTTCCTGGTTGAGCGTGTTGATCTCGGTGATGTCGACATTGATCGACTCCACGACGGCGGTCTGCTCTTCGGTGGCGGTGGCCACCGACTGGTTCATGCCGTCGATCTCGCCGATGCGTCGGGTCACGCTGTTCAGGCGCTCACCGGCCTGGTTGGCAACCGTCACGCTGCTTTCGCTCAAGCGCTGGCTCTCGGTCATGTTCGCCACCGCATCACGGGCGCCCGTTTGCAGTTCTTCGATCATGCCCTGCACCTGCTGAGCCGAGTCCTGAGTGCGATGGGCCAGGTTCCGCACTTCATCGGCCACGACGGCAAAGCCGCGTCCGGCCTCGCCCGCACGGGCGGCTTCGATGGCTGCGTTCAACGCCAGCAAGTTGGTTTGCTGCGAAATACCGGTGATCACCTCGAGGATCTGCCCGATGTTGGCGGTCTTCGCGTTCAAGGTTTCGATGTTGGCGCAAGACTCGCTGATCTTTTCCGACAGCGCGTTCATCGCCTTGATGGTCTGCGACACGACACCCTGCCCTTCACTGGCCAACTGTGTCGCTTCGCTGGAATGCTGGGAAGCCAACGCCGCATTCTGGGCGATTTCCTGAGCAGCGGCCCCTAGCTCGTTGATCGCCGCAGCAACGCTGCTGGTACGGCTGGATTGCTGATCCGAGTTGCCCATGGACGAGTTGGAAGCACCCACCACCCGCGCGGCGACCTCGCCCAGTTGTCCCGCCGTGGAGGCCACTTCGCGGATCGAACCGTGGATCCGCTCCACGAAACGGTTGAACGACAATGCCAAAGCGCCGAACTCGTCTTGGGAGAGGATCGACAAGCGTTTGGTCAGGTCGCCCTCTCCGTCGGCGATGTCCTGCATGGCGCGACCCATCTGGTGCAACGGCTGCATCAGCACCCGGATCAGCAGGCCCAGGAGCACCATGATGATCGCCACCGCAATGACCATTGCGGTCATGGCCGAGGCACGGAATTCACTGAGCATCGAGTAGGCCGCGTCCCGGTCGAGCACCAGCGCCACGTACCAGTTGGCCGAAGACAAGCCCTCGACCTTGGTGAACGAAATGAACTGCGCCTTGCCAGCCGACTCGATTTCCGATACGCCTGGCGCGATTTTCGGCGCCCCGTTGGGGTAAGCCTCACTGACGTTTTTCAGGATCAGCTGGCTGTCCGGGTGAATCAGGATCTTGCCATCGGCGCTGACGATGTACGCATAGCCATGGCCACCGAAATTCAGCGAATTGATGGTTTTGGTAATGGCATCCAGCGATATGTCCGCCCCGGCCACGCCGATCATCTGGCCTTGCTGACGCACCGGGGTGGCCAGGGTGACCACCAGCTTGCCCGACGAGGCGGCGATATAGGGCTCGGTGACGATGGTGCCTTGAGCCGCATCGGCGGCCTTGTACCAGCCGCGGGCGCGCGGGTCATAGTCGGCGGCACGGTTACCGGCCGGAACCGAGAACATCAGGCCGTCCTTGCCGCCGAAGTAGCTGAGCTGGAAGTTGTCCGGGTACACCGGCAGTCCCACGATGCGCTGCAGACTGGCGGGCGTGGCGCCATCGGCGGCAATCTGCTGGGCCATCGAATAGAGCAATTGGGTTCGGCTGTCGAGCCAGGTTTGAATGTTTTGCGTGGTCAAACTGCCCAGTTGTTGCAGTTCGGCGTTGACATTGCTCTTCAGCGTTTCGCGCTGTCGGTAATCGTTCACGAGGATGAAACATGAAAAAGCAACGACAACTATGAGTGCAGCGGCCAGCAGGATCTTTCTGCTGAAGCCCAGACGTTTGATCATACGATTGTGTCCATAACCAAGAATGCCAGCGACGAGGATGCGTGACCGATCAGGCGCGCGCCGCGCTTTTTACGGGGTTGTAAGAAGAAAGGGAAGATGCGGCCTGAAATATGTTTCGACCGTGGGGGTGGGAAGTTGAATACCGGCTGTCGAACAGCCTTAGTTCGCTTACTTAAAAAACCGGTTAATTGGCTCGGTCACTTTTCAAGGGCAGCAGACAACTAATTCAGGATCCAATATGGGTGGTTTTAATTGCCCCGGGCAAACACTCTGCTGCGGCTGCTGTTTGGCTGGTTGGTTGGTTCGGTTTATAGCGGGCTGATCCATTGGCGAGGGTGACGCTGATTCACTGTTCCGCTTTTTACAGCCATCAGTCACTTATTAGAGCCGTGGGTCCGGATGTCGGCGAGCTGATCCATTGGCGATGTTGACGCTGATTCACTGTTCCGCTTTTACAGCGGCCCCATTTGTCTTGGCAAATGGGGGAAACCGCTTGCTCCTGGTTTG
>NZ_QARE02000042.1 GCF_003052515.2 Pseudomonas sp. RIT409 | reverse complement strand
CGGACCGAGTGGAATGGATCATCATGGGCCCTTGCCCCGAATCCCTGCGCCCCTACGTCCATGAATGGCGGAGCGCGGTCGAGGGCGAACTGTACCCCGGCGTGCTCGCTTCCCTTGACCTGCATCTGGCACTCATCCCGGCCGGCGACAGCCTCTACAGCGAGCACAAAAGTACGCGTCTGGCCCTGGAATTTGGCGCGTGCGGTTACCCGGTGATTGCCAGTGACGTACCTGGCCTGCGCAACAGCCTGCCGCTGACCCGCGTGCAGAATTCGACCGCGGCCTGGCTGGATGCGATTGGCGCGCACCTCCAGGATCCGGAGCAGGCGAAGCGCCTTGGGCAGGCGTTGAAAGCGAAGGTGGCGAGCGACTGGATGCTCGATGAGGCGCACCTGCAGCGCTGGCAGGCGGCACTGCTGGATCGCTGACCTGATGTGCCGAGGGTTCCGGTCGGAGCCCTCGAACGTCGCTCGATGCGCTTACCAGCGGATGACGCAACCGCCCCACGAGTAGCCAACGCCGAACCCCACTGCGGTAATCAGGTGGCCGCGCTGGATCTGCCCTTTGTTCAGCGCCTCTTTCAGCGCGACGGGGATACTGCTCGACACCGTGTTGCCGCAATGCCTGAACTCGGTGATGAACTTCTCGGGCGGTAACTTCAGACGCCGCCGCAAAGCATCGAGCATGAACTGGTTGGCTTGATGGAACGCGAACAGATCGGACTGCTCGACCGTGAAGTGTTCATCGAACAGCGAGGCAAACAGCTTGGGCACCTGAGTCATCGAAAACTCGAAAATCGCCGAGCCGTTCATGTACAGGTTGGCGTCCGAACGGACATTACCACTGTCGTCGCCATATTCAGCGGGGGTGTCTCCGGCCACCCAGGGCCGACGGGCACCGCCCACCGGCACGATCAGGTTGGGCGCCCCGGCGCCGTCGCTGCCATACCGAAAGCGGTCCAGGCTGGGCAACGCGTCGTCCGCGGCCTTGATCAGGGTCGCCGCGGCCGCATCGCCAAACAGCGTGCGAACGCTCTTGTCCTGGGGGTTGATGTAACGGCTGTAGGTGTCGGCGGTGATCAGCAGGACGTTGCGGCACTGACCGGATTCGATGAAGCCCTTGGCCAGCCCCAATCCGTAGATGAACCCTGAACACCCTTGATTGAAATCGAAGGCCGCGCAGTGCTGGGGCAGTTGCAAGCGATGTTGCAGGATGCACGCGGTGGCCGGAAGCAGGTAGTCCGGGCTCTGGGTGCAGTAGATCAGGCAGTCGATCTGGTCGCGCGTGGTATCGCTGTTGGCGAACAGCTTTTCGCAGGCACGAAACGCCAGATCCGACGCCGTTTCCCCCTCGGCCACGATATGGCGTTCATTGATGCCGGTCTTCTGGAAGATCTTGTCGACATCCCACTCGGGAAACTCCCGCGCCAGCATCTCGTTGCTCAGTACGCGTTCGGGAAGTTCGTACTCTATTTCACTGATTCGAGCGTAACGGGCCATGGCATGCCTATCCTGAAATCCGCTTGGCCGGCACGCCGAACACCACGTCGCCGGGTTTTACCGCGCGCAGCACGACACTGCCTGCGCCGACCACTGCGCCCCTGCCAACCCGTACCTTGGGCAGGACCGAGGAACGCGAGCCCATGAACACCTCCTCTTCGAGCACCGCACCGCCGGTCAAATCGCAGTGGCCGCTCAAGGTCGAGAAATCGCCGATGTGGGTGTCATGGCCGATGGTGCACAGTGAATTCACGGTCACAAAATCACCGATGGTCAAATCCACTGACAACACGGAAAACGGACACACCAGCACGCCCCGCCCGATCTTGACGTTCTCCCCGACGATGGCTGTGGGATGAACCAAGGTGAAGAACTGCGCGCCTTTGGCCAGCAGTTTTTCGACCACGTATTTCTTGTCGGAAGGCTTGCCGATGGCCACCAGCAGCCGCTCGTCGTCCGCAGGCTCGTAGGCGTCGATGGTCGACAAGATATCAGCGTAGTGGTGGAAACGATTCAGCGAGAGGCTGCCGTCATCGAGAAAGCCGCCGATGCTGTAGCCATCGTTGTGCTCGACCCAGTCCTTGAGCCAGGAATGCACCTCCCGCCCCAGCCCACCAGCGCCCACGATGATCAGTTTGGTCACGTTCATTCGGCCAGGTACCCCCCGTCGACCACCAACGATGTGCCTGTGACCCAGCGCGCCGCGGGGGACAACAGGTAATGGACGGCGTACGCGACATCCAGCGGTTCGCCCAGACCGAGCGGGTGCTTGCCCTCGATGGCTGCCATAGCGTCCTCGCCCACCAGCCCTTCGAGCTTGTCGGCCATCTCGGTCCTGACCACACCCGGTGCGACGGCGTTGACGCGAATGCCTTCCCGGGCCAGCTCCAGTGCCGCGGCACGGACCATCGACTCCACCGCCCCCTTGCTGGCGCAATAGCCCACCAGCGCAGGCTGGGCGACCTGCGCCATGACCGAGGACAGCATCACGATACTCGACGGCGTGCGGCACACGCCTTTTTGCCGGAACGCCTTGATCAACGAAAACCCGGAGGTGACATTGGTGGCGAAAATTTTCTCCCAATGGTCCAGCCCCATAGCCCGGATCGGCAGTGGCAACTGAACCCCGGCCGCATGCACCAGCCCGTCCAACGGCGTAGACGCCTTGACCAGCGCTTTCATCCACGCCGAGACATCGTCGCCCGCCAGGAAGTCGAAGCCGTGACAGCTGTGCCCTTCCCCTTGCAAGCGGCCAAGGGTTTCTTCCAGGCGCGGCAGGTCGCGACCGACCGCGACGATCCGCGCGCCCTGCTGACTGAGCCAGATCGCCACCTGACGGCCTATGCCGGAGGAAGCACCGGTGACCAGGATGGACATGCCGTCCAGCGAAAAAGGATGGGTCTGCACTTAGGCCTCGTTACGCGATGGGGCGACCCGCGTCAGCGGGCTGATCCGGGTGTTGTTGAAATCCACGACGCAACCTGCCCATGAATAGCCGACGCCAAACCCGGCCAGCAGGTAATGGCCTTGCAGCGTGGTGGCAGCGCCCTGGGCATCCAGGCTCAGCGCCAACGGAATCGACGCACTGCTGGTATTGCCGACCTGCTGCAGATTCAGGACCACCTTTTCAGACGGCACCTTGGCCTTCTTGGCCAAGTGCTCGAGCATGAACCGGTTGGCCTGGTGGAACACGTATTTTTCGATCGCCGCTGACTGGTCAACGGCACAGGCCTCCAGCGCGCGCACCAGTGCCGGAACCCTCGCCAAGGTGAAAGCGAAGATCTCGGCGCCGTCCATGTACAGATCGAACGGGCCGCGTACGCCCTCCTCAGAAGTCGACGTATCCAGGCCGCTGCGATCCCGGAACGCGCCACCCGGCACTCTCAGGTTTTTCTCGCCTCTGCCATCGGTACCCAACACGAAAGGCGTCGCAGGGGCCGAAGGGTCGTAGTCGATCAAGGTCGCCGAGCCGGCATCGCCAAACAGCGCGGCGACGGAACGGTCATCGGGCGCGACCAGTTTGCTGATGGTGTCGCCCACCAGCAGCAGCACCCGCTTGCTGGCGCCACTGGCAACCATTGCCGAGGCCATCCACAGGCCATACACGTAACCCGAACAGCCCATGTTCACGTCCAGAGCGGCCGTGGTGTAGGGCAGCTCAAGGCGCCGCTGCAGCGTGCAGGCCGTGGCGGGCAATACGTAATCCGGGGTTTGGGTGACAAACAGCAGCGTGTCGATCGAGGCCTTGTCGACATTCAGATCGCTCAGCAGCCGTTGCGCCGCCTCGACGCAGAGGTCAGAGGTGCATTGGTCCGTGACCACATGACGGCGCTCAATGCCGGTGCTGGCCATGATCTTGGACACGCTTTCCTCACCGAAGCGAGCTGTCAGGTCGGCCACTTCCGAAAGGGTGTCGGGCAACGCACACGCAATGCCGCGCACACGCGCTGCTGAAATACGGCGCACCGCGTCATCGGTACTGCCTGTGACGCTGTTCATACGGGCTCCTCGCCAGGTAATGCAGCGAGCCCGGACTGCTGGGCCCATTCCGCGCACGACGCCCGAAAATGCAGAAGCTTGGCTTCCGTCGAGCTGAAATAGCGGGGTGGCTCCCACGACCAGGTATCGCCGGGAATGCGCTTGCAAATGGAATGGTCTTCGTCGAAAACCGCTCGGTTGTTTTCTGCCGTCGACGCCATGAAGGTCGCGACGATTTCGTCATAGCGCTCGGAGGCCGCACGCAGCGCAAACAGCTGGCTGGTGAACCAGGTGCGGTCATCACACGATGACGGGAAAAAATTCTGCATCGACCACGAATAGCCGTAAGTCGAGGACAGCATGGAAAATGGATAAAGAAACAGGCTGATGTAGCCGGGGAATGCCTCGCGCGGCGCGAAAAACCGTGACAGGCCTTCCAGGCGTCGCGCAACCTTTTCGTTCTCCACCGGCGCGGACCAGATGGAGTTTTCCCCGTAAAAAACGTTCTCCCCGCGGCCCAGTTTCAAAGTGGCCAGCGTGTCCCGGTGCACAAGGGGAATGTGATACGGCTCCAGTGCATTTTCGAGGGAAATCGACCAGTCGGCTTCGAACGCGTAGCGGTTGAAATCGGCGACGCCACTTAAGTCCGGCGTCGTCTGCGCGATCAATCGATAAATCTCGGGGCCTAATTGATCCGCCAGCGACGCACGCGGCTCGATGGCGAAGAACACCAATTCGCCGCAGAACGCGAGCTTGAAGAAATTCAGGTCGGCCTTACCGATGTCACACCCCGTGAAGCTTTTGGCGTCGGGAATGCGCAGGTGCCCCGCGCCATAGCTCCAGCCGTGGTAAGGGCACAGAATCCGCTGGCGCCCCCGATCCTCGGTGAAGAAACGCGTGCCACGGTGGGGGCAACGGTTATCGAAGGCAATCAGGTTGCCCGCGTCATTGAACACCACGACTTCGAAGTCCAGCACGTTGAAGCGTATGAAATCCCTGTCCTCGGCAACCTGCGACTTGAGACAGAGCGGGTGCCAGTAGGCGCTCACCAAGGCTGGCGCAATCTGTCGGGATTTCGTGCTTGTCATGAAGGTGTCCAGAAAACGAAGCTGGCCAGTGTCACTCGGCAACCAGGGTGATGACGTCTCTTACCGTCACACACTTGTTCAGACGCGCAGCCGACAGCGTCTTGTTCAGGTGCTCATCGGCCATGGCCATGAACGTCACCAGCGCAATCGAATCCCAGTCCAGCGGCTGATCGACCGTCAGCGATCCTGCGTCCGCTTCCATCGCCTCTTCAATCAAACCTACGACTTTCTCTTCCATCACTCGCCACTCCACAGAACGTGATCGGACGCTTTCGCCGATGCATGTGGCTGCCGAAGCAAGATCCGAACCAACGACCCTCAAGAGGGCTAAAACCCCCGCCGCACAAGGCGTTCAGCGCCGATGAAGAAAAATGACAGGCGTTGCGAGAGACAAAAAGTCGGCGCTTGCGAGATCGCCGCTCCATGAAAAAAGGCGCCACTGAGGGCGCCTTCGCAAACCTGCAACCCTCAACCTGCCGGGCGCTCGTCACCGATCTTCAACCCGCGCATATGAAACACCAGCATGGTGCCCTGGATGTGATACAGCTCCAGGTCATCGGCCAGGCTTTCCAAGTAGCGGGTCAGTTCCGGGAACTGCGGGTTGCCGTAGTCGTGCCAGACGATGCAATTACGTTCTCCGCCCAACATGTGCAGGGAGTTCTCGGTGTCTTTCTTGACGTAGTCATACTCGTGGTTGGCGTCGACGAAGATAAAATCGAACTTGCCGGCGTACGGGGTCGGATCGAACGTCATCGAGTCCTGGAGGATTTGTTTGACCATGCCTTTCTTGGGCGAGAGGTTGTATTTGCGCGTCGAAAGCAGCGCCTTCTCGGCCAACAACTTGTCGTCACCCTGAAACACCACGCCCTCGGTATCTGGCAAATCCAGCGTGTAGATACGCGGATTCTGGTCGCCGTTATCCGGCAGGTCTTCCAGCACCAACCGCGTGGTGCGGCCATCGAAGGTGCCAAACTCGAAAATGAAGTCGGGCTTGATCGCCCGCACCAGCTTAAGCAGCATCACCGACTCGAACGCGGTCAGGCTCCCTGCCCCGTCCGCCGGGGGCATGAAAAACTTCACTTCTTCCTCGCGGCCATCTTCGATGCTTAGCACGCGGTAAGGTCGGATGTGCATCAACTTGGAGGGCGCGAAGGTGTTGGTGGCAAGGCAGGTGGTCATGTTCTTTCCTCGATGGATTCATGCGTGCTCATTGCGCAGTCAGTGCTGAGCGGGCATGTCGGCTTTCAGTTGCGCCAACTCTTTTTCGTATTTGACGATCTTGAGAATGCGCGAATTGACGAAGTGGCGCGTGATGGCCTTGGGCGAATAGAACACGTCGGTCTGCCATTCGCCGCACAGCAATTCCTGGCCCGTCGGATCGTCGGCGGGCTGCATGATCATGTCAGCCATGATGCGATCGATGCCCGACACATTGGGCCCGGACTCATGCCAGAGTCGACTGTCCATGACGACAAAATCACCGGGCATCAATTCGGGGGTCACGGTGGGCCATTGCACGTCGAAACTCGTAGGGTCGATTTCTCCGGCGTCTCCCAGCACACCCAACCGGTGCGAACCCACATGGAACGTCAGGCCACCGTTGTCTTTGTCCACCCGACTCACCGGGACGAATACGCTGCACTTGTTCAGGTTGCCAGCGTGATAACAGCTGTCCTGATGCAGAAAGACCTTGTTCGGGCTCAGGGCGTCCTTGATCACGAAGCGGTGGTTATACAGCGCGATGTGATCGCCCATGATCGCCTTCAGCGTCTGAGCGAACACCGGCTCACGGTACATATGGGCGAGGCGCTCGGGGAGCTGCTCGTTGAGCGACACTGGATTGGCGCGGTTGACGTCCCGGCCCTTCTCCAGAATCGTCGCGTGAAACACCTTCCACTCGCTGACCCAGGCGTCGACCACGTCCCGCGCGATGGCGTTACGCACCACGAACACACCGGTCTTGCGGAAGACCGCAGGATCGAAGGTGGCCGACGACAGGCGCGGCAACAGCGCTTCCAGCGACGCGACGCTGGCGGGCATGGCGGGCTTCATATCCAACGGAACTGCAATTCGTTGTCCTGGCTCTGCTTGGCCTTGTTGCAGCGCGCCAGCACGTTGTAACGGATCGGGAACAGCTCTCGGCCGGGGGATTCGAGAATGTCGATCTCAACGATGTCGAAGTCCCGAAGCAGCGCATTCCACCCGTGCTCGGTGATGCGCCAGCAATCTGGCGAAGGGCCGTGGATCCGCCAGTTCAAAGGGGCGGAAATCAGTAAATGACCGCCGTCTTTCAGCACCCGCCGAATCTCTTTGACGGCATCGAACGGGTTCAAGGTGTGCTCGATGACCTCCATGCACACCACGACATCGTACGCACTGTCGGGAATGAAGGTGTTGACCTTGGTGATATCACCCACCAGGTCGGGCCCGTAGGTGTCGACGATGTCGAACGTCTCCACCGCAAAGTTATGAAAGCTCTCCCGGACCAGGGAGCGATCCTGCGGACCGACTTCCAGCAACCGTCCTGATTCGCCTCGCAAGTGCTCTGCGGTTTTCTTGACGAACTGTTGCAGATGATCGCGAGCCAGTTGAAACGTGTCGTTATCGAATTGCGATGGTGTCGCCATGATGAATCCTGGTATCTGCCGGGAGGCAGTGGGTGAAAATGAATCGGCGCCATGCGCAACGCCTTGCTGTTCGCATATCGGCCACGCATCGACGAACGTTAATTGGCTCGAACGCGCCGATACGTGCCCCGGAGGGCTCCCACGTCACGCAGTCGTCGCTGCCAAATGGCGATGCAAGGGTCGCGCCACCGCCCTGAACACCTGCGGTTTGGCCGGGTTATTGCTACGTATCCAGCCCATTGAAGACGGTGCGTCATTTTCATGGCGCTCCGGTTTTTTCAGCGCGTCGTTCGGTGCGAGCGAGCGTTCAAGTCAGTTTTTTCACCGAGCGGAAACCCAGATGGATTCACAACGACTGGTCAGTGTCGTCATCGCCGTGTGCCGGACCGAGTTTTTTGAAACGGCCTTGCGCAGTGTGATCGAGCAAACCCACGATGCGATCGAGATCGTGATTTGCGATGACACCCACGACGGCCTGGCCGAGACGGTCAGCGATCTGTACCGGGCGTCCTGTCCCTGGCCGATTCGCTACCTGCGCAACGAGCGCACGCCGGGAATCGAGGCGTGTTTCGAACAAGGGATTGATGCGGCCAGCGGCGAGTACATCAAATTTCTCTCGGGTGACGGCCTTCTTGGCCCCGACTGCATCCGGCAGATGGTCGCGGCGTTGGCAGCGAGCCCACAGGCCCGCCTGGTATCGGCCCATCGCCAATGGCTCGACGCCGACGGCGCCCTGCTCCCGGAAAATCTGACGACACGTTTTCGCGTCGACCAGCCGCTGGTGCTGCGCGGCCCCGACGTGGTCGCGGTGCTGGGTGAGTTCACCTGCAACTTCATCGGCGAACCGAGCGCGATAATGTGTCGGCGTCAGGAGGTCATGGCGCTAGGCGATGCGCCGTTCACGTTGGGCGGTGAGTCCCTTGGCTTGCTGAGCCCGCTGGCGCTGTACGCGCGCCTGCTGAGCACAGGTGACCTGATTGTGCTGCCGTCGACGTTGAGCGCCAGCCGCATCGCCCCGCAGCACCTTACCGATCAGGGGATCGAGATCGCAGGCGCTGACACCGAAGAGGTTCACCGCTTCCATCGTCTGGTACGTGAAGCCGGTTGGGCGAGCACCTCCCTGGCCAACGGCCGCGTCGGTGCACGGGCGCTGGCTGGCTCGGAAGGCTTTAGCGATTTCGACTTGCTGGCACACCTGTCTGGCCCTGCGCCGCAACGCCTGAATCCTCAGCAGGTGCAAGCATGGCTGGAGTACCGCACGCCAGACAAAGGGCAACAGCGCGAGATTGATCGCCACTTCAGTGAGTCGGAAACGCCCTCGCTGCTGGTGGTGATCAAAGACCTCGACTCGCCCCCGGCTGACGTCCAACTCACCCTCGACAGCCTGCCCAAAGACGGCCCGATGGCGGCGATGATTCAGGTGGTCATGGCGTCCGAGTTCACGGCACCTGCCCCACAAGACATGGCTTCGGTGCTGAACCAGATCGTCCAATCCCGTGCGTTCGATTGGCTGCTGACGGTCGACGCCGGTGCGCAGTTCACGTCTTTTGGACTGACCGCCTGCGCCCTGCAACTGATGCAGGCGCCTGACCTCGCACTCGCCTTCGCAGATCACATGCATCGCCACCCTCAAGGCGGTCTGACGTCGGCCCTGCGCTCGGATTTCAATCTCGATTACCTGCTCAGCTTTCCGCTGCAAGCCGCTGCCCACTGGCTGTTCGCTCGCACGACCCTTGAGCGTCTGGGCGGCTTCGATCCGCAGTTCAGCGACGCGGCGGAATTCGACCTTATCCTGCGGCAGATCGAGCATGGCGGCACCGAGGGCATTGCCCATGTCTGTGAGCCGCTGCTGGTCTGCGACTTGCCCGCGACAACGCCTAACCTGCATGAAATCGGCACCCTTGAGCGCCACCTCAAGGTCCGCGGTTATGCGCAGGCGCAGGTCGTTCATACCCTACCCCGGCGCTATCACGTGCTGTATGGCCACACCGCGCAACCGGTGGTGTCGATCATCGTGCCGACCAAGGATCAGTTGCCGTTTCTGCAACGCTGCGTGGAAACCCTGCTGCACAAGACTCGCTACCCAAACTACGAGCTGTTGATTGTCGACAACAACAGCGAAACCCCCGAAGCCTTGGCGTGGCTAGCGCAGATCGAGGCCATGGGTTCGGATCAGGTCCGGGTGCTGCGCTACCCTCATCCCTTCAACTATTCGCGCATCAACAACGTCGCGGCGGCTCAGGCGCGAGGCGAGTATCTGGTGCTGCTGAACAACGACACGGCCATCGTGCACGAGCGCTGGCTGGACGAATTGCTCAACCATGCTTTGCGACCTGAAGTGGGCGTGGTCGGCGCCAAGCTGCTCTACCCCACTGGACGCATGCAGCACGCTGGCGTGCGCATGGGGCTGGACGGGCCCGCCGGTCACCAGCACATCAGCGAACCTCAGCATGTCCAGGGTTACACCCAGCGGGTTCAAGTGGATCAGGACCTGAGCGCGGTCACCGCGGCGTGCCTGATGGTTCGTCGTTCGGTTTACGAAGAGGTCGGCGGCCTCGATGAAACCGCGTTCGTCGTCTCCTACAACGATGTCGACCTGTGCCTGAAAGTCGGCGCACTGGGCTACCTGAATGTCTGGACGCCCCATTCGGTACTGATTCACGAAGGCAGCGTCAGCCAGACCCATGTCGACACGGCGGCCTATCAGGTCAAACGCAAGCGCTTCGTGGGCGAGCAACTGGCGATGTACCGCAAATGGCTACCGCTGATCGGCCGCGATCCTGCTTTCAACCCCAATCTCTCGTTGGACCTGCAGTCGGTGGAACTGGAACTGAACATGCAGTTGGTCTGGCGGCCGATGGCCTGGCGTCGTGCGCCGGTGGTGCTGGCCTACCCCGACGGGCTGTGGGCCGCCCCTCAGGAACGGGTGATCGGTCCGTTGCAGGCGCTCGAACTGCGCGGCGTCATCGAAGGCAAGCTCAGCAGCGGCCCGTTGTCGATTCCACAGGAAGCGCGCTTGAACCCTGACGTCATCGTCTTTCAGGCGCGCCTCGATGAAGGCTTCCTGCAGACGGTGGCGCGTGCCCGAATCCTGCCGAACGCGTTCGTCATTCTTGACTTGAATGACCTCGACCTCGCCCCGGAGCAGCCGTCCGAAGACGCATTCGCCTTCAGCCCGGAGCGGCTGCAACGGCTGCAACAATTGCTTGGCCAAGTGGACCGGGTCATCGCCGCCAGCCCCATGCTTGCCGACATCGCGCGCGAGTTTCATGCCGACGTGCACCTGATTCCGTCCCGGCTGAACGTCGACGTTTGGGGACATCTGTCCTGCGCACGCGGACGCGGCGCAAAACCGCGGGTGGGACTGGTCAACGATCACTGGCAAGCCCAGGATTTGCAGATGATTGTCCCCGTCATCGAAGCACTGGCCGATGAAGTGGAATGGATCGTGATGGGCGACCATCAGGGCGTGCTGCGCGCCTACGCCCACGAACACCATGAATTGCCCGGGGCCGATCAGTTTCCTGCTGCGCTCGCCGCATTGGATCTGGATCTCGGCTTGCTGCCGGCGAACGATAACCTGTTCACCACTTGCCGTACCGACCTCGCCGCGCTTCGACTGGGCAGTTGCGGCGTCCCAGTGGTGTGCAGCGATGTGCGACCCTTCTCCGGTGATCTGCCCGTGACACGTGTTCCGCACACCCTCTCAGGCTGGCTGGAGGGCATTCGCGCGCACACCCAGGATCCGTCGACCGCTGCGCACCTGGGCGATCAGTTGCGAGAATACGTGCTCCGCCATGGAGTGTTCGATGACTCGACCGCCCAGGCTTGGCAGGACGCCTGGCGACCCAAGCGCTGACACAACAGGACGGCCGCCGGTTACGGCGCTGCGCTGTCCATATCCTGGGTGACGAAGGCTCGCTGACGGCGATAGCCGCCGGGGCTCTCGCCGGTCCACTTCTTGAAAGCCCGGTGAAACGCACTGGGCTCCTGAAAGCCCACGAGCGCGGCTATATCGACCACGCTCATGTCGGTTTCACGAAGCTTCTGTTGGGCGATGCCCCGGCGGACCTCGTCCTTGATCCCCTGAAACGCGCAGCCCTCGCGTTCCAGGCGGCGCCGGAAGGTGGTGGGGCTCAGTTTCAGTTCCGCCGCCATTTGCAGCAGCGTCGGCCAGTGCCCGTAATGGCTGCTGCGCAGCCGTTGGTAGACTTGCGACGCCAATCCGCGCTGATTGCGGAAGCGAATCACCAGCCACTGCGGTGCAGTGCGCAGAAAGGACTTGAGCGAAGGCAGCGACTGCACCACCGGCAAACGCAGGTAATGGCTGGAAAACTCGACCTCGGTACGCGCCTCGCCAAACGCCAGGTTGAATCCCCAAAGCAGTGAATCGTCACTCAGCCGTTCCCGGGTGTGGCGAAAATGGGCGCGATCGATGGTCAACCGACGCCCCCCCAACCAGCACAACAGGCTGATCATCAGCAGCAGGAAGGTTTCCTCGCCAAAGCGTCCCTTGGTGGGGTCGGCAGCCCGGTTGTCCACAGAAATGATGGCCCGCGGACCGCGCACGATCAGGTGGCCACGAAAGTCTTTCAGGAACAGGGCGAAATTATTCAGGCACTGGCGCAAGGCTTTCTCCAGATTCGGCTCTTGGATCAGCCCCCGGCAGATCAAGGCAAAACTGCCCAGGGGCATGCCATGGCTGTCGAGGTCGAAAAACTCGTCTTCCAACTCCTTGATCTGAATCAGCCATAACGCGGCGAATGCGCTCGCCGGGACTCGCGCCGTTGGGTCGCTCAGCAAAGCCATGTCGATGCCCGCCCCTTCCAGCACCGATTGCAGGCGCAGCGGCTGGTCACGCAAGGCCTGCGTCACCAAGTGAACGAAGTAGATCGAGACCGAATCCTTATCCCGCATGAGCCGCCATTCCTGTTGTCGTTATGAGCCACGACACTGATGGTAAAGAACGCCAGCCAATCTGGACAGTTTCGGCATAGGCCCCCTCCGGACGCCGATCTAGACTTGCCCGCACAGCGCGCCTGACCGAAATGTCGTGGGTCGGGCTTTTTCTCCGTTCAGCCAGCTATCAGGAGTCGACATGGGTACTACCGAAGTTTTCGTCGTCAGCGCGTTGCGCACCGCCATTGGCGGATTTGGCGGCTCCCTCAAAGACGTTTCACCCATCGAGCTGGGCACTCAGGTCAGCCGTGCGGCATTGGCGACCTCTGGACTCGCCGCGGAGCACATCGGCCATGTGGTCATGGGCCACGTCATTCCGACCGAAGTCCGCGACGCCTACCTGTCTCGGGTCATCGCACTGGAGGCCGGCCTGACCAAGGAAACCCCGGCGATGAATGTCAATCGCCTGTGCGGCTCCGGCTTGCAGGCCATCGTGTCCGCTGCGCAATCCGTCCTGCTGGGGGATGCCAAGGCTGTGCTGGCTGGCGGCGCCGAATCCATGAGCCGCGGCGCTTACATCATGCCGCAGGCCCGCTGGGGAGCGCGGATGGGCAACGTGCAGGCCTATGACTACATGCTCGGTGCGCTGCATGACCCCTTCGCCAACATCCATATGGGGATCACTGCAGAAAACATCGCCGAACACTACGGCATCACCCGCGCCGATCAAGACGCCTTGGCACTGGCGAGCCAGCAGCGAGCCGCACGCGCCATTGCCGAAGGTCGTTTCGACGGCCAGATCGTCCCCATCGAAATTGCCACCCGCAAAGGCACAGTCACCTTTGCGCAGGATGAGCACGTGCGCGGTGAAGTGACGGCCGAGCAACTGGAAAAGATGAAGACTGCCTTCAAGAAAGATGGCACCGTCACGGCGGGCAACGCCTCGGGCTTGAACGACGGCGCCGCCGCACTGATCATGGCCAATGCCGAGATGGTGCGCACACATGGCCTCAAGCCGATGGCCCGCCTCGTGGCCTACGCACATGCGGGGGTCGAGCCCTCGATGATGGGCCTGGGTCCGATTCCGGCAAGCCGCAAAGTGCTGGAGCGCGCCGGGCTGACCGTCGCCGACCTGGACGTGGTCGAGTCCAATGAAGCATTCGCGGCCCAAGCCTGTGCCGTGGCCCGCGAACTGGGTTTCGATCCGGAGAAGGTCAACCCCAACGGGTCAGGGATTTCGCTTGGCCACCCGGTCGGCGCGACGGGCGCGATCATCGCCACCAAGGCCATCCATGAACTGCAGCGTATCGGCGGCCGCTATGCGCTGGTCACCATGTGCATCGGCGGCGGACAAGGCATCGCTGTGATCTTCGAACGCGTGTGAGGGGACGCTCCACATGACCATGCAACATATTGCCGTCATCGGCGCAGGCACCATGGGCAACGGCATTGCGCAAGTCTGCGCAGTGGCCGGCTTCGACGTGACATTGCTGGACATCAACGACGCGGCGTTGGAACGCGGCCTGGCCACGATCCGCAAGAACCTGGAACGCCAGGTCAACAAACAGACGCTGACCGCCGAGATTGCCGAGCAAGCGCTGTCGCGAATCCGTTGCACCACCGACTACGCAGCCCTGAATCGTCCGCAGGTGGTCATAGAGGCCGCCACCGAGAACCTTGACCTGAAGCTCAGGCTGCTCCGGCAGATCGCCGAGCACGTCGGCCGCGATTGCGTTATCGCGTCCAACACCTCGTCGCTGTCGATTACTCAACTGGCGGCGAGTGTCAGTGACCCTGACCGCTTCATCGGCCTGCACTTTTTCAATCCCGTACCGATGATGGGCCTCATCGAGGTCATCAGAGGCCTGCAAACCGCCGACGAGACGCACGTGGCGGCGATCAAGCTCGCCGAGCGCCTGAACAAAACCGCCATCACGGCGGGCAATCGTCCAGGTTTCGTGGTCAATCGCATTCTGGTGCCGATGATCAACGAAGCGATTCTGGTGCTTCAGGAGGGGCTCGCCACCGCTCAGGATATTGACGATGGCATGCGACTGGGCTGCAACCAGCCCATTGGGCCTCTGGCACTGGCCGATCTGATCGGCCTCGATACGCTGCTGGCGATCGTTGAGGCTTTCCACGAGGGCTTCAACGACAGCAAATACCGCCCTGCACCACTGCTCAAAGAAATGGTCGCGGCCGGGTATCTGGGGCGTAAGAGCGGGCGTGGCTTCTTTATCTATAACTGACGAATTGCGCTTTATCTCTGTAGGAGCGCCCTTGCCCGCGATGACAGACGAGCAATCAACATCGACTCATCTGCTCTGACGCCATCGCGGGCAAGCTCCTACAGTTGCTCGGGGCCCACAAAAAAACCGCACCTTTGTCGGATGCGGTTTTTTCGTTTCAAACGCAGGATCAATGAGAAAACAACGAATTCCCCACCTTGCCCGCCATCTTCTCCGGCTTGATCAGGAACCGCGCCAGTGCAGGCAACAGCCACAGCGCGCCGAACATGTTCCATAGGAGCATGAACGTCAACATCAGCCCCATGTCAGCCTGGAACTTGATGGCAGAGAAAATCCAGGTACAGACGCCGATCGCCAGACACAACCCTGTGAACAGCACCGCCTTACCGGTGGACTTGAGGGTTTCGTAATAGGCCTCTTGCAGGGGCAGACCAGCGCGCAGGAAGCTTTCCAGACGGCTGTAGATGTAAATTCCGTAGTCGACGCCTATCCCCACGCCCAACGCCACCACCGGCAATGTCGCGACTTTGACACCGATACCCATGAACGCCATCAACGCGTTGCCCAGCACCGACGTCAACACCAGAGGCAGTACGATGCACAGCGTCGCCGCCCAGGAGCGGAAGGTGATCATGCACATCACCGCTACACAGATGTAAACCAGAATGAGGATGGTCAGCTCAGCCTGCTTGATTACCTCATTGGTGGCCGCTTCGATACCGGCGTTACCCGCCGCCAGCAAGAACTCCAGACCTTCCCTGTTATTGGCCTGGGCGAAGTCCTGTACCGCATGCACGGCGCGGTCGAGGGTTTCGGCCTTGTGATCATTGAGGAAAATCAACAGGGGAGCCAGCGAACAGGTGTTGTTGTAGAGGCCGTCTGCGCGGGATATCGAGCTGTTGAGTACATCCTTGTTGCGCGACAACGACTCCCATTTGAGGTTGCCCTCATTCATGCCCTTGATCACCTGCTTGGATACCGTCACGAGCGAGATCGCCGACTGCACACCGGGGGTGTTTTCCATCTTCCAGGACAATTCGTTGATCGCCGATAGCGTCTGGTACGCCGAACAGCCTTCGGGCGGGGTCTTGACCATCACCACCAGCACATCGGAACTGGTGGAGTAATTGCTGATGATGAAGTTGTTGTCCTGGTTGTATCGCGAATCAGGACGCAGTTCAGGTGCCCCCTGATCAAGGTCGCCGATCTTCAGGTTATGGCCATACCACAGCCCCCCTCCCAGCGCGAGCAGCGACAGAATCACCGAAACCCTTGCAACCCTGGGGGCTGCAAAATTCGACAGCAGCCGCCAGAAGGGATGCTCGCGAACGGCATCCTCTTTACTGCGCACCACTGCTCTTTTGCTGATGCCAACGTAGGAAATCGCGACGGGAAGCAGAATCAGGTTGGTGAAGACGATGACGGCCACACCGATGGAAGCACCGATGGCCAGCTCCCGGATCACGCCGATGTCGATGATCAGCAGCGTGATGAAGCCTACCGCGTCTGCCAGGATCGCAATCATCCCCGGCAAAAACAGTTGCCGGAACGTGCGCCGCGCAGCGGTCAACGCGTTGTCGGCATCGCTGGACTGCAATGCGATGCCGTTGATCTTTTGAACGCCGTGGGAAATGCCAATCGCGAAGATCAGAAACGGCACCAGCATCGAGTACGGATCGAGCCCGAAGCCCACCACATGCATCAGGCCCAGTTGCCAGATCACCGCAATCAAGGTCGTGCTCAACACTGCCACGGTGCTACGCGCACAGCGGGTAAACCACATCAGCAGCACGAGGGTGATCAGGAAGGCCACGCCGAAGAACATCACTACCATGATCAGACCGTCGATCAAATCGCCGACCTTCTTGGCGAAACCGACGATGTGAATATCGACATTGGGGTTCTGCGCTTCGTACTTGTCGCGGATCTTTTCTTCCAGTTGATGGGAGAATTGCCGGTAGTCCAGTGGAAGCAGTTTGCTTTGGTCCTTAGGGTCCGGATAAAACTCCTGCAACGGCACGTCGACGATACTGGATTTGAAATTATTGGCCACCAGGCGTCCGACCTGACCGGACTTCAGGACATTATTGCGCAGCTTGTCCAGGCTGGCCTGAGAGCCATCATAGCTCTGCGGAATCACCTCCCCCCCTGCAAAGCCCTCCTCCGTCACCTCCGTCCAACGAACGCTCGGACTCCATAACGACTTGAGGCCCGAACGATCAACGCCGGAAATGTAAAACACTTCGTCGTTGATCTGACGAAGCGTTTCCATGTATTCCTTGGAGAAGATATCCCCCTGCTTGGCCTCCACCGAAATTCTCACGGTGTTGCCCAGATTCGCCAGGTCGTTTCGATGGTCCATCATGTTCTGAATGAACGGATGGCCGAGTGGGATCATTTTCTCGAAGCTGGTCGAAGGCCGTATGAGGGTGGCCTGCCAAAACAGAAATAGGCTGACCAGCAAACAAATGACGATCACCGTCGGGCGATTGTTAAAGATCAATCGCTCGAGCAAGGTCGGTTTGTCGTGGTGATGGTGTTGAAGATTGGTCATCTGAAAGCGTCCTCGCCGTGTCAGTTCTTATTGTTGAGCGACATCGGCGCCCGTTGGCGAGGCGAGGTGCACGCCGCCTTGTCCTACCAGAATGAGGTTCCCCTTGTTGTCTTCGGCGACCCCCGACAGCGATAAACGATCAGGACGATTGGACACTTCGAAGGTTGCGCCGTCGTCGGTGCTGCGCATCACGCTGCCGCCATTACCGACCAACACGATAGAGTTGTCCGGCATGAGCGATGCGTTGGCGATGCTGAATTCGAGAGGACCTCGTTCACCTTGAAGTGATATCGGCTCCCAACTGCTGCCAAAGTCCGTGGAGCGAAATAAGTTGCCGCGCAGGCCGTAAGCCAGCAACGTCTGGGGTTCAGTAGTTCCCATTGCCCCGAACAGCGAACCTTGATAGGGACCTTCCAGCTTCTCCCACGTCTGCCCATCATCGTATGAGCGGAACATGCTCCCCATTTCCCCGACGATGAATAAACCCGCGTCCTTGACGTAGGTAATGCCGTTGAGGTGGTACTGGTCTTCGTTATCGAGACGGTCGCCAATGTCCTCCCAATGCTGGCCGCCATCGCTCGTCGCCAACACGGCCCCGTAGGCGCCGACGGCAATGCCATTGGAAACATCTTTGAACCAGACATCCAGCAGCGGAGCCTCTCGCTTGAGATCTTCGAATTGTTTGATCCAGGTAACACCACCGTCACTGCTCGCGAGGATCTGTGCATCGTGGCCCACGGCCCATCCGTGCCGAGCGTCAACGAAATAGACAGCCGTCAGCAATTGCCGCGTCGGGACTTTAGCCTGGGTCCAGCTCTTGCCTTGATCATCGGAATACAGAATGTGGCCACGGTCCCCGACCACAACCATGCGGTCGCCGGCGTGGGTGACATCCAATAACAGGCTACGGGAGGCTTTCGTAGACTCAAGCGCGAAAACGCTAGCATCGCCTGCGCTGGGCGAAGGGCCGACGGAAGTACTGTCCGCTGCCACTGCCGTACCATACAGCGTCATGGTGACGACCAATGCGACTGCAGCATTCAGAGGTCTTCTCGCACGAATCGCCTGAAAACCAGCGTTGCGCAGCACGGATATGGAGCCGGTGCCCTGATTGAATGGCTCACACATGCAGCTTCCCCTTTCTTTATTTTTATTAGGTCGTCGGAAAGCTGCACATTGCCGCAGACGCTCTAGCTCGCGCACGCAGCTTTACCGAAGCGAGCTCATCCTAGCCAGCTTTAGAAACGTATGACAATCGACATGACGTTATCTTTTGTTAAGCAATGTCACGATGATTGACGCGCTATCACCGAAACTGATTGGCGTCTTTGAGAAGGGAGATTGGCTGTCGATCGACATATTTTCGGATTGTCTGCAAGCCAACCATCAGCGCGCCGCCACGCACTTTTAACCGCCCGAAAAAGACAAAACCCCGTCTGCTTTCGCAAACGGGGTTCTGCAATTGAATCTTGACGATGACCTAC
>NZ_QARE02000041.1 GCF_003052515.2 Pseudomonas sp. RIT409 | reverse complement strand
CGAGAGCCGCGCGGCCATGGATGGCCGTCCGCGGCGGGCCCACGGAGCGGCGCCGGAGGGAAGGAACCCTGACGCAGTCAGGGCCAAACCAGGAGCAAGCGGTTTTCCTCCATTTTTCCAAGATAAAATGGAGTCGCCCGAAAGGGGCGAAACCCCAGCTCCCAGCCTACGCGCCAACGGATCTGCCCCCCCATCTCAGCGGCGGCAATAACCAGGCTATACGGGTCCCGAAACCGAAGCCTGATCCATTGGCGAGGGTGACGCCGACTCACGGTTCCGCTTTTACAGCGGCCCTAGCTCTCATGGCAAAGGGGGCAATCACATCCTCCTGGTCCAGCCTGCCCCAAGACGCGCCCGCCAATGACCGGGCTGCCGCGCTGGAAGATCAAAAGCAAAATCGATAGCAGATCCCAACCAAGGGCCATCACGGGGTTTGGGCATTGATTGGTAAAAAAAATGGGCGACCGAAGTCGCCCTAAATGCCTTGCGTGCTCTTTTTTTAAACCTCAATCCTTTCTGCGCTTACGGGGTTCTTTGCAGAGGAATAACGAGAGACCCGCGAAAAAGCTCAGTATCAGCATCACCGTGCTCACACCTGCTATCACTGCATGATCGATAAACATGATCGCCTCTGCGCTGTGACCCTGTTCGATGGGTGCAGATTACGCAAAGGGGATTTGAGAGGTCTTGACCCAGATCAATGCCGCGACGCGGCGGTCGATCAGGAGGGTCAGAATGGGCGGAGGCCTAGCGCTTTTTCGGTTTACTCTTCGATTTCTTTTTGCCCTTGCCCAATGGCATTGCCTGTTCGAAGGCCTGGCGCACTTCATTGAGGCGCTTGTCATTGAGGTCGTGGATGCGCTTGGCGCGCTCGACGCTCAGGTCTACCAGTTTTTCATCACTCATGGCGTGCTGCTCTCAAATGCCGGATGGCCACCATCATGCGCAATTGGTTGAACGCTGACCAGCATTCTCAAACCTTCAAATCCACCCAAAGCCCCTGCCGCGGCTCATCGTCGATGATCGGCACGACCGGCACGGTGTTGTCGGCATTCAGGGAATCACCGGGAATCGCCGGGCCGGTGTGAAGCGGTGACTCCAGGGGTTGCTCGGCCTCCTCGATCAATTCGGGATGGCGATCAACGGTGCGTCGATCCCGGCGGCGGCGTTGCTGACGGCGCTGTTCCTCGCGCAGCAGCAATTGTGCCTGTTCCGGGTCGCGTTGCCCCATATTGATGGTGCTGTCACTGGAGCTCGGTTGCACGGGGGCCACAGGCGGGATGTCCGGCGTGGGTTTGACCGGATCCTGCTGCGCAGTGACGGGGGCCGCACTCAATGGGATCAGCGGTGGCAGCATGGTAATGGTCTCCTGTTATCAAGCTGTCGGCTGCTGTTTCGTCGACTTGAGCCGTCGAGTGAGCGAGTTTGGACTAAGTTTTCCGCAACAAGTGCCCAAGGCGGGCCACGCGCCCAACAAATACGGGCCTTTTTACAATGTGGCTTTGGCCTGGGCAGCTTGTTCCGTTAACATAGTCGGCTTTTTCGAGGCGGGAGTCAGGCAGCATGGCGCAGCAGTATCAACCGGGGCAACGCTGGATTAGCGACAGCGAAGCCGAGCTGGGTTTGGGCACCGTTCTGGCACAGGATGGCCGCTTGTTGACCGTGCTCTATCCGGCCACTGGCGACACCCGTCAGTATGCATTGCGCAACGCGCCGCTCACGCGAGTGCGTTTCTCGCCCGGCGACACCATCACTCACTTCGAGAACTGGAAGATGACGGTTCGCGAGGTTGAAGACGCCGATGGCCTGCTGATTTACCACGGCCTCAATGCGCAGAACCAGCCCGTGACCCTGCCCGAAACCCAACTCTCGAACTTCATTCAGTTCCGCCTGGCCAGCGATCGTCTGTTCGCCGGGCAGATCGACCCCCTGGCCTGGTTCTCGCTGCGCTACCACACCCTGGAACACACCAGCCGCCAACTGCAATCGTCACTGTGGGGGCTGGGTGGTGTCCGCGCGCAGCCGATCGCGCACCAATTGCACATCGCCCGTGAAGTGGCCGACCGTATCGCGCCGCGGGTGTTGCTCGCCGACGAAGTGGGCCTGGGCAAAACCATCGAAGCCGGTCTGATCATCCATCGCCAATTACTGTCCGGGCGCGCCAACCGTGTACTGATCCTGGTACCGGAAAACCTGCAGCACCAGTGGCTGGTGGAAATGCGCCGCCGCTTCAACCTGCAGGTCGCGCTGTTCGATGCCGAGCGTTTTATCGAGAGCGATGCCAGCAATCCGTTCGAAGACACGCAACTGGCGCTGGTGTCGCTGGAATGGCTGGTGGAGGACGAAAAGGCTCAGGACGCGCTGTTCGCCGCGGGCTGGGATCTGATGGTGGTCGACGAAGCGCACCACCTGGTCTGGCACGAGGACAAAGCCAGCCCCGAGTATTCGCTGGTCGAGCAGCTGGCTGAGGTGATCCCCGGCGTCCTGTTGTTGACCGCCACCCCGGAACAACTCGGTCAGGACAGCCACTTCGCCCGCCTGCGCCTGCTCGACCCTAACCGGTTTCATGATTTGAACGCCTTTCGCGCCGAAAGCGAGAACTATCGGCCGGTTGCCGAAGCCGTTCAGGAACTGCTGGACAAGGGAAGACTGTCGCCAAAAGCGCACCAGACCATCCAAGGCTTCCTAGGCGCCGAAGGCGAAGCCCTGCTCGCTGCGGTCGCCGATGGCGACACCGAAGCCAGTGCGCGCCTGATTCGCGAACTGCTGGACCGCCATGGCACCGGCCGCGTGCTGTTCCGCAACACACGCGCCGCCGTGCAAGGCTTCCCGGAACGCAAGCTGCACCCCTATCCGCTGCCCTGCCCGGCCGAATACCTCGAACTTCCAATCGGCGAGCACGCCGATCTGTACCCGGAAGTCAGCTTCCAGGCCCAAGGCGACACCGGCGATGAGACGCGCTGGTGGCGGTTCGACCCGCGTGTTGACTGGCTGATCGACACCCTGAAAATGCTCAAACGGGTCAAGGTGCTGGTCATCTGCGCCCATGCCGAAACCGCGATGGACCTGGAGGACGCGCTGCGCGTGCGCTCCGGCATCCCGGCCACCGTCTTCCACGAAGGCATGAGCATTCTGGAACGCGACCGCGCTGCGGCGTATTTCGCCGATGAAGAGTTCGGCGCGCAGGTACTGATCTGTTCTGAAATCGGCAGCGAGGGCCGTAACTTCCAGTTCTCGCATCATCTGGTGCTGTTCGACCTGCCTGCGCACCCGGACCTGCTGGAGCAGCGCATCGGCCGTCTGGACCGGATCGGTCAGAAGCACACGATCGAACTGCACGTGCCCTATCTGGAAACCAGCCCGCAAGCACGCTTGTTCCAGTGGTACCACGAAGCGCTGAACGCGTTCCTCAACACCTGCCCGACCGGCAACGCCCTGCAGCACCAGTTCGGTCCGCGCCTGTTGCCACAGCTGGAGGGGGGTGACGAAGACGACTGGCAGGCATTGGTCGACGAAGCCCGCGCCGAGCGTCAGCGCCTGGAGAGCGAACTGCACACCGGACGCGACCGTCTGCTGGAGCTCAATTCGGGCGGAGCAGGAGAAGGTGAAGCACTGGTGGAAGCGATTCTCGAACAGGACGACCAGTTCACCCTGCCGATCTACATGGAAACCCTATTCGACGCGTTCGGCATCGACAGCGAGGACCATTCGGAGAACGCGCTGATCCTGAAACCGAGCGAGAAGATGCTCGACGCCAGTTTCCCGCTGGGCGACGACGAGGGCGTGACGATCACGTATGACCGCAACCAGGCGCTGTCCCGCGAAGACATGCAGTTCATTACCTGGGAGCACCCGATGGTGCAGGGTGGCATGGACCTGGTGCTGTCCGGTTCGATGGGCAACACGGCCGTCGCCCTGATCAAGAACAAGGCCCTGAAACCAGGGACCGTGCTGCTTGAACTGCTGTACGTCAGTGAGGTGGTCGCGCCTCGCTCCCTGCAGTTGGGTCGCTACTTGCCCCCGGCAGCCCTGCGCTGCCTGCTGGACGCCAACGGCAACGACCTGTCGAGCCGCGTTTCCTTCACCACCCTGAACGATCAGTTGGAAAGCGTGCCCCGGGCCAGCGCCAACAAATTCATTCAGGCCCAGCGTGATGTGCTCAACCCGCAGATCAACGCCGCGGAAGCGAAAATCGCGCCCAAACACGCCGAGCGTGTCGCGCAAGCGCAACGACGCCTGGCCGCTGACACCGATGAGGAACTGGCGCGCCTGACGGCGCTGCAAGCGGTCAACCCGACCGTGCGCGACAGTGAGCTGACCGCGTTGCGCGAGTTACGCGAACAAGGGCTGGCAATGCTGGAGAAGGCAGCGCTGCGCCTGGAGGCGATTCGGGTCCTCGTCGCCGGATAAGCGTCAGCCATGTCCACCGGCGATGACTCGGTGGACATGGCGCTCGCTTTGCCTTGCTGCTCTTGGCGGTGCAAGAGCCTACAAGCCATTCCGTGGCGCTGGTCGAGCCGGATTCCCGGACACGAACCCGGGCTTGAACGAACGGCTTTCGTCAACGGCTCACGTTCGCAGCCTCACGCCGCGCTTGGCTGCCCCACGGGTTCCTGCGCAACCATCCCCTCCCGCATCCGCTGCGCGTCACGACTGAAGCCTTTCGAGGCGACCGCCAGAAACACCAAGGTAAAAAACAAGGCGCCGGGAATCAGGTACATCATCGCGTCATGCAGGCCCATTGCCTTGAACGACTCGCTCATCTGGTCCACCTGCGCCACGGCCATCGCCGTGTGAGCGAAATGGTCGGACAACAGGCCCACCACGACTGGCCCCAACCCGCCACCCAGCAGGTACAGCCCGGCGAAGAACAGCGCCATGGCGGTAGCCCGCAAGCGAGGTTGCACCACATCCTGAATGGCGGTGTACACGCAGGTATAGAAGTTGTAGGAAAACAACCAGCCCGCGCTGAACACCGCGACGAAGGCGGCGACTTCGATTTTCCCCGCGTGCAGCGCGTAGCCCGTGCACAAACAGGCGATGGCCATGCTCAATGCCGCAAATATCAGCCGCCCATTCGCCCAGCGCTGGTGCACTTTGTCGGCGATCCAGCCGCCAGCGGTCAGGCCGATGAGGCCAGTCACCCCCACGATCAACCCCGTCGCCATGGCCGCATCCTGCAGCGGCAGCAGAAAATAGCGCTGGAGCATCGGCACCATGAATGAATTGCACGCATAAGTCGCGAAATTGAACGTCAGCCCCGCCAGCACCAGCCAGCGGAAGGTAGGAATCGACAGCACGCGACGGATCGGCCGATCAACGTTCTCTTCGGCCACGGTGACGTGCTCGGCGGCGCCTCGCGCCGGTTCACGGATCATGAACATGAACGCCGCCAGTATCAGCCCCGGCACCGCTGCGATGAAGAACGGCGCACGCCAACTGTCGAACGCCTTGACCATGGCGCCAATGGTGAAGAACGCGAGCAACAACCCCAGCGGCAGGCCCAGCATGAAGATACCCATTGCGCGGGCCCGCTTGTGCGCAGGGAACAGGTCGCCGATGAGTGAATTGGCCGCAGGCGCGTAGCTGGCCTCGCCAATGCCCACCCCCATCCGCACCAGCAAAAAGGTCCAGAAATGTGTGACTACGCCGTTCACCGCCGTGAGGGCGCTCCAGGCAGCGAGCCCCCATCCCATGAGTTTGCGGCGCGACCCCGTGTCGGCCATACGACCCAAGGGCAGGCCGGCAATGGCATAGACCAGCGTGAACGCGGTGCCGACGATCCCCAACTGAAAATCGCTCAGCGACCACTCTTTGCGGATGGGCTCGATGATGATGGCTGGAATCGTGCGATCGAAGAAATTGAACAGGTTGGCCAGAAACAGCAGAAACAGAACGCGCCATGCATTCCTGGCCTGAGTGGAATCAACCATGTGTCGCCCCTCTTCTTGTTGTTGTCTGGCCGGACGTCTGCGCCGTCGTGCTGAAATCTAGACAGCGATGCGTCACCTGTCTGTGATCATTCGCACGGCTGATACCGCTCCATTGCAACGCCACGTTGCATTCTGCAGCCTGCGATGGGCTCTGCGCGAAGCCAGATATGAGGCGCCGTACGGGGTCGCCAGCGGGGCCTGATTATATTTTTTCCACCCCCTTCCCAGCCGTCATGAAAAGCCTAGAATGAGCGCGCTTGCCTCCCCTACTCCCTAAATATTCCTCGGTCCGAAGCCATGTCCGATGTCAGTCCGTGCCTGAATTGTGGTGCCTGCTGTTCACACTTTCGTGTGTCTTTTTTTTGGGGTGAATGTGCATCGGTGGGAGGCACCGTGCCCGACGAATGGGTGGCGAGCATCAGCCCCAGCCGTGTCGCCATGTTGGGTACCGACTGTAAATCGCCCCGCTGTACGGCGTTGATCGGTGAGGTGGGTAAAGCGGTCAGTTGCTCGATTTACGAGCAGCGCTCAAGCACCTGTCGGGAATTCGAAGCGTCGTGGGAGCTTGGCGTTCACAGCCCTGAGTGTGACAAGGCACGCGCGGCGTTCGGCCTCATGCCGCTGGAACGCCCCATTCACTTCGCCGAGTTGACCCCGTTAGAACAAACCCACTCCCTTTAGAACTTTTGGCAATAAACATTATTCCGAAATAGTTTGTACGTCTGTCTCCCGGCAGATGCCCAAATCCGCGCCGCTCCTATAATCATCTCAAAGTGCCATCAGCCCACCCGACTGACAGCGCTTCTGCAGTAGACACATGGAGCGTGCTATGGATTGGCTGGGTTTGCATTTCCTTCCTTCGGCGCCCGTCGGCGGCCAGATGCTGCTCGATTGCAGCCACAACCCCTTACTCATCGTCCTTGCCTACGTCGTCGCCTGCGCTGCCAGCTTCGCAACGCTTCACATCGCCGAACGCATCGGCCACGTCGAGCACCGCAGGGCGCGGTTACGTTGGCGCGGGCTGGGCGCACTGTGCCTGGCGGTGGGCATATGGGCGATGCACTTCATCAGCATGCTGTCGTTCCAGGCCCCACTGGACATGCACTACGACCTGCCGATTACGGTCGCGTCTCTGGCGATCGCGCTGGTGTCCGGCATGGTCGCAATGGAAGCGCTCAGCCATCCGCAATTGAGCGTCCCGCAGTATGTATTCTCCGCAATCTGTATCGGCGTGGGCATCACCACCATGCACTACGTGGGCATGGCCGCGCTGCGTTCCAGCGCGGTGCAGTACTACGAGCCGGTGCGGTTCATCGGCTCCATCGTCGTGGCCATCGCCAGCAGCCTCGCCGCGCTGGTGCTGGCCATTCATTTGCGTCAAGGCAGCGACGCGTTCCATCAGGTGCTCAAATACGGGGCCAGCCTGGTGCTCGGCGCGGGGATCGTGAGCACCCATTTCATGGGGATGTGGGCCTTGCATCTGATGATGCCGGAAGGCGCGCCAATGCACATGTCCTCCAGCGAAAACGGCTTGCAGTTAAGCCTGACGATCGCCCTGATCGTATTGCTGATCATTGCAGGCAGCGTCAGCGCAGCCATGGCCGACAAAAAGCTCCAGGCCAAAGAGCGCGATCTGCATCGGGTCAATGCGTTGTTGAGCCAGCTCGATCAGGCCCGTGCGTCATTGCAGCAGGTCGCGCATTACGACGCCCTGACGAGCTTGCTCAACCGCCGCGGGTTCAATCAGGTCTTCGCTGAGCGCCTGAAAGAACAGGAGTTGGCCAAGCGAATGCTTGCGGTGATGTTCTTGGATATCGATCACTTCAAGCGCATCAATGACAGCCTGGGTCACGATGCGGGCGATGAACTCCTCAAGGTCATTGCCGAACGCATTCGCGGCGCCACCCGCGCCCATGATGTGGTGGCGCGTTTGGGCGGCGATGAGTTCTGCATCCTCATCACCCTGAACAGTGTCGAAGAGGCCCGACACATGGCACAGCGGGTCATGGCTCGGATGAAAAACCCCATCGCCCTGTCCGGCCGCCGCATGGTGATGAGTACCAGCATTGGCATCAGCGTTTTTCCCCACGATGGGACCACCTGCGAAGAATTGCTCAAGCATGCCGATCTGGCGCTTTATCAATCCAAGGGAAACGGGCGCAACACCTTGCACTTCTTCAATGAGAGCTTGAAAACCAAGGCCAGCCTGGAGCTGCACCTGGAAGAGCAACTGCGCAACGCGTTGGTCGAGGACCAAGGCCTGCAGGTGTTCTACCAACCCATTGTGGATTTGCGCACCGGTCATGTGGCCAAACTGGAGGCGCTGGTCCGCTGGCAGCACCCGAGCCATGGTTTGCTGACGCCCGACCGCTTCATCAATATTGCCGAGAACAATGGGTTGATTGCCGAGCTGGATAACTGGGTCTTGCGGCGGGCCTGCCAGGATCTGTCGCAACTGTGCGACAGCGGTTTCGAGAACCTGATCATCACCGTCAATTGCTCCGCGTTGAACCTGGCACGCGAAGAGCTGCTGCAGGAAATGCGCACCGCACTTGACGAGGCAGGTGTGGCGCCCCAGCGCCTTGAGCTGGAGGTGACGGAAAACGCGCTGATGGGGAATATCGGCAACACCGTACTGTTGCTCAACGAAATTCGGAAGCTGGGCGTGGCCTTGTCCATCGACGATTTCGGGACCGGTTATTCGTCATTGGCGTACCTCAAGCGCCTGCCGCTGGACACGGTCAAGATCGACCGCTCGTTCATCCTCGACATCCCGCAATCCGCGCAGGACATGGAGATCGTCCAGGCGATCATTGTCATGGCGCACACCCTGCACCTCAAAGTCGTGACAGAAGGCGTGGAAACCCCGGCGCAGCTGGAGTTTCTCAGCGAATACGGCTGCGATTACGTTCAGGGTTATCTGTTCAGCCGACCTGCGCCATTGCCGGCGCTCAAACCGTTGGTGCATCAGCTCAACCGGCGCAAACCGTCCGAGCTGTGGCCCTCCACTCACCTCTTGGAGCTGCTGGAGCAGCCGGGCAGCGTGGCCCTCGAAGCGGTGGGACAGCCGCTACCCGGTCATCCGGGCAAGGAGCGAGTCCGCGCCCGTCCGCAGCGCTGAGCCAGTGGGCAAACGCTCAGCGTCGCACGCGGCAGTTCACAGCGATGTGGCCGGGGACAAGGCGCGCTTAGGCAAGACGCGATTCTCGGAAGGGGCTCAGGACTGCGCCAAGTCCTGGGACTGGGTACGCTCCGAAGGGCGCCGGGCCCCGGCAACGATTTTTTCCACCGCCTTGGTGGCAGCGACCATCCCGAAGGTCGCGGTGACCATCATCACGGCGCCAAACCCGCCCGAGCAATCGAGCTTCACGCCATCCCCGACGAAACGCTTCTGCAAACACACGCTGCCGTCGGGCTTCGGATACCGCAACTGTTCGGTGGAAAACACACACGGCACGCTGTAGTGGCGCCCCGCCGTGCGGGAGAAGCCATAGTCGCGCCGCAAGGTCGAGCGAACTTTAGAGGCCAGTGGATCGTTGTAGGTGCGGTTGAGGTCGCAGACCTGTATCTGCGTCGGGTCGATCTGCCCACCCGCGCCACCGGTGGTGATGATCTGGATCTTGCGGCGCTTGCACCAGGCGATCAGGGCAGCCTTGGCATTGACGCTGTCGATGCAATCCAGCACACAATCGATGTTGGGGGTGATGTAGTCGGCCATGGTTTCGCGCGTGACGAAATCGGCGACAGCGTGGACCACGCAGTCGGGATTGATTTCGCGAATCCGCTCGGCCATGACATCGACCTTGGCTTTGCCCACTGTGCTGGTCATCGCGTGCAACTGGCGATTGCTGTTACTGACGCAAACGTCGTCCAGATCGAACAGCGAGATCTCGCCCACACCACAGCGAGCCATGGCTTCCGCCGCCCAGGACCCCACACCGCCGATGCCGATGACCGCCACATGCGCCGCGCGCAGGCGATCGAGGCCCTCGATGCCGTACAGGCGGGCGACACCGGCAAACCGCGGATCTTCTGTGCTCATGACCAATCCCCCCAAAAACCGGCGCGCATTATAGGCCTTATGGGCAAGCGAAACAGGGGGCCCTGTCAGAAAACCTCCGTGCACGCCCAAGATCCCGGACCGACCCGCCAATTTTACAATCCGGTTGCGCTGGACCAAACGGCGGCCTGCGGCTCGTCTTTTTGCTTTAAGATATCTCCCCTTTTTCAGCCCTGCACTGTCAGCGGTTGATGTGTCGCCCTTGCAGACTCCACTGACCATTCGGACCTTTCATGACAGCCCCAGCCGATCTCTCGCCCACCTTGCAACTTGCCTGCGACCTGATCCGTCGCCCATCGGTTACGCCACTCGATGCCGACTGTCAGGCAGTGATGATGAAACGCCTGGGCGACGCTGGCTTCACACTGGAACCGATGCGCATCGAGGACGTCGACAATTTCTGGGCCACCCACGGCACGCAGGACGGTCCGGTGCTGTGCTTTGCTGGCCACACCGATGTCGTGCCGACCGGCCCGGTGACGGCCTGGCAGAATGATCCGTTCGACGCGCTGATCGACGAAAACGGCATGCTGTGCGGGCGCGGCGCAGCGGACATGAAAGGCAGCCTGGCGTCGATGATCATCGCCACCGAACGATTTGTCGCCGACTACCCGAATCACAAAGGCAAAGTGGCCTATCTGATTACCAGTGACGAGGAAGGCCCCGCGCATCACGGCACCAAGGCCGTGGTCGAACGCCTGGCTGCGCGCAACGAGCGACTGGACTGGTGCATCGTCGGCGAACCGTCGAGCACCACGCTGGTGGGCGACGTGGTCAAGAATGGCCGCCGGGGCTCCCTGGGCGCCACGTTGACGGTCAAGGGTGTACAGGGCCATGTCGCCTACCCGCACCTGGCCAGGAACCCCATTCATCTCGCTGCTCCGGCGTTGGCCGAACTGGCGGCCGAGCATTGGGACGAGGGCAATGCATTTTTCCCACCGACCAGCTTCCAGATTTCAAATATTCATTCGGGCACCGGCGCTACCAACGTGATTCCCGGCGACCTCACAGCGGTGTTCAACTTCCGCTTTTCCACCGAATCGACCGTCGAGGGCCTGCAGGAACGCGTGGCCGACATTCTCGATAAGCATGAACTGGACTGGCACGTCGAATGGGCGTTGTCCGGCCTGCCGTTCCTGACAGAGCCCGGAGCGCTGCTCGATGCCGTGTCGTCCAGCATCAGAAACGTGACCGGCCGACAAACCCAGGCCTCCACCAGCGGTGGCACGTCCGACGGCCGCTTCATCGCCACGCTGGGCACGCAGGTGGTCGAGCTGGGCCCGGTCAACGCGACCATCCATCAGGTCAATGAACGTATCCTGGCCAGCGATCTCGACGTACTGACCGAGATTTACTACCAAACGCTGGTCAAGTTGCTCGCCTGATGCTGACCTGCCCGATCTGCTCTGCCCCGCTCGACGCAGCGGACAACGGCGCGGTGTGCCCAGCGGGCCACCGTTTTGACCGAGCCCGCCAAGGGTATCTGAACCTGCTGCCCGTTCAGCACAAGAACAGCCGCGACCCTGGCGACAATCAGGCGATGGTCGAGGCGCGCCGGGACTTCCTCAACGCCGGGCATTACGCTCCAGTGGCCAGACGCCTGGCGCAACTGGCGGCCGAACGTGCGCCAGCGCATTGGCTGGATATCGGCTGTGGCGAGGGTTACTACACCGCACAGATCGCCGATGCGCTACCCGACGCCGATGGTTACGCGCTGGACATCTCCCGCGAGGCGGTCAAACGCGCCTGCAAGCGCCAGCCCCGGCTGACTTGGTTGATCGCCAGCATGGCCCGCGTGCCATTGCCCGCAGCCAGTGTGCAGTTCATTGCCAGCGTGTTCAGCCCCCTCGATTGGGACGAGGCCAAGCGGCTGCTGTCGCCCGGCGGCGGCCTGATGCGCGTCGGGCCGACGAACGAACACCTGATGGAGTTGCGTCAGCGCCTGTATGACGAAGTTCGTGACTACGCCGACGACAAACACCTGGCGCTGGTACCTGAGGGCATGACCCACGCGCACAGCGAAACCCTGCGCTTCACCCTGACCCTGAACGACGGCCAGGCCCGCGCCAACCTGCTGGCCATGACACCTCACGGCTGGCGTGCCAGCGCCGAGCGCCGGGCCAGCGTTATCGAACAGCCGGAGGCCTTCGAGGTGACGGTGTCCATGCGCTACGATTATTTCGTTCGGCACTGACCGAAACACTTTACGAGGTCCCCATGCGTCAACCCGATATCGAGATTTACTTGAAAGATGCCGACGTGGACCACAAAGCCATCACTGCCTGGTTGAGCGCCGACATCGGACCCTGCAGCGAGTGGGTCCAGAAAGGTCAGACCTGGAAATGCAAGGCTGGCGACATTCCAGTGACCTGGATTCCCAAAGCCGTGGGCAAGTGGAACAGCCTGTGCCTGGACAGCGACGCCACCCCGTGGGACGACGACATCGCCTGTGCCCGCGCAGCGTTCAAGGCCCTCAACGTCGAAGTGCGCTGTGCGCCGGGTACGTGGGTGGAGGAAGAAAGCGAAGAGGATGCCGATCGCTGGATCCGTATCAGTGCCGATGGCGAAGAAGAGATTACCTGGCGCACGTCTTGAAATACTGTCTGTAGGCACGTGGCTAGTCCCGCGATCTGCCGGGAACCGGCAGTACCCCCTGCTAACGAGGTTTACCTGACACAGCCAAAGTGTCTGACCTTACTTCCGCTTCGCGCCAGATCGCGGGACTAGCCACGCTCCTACAGGGTTATCGGTGCGATGTACGACTTTGCCCATGCCTGCCATATCCGGCACACTGACCGCTTCGTGGGCCCATGCCCCTCACCGCAGAATTCGTATGACCCGTTCCCCGTTTCGCCGTCTTGTCTTCGGCACCCTTCGTCGTCTGCTTTACCTGTGGGTGCGCTCGGAGACGATCAACCAGTCCTCCTTCACACTCAACCTGGACCGCAGTCGCCCCGTCTTTTACGTGCTGCAGAGCCCGTCACTGAGCGACCTGGCCGTTCTCGACCGAGAATGCCGTAAAGCCGCCCTGCCACGCCCGGTCCTGCCGGTCGCAGTGGGCAACCTCACGGAGCCCGCAGCGTTCTTTTACCTGACGCCGGAGCCCGACTGGCTGGGGCGTCAGGATAAACGGGGCGCCCCGCCCACGCTTGAGCGGCTGGTGGGCGCCGTCACCCAGAACGCTGCCGAAGATGCGCAAATCATCCCGGTCAGCGTGTTCTGGGGACAGTCTCCGGATAAGGAAGACAGCCCGTGGAAACTGCTGTTCGCCGACAGTTGGGCGGTGACCGGGCGCCTGCGCAAACTGGTGACCATCCTGATTCTGGGGCGCAAGACCCGCGTGCAGTTCTCCGCCCCGATCCACCTGCGGGATCTGGTGGGCGAAAACAAGGGCTACGAGCGCACCGTGCGCATGGCTCAACGCCTGTTGCGCGTGCACTTCCGCAATCTAAAGACCGCAGTCATCGGGCCGGACATTTCCCACCGCCGCAACCTGGTCAAAGGCCTGGTCAACGACCCATTGGTCAAGCAGGCCATCCTCGATGAAGCCGCGCGCGAGCACATTCCGGAGGCCAAGGCCCGGGAAAAAGCCCTGCATTACGGCAACGAAATTGCCTCGGACTACACCTACACGGCGATCCGCTTCCTGGAAGTGGTGCTGAGCTGGTTCTGGAACAAAATCTACGATGGCATCAAGGTCAATCACATCGAAGGCGTGCAGAACGTCGCGCAGGGCAACGAAATCATTTACGTACCCTGCCATCGCAGCCACATCGACTACCTGTTGCTCTCCTATCTGCTGTTTCGCAACGGCCTGACCCCGCCGCACATCGCGGCCGGCATCAACCTCAACATGCCCGTGATCGGCGGCCTGCTGCGCCGAGGCGGGGCGTTCTTCATGCGCCGAACGTTCAAAGGCAACCCGCTGTACACGGCGGTGTTCAACGAATACCTGCACACCCTGTTCACCAAAGGGTTCCCGGTCGAGTATTTCGTCGAAGGCGGTCGCTCGCGCACCGGCCGCATGCTGCAGCCCAAAACCGGCATGCTGGCGATTACGATGCGCAGCTATTTGCGCAACTCGCGCACGCCTATTGTCTTCGTGCCGGTGTACATCGGTTACGAGCGCGTGCTGGAAGGTCGCACCTACCTGGGCGAACTGCGTGGGGCCGCGAAGAAGAAAGAGTCGATCTTTGACATCTTCAAGGTCATCGGCGCATTGAAGCAACGCTTCGGGCAAGTCTCGGTCAACTTCGGCGAGCCCATCCGACTGGCTGAATTCCTCGACGAGGAACAGCCCGACTGGCGCACTCAACCCTTGGCGCCCGTGTTCAAGCCTGCGTGGCTGAACGAAACCACTCACCGGCTGGGTGAGCGCGTTGCGCGACACCTCAACGAAGCGGCCGCGATCAATCCGGTGAACCTGGTGGCTCTGGCGCTGCTGTCGACCAACAAGCATGCGTTGGACGACCAGGCGCTGGTCCGCGTACTCGACCTTTACCTGACCCTGCTGCGCAGCGTGCCCTATTCGCCCCACACGACGTTGCCCGATGGCGACGGCCGCGCGCTGATCGAGCATGTCAGAGGGATGGACCTGCTGTCCGAGCAGAAAGACGCGCTGGGCAGGATTCTCTACCTGGACGAGCAAAACGCGGTCCTCATGACCTACTACCGCAACAACGTCCTGCACATCTTTGCGCTGCCCTCGCTGCTGGCGAGCTTCTTCCAGAGCGCCTCGCGCATGAGCCGCGAGCAGGTGCTGCGATTCGCCCGCGCGCTGTACCCCTACCTGCAATCGGAACTGTTTATTCGTTGGTCAGTGGACGAACTCGACGCAGTCATCGACCAGTGGCTGGCCGCGTTCGTCGAACAGGGCCTGCTACGCTTCGAAAACGGTGTTTATCTGCGCCCTGCACCAAGCTCGCGACACTTTGTGTTGCTCACGCTGTTGTCACGCTCAGTGGCGCAAACGCTGCAGCGTTTCTACATGGCCATTTCGCTGCTTCTCAACAGCGGCCAGCACACCCTGACCGCCGAGGAGCTGGAGGACCTGTGCACGATCATGGCCCAGCGCCTGTCCATCCTTCATGGTCTGAACGCGCCAGAGTTCTTCGACAAGAGCCTCTTCCGGCACTTCATCCAGACGCTGCTGGAGCAGGACGTCTTGCGCAAGGACGAGAACGGTCGGCTGGGTTACCACGAATTGTTGGGCGAACTCGCCGAAGGCGCGGCCAAACGGGTGTTGCCAGCGGAAATCCGCCTGTCGATCCGCCAGGTGGCACTGCACCGCGAAGAAGAATCCTTGGCGGCAGGTGTGAGCATCTGACCTTGATCAGGGGTGAACCTGAGCCTGCGTGTTGTTGAACCCGCGCAGGCTCACGCTCACCGCTAAACTTTCCTGATAACCGCTGGCCTCCAGCGCCCCGGAGACGACCCGATGAAATCGCTTTTCCTCGCCCTGACTGCCTCACTGCTGACAGCTTGCGCCGGTCACGCCCCTGACAACCAGCCCGGGACGGTCGACGGCGAAGTCTTCTACCTGCAACGGATGGCGCTGCCGCCCACCGCGACCCTCAAGGTCAGCCTGCACGATGTCTCGTTGGCCGACGCACCGGCGCAGACCCTGGCCAGCCAAAGCGGCCCGATCAAAGGCCAGGTTCCTCTGCCGTTTCACCTGACTTACGATCAGAAACTGGTCAAACCGGGCCACACCTATGCGGTCAGCGCGCGGATCGAGGTTGACGGTAAGTTGCTGTTGATCAGCACCGAACGGTACGCGGTCGATCTCACGCTGGATGAGAAACCGCCGGTCAGGATCCGCGTCAACCCTGCCAATTAAAACGCCGATACTTCATACAAAGGACGCCCTCATGCTGCTTCGCCCCCTCTCATTCACTGGCCTGTTCGCCGGCCTGCTCCTGTCGGCCAACGCCCTCGCGCTTTCCTTGGGCGATCTTTCGCAATCGGACGCCTCGGCCGGGCTGAAAGACGCGTTGACCCAAGGCGCGCAGATTGCCGTGAAGCAATTGGGCGTGCCTGGCGGCTTCAGCAATAACAAGGATGTGCGCATCGAGCTGCCCGGCAAGTTGGGCAAGGTGGCAAGCAAGATGAAGCTGCTGGGCATGGGCGCCCAGGTCGATCAACTGGAGACCAGCATGAACCGCGCAGCCGAAGCAGCGGTGCCGCAGGCTCAGGCGATTCTGGTCGATGCGGTGAAGAAGATGAGCGTAACCGATGCCAAAGGCATTTTGACCGGCGGCAAGGATTCGGCAACCCAGTACCTGAACACGTCCAGCCGCGAACAAATCCGTGCCCGATTCCTGCCGATCGTCAAGCAGGCCACCGACAAAGTCGGCCTGGCCCAGCAGTACAACAGCTTCGCGGGCAAGGCCGCGAGCCTGGGCGTCGTCGACCAGAAGGATGCCAACATCGAAGGTTACGTCACCGAAAAGGCGCTGGACGGCTTGTTCGAAATGATCGCCAAACAGGAAGAGAGCATCCGCGCCAACCCGGCTGGCGCCGCCACCAGCCTGGCGAAGAAAGTCTTCGGCGCGCTGTAATACCGTTCGCAAGGAGCCGGGCACCGTCCCGGCCCTCCATGCGGGGCGGTTCAGGTCCGGATAGGGCTCACCCGCGACGGTGACCCTGGCCCAGCTTCGTGCTCGACGGCACGTTGACCAAACTATTTAGCGCTGCCAACGGTCTGTGGTTTAAACCCCGTCAGAGGCCGCGCATGCCCAAAACCGTTCCCTTCGCCAAGCGCTGGTTCTCCGCGCGCGGCTGGAAGCCCTTCCCTTTTCAGAAAGCGGTGTGGGATGCCGTGGCCCGAGGCGAATCCGGTCTGCTACATGCCAGCACAGGCGCAGGTAAAACCTATTCGGTCTGGTTCGGCGCGCTCAACCGCTTCGCCGCGGCCTTGCCGGCGGCCGATGAAGGCAAACCCCGCAAACGCAAACCGGCGGCGGCGCCGCTCAGCGTGCTATGGATCACCCCCATGCGCGCGCTCGCCGCCGACACTGCCCGCGCGCTGGAAGCCCCTTTACTCGACTTGCAGATCCCCTGGACGGTCGGCCTGCGTACCGGGGACACCAGCAGTAGCGAACGGGCCAGGCAGAGCCGAAGACTGCCCTCTGCATTGATCACCACGCCGGAAAGCCTGACGCTGCTCCTGACCCATGGGAGCGCCGAGGTGACGTTCTCGACCCTGAAGATGATCGTGGTCGACGAATGGCACGAGTTGATCGGCAACAAGCGCGGAGTGCAGCTGCAATTGGCGATCGCCCGCCTGCGCAAATGGAATCCGGGGCTGATCGTGTGGGGCCTTTCTGCAACGCTGGGCAATCAGACCCATGCACAACAGGTGCTGTTGGGGGCCGAGGGCACTGCAGTACAGGGCAAAGTGGTCAAGGAGTTGATCATCGACACCTTGATTCCGAACAGCATCGAGCGCTTCCCGTGGGCTGGGCACATGGGACTGAAGATGTTGCCGCAGGTGCTTGCCGAAGTGGAAAGCAGCACCAGTTGCCTGCTGTTCACCAATACCCGCGCGCAGTCGGAACTGTGGTATCAGGCCTTGCTCGACGCTCGACCGGACTGGGCAGGGCTGATCGCGCTGCACCATGGATCACTGTCCCGGGAAGTCAGGGACTGGGTCGAACGCGCACTGAAGGAAGGACACCTGAAGGCCGTGGTTTGCACGTCCAGCCTGGACTTGGGCGTGGACTTTCTGCCGGTCGAACGGGTGCTGCAGATCGGTTCGGCAAAAGGCGTTGCGCGGCTGATGCAGCGCGCCGGTCGCTCCGGCCATGCACCCGGCCGCCCGTCCCGCGTGACGCTGGTGCCGACGCACAGCCTCGAATTGGTAGAGGCTGCCGCGGCACGGGATGCCGTGAATGCTCGCTTGATCGAACCCAGGGAGTCGCCTCACAAGCCGTTGGATGTACTGGTGCAGCATTTGGTCAGCATGGCGCTGGGAGGGGGCTTCAAACCTGACGATCTGTTAGCCGAAGTCCGTACCGCATGGGCTTACAAGGACCTGACCGAAGCCGAGTGGCAATGGGCGTTGGCGTTCGTGCGCCATGGGGGCCTTTCGCTGACGGCGTACCCCGATTATCGGCGGGTGGAGCCCGATGAGGACGGCATCTGGCGCGTCCCGGACGCGCGCTTGGCACGGCGTCACCGCATGAGCGTTGGCACCATCGTCAGCGACGCCAGCGTCAATGTGAAATATTGGAGCAAGGGGGGCGGTGGCGGCTCGCTGGGGAGCGTGGAGGAAGGTTTCATTGCGCGCCTCAAGCCCGGGGACGGCTTTCTGTTCAGTGGTCGCTTGCTGGAGCTGGTCCGCGTGGAAAACATGACGGCTTACGTGAAGCGGGCGACTACCAAGAAAGCCGCCGTCCCACGCTGGAATGGCGGACGCATGCCCTTGTCCAGCGAGCTGGCCGACGCGGTGGTGGCAAAATTCGACGCTGCGGCGCACGACGTCTATGACGGCCCCGAGATGCACACGGTCAGCCCCTTGCTCGATGTTCAACGGCAGTGGTCGGCGCTGCCCCGCAAAGACACGTTATTGGCAGAAATACTCAAATCCCGTGAAGGTTGGCACCTGTTTCTTTACCCCTTCGCCGGTCGTCACGTGCATCTTGGACTGGCCAGCCTGCTGGCATGGCGCCTGAGCCGGGACACGCCGCTGACCTTTTCGATTGCGGTCAACGATTACGGTTTCGAATTGCTCAGCGCCACGGAAGTCGATTGGGCCACCCATCTGAACGCGGGGCTTTTCAGCGACAGCGACCTGCTGGCGGACATTCTCGCCAGCCTCAACGCTGGAGAACTGGCCTTGCGCCGCTTTCGCGAGATTGCCCGCATCGCCGGGCTGGTGTTTTCCGGGTACCCCGGCGCGCAGAAAAGCAATCGCCAGTTACAGGCGTCAAGCGGCCTGTTCTTCGAAGTCTTCAAGCAATACGATGCAGACAATCTGCTGCTGACCCAGGCCGAAGAAGAGGTGCTGCGTCAGGAGTTGGACCTCGATCGCCTTGAGCACACGTTGCGCCGCATTCATCAGCGTACCCTTGACCTGCACGTGATCAAGCGTCCGACGCCGATGGCGTTTCCTTTGTTGGTCGAGCGCATGCGTGAAAGTCTGAGCACGGAAAAGCTGTCCGACCGCATCGCGCGCATGGTGGGGGATCTTGAGAAAGCCGCCGGCCCTGAGGTCAGTGCATGAGGCCCTACCTGTCGATTCAACTGGCTGGCGCGGAATTATGGCTGTTAGCAGAAAAGGCCATCTACTACCCGGCGGAACGCGCCCTGTTGATCGCCGATGCCCACTTTGGCAAGGCTGCCGCCTATCGGAAGCTTGGCCAACCGGTCCCTCACGGCACCACCGACGGCAACCTGCAGCGGCTGGACCACTTGCTGGCGGCCTACGATTGCCGACATCTGATCTTCCTCGGCGACTTCCTCCACGCCCCCGAGTCCCACGCGGCGGGTACGCTTTCCGCGTTGTACGCCTGGCGGGAACGGCATGAAGACTTGATCGTGACGCTGATTCGCGGCAACCACGATAAACGTGCAGGCGATCCCCCCACCGACCTGCGCATCGAGGTGGTTCCGGAA
>NZ_QARE02000040.1 GCF_003052515.2 Pseudomonas sp. RIT409 | reverse complement strand
GAGTTTTCGGTTCCGACTGCGCCGGAAGTGGGGCGAATTATAGAGACATCTGAAGGCCCGTCAACCCTTAATTTGAAGTTTGCCTCAAAAAGGCGAAATCCTGGCAAAAACAATCAGTTGCTTCTGTTTATATAGGAAGCCTCCGCCACTTTTTAAAAGCGCTACAGAACACCCGCTTGCCGTAATGCCATCACGGCTGAATCAGAAAGCCCCAATACCCGTTGCAACACCTCAAGCGTGTGTTCGCCCAACAGCGGCGGCGCACGTCGATATTCCACAGGCGTCTCGGACAAACGAAGAGGACTCGCGACCTGAGGCACCGTCCCGGCCAGCGCATGGGGCAGTTCGACCTTCAAGCCTCGTGCCTGAACGTGGGGATCTGCAAATACTTGGGCGACGTCGTTGATCGGCCCACACGGAACACCCGCACGCTCGAGGGACTGCACCCATTCCGCCGTGGTTTTGAACACCGTCGCCTGACGAATAAGAGGTATCAACTCTGCGCGATGCAGCACCCGCTGCTTATTGGTCGAAAACCGAGGATCGTCAGCCCACTGCGGCTGGCCGGCGACCTCAGCAAACTTGCGGAATTGGTTGTCGTTACCCACCGTAAGGATGAAGTCGCCATCAGCTGTAGGAAAATCCTGGTATGGCACGATATTAGGGTGTGCGTTCCCCAATCGTCGCGGCGGCGTGCCGGTGGTGAGATAGTTCATGGCCTGGTTCGCCAGACAGGCAACCTGTACATCCAGCAATGCCATGTCGATGTGCTGCCCAGGCCCGCCTTGATCCCGATGGGCCAACGCCGCGAGAATCGCCGATGTGGCGTACAGCCCGGTCAGAATGTCAGTCAATGCGACACCCACCTTGACTGGTCCCTGCCCTTCTTCGCCCTCTGGCCGGCCCGTCAGGCTCATAAGCCCGCCTAACCCCTGAATCATGAAATCGTAGCCCGCCCGCTGTGCGTAGGGCCCGGTCTGCCCGAAACCGGTAATCGAGCAGTAGATAAGTCGTGGATTTTCAGCTTGCAGCGAAGCGTAATCCAGCCCGTATGCCTTGAGGCCTCCGACCTTGAAATTCTCGATCACAATGTCGGACTTAGCCGCCAGTTCACGAACCAACTTCTGACCTTCAGGTCGTGTGAAGTCGATGGTGACAGACTGCTTGTTACGGTTGGCAGAAAGGTAATAGGCCGCTTCAGAGGTATTCTCGCCGCGCCCATCCTTTAAGAAAGGCGGTCCCCAGGCACGCGTGTCATCGCCATGGACCGGCCGCTCGACCTTGATCACATCGGCGCCCAAGTCGGCAAGAATCTGCCCTGCCCAGGGGCCGGCCAACACTCGGGACAAGTCCAACACTCGCAAATGCGACAACGCCCCCATGGCTGACTCCCCCTCAGTAGAAGGCTTGAATGCCGGTCTGAGCGCGCCCCAGGATCAGGGCATGCACATCGTGGGTACCTTCGTAGGTGTTCACGACCTCGAGGTTGACCAAATGGCGAGCAATGCCGAACTCGTCGGAAATACCATTACCGCCCAGCATGTCGCGGGCCATTCGCGCGATGTCGAGCGACTTGCCACAGGAGTTACGCTTCATGATCGAGGTGATCTCGACGGCTGCCGTCCCTTCGTCCTTCATGCGCCCCAATCGCAGGCACCCTTGCAGCGCCAGCGTTATCTCGGTCTGCATGTCGGCCAGCTTTTTCTGGATCAATTGATTGGCTGCCAGCGGACGACCGAATTGCTGGCGGTCCAGCGTGTATTGGCGAGCGGTGTGCCAGCAGAACTCGGCAGCCCCAAGCGCTCCCCAGGAAATGCCGTAGCGGGCAGAGTTGAGGCAGGTAAACGGCCCTTTCAGACCGCGAACCTCCGGGAAGATGTTCTCTTCGGGGACGAATACATTGTCCATCACGATTTCCCCGGTGATCGAGGCACGCAACCCAACCTTGCCGTGGATTGCCGGAGCGCTCAGCCCCTGCCAGCCCTTCTCCAAGACAAACCCGCGGATGTCTCCGGCGTCGTCCTTTGCCCAGACCACGAACACATCCGCGATAGGGCTGTTGGTGATCCACATTTTGTTGCCAGTCAGTCGGTAACCGCCGTCCACTTTCCGGGCGCGGGTGATCATTGCACCAGGATCCGAGCCGTAATTGGGCTCCGTCAGGCCAAAGCAGCCAATCCACTCACCGGATGCCAGCTTGGGCAGGTATTTCTCCTTCTGCGCTTCGCTGCCGAACTCGTTGATGGGCACCATGACCAACGACGACTGCACGCTCATCATCGATCGATAGCCAGAATCGACACGCTCAACCTCTCTGGCGATCAGGCCATAGCAAACGTAGTTCAAGCCGCTGCCGCCATACTGCTCGGGAATGGTCGCACCCAGCAGACCGACCTCACCCATTTCACGGAAGATCGCAGGATCGGTCTTTTCATGCCGGAAGGCTTCGAGGACACGAGGGGCAAGCTTGTCTTGAGCGAATTGCTCGGCACTGTCGCGCACCATGCGCTCTTCTTCGGTGAGCTGCTGATCCAGCAACAGGGGGTCAATCCAATTGAAGCTTGCCTTACCACCCATGTTCGTCTCCTCACTAAATGGTTTCCTCGGCCGGAGCCGAGGTGAGTCTTGAAGCGATGCTAAGGCGTGCCTCGGGAGGGGGCAAACGAGGATTGCGAACATACTTGTGATAATTTCTCACTTCGTAATGCGCAATCGCGCAACTATCCGACAGGACAAGTGAGGTTGACGTACATGCGCCGCCGAATTCCAAGCACTGCTGCGCTGGTCAGCTTCGAAGCTGCGGCGCGACACGAAAGCTTTACCAAGGCAGCCGAAGAACTTTCGCTGACTCAAAGTGCCATTTGCCGACAGATCGGAGGGCTTGAGGAATTCCTGAATGTGGAATTGTTCCGACGCTCTCGCAGGGGAGTGAAGTTGACCGAAGCAGGCCTTTCTTACAGTCGACGCGTGGCTACCCAGCTCGACGCCGTTGAAAGGGATACGCTGTCGGTGATGGGCCATCAAGGTGCGAATGTGATCGAACTTGCGGTGGTCCCGACATTCGGCACGCAGTGGTTGTTGCCCCGCCTGAGGGACTTCCAGCAGCGGCACCCAAACGTCACGGTCAACTTGACCAATCGCACTCGACCTTTCCTGTTCGCCGATACCGACTTTGACGCCGCCATCTATTTCGGCGATGCAGACTGGTCAGGTACCGAGTCTCATCGCCTGATGAGCGAAAACCCAATGCCTGTTTGTAGCCCCAAAATCTTGGGCAACAAACCCAGACTTAGCGCAGGGGAATTGTCGTCAATGCCGCTGCTGCAACAAACCACAAGGCCCTACGCTTGGCGGCAATGGTTCAACTCAATGGACCTGAGCGTGGCGCGAGATATGACAGGGCCGCGATACGAGTTGTTCTCCATGCTCGCGCAGGCGGCGATGCATGAGATGGGTGTCGCACTGATCCCGCCTTTTTTGATCCAGCGGGAGCTGGAGGAACAACGACTGGTCGTGGCGAACACGCATCCATTGGCGAGCGCAAAAGCCTATTACCTGATGATTCCCGACCGGAAAGTCGAATCCGTATCATTAAAAGCCTTTAAAGACTGGCTAGTGGAGCAGGCACAGACCTTCACGCTGCCCGGCATTGCTGGGTTGGAGGGGCTTGACTAACTTTGTAGTCAGGATACAGGAAGCGCTACATATATCTCGGAATGTCGCATTTACGAAACACCCGTGTTTTATATCCAAAACAGGCTGAACGCTTTGAAATACGCGGTCTTTGGCCTGATAGGACATCATTTCGAATCAGGACTTTAAAAATACGCTGAAACGGACAAATCGAGCTGTAGGCCTTTAAATTAAAGGCTTTCAGCTTTTTGTTGCGTCAATCGGTCACAGGGTGACTTGTAGTAAAAGACACGTCCCGTTACAGAATTGCTTGAACGTCCTAGGTTACCCCTGCAAAATGCCGCGCCCCGCTTTGTTGACGGGGTCGTGGTGATCGCTGTCCCAGACGCGCCATCCGTAGTGCGCTGGCCTATTTTTCAAAGATAAAAAGATCACGCAGGAGATTTGACGTGCACATTGGTGTCCCCTTAGAAACCCAGTCCGGTGAAACTCGGGTTGCTGCTACCCCGGAAACCATCAAGAAACTCATCGGCCAAGGCCACACGGTCACCGTACAGTCGGGCGCAGGTATAACCGCCAGCGTTACGGACAGTGCCTACCAAACTGCAGGCGCTTCGATTGGTAGCGCCGCTGACGCCTTCGGCGCGGAGCTGATTCTCAAGGTCGTCGCGCCAAGTGACAGCGAGCTGGCGCTGATCAAGAGCGGCACGTTGGTCATCGGGATGCTCAATCCCTTCAACAACGAAATAATCGCCAAGATGGCCGAGCGCGGCATTACCGCTTTCGCCCTTGAGGCGGCACCTCGGACATCACGTGCGCAAAGCCTCGACGTGCTGTCGTCGCAAGCCAACATCGCCGGTTACAAATCGGTGCTTCTGGCTGCACATCACTATCCGCGCTTCATGCCAATGCTCATGACCGCCGCGGGCACGGTGAAGGCTGCGCGTGTGCTGATCCTCGGCGCTGGCGTTGCCGGCCTGCAGGCCATCGCCACCGCCAAACGCCTGGGCGCGGTGATCGAAGCGTCTGACGTTCGCCCTGCGGTCAAAGAGCAGATCGAGTCGCTGGGTGCCAAATTTGTCGACGTCCCCTACGAAACAGATGAAGAACGCGAGGCCGCGGAAGGTGTAGGAGGCTATGCGCGCCCCATGCCCGCCAGTTGGATGCAGCGCCAGGCAGTAGCCGTTCACGAACGCGCCAAACAGGCGGATATCGTGATCACCACTGCATTGATTCCCGGACGCAAGGCGCCGGTGCTGCTGAGCGCAGAGACCGTTTCGCAGATGAAACCCGGTTCGGTGGTGATCGATCTTGCGGCGGCCCAAGGCGGCAACTGCCCGCTCACCGTGGCGGATCAAGTGGTCATCGAGCACGGGGTGACCATCGTCGGCCATACCAACCTGCCTGCCCTGGTGGCGGCTGACGCGTCGGCGCTCTATGCGCGCAACCTGCTGGACTTCATGAAGCTGATCTTCACCAAGGAAGGCCAGCTCGAGATCAACCTCGAAGACGACATCGTCGCCGCGTGCCTCATGTGCCGCGATGGCCAGATCGTCCGCAAGAACGGCTGAGGACAATATTGATGGAAGACATGCTGATCTCTCATGGCGTCTACAACCTGATCATCTTCGTACTGGCGATCTACGTCGGCTACCACGTGGTCTGGAACGTCACCCCTGCATTGCACACCCCACTGATGGCAGTCACCAACGCGATTTCAGCGATCGTTATCGTTGGCGCGATGCTGGCTGCTGCGCTGACGGTCACCCCGCTGGGTAAGACGATGGGCACGCTGGCGGTCGCATTGGCCGCTGTCAACGTATTCGGTGGCTTTCTGGTCACCCGTCGCATGCTGGAAATGTTCAAGAAAAAAGCAGCCCCTACCAAAGGTGCTGCCAAGGATGAGGTGGCTAAGTAATGAGCATGAACCTCGTGACTCTGCTGTACCTCGTGTCCGCGATTTGCTTCATTCAGGCCCTCAAAGGCCTCTCGCACCCGACGACGTCCCGGCGTGGCAACCTGTTCGGCATGTGCGGCATGGGCTTGGCAGTCCTGACCACCATCGGTCTGGTGTTCAAGCTGGCAGCGCTGTCCACCGATGGTGCCAGCGCCGGTATCGGTTACATCGTCATTGGCCTGCTGCTGGGCGGTACGGCCGGTTCGATCATGGCCAAACGCGTCGAGATGACCAAGATGCCGGAACTGGTCGCGTTCATGCACAGCATGATCGGCCTGGCAGCGGTGTTCATCGCTATCGCTGCGGTCGTCGAGCCTCAGTCGTTGGGTATCGTTCAACACCTGGGCGATTCGATCCCAACCGGTAACCGCCTGGAGTTGTTCCTTGGCGCAGCCATCGGAGCCATCACTTTTTCCGGCTCGGTCATTGCGTTCGGCAAGTTATCAGGCAAATACAAATTCCGCCTGTTCCAAGGCGCACCGGTGCAGTTCGCCGGTCAGCACAAGCTGAATCTGATCCTGGGCCTGGCGACGCTGTTCTTCGGCCTGACCTTCATGTTCACTGGCAGCCTGTTCGCGTTCGCGATCATGCTGATTCTGGCGTTCGTGATTGGGGTGTTGCTGATCATCCCGATCGGGGGTGCCGACATGCCCGTCGTGGTGTCGATGCTCAACAGTTATTCGGGCTGGGCAGCCGCCGGTATTGGCTTTTCGCTGAACAACTCCATGCTGATCGTCGCAGGATCGCTGGTCGGTTCGTCGGGTGCGATTCTGTCGTACATCATGTGCAAGGCCATGAACCGTTCGTTCTTCAACGTGATCGGCGGAGGTTTCGGCGGGGCGGCAGACGCAGGCGCGACGGGCGGGGCTAAAGAAGCTCGGCCAGTCAAATCCGGCTCGGCTGACGACGCCACCTTCTTGCTGACCAACGCCGACACCGTGATTATCGTCCCAGGCTACGGCCTCGCAGTGGCGCGCGCTCAACACGCACTCAAAGAGCTGACGGAGAAGCTGACCCACGCCGGTGTGACCGTCAAATACGCGATCCACCCTGTGGCGGGTCGGATGCCAGGGCACATGAACGTACTGCTGGCCGAGGCCGAAGTGCCGTATGACCAAGTGTTCGAGATGGAGGACATCAACTCCGAATTTGGCCAGGCAGACGTGGTTCTGGTGCTAGGCGCCAACGATGTGGTCAACCCGGCGGCCAAGAACGATCCGAAATCCCCGATCGCGGGCATGCCGATTCTCGAAGCCTTCAAGGCCAAGACGATCATCGTCAACAAGCGTTCGATGGCCAGCGGTTACGCAGGCCTGGATAACGAACTGTTCTACCTCGACAAGACCATGATGGTCTTCGGCGACGCCAAAAAAGTCATTGAAGACATGGTCAAAGCTGTCGAATAACGACGCTGGCCTACGGCTGGACAGACCCTCGACGCGAACATCGGTCGAGGGTTTTTTACATCCTGCGTAAAGGTGTTTTGCGCGCCAACCCGCCAATTAGAGCCCTCCCATGCGACCTTGGTCGGGGAGCCAAACACGCTCAAATCTCTAGACTGGGTCGCTCGCATCCTCGTCTCGAGATAACACTCCATGCACCGTGAACGTATTCGCCTGCCGTCGCTGATGAGCAAGGTAATGAGCGCGGCTGATGCCGCTTCCCTGATCAAGGACGGCATGACCATCGGCATGAGCGGCTTTACCCGCGCCGGTGAAGCCAAGGCAGTCCCGAAGGCCCTGGCCGAGCGGGCCAAGGCCCATCCACTGAAAATCAGCCTGATGACCGGCGCCAGCTTGGGCAACGATCTTGACAAGCAACTGACTGAAGCGGGCGTACTCTCGCGCCGCATGCCCTTCCAGGTCGACAACACACTTCGCAAGGCCATCAACGATGGTTCGGTCATGTTCATCGACCAGCACTTGTCCGATACCGTCGAACAATTGCGCAACCGCCAGATCAAGTCTGTCGACATTGCGGTCATCGAATGTGTGGCAATCACTGAAGAAGGCCACTTGGTACTGTCCACCTCGGTCGGCAACTCGGCCAGCTTCGCGATCCTGGCCGAGAAGGTCATTGTCGAGATCAACACCGCACAGCCGGTCGAGCTCGAAGGCCTGCATGACATCTATATCCCGACTTATCGGCCAACACGCCTGCCGATCCCTGTGCTGAAAGCCGATAGCCGCATCGGCAGCCAGGCGGTGCGGATCGATCCGGCCAAAATCGTGGGCATCGTGTTCAGCGATCAAAACGATTCGCCCTCGACTGTATTGCCTGCGGATCATGAGACGCAGGCCATTGCAGGTCATTTGGTGGAGTTTTTCAAAAATGAAGTGCGCCAGCACCGGCTGACCAATCAGTTAATGCCCTTGCAGGCAGGCGTCGGGACCATTGCCAATGCGGTGATGACAGGGCTTATCGACTCGCCTTTCCATGGAATGGCGATGTATTCCGAGGTGCTGCAGGACTCGACATTCGACCTCTTTGAAGCGGGCAAGCTGGATTTCGCGTCGGGCTGTTCGATGACGCTGTCCGCACGCAAGCACGATGCGGTGTTCAATCACCTCGAGCAGTACAAACCGAAACTGTTATTGCGCCCCCAGGAGATCTCCAATCACCCGGAAGTCGTGAGGCGCCTGGGCATCATCGGCATCAACACCGCTCTGGAGTTCGACCTTTACGGCAACGTCAATTCCACTCATGTCGGAGGCACACGGATGATGAACGGCATCGGTGGCTCGGGCGACTTCGCGCGCAACGCGCATCTGGCGATTTTCGTCACCAAGTCCATCGCCAAGGGCGGCGCGATATCGAGCGTGGTGCCCATGGTCAGTCATGTTGACCATACGGAGCACGACGTCGACATCCTGGTGACCGAGCAGGGGCTCGCAGACCTGCGCGGCCTGGCACCTCGTGAACGTGCCCGGGTAATCATCGATAACTGTGTTCACCCGGCTTATCGGGAAGCGTTGAACGATTATTTCCGCCGTGCCTGCGCCTTGGGAGGGCATACCCCCCATGTCCTGCGCGACGCACTCAGTTGGCACCTTAATCTGGAAGAAACTGGCCGCATGCTCGCCTTATGAGAAAACAGTTGGGGTATGGCGACGACCATTCGTCGCCATCATGGACCGCCTGATCGAGATATATTCAAAAACTGTTCTGCTGTACCGGTCACATCCAGCGCTAAACGCAAAGCTTTCACCGTTCTAGCGCACAAAATGCATCATTAAGGTGCAAACCGGTACAGTTGCCCCAAATCCGAACAAAACAGTGCTCCTCCACAGTTAACTGGAGCAGCACAATACGATTGAACTGTGTCTGGAGAGAGGCGGGCAACGAGAGGAAGATTGGCACCAATCAAGCCACTATCTAATCCCGCCACAAGCGGAAGGAAGAAGCACCATGGAACGCACCGTAAGTTCCGAACTGTTCTACGAAGACACCGCAAAATCCGCTAAAGCCTCGTTGCCGCTGCGCATGTTCGCCAACTTGATGCTCTGGCAGCGTCGCCTGTCCAGCCGCCACCAACTGGCTCGTCTGGATGCTCGCCTGCTGGCTGATGCCGGTATCAGCGAATCCCAGCGTTACGAAGAGCTGAGCAAGCCGTTCTGGCGCTGATTAAGCGTCTGCTGGTCCCAGGCTGAGAGCCTCTCACCAGCAACCCAAATTCCTACAAAACCCGTCGCAGGTGACTGCTGACGGGTTTTGTCGTTTCAGGGCGCCATAAACCCTCTTTGGCGGCTGAATCCTACAACAGGTACAGTTTTAAATAATTAGATTACTACAGGTACAGTTTGGCTTTGTTAGCGTTCGCGCACTTGCCGACGTTACGCCGAGATAGTCGCTGAGAGCCGGTTACGCTAGTCTTGCCTCTCCCTTGCCCGATCGCCTGCCGGACTGTCTTATCCGACAAAAACGCGTGCGCGATCTCGATCCATTCCGTTGGAGTACTACCATGCCCCGCATTCACCTGTTGAGCGCTGCAGCGCTCCTGATCGCTGCCACCGGAGTCCAGGCTTCGAGTTTCGTTGTAACCACCGATACAGTGGTGCGGGCACTGGATTCCTCTTCGAACGCCACGTCGAAAATCTCTTCTTCCTTTCACGACGATAAAATCGTGCTGGCTGCCAAGGACGATGCAGCCAGTTTCGTTGCCAGCAACGGCAGCATCCGTGGCGCTCGCCTTCAAGGTGCCTTCCAGCATATTCGGGAAATCAGCCCGAATCTGAACGCTAGCGATGAACAACTGGCTCAGGCGATCCTGGCTATTTGATTCAAGTTCAGCCACGCGACAGCTTTCGTACCGTTAGACCGGACGTGTTCACTGGCTCTGCCTGGGGCATTTGCGCTAGCCTTTGGCTCTCGTTCCGCCACTCACGAAGTCTTATGCGTTCATTGACTCGCCTGTTGATGGGATCGATCGCCGGGCTGATGTGCATCGCTCAGGCCCACGCGTTCGATACGACCACACAAAGCCTGGTCAAAAGCGGGTATGCCACCAGCCAGGTGACGACCGGGCCATTCGACAACAAGCTTATTGTTGCCGCTCACGATGATGCGGCAGCCTTCGTGGCCACGGATGGCCAGTTGCGAGGCGCTCGACTGGAATCTGCATTGATGTATCTGCGCAGGTCCACGTCAAAACTTCATGCCAGCGACCTTGAACTGGCGCAGGCAATTCTCGTCCAATAGTCACTTTTGCATTTCTGTATTTCTGGAGCCGTTCCATGCGTACCCCGCTGATCGCCGCCGCCCTCGGTCTGTTGTTGCTGACCGATGTCGCGCACGCGCAAACCTTGAAAGCCACCAGTAACATCGTCGTGCGCGCGCTGGGGCGCAGCGTTGATTTCACTTCCGACACCACCTCGTCAGTGCGTAACTGGAAAATGATTGTGGAAGCCCAAGACGACGCCGCCAGCTACGTTGCCAGCAATGGCAACATTCATGGCGCCCGCCTGGATGCCGCGTTTGCGACCCTGCGCGAGCGTCTGCCTGAAGCCCGTGACGCCAGTGATCAGGATCTCGCCGAAGCCATCCTCGCACTGTGAGATGCGTAGCCGCCTGGCTGTTGGGGTCTGCACTTTCGCTTTTCTGCACGAGCGCCCTTGCCGATTTGAGCCTGTCGCTTTACACCGACGGGTTGAATCGTGAGCAGACGAAAGCCAGCCAGGCGCTGCTTGACGAAGCGATGGCGCACCTGCCGCCCCTGTTCGTCAGCAAGCTGGACCGGAAAGTCGAAGTTCGATGGACCGACGACATGCCGTCCAATGCTTACGGTCGTGCCGACGGGCCATATCGTCTGGATTTGAACCAACGCTTGTTGAGTGGTCTGACGGATGGCAGTGCCGCCACCACCCGAACCAATCGCCCCCATGGCACTGTTCGCGAGGAAATGCTCGCCACGGTGCTGCACGAGCTGACCCACATCTACGATCACGCGCAACTCTGGTCGCCTGAAGCCCGCAAGCTCATCATCGCCTGCACCCGTCAGGGCAACAGCGTTGGCAAGGTTGGGCTTCGCGACAGTTGCCGGGGTCAGACCGACCGACGCTTCACCCTGAGCGATGACCCTCGCCTGCTGGACCTGGCTGGCTGGCCACAATACGTCGGGCGCCGAGGCGAACGCGAAGAACGCAACGGGCAGGTCGCGCGCAGCCCGGACATTTACGAGATCACCAGCCCGCTGGAGTTCGTCGCGGTCAACATGGAATATTTCCTGCTCGACCCCGCTTACGCCTGCCGTCGGCCTGCCCTTTACGCCTACTACAAGCAGCAATTCAACTGGGCGCCCGAAGCCAAAGACACATGCTCCACATCCTATCCCTACCTCAACGCCGGCAATGATTTTGCGCGCGAGCCATTGGGCAAGCTCGATCCGGAACGGGTGTACGAAGTTGACTATCTGTTGGCCGAGGCCAACCAGAATCTGGTGAGCCGGTGGGGCCATAGCATGTTGCGGCTAGTGATCTGCAAACCGGGCCGCCCGCGCGGTCCGGATTGTCGCCTCGACCTGGATCAGCACCTGGTGCTGTCCTACCGGGCTTTCGTCAACGACCTGCAACTGTCGAGCTGGAGCGGGCTGACGGGGGTATATCCCTCTCGTCTGTTCGTGCTGCCTTTGGGCCAAGTGATCGACGAATACACGAAAACCGAGCTTCGCAGCCTGGCGTCGGTCCCGCTGAAACTCTCTCGCGACGAAATCGATGGGCTGGTGCAGCATGCCGCCGAGATGCACTGGGCGTATGACGGCAATTATTGGTTCCTGTCGAACAACTGTGCCGTCGAGAACCTGAAACTCTTGCGCAGCGGGACCAACGATCCGCGACTGATCGGACTGGACAGCATCATGCCCAACGGTCTTCTGGAAGTGCTCAAGGGCCGGGGGCTGGCCGATACCAGCGTGCTGGATGACCCGAAGAGGGCGTTGCGGCTCGGCTATCGGTTCGACTCGTATCGGGATCGCTACCAAGCGATGTTCGATGTGCTACGCAACAGTACGAACGTCCATGAAAAGACGGTCGAGGATTGGTTGGCGCTGCCTGCAAAAGAGCGACAACCTTGGTTCGCCAAAGCCGATCTGCGCGCCAGTGCAGCCTTGCTGTTGCTGGAGCAGGCAAGCATGCGACGCCAATTGTTGCTGGCCCAGGACGAAGTCAAGCAGCGTTACCTCAGCGCGGTCGAGAAAAAGGACAACCGCGTGTCCCAGGCGACCGGAACATTGCAGGATATCCTGGCCAACAGTGGTTTCCTGAGTCGGCCTGCGGAGTTGCTGGGCAGCGGTGGCTATGGCTTACCGCAGCAAGGTGAATGGGGACGGCTCGAAGCCGAAAGCAGCCAGCGGCAGAAGCAACTGGCACGCCTCAGCGGTGACCTCGATAAGGAGGTGAGGGCGCTACTGGAGCCGGATCGCGCGGCGGAGATTGCCGCCACCGAAGGTAACCTCAAGCAGATAGGTGAACACCTGCGCGCGCTGCACAAGGCGGCGGGTGGCCTGGAATTGCCGTAAAAAGCCCCTCTCTGTCATCACCACAGGCGCGCCGACTCTGCTTGCGCCCCTAAGCGCGAACGTGCCCCCGGTCCGGTGCGCGGCGGTAGTGAACCGGCTACCCCGATAGGCTTAGCCATGTCGCATTGCCTGGATCTGCTGCCTGCTCAAGACAGATCACGGACCAGCCACGCTGCGTCGGCCAGTCCCCTGTCTGCGGTTATCTAGTTGGTCTCTTCCCGCTCTTCTGGCAGATGCTCGTCCAAGTGCAGCCACGGCAGGCGGTTATCGGCCCAGATATGCCGGTCAGGCCGGACGCTTTCGGGGTGGTCGAGGGTGGCGATGGTCACGTCCATCGTCTGAGGGCTGTTTCTGCTGAACAAAGCCACCTGTGCCCCACAGATATTGCAGAAATACCTGACGCAAGTCGGCCCGGAGTCGTAAGCGGCAGGACTCCCTGCCAACCATTCGAAGGCTTCCAACGGCACCGTGGCCCACGTCGTCACGATCCCACCCGAGGTGCGCCGACAGATGGAACAGTGGCAGTGCGCGATGTCCCGCAGGGGTGCGTCCAACTGATAACGCAGGTGGCCACAGTGGCAGCCACCGGTATGCCGTTCACTCATTGTCGTTCTCCCGTTCGTGTTCAGGTTCTGACTACCTGCAAGCCGATTTTCTTCAGCTGTGAAAGATGAACAAGCCCAACGGCGCCGAAAGCTGGCTGAAAGCTAAGGCGATTAGCATCGCGTCACCGTCGGCCACAGACCGATCAGGCCAGGACCTTCTCTCGATGACGTCCGGCCCATCTACAACAACAACTTGGTGATTCTGATGCTTTCCAGTGCCCCCCTGTATTCCTCGCTCGTATTCCAACTCTGCGCCCCGCACGGGCTGAGCTGATTACTTCACCTCATCCGTTTTTCACGTCGCGCAACACCTGGAGTACTTCCCTATGCTGACCTTCCTCGGCTTCGCCATGGTCGTCGCTTTCATGTACCTGATCATGACAAAGCGCTTGTCTGCACTGATCGCCTTGATCATCGTGCCGATCGTTTTCGCTTTGTTCGGCGGCTTCGCTTCGGACATCGGCCCGATGATGCTGGCCGGTATTACCAAACTCGCGCCCACTGGCGTGATGTTGATGTTTGCCATTCTCTACTTTGCACTGATGATCGATTCGGGCCTGTTCGACCCGGCTGTGCGCAAGATTCTGAAGCTGGTCAAAGGCGACCCGGTCAAAGTTTCCGTCGGCACTGCTGCGCTGGCGCTTGTCGTATCACTGGACGGTGACGGCGCCACCACCTACATGATTTGCGTCGCCGCGATGCTGCCGCTCTACAGCCGTCTGGGCATGAGCCCGCGCATCATGGCGGGGCTGATCATCCTCGCAGGGGGCGTGATGAACATGACGCCCTGGGGCGGTCCGACCGCGCGCGCAGCCAGCGCGCTTCACGTCGATCCCTCCGACATCTTCGTACCGATGATTCCCGCAATGCTGGCCGGGGTGGTGGCAATCCTGGTCATCGCATACTTCTACGGCAAACGTGAGCGTGCGCGCCTGGGCGAGCTGCATCTGCCAGGGGACGAAGTGGATCACAGCGAAATCAGTGTCTCGCAGTTCCCTGAGGCACGTCGTCCCAAGCTGATCTGGTTCAATGCCGCCCTGACCCTGGCGCTGATGGTGGCCCTGATCATGGGCCTGCTGCCTCTGCCAGTGCTGTTCATGATCGCGTTCAGCATCGCGATGATCGTCAACTACCCGTGCCTGCAAGCGCAGAAAGACCGCGTCGCCGCGCACGCCGGAAGCGTGCTGGCGGTGGTCGGGCTGATCTTCGCGGCAGGGATCTTCACCGGTATCCTGTCCGGCACCGGCATGGTCGATGCGATGTCCAAGAGCCTGTTGGCGGTGATCCCTGAAGCGATGGGGCCTTACCTGGCGGTCATCACCGCTGTGGTCAGCATGCCGTTCACGTTTTTCATGTCGAACGATGCGTTCTACTATGGCGTGTTGCCGGTGCTGTCTGAAGCCGCCTCGCACTATGGCATCAGCCCCGTGGAAATGGCACGTGCCTCAATCGTCGGCCAGCCCGTCCACTTGCTGAGCCCATTGGTACCGTCGACCTATCTACTGGTCGCGCTGGCGGGGATCGAATTCGGCGATCATCAGCGCTTCACCCTGAAATGGGCGGTGCTGGTCTGCGTTTGCATCCTGATTGCTGCGCTGCTGATGGGGATCTTCCCGGTGTTCAGCAGTCTATAAGACACTTTATGCCTTCTCGGGTGTGCATCCGTGAAGGCTCACAAGCTCAAAGGAATCTGTAATGGAATGGCTGACCAACCCGGAGATCTGGGTTGCTTTCTTTACGCTGACCGCATTGGAAATCGTGCTCGGCATCGACAACATCATCATGATCTCGATCCTGGTCAGCCGCATGCCCAAGGTGATGCAACCGCGTACGCGGATTTTCGGCCTGGCGTTGGCGATGGTCACTCGTATCCTGCTCCTGCTGTCGATCACGTGGGTGATGCGCCTGACCGACGATCTGTTCGTGGTGGTGGGGCAGGGCATTTCTGGCCGCGACCTGATCCTGTTTTTTGGCGGGCTCTTCCTTCTGTGGAAAAGCTCGCAAGAGATTTACCACGGCTTGGAGGGCGAGGAAGAAACGCTGGAAGAGCCAAAAGGCAAGGGCGGCCAATTCCTCTACACGATCGTGCAGATCGCTATCATCGACATCGTGTTCTCGCTGGATTCGGTCATCACGGCCGTCGGCATGGTGTCCCATGTTCCCGTCATGATCGCCGCGATCATTGTCGCCGTGCTGGTGATGATGCTGTGCTCGGGCGTTATCAGCGAATTCATCGACAAACACCCTTCACTGAAGATGCTCGCGCTTTCGTTTCTGATCGTGGTCGGTACAGTGCTGATCGCCGAATCGTTCGATGTCCACGTACCGAAAGGGTATGTGTATTTCGCCATGGCGTTCTCGCTGGCGGTCGAAGCCATCAACATCAAGATGCGCACCGCCATGGCTAAGAAGAAGGCAACGAATGATCCGGTGAAACTTCGCAAAGACGTGCCGGGTCAATAACGTCCGACGCGCTCTGTGGGATGGGAACGGGGCATTGAAATGTGCCCCATTCGGGTTGATGAAGATCGCCTTCGGAGACAGGCTTGCTCAAGAAGCGGAGATCACCTCCGCTGAACGGCCCACGTGCCCCAGAGAACACAGCGTGCTGGCTAAGCATGAGTCGACAGTGCCCAACCACTGGCCCAACTGGCTGATTTGTGACAGATTTGTTTCACGCAATAATCATCTGTGCCATGCTGGCAATAAGGCTTCAAGCCGACTAAAGCTTTAGTTGAGCAGGCAACCTCGGGCAGTATCCGCCGGGCGCCGCTCACTATCCGCCGTACATTCATGTTTGCCCGCCGGACGCCAGTTGCTCTGACCCGCCGGGCTTTTAACAGGGGGCTTTCCGTATGCTGACCCTGCTCGATTTGCTCTCCGCCGTCGCGCTGTTGATCTGGGGCACGCACATCGTTAGGACTGGGATTCTGCGCGTCTACGGCTCGCAATTGCGCCGTGTGCTCAGCCAGAACATGGCCAAACGTCCGCTGGCTTTCATTGCCGGGATTCTCGTCACGGCGCTGGTTCAGAGCAGCAACGCCACCGCCATGCTGGTGACTTCGTTCGTCGGTCAGAGCCTTATGGGGCTGACGCCTGCGCTGGCTATCATGCTGGGCGCCGATGTCGGGACGGCGGTGATGTCGCGAATTCTGACATTCGACCTGTCATGGCTCTCGCCGCTGCTGATCTTTCTCGGGGTGATTTTCTTCCTGTCTCGCAAACAGACGCGCGTCGGCCAGTTGGGTCGCGTCGGCATCGGGCTGGGGCTGATCATTCTGGCCCTGCAGCTCATCGTCACGGCAGCGGCGCCGATCACCCAGGCCGCCGGGGTCAAAGTGCTGTTCGCTTCGCTGACGGGGGACATCCTCCTCGACGCGCTGGTCGGCGCAATGTTCGCGCTGATTTCCTACTCCAGCCTGGCCGCCGTGCTGCTCACTGCAACGCTGGCGGGCGCGGAAATCATCAGCTTGCCCGTCGCCATCGGCCTGGTGATCGGTGCCAATATCGGCAGTGGGCTGCTGGCCTTTCTCAGCACCAGCATGCAGAACGTCGCTGGGCGTCAGGTCGCCTTGGGCAGCCTGCTCTACAAGTTGATCGGCTTGCTGCTGATCATTCCGGTGCTGACGCCACTGGTGAATTGGATGGACACCCTCAATGTCAGCCCGTCGAGCCTGGTGATCAGCTTCCACGTGATCTACAACTCAGTGCGCTGCCTGATCATGCTGCCCACCGTTGGCCCGATGGGCCGGCTGTGCGCGTCCTTGTTGCCCCAGGCAGCGGAAGTCAACGGTCAGACCAAACCTCGCCATCTGGATTTGGCAGCACTGTCGACGCCCAGCCTGGCACTGGCCAATGCGGTGCGGGAAACCCTGCGCATGGGGGACTTGATCGACAGCATGCTGCACGCGATGCAGGAGGTCTTGCGCGGCAATCAAACGGCGGTGACCCAGGAAGTGCGGCGCCTCAATGATGACGTCGAAGTCCTGTACAACGCCATCAAGCTCTACTTGGCGCAAATGCCCCGCGAAGATTTGAGCGACCAGGACAACCGTCGCTGGGCTGAAATCATCGAATTGTCGATCAATCTGGAATTGGCCAGCGGCCTGATCGAACGCATGTTGCGCAAGGTCCAGCAACAGAAGACCTCACAGCGCCGTTCCTTTTCCGACGTCGGCCTGGAAGAGCTCTCGGGGTTGCATGAACAGTTGATGGCCAATCTGCGGCTTGGTCTGTCGGTGTTTCTCAGTGGCGATCCGGAAAGTGCCCGGCAGTTGCTGCGTGAAAAACGTCGGTTTCGGGCACAAGAGCGACGTCTGGCCCACGCTCATGTCAGCAGGTTGCAACGTAAAATCGTGCAAAGTATCGAGACCAGTTCGCTACACCTTGAGCTGATCGCCGACATGAAGCGACTGAATTCCCTGTTCTGCAGCAGCGCCTATGCCGTTCTTGAGACCTCTGACACCGGGGCCCTGTCCAGCGAGAGCCAGCCAGAGTAATCGAGAGGAACGCCGGAGCCGGACAGAAGTCTGTTACACATACCGGCCCGCGCGGAAACCCGTTCATATGCGTTGCCTGCTGTTTGCAGTCCTGTTGCTGACTTCTTTCACCTCGATGGCCCTCGACCGCTTTCAAGTGGAAGGCTACGTGCTGCCCAACGGGTTGCAGCTCTTGCTCAAGCCAGCGGAAAAAGGCCATGTGTCGATCCGGCTGGTGGTTGGCGTCGGCTTCGATGACTTTCCGTGCGCAGACAAAGAATTGCCACATCTGCTGGAGCATCTGCTGTTCAGCGGCATAGACGACGCCGGGGAAGGCGGCCTCGAACGGCAGATGCAGGCGCTGGGCGGGGAGTGGAACGCCTTCACCAGCAATACGGACACCACCTTCGTGATCGAGGCACCTGCGCAGAACCAGCGCAAGGTACTGGACCTGTTGCTCGATGTGCTGACGCGCACGCAGATCAACCAAGCTAACCTGGACATGGCCAAACGCATCGTCGAGCGGGAGGATGGGGGACATTACTCCCATTTGCAGCGCTGGCTGGACAAACGCGACCTCGGCCATAGCGCGAGCAACCAATTGGCCGTCGAGCTGGGACTCAAATGCGCCGAGCGTCCGGAAGTCGATCACCTGACACTCGAGCAGGTCGAAGCGCTCCACGATCATTGGTACGCATCGAACAACATGACCCTGATCATCGTGGGCGATCTGGACAAGCTGCTGCCCGCCTACCTGGAACGGACTTACGGCCAGCTCAACGGCGTTGATCCCACCGAGCATCCCCCTCTGGCCACCATCAGCGAGAAAGCCGAGCCTGAGCGAACCCTCATGCGCGGATTCGTCGGGAACGGTGCCAGGCTGCACCTGTTTTTTCCAGAGCCCGACATGGGCGAACAGCATGATGAAACCTGGGATCTGGTCAAAGCCTATCTGGACTGGTCCCTCTACAGCGAGTTGCGTCTGGACAAGGGCTACTCCTATGGACCATGGGCGGACCGCGAGGCCTTCGGTGACACCGGTTTGTTGAGCCTTAATGCCGATCTGGACCGTGATGACGTGGAGGCCGCCATCACGTCCGTTCGCGCGATGCTGGAGCGGTTGCGTAAGGAAGGGATGGACCCGGCGACTTTCGCCCGCCTGCAGCAGGCGTCCATCGCCAAGCAAGCATGGGCGGCGCAAGGCAACAGCGCGCTGGCCGATTATTACTGGGGGGCACTGAACGACTATGCGGATGGTCGGTTCGAGGATCCGGGGAAACGCACCAGGGCTGTGAGCCTGGACCTGGCCAACCGGGCGCTTCGGCAGATGCTGACTCAGCCGGGCTATCTGCGGATTGAAGAGCCGTTGCTCGGCTATGACGCGTTATATGAGATCGGGATAGCCCTGGCGGCCATCGTGGGCTTGCTGATTGTCTGGCGTTGGCGGGTGTACAAAAAACGTCCATCGTAATGGGACCGCTGTCGAGGCCCTGTCGCGGAGTTTCGGCAGGACCGCAAACATTCATTGCTGCCGCCCGGCATTGCTATCCTCCACAGGATTTGTCCTACAGCCCAAGTGACCACCGACATGCCGGACTTAAACGCCCTCATTCAGAATTCCGCCGTGCAGCGCGTGCTGGAATTCATTAAACGTTACCCGGGCCTGATTGCGCTGTTCGGATTCTGCTCGGGTGTGGCCAGCTTCATCATGGTGGACCGCCAGGCCCGGCTCGCGAGCTGGGTGGCGGTTCTGCTGCTGATCAGTTGGTTGTGGTTGATGGTGGAAAACAGCGCCGTCGAAGTCCTCGCAAAGCTCTTGAAGCGGGAAATCCCACAACCTCTACTGCGCTACGCCACCCAGATGATCCACCAGGAAAGTCTGTTCTTCGTACTGCCCTTCTTCTCCATCACCACCACCTGGAACAGCGGCCAGTTGGCGTTCACCGGGTTGCTGGCAATCGCAGGATTGGTCTCGATCATCGACCCGCTGTATTACAAATGGCTGGCACCGCGCCGCTGGCTATTCCTCGCCCTGCATACGTTGACGCTCTTCGCCGCCATGTTGACGGCCCTGCCGATCATCCTGCACCTGACCACAGCGCAGAGCTACAAACTGGCACTGGCCACCGCCATGCTGCTGTCGATCCCGAGCCTGGCGATG
>NZ_QARE02000004.1 GCF_003052515.2 Pseudomonas sp. RIT409 | reverse complement strand
TATCTCGCCGAAAAGTGTCCACCATGTCTCCGCACACGTGTCCACCATGTCTCCGGTCTATACACCAAGACAAATGGGGCCGCTGTAAAAGCGGAACAGTGAATCGGCGTCACCGTCGCCAATGGATCAGCTCGCCTATATCCGGACACACGGCTCCACTGGATTGCTGGAGCTGGTGCGGCTGGAATCGGGGGCAGATCCGTTTGCATGTGAGCTGGGAGCCGGACCGAATGCACGGTGGCTTGCCTCGGCGCCGCTCCGTGGGCACACCACGGACGGCCATCCATGGCCGCGCGGCTCTCGCGGCTCCCGGTCGCTCAACCCACTCCACAAAACTGGGTCCGGCCGGGACACACATGCGTTCGGCGGCGTTTGGTCTACCGCATTTCAAGCGCAAAGCAGAACTGAAGAAAGTGGACCTCGCGACTGCGGATTTCGGGCTTCAACCCACCGTAATGGTCGGCAATTCCACCAGCGTCACGTTCTGCTCCTTGCGCGGTGCGAGGATTTCCGCTTCACCTGCAACCACCAATTCATCGTTCTGGTTGTACACGTTGGTCGCGATCCGCACCTTGAACTTCGGCAGCTTTTCGAGAATTTCCAGGCGCACGGTCAGGGTGTCACCGATCTTCACCGGCTTTTGAAAACTCATCTGCTGGCCCAGATAAATCGTGCCAGGCCCGGGCAGTTCGCAGGCGACCGCGGCGCTGATCAGTGCGCCACTGAACATGCCGTGGGCGATGCGGTCCTTGAACAGGGTCTTGGCGGCGAACTCGGCATCCAGGTGCACCGGGTTACGGTCGCCGGAGAGTTCGGCGAACAGTTGGATATGACGCTCTTCGACCGTTTTGGTGTAGCTGGCCTTCTGGCCGACTTCCAGCGCTTCGTAGGGCGTGTTGGTAACGTGAGTCATGCTGCGGTCCTGTGACTGAAGATGAAAAGTGAGAACGAGGCATTCATTCACTGCGGGGCGGGCGGGGCTCCGTCAGCGCCTCGTCGAGCCAGGCGAGTAAATCACGAGTGACTTCGTCTCGGTTGGTTTCGTTGAGGATTTCATGCCGGGCCTGTGGGTAGAGTTTCAATGTGACGTAAGGATGATCCGCACTGCGCAGGGCCTCGGCCAGATCCTTGAGACGTCGGCCTTCGCTCACCGGATCACATTCGCCGCCCATGATCAGCATCGGCAGGCGCTTGTCGATTTGCGCCAGGCTGGACGATCTGCTGATGCGTTGCAGCCCGCCCAACATGTCGATCCAGAACTGATTGGTACAACGAAAGCCGCACAGTGGGTCGCTCAGGTACCGATCGACCTCATGTGGATCACGGCTCAGCCAGTCGAAAGGCGTGCGAGCGGGTTTGAACCGCTTGTTGAATGAGCCGAAAGAGAGAAACTCGATGAATGCGCTGCGCCCCGTCGGCCCCTGACGCCAGCGTTCGAGGCGAGCAATGACCGCAGCGATACGGTACAGCGCTACCGGTTGAAAGTTCGAGCCGCTGAGCACCGCCCCCTGCAGGTTGGCGCTGTGATGCAGCAGGAAGGCCTGCGCGATGTAGCTGCCCATGCTGTGGCCGAGCAGGAACACCGGAATACCCGGATGGCGCAAGGCAATCGAGGCTCGTAGCGTGGCCAGGTCACCCACCACTTTGTTCCAGCCATCCCGATCCGCGTAATGACCCCGTATCCCTTGGCTGGCCGTGCGGCCATGACCACGTTGATCGAGGGCATACAGCGCATACCCCGCTTCGGCAAGGGCCAGGCCCAGTCGTTCATACCGCCCGCTGTGCTCGGCCATGCCGTGGGACAGCATCACCACGGCCTTGAGCTGAATCGTGGGCTGCCAGGCGTTGACGAACAGGCGGGTTCGATCAGAAGTGTCGAGCCAAAAGGCGTCGTGCGTCATGGACCTGGCCTTGTATGAATGTGTCGTTAAAAAGCGTTTGGGCGAGTACCGATCCGCAGTGTATAGCCGTTATCCAATGGCGGTCAGATCACTCGCGAGATTCACGTCGGTGATGACGCCTGCCCTGGTATTTGCCTTCTTTGCCTCAACTGCTAACGTCGGGCAATCACAAGCGTGTCACAGCGCTCTCAGGTATGAGGATAAAAACAACATGCAACCTGATTTCTGGAACGACAAGCGCCCGGAGGGCGTCCTCTCTGAAGTGGACCTGCACGCCTATCAGTCAGTGGTCGAAGTTTTCGAGCGCAACTGCAAGAAATACGCAGATCGTCCCGCCTACAGCAACATGGGCGTGACGCTCAGCTACGCCGAGCTGGAGCGGCGATCGGCGGCCTTCGCCGGGTATTTGCAGCAGCAGACCGAGCTCAAGCCGGGCGACCGCATCGCCGTGCAGATGCCCAACCTCATCCAGTACCCCATCGCAGTCTTCGGTGCCATGCGCGCCGGGCTGATCGTGGTCAACACCAACCCGCTCTACACCGCCCGTGAGATGCGCCACCAATTCAAGGATGCCGGGGTGCGGGCCTTGGTCTACCTGAATGTCTTTGGCAAAAACGTCCAGGAAGTTTTGCCCGACACCGACATTCAATACCTGATCGAAGTGAAGATGGGTGACATGCAGTCTGCCGCCAAGGGCTGGTTGATCAACACCGTCGTTGAAAAGATCAAGAAGATGGTGCCGGAGTACCATTTGCCTCAGGCCGTATCGTTCAAGAGCGTGTTGAAACTGGGCCGGGGCGACCACCTGCAGCGCGTGCCGCTGGATCTGGACGACATCGCGGTGCTGCAATACACCGGCGGCACCACGGGTTCACCGAAGGGGGCGATGCTCACCCATGGCAACCTGGTCGCCAACATGCAGCAGGTGTACGCCTGTATGTTGCAGCATGGCCCGGATGGGCTGCCGGTTTTCAGGCAGGGCAGTGAAATCATGATCGCGCCGCTGCCGATGTACCACATCTATGCCTTCACCTGTAACTGCATGTGCATGATGGTCAGCGGCAACCATAACGTCCTTATTACCAACCCTCGCGACATCGCAGGCTTCATCAAGGAGCTTAAGAAGTGGAAGTTCTCGGCGATGCTGGGGCTCAACACCCTGTTCGTGGCGCTGATGGACCACCCTGATTTCAAAACGCTGGATTTTTCCAACCTGCGGCTGACCAACTCGGGCGGCACGGCGTTGGTCAATGCCACGGCTGAGCGCTGGTTGGAACTGACGGGATGCCCCATCGTCGAGGGTTACGGCCTGACTGAAACCTCCCCGGTGGCCACGGCCAACCCCTACGGCGGCAAGTCGAAGGTCGGCACGGTGGGCATGCCGGTGCCAGGCACCAGCGCCAAGATCATCAATGACGAGGGCGAGGAGTTGCCCTTGGGCGAGCGGGGCGAGTTGTGCCTGAAAGGGCCGCAGATCATGCTCGGCTATTGGCATAAACCGGATGCGACGGCCGAAGTGATCGACAGCGAAGGCTGGCTCAAGACCGGCGATATTGCGGTGATTGACCCCGACGGGTTCATTCGAATCGTCGACCGTAAGAAAGATCTGATTATTGTGTCGGGATTCAACGTCTATCCCAACGAAATCGAGGACGTCGTCTCCCGCCATCCGAAGGTGGCCAACTGCGCGGTCATTGGGGTCGCCGATGAACGCTCAGGAGAAGCCGTGAAGCTCTTCGTGGTCCCTCGGGATTCCAGTCTCACCACCGAAGAGCTGAAAACCTACTGCAAGGAAAACTTCACGGGCTACAAGATTCCCAAGCACATCGTGCTTCGCGAGTCGTTACCCATGACGCCGGTGGGCAAGATTCTGCGGCGAGAACTGCGCGACATGGCCTGAAACGGCTATAAACAAAAACGGCGTGTTGCGAAACACGCCGTTTTTTTTGGGGCAAGGGGCAACGGTGCAGTGAAGGCAGGGCACAATTTCGACATTTAGGTTCATTGCTCTAAACGTGACTAAACATTATTCAAGAGTCATGTTCGTGACTATAGAGGCTGCTTTTGCCTCTGGTCGACCCTCGGCAAAGCTGCTACGCTCGGCCCGCTTTTTGTTCAGTCGATAGGCAGAAAGCGGTGGCTACAACCATTCCAAACACAAGAAATCATCGCTTCGAGCGGTGTGTAGAAACGCTGTCGCTGAGGAGTCGGCTTCCATGATCGAAAATTTCTGGAAGGATAAATATCCGTCTGGTATTGCTGCCGATATCAACCCGGACGAGTACCCAAATGTCCAGGCGGTATTGAAACAGTCCTGCGAGCGTTTCGCCAATAAACCTGCCTTCAGCAACCTGGGCAGGACCCTTACCTATGGCGAGCTGTACCAACTGTCCGGCGCGTTCGCGGCATACCTGCAACAGCACACCGACCTGCAGCCGGGTGATCGTATCGCGGTGCAGTTGCCCAATGTACTGCAATATCCGATTGCCGTCTTCGGCGCCATCCGCGCCGGACTGATCGTCGTCAATACCAACCCGCTGTATACCGCGCGGGAAATGGAGCACCAGTTCAACGATTCCGGCGCAAAGGCGCTGGTTTGCCTGGCGAACATGGCGCATCTGGCCGAGAAAGTCCTGCCCAAGACAGGCGTCAAACACGTCATCGTCACCGAAGTCGCCGACCTGCTGCCGCCTCTCAAGCGCCTGCTGGTCAACAGCGTCATCAAGTACGTGAAGAAAATGGTCCCACCCTATCACCTGCCCAGGGCCGTCAAATTCAATGACGTGCTGGCACAGGGGCACGGTCGGCCAGTGAACGACGCGTCGCCGAAGAGCAGCGATGTCGCGGTGCTGCAATACACCGGCGGCACCACCGGCGTGGCCAAGGGCGCGATGCTGACGCACCGCAACCTGATCGCCAATATGCTGCAGTGCAAGGCGCTGATGGGCTCCAACCTCAATGAAGGCACGGAAACGCTCATCACGCCGCTCCCGCTGTATCACATCTACGCCTTCACCTTTCACTGCATGTCGATGATGCTGATCGGTAACCACAACATTCTGATCAGCAACCCGCGCGATCTGTCAGCCATGGTCAAGGAGCTGTCGAAATGGAAGTTCACCGGCTTCGTCGGGTTGAATACCCTGTTCGTGGCGCTGTGCAATAACCCCGATTTCCGCAAGCTGGATTTTTCTACGCTCAAACTCACCCTCTCCGGCGGGATGGCGTTGCAATTGGCTGTCGCCGAGCGCTGGAAAGAGGTCACGGGTTGTTCGATCTGCGAAGGGTACGGGATGACAGAGACCAGCCCGGTCGCCACCGTCAATCCCATCCAGAAGATTCAAATGGGCACGATTGGTATTCCGGTGCCATCGACCTTGTGCAAGACCATCAACGATGCCGGCGAAGAACTGGCGCTGGGCGAAGTGGGTGAGTTGTGCGTCAAAGGCCCTCAGGTCATGAAAGGCTACTGGCAGCGTCAGGAAGCGACCGATGAAATGCTCGATGCCGAGGGATGGCTGAAGACGGGGGATATCGCGATCATTCAACCCGATGGCTACATGCGCATCGTCGACCGCAAGAAAGACATGATTCTGGTCTCCGGTTTCAATGTTTACCCGAATGAGCTCGAAGATGTGCTCGCGACCCTGCCGGGTGTCCTGCAATGTGCGGCGATTGGCGTGCCGGACGAGAAATCGGGCGAGGCCATCAAGATTTTCGTGGTGGTCAAGCCGGGCGCGACCTTGACCAAGGAGCAGGTCATGGAGCACATGCGCGGCAACGTCACAGCCTACAAGGTACCGCGCAGCGTCGAGTTCCGCGACGCGCTGCCGACCACCAACGTCGGCAAGATCCTGCGCCGCGAGCTGCGTGATGAAGAACTGAAAAAACTGGCGCTGAAGAAACCCGCCTGATCTTGCTCCACATCGACGGACCCCGCCTTCGTGTGGGGTTTGTCGTTTTCGGACATACCGCAAAACTGCTCCTGATCGTTCCCTCGCTCTGCGTGGGAACGCCGCCCTCGACGCTCCGCGTCGGTTATTCGCGGTGACGCAGAGCGTCTGGGGATGCATTCCCACGCGGAGTGTGGGAACGATCATGTGTCGTCTGCGGGTAAATCTGCGACAATCCGCGCCCTGCTTTCAGAAAGTAAAGACTTCGCGCCCTGATGACCGACGAATCGCCCTCCATCGACTCCCTGTTCAAGAACCTCGACCACGCGATGATCAGGGATCGCCATCGCCTGCGCCGCCAATTGCACGAGCTGCGCAAGAAGCCTGACGAGGCAAGGCTCGCGCAATGGGTCGAGCGCGTGCAGGCGTCGTGTGCGCTGGCGAACTCACGCAAGCAGAGCGTTCCGACGCTTCGCTATGACGAGAACCTGCCCATCGCCGCCAAGCGCGACGAGATCAAGGAGGCGCTGCTCAAGCATCAGGTGCTGATCATTGCAGGCGAGACCGGTTCGGGTAAGACCACGCAGTTGCCCAAGATCTGCCTGGAAATCGGCCGCGGGCAGCACGGGTTGATCGGCCACACGCAGCCGCGTCGGATCGCGGCGCGCAGTGTCGCCAGCCGGGTTGCCGAGGAGATCGGCACGCCCCTGGGCGGTCTGGTTGGCTATCAGGTGCGCTTCGAAGACCAGAGTGACGAAAACACCCTGATCAAGCTGATGACCGACGGCATCCTGTTGGCCGAAACCCAGCATGACCGGTTTCTGGAGCGCTATGACACGATCATCGTCGACGAAGCCCACGAGCGCAGCCTGAACATCGATTTCTTGTTGGGTTTCCTGAAAACCCTGCTGCCACGTCGCCCGGACCTCAAGGTCATCATCACCTCGGCGACCATCGATCTCGAGCGGTTCTCTGAGCATTTCGACAAGGCGCCGATCGTGGAGGTGTCGGGCCGGACCTTTCCGGTGGAGACCTGGTACCGTCCCCTCACCGCCGAGCAGGACGAGGAGGGCAATAGCGTCGAGGACGACCTGACGGTCGATCAGGCGATTCTCGCGACCCTCGATGAATTGGATGCCTTCGAGCGTGCCGAGCGCAAGACCCCCGGGGATGTGCTGGTCTTTCTGCCCGGCGAGCGGGAGATCCGTGACGCCGCCGAAGTGCTGCGCAAGGCTCAATTGCGACACACCGAGATTCTGCCGCTGTACGCACGCCTGACCCCTGCCGAGCAGGCGAAGATTTTCCAGTCGCACCCTGGTCGTCGCGTGGTGTTGGCCACCAACGTTGCCGAGACCTCGCTCACCGTACCGGGCATTCGCTACGTGATCGATACGGGGACGGCGCGGATCAGCCGTTACAGCTATCGCGCCAAGGTTCAACGCCTGCCCATCGAAGCCATTTCCCAGGCCAGCGCCAACCAGCGCAAAGGGCGTTGCGGGCGCGTCGAGCCGGGGCTGTGCGTGCGCCTGTACAGCGAAGAGGATTTCCTCTCGCGCCCCGAATTCACCGACCCCGAGATTCTGCGCACCAACCTGGCAGCGGTCATTCTGCAGATGTTGCATTTGCGGCTGGGCCAGATCACCGACTTCCCGTTCATCGAGCCGCCGGATGGCAAGGCGATCAGCGACGGTTTCAACCTGTTGCAAGAGCTGTCAGCGGTTAACCGCGAAAACCAGCTCACTCCGCTGGGCCGCCAACTGGCGCGCCTGCCGGTGGACCCGCGCATGGGCCGCATGCTGCTGGAAGCGGCCAAACAGGGCAGCCTTCAGGAAGTGCTCATCGTCGCCAGCGCGATGTCGATTCAGGACCCTCGTGAGCGCCCACCCGAGCGCCAGCAGGCCGCCGATCAGGCCCACGCGCAGTGGAAGGATCAGGACTCGGACTTCGCCGGGCTGGTCAATCTGTGGCGGGGCTTCGAGGAGCAGCGCCAGGCCTTGAGTTCAAGCCCGCTGCGCAACTGGTGCCGACGCAATTTCCTCAATTATCTGCGGCTGCGCGAATGGCGTGACGCGCATCGGCAGTTGAGCCTGATCTGCCGCGACCTGCAGTTGAATGTCAACAAGGAACCGGCGGATTACCCCAAATTTCACAAAGCCGTGCTCTCCGGGCTGCTGAGCCAGATCGGCCAAAAAACCGAAGAGGGCGACTACCTGGGCGCACGCCAACGGCGTTTCTGGGTGCATCCCTCGTCCGGACTGGGCAGAAAGCGTCCGCAATGGATCATGGCCGCCGAACTCGTGGAAACCACCAAGCTCTATGCGCGCATGGTCGCGAAAATCGAGCCTGAGTGGATCGAGCCGTTGGCCAGCCACTTGGTGAAGAAAAATCACTTCGAGCCCCATTGGGAGAAGAAACGCGGGCAGGTGGTCGCCTACGAACAGATCACGTTGTTCGGCCTGATCATCGTCGGGCGGCGGCCGGTGCATTTCGGCCCCATCGATCCGGTGGTGTCCCGTGAGTTCTTCATTCGCGAGGGGTTGGTGCGTGGCGAGATTCAGTCCCGGGCCAAATGCCTGAGCGCCAATACCCGGTTGCTCGAACAGTTGGACGAGCTTGAGGCCAAGGCCCGGCGGCGAGACATTCTGGCCGACGAAGAAACGCTGTTCGGTTTCTACGATGCCCGCTTACCCGCGGAGATTCACCAGACCGCGACGTTTGATGCGTGGTATCGGACGGAGAGCCAGAAAAACCCGAATCTGCTGATCATGCGCGAGGAAGATGTTCTGGCGCGCGAAGCCAGCGAAGTCACCGCCAATCTGTACCCCGACACCCTGCGGCTGGGGGACTTGACCCTGCCATTAAGCTATCACTTCGAGCCCAACCATCCGCGCGACGGGGTGACCTTGCGGGTGCCCGCACCGTTATTGTTGTCCTTGCCTGCCGAGCGTCTGGAGTGGCTGGTCCCGGGCCTGTTGGAAAACAAGTGCGTGGCGCTGGTGCGCAACTTGCCCAAAGCCCTGCGCAAGAACTTTGTACCGGTCCCGGATTTCGTGAAGGCCGCGTTGCAACGCATGGTCTTCGCCGACGGCTCGCTGCCTCAGGCGTTGGGCCGCGAATTGCTACGCATGACCGGCGCACGGGTGCCGGACGAGGCGTGGGCCGAGTCCGCGCAGCAGGTGGAAAGCCACCTGAAAATGAACCTGGAGGTGGTTGACGCCCAGGGCAAGTTTCTCGGCGAAGGGCGCGATCTGGACGCCTTGACGGCGCGTTTTGCCGAAGCCGGTCAGGCCGCCCTCGCGGTGCCGCAATCGGCGAAGGCCCAGCAACCGGTGGAAGCGAAAGGCTTCGCCAAGGTGGAAGAGAAAACCCAACAAAAGATTGCCGGGCTGTCGATGACGGTCTACCCCGCCCTTGTGGAAGAAGGCGGTACGGTCAAGGAAGGGCGTTTTTCCACCCAGGCCGAAGCCGACTATCAACACCGCCGCGCCTTGCAGCGTCTGCTCCTGCAACAACTGGCCGAACCTGCGAAGTTTCTGCGCAGCAAATTGCCGGGGCAGACCGAACTGGCGCTGCTGTACCGTGACATGGGGCGCGTCGATGCGTTGATCGAAGACATCCTGCTGGCGAGTCTGGACAGTTGCATTCTCGACGGCGAAGCCACCTTGCCCCGGGACGGCGCAGGCTTGCTGTCGTTGGCCGAGCGCAAGCGCGGCAGCCTCACCGAGCACGCCGAACGGCTGGCCCGGCTGACGCTGGAGATCCTCAAGCTGTGGCACGGCCTGCAGAAGCGCTTCAAGGGCAAGATCGATCTGGCTCAGGCCGTGGCCCTGAACGACATCAAGGCACAGCTCGGGCACTTGGTGTATCCCGGTTTCGTACGTGAGACACCTGCGGTCTGGCTCAAGGAGTTGCCACGTTATCTGAAGGCCATCGAATTGCGCCTTGAAAAGCTGGGGGCGCAGGTGCAGAAAGACCGGGTCTGGAGCATTGAGTTGGGCAACCTCTGGGCGCAATACCAGACGCGTGCCGAGAAGCATGCCCAGGAAGGCAAGCGCGATGCGGAACTCACCGTCTATCGCTGGTGGCTGGAAGAGTACCGCGTGTCGCTCTTCGGTCAGCAGTTGGGGACCAAGGTGCCGATTTCCGACAAGCGCTTGAGCAAACAGTGGAGTCAGGTCGAGGGGTGAGGCCGTCGTACGTGAGCAGGCTGACGCTCACGGCACATGGCTTCCGTGAAGGGCTCGCCTTCGGCGTTCGGTGCTTGGCTAGCGCCAAATGGCAGCCGTTGTGGCACACTTCGCGGTTAAAACGGCACTGCATTACAAATAACCATCCCCCATCAAATGGGGGGCTTTATCGTTGCATTGGTACTGTCGTCCCACAAACGGTCGGCACCATGCTTGCGCAGGCGTCTTGTCTGCTGCCATCCAAGAAGAGAGGAACGACCGTGTACGACGTCGTGATCAGTGGCACAGGGCTATTTACCCCAGCCAACAGCATTTCCAACGATGAACTGGTGAATTCTTTCAACACCTACGTCGCGCAGTTCAACGCTGAAAATGCCGCCGCCATCGAGGCCGGAGAAGTGCAGGCGCTGACCGAGTCCAGTGCGGCATTCATCGAAAAGGCCAGCGGCATCAAGAGCCGTTTCGTCATGGACAAGGCCGGCATCCTCGATCCGCAACGCATGAAGCCCCGGCTCCCCGAACGCTCGAATGACGAGTGGTCCGTTCTGTGTGAAATGGGCGTCGCTGCGGCGAAACACGCCCTCGAGCGCGCCGGACGTACAGCGGCCGATATCGACGGCGTCATCGTCGCCTGTTCCAATCTGCAACGCGCATACCCGGCGATTTCCATCGAAATCCAGGCTGCCCTGGGTGTTCAAGGGTTCGGTTTCGACATGAACGTCGCCTGCTCGTCGGCCACGTTCGGAATCCAGACTGCCTACAACAGTGTCACATTGGGCCAAGCGCGCGCCGTGTTGGTGATCAGCCCGGAAATCTGCACCGCCCACCTGAACTTCCGTGACCGCGACAGTCACTTCATTTTCGGCGACGCGGCGACGGCGGTGGTCGTCGAGCGCGCGGACCTGGCCACCTCCCCGTACCAGTACGAGGTCGTCAGCACCAAGCTGCTGACCCAGTTCTCCAACAACATCCGCAACAACTTCGGCTTCCTGAACCGCACCGCCGAAGAGGGCGAGGGCAAGCCAGACAAGCTGTTCGTTCAGGAAGGCCGCAAGGTCTTCCGCGAGGTTTGCCCGATGGTGGCCGACCTGGTCGCCACTCACCTGGCGGAAAACAGCCTCAATGCCAGTGACGTGCAGCGTTTCTGGCTGCATCAGGCGAACCTCAGCATGAACCACTTGATCGTGAAGAAGCTGCTCGACCGCGATGCCACCGTCGAGGAAGCGCCGGTCATTCTCGACAGTTACGCCAATACCAGCTCTGCGGGCTCGGTGATCGCCTTCCACAAATACCAGGACGATCTGCCCAGCGGCGCCCTGGGCGTGCTGAGCTCGTTCGGCGCAGGGTATTCGATCGGCAGCGTGATTCTGCGCAAGAAGTGATCGGGCGGTATCCAGAAAAAAACAGCCTGGCGTGCCCTGTCGGAACGGATGATGGGGATCCGACAGGGCAGCGCCAGGCTGGGAGAGTCGCGTCAGGTCGAGGGAGCACTCGAATCTGACGCTATGAGCATGCCGCTAAACGTTGCAGCCGATTCGAGCGCTTAGAACTTGGCCAGTACATCCAATTGCAGGGTGTTGGCGTCGGCGTCGCGTTGAGAGGCCACGGCGTAGTCCGCTTTGGTCAGGAAGTACGTGGCCCCGATTGCGAAGTTCTTGTCGATGTCGTAGGAAACGCCCAGCTTGTGACCGCGCGAGCCGGTGGTGCCGTTGGCGAAATCGGAGTCGGTGAAGGCGCCGACCACGGCATTGCGCTGAACGTCGCGGTAGTTGTAATCCAGACCGAAGCCGAACACCTTGGTCTTCACGCCTGCCAGCCAGCCGGTGTCTTCGTCGCTGTCGGTGGCGTTATTCGTCACGTATTGACCGTAGAGCGCCAGGGGCACGGCCAGACCGTTGAAGTCCACTTGGCCAAAGCCTTCCAGCAGACGGAAGCGGTCGGTGTTGTTGCCGTTCACGCGCAACGCGGCACTGTCCTTGTCGTTCTGATACTGGTAGATGCTCGCGCCGGCCGTGACCTTGAGGGCGTCGATAGGCGTGAACTTGGCACCCAACTGCGCCGCGTTCAGACGCAAGTCATTCTTGAACTGAGTGCCGTCGCCGTTGATGTTGTCCTTGAGGGTGTAATTACCCGCGCTGCCGAACAGCTCGAAGCCTTTGTTGATGGGCAGGCTGTAGGTGGCCGCCAGACCTTCCGGGTTGATGTCGCTGTCCCAGATCATGTCACCCATGCTCACCCACGGCTGAGCCATTTTGCCGCCGATGATGTGCAGGTTCGGCAGAGCGGTCGGGTGGTAATCGATATAGCCCATGTCCAGCCACAGGTCTTTCTTGACGAAATAGCCGTCCAGGTCCTGGTTGGTGGAGCGGGCATCGTTGCTGCCGCCGGTGGCGATACGGATGCCGGTGCTGACCTGGGGATTGATGTCGGTGTAGGCGCCCAGACGCACGCGGATGCGTTGACGATCCTTGTCTTGCGAATTGTTCTGGCCATCGATCTTGATGGTTTCCTGACGCACGCGGACATCGCCCTTGAACTGGGTCTTGGCAGCCCAGGCCACCTTCTGTTCGAACGCCGACAGTTCCGAAGACTTGGCAGTCGCTGCGGCAATCTGATCGGCCTGTGCCTTTTGGGCTTGCGCTTGAGCTTGCTGATCCTTGGCCAGTTCGGTTTGCAATTCGGCGTACTGAGCTTGCGAAATCGAACCGTTGGCCTTGAGCATGTCGAGCAGTTTCGCGTCGACTGCGGCACTGGCCGGTACACTGGCGGCCAGCAGCAGACCGCCACACAGGGCTGCCGCAGTTTTCGTGGAAGCAAGACGCATATCAATCTCCGTAGATGAGAGGGAGGACAGAGCCATCCCGGAAACGACCGACCTTCAAACGGACGGGGAAAATGAGTTTTAAGAACAGAGGGCTCTAAAAACAGGCGCCAGTATCACGATCGTTTATGACAGGCTCATGGCTAGGTGATGGCACGTCAATGACAGGGGCAGCGCAGGCGCCAACTGCGGTCTAGAGCGTCCGCGTGCGAATTTCATGTGCGCCTCCGCTTAATGGGTGATACTGCGCAAACGTTGGCGGGCAAGAGGAACAGTCGATGGCGTTGCATCGTTTGGACAGGTTGTCGGATCTCGGGGCGTCGGAGTGGGATGCGCTGATCCCGGGTGATTCGCCTTTCCTGCGCCATGCCTTCTTGAGCGCGCTGGAAGACAGCGGCAGCCTCGGTCCCCGGTCTGGCTGGCGCGCTGAGCATCTTCTGCATTATGAAAACGAACGGTTGATCGCCGCCTTGCCGACTTACCGCAAGTGGCATTCTTATGGCGAGTATGTGTTCGACCACGGCTGGGCCGACGCCTGTCGCCGCGCGGGGATCAGCTATTACCCCAAGTTGCTGGTGGCCGTGCCATTCAGCCCGGTCACCGGTCCGCGCCTGCTGGCCAGAACGCCGGAGGAGGGAGGTGAGTTGCTTGCCTGCTTGCCTGGCTACGCCGAGGCAGAGGGCCTATCCAGTGTGCACGTCAACTTCACCGACCCGACGCTTGACGCGTCGCTCGCCCAACAGCCGGACTGGCTTGCGCGCATCGGTTGTCAGTACCACTGGCAGAACCGCGGATACCGGGATTTCCAGGACTTCCTCGACGCTTTGAGTTCACGCAAGCGCAAGCAGATGCGCAAAGAGCGCGAGCAGGTCGCGGGGCAGGGAATCGAGTTCGAGTGGCTGCATGGCCACGCGCTGACCGAGGCGCAGTGGGATTTTGTCTACGCCTGTTATTCCAACACCTATGAAGTGCGCGGGCAGGCGCCTTACCTGACCCGAGCGTTCTTCAGCCTGCTGGCCGAGCGGATGCCCGACAGCATTCGGGTGGTTCTGGCAAAGCAGGGCGCACGCCCGGTGGCTATGGCGTTCAGCCTGATGGGCGGCGACAGTCTGTACGGCCGCTATTGGGGGTGCCTGGCCGAATTTGACCGGCTGCATTTCGAGACCTGTTTTTATCAAGGCATGGATTACGCCATCGCCCAAGGTGTGCAGCGGTTCGATGCCGGCGCACAGGGTGAGCACAAGCTGATTCGGGGCTTCGAGCCGGTGATTACCCATTCGTGGCATTACCTGGCGCATCCAGGTTTGCGCGAAGCGGTGACCGAATTTCTCGAGCGGGAGCGGGCGGGTATTCTGGCTTACGCAGAGGAGGCGCGAGCCGCGTTGCCGTATCGACAGGCCGGGTGATTGAGCTGCCCCGCATCCGCACACTGGGTGTGCGCACCGGGGCGCCAGGTTGCGCGAGGGCGGTCCTCGGCGGGTTGACGAGCGACCGCTCAACTCACCGAAAACCGCGCCTTCCTGTCACAAAGACTGCGGTGCCAGAGGGAAATCCTCGACCCCTACGAAGCCCCCGGTCTGATGCGCCCACAGCCGCGCGTACAGGCCTTTTTGCGCCAGCAGCTCGGCATGGGTACCGCTTTCGGCGATCCGCCCATTTTCCAGCACGATCAGGCGGTCCATTCGCGCGATGGTCGATAAACGGTGCGCGATGGCGATCACGGTCTTGCCCTGCATCAGGGTTTCCAGGCTTTCCTGGATCGCCGCTTCCACCTCCGAATCCAGCGCCGACGTGGCTTCGTCCATGATCAGAATGGGTGCGTCCTTGAGCAGGACCCGAGTGATCGCGATGCGTTGGCGCTGTCCTCCGGAGAGTTTGACGCCACGCTCCCCCACATGGGCGTCCAGCCCGCTGCGCCCTTCAGAATCGGTCAGCAAGGGAATGAACTCATCGGCCCGCGCCTTGCGCATCGCTTCCCACAGTTCGGCATCCGTGGCATTGGGTTTGCCGTACAGCAGGTTGTCGCGGATCGAGCGGTGCAGCAGCGAGGTGTCTTGCGTAATCATCCCGATGTGTGAGCGCAGACTCTCCTGCGCGACATGGGCGATGTCCTGGTCATCGATGGTGATACGCCCGCCCTGCACGTCGTACAGACGCAGCAGCAGGTTGACCAGCGTTGATTTGCCGGCGCCCGATGGCCCGATCAGACCGATTTTCTCGCCCGGCCTGATGTTCAGGTTCAGGTCGTGGATCACCCCTTTGCTTTTGCCGTACTGAAATTGCAGGTGCTCGAACTTCACCTCGCCGCGGCTGACGACCAGTTTCGGAGCCCCCTCGCGGTCCGTCACGCCGACGGGCTGGGAAATGCTCTGCAAGCCATCCTGCACCATGCCGATGTTCTCGAAGATGCCGTTGACCACCCACATGATCCAACCGGACATGTTGACGATGCGGATCACCAGGCCGGTCGCCAGGGCAATCGCGCCGACCGAGATCAACGACTGCGTCCAGAGCCACAGTGCAAGGCCCGTGGTCCAGACGATCAGGATGCCGTTGAGCGCGGTGATTACAGTGTCCATCTCAGTGATCACGCGGCCCGCCAGTTGGGTCTTCTCCGTCTGCTCGCTGATCGCCTCGCGCGCATACTGCTGCTCCGAGCTGGTGTGTGCGAAGAGCTTGAGTGTGGTGATGTTGGTGTAGCCGTCGACGATGCGCCCCATCAGCTTCGAGCGCGCATCCGACGACACTACTGAGCGTGCCTTGACCCGTGGCACGAAATACCAGAGGGCGATGACGAAACCGGCGATCCAGCTCAGGAGCGGGATCATCAGGCGCCAGTCGGCCTCGGCGAACAGCACCAGGGCGCCGATCGAATAGATCAGCACGTGCCACATGGCATCCACGGTCTGCACGGCGGAGTCACGCAACGCGTTGCCGGTCTGCACGATGCGCTGGGCGATACGGCCGGCGAAGTCGTTCTGGAAGAAGTTCACGCTTTGCTTGAGCACGTAGCTATGGTTCTGCCAGTTGATCATGCTGGTCATGCCGGGGCTGATGGTCTGGTGGACCAGCAGGTCATGCAGGGCCACGAAGATCGGGCGCAGGACCAGGGCGACGATGCCCATCCACGCCAGTTCCAGCGCATGGTCGCTGAAGAAATTCGGGTTGGGGGCGCCTTGGGCCAGGTCGATGATACGACTCAGGTAGCTGAACAGCGACACCTCGATCAGTGCGCCAATCAAGCCCACCACCAGCAGCGCGAGAAAGCTGGGCCAGACCTGCTTGAGGTAATACACGTAAAACGCGACGACCCGGTTAGGTGGGGCGGCGGTCGGCGCTTCGCGGAAAATATCGATGAGCTGTTCGAAACGGCGATAGAGCATTGGCTATGACGCCCACGCTTGAGCGGGCTCTCCATTCTGAGGGGCTGTATGGGCGATGTTGCATGCGTCCCCGATCAGACCACATCAGCGCCCGATTGCTCGGTTTTTTTCCTGTGATGTGCCTCCCGAAAACGAAAAAGCCGGGCGCGTGCCCGGCTTTTGCACGCGTCAGACAGCTTAGTTCACGCGCTTGGCCGACTTGATGTAAATCGGGTCAAGCGGCACGTTCTGCATGCCTTTCACGTTACCGGTCTGGACGTTGACGATCTGATCGACCACGTCCATCCCCTTGACCACCTTGCCGAACACGGCGTAGCCGTAATCGCGGACGCCATGATCGAGCATGCTGTTGTCGACGACGTTGATGAAAAACTGGCTGGTCGCCGAATTGACATCGGACGTCCGGGCCATGGCGAGGGTGCCGCGCACGTTGTGCAGGCCGTTGTCGGCTTCGTTCTTGATCGGGTCGTTGGTCGGCTTCTGCGTCATCTGCCCCATCTGCTGCGTGAAGCCGCCTCCCTGAACCATGAAGCCTGGAATCACCCGGTGGAAAACGGTGTTCGAATAGAAGTTGCTGTCCACGTACTTGAGGAAGTTGGCGGTGCTGACGGGCGCCTTGTCCTGGTTCAACTCGATTTCAACCTGGCCAAAGCTGGTATCCAGCACGACATGCGGCGCAGGAGCGGCCATCAGCTTGGAAGCGAACAGAACAGCGGCGGCGCAAAGGGCAATTTTTTTCAGCATGGGGCGGTGGGTCCTGATTGATTGTTCGACTGCAAACGTTGGCAAGGGAACCACGTTTGCGCAGATTTTGACAGGGGGCATCCGGGCGGTGTTCGTGGGCCCGCCACGCAGGCCTGGGTTTGCAAGGGTGGATGAGCTGGCGTCAGGAACGTCATGAGTCGAGGAACGCCAGCAGCGCGCGGTTGAAGGCGTCAGGTTGATCCAGCGGTGTCGCATGGCGGGAGTCTTCGATCACCACGAGTCTCGCATTGGGCATAAGCCGCACATACGCCTCCTTGAGCGCGACCGGCGTGTAATCGTTGTCGGCCGTTACAATCAGCGTCGGGCATTGGATGCGCGACAGCGCGTCCTCCACTCCCCAGCCGACGATGGCACTGAAGCTTGCCAGATAGGCGCGTTTATCGTTCTGCGCCCAACGCAGCGCTGCCTTTTCTCGCAAGTCGGCCTGTTCTGGGAGGGGGAACAGGTGCTTGCCCAGTGCCTTGCCGATGGCTTCCATGCTGAATGCCCTCGCCAGCAACCAGCGTTTGGCGAATTGCCGAAAGTCGGTGAACGATTTGATTTTGACAGCTGGGGCGCTGTTGACGATGGTCAGGCTTTTGAGCAGCTCTGGGCGATCGACCGCCAACTGGAAGCCGATCATGCCCCCCATCGATAACCCCACCAGGTGCACGGGGCCAGTCTGCAGGTGGCTGATCAGCGCTTGGACGTCCGCGCTGAACGCGGCCATGCTGTAGCGCTCGCGCGGCTTGTCGGAGCGCCCATGGCCTCGGACATCCAAGGTGATCACCCGGTATCGGGCTGCCAGGACTGGAATCTGATATTCCCAGTCCTGGCCGCTGGACCCCAACCCGTGAACCAGTAAAACCGGATCGCCCTGACCGAATGCCTCGTAATGCAAAGCGCAGCCGTCATGTTCGAAGCGGGGCATCGAGACCTCCCGTAGCGCAAGATCAAGGTGAGCGGGTCAAACGGCCTGTTGAGGCGTCGGGAACGCCGCGTCCAGCGGTGCGGTATCGAAAGTCCGGATCAATTCGACCAGGATCTGCGTGGCAGGCCCGAGCGGCTTTTCCTTGCTCGCGTAAAGATAGAAAGTCGGGTTTCGACTGCCACCCTTGTCCAATGGCAGGGGCTTGAGCACACCTTCGCGGATGTCTCGCTCGACCATGTGCCGCGGCAGCCAGGCAAAGCCCAGACCGCTGCTGACGAACTTGGCCGCCGTGGCCAGGCTGCCCACGGTCCAACGCTGTTCGGCGCCCAGCCAGCCGACGTCCCGGGGTTGATTGCGGCCCGAATCGCGAATCACCACTTGCAACTGGCTTTCCAGGTCCTGGAACGTCAATTCCCGCTGCATCTGGTGCAAAAAGTGATTGGGATGGGCAACGGCCACGAATTCGACGCTATTCATTTCAGTGCCCAAGTAGCCGGGAATATTGAACCCGCTGATGGCCAGGTCCGCCACGCCTTCAAGCAGAACTTCCTCGACCCCGGAAAGCACTTCCTCCCTGAGCCTGACCCGACAGCCGCGGCTTTGCGGCATGAAGGCCGTCAGCGCGCGCACCAGCCGGGCATTGGGGTACGCGGCGTCCACTACCAAGCGAACCTCTGCTTCCCAGCCCTGTTCCATGTGATGGGCCAGGTCTTCGAGTTGGCTGGCGTTCTTCACCAGTTGCCGCGAACGCCGTAGCAGTACTTCGCCCGCGTCTGTCAGCACGGCCTTGCGCCCGTCGATACGCAGTAATGGGACGCCCAGTTGCTCCTGCATCCTGGCGACGGTGTAACTGACTGACGACTGTGAGCGGTGCAACGCTTCAGCCGCCTGGGCGAAGCCGCCGTGATCGACCACTGCTTGCAGGGTGCGCCATTGATCAAGGGTCACACGGGGCGCTTTCATCTTTCGTTCCTTCTGTCCTAAGCTGGCCCATCTTTCTGGGAGACTGCCGCATGAAAAAAATCTGTTGTGTGCTGCTGGCGATGCTGCCGTTAAGCGCATTTGCCTACCCGATTGACGTGGAAAAGCACATCAACGGTGTGCAAATCGATTACACCAGCCATGACACCGCGTATGACATCGGCACCGTCACCATCAATAACTATGGCGATGTACCCGCCAAGTGCACGGCGGTATTCAGCAACGGCCCCGAGGCTCCCCGGACCCGGCGCGTTCAGCTCGCGCCAAAAAGCAGTGCCAACGTTACCGTCAAGTTCAGTCGCGAGATTGTCAAATTGCGCATCAAATTGACCTGCGACCCACAGTGAGCACCGCTGTACTGACGAAGAGCCTAGAGGCGTCTGGTGACTAAAACAAATTATTAGATATTTAGTAGCAAATTTTTGTGCTTTTTCATCGAATACCTTATCGCTAGTCTCGCTTCCATTGCCGCAACGGCGCTCCATCCGTTGCACGCGCCCTTGTGCCTTACAGGTTCGCCCTCGAAAGCTACCGCTCGTTCTAGCGCGAGCGGAAGGCTTAATGGTCCGTTAATTCCCGCGAGGGATGCTTCCTGTGTTCATCGACTCCTTTGGTACTCGAACCGCTCCTGAGTACGTCGCCCGATCACCGCGCCTGATAGCGTCGGACGATCGGGTTTTTTATTGCCTGGAGAATGCTTGAACGGGGCAGCCTGAAACCGCTAAGGTCGCGGCCTTCGAAACGAGGCGACCATGGGCTATTTACTGTTTGTCACATTGATCCAGGCATTTTCATTCAGCTTGATCGGGGTTTACCTGGCAGGGCACGTCGACAGTTATTTCGCCGTATTGATTCGCGTCCTGCTGGCCGGGCTGGTTTTTCTTCCCTTGACCCGTTGGCGTCAAGTCGAACCCGCCTTCCTGCGCGGCATGCTGTTGATCGGCGCGCTGCAATTTGGCGTCACCTATGTCTGCCTGTACTTGAGCTTCCGCGTGCTGAGCGTGCCGGAAGTGTTGCTGTTCACCATCCTCACGCCGCTGCATGTCACCCTGATCGAAGATGCGCTGAACCGGCGGTTCAACCGCTGGGGCCTGCTCGCGGCCATGGTTGCGGTGTTGGGCGCCGTGATCATTCGCTACGACCGCGTCGATGCGCACTTCCTCGGCGGTTTCCTGTTGCTGCAAGTGGCGAATTTCACCTATGCGGCAGGGCAGGTGCTGTACAAGCATCTGGTGGCACGGCACCCAAGCGACCTGCCGCATTACCGACGCTTCGGCTACTTCTACCTGGGTGCGCTGGCCGTGGCCTTACCAGCGTTTCTGATGTTCGGTAACGCGCAGCATCTGCCCGATGGGCCCCAGCAGTGGGGCGTATTGCTGTTTCTGGGCCTGTGTTCGACCGCGCTCGGCATGTACTGGTGGAACAAAGGCGCTTGCCTGGTCAATGGGGCCACCCTTGCGGTGATGAATAACCTTCACGTACCGGTCGGTTTGCTGATCAACCTGCTGATCTGGGGGCAGGAAGAGGATTTGACCAAGCTGTTTTTTGGCGGCCTGGTGATCATTTCGTCGGTATGGATCAGCCAGTTCAGCTTGACCTCGCGCACGCCGAACGCTTGAAAGCGTTGGTCTAGAGGCTCTAGTGCTTTACATCATTGGAGTTGATGTTCGATATCTGCACGCTTGGTTTTTCATGTAAGGGCCGACCGAATAAATTGGCCCCAACGAAACGAACTAACCCGCTTACATCGAAACTCAACTTTGAAACTTACTGGCTTACCGGAGATCAAGATCATGAAAAAGTCCATCGCATTCGGCTTCGCACTTTCCATCCTCGCGGCAGGCTCGGCTTTCGCCAGCCCTGAGAAAACCTACCAGCGCGCCATCGTCGACAGCTCCAGCGCCAGTGTTCTGGACAGCAAGCTGGCCAGCAAAGATGCGGTTAAACCCTTTGATAGCAAGGCCTCTAGCACTGTGATCGTTGCGGAGAATCGTAAAGAGTTCGGTTCGACCTATCAGCGCTACTGAGTCAAGGCGCTCTTTCGGATACGTCTGAACTTCACCTAAAAACCCGGCAGTAGCCGGGTTTTTTATGGTTGCTTAATTAATGAATCAACGTACTTAATTGAGGCGATAGCGGTGCTTTATGATGAGTCGATGTGACGCGCTATATGCGCGACAACGGTTTTCAATAGTGTGGCGAGCACATCGTTCAGCGCACAGCCAAACCGACCCTCATGTCTGACCCGCTCGGTTGTTGGTAAAGGCTCAGACCGAATTTCGGCAGGATGGCCAGCAAGTAATCGAAGATGTCCCCCTGAATCCGCTCGTAATCCGCCCAACTGGTGGTGCGAGTAAAGCAGTAGATTTCCAGCGGCACGCCTTGGGCGGTGGCTTCCATCTGGCGAACCATGCAGGTCATGTCTGGATGAATGTCCGGGTGGCTTTTCAGGTAGGCCAGGGCGTACGCGCGGAACGTGCCGATGTTGGTCATGCGACGGCGGTTGGCAGACAGCTCGGCGACGTTGCCCTGGGCCTCGTTCCAGGCGTTCAGTTCGGCCTTCTTGCGGCCCATGTAGTCGGTGAGCAGGCGCACTTGCGTGAGCCTCTGCTCTTCGGCATCTGCCACGAAACGCACACCACTGGCGTCGATGTAGAGGCTGCGCTTTATCCGGCGACCTCCGGCCTGCTGCATGCCACGCCAGTTCTTGAACGATTCGGACATCAGGCGCCAGGTGGGGATGGAGACGATGGTCTTGTCGAAATTCTGCACCTTGACGGTGTGCAGCGTGATGTCCACCACATCGCCGTCTGCCCCTACCTGTGGCATTTCGATCCAGTCGCCCACGCGCAGCATGTCGTTGCTGGTCAGTTGAACGCTGGCCACGAAGGACAGCAGGGTGTCCTTATAGACCAGCAGGATTACCGCCGACATCGCGCCGAGCCCGGACAGCAGCAACAGCGGGGAACGGTCGATGAGCGTGGCGACAATGATGATGGCGGCGAAGACATAGAGAATCATCTTCGCCAGTTGCACATACCCCTTGATCGAGCGGGTGCGTGCATGTTCGGTGCGGGCGTAGAGGTCCAGAAGGGCATTGAGCAACGCCCCGACGGTCAGCATCAGGAACAGAATGGTGAAGGCCAGGGCCACGTTGCTCAAGACATGGGCCGTGGTGGCGCTGAGGTCGGGAACCAGGTTCAGGCCGAACTGGATGACCACGGAAGGCGTCACCTGCGCCAGACGGTGAAAGACCTTGTTATGCAGAAAATCGTTGATCCAGAACAACGCCGGTTGGCGGCCCAAGGCCTTCATGGTGTACAGGATGACGAAACGCATCAGACGGCCCATCGCCAGTGCGGTAATCAGCAGCACCAGCAGACCCATGCCCGTGCGCAGCATGGGTTGATGTTCGAGCACGTTCCAGAGTTCCTGGACGCGCAGCCAGAGAGATGAGGTGTCCATGGGCGCAAGTTCTCCTGAAGAAAAAAGGCGCGATTAGACCATTGGTGATGGCTGCGGCGCAGCAATGGGAAGATCCAGAAACAAATTAGCCCCGTTGAGCTAAAGAAACTCGGCGAATGCGGCTTAAACCGGTAACCTATGCGACTGTTTTTTTGCATCCCGTCGAGGTACCACCCGTGTTCTCCCAATTCGCCCTGCACGAACGCCTGCTCAAAGCCGTGGCCGAACTCAATTTCGTCGAGCCCACGCCTGTGCAAACGGCGGCCATTCCGCTGGCGCTGGAAGGGCGGGACCTGCGGGTGACGGCGCAGACCGGGAGCGGCAAGACAGCCGCTTTCGTACTGCCCATGCTCAACCGCCTGATCGGGCCAGCCAAGGTACGGGTCGACATTCGTGCCGTGATCCTGCTGCCGACCCGTGAGTTGGCGCAGCAGACCCTCAAGGAAGTGGAGCGGTTCTCTCAATTCACCTTCATCAAGGCCGGGTTGATCACCGGCGGCGAAGATTTCAAGGTGCAGGCGGCAATGCTGCGCAAGGTGCCGGATATCCTGATCGGCACGCCAGGGCGCCTGCTGGAGCATCTCAACGCAGGCAATCTGGACCTCAAGGAAGTCGAGTTGCTGGTGCTCGACGAAGCCGACCGCATGCTGGACATGGGCTTCGCCGAAGACGTCGAACGCCTGGCCAACGAATGCGCCAACCGTCAGCAGACGCTGCTGTTCTCCGCCACTACGGGCGGTTCCGGCCTGCGCGAGATGATCACCAAGGTGCTCAAGGACCCGCAGCACTTGCAGGTCAACAACGTGAGCGAATTGGCCGAAGGCGTCCGCCAGCAGATCGTGACGGCAGACCACAACGTCCATAAAGAGCAGGTCCTGCACTGGTTGCTCGCCAACGAGACGTATCAGAAAGCGATCATCTTCACCAACACTCGCGCAATGGCCGACCGGATCTACGGGCGTCTGGTGGCGCTGAATTACAAGACCTTCGTGCTTCATGGCGAAAAGGATCAGAAAGACCGCAAGCTGGCCATCGATCGCCTGAAGCAAGGCGCAGTGAAGATTCTGGTCGCCACCGATGTGGCGGCTCGCGGGCTGGATGTCGAAGGCCTGGACATGGTCATCAACTTCGATATGCCGCGCACGGGTGACGATTACGTCCACCGTATTGGCCGTACCGGGCGCGCGGGCGCCGAGGGACTGGCGGTCTCGCTGATTACCCACGGCGACTGGAATCTGATGTCGAGCATCGAGCGCTATCTGAAACAGAAGTTCGAGCGCCGCACCATCAAAGAGGTCAAGGGCAGCTATACCGGTCCGAAGAAGGTCAAGGCGTCGGGCAAGGCCGTTGGGGCGAAGAAGAAAAAGACCGACGGCAAGGGCGACAAGAAAAAGGCCCTTGCCAAAGCGCCGACCAAACGCAAGACGGTGAACCGGCCAAAGGCCGAGTCACTGGTCAGTCAGGACGGCATGGCGCCGTTGAAGAAGCGCGTGATCCGGCCACCGGTCTCGGAGTAACGCTTAAGGGGGGGCAGCCTTGGGCGCGGGATGCCGTCTTAGTGGACGCCTCCCATTACGTTGATGCCATGCTTGGCTTGGGGCGCGCGCTGTTTCGCCCCTTCTACCGTGAGCGAATGCGTCCAGTGCGCGCAGGCCGGAGTAGGCATCGATCCCAGGTGTCTACCCCAGGTGTCTACCCGTCGGCTTTCTTCCCCGCTTCATCCATCTCCTTCAATCGCTGATCGATCAACTGGCACTTGTCCGGCACTTCCCTGGCCGAGGTCTCCAGTTGCATGTCCTTGATTTCCTGATTCAATTCCTTGGCCTTTTCCGGACTTTGCTGGGTCAGCCGGTGGACTTCCTGCGCCAGTTGCTCGCGTTTGGCTTGCGCCTCCTCAGGCGTGCAGGCCCAGGCAGACGCCACCGTCAGCAGGGTCATCGCGCCAGCGATACTTGTCAGGGTTTTCATGACGGCCTCCGTCATTGGCGGGCTTACTGGAGTGGAGAGGGCCGTGTCAGCAAAAGTTCACCCTGTGACCGTTGGGCGCTTCGCTGGAACGGCCCTGAGCGCGTTGGGTCGCAATGCTGGATACCTGACCCGCTGACCGGACGTCACGGGCAACCACCGTTAGGAGGTTCAGACATGGCTGACACGTACGATTGGGACCTGATCGAGCGCTTGCTGCATGAAGTGCAAAACAGCGCTGGCAAGCCTTTTGCGCCGCGCAAATACGCCGAGGAACACGCTGCTGCCAGAGCGGCTGCCGGTCAGGACACTGGCGACCTGGATGCGTTGAAAATGCAGGCAGCCGACCTCGAAGCGTTGCTGTTGAAGCGAGAGTTCATAGAATCACGGCCTGAAGAGGAGGGCGGCAATGGGGAAAACTTTGTCCTCACTCCCCGTGGATCGAGCCTGTTGGCGATGATCGACAGCAGTATTCCCGGCAATGCGCCCCCACGTCAGTTGCTCGATGAACAAGCTGATGCGCTGGACCCTGAAACCTTTGACCGAGTGTCTTCCAAGCCGCAGGCCGCCCCCGGCGCCATCTAAGGTCGGGCCAGCGATTCGAGCCCCCTGGCAGGTCCGCGAGGCTGCCAGGGGGGCTAGATAGAGCAATCCTTCACGATGCTTTCCTGCTCCCTTTCAGGCAGCCCAAGTCGTTGAAATCCCCTCGCACGTCCGCCATTTTTTCCACCAGCTTCTGCCGTTGTGCCGGTGAGCTCTGGGCCATCAAGTCCGTGATCAAGGCAATCGCCGCTTGCTCGGTATGGTCATAGGCTGCCCGGTACTCAGGCGTCCAGAAGGTCTCACGGTCCTGCAGCAGTTTCGCGATTTTCTGATCGAAGCCCGGGGCGTTGCGCTGTTTGACCGCCGCAACCAGCAGCGCCTGCCAGTGTGCACGGTTGTCGATCCAGATGCGGTTCTGTTCGCCCAGCGATGCGGACCACTGCATCACGCGATCTCGCTGCGCTGTGCTGAGTTTGCCGATCCAGGGGCTCAGGCGCTTCTCCATGCGCTGTGCGCGTTCGCCGATCTGTTGAGCCAAAGGCTGATCGACGTAGTCCGCCTCGTGCTTGCGCAAGTCCTTGGCGAAAGCCGCTTGCATCTCGGCCACTTGCTGGTCGTTGAGTTGACGCAGCAGGTCAACGGCCGTTGGGGTGATTTCGCGGGAGATGGTTGCGATCGCCTCGCGCGCTTCGGCGGTGCGGGCGCGAAGTTGCTCTTCGTTGACCTGCCCGGTCTGCACCATCGTCTGCAAGCGATCCAACCAGCTCAGGTAGCCAGGGATTTGCGTGGTGCAGTGCCAGTTCAGGTGCTCCTTGAGGCGCTCATCCAGCCAGTCCTTCTGGGTGGCATTCATGTCCAGATAGTCATTGAGCGACCAGGGGATGATGAAATCCAGATGCCGGTAAGTCAGACCTATCTGACTGCATCCTGTAACGAGGAACAGGCTCAGCCACAACGAAACCCAGGTCTTGAAAACGATGCGCATGACAGCTCCTTGCCGGTTCGTCTCCCAGCTATAGAGCCGGTCAGGCGCCACCGGTTCAGCCGATCAGAACAGCGAGCGCACCAGCTTCAGCGTTACGGTGCTTTCGCACTGACTGTTGTGGCCGCTGTACGCGCTGCAGTCGGCGCCGGTCAGGCTCGAGCCGCTGTACATCAGGTTCATGTCCATTCCCAGCCACGGACGGGAAATGTTGAACGACCAGTCGTTGTAGGTGCTGATCAGGCCACCGCCGTCGATGGCGGTCGGCGTATCGAGTTGATGATTGCCGTACTGCATGCGCAGGTCTACGCCCAGCAGTGGCAGCCCACCCAGATCGAGAAACAGCGTGCTGTCCTGGCGCCCTGCATCGGTGCTGAAGGCCGTGCCGATGCGGCTGTCGAAGATCCGGAAACCGGCATACAGCTCATGACTGTCGATCTGGCTGGTGTTGGGGTAGCTGTAGCGAATAACGCCCAATTCGTAACCCAGCGTCTTGTCGAATGGCTTTTTGAAGCCCAGGTAGGAGTCGACTTCCAACGTCGTGTCAGGCGCCAAACCGGCACTCGGCGACCATTGGCCGACATAGAAACCGCTGTCATGCGTCAGGTCCAGCCCACCGTGAAACTTTGAATCACCGGTGCTGGGTGTGACTAGGCCCTGGGCCATGGTGCGACTGGGTGTGGTTCCGACCTTGAGGCTGAAATCCCCAAGCTGCCGCTCCAAGACCTGAGCATGGGCCGTCTGTTGCGCAAGCAGTGTGCAAACGAGCGCGGCACCGGTCCAGTGCGGAAAATAGCGAGCATAAGCCATGCTTCACTCCTTTTCAGGTTCAGAGGAGTGGATCGAAGGTGTCGTATCGAAATGCCTGACGGCTCGATAAGAACCGCGAGCTAGAGCCTCGCAAGCATACCGTTGAACGGGCCGGGGTTTCGACCGTTGGTCGATTGGGTGCAGAAAAATTGAACTTCGCGATCAGGGGTTCGGTGCGATCAGCCCGTTGACCACCACCAATGCCTGCTGAAATGACGGGTAACCGCTTTTGGCGACATCAAGCTTGTCGTATTGCGCACGGTAGCCGCGGGCCTTTTCCTGGTCCACGGAACCGGCCCGCTGCGCCAGCAGCGCGATGGCCAATGGGTATTGATGATCGGCTGAATCCTGCAGCTTTTCATGGACCTTCGTGTCTTCGGCCTTGGAGCGGATGAGCAGGATGGCTTGGTAGAACTCGGCCTCACCGGTCTTGTCCTGACGCGCTGCGCGGTTCAGCAGCGCGCTGGCCAACTCATAATTGGCTTGGCGCCGTTCGTTGATGATCCATTTCGCTTGCAGCATATCGTTCTGATACAGCAGATAGTCACTGCGGCACTCGCTACCTGCGGCGGACACGTCGCAGCGATGGCTTGCGCAACCGCCTAGCCCGATAAAGAGCACGGCGCCGAAAAACATCCATTTGTTCATATCCGGTTTCCGCAAAGGCATTCGGTGATCAGGACTCGTACAGACTGTCGATTCGTTCGCGACGTCGCTGCGTCAGGCCACGAAACGCAGGCCATGAAAAGGCAGTAAAGCAGAGCTTTTGTGCTCGGCGAGAGCGAATCGTTCAACCGGATGCAGCAGGATCGGGGAATCGCCACCTCCGCAAGCCTTCGCCAAAGTCAGGTAGAATGCCGGCCACGCAATGAGGGTATCGGGATATGGCTTTAGTCGGGCGCTACAACAGCTTGCAAGTGGTGAAACATACGAACTTCGGGTTGTACCTGGACGGGGGGCAGGACGGCGAGATCCTGCTGCCGAATCGGTACATTCCCAAGGACGTGCCCAGCGCAGACGAAGACTGGTTGAACGTCTTCGTGTACCTGGACAGCGATGACAAGCTGATTGCCACCACGGAAAAGCCCAAGGTCCAGGTTGGCCAGTTCGCGAGCCTCAAGGTGGTGGAGGTCAACAGCATCGGTATCTTCCTCGATTGGGGGTTGTCCAAGGACTTGCTGCTGCCTTATTCGGAGGAAAAGCGCCCGCTCAAGGCCGGTGACTACTGTGTGGTGCATGTTTACCTGGATCGACACAGCCGCCGGATCACCGCCACGACGCGCCTGGATCGTTACCTGGACAAGACCCCGCCCCCTTACACCGTTGGCCAGGAGGTCGACTTGCTGGTGGCGGAAGAAACCGCGATGGGCTTCAAGGCAATCATCAACCACGCGCATTGGGGCCTGATCCACAAGAACGAAGTGTTCAAGTTCCTGCGGCCTGGCAAGCAGGAAAAGGGTTACATCAAGGAACTGCGCAGCGACGGCAAGATCAGCCTGAGCCTGCAGCCGGTGGGCGAGCAACTGGCCAGTGGGCTGAGCGAGCAGATTCTCGCCAAATTGCGCGAGCACAACGGTGTGCTGCCCGTGAGCGACAAGAGTGATCCGACGGTGATCAGCAACCTGTTCGGCGTCAGCAAAGGCAACTTCAAGAAGGCCATCGGCGGGTTGTACAAGCAGGGCCGGATCGTGATTCACGCTGACCGGATCGAATTGGCCTGAACCCCGACAGGCCTGCTCGACTGACCGCGCGACGCCGTCGGAGGAAGGGGGGCAAGTCGCTTCGGGCAGGCGCGGCTGGCTGACCAGAGCGCCTGTACCAGCCCGATCAACGCCTTTTGGCGATCACTTCTGGACGAACGCCGCGAAACTCAGGTGCGCGCCGTTCGGACGCATGTCCTTGAGGAAGGAATCCTTGTCAGCCGACAGCTCCAGGCTGACCGTCGACTTGCGCTTGCCTTCGTTGCGGATGACTACGTCGTCCATGTGCTCGCGCAAGAAGCGGGTCGTGACTTTCAGGTGAATCAACTCATCGGTGCTTGGGGTGTGCAGCAGGAGGTGCAGCCATTCGTATTGACCAATGGCCAGACGGCTGACAGGCAGGTCAAACCACCAGATGTTGCGTTTGGGGTCCAGCGTCGCGAAATGGGTGTTGTTGGTGCCCAGTACCGCGCCGCCCAGTTCCTCGTTGCGGCGCGCGATGGCCTGCTGCTTGTCGATTTTCATAGCGTTCCTGTGAATCCTGTTTTCATGAGCCTGACGCGAGCCTGAACGGGATCCGCAAGAGGTTCAGGCCAGTCTCGGCCGCGCATTCTCCGGGGTTGCCGGGAAAACATAAAGTCCCATCGACGAAACGCGGTATTTCGCCAGCGAAGACCGTTCGTAAAAATATTTGAAACTCAGCGAAACGGCGAGTGGTCCATCGAATGTCGAGGTTATGACACCTTATTTCTGATCTGGAGACATCCCATGAGCAGCACCACCGATAAAGTCAAAGGCATGGCCAACGAAGCGGTCGGTAACGTCAAGCAAGGCGTGGGCAAGGCGACCGATAACGACAAGCTGCGTGCAGAAGGCAAGGCCCAAGAGTTGAAAGGCGAAGCCCAGCAAGCGGTCGGCAAAACCAAGGATGCCGTGAAGAAAGGCGTCGACAAGGCCTGAGTGCGATCTGCCCGGGCCTGTTGAAGGCCGGGCGATGATCTGAACCGACGATGACGGCCATCCAGCGATGGCCGTCATCGCGTCTGGTACCCGCGAATGGATCGGCCGAAACAATTCAGCCGTGGTCAACGTGCTTAACTCACTGTAAAACCCGCCGTTGTGCGGGCGTACGGAATTTAGAAGCCTTTGCCCGCTCGTATAAATGAATGTGTTTCAGATATGTCTATGTCGCGAAAGGAGACGCCATGATATTCCCGGATTTGCGCCAGTTACGTCTGACGACGGTGCTGGTCAGAACGGTCAAAGAATTTCTCGACGATGAGATGTCGACCTACGCCTCGGCGCTGGCCTACCAGATGCTGTTCTCGCTGTTCCCGTTTTTACTGTTTCTGATCGCACTGATCGGTTTCCTCCACCTCCCCGATTTTTTCAGTTGGCTGCGCCTGCAATCCGAGCTCGTGTTGCCGCCGGTTGCGCTCGATCAAGTCAACCCGGTCATCGACCAGTTGCAGCAGTCCAAGGGCGGATTGCTGTCCATCGGTATCGTCATCGCATTGTGGAGCGCCTCGGCCGGTGTACGGCTGATGATGAGCGCCATGAATGCCGCCTACGACGTGGTTGAAGCCCGTCCGATCTGGAAACGACTCCCGCTCTCGGTGCTGTATACCGTCGGCTTTGCCGGCATGTTGCTGGCCGCTGCAGCGCTGATGGTCACGGGACCGGTGGTGATGAATTGGCTCGCTGCCCAGATTGGCATGGAGGACTTCATCGTCACCCTGTGGACCATTCTGCGCTGGCCGGTGATTATCCTGCTGCTGATGGTTTCGGTGGCAATGATGTATTACGTCATGCCTGACGTGCAGCAGGAATTCCGCTTCATCACCCCAGGCTCGGTATTGGCGGTGGTGGTCTGGATCCTCGCCTCGCTGGGCTTCGCGTACTACGTGAAGACTTTCGCCAACTATGACGCGATGTACGGCAGCATCGGGGCGATCATTGTCTTGCTGCTGTACTTCTACATTTCGGCATCGGTGCTGCTGTTGGGCGCTGAGATGAATGCGGTGATCGAGCACATGTCCGCCGAAGGCAAGGACAAAGGCGAGAAAACGCCCGACGACGGGGGCCAGGATGCCGAACCGGAGGTCGCCTACGAGAAGAAACACGTCTCCGGGCTGGGCCGAGACCACACCCGCGACCATGACGATTATCAGCAGCCGATGCAGGTGCTGAAAACCGACGAGTCCTGACCGATCCTGTGGCAGGATGCGCGATACCCGGCGCATCCGCCCCTTAGAAAGGTTCTTCCATGATCCGTGACATTCTGAAAATGGGCGACGCGCGCTTGCTGCGCATCGCGCCACCGGTCCCTGAATCGATGTTCGGCTCTCGAGAGCTGGACGCGTTGATCGAAGACATGTTCGAAACCATGCGCAGCGTTGGCGGCGTTGGCCTGGCCGCGCCGCAGATTGGTGTCGACCTGCAGCTGGTGATCTTCGGCTTCGAGCGCAGCGAACGCTACCCCGATGCCGAGGCGGTGCCTCAGACGATCCTGCTCAACCCTCTGATCACGCCGCTCGAGCCCACGCTGGAAGAGGGGTGGGAAGGCTGCCTGTCGGTGCCTGGCCTGCGCGGCGTGGTGGAGCGCTACGAGCACATCCGCTACGAAGGTTTCGATCCTTCGGGCAAGGCGATTCAACGGGTCGCGCGTGGCTTCCATGCGCGCGTCGTGCAGCACGAGTGTGACCATCTGATCGGCCGCCTCTACCCCTCGCGGGTCAAGGACTTTACCCGTTTCGGGTTCACCGAAGTGCTGTTCCCTGACATGGACCCAAACGCCGATGATTGACGCGTCTTCGGCCGTCAAACCCCGCAACCTGCCGTGAAGCGGCGCGATGATCCATCGCTATCCGCTCGCGGCCGAGCCGACTGACCGACGCGGGGCAGGCCTGACCAGGGCCAGTAGAGGCTTGGTCTGCCGATAACGGGCCAGGCGATCGGCGAGTTCCTGAGGCAAGTCCCAAGCCTGGGCAAAGCCCGACCGCCGATAGAGCCCCAACCGATCCGGCTCGCAGAACAGCCACACCTCACCCTCCAATCCGCCGAGTGCTGCTTCGATCAGGGCATGGGCGAGTCCCAGCCCTCGCCGGACGGGCGCCACGAACATGCCGGTGAGCCAGTGACCGGTTCCGACAGGCGTCAGGCACAGCGCGGCGACGATATCCGGGTCTCTGGCCACCCACATCTGTGCACCGGCCCGGGGCTTCATCCCCGACCGATGCGCCTTATAGAACTTTTCCAGCAGCGGGCGCTGAATCGCAGGGAGGGGTTGAAATAGCATTGCGCGGCGCTCGCGTTCAGATTTGGATGTTTGTTCTACCGTCATAACCAATCGGTCTACAAGATTCGACGCCGTAGCGCCACAAGAGGGGTATCAGCCTTTTTGCAGGAGCGGCCATGGCCCATTACCTCGACACCGCCCAGCGCGAAGACATCGCCCGTCTGCGCGAACGCTTCACCGGCCGCACGGAGTGGCCGACGTGGTTGCTGTTGCTGGGCGTCTACGCTGCATGGCCGACCCTGGTGCTCGTCAGCCCGAGTCTGGGCGTATGGCCGACCACGAGTTTGATGATCCTGCTGACGGTGTTGTGGATGTCGTTGCAGCATGAGTTGATTCACGGCCACCCGACGCGTTGGTCGTGGCTCAACAAATGCCTGGGTTATGCGCCGCTGGCGGTCTGGTATCCGTACACGCTGTATCGGGACACCCATATGCAGCACCATCGCGACGAACACCTGACCGTTCCAGGTATGGACCCGGAAAGCCGTTACCTGAGTCAGTTGCGCTGGGCACAGACCGCCGCGCCAATGCGTCTGCTGCGATGGCTCGACAAGACACCGCCGGGGCGCCTGGTGTTCGGAGTGCCGCTGGCGCTGGGCAGCCTGCTCATCGGGGAATCGAGGCGCTTGTGGCACGGTGAGCGTCAAGCCTGGGCGATGTGGGCGACTCACGGTTTTTTCCTGGTCTTGATGTTCGCTTTCATCGAGCACTACAGCGCCTTCTCCAGTGTGCATTACCTGCTGCTGGTGAGTGTGCCCGCGCTCGCGATCTCCATGGTGCGTTCCTATTACGAACACCGTCCGGCCGAGCATTCGCACCAGCGCACGGTGATCAACGAGGCATCGTGGCCGTGGCGCTGGCTGTTTCTCAACCTGAACCTGCATCTGGTGCACCACGACCTCCCTGGCCTGGCCTGGTATCACATCCCGATCGTGTACCGCGAGCGTCGCGCTCAGTGGGTGGCGCGCAGTGGTGGTTTTCTGGTGCCGGGGTATGGTGAACTGTTCCGGCGTCACAGCTTTTCCCCGATCGACAGCCCTCAACATCCCCACGTCTAGGATCTGCACATGGCTCAGGGTCTCGCCGAATTACGGATGTATGTCGCGCCCGAACGGGTTCAGACGGCCCAGCATCACTGGTTGAACCGGGTGTTGACGCTGTTGGCGGCAGAGCGCCTGGAGGCCGGGGACCTGACGCTCGATCAGGTCTGGCGCTCGCCGCAACTGCTGGTGGCGCAGACCTGCGGCTATCCGCTGATGACGCAATTGCGGGGTGAGGTGCGAGTCGTGGGGCGTCCGGTCTACGCGTTGCCCAACAGTTCGGCAGGTCGCCATTGCAGTTTGATCGTTGCGCGCGCCGACGATCCCCGGCGCGGGCTTGAAGCGTTTCGCGGCAGCCACGGGCTGCTCAATTCGGTGGACTCCAATTCCGGCATGAACCTTTTCCGTCACGCCCTGGCGCCATTGCAGCGAGACGGAACATTTTTCCGCCAGGTCTCCTTGACCGGTGGGCATCGCAACAGCCTGGCGGCGATCAAGGCGGGGCAGGGCGATCTGGCGGCCGTCGACAGCGTGACCTTCGACTATCTGGCGCGGGATCACAGCGAGGAAGTGGCGGGCATCAAGGTCATCGGGCGTACCGCGTTTGGGCCTTGCCTGCCTTACATCACGCGCCGGGGAGAGGATGGCGCAGCGATTCGGCGGGCCATGAACCAAGCGCTGCTGGACCTGCCGGACGTGGCACGCGTGCTCGCGATCACCGACATTTTGCCTGCCGATGAGGCGGAATATGAGGTGCTGCTGGATTATGAGCGTCAAGCAGCCGCCCAAGGCTTGCGCCACCTCTAGCACCGGGCGGACGGTCCATGTGAAGCGTTTTATGTATGCCTTTTCGATCTATAACCATCGCTTTTAAATATTATTAATGCATATGAGCCCTTGCTAGCATGGCCTGGCGCACACTTACTACGTGCTCAGGGAAGCGATATGTCAGGCGTCGATGGGCCTTATGCCAATTACGTGAGCGAACTCTTTCAACGCCATCACCGCTGGTTGTGCGAGCGCCTGCACCGGCAGGTGGAAAATGTTGAAGCCGCCGAGGACATTGCCTCTGAAACGTTCCTGCAACTGCTGACCTCGCCCAATGTGGTGGCGATCCGCGAACCGCGGGCACTGTTGACCACCACCGCTCAACGTTTGGTCTACCAGCGCTGGCGGCGACGCGGACTTGAACGCAAGCACCTCGACGCACTGGGCGATGAACACCCCTTATCGTTGGTTTCGCCCGAGCATCTGGCGGCGACCTGGCAGACGCTGGATCGTATCGATCAGCGTCTGAATCGCCTCCCGTCGAAGATCAGAACCACATTCCTGCTCTCACGCAGCGTCGGTTTGACCTACCCTGAAATCGCCACCCGGCTGGGTATTTCCCCTCGTTCGGTCAGCGATTACATGGAAACGGCTGAAACCTGTTGCCTCCGCGCGTGTCTGGAATGAAGCGTGTTCTGAACCGAACCTGTTCTGCCCCCTTTGAGCCACGAGAGATCTTCATGACATCGATAAAAAAACTGCTCGGCGGCTCGCTGCTGGCACTGACAGTACTGACGCAGCCCGCCCACAGCGCGGAACAGACGGCGCCCATTCATTTTGGTGACATCACCTGGGAAAGCGGCAGCCTGATCACGGAAATCCTGAGGACCATCGTCGAGAAAGGGTATGGCTACAAGACGGACAAACTGCCGGGCAGTACCGTCAGCCTCGAAGCGGCGCTGGCCAAGAATGACATTCAGGTGATCGGCGAAGAGTGGGCCGGTCGAAGCCCAGCGTGGGTCAAGGCGGAAGCCGAAGGGAAGGTCTACGGGCTGGGCGATATCGTCAAAGGCGCGACCGAGGGCTGGTGGGTGCCGGAGTTCGTGATCAAGGGTGACCCGGAGAAGGGCATCAAACCCTTGGCTCCGGACCTGAAATCGGTCGCCGATCTGCCCAAGTACAAAGACGTGTTCAAGGACCCTGAATCGCCGGACAAGGGACGATTCCTCAACAGCCCGACCGGTTGGACCTCGGAAATCGTCAACACCCAGAAGCTCAAGGCATACAAACTCAACGACAGCTACGTCAACTTCCGCACCGGTTCAGGCGCGGCGCTGGATGCGGAAATCGCTTCGTCGATCCGGCGCAACAAGCCCGTGCTGTTCTACTACTGGTCGCCCACGCCACTGTTGGGACGTTTCAAATTGATCAAGCTGCAAGAGCCACCCTTCAACGAAGCGGCGTGGAAGACCCTGGCCGACGCCAGCAACCCAAACCCGATCGGCTCAAGCTCCCTGGCCGCGCATCTGGCCATTGGCGTGTCGGAGCCGTTTCACAAGCAATACCCGGAGCTGGTCAGCTTCTTCGAAAAGGTTGACCTGCCCATCGACCTGCTCAATCAAACCCTGGGGGACATGAGCGAAAAACGCCTGGAGCCGGATGCGGTGGCCAAAACCTTCCTCAAACAACACCCGGAAGTCTGGAACGCGTGGGTGCCCGCGGACGTGGCCCACAAGGTCACCGCCGGGCTCTAGTCGTAGTGCCTCAGGCGCCGTGCGCCCCAGTCGGAGCGAGTGCTTTCACTCGCGCTGATTGGGGCGTCGTTGTTTGGCGGTCAACCTTGATCGATCCCCGCGGTCAGATTTCCGTATGCGACAGGATCGTGGCCAATCACGCCCTGTCCAGTCCGGTGAGCTGGCAAAGGAACGTTCACCTGCTAGTTTCACCCGGGCAGTCAGTGCGTTGATCACTGATAAGAAGTCGCCGGGGAGAGGACATGGGATATAGCAGATCGACTGCGTTGACGGCGCTGAATGGGGCGGTACTCAGCCTTTTGCTGTCGCTTCCGGTGTTGGCAGAAGGGGAGAAAACGGCATCATCGCCCGCTGTCCCCGCCAATGCGCTGGCCTTCGTGCAGGACCGGCACCTGGGCGAAAGCCTAGGCTGGTTGGGGTATCAGGTGGCCTCCCGCACTGTGACCTTCGCCACCATCGTCGAAACGGTCGGGCGGACCAAAGCGCAGGAAATCGTCCAGGACGAGCTGCAATACTTGCAGCCCCAGTATCAGCAGGAATGGGATCGAAATCTGGCCGCGTCCTACGCCGCCTCCTTCACCCCTGAAGAACTGACCGCGCTCGATATCGGTGATCCGCCGCCGGAGATCGCCAATAAATTCCGCACCAAACAGCGTGACGTCGGCATGGACATGAAGAACCGCTCCAGTGAACTGCTCAAGGTTTATGTCTCGACAGCACTGGACAACGCGCTGAAAAAAGCCAAGCCTTGACGGGTCCGGGCTGTCTGGACGAGGCGCTTTCGTTTTGATTCACAGGAAGGAGACACCATGGACCCATTCATGCAGGCCGCCATTGACGAGGCGCAAAAAGGGCTGGACGAGGGGGGCATTCCGATCGGTTCGGTGATCGTCCATGACGGCAGGATCATCGGCCGTGGCCACAACCGACGGGTTCAGGAGGGCAGTGCGATCAAGCACGGGGAAATGGACGCGCTGGAAAACGCCGGGCGTCAGCCTGCAAAAATCTATCGTGAAGCCACCCTCTACACCACCCTTTCGCCCTGTGCGATGTGCAGCGGCGCGATTCTGCTCTACGGCATCCGCAAGGTCATCGTCGGGGAAAACGAAACCTTCATGGGCGAGGAAGCGCTCCTGCGTGCACGTGGGGTACAGGTCGACGTGGTGCATGACGCGACCTGCGTTGCGCTGATGAAGCAATTCATCGCCGACAAGCCTGAGTTGTGGAATGAGGACATCGGTGAGTAGCCGACCCTGATCCCGACGCCGCGGGGTGGCGCGCCCGCCGCGAAACATTGGCCGTCTCCTCCGGGGGCGACGGCCATCCGCTAGGCCTTGACGCCAGTCACTGGCCATTGGCCCATTGCCCTGGGCCGCGCGTCAGTCAGTGATCCCGGCCGAGTGGCGACAAGCGGAGAGGCGTCGCGCTTGCCTGCGGCAATCAGTCCAGTCGCAACGTCGAGTTGAACTGGCTGATGGCATCCACCACATGCCTTGATCCCTGCTGGATCTCCAGGATGACTTCGCCAGCCTCATTGGCCAGCTCGACGCCGGTGCTGGTTCGACTGAGGCTCGATTGCATGCTGGAGACGGCACTCCTGGCCAGTTCATTGTTCTGCCGGACCACATCGACGATCTCGACCGTGGCCTTGCTGGTACGCGCGGCCAAACCTCGCACTTCGTCGGCCACCACGGCAAAGCCGCGGCCATGCACGCCAGCCCGCGCCGCTTCGATGGCAGCATTCAGCGCCAGCAGGTTGGTCTGATCGGCAATGCTGCGGATGGTCTGAACGATGGTCGCGATGATTTCCGACTGTCTGTTCACCGCATCGATACTGCGGGCGGCTTCGTTTAGGTCGCTGGAAATCTGTTCGATCACCTCGACGGTCTGCTGCACCACACTGGACCCCTTCTGCGCGCAGGCGTCGGTACGCACGGATGTGTCATGGGCCGTGATGGCGGCGTTGCGCTGGACCGTCACTTGTTCGGTGATGTCACTGGCGAACTTCACCACTTTATAAAGGCGCCCTTTGACGTCGAACAGCGGGTTATAGGTCGCTTCCAGGTACACGGTCTGGCCGAGTTTGTTGACCCGTGCAAACCGGTGAGCGTGATACTCGCCCCGGTTGAGCGAGGCCCAAAAGGCTTTGTACGCCGGGGATTCCACCTCTTCCCGTGGGCAGAACATGCTGTGGTGCTGGCCTACCACTTCTTCGAGCGAATAGTGCAGGGTGCGCAGGAAGTTTTCGTTGGCGGTGATCACTCGGCCGTCTGGGGAGAACTCGATCATCGCCATCGAGCGGCCGATTGCATCGATCATGCTCTGGTTTTCATGGCCCTTGTAGGCGCGGGCGGTGATGTCCGAGGCGACCTTGATCACGCTTTGCACCCCGCCGTCGCTGTCGAACACGGGCATGTAGCTCGCCTCCAGCCAGACCTCACGACCGGACTTATCCAGGCGCATGAACTCGCCACTCAATGGCTCGCCTCGGGCCAGATCGCGCCACAGCGCGCGGTAGGCATCGCTGTCGCAAAACGTCTTTTCACAGAAGATCCGATGATGCTTGCCCACCAGCTCACCGGGCTGATACCCCATGGTCCGACAGAAGTTTTCGTTAGCGTCGAGAATGATGCCGTCCGGGGTGAATTCGATCATGGCCATGGATTGGCTGATCGCTGCCAGCTTGGCCTTGGACTGGCACAGGGCGGCGGTGGATACCTGTAATTCGTATTCAACGGCTTTGCGGTGTGAATTGAACATCTGCCACCCTACCTCGCGTCCTTGGTCGATGAGTGCTGCCACGCGCGCAGGCCCTGATGCCAGGGCGCTTAAACGCGATCGTTGAGAGAATAGACAAGGGCAAGCGGGATGCAATCTGAATAGTGGCAATTTGGCAGATGCGAGGAATGGGCCGTCGGCCCGCCGTGATCAGGCGGGGCTGGCTGTTGATCGATATCCACGTAGGCCACGGCCAGGCGGTGTATTCGCTGGCTGAGCGTTGGGGGTGTTTATTGCTGTAGTTTCGCCGTGCCAAACAAATGAACCTGCCGCAATAACCCTTCCTCTGCGAGCAAACGCACGGGAGCGGTGCCGCCGGGCATGACCACCTCAACCAGGCCGGCGCTTACCCAGCCAACCCGCCACGCCGCGCATGCCACTGCGCTGGCGCTGGTGCCCGAGGACGCCGTGGGCCCTTCGCCGCGCTCGAACACGCGGGCCACGATGCGGTTCGCACCGACGTTCGCCGCCCATTGCAGGTTGATCCCGGCAGGGCAGGGCTCCCCGTCACCGAATTCACCTCGGGCAAAGGCAATGCGCGTCAGCGCCTCATTGAGGGGGGCGTTGTGCAGTGCTTCAAACGTCGGCAATGACCCGATGCCCACCACCAACGTGACGCAATGAGGATTGCCCACCCTGACGAACGCGCTGCTGTGCCAGTCGGGCTGAAGGCGTGCCAGGCGATCGACACGATGAACGACGGCATCGCCGAGCCGGGCCTCGCTGAGGCCCGATCCCACAGCGCCCACGGCAGCCGGGCCGAAATCTGGGGTGCCGATGTCCAGCCAGAAGCCTGGGACGCCTTCGACGGTGGCTGCGAACACGTCGATCGAGGACGGGTTGATTGCTCCGCCATGGTCGTGATGCACGTGCAGCGTGAACCCCTCGTCGTTCGCAAGTCGGCCCGAATCGGCCAGCGATTGGGAGAAGATGGTCAACCCGTTGCCGCTGCGCTCGGCCAGCGTGCCGTCGGTATTGACGATCAGTATGTCAAAGGGGGCGGCCTGCTGAAATGGCCCGACCAGCAGCCCGTCCGAGCGATGAGCCTTGCTGCCCTGTGGACGTTCGCCCGTCGGCCAGTCGCACACGGTGGCGACCGCGCGTGTTGTCCAGCATTGCCGAGAGAGCGCCGCTTGTGCCGCAGAGGCGGGTAGGTCGATGCCCATCGCGCGCAATGCATCGGGAGAAATCACGGCGTAAACGTTACCGCGTGCATCGTAGAAGGTGGCCATGGCGGGTCCGGCGTCGGTCACAAAAAACGCATTAAATCATGCGGGGCCCCCCGACGAATTCGCTTCCGTGACGCGCTCGCCGCTCACATCACCAATGTCAACCACGCTGACGCCAATAACGGCAACGCCATGACTTGATTGAAGCGTTTCATGCTGCGGGCCGAACGGCAGAATTTCGCGGCGCTGACACCCAGATACGCCCAGGCGCTCATGCAGGGGATGGCCACCAGAAAGAACACCAATGACAGCCATACGATCCGCCACAGGCGGTCGGCGTCGCTCCCCGCGAACACACTGACCACCGCCAGCGCCATCATCCAGGTCTTGGGGTTGACCAGTTGCAGGCTGGCGGCGCTCCACAGGCCCAGTCGCGGCCCTCGCGCTGCAGTGTCGGGGTCAACGGCTTCGGCCGGCGCGCTGAAGATCTGCCACGCCAGCCAGGTCAGCCAGGCGATGCCAACCCAGGTCATGACCCGTTGCACCTGGCGGTGGTGTGCCAGCAGGTCGCCGAGACCGGTGCCGACGATCAGTACCATCAGGGCAGCCCCGGCACAGCCCCCCAGCATGAGCGGCAACGTGCGCAGCAGGCCATGCCGTGAACTGTTGGTCAGCACCAGGATGTTGGTCGGACCTGGCGTGATGGAGGCGACGAAGGCGAACAGGACGAAGGGCAAAAAGGTTTCCATTGGGGCAACTCGGCAGCCAGTGATCTGAACCTGATCATCGCGACGAGAAGGGCATCAGTCTGGAAGATTTGAGCAACGCCTGCGGTAGTCGGCAGGGGTCATGCGATAGGCGCGCTGGAACCAGCGACCCAAATGACTCTGATCGGCGAAGCCCAGGGCCACTGCGACGTTGACCGGCAATTCGCCACGCGCCAGTAGGCGTCGGGCACGGGTCAAGCGCAGTTGAATCAGGTAGGCGTGCGGTGCCAGCCCGAAAGCGGCCTTGAAGGCACGGGTCAGGCGGAAGCGGTCGACGCCGGCCACCTTGGCCAGGTCGTCCAGGCCGATGTCCTGATGCAGATGGCTGTGCAGGTAATCCCGCGCGCGTTGGGCCACCAGCGGCAAGCGTGGGTCGGGGTTGATCAGCGTCTGCCAGCGCAGGTGGCTGGTCAGGCTCGACAGCAGATGGTCCAGCGCGGTCTGCCGCACGATACGCAGCTCCTGCGTGTGCATGGCTTCGAACGCGTGCGCGGTGGCGACGGCCAGCCGAGGATCATCGGCCAGCGTTTTGCCGAAGCTCAGTTGGGCATGGGCAGGCGCTTCGTCGAACTGGGCGCGCAATTCCCGATCCAGCCAGTGCGGGTCAATGTACAGGGTGCGATAGGTGAAGCCGCCCGCTTCCGGGGCATGGCCGTCGTGTATGTCCCCCGGCTCAAGCATGAACACCTTGCCGGGGGTGCTGTTGTATTGCTGGCGGCGACAGTTGAATTGCTGCACCCCCTGCTCGGTGATGCCCACCAGATAGGTGTCATGCCAGTGGGGGTCATAGGCATGGCCTTCGAAATGCGCGCGTATCGTCTCGATGCCGGACATCGCGTCCTGCTTGAGATCGATCCAGTTGCGTTCGGGCATAAGGGTCCTGGTCCGGCGGTAGGAGGTCAACGGGATGGCGAGCGTTCCACGCTGCCGCGTAAGGTGACGGTGAATAAGAAAGCCGCATCGCCCATCTCGGTGCCGCGAGCTTCAGGTGAATGTATCGCTAGGCTAACCGCAGGTCTGGAAGATTTGTGCAACTTCCGACGGTTAGCCTACTGACTATCCTTGTTACAAACTGAATCTTCCTACACGTTGCCCATCCGCCGCTCCAGGGCGAACCTACGTCCTCGATGGCTATCAAAGACCGCAGTCTTCACGCATTCCTGCTCAATCCCAATGAGGTCAACGATGAACAGCTTCTCGCGACACCTCGCGCTGGTCATTCTCGGCGGATTCCTGAGTCTTGGCGCGGTTCAGGCCGATGAACACGTGGCAGCCGACCCCATGCGTCTGGCCTCGGCCAGCTACCCCAACCGCAGCAGCCAACCTGACAACGGCGCCATTCGCCGGGCCAATCCGAACAGCCGCCAAGGCACCCAATCCATCTCGCCGAGCACCCGAGCGCCCAACCTCAGCCCGGCGCCGTCGCGCCCGCCGACCCTTGAAAATGGCGGCATCGGTAACGGCTACCCTTCCAGGCAAAACGCCCCGCGCCCTGCCGGTACTCCTCAACGCAGCGACCACTGACCTGACGTCGTGTGTCGACCGATCTCGCCTCATCCCAGCAAAAGGAATCGCCCATGTTGCGTAGCACATTGATCCGCCAGACCTTGATTGCCAGCCTGTGCGCCACTGCACTGCTTCATCTGCCGCTGCAGGCGGCGACCTACAAAAGCGAGGAGGGCACCTTGACGGTGGACGAGGTCGTGGGCGGTCTGCAGCACCCCTGGGCCGTGGCGTTTCTGCCTGACAACAAGGGCATGCTAGTGACCGAACGCACCGGCAGCCTGCGAGTGGTCAGCCCGGACGGCAAATTGTCTGCGCCTGTGTCAGGGGTGCCTGCCGTTTGGGTTCAGGGGCAAGGTGGCTTGCTCGACGTGGTGTTATCCCCGGATTTCGCCAAGGACCGAATGGTTTATCTGAGCTACGCCGAGGTCGCCGCCGACGGCAAGACCGGCGGCACGGCAGCCGGCCGTGGGCGGCTCTCGGACGATCTGACCCGACTGGAGGGTTTCACTCGCATCTTCCAGCAACAACCCAAGCTGTCGGTGGGCAACCATTTCGGTTCGCGGATGGTGTTCGACCGCGATGGCTACCTGTTCATCGCGCTGGGTGAAAACAACAACCGCCCAACGGCCCAGGATCTGGACAAGCTGCAAGGCAAGATCGTGCGTCTCTACCCCGATGGCTCCATCCCCCAGGACAATCCATTCGTCGGTCAGAAAAATGTGCGCCCCGAGATCTGGAGCTACGGCCACCGCAATCAGCAGGGCGCTGCGCTCAATCCATGGACGGGCACACTGTGGACGCACGAACATGGCCCGATGGGCGGCGATGAAGTCAATATCATCGAGCGCGGGGCCAACTACGGCTGGCCGATCTCCACGTTCGGAATCGACTATTCCGGCCAACCGATTCCCGAGTCCAAGGGCAAGATCGTCGAAGGGGTCAAGAATCCGTTCCACATCTGGGAGAAGTCACCCGGCATCAGTGGGATGGCGTTCTATGACTCGGATCGCTTCAAACAGTGGGATCACGACTTGTTCGTCGGGGCACTGGCGGCCCAGACCCTGATTCGCCTCGAACTCAAGGACGACAAAGTGGTGCACGAAGAACGTCTGCTCGGTGAATTGAATTCCCGTATTCGCGACGTGCGACAGGGTCCTGACGGCTATCTCTATGTGTTGACGGATGAAGACAGCGGCAAGCTGTTGAAGGTCGGGCTGGCACAGTAAGCCGAGGAGCCGCGGGGAGGGCGACGGATCGCCCGCCCCCCGCGGATGGCATCACAGGCTCGAATTCTTCGCGAACTGCTCCTTCAAGAAGGCTTTCATGTCCGCCCATGAACTCATGTCGGCGGTCTGGTTATAGCCAATGTCAGGCCCGCCATGATCCCCGTGGCTCAGCTTGTCGGCGTCCGGGTTGGTGAAGCCGTGCTTGGCGCCGTCGATGCCGACGAATTTGTAGTCGACCTTCGCGGCGTCCATTTCTTTTTTGAAATCGGCAACGTTCTGCGCGGTGACCATGGTGTCGCCATTGCCGTGTTCGACCAGGATTGGCGTTTTCGTCACCCCTTCCTTCGCTGGGGTTTTGGTGGCCAACGCGCCATGGAAACTGACCACCGCGGCCAGCGGCTCACCTCGGCGCGCGGCATCCAGCACGACGCCCCCTCCGAAACAGTAGCCGATGGCAGCGATTTTCTGCGGATTGGTCTGTGGCTGCTTTTTCAGTTGCTCGACCCCGGCATCTAAGCGTTTGGCCGAGGCGGCGGCGTCTGCGGTGGCCGCTTGCATGAACGCCATGGCGTCCTTGGGGTGCTCCGTGTTCTTGCCGTCGCCGTACATGTCGATGGCCATCGCGCTGTAACCCAGCACGGCCAGGTCTCGGGCGCGGCGCTTGGCATAATCATTCATGCCCCACCACTCGTGAACCACCACCACGCCCGGGCGCGGCCCCTTGATGGCGTCGTCGTAGGCGTAATAACCCACCAGGCGGGTCCCGTCGGCACTTTGGTAGTCGATGGTGCGGGTCTGGACTTCGGCCTGTGCCAGGCCGGCCAAGCAGGTGAGGGTAAGGGCGAGCAGATAACGCATGTTCATCTCCTTTGGTCGAGGGCGTGTTCGGCCTTGAGCCTAGACGATTGTGTCTAAAGGGGGCGCGACCCCACTTTGGCATGAAGGCCGCACGCAATGAACAGACGGCCCTTCCTTGGTCTGGACCCCTCTTGCACGACGATGTTCAGCCCAGGTTCAGAACGCGTTCAGGAGGGGTTCAGCGCTTGCTGCGTATGCTCGATCCCGTACCCAACAAGGCGCCTGGCGCCGGAGGACCTGCACATGGTGACGATCAACAAGTTTTTCCTGGCTCTGGCTTTTCTGGGGGGCAGCGCTGCCGCGCAGGCCGCTGAAGGCAATCCCGATGCGGTGCGCGTGGACCTGGCGCGCAACAGCAAAAAACTGTCGGGAATCATGATGGCCAACACGGTTAGACTCTCCGATGCCACGTCGGCGATGAGCGGTGCCTACGCGCCACAATCGTCTAGCCTCAGCCAGGGCCCCGACAACTATTTGCCCGTCTATCATCGGCTGTAAGCCATCATGGTCAAAGGGTCACCCACCGAGAGGTATGTCTGTGCCTGGGAGAGCGTCATGAAACTGCTGGTTGTCGAAGATGAAGCCCTGTTGCGCCATCACTTGCAGACCCGGCTGACCGAAAGCGGTCATGTGGTCGAAGCGGTGGGCAATGCCGATGAGGCGTTGTATCAGGTCGGCCAGTTCAATCACGATCTGGCGGTGATCGATCTGGGGTTGCCGGGCATCGGCGGGCTGGACCTGATTCGTCAACTGAGGGCGCAGAACAAAGGGTTTCCCATCCTTATTCTCACCGCTCGCGGCAATTGGCAGGACAAGGTCGAAGGGTTGGCGGCCGGCGCGGACGATTACGTGGTCAAACCCTTCCAGTTCGAAGAGCTGGAAGCCCGAATGAATGCGTTGTTGCGCCGCTCCAGTGGCTTTACCCAGTCCACCATCGTCGCCGGGCCGTTGACCTTGGACATCAACCGCAAACAGGCTTCGCTCGACGAGCAGCCGTTGGCGTTGACGGCCTATGAATACCGGATCCTGGAATACCTCATGCGTCACCATCAGCAAGTGGTGCCCAAGGAGCGCCTGATGGAGCAGTTGTACCCGGACGATGACGAGCGCGATCCGAACGTGATCGAGGTGCTCGTCGGTCGCCTGCGCCGCAAGCTGGAAGGCCCGAGCGGGTTCAAGCCCATCGATACCGTGCGCGGGTTGGGGTATCTGTTCACTGAGCGTTGTCGATGATTCGATCGCTTCGCGTCCGTTTGATGCTGGCCGCCGCGACACTGGCGGTCATTTTCATGTTGCTCATGCTGCCTGCGCTGCAGAGCGCATTCAGCCTGGCGCTAGAAAGCTCGATCGAAAAGCGCCTCGCTTCGGACGTGACCACCCTCATCTCGGCCGCCCGCGTGGAAGAAGACCGGCTGCTGATGCCCACACTGCTGCCCGGCGAGCAGTTCAGCCTGCCCGACAGCCGCTTGCTGGGTTACATCTACGACCGTGCGGGCAAACTGGTCTGGCGGTCACGGGCCACCGAAGACGAGAACATCAATTACCAGCCTCGCTATGATGGGCTCGGCACCGAGTTCGCCAAGATCCGCCAACCCACCGGCGAAGAGTTTTTCGTCTACGACGTGGAAATCAAGCTGCTGGGCGGGCGCAATGCGGCCTACAGCATCGTGGCCGTGCAGCCGGTGCGCGAGTATCAGGAAACCATCTCCGGCCTGCGCAAAAAACTCTATCTGGGCTTTGGCGGCGCGTTGTTGGTGCTGTTGATCCTGCTTTGGGGAGGGCTGACCTGGGGCCTGCGCTCATTGCGCGGCATGAGCCAGGAGCTCGACCAAGTGGAGGCGGGTTCCCGGGAAAGCCTCAGCGAACAACACCCCAGTGAACTGTTGCGTCTGACCGATTCACTCAACCGGCTGCTGCGCAGCGAGCGCGAGCAACGCACCCGTTACCGTGACTCGCTGGGCGATCTGGCCCACAGCCTGAAGACGCCGCTGGCGGTGCTGCAGGGCGTCAGTGAGAACTTCGCCAAACGCCCCGAGGACCTCGAACAGGCGCGCATCCTGCAATCCCAGATCGAACGCATGAGCCAGCAGATCGGCTACCAATTGCAGCGCGCCAGCTTGCGCAAAAGCGGGCTGGTGCGCCATCAGGTCGCCTTGAAGCCGGTGGTCGAGAGCCTGTGTAACACGCTGGAAAAGGTCTATCGCGACAAACGCGTCGGTGTCACGCTGGATCTGCCGGACGACTGTCAGGTGCAAATGGAGGAGGGTGCCTTGCTTGAAATGCTCGGCAACCTGCTGGAGAACGCCTACCGGCTGTGCCTCGGCGAGGTCCGGGTCAGTTGGCGTCCCTCGATCATGGGCAACGAGCTGTGCATCGAGGATGACGGCCCTGGTGTGCCCCAGGGTCAGAGAGCGCGGATTCTGGAGCGCGGCGAACGGCTGGATCGACATCATCCGGGGCAGGGCATCGGGCTGGCGGTGGTCAAGGACATCATCGAAAGCTACGGTGCGCAATTGACCCTGGAGGATTCGGTACTGGGCGGCGCAGCGTTCCGTGTGAGGTTTGCGATTTAAGTGCCCTCGGTTTGCCGGGCCTCCAGTCCCCTACAAGCGCCGTAGCGTTCTTTCTACTGCCACCCATGAGTTCTGGAATGGGCGGATACCCGCCACTGCACAGGCTTTTTCATCGTGAATGGGCGGAAAACCGCCACCAAGGATGGCACTTTTCCACGAGTGTTAACCAGACAGTCTATGCCGTACGGGGCCTGCAGCGATTTGTTGAATCATGGCACGGTGCTTGCGATACACAGCGCAGAGGTCTGCCCCGTGCAACTCGACAAAAACAAATCCCTCCTGGCAGGAGGGTTCGCACTTTAGGCTCCGGCGTATCAGGCACGATGCCGCCGAGGCTCTTGAGGACACTGCAATGACGACTCGTCAGCCTATCTACAAATCCCTGTATTTCCAGGTGATCGTTGCCATCATCATCGGCATCGCCATCGGTCACTGGTACCCCGATGCCGGTAAAGCGCTCAAACCCCTGGGCGACGGCTTCATCAAACTGATCAAAATGGTCATCGCCCCCATCATCTTCTGCACCGTGGTCAGCGGCATCGCTGGCATGCAGAGCATGAAATCCGTAGGCAAGACCGGCGGCTACGCCCTGCTGTACTTCGAAATCGTCTCCACCATCTCGCTGATCATCGGCCTGGTCGTGGTCAACGTCGTGCAGCCTGGCGCTGGCATGAACGTCGACGTGTCGACGCTCGACGCTTCGAAGATTGCAGCCTATGTGACTGCAGGTCAGGACCAGAGCGTGATCGGCTTCATCCTGAACGTCATCCCTAACACCATCGTCGGCGCCTTCGCCAACGGCGATATCCTGCAAGTGCTGATGTTCTCGGTGATCTTCGGCTTCGCGCTGCACCGTCTGGGCGCGTATGGCAAGCCGATTCTGGATTTCATCGACCGCTTCGCCCATGTCATGTTCAACATCATCAACATGATCATGAAACTCGCTCCCCTGGGTGCGCTGGGCGCAATGGCGTTCACCATCGGTGCGTACGGCGTAAGCACCCTGGTGCAACTGGGCCAGTTGATGCTCTGCTTCTACATCACCTGCCTCCTGTTCGTGCTGGTGGTGCTGGGCGGTATCGCTCGCGCTCACGGCTTCAGCATTCTGAAGCTGATCAAGTACATCCGCGAAGAGCTGCTGATCGTGCTCGGCACCTCGTCGTCCGAGTCGGCCTTGCCACGCATGCTGATCAAGATGGAACGTCTGGGCGCGAAGAAATCCGTAGTGGGTCTGGTGATCCCGACCGGTTACTCGTTCAACCTGGACGGCACTTCGATCTACCTGACCATGGCTGCCGTGTTCATCGCTCAAGCGACCAACACCCACATGGACATCACCCATCAGATCACGCTGCTGCTGGTGTTGCTGCTGTCTTCCAAAGGCGCTGCGGGCGTGACCGGTTCGGGCTTCATCGTTCTGGCGGCCACCCTGTCCGCTGTCGGCCACCTGCCGGTTGCCGGTCTGGCGCTGATTCTGGGTATCGACCGCTTCATGTCCGAGGCACGCGCGCTGACCAACCTGGTCGGTAACGCCGTTGCCACTCTGGTTGTCGCCAAGTGGGTCAAAGAGTTGGACGTGCCGCAGATGAATGCCGAACTGGCGTCTGGCGGACGTGCTATCGAAGAGAACCGTCCACATGACGACCTGGGCGTCGCCGAAGGCCAGCCACAGGTGAGCCGTTCGTAATCGCTTCGCGTCACGCTGAATTGAAAAAGCCCGCCCCGGCGCACTCCGGGGCGGGCTTTTTCGTGGGCTGAGGGCACGTACTGCTCTTGCGTCTGCCCGACGGGCGCCATCGGGCATTGCCGCCTGGGTGACCCGCATCTACGCTGTCCGCATCACCGATGCCCAGGGATGCCCGCGCATGCAAGGCCCGTTGTCTTCGCTCAAAGTGCTCGATTTCTCCACGCTCTTACCGGGCCCGTTCGCCTCGCTGCTGCTGGCCGACATGGGCGCACAGGTGCTGCGCATCGAGTCACCGACCCGGCCGGATTTGCTGCGCACGATGCCGCCCCACGATCAGGGGATATCGGCCAGCCATGCCTACCTCAATCGCAACAAACGCAGCCTGACGCTGGACCTCAAGCGCCCCGAAGCGGTGGACGTGGTAAAACGGCTCGTGGCCGATCACGACATTGTGCTGGAGCAGTTTCGGCCCGGCGTCATGGATCGCCTGGGCCTGGGTTACAGCGCACTCAAGGCGATCAACCCCCGGCTGATCTACGTCGCGATTACCGGCTACGGCCAGACCGGGCCCTACCGCGCTCGAGCCGGGCATGACATCAACTACCTGGCGTTGGCGGGGCTGGCGAGCCAGACCGGTCGTGAGGGCAGCGGACCGTTGCCGTTGAGCGTGCAAGTGGCGGATGTCGCCGGCGGTTCGTTGCATGGGGTCATCGGGCTATTGGCCGCGGTGGTGGCTCGCCAGCAGACCGGCCACGGCCAATTCGTGGACATCAGCATGACCGATTGCGCCTTCAGTCTGAATGGGCTGGCCGGCGCTGGTGCGCTGGCCGCCGGCCTTGAACCGGAGCCGGAAGGCCACTTTCTCAACGGTGGCAGCTATTACGACTATTACCGCAGCCGCGAGGGCCGGTGGTTTTCCGTGGGCAGCCTGGAGCCGGTGTTCATGAAGACACTGTGTGAGGCGCTGGGCCGGCCTGAGCTGGCCAAGCGTGGCCTTTCCCCCGAACGCAGCGATCAGCAGGCCCTCAAGGCAGAGTTGCAGATCGAATTCGAGCGGCGCAGCTTTGAAGAACTCGAAGCCCTGTTCGCTGGCGTCGACGCCTGTGTCGAACCGGTGTTGCGCTTCTCCGAAGCGGTTGACCACCCACAGTTGCAGGCTCGTCAGGTCGTCATGCCGGTGCCGCGCGGCGACGGCTCTTCGCAGTTGCAGATGGCCTGCCCGATCAAGTTCGAAGACGGCTTGCCCGAAGCCCGGCACATTGGCGTCGCTTTGGGCGCACACAATGATGAGGTACTGAAAACGCTCCAGTTCAGTGACGCCGAGATCGAAACGCTGCGCCGCACAGGGGTCCTTGGCTAAGCGTCGGGGCCGGTGGCGGGCATGTTCGTGAGCCTGCTCACGGACGGCGAGGCTCGAGCAACGCTTTGCCGCCTCATTCCACCCGCGTTTCGCCGCTGAATACAAGGATCTCCCGGCAGCGACGGCACAAATAGCGACGCCCCTTGCGCACCAAGCGGTGACGCTGCACCGAGAACGGAAAATCGCTTTCCGGGCATGGGCAGCGGTAGATGTAGCGGGTCACGCGGCGTCGTTTCACCTCGTAGTTATGGCAACGGTTGGGCGGCAGTTCGTACACCCCGCGCATGATCAGCTGCCATTCTTCGCCGTGGGGCTGGATGGTGTCGCCGAACAGTTGGTGGGCGACCAGATGCGCCACTTCATGGGCGACGGTCTGGCGCAGGAAGTCTTCGGTGTTTTCCCGGTACAGCTGAGGATTGAAGCGCAGCATATTTTCGTGCAGATGCGCGACACCGGCCTTCTGGCCGCGCAACTTGAGGCTGACCACCGGGCGTTTGAAAGGGCGTTTGAAAAATTCTTCAGCGAGTTGGTAGCAGGATTCGACGCGGGTGTTGAGTGGTTCGAGCATGCTTCATCGGTCTCCAGAAGAGACGAGTATGCCGCAAAGCACGCCTTGCCCGAAAACTGAAGCTGCCGAATGGTCGTGAAGGCACCGCACAACCCTGTGGGCGCGGGGCAAGCCACGCGTCCACAGCGTTTACAGTCGTCAGTTCGTGTACTCGGGGCCTACCCCAACCCCCCACAGCACCACGGTGAACGCCATGATTGCCACGAGCACCACCAGGCCCACCGCCAGAACCGAGCTTGAGAACATAAAGCCTTCGTCCGGATGGATGTTCATGAACACCGGCAGCCCAACGTACAGCAGGTACACGGTGTGGCAAACCGCCGCCATACCGACCATCATGCCCAGCCACATGTGAGGGTACAGCGCAGCCAGGCCGCCAAGGAACAATGGCGTCGCCGTGTAGGTGGCGAATGCCACACAGCGTGCCAGGCTGGGACTGGCATCGTAAGTGCGCGCCATCCAGTGGATGAACGCGCCCATTACGGCGACCCCGGCAAGCATCGCCAGGTAGGACATGATCGTCATCCAGACGGCGCTCTCGCTGGTCAGCATCACCGGCGCCCGACCGCCGATGACCCAGCCGACCTGCGTGGTGCCGATGTAAGCCGACACCGCCGGAATCGCGGCCATTATCAGCGTGTGGGTGAGGTACATGTGGCCGATGGTCTCATCTTCGCCACGTATCTGTTGCCATTCCTGATCGGGGTGGGTGAACAGCCCCAAAACGTGATGGATCATGCCTTGGACTCCTCCGCTGAAACCGTCGCGCCTGGCTGCCCGATGCGGTCAGGGCAAGGCCACGTGCTGCAAAGGGAGAGCGGCTGCGACCTCATTGCAAGTATAGGAAGCTGCATCTCGCGAAAAACGGGCGCTTTAGAGTAAATCGTGCCTTCAGCGTCGAGGGTAATAGCCAGAGATGATCATGAGGCAGTACGTAGCCACGCCCTGATGTATCCACGACCCACCGCGCGCCGGATCCCAGGTCTACAGGCACCGCTTGGCGAGACGATCAGCAGGCATTACCACCTGGAACGTTTATGCGTAAAATACCGCCCCTTTCCAGAGTCACAGCGAGCGAAACCAGCGCCATGGGCACCCTTTCAGTCAACCAGAACAAACTGCAGAAGCGTCTGCGTCGGCTTGCGGGCGAAGCGGTGGCCGATTTCAACATGATTGAAGAGGGCGACAAGGTGATGGTCTGCCTGTCCGGCGGCAAGGACAGCTACACGATGCTGGATGTGCTGATGCACTTGCAGAAGGTCGCGCCGATCAAGTTCGACATCGTCGCGGTGAACATGGATCAGAAACAGCCGGGTTTCCCGGAGCATGTGCTGCCTGCCTACCTTGAAGCGCTGGGGGTGGAATACCACATCGTCGAAAAAGACACTTACTCGGTGGTGAAGGAGCTGGTACCTGAAGGGAAGACCACCTGCTCACTGTGTTCGCGCCTGCGTCGTGGCACGCTGTACACCTTCGCGGACGAGATCGGGGCGACCAAAATGGCCCTGGGGCACCACCGTGATGACATCGTCGAGACCTTCTTCCTCAACATGTTCTTCAACGGCACGCTCAAGGCCATGCCACCCAAGCTGCGCGCCGACGATGGCCGCAACGTGGTGATCCGCCCGCTGGCGTATTGCGCCGAGAAGGACATCCAGGCGTACTCGGACATGAAGCAGTTCCCGATCATCCCGTGCAACCTCTGCGGGTCGCAGGAAAACCTGCAGCGTCAGGTGGTCAAGGAGATGCTCCAGGACTGGGATCGCAAGACCCCGGGCCGTTCGGAAATGATTTTCCGTAGCTTGCAGAACGTGGTGCCTTCGCAGTTGGCGGACCGTAATCTGTTCGACTTCGCCAGCCTGAAGATCGACGAGACGGCCGCTTCGCGGTTTGTCAATGTCGTGAATCTTTGAGGTTTGACGAGCGTTTCCTAGCTGCTAGCGTTCATGGCGTTGTGATTTGAGAGCGGGGCAGATCCGTTTGCGCGTAGGCCGGGAACTGGGGTTTCGCCCCTTGACGGGCGACTCCATTCTGGAGTGGCAGACGGAGGAAAACCGATTGCTATAGACCCGAGAATGCTCAACAGGGCAATAGTGTTAGCCATCAATCAACCTCAGCTCATCAACCGCGTTGCTCGACCGACGGCCGAGCTGCTCCGCGAACATGCCCGCTTTTGTTGAAAGCGGCCCTCCATTTAATAACCCGAAAATGCAGCGTGGCGGTTAGTCGGCGGTAAGTGAGGCCATATCAATGACAAACCGGTAACGCACGTCTCCCTGTTCCATTCGTTCGAAAGCGCGGTTGATATCCTGGATCTTGATCTGCTCGCAGTCTGGCACCACGCCCTGCTTGGCGCAAAAATTGAGCATCTCTTGTGTTTGCGCGATACCTCCCGAGGGAGATCCAGTGATGCGGCGACGTCCTGAGATTAGAGGAAGGGTGGTAAAACCTTCCATCTCTCCCAAATTGCCGACAATCACGAGCACTCCGGATACATCCAGCAGCCCAAGGTAAGGCGAGACGTCGTGTTTGACGGGGATGGTGTCGATGATGACGTCGAATGATGAGGCGGCCTTGGACATTGCGTCCTCAGAGGTGGAGAGCAGCACGTTGTCGGCGCCTAGCGAAAATGCTTCCTCGGCCTTTGCGGAGGTGCGGGTTATAACCGTAACTTGGGCACCGAGTGCCGCGGCGAAGCGCACGGCCAGATGGCCCAAACCGCCAATGCCAATGACGCCGACTCGGCTTCCTGGGCCTACGTTCCAAGTCCGCAGAGGGGAGTACACAGTAATGCCGGCGCATAGCAATGGGCCTGCTAACGCTGGGTCGAGGCCATCAGGCAATGCCAGCACAAATGTTTCCTTCACCACGATGTGCTTGGAGTATCCCCCATACGTTACTTCACCGGAAATTCGGTCACGTCCGTTATAAGTGACAATGGGGTATTCACGGCACATTTGCTCTTCGCCAAGATGGCATTGATCGCAGTGCGAGCAGCTGTCGACAATCGTCCCTACTGCGACTTGGTCGCCAACTGCATAGCGGCTGACTTTGCTTCCTACCTCGATCACCTTGCCGATGATTTCGTGACCGGGAATGCAGGGATAAACAGTCGGGTTAAATGCATTCCAGTCGTCGCGCGTTTGGTGGAGGTCTGAGTGGCAGACCCCGCAGTAAAGTATTTCGATCGCCACATCGTCTGGACGCAATTCGCGACGGTCAAAAGACAATTTAGCCATTGGACTTTTTGGATCGTGGGACGCATATCCGACAGTCTTCATCAGCGAGATCTCCTCAATCAATGGAGCCTCAACCTTATGCTGGGATCTCATCATGCGGTCAGCCCAATGCTTCCGCGTGGTTGCCTAATCCTCTGATCGCATTGAAGCTGATTTTTGGCGTAGCACGTGCTCCATGGCGCTTAGGCGACAGCGCCATGATGAAGGGAGGCTTGTGATTATTGGTTGTACGACCCGTACCTTCCAATATGCAACGTGCCAAGTGGCGCACACCCTCTGCGCTAGGCAGCTATGGGCCAATTCACCAGCTATCGCCATTTGGTAGGTACACAGGAGCGAGCTCGATACAGCGTCGGCAGTAGTGCTCGAAACACGGACTCGTCGTGAATTGATCATGAATGGGGCTTGCTCGAGACTTTGGGGGCTAGGGTTGTCTCAGGCTATTGCCATCAAGACAATCAGGCAATCTGAGGGTAGAAATAGGCTAACCCACTCGCTGACGGTGACCATACAGTCGTGACATCTATGCATGAAAAATTGAGGACGTTCGATGAGTCAAGACCGTCAAGTGACCCTAAGGGTGAAGATTTATCGGATGTAAATTCAGGGCAGTAGGTCGGTTGCGGGCCTCCGAAAGGCCGCGGCTGACCTAGCTTCAATGACAGGGCACAGCATGATTTTTGAACTGAACGCAGACGATGAAGCTCGGCGCGCTGAAACAGCGACGATTCGAGAGCATCTGGCAAAACGGATTGAGGAATATCTTGGTGACGACACTGAGCGGATGACGTCGCTACCAGGGTTGAGTTTCGCCAAGGTCAAGAAGCCCACGCCGCCTGGTTCGTACTTGTACGAGCCCTGCATCTCTATGATTATTCGAGGCCGTAAGCGAGTGAGGCTCGGCACAACTACCTACATCTACAACGAGTCAAGATTCCTGCTGACTGCTGTCAACCTTCCCACCGTGACTGAGGTGCTAGACGCTAGCCCAGATGCGCCATATGTGTCACTGCTGATGAGACTTGACCTTCAGACTGCCAGGCAAGTGATGGCCGACGTTGATTCAAACGGGATAGCGAGCGGGCCGGTAACCGGTGTCGCAATGGCAACCGGACCTGCAACGCTTGAGCTCTTTGACGCCGTGGACAGACTGATCAGCCTGACAGACAAGCCGCAAGATTTGGCCCATGTGGGGCCGTTGATCCAGCGTGAAATCATCTACCGCATCCTAGTAAGCTCAGCTGGACTTCGTTTCAGGGAAACAATCATTGCGGGAACACAAAGCCAGCGAACGGCAAAAGCGATCGTATGGCTACGGGACAATTACATGCATCCGTTTCGAATCGAAGACCTTGCTGCGATCGCGAACATGGGAGTCTCGACGCTTCATCATCATTTCCGTGCTATGACATCAATGAGCCCTCTTCAATATCAGAAGCATCTGCGCCTGCACGAAGCACGTAGGATCTTGCTGACCGAGGCTGTCGATGCTGCGACAGCTGCTATACGCGTAGGATATGAGAGCGCTACCCAGTTCAACCGCGAGTACAAGAGAAGCTTCGGTGCGCCCCCGATGCGCGACATCAGTCAGTGTCTTGCCATAGGTGAAAAAACTAACTGAGGCCGATGGGACACCAGGAATTCCGATGCAGCCAGTCATGTCAGGGCATTTCAGATGCTGTATGTCCTTGGTGCCAGAGATTTAGGCAATGACCAAGCAGGATAGGGCTAACGCTCTTACTCACTGTGATTCATAACTAAGCTCTACTCATTCAGAGAGGGCAACATCGTGGCAAACCGACTAGATGGCAAAGTGGCAATTATTACTGGTGCTGCGCGTGGCATTGGTGAAGGAATCGCCGAAAAGTTTGCAGGTGAAGGTGCAAGTGTCGTCATCGCAGATCTTCTTGAGCGCGAAGGTAAAGAGGTAGCAGAGCGGCTCCGGAAGCAAGGTGGCAAAGCAGTCTTTTTCAATTTGGACGTGAGCAGTGAGCAGGCATGGGCCGATGTAGTTGCCAACACGGTTGCAGAGTTTGGCGCACTGACGACCCTTGTCAATAATGCTGCGATTTTCAACGACGCTGGCTTGCTGAAAACGACTCTTGAGGATTGGAATAAGTTGATCGCTGTTAATCTTACCGGTCAGTTCCTCGGTATGAAGATTGCGATGCCCCAGCTATTGAAAACAGGAAATGGTGCGGTGGTGAACATCAGCTCGCTCTATGGCCTGATTGCTACGGAGGGTTACACAGCTTACCACGCATCGAAAGGAGGCTCGCGGATGCTGAGTAAAGCTACTGCCCTTGAATATGCAAAGCAGGGCGTAAGAATTAACACTATATTCCCGGGAGACACCGAAACCCCGGCAATGGATAACTTAACAGAAGAGCAGAACGCTGCAGTATTGGCAAAAGTGCCTATGGGCGTTGCTGGAAAACCAGCCGACATTGCGTACGGGGCCGTGTACCTCGCCTCAGACGAGGCCCGCTACTTGACTGGCTCAGAGCTTGTCATAGACGGCGGTTGGAGCCTTCCGTAATTCGAATAGATTTATGTGTTTCAGGGCGACACTGCTGGGAGCGCCCTTAAGTGTCTGATGACGGAGCTACAAAGATTCCATTTTTCAGCGGTTTTTACGAGATGTCCGAGTCGCCGGGCAGCATGTGATGATTTGGGATGGAGTTTATGATCTTTCTGGCAGATACTTTCTCAACCTCTCTGGCGACACTCAAATACTATGATAAGCAACACGCGCCCTGGTCTATAACCCTCACGCTAGTGTCCTTAACCAGCGATACGTTATGTGTCAGGGTCTGACGAAGCAATTTACTCCAGACAATTAGGCAATGATTGAACAGATTTGGGGTAATTAAGAAAGCACCCGGAATCGATAATTGGGAAGTACCGGGCAGTTGAGGGGAGGAATTTTGCCCAGCGTTATGGGGGATTTCAGGACAAACTATGTTGTCGGGATCTGCCCATCCCTCCGGCGCCGTTCCGTGGGCACGCCGCGGACGGCCATCCATGGCCGCGCGGCTTTCGCGGCTCCCGGCCGCTCAACCCACTCCACGCCACCTCCGCTCAGCCTGCACCCAAGTCGCGTTCGGCGGTGGCTGGCCTGTTTGTGTAGGAAGAGCAAGAGCAAAGAGCAAAGAGCAAAGAGCAAAGAGCAAAGTGTCGTTGGATTCAGGCATGGGTTGATCGGGTTTTTCCGATCACAACCCCACATCCGGCAGCACCGGCTTGCTCGCCAGCGCTGCCTTCATCAGCGCCTCCACATAAACCCGGTCACTGTCTGGCAGCGCCAGGCGCGGTGGACGGGTGAGGGCGCTGCCGCGCTGCATGATGGCCTCGCAGAGTTTGATGCACTGCACCAGATCCGGACGCGCATCCAGGTGCAACAGCGGCATGAACCACTCATAGAGCGCCATCGCCTCCGCAAACCGTCCTGCCTTGGCCAGCCGGAAAAGCGTTTCACCCTCTTTCGGGAAGGCGTTGGACATCCCCGAGACCCAGCCCACCGCCCCTACGGCCACGCTTTCGACCAATACGTCGTCCAGACCGGCGAACAACACGAAACGGTCGCCGACTTCATTGCGTACGTCGATGAAACGGTTGGTGTTGCCCGACGAATCCTTGAAGCAGACCACGTTGTCGCAGTCGGCCAAGGAGATCAGGATGTCTGGCGTGACGTCGTTCTTATAAATGGGCGGATTGTTGTAAACCATCATGGGCAGATCGCAGGCCGAGGCCACCGTCCGAAAATGCGCGGCGGTTTCGAAGGGTTTCGAGGAATACACCAGCGCAGGCATCAACATAATGCCGTCCGCCCCTGCTTTCTTGACCTCATTGGCCACGGCGCAGGCATGGGCGCTGGTGAATTCCGCGATGCCGGAAATCACCGGCACACGGCCTGCGGCTGCATCTTTGGCGGCTTCGACGAGGCTGATTTTCTCGGCCACGCTGAGCGAGGTGTTTTCGCCCACCGTGCCGCAGATAACCAACCCCGACACACCATCGCGTACCAGATTAGAGATGACCGTGTGCGTGGCTTCCACATCCACTGAAAAGTCTTCGCGAAACTGCGTGGTGACGGCCGGAAAAACGCCGCTCCAGGATACGGATTGATTCATGAGTGACTCCTGTTTGGATTAAATGTATTTCGTATACGTTCTGGTTTGGGCAAATGTCGCCCGGTGAAACGTGCTCCTTGTCGCAAGGCTGCTAGCCCTTGGTCCGCTGCGCAGCAGCGTGGACTCCGCCACCGCGATGCAGCAGGCGGGGCGCAGGTCGCGGGTCGCCGCTGCGCGCCCGATCGTGAGCCAGCCACCCTCCGACAGGCATGGCGTCGCCCTTCGGTTACAACTCCAACCCTACCGGCCAGGTATCCGTGAGCTTGTAGCCCTCAGGCCAAGGGTCGCTCGGATCGAGCATGTGCTGATGCGTACCGGTGATCCACGCACGCCCTGACAGGCTCGGCACGATGGCTGGCCGCCCCGCGACGTCCGTTATGCGCTCAATCTTGCAATGAAATTCCGAGCCGATGATCGAGCGGCCAATAAAGGGTTCGCCGACTTGCAGTTGGCCCTTGGCGTGAAGCACCGCCAGGCGCGCCGAACACCCGGTGCCACAGGGCGAGCGGTCGATCTTGCCGGGACGAATCACCACCGCATTGGCGGCATGAGCGATGCCACCGGCTCGGCTCACCGGCGCGGCGATCTGGCAGAAGGAAATGTGGTTCCAGTCCGGGTTGAGTGGATGGGTGAAGCCCAACTGTTCGTTGGCCGCCAGGGTTATCTTCAAGCCCGTTTCGACCAGATCCTTCGCTTCGTCGGCGGTCAGCGAGAAGCCCAGTGTCGTGGCGTCGACGATGGCAAAGCTGTCTCCGCCGTAGGCGGTGTCGACCTGAATCGACCCAAGGCCCGGCACTTCGATCCAGGCATCCAGGCGGTCGGCGAAGGAGGGGTGATTGTGCACTTCGACGCGCTCCACCTTGCCGTCGCGGCATTGGGCAATGGCCTCGATCAGGCCCCCCGGCGCTTCCAGGACCAGTCGGGTCTGCGGCTCGGTCATCGCCAGGATGCCGCTCTCGAGCAGCACGGTGGCGACGCACAGCGAGTTCGAGCCGGACATCGGCGGGACATCCGCCGGTTCCATGATGATCCAGCCCATCTGCGCCTGGGGATGTTTGGGCGGTACCAGCAGGTTGACGTGCCGGAACACCCCGCCGCGAGGCTCGTTGAGCATGAAATTGCGCAGGACATTGTCCTTCTCGATCCAGCGCGACTGCGCCCAAATCGTGTCGCCCGGCGGTGGTGCGACGCCACCGACGATCACGTCGCCGACCTCTCCCTCCGCGTGACAACTGACCACGTGAATCACTTTCGATGAGCGCATGCTTCAAAGCCCTCCTGTCAAAGATGTCGTTGGGGGAATACACAAACACTGAACATTCAAACGACACACCCCCGCATGAAACTGCCTGGCTTGCACGGCGCCCGGCTCCTTCAATTGATCGACTTCAGAAAATCCGCCGTCTCCGGCCGCTGCGGATGGCCGATCACCTGATCCGGTGTACCGATTTCATGCACCAGTCCGTTGCGGAAAAAGGCCACACGGTCGGACACGTCCCGGGCAAAGCGGATTTCGTGGGTCACCAGGATCATGGTCATGCCGTCTTCGGCGAGCATGCGCATGGTGTCCAGCACCTCGCCCACCAATTGCGGATCCAGGGCCGATGTCGCTTCGTCGAAGAGCATGTAATCGGGCGACATGGCCAGCGCCCGGGCAATGGCCATGCGCTGTTGCTGGCCGCCTGAAAGCTTGCCGGGAAACACTTTGAGCTTATCGCCCAGCCCTACATGGCGAAGCTGGCTGACCGCCAGCGCCTCGGCTTCCTCTTTGCTCCTGCCCAGCACGGTGCGCGGCGCCAGCATCACGTTCTCCAGCACCGTCAGGTGGGGAAACGCGTTCCATTGCTGAAACACGATGCCGATCTTCTGGCGCAGCTTGTTCAGATCGGTCCCCTTGGCGTGCACTTCGGTGCCGTCGACGCGGATGCTGCCGCTCTTGATCGACTCCAGACCGTTGATGCACATCAGCAAGGTCGATTTGCCCGAACCCGAGCCGCCGATGATCGACACCACTTCGCCTTTTTCCACTTGCAGGCTCACGCCTTTGATGACTTCCAGGGTGCCGAAGGATTTGTGAACGTTGTCGATCTCAATCATGTTCTTGCCACCTTGCTTCCAGCCGGGCGCCGAGCCGGGCAATCACCAGGCTCATGACGTAATAAATGAGACCCGCGATGCACAGCACCAGCAGGGGTTCTTGAATACGCGTGACGATGGTCTGCGACGCGCGCAGCAGTTCGACGATGCCGATCCACATCACCAGGGCGGTGTCTTTCATTACTGAGAGCAGCAGGTTGACCCAGCCGGGAAAGGCGACCCGGGTCGCCATGGGCATGACGATCCGGCGCAGGTCCTGCCAGTAACTCAAGCCGAGCGAGCGGCTGGCGCGGCGCAGGCTGAGCGGTACCGACAACACACCGCTGCGGACGATCTCGGTGCAGTACGCTGTGACGTAAAGGCCCAATACGATGCAGGCCACCGTGAAGGCACTCCAGTTGAGCCCGGCGATGCTTTTCAGCGCGTTGAATAGAACGAACTGGATCAGCAGGGGCACGCTGCGAAACACATCGAGCACCCAGGCCAACGCAATGGTGCTGCGTGGCAACAGCGCACGGGCCATGCCGCACACCACGCCGGCGAGGGTGCCGATGATCATCGACACGATCGTCAGCGCCAGGGTGACCCATGCCCCCTGAAGCATGAACTGCAAGTCGTTCCAGCTGAATGTGCTGTTGAACATGGCCACTCCTCAGTACCGGAACAGACGCCACGACAGCAGCCGCGCAACGGCCACGATCAGTTTGGCGATCAGGTAATAAAGCACGGCGGCAATGGCGAAGAACTCGAAGGTGCGGAACGTCTTGACGTTGTAGTCCTGGGTGACGCCCGTGAGGTCATTGTTCAAGCCGACGATGACCCCCATGGACGTCATCAGCACCGCCCAGACCATCTGGTTGGTCAACGGGTAGAACACCACGCGCAGCAGTTGTGGAATCACGACCAGCCGATACGCCTGCCAGGCGTTCATCCCCAGCGAGCGGGCGGCACGCAGTTGGGTGTCAGGCACGGCCTTGAGACCGCCTCGGAAGTTTTCCGCCAGGTAGCCCGCGTTATTCAGGGTGATCCCGGCGAGCAGAGCGACCCACGAGCTGACGTGCACGCCGAACGAGCCCAGGCCGAAGTAGAGGATGTACACCTGAAACAGCGACGGGGTATTGCGCGCAATGGAGATCCAGGCCGCCGCGAACCCGCGCAGCACAGGGTTGCTGCCTTGGCGCATGAAGACCAGAAACAGCGCGATGGTCACCCCGAGGATCATCGACAGCGCAGCCGTCTGGAAGGTCACCAGCGCGCCGTTGAGCATGTCAGGCAGCGCTTTGAATGCGGCACGCCAGTGAAAGGTGTAGTCAAACATGCGGCGTCGCCTCCGCGCGTTCGGCGCCCCGCAGCCATGGCGGCAGCTTCGCGCTGGCAAAGCCGGTGCAGGCGCTGTCGACGCATTCGGCCAGGCTGGCGAAATGCACGCGACGCCCCACGAGCCCCGGAGCGTAATGGGCGTATTTCCCCGAGTTGGTCATCAGGTTGCGTGCGGTCGGCGGAATGACCGGCTCGCCCAGCATGCACCAGCAGGTATCGGTCACGAACTGCACGCCGAAATCTTCCAGCGTCTCGACGTGCCCGGCCAACAGCGCCGCCTCCAACGTGGCGCGACCACAGGTGATGACCACCGTCACGTCATCGTGCTTGCGCCGTCCCTGGCAAAGATCGGCCAGGGTCGCGCATTCGCTCAGGGAAAAATGCGGATTGCCCAGCGTGACGGCATCGACTTCAGGGCTCTGCGCGCTGTTCAGCTCCCTCCAACTGTGCAGCAACGCCAGCGCGCTGATCACCAGCCTTTTTTCGGGAGAATGCCCCCCGAGGGCCAGTTCAGCGGTGGTTGCTTCCGGGGTGACACCGGCGATATGAAACATCGGGGCGGCGGACGTGGTCGCGAAGGCCGCACCGAAGGCCTTCAGGTCATCGAGCGTCGGCGCTTGGTTTTCCAGGCCGCAGACCACGGGGATGGCTGCGCCGCTGAGCAGCCCGACGTGGTAGCCGAGCAGCGGATAAAAACTATCGTCCAGCACACCGACCTCGGGCACATCGATGCGCAGGGTGGCCAGGCGTTGCTCGGTCAGGTGACAACCGACCTTTGGCGCCCGTCCCGTCAGGGCAATGCAGATGTCCAGGTAATCGGGGTATTTCAAGGTGCGCGCGCCGATCACGCTGTTGGCGTAGACCACCGCGTTGGACTCGGCCCAGACAATCTGCTCGCCCAGCTCTGGCGCGCTGTCCAGCAAATACGGCGCGCAGGTGAAACTGACCCGCGCGCCCATGTCCAGATAGGCATCGCCCAACTGACTGGCTGGCTCGCCCAAGGCCGGATCGACGCCGAGTGCCCGCCAGCGTCGCTTGTCCACGGAGATCGAATTGAGGGTGGTCGGGACCCGCACCCTGGCGTTCCAATCCACCAGTTGCCGGGCGAAGCGCAAGCTAGCCGGGCCGGTGTAGATGCAGCCGTCGATATGCGCCTGCGTGATGTCGAGCAACTGCGTGGCGCCTTGCAGTTCGGCCATGCGCAGGATGATGCCCATTGCCACTTGCGCAGCCTTGCCATACGCGCCATCCAGAAACGCCCGATCCATTTCGGTGAGGGTGATGGCAGGAGATGACGCGGTGTTCTGGACCCGTCGGGTTGGCGGCAGCGCCGGAGGCGGCGCATCGAACGCGGTCACCCGACTGTGCTCGATCCGCACGAAGCTGGCCTCGCGCAGCGCCGTGAAGCCTGCCTCGCCGAGGCTGACCACCGGGATCGATTGACCAAACATCTGCTCGGCCACCATGACGCCTAGCGTGAGTATGTCCTCGACGCGCTCGAACACCAGAGCGGCCGGGGCGTGCCCGTTGAGGATCAATTCCAGCAGCACGCTGCTGCCCGTGCACGACCCGCGCCCGCTGGGAATCGCCAGCACCTTGCCCGTGATGAACTGGCCGCTGAGGGGGTGGTGGCGGTCGATCACCTCACCGGTGAAGGGCTCGACGCCGCCCCAGAAGCTCAAGGCGACATCGGCATACAACAGCTCGCCCTGGGCGCTGCCTGAGACCAGACAACGCCCGTTCAAAGACACTTCAGACATCGTGGATTCCTGAATGAGAGCTTCATGCGTCACGCCGACAGGCGACATCGGCCCGGCTGATCGACGCCAGGGTTTAACGGGACTCAGTAATACACACCTGGCACCGTCAGGTTTGCGGGCTTGATGTCATCGCCCACCCACTTCTTCCACAATTCTTCGTAGCGGCCGGTGCGCACTTGCTGGTTGACGAACAGGTTCAGGTAATGGATCAAGCCGTACTCGTTGCGCTTGGCGGCCAGGGACACGTAATCGATGACGTAAGGCGCGTTACCGGCGACTTTCAGCCCCTTGTACTTGCCGGATTTGAGTGTCGCGGCCGCAACGGTGTTGGTCACGACCGTCGCATCGATATGGCCTTGCGCAACCGCCAGTATGGTGTCGTTCTGGGTCTGATAAGCGCGGAAGCTGCCGGTGCCCCAGGCCTTCTGGTCCTTCTCCAGGGCGATCGCCTCGTAAGTGCCACTGGTGTTGCCGACGTTTTTGCCTTTAAGGTCCTCGTATTTACCGATGCCGGTGTTGTCGCGGGTCAGCACGACCATCTGAAAGGCGAAGTAAGGGATCGTCATGGCTACCGTTTTGGCCCGCTCCAGGGTGTCGGAGGTGGAGGCGACGATGACATCGGCACGCCCGGAGACCAGGGCCGGAATCCGGTCAGGGAACGGTGTCTCCACCACTTCGGCGGTGACGCCCAGCACTTTCGCCAGGTCGTTGCAGTAATCGACGTCGAATCCGACCGGGTTGTTCTTGTCATCCCGCGAGCCCATCGGCGGAAAATCCAGTGTCACGGCGCAGCGGAGTTTGCCGGAGTCGATGATGTCATCGAGCTTGTCGGCCAAGGCTGCATTGATGAAGGACGAACTCATGACGGCGAGGAGGGCTACTGCAACAGCATGCTTTTTCATAGATGCCTCGGTGGATGCACGTAAGGAAACAGCCGGATAAGTGATTTCGTATACGATATTTTCTATGCATGGGGCGTGCCTCTTTGGCCCTCGTCGCAATTCAGTCGGAGGATCAGTGGGTTACGGGACGCGGGCGTCCGGCGGATCGGGTGGCGGTGTTACATAAGGGAGCAAAAAAGCAGGGCGATGCTCTATCGAGGCACGGCCCGGACGGTTCTGCTGATGAGGGCCGACGCCAGGGCGGGGGGGAGCAGCAGGCCTAGCCGTTACTGTTGGGACTCGCGGTATTGGCTCGGTGAAACGCCGGTCAGAGCCCGGAACTGGCGACTGAAGGCGCTGTGGTCCGTATAGCCGCAACGTAACGCCACCTCAGTGATCGAGAGGTGTTCACGCAGCAGCCGAGAGGCTTCACCCAAGCGCGCTTTGTGGATCATCTGCCGAGGGGTGAGCTGAAAAATTTTCTTGCAGTAGCGCTCCAGTTGCGCGACGGAAAGCCCGGCGATTGCCGTCAGTTCTTCCAGGGTGATCGGGCGGGCGAAATGCTCGCGAATGTAGCCATCGACTTCGGCCAGTTTCTGGTAGGCGGGGTGTGAGTGCAGGGTCTGCAAGTCGCGCGATATGCCCGCCAGGCCGATGATAGTGCCCCGGCTGTCGCGCAGGGCAATCTTGTGCGTCAAGCACCAGACAGGCCGGTTGCCGTAATAAAGGTGCAGTTCCAGTTGGTCGCTCAGTTGCCTGCCGTCAGCCAGGACGCGTCGGTCCTGGGCGGTGTACAGCGGCCCGAATCTGGCCGGGAATACGTCCTCTGCGGTGCGCCCGACCAGTTGGCGCTTCTCCTTGCAGCCGCAGCGTTGCACCAGCGTCTGATTGACCAGCGCGTACCGCGCCTGCGTGTCTTTGACGAAGAACACCACGCCGGGGATCGCGTCGAACAGCGGTGCAACCCGTTCCAGGCTGCTCAGCAACTGGTCGAGGCTGTCGAGGGGGGAAGTGGGAATCAAGTCGAGCATTTAGGCGCCGCAGGGCATCGAGAGACATCGCCGATGATGCCGGATTCTAGCCCCGCGCGTCTGCTCCGAATCAGCCGATACAGGAAGGCGCAGCGCTGGAACCGTCGGCGTCGTCGAGACACGCCAATGTCGCGATGCGCGCCGGGCTGAAGGGCGGCCGTGGGCATGGGGCTTCCCAGCCGAATAACGTCTGGGCAGCCGTGGCGCAGATTCGGCCTTGGCACGCGCCCATGCCGCAGCGGGTGTTCAGCTTAGCGCTCGTCCAGTCGCCGTGAGGCGCCAGGGCCAAGTAGGGCACGTCTTCGCAGCGACAGACCAGTGTGTCCGCCGCGGCCAGGTGTCTCACGGCTGGCGTGAGTGAAAATGCGCGGTTCAAGGTGTCGGCGAAGCGTTGCCAACGCTGACGCTGCGACCAGCAGGCCTGCGCTTCGTCCTTCTGGCCGCTGGCGACCAACCCTGCGATCCGCCCCTCGATCAGGGCCAGCTCACTGCCGCCGAAACCGGTGCATTCTCCTGCTGCGTACAGGCCTGCGACGCTGGTGGTCTGCCAGGCGTCCACCGCGACCGCCTGCTGTTCGATGCGACAGCCCAGGGCGGCAGCGATCTCAACGTTGGGCACCAGCCCGAAGCCGCAGGCCAGGCGGTCGCAGCGGATTTCCTGGACGCTGGTTCCCGCCTGGATTCGCACCGACTCAAGCCGGTCCGAGCCCACGGCGGCAATGACATAGGCGGACGTCCGGTAGCGGGTACTGCTCAGCGTCAAGGCTTGAGCCGCCTTGTTCGGCCATCGCCACAGACCTGCCGCGAATCGGCTGACCGCGCTCAGAGCCGCCTGTTCGGCGATGCGCACGACCACGGCGCCGTGCTGGCTGGCGGTGGCTGCCGTGGCCAACAATAACGGACCACTTCCCGCGATGACGACGCGCTCGCCCGCCACCGGCAAGCCACCCTTGATCAAGGCTTGCAGGCCGCCTGCGCCGGTGACGCCGGGCAGCGTCCAGCCCGGAAAGGGCAGCAGCCGCTCGCGGGCGCCGGTGCACAGGATCAACGCATCGTATTTCAACACCCAGCCACGTTCGGCGTTTTCCAGCAGCACCTGCCTGGGGCCCGTCAGCGCCACGACCCGGGTGCTACTGTGCACCTGAACATGGGGGTACCGAGCCAGCGCGGCGCGCATCGCAATGGCCTGCGCCGGTAGCCGCGCCTGCGAGCCGTCTCGCCATATCTGCCCGCCGGGCTGTGAGTTGTCGTCGAGGATCGCGATGCGCATGCCGCTGGGGGCCGCTGCCAGGGCTGCAGCCATTCCGGCGGGGCCGGCGCCGACGATCAGCAGGTCGACGCTGTCACTCATGAGCGTGTCTCCACCTGCATGCCCTCACGGCACAGCGTCTGGCAGGCCAACCGGCGCAGGCCGTCGATGTTGACACGGCATTCCTGACAGATGCCCATCCCGCACAGCGGCGCACGCCGCAGCCCGCTCACCGATGTACGGGCGCAACGGTCGCCACTGGACATCAAGGCGGCCGCCACCGTAGTGCCGGGGCTGAAACGAACCGGCTGACCATCGATATTCAGCTCAGGCATGGGCGGAGGCTCCAATGAAGCGTTGCGGCAAAAAGGCGTTCAGGTGCGCCTGAAGGGGTTCGGGCAGCGGCGCGCGCAGCAATTGCGCAGCCAGCAGACGGGCCGTCCCCGTGGCGGTGGTCACCCCCAGCCCTTCATGCCCCACGGCCAGCCACAGGCCGGGTTGCGCGGGATGTTCCCCGATCAGGGGCTGCCCGTCCGGGCTGGCAGCACGCAAGCCCGTCCAACTGCGGATGCCGTTCAGGGTTCCCAGGTCCGGCAGAAATTCCATGGCACGCCGCAGCATCCGGCCCAACATCGCGGCATCGATGGCCGCGTCATCTTGATCGAACTGCCGGGATGAGCCGACGAACAGTTGCCCGGTGGGACGCTGCTGGACGTTGAACGCCACCGACGGGCCCTTGCCTTGATGCGCGCTGGTGACATAGCCCAGTTCGACGAGGGTGTGGGTGATCCGGGCCGGGTAGCGGTCAGTGATCAACAGATGACCTTTTTTCGGTTCCAGTGGCAACTCAGGGCACAGCGTCCTGGCGTGGATGCCGTTGGCCAGCACCACGGCGTCGGCTTGCAGCCATTGGCCGTCCGCCAGCCGTACGCGAGGCCCCTGGACGTCCACCACCTCCGCCCGCTGCTGTCGCACCTGACGGGGCTGGCGTTGCAACAGCCAGCGCGCCGCATTCGGTGCGTAGAGTATCCCGTCGCCCGCGACCCTCAGCGCGCCCGCAAGTCCTGGACGCAGCGCGGGCTCAGCGTCCGCCACCTCGGCGCCGGTCAGCAACTCGCACGCCATGCCGTATTCGTTCAACGCCGCGTGTTTACGCTCGGCCTCGACCATTTCCTGATCGTTGCAGGCCAGCCATAACGTACCGTTGGTGCGCAGGGCGCAGTCATCGGGCATGTGCGGCGCCAGCTCGCGCCACAGCCCGACGGAGTAATTCCCCAAGGCCAGTTCGGCCGGGCTGTGGTCCAGCACTACCAGATGGCCCATCCCCGCCGCCGTCGCGGCCGGGCGCTGGCAATCGAGCACCAGCACGTTGACGCCGTGGCGAGCCAGTTCGTCCGCGCAAGCGGCCCCGATGATCCCGCCGCCGATCACGATCACGTCGGCCGCCTTGCCCTCGATCAAAGGCGAATGCCCCAGGCGAACGGGTCGGCATCGTCCAACAGCAAGGTCGCTTCAGCGCTGATGTAGGCTCGCCCGCGGATCGTAGGGACGATGCGGTCGCCCAACTGCCGTTCGCCATGTTGCCACTTGAAACTGCCCTCGAACTGGCTGCCGATGACGCTTGCCTGTTGCCAGACGGCGCCCGGCTCCAGCTTGCCGTCTGCGGCCAGGCAAGCCAGTTTGGCGCTGGTGCCGGTGCCGCAGGGTGAGCGGTCGTAGGCTTTGCCGGGGCACAGGACGAAGTTGCGGCTGTCAGCCTGATCGTCATCGGCGAACAGTTCGATGTGATCGATAATGCCGCCGTCTTCACCCCGAACGCCCTGGCTCTCCAGCGCCTGACGGACTTTCCAGGTGTAGTCGGTCAGTGCGTCGAGGTGATCGCTCGACACGCTCAGGCCATGGTCGGCAATGAGGAAGAACCAGTTGCCGCCCCAGGCAATGTCGCCGGTCACGCTGCCCACGCCCGGCACGTCAACGATGAAGCTCTTGCGATAGCGATAGGACGGGACGTTGTCGACGCTGACCGAACGGTCTTCATGCAGGGTCGCCTGGACGGTACCCACCGGAGTTTCGATGCGGTGGACCCCTGGTCCGATCCTGCCCAGATGTGCCAGTGACACCACCAGGCCGATCGTGCCGTGGCCGCACATGCCCAGATACCCCGAGTTATTGAAGAAGATCACCCCGGCACAGCACTGGGGATCGACAGGCTCGCACAACAGCGCACCCACCAGCACGTCGCTGCCGCGAGGCTCGAGGACCGTGGCCGCGCGCCAGTCGTCATAGGCATCGGCCAACAGCTGTCGCCGCTCCGCCATGCTGCCGTGGCCGAGGTCGGGAAAGCCATCCAGCACCAGACGAGTGGGTTCGCCGCCGGTGTGGGAGTCGAGGATCTGGATGCGTTTCATGTGCTACCCCCTGCCAGTGAGTTGCGCGAATCGCTGCGCGCCCCGGATACGGACAATGCGCTGGATCGGCGACAGTCGTTGACGACCGGCAACAGATTGGCGGGAACGGGATAACGGGTCTTGACCGATTTCGCCCTCGGCGATGACGAAATCGGCACAGTGCCCGAGCGGTCAGATTTCGCTGATCTCGGCGTGGGGCAGATGCGCATAGAGCGCTCGGCAGACGCCGATGATGTGATGTTCGATGAGTTCGGCGGCGGTCTCCACGTCACGATCGGCACAGGCCTTGAGGATTTCACGGTGCTCTTGGTCGGCGCGTTCCTTGCCCTCGTCAAAACTCATCTGCACCCGCAGATAGCGTTCCACCTTGTCGTGAATCGAGCGGATCATGTTCAGCAGAAACGGGCGCTGCGCGGCTTCGTAGAGGCACGTATGGAAAGCCCAGTTCAGCTCAGCCCAGCGGCCGATGTCGTCATCGCCGACGAACTCGTCACAGATGGCCCTGGCTCGGTCAAGCTGGGCCTGGGTCAAGCGCGGCACGGCCAAGCGAATCGCCTGGACCTCCAACAGCACCCGTACTTCGAAAATCTGCGCCAGCTCCGGCTCGGAAATGCGCGTGACCACCGCGCCCTTGTTGCGCTGGAATTGCACCAGGCCCTCGGCTTCCAGCCGTTTCAAGGCTTCGCGCACCGGAATCTTGCTTACATTGAACACGCGTGCAATGTCGTCCTGCCGAATGGGTTCGTCTTCGGCGAACTGGCCGGAAATGATCGACTCGCGGAGAAATTTGGCAATGACCTCGGACGCCGACGGGGCGACGCCGAGGTTGGGTGCGTCAGGGAGGAGAAAGGGCACGCGCAGGACTCGGGCTGTGGGCGGATGCCGGATATTGTATACGACCTCCAATTTGTTACGCGCCGTGCCAATGCGGTCGGGTGAAAAAAAGATCAGTGGTTGGTCGTGTAGGCCAGCATCATCGACAACTGGCAAAGCGGTCGGCCGCTTTCGGCGTGCCATTGGTTGAACGCTGCCTGCACCGCTGCCTGATCGCGCTGGCTGGTCGGCACCTTGTCGACGATGTTTTGCGCGTTGAGCGCGGCCACTACGTCGTCGCTGGGGATGAACGTGTCCTTGCCCACCATTCTCAGAAAGCGCGGTGCCGACAGCCCACCCAACTGATTGCCGTGCTTGGCCAGGTAGCGCCACAGGCCGACGATATCGGTCACTGGCCAATCGGCGATGAACTGGCCAAAGCTGCCGTGTGCCTGGGTGATATCGAGGATCATCTGGGCATTGCGCGGCACGCTTTTCAATTTGCCCAGATGGCGGATGATGCGTTCATCCTGCATGAGGCGCTCGATATGGTCCGCGCCCATCAGCGTGACCTTCTGCGGGTCGAAGCCGAAGAACACCTGCTCGAACGCCGGCCATTTGGCGTCGACGACGCTGTGCTTCAAGCCCGCGCGGAACACCCGCAGTGCCAGCGTCGACAAGTAACGGTCGTCGCTGAGCGCTTTGAGCTGTGTGGGGGTGGCGGGTTCAGGCAGGTGGGCGTCGAGCGCGGCGGCGGAGCCGAAACGGTTGAGGCAGTATTCATGGAGCCATTTGTAGTCTTGCATGCCCTCTCCAGGGAGAATCTTGATAGGGGTTTGAAGTGCGAGGTTGTACAGGCGCGCGCAAGCTCACGCCTGCCGTTCCGATCGTGTGCGCTGGTACTGAAACCGCCAGCGCGCATACAGCAGGGCGCTCACGAACACAGCCAGGCTCGCCAGCATTTCCAGCACGCCGAACAGGGCGCGGCCCGGGTCGAACGCGGCCAGTGCGCCCTTGATGAAATACAGGTTCACCACGAAACACATCCAGGCGTGCCCACGCGCGCTGGCGGTCAGCATGCCCGGTGCGAGCAGCAGCAAAGGCACCAGTTCGATCGACAGAATGACCCACGGCCGGGCGCCGTGAAGGTCGGCGAAACCCAGATAGTACAGGCACAGCAGCGCAATCAACGCAAAAAAACACAGCAAGGCAGCTGCCCGGCTCCAGCGCAGCCGGGGTTCCAACCATTCCAGTGGGGGCCGTCGCCCGGGCTTTTCAGCCACGCGATGGGGCCAACAACTGCGCGGTTTTCGCCAGACGCTGGCCGAGTGCACGACACAAGGTGGTCTCGTGCTGATCCAGCGGCCGTTTGCCGTCAGCACCGGCGTGATGGCTGGCCCCATAGGGCGTGCCGCCGCCACGGGTTTCGACCAGTGCCGCCTCGCTGTAGGGCAGGCCGGTGATCAGCATGCCGTGGTGCAACAGCGGCAGGAGCATGGACATCAAGGTGGTTTCCTGACCTCCGTGCAAACTGGCGGTGGAGGTGAATACGCTGGCGGGCTTGCCTACCAATGCGCCGGTCAGCCACAGGTTGCTGGTGCCGTCGAGAAAGTATTTCAACGGCGCGGCCATGTTGCCAAAACGGGTCGGGCTGCCCAGAGCCAGGCCTGAACAGTTCTTCAAGTCATCCAGGGTCGCGTACGGCGCACCGGTGTCAGGAATGCTTGGGGCCACCGCCTCACAGTCACTCGAAACCGCCGGGACCGTGCGCAGACGCGCTTCCATGCCCGCCATTTCCACGCCACGGGCGATCTGTCGGGCCATCTCGCCGGTCGAGCCGTTGCGGCTGTAGAACAACACCAGAATATAAGGCGCGCTCACGGCAGAATCTCCAGGATTCTTTCGGGCGGCCGGCCGATCACTGCCTTGTCACCGACGATCAGGATCGGGCGCTCGATCAGCTTGGGGTGGCTTACCATGGCCTCGATCAGTGCGGCCTCGTCGAGACCCGCATCGGCCAGGTTGAGCGTCTTGTACTCGTCTTCGCCGGTGCGCAGCAGATCGCGGGCAGCGATACCGAGCTTGCCGAGCAGATTCGACAGCTCGGCGGCGCTCGGTGGGGTTTCCAGGTAGCGGACGATGGTCGGAGCCAGCCCGCGCGCTTCGAGCAATTCCAGCGCGCCACGTGACTTGGAGCAGCGCGGGTTGTGATAAAGCGTCAGATCGGTCATTTGCAGGTCGCATCTTTCATGAGGTGGCGGCTATTCTACAGCGGTGACGGTAAAGGCCAAGCGAGCGCCTGCATCGGGTTTTCTTCGAAAGGAACATGCATCATGGCAAGGCGGTTGGCAGCAGCGGTAGTGCTTTTCGGCAGTATGTTGCTCAGTGGGTGCGGGGTGGATCTGGGCACCGACCAGAACGGTCAGAAGGTCGCCAGCGACCGGGTGGACAAACACTGGCTGGTCATCAACTACTGGGCGGAATGGTGCGGGCCCTGCCGAACGGAAATCCCCGAATTGAATGCGTTGGCCGAGCAGACGCAAGGGCAGAACGTCAGCGTGTTCGGGGTCAATTTCGATAACCTGCAGGGCGAAGACCTGAAAAGCGCTGCCAACGCGCTGGGCATCAAGTTCACCGTGTTGGCCCAGGACCCCGCCGAGCAATACGACCTGCCCAAGAGCGAAGCATTGCCCGTGACTTACATCATCGACGACAAGGGCAAGGTGCGTGAACAACTGATGGGGGAGCAGACCGCAGCAGGCGTGGCGCAGAAACTGGCTGAGCTCAAAGGCAAGGGTTGAGTCCCTCGCTCAGCCACGGCAGGTTGTCGGCAGGCGGATGATTCAGTCTTCTTCAAGCCACAACCGCAGCGGCAACCCCTCGGCGGGCCAGAGTTGCAGTTGCTGGACGTTCGACAGGTCCCAACGCTGCACGTGGCCCAGGGCGTCGAAGAATCGACGCTCCTGTTCCATCAGCGCCGGGGCGCAGAGCCTGCGGGTGCTGCCAACCGGGCCGAAGCTGATCGCATCACCCTCCAGCCGGTACGCCGCGAACCAGTGGTTGCAGCCACCACTGCCGTAGGCTCGGCCATCCTCGCCCAAGGTCATGGTCAAGTGACTGCTGTCGATCAAGGGGCGTTCGCCGATCCATTCCAGCACATACCCGTGGTCACGCCTGAGCGCCTCGCTGTCATGGGCACAACCGCTGAGCAGCGAGATGGCCAGGGTTACCAGCAGCCGTTTCATGCGGCGTCTTTTGCGCAGGCGGGGCACAGGTGCCGTTCCCCAGACGTCACCCAGCCCAGTTCGGCAATGCGTGCCGTGGCCGCGGGCTTCAGGGCTTTCTTGCCTTCCTTGCCGTCGACCATGAACTCGACGTCCTGCACTTTCCCGCAGCCGTTGCAGGTGACTTTCCATTGGTGGATCGCCAGTTCCGTGAAGGCCGGCCCATTGGCCACCGCCACCCATTGACCCGGCGGATTGATGAGGTGACGAACCTTTTCGACGTTCAGGCGCATGTACAGGTCCTTGCTGCCTTTGACCGTCACCAGCAAGACGTCATCGTGCTTGATCGAGCCGCCGTTGCCAGTGACTTGGTAACGTCCCACCGCCAGGCTGCGGCATTCGATCAGGGTATGTTGCGGGGTGAGCATGCTGTAACGAAAATCGTGTTCGGCCATGAGGGTCTCCAAATAGGCGCGCATGCTAACACTTTAGTGGGTGTTGTCTGGCTGCCGCAGGGCAGTCGCTCACACCAAATTCCGAGGTGTGCCCGCTGCCCATTGCCTGATGTTCTCCAGCGTCGTCTGGGCAATTGCGCCCAGCGCTTCGTGGGTCAGAAACGCCTGATGCGCCGTGATCACTACGTTGGGAAACGTGAGCAGCCGTGCGAGCACGTCGTCCTGCAGGGGCAAGTCCGAACGGTCTTCGAAGAACAACTGCGCCTCTTCCTCGTACACGTCCAGCCCCAGATAGCCCAGTTGCCCGGTTTTCAACGCATCCACCAATGCGGGGGTGTCCACCAGGGCACCGCGACCGGTGTTGATGAGCATTGCCCCGCGCGGCATTCGGGACAGTGAGTCGGCGTTGATCAGGTGGCGCGTGTCGTCGTTGAGCGGGCAATGCAGGCTGACAATCTGCGCCTGTGACAACACCTGCTCCAGCGGCAGATAGCGCCCGCCCAAGGCCAGGACGTCGGGATTCGGGTAGGGATCGTAGGCGAGTAATCGGCAGCCGAACCCGGCCATGATCCGGGCGAACGCCGCCCCGATCTGTCCGGTGCCCACCACGCCGACGGTCTTGCCCACCAAGTCGAACCCGGTCAGGCCATGCAACGTGAAGTCGCCATCGCGGGTGCGGTTGTAGGCGCGATGCAGGTGCCGATTGAGCGAAAGGATTAGCGCCACCGCGTGTTCGGCGACGGCATGGGGCGAGTATGCGGGGACCCGCACCACCGTCAGCCCCAGCCGCCGGGCGGCGGGCAGGTCGACATGGTTGAAACCTGCCGACCGCAGGGCGACCAGGCGTGTGCCGCCGGCCGCGAGACGCTCCAGCACCGGCGTGCTCAAGTCATCGTTGATGAATGCGCAAATCACCGGATAGCCGTCAGCCAGCGCGACCGTATCCAGCGTCAGCCGTGCAGGCTGAAAATTCAGCTCGATGCCACCGTCATTGGGCGTGGCGAGGAAGCTGTCGCGATCGTAGGCCTGGCTGCTATAGAGAAGGGTGCGCATGGGGGCTCCTCACGACTTGAATGCGGATCGATCCGTTGGAACGGGGGGCGCCACGCGCCTACCCAAGAACATGGCAGGGTTGGTTTCGATGGTATTGACCTACATCAAGCACTCACTCGCGCCTCGGTCTCGAGCCGGGTAATGGCTTTCTCCAGGTCGTCCAGTGCCTGACCGCTGTCCGGCGACGCTTGCTTGAGCAGGGTTTCGCTGCGCTGACAGGCTGCGCGAAGCTGTGGCACGCCGCAGTAACGGGTTGCGCCATGGAGGCGATGAACCCGCTCGATCAGCGCCACGTGGTCGTTTTCTTCACGGGCAGCCCTGATTGCCTGACGGTCAGTGTCCAGCGAGGCAAGCAGCATCGCCAGCATGTCTGCGGCAAGATCCGCCTTTCCGGCGGCCAGGCGCAAGCCTTCTTCATGATCGAGCACTTGCAGGTTGATGCCGCCGTGGCTGATCTCGTGGTGACGTTCGGGGGCTTGATTGCGCAAGGCCAGACCCGTCCACTTCAGCACCACCTGCGCCAGTTGTCGTTCGCTGATCGGCTTGGTCAGGTAATCGTCCATGCCGCTTTGCAAAAGGGCACGCTTTTCATTGGCCATGGCGTGGGCGGTGAGGGCAACGATCGGCAGCGACGTAATCTGCCGTTCGGTTTCCCAACTGCGAATCGCCTCGGTGGCCTGGCGGCCATCCATGCCGGGCATCTGGACGTCCATCAGCACCAGATCGAAGGGTTCTTCCTGCACGGCCTGAACCGCCGCATAGCCGCTGTCCACGGCCATCACCCTGGCGCCCATGTCTTCGAGCAGGGTCTGGACCAGCAACAGGTTGGCCGGGTTGTCGTCCACGCACAGGATCCGCGCAGGCCTGCTGGAAACCGGCTCGGGTGCTTCGTTGCGCAATTGCTTGGGGTTGATCAATTCGGACAACGCCCGGCGCAGCTTGCGGGTGCACGCCGGTTTGGCCTGCAATTGGGTATAGGCATCGGGCACCGAGGCCTGATACAGCGCCTGTTCGGTGGTCGGGCATAGTACCAGCACTTTGCAGTCGAGGTTTTCCAGGTCCCAGATCTGCTGACGCAAGCGCTCTGGCGGCAGTTCGTGCGCAGTGACGCCGAGCACAGCCATGTCGATGGCGTGCGGCGTCTGGTGCACCACCGTCACCCCGTTGATGAGGTTTTCCACGTTGTTGAAGACCATCGGCTGCAAGCCGCAGTCTTCCAGTTGGTGCTCCAATGCCTGACGCGCCAAGTCGTGGTGCTCGAGGACCGCGACGCGGCGACCCAGCAGCGGCGGGGCGGGCAGGTCTTCAATGTCATTGCGGGTTTTTGGCAATGTCAGGGTGATCCAGAATTCCGAGCCTTCGCCGGGCGTGCTTTCCACGCCGATTTCACCGCCCATCTGCTCGATCAGCCGCTTGGAGATCACCAACCCCAACCCGGTGCCGCCAGAATGGCGTGACAAGGAGTTGTCGGCCTGGCTGAACGCCTGGAACAGCGCGCGAACATCCTGACTGGACAGACCGATGCCGGTGTCCTGCACGCTGATGCGCAGTTGCACAGCGTCTTCATGTTCTTCCTCCAGCATCGCCCGAGCGACAATGGTGCCTTCGCGGGTGAACTTGATGGCATTGCTGACGAGGTTGGTCAGGATCTGTTTGAGCCGCAGCGGATCGCCCACCAGCGACAGGGGCGTGTCGCGGTACACCAGACTCACCAGCTCCAGTTGTTTGGCGTGGGCCGCCGGGGCGAGGATCGTCAGCGTGTCCTGCAACAGGTCCCGCAGGTTGAAGGGGATGGTGTCGAGCACCAGCTTGCCTGCTTCGATCTTCGAGAAGTCCAGAATCTCGTTGATGATGCTCAGCAGGCTGTCGGCCGACTTTTCGATGGTGCCTAAATAATCATGCTGACGCGGTGTGAGCTCGCTTTTCTGCAGCAGGTGGGTGAACCCCAGGATGCCGTTGAGCGGCGTGCGGATCTCGTGGCTCATGTTGGCCAGGAATTCCGACTTGATCCGGCTGGCCTCCAGGGCCTCCTTGCGCGCCAGGTCCAGTTCGATGTTCTGGATTTCGATGGTTTCCAGGTTCTGGCGCACGTCCTCGGTGGCCTGCTCGATGTTGTGCTGCAGCTCTTCCTGAGCGTTTTGCAGGGTCGCCGCCATGCGGTTGATCCCTGACCCGAGTTCGTCCAGCTCATGACTGCCCATCGGAGGCAGTCGTGCTTCGAGGTTGCCTTCTTTCAACTGGGCGACGACATGTTTGATCTGACTGATTGGCCCGTTGATGGTGCGGCTCATGCGCAGCGCGAGGATTGCGGTCAGGCCCAGCCCGGCGGCAATCAGCATCAGACTGGCGAACAGGCTGCGGTAACCGCGCAACAGGGTGCCGCTGTGGGACAGTTCCAGTTCGACCCAACCCAACAGCCGGTCGGCTTCTGCCGGGACCACATCACCGGTGAGATGACGATTGCGACCGAATACCGGCATGAGGTAACGCGTGGCGTCGTTCTCGGAGCGCTGCAACAGGTGGGTGCCGCTGCCGATCGGTGGCTGGTTGATCATGGTCGGCCCGGCGTGGGCGAGCACGTTGCGCTCGGCGTCCAGGAACGACACCGCGCGCACGTCCGCCTGTTCCAGCACCTGCCCGGCGATGCGGTCGAGCATCGGTTTGTCGGCACTGGCCAGCGCCGCCGCCGATAGCGGAGCCAGTTCGTTGGCGATCATCTCGCCGCGCTTGACCAACTGGGTCTGCAACTCGGAAAGCTGCATCCAGGTGAAATAGCCTCCCAGCAGCCCCGCCATCAGGCAGGTCGGCAGCAGAGTCAGGAGCAGCACGCGGCCTTTTATGCCCAGTCTGTTCAGCACATTGTGTTCTCCGGCACGCGCGGTCATCCGTCGTTGCATGGCAAGTCCTGCGCCAGCGTGCCCTGATGTTCGGCATACAGCCCTATGGTCGTCTGCGCAGTGTAGCCAGTTGCGCGCAAGGATTGGCGGCTAAATGGCGATCGGCGAAGCGTCCTACCGGCTTTGGCGATCAGTCACCATTGCTCGGCACAGGGCAATCTTGAATAATCACGGCCTTGAGAATCAATCGCAGACGCCAATGAATCCCGCCACCATTCACCGCCCCAGCATCCTCGCCATCGAGGACGATCCCGTGCTCGGCGCGTTCGTTCATGAGCAACTGGACCGCTGTGGCTTCCATGTCACTTGGTGTCGCAACGGCGTGGAAGGGCTCGAAAGGGCGCAGTCCCAGCCTTTCGACGTGGTATTGATGGACATTCTGCTGCCGGGCATGAACGGCCTCGACATCCTCGTGAACCTGCGCCGTCACCACACCGTGCCCATCATCCTGATGTCGGCCCTCGGCGCCGAAGCGGACCGCATCAGTGGCTTCCGCAACGGCGCCGATGATTACCTGCCCAAGCCTTTCAGCGTCGATGAACTGAGGGTTCGCATCGAGGCCATCCTGCGGCGCGTGGCGCTGGACCGCAGTGGCCACGCGCGCCTAGGCATGCCTCCTCCGGCCGACCTGCCGAAGCCTGGGGCGCTGGCCTTCGACGAAGGGGTGTGCGACGTGACGTTCGCGGGCAGGGCTGCGCAGTTGACCCCTACCGAGTACCGGCTGCTGGAGACCTTGTGGCGCAGCCCCGAGGAAGTGCTCAGTAAACCTTTCCTTTATCAGCATGTGCTGCAAAGGGGCTATTCGCAGCATGACCGTAGCCTGGACATGCACGTCAGTCAGATCCGCCGCAAGCTCAAGGCCGTCGGCTATGAAGAGGGCCACGTCCGCACGGTGTGGGGCAAGGGCTATGTGCTGACGACGGCAGTTGTCGATGGCTGAAGGCAATCCTGGCCTGCCTGGCAGGCATTCGCTGTTCTGGAAACTGGTGGTTCTGCTGGTGGGCTTCTGCCTGCTGATGATCTGGCTCAGTTGGTACTGGGGGCGTTACCTGGAAACGCAGAATGCCTATCTGTCTGCTGAATCCCGCAGCGTGCTCAACGGCTACGCTGCCGAGGCCGAGCAGGCGTGGAAGGTTGGGCGACAGCAGGGGGTCGATGTGTGGCTGCGCGAGGTCCGCCGCCATGAGAAGGGCTGGGTGGGCGTGATCGGGCGTGATCTGCAATCCCTGGGCAGCGTGCCGCTGGACGATGTTCAAATGCAGCGCCTGACCTTCATGCGGGGGGTGGACTGGCCGATGAGCAGGCGCCAGAAGTCCGCGCCCTGGCTGAAGATTCCGTTTCCCCAGCACCCGGCCGTCGGCAGCCTGGTCATCGAACTGCCCGAGCGCTTCACCCCCGGCCGCCACGCCTTGCTGTGGCAGATATTGACCAACGCCGTGATTCCGGCCTTGTTCACCCTGCTGTTGTGCGTCGGTTTGTACCGGCTGTTGATTCGCCCCCTCAATCAGTTGCGGGAACAGGCCAATGCCTGGCGCGCCGATCGCCTCTCCAGCCGGCTCTCGCCTCAGATGACTTCTCGACAGGACGAGCTGGGAGAGCTCAACCGGGCGTTCGACCACATGGCCGCGCGGCTGCAATCCACCGTGCAGATCCAGCAACAATTGCTGCGCGATCTTTCCCATGAGCTGCGCACACCGCTGAGCCGCTTGCGCGTGGCCTGCGACAGCGAGCAGAGCCTGCCGGAACTGCGCGAGCGCCTGAGCCGCGAGGTCGAAGGGATGCGGCGACTGGTGGACGACACCCTGCACCTGGCCTGGCTGGACGCCGAGCGGGAGAAACTGCCGGACGAGGACATTCAACTGCTGGCGCTGTGGGACATGCTGGTCGACGACGCCTGCTTCGAGAGCTTTTGGTCGCCCCGACAGTTGAGCTGCGACTTGGGCAGCGAATGCTGGGTCCGTGGGCATTTGAACACCCTGGCACAGGCGCTGGAAAACATTCTGCGCAACGCGATCCGACATTCGCCGCCCGGTGGACTGGTGCGGCTGGGTGGGCGTCGTGATGGCGCCGATTGGTTGATCTGGCTGGACGACCAGGGCGGCGGGGTGGATGACGGTGACCTGGAGCGGATCTTCGCACCGTTCATTCGTCTCGATGGCGCACGCCCTGGCGACGGCGGGTTCGGTCTGGGGCTGAGTATCGCCCGCAACTCCTTGCGGCTGCAGGGCGGCGACATGTGGGCGGAAAACACTCTGGAAGGTTTGCGTATCATCATGCGACTACCGGCCGCGGACAGGGAAACGGTCGAGTAAGTCGCCCGGCGGGCCGGTCTGCGCAGCAGGCCGGTTCATCGACGACCAAGGGATTGGAAGCATGTCGAGGGGCGCCTTATTCCATTTGGTCCTAGCGAACTCACTTTGCGTGATATGGGCTGGCCTCGATTGCCGGTATGATAGGCGACCCCCGCATGTCTGGACCGCGAACACGCCATGACCCTGCAGTATCAAACCATCGCCGACTGCGTCGGCAACACCCCGCTGGTGCGTCTGCAACGCATGGCCGGGAACACCAGCAATACCTTGCTGCTCAAGCTCGAAGGCAACAATCCGGCCGGTTCCGTGAAGGACCGCCCGGCGCTGTCGATGATTACCCGCGCCGAACTGCGCGGCCAGATCCATCAGGGCGATACCCTGATCGAAGCGACCTCCGGCAACACCGGCATTGCGCTGGCAATGGCTGCTGCCATCAAAGGCTATCGCATGATCCTGATCATGCCCGACAACTCCAGTGCCGAGCGCAAGGCTGCGATGACTGCTTACGGTGCCAAGCTGATTCTGGTCAGCAAGGAGGAAGGCATGGAGGGCGCCCGGGACTTGGCCGAACGCATGCAGGCCGAAGGCCGTGGCAAGGTTCTCGACCAGTTCGCCAACGGCGACAACCCGGAGGCGCATTACGTGGGAACCGGGCCGGAAATCTGGCGACAGACCGGTGGCACCATCACCCATTTCGTGAGTTCCATGGGGACCACCGGGACCATCATGGGCACCTCGCGTTACCTCAAGGAACAGAACCCGAACATCCAGATCGTCGGCCTTCAGCCTATGGACGGCTCGGCGATTCCCGGGATCCGCCGTTGGCCACAGGAATACCTGCCGAAAATCTATCAGGCTGACCGTGTCGACCGGATCATGGACATGGCCCAAAGCGAGGCCGAGGACGTGATGCGTCGGTTGGCCCGCGAAGAGGGTATTTTCTGTGGCGTGTCGTCGGGCGGTGCTGTGGCGGGCATGCTGCGTTTGTCTCGGGAAGTCGAGAACGCGGTCATGGTCGCGATCATTTGTGACCGAGGCGACCGATACCTGTCGACCGGCGTCTACGATGCGCCCAACTGATGGCCCGGCGTGATTCGGGCCTGCGTTTCCAGCCCAGTGGCGGCACACGGGCAACGCAGGTCCCTACCGGTAAAAAACAGCGCTTGAACATCGAGCGGCTGGCGAACGACGGCCGCGGTGTCGGCTTCGTCGACGGTCGCACCTGGTTCGTGTCCGGCAGTCTGGCGGGGGAGGACGTCGAAGCCAGGGTACTGGGCGCCCATGGCAAAGTCGTGGAAGCGCGCACCGAGCGAGTCTTTGAAACCAGCGCCTTGCGCCGCACGGCGGCTTGTCCGCACTTCGGCCACTGTGGCGGCTGTAGCCTCCAGCACATGCCCCATGACGAGCAGCTTGCCCTGAAACAGCGCATGCTGGCCGATCAGTTGATTCGGGTGTCGGGTATCGAACCTGAAGAGTGGGCTGCCCCTCTGACCGGTGATGAGTACGCCTACCGCCGTCGCGCGCGTGTCGCGGTCCGCTGGGATGCGAAAGCCAAGCGGCTGGATGTTGGATTCCGCGCCGCGTCCAGTCAGGACATCGTCGCCATCGACCAATGCCCGGTGCTGGTACAGGCCTTGCAGCCGATCATCACAGCGTTACCGGCCATGCTGAAAAGCTTGAGTAAGCCCCAGGCGCTGGGCCACGTGGAATTGTTCAGCGGGTCGGCCAATGCCGTGCTTGTGCGTCACACGGCTCCATTGGTCGACGCCGACCTGCACATTCTCGACGCTTTTTGCCAGGCCCATGCCGCGCAGCTCTGGTTGCACGGCGAGGGCGAGCCGCAGCCGGTGGATGCCGGTGCGCAACTGGGGTATACCCTTGAGCCGTGGAACCTGATGCTGGCGTATCGCCCTGGTGACTTCGTGCAAGTCAACGCGCAGGTCAATACTGCGATGATCCAGCAGGCGCTTTCGTGGCTTGCACCCCGTTCGGACGAACGAGTGCTGGACTTGTTCTGCGGGCTTGGTAACTTCGCTCTACCACTGGCACGGATCGCCCGCGAAGTGGTAGCGGTGGAGGGGGTCGATGCCATGGTGCGTCGGGCTGCCGATAACGCAGTCAGTAACGATTTGCATAATGTACGGTTTCATCAGGCGGATCTGTCGCAGCCGCTGGACAAGGCAACCTGGGCCGTGGAAGGTTTCTCAGCCGTGTTGCTCGATCCCCCGCGTGACGGGGCGTTCGAAGTGGTAAGCAGGCTACGCAAGCTCGGCGCCGAGCGGCTGGTTTACGTGTCCTGCAACCCGGCCACGCTGGCGCGCGACACGGTCGAACTGATCCGGCAGGGCTACCGATTAAAACGTGCCGGAATCCTCGATATGTTTCCACAGACAGCGCATGTCGAGGCGATGGCGTTATTTGAAGCGAGTAAGTGAGGCAAGCAGGGCTCGAGGAACTGAGCCAGCGTCTTACAAGGAGTCTCGTTTAATCCGACTGGCCCGCGTATGCCAGTCCTTGCAAGGCCCGCAAGGAGCATGCGCCGAGAAGGCCAGCGACTGATGGCGCATTTCATCGCGCCGTAGGGAAGGTAAGCAACATGGTACAGGTGAGAGCACACCAGCCGATAAACACCGACGGCAGTATCAACCTCGACGCATGGCTCGATCATGTGGTCAGCGTCGACCTCGCAGTGGACCGACAGGCGCTAAAGGAGGCCTGCGAGTTCGCGCGGTTGGCCGAGCAGCAGGACAACGCCGCCAAGAACCTCTGGGCAGAAGGCACGTCGAGCTTTCAGACGGGGCTGGAAATCGCGGAAATTCTGGCCGACCTCAAGCTCGATCAGGATTCGCTCATCGCGGCGGTGATCTACCGCGGCGTGCGTGAGAACAAGATTTCGCTGCCCGATGTCAGTCAGCGTTTCGGCCCGACGGTCACCAAACTGATCGATGGAGTGCTGCGCATGGCGGCGATCAGCGCCAGCCTCAGCCCGCGTCAGTCCCTGGTGCTGGGTAGCCAGGTGCAGGTCGAGAACCTGCGCAAGATGCTGGTGGCCATGGTCGACGACGTGCGCGTCGCTTTGATCAAGCTTGCCGAGCGGACCTGCGCCATCCGTGCGGTGAAAAACGCCAGCGACGAAAAGCGCAATCGTGTCGCTCGCGAAGTCTTCGACATCTACGCGCCCCTTGCCCATCGTCTCGGGATCGGTCACATCAAATGGGAACTGGAAGACCTGTCCTTCCGGTACCTCGAACCCGAACAGTACAAGCAGATCGCCAAGTTGCTCCACGAGCGTCGCCTCGATCGGGAGCGTTTCATTACCGACGTGATGTCTCAGCTGGAAAACGAGCTGCTGGCGACCGGTGTCAAGGCGGATATCAGCGGTCGGGCCAAACACATTTACTCGATCTGGCGCAAAATGCAGCGCAAAGGGCTGGAATTCAGCCAAATCTACGATGTGCGGGCAGTGCGGGTGCTGGTGCCGGAGATGCGCGACTGCTACACCGCGTTGGGTATCGTCCACACGCTGTGGCGGCACATTCCCAAGGAATTCGACGACTACATCGCCAACCCCAAGGAGAACGGCTACCGTTCGCTGCACACCGCAGTGATCGGCCCTGAAGGCAAGGTGCTGGAAGTGCAGATCCGCACCCACGCCATGCATGAGGAAGCCGAACTGGGGGTTTGTGCTCACTGGCGGTACAAGGGCACGGACGTCAAATCCAGTTCCAACCATTACGAAGAAAAGATCTCCTGGCTGCGTCAGGTGCTGGAATGGCACGAAGAACTGGGGGACATCGGGGGGCTGGCCGAGCAGCTGCGGGTCGACATCGAGCCGGACCGGGTCTACGTCTTTACCCCGGACGGGCATGCCATCGACCTGCCCAAGGGGGCGACGCCGCTGGACTTCGCCTATCGCGTGCACACCGAAATCGGCCACAACTGCCGGGGCGCCAAGATCAATGGCCGCATCGTGCCGCTGAACTACAGCCTGCAGACCGGTGAACAGGTCGAAATCATCACCAGCAAGCACGGTACGCCGAGCCGCGACTGGCTGAACTCGAACCTGGGGTACATCACCACCTCGCGGGCGAGGGCCAAGATCGTCCACTGGTTCAAGCTGCAGGCGCGCGACCAGAACGTGGCGGCGGGCAAGGTGCTGCTGGAGCGCGAGTTGCTTCGCCTGGCGTTGCCACAGGTGGACTTCGAACGGTTGGCGGAAAAGGCCAACATGAAAACCGCCGAAGACATGTTCGCCTCTCTGGGGGCGGGGGATCTACGCCTGGCGCAGTTGGTGAACCTGGCGCAACAGTTGGTCGAGCCAGAGCGGGGCAACGAGCAGTTGGAGCTGATCCCGCGCAAGGCCTCGGGTTACAAACCCGGCAAGCGCGGCGACATCCAGATCCAGGGCGTGGGCAATCTGATGACCCAGATGGCGGGCTGCTGCCAGCCGCTGCCGGGCGATGCCATCGTCGGTTACATCACTCAAGGGCGTGGCGTGAGCATTCACCGCCAGGACTGCGCGTCGGTGCTGCAACTGGCCGGACGCGAGCCGGAGCGCATCATCCAGGTCAGTTGGGGGCCGGTGCCGGTGCTCACCTATCCGGTGGATATCATCATTCGGGCGTACGACCGCTCGGGGCTGCTGCGTGACGTGTCTCAGGTGTTGCTCAACGAGCGCATCAACGTGCTGGCGGTCAATACCCGTTCGAACAAGGAAGACAACACCGCATTGATGTCGCTGACCATCGAGATTCCCGGGCTGGATGCGCTGGGACGCTTGCTGGGGCGCATCTCGCAGTTGCCGAACATCATCGAGACGCGGCGTAACCGTACGCCCTGACAGCAACGAGAGCGGCACACCACAGGCCTCAAGGCGTCCACAGACTGCCTGAAGGTTGTGGTGTGTCGCTTGCCGCTCTGATCCAAGGAAATCCATGTACAAGCTAGATGATCTGCTGCACCTCATGGCCCGCCTGCGCGATCCGCAATATGGCTGCCCATGGGATGTGAAGCAGCGTTACGCGACCATCGTCCCGCACACCCTCGAAGAGGCCTATGAAGTGGCCGACGCCATCGAGCGCGAGGATTACGATGACTTGCGAGGTGAGCTGGGCGACCTGTTGTTTCAGGTGGTGTATTACTGCCAGTTGGCTCGGGAAGAGGGCCGTTTCGCCTTCGATGGTGTGGTCGACGGCATTACCCGCAAGCTGATCCGTCGCCATCCCCATGTCTTTCCCACGGGCGATCTCTACGCCCCGCTGGAAACGCCGCGCTTGAGCGAGGATCAGGTCAAGCATCGCTGGGAGGAAATCAAGGCCGAAGAGCGAGCCGGGAAAGCGCATGTGCCGGAGCAGCTCTCCCTGCTCGACGATGTGCCGAATGTCCTGCCTGCGCTGTCGAGGGCCGCCAAATTGCAGAAGCGCGCGGCTCAGGTCGGCTTTGACTGGCCCGAAGCGCTGCCGGTGATCGACAAAGTGCGTGAGGAGCTCGACGAAGTACTTCAGGCCATGGCCGACAACGACAGCGAAGCCATCGAGGAGGAGGTGGGTGACCTGCTGTTCGTCGTGGTCAACCTGGCACGTCATCTCAAGGTCGATCCGGAACAGTCATTGCGCGCCGCCAACGGCAAATTCGAGCGGCGCTTTCGTTTTATCGAAACAGCCTTGCGCGAGGCGGGGCGTCCCATCGAAGATTGCAGTCTCGAAGAAATGGACGCGCTCTGGGGTCAAGCCAAGCGTCAGGAAAAGAACACGCCCGACTGCGGTTGAGTCGTCGGTTTAGCAAGAAGTCAGAGAGAGAACATCAATGGCGGGTATATCCCTTCGTGACCAACTGCTCAAAGCCGGTCTGGTCAATGAGAAGCAGGCCAAACAGGTCGCCAAGAGCAAGCAGAAAGAGCAGCGCCTCGTACACAAGGGTCAGGCAGTGGCGGATGACACTCATCAGCGCGCAGCCCAGGAAGCCATGGCTGAGAAAGCCAAGCGCGATCAGGAACTGAACCGTCAGCAGCAGGAAAAAGCCGAGCAGAAAGCCCGTGCCGCTCAGGTCAAGCAATTGATCGAGGCCACCCGGCTACCGAAGCTGACCACCGAGGATTACTTCAACTTTGCCGACGACAAGAAGGTCAAGCGTATTTCCGTCAACGCTCTGATGCGCAGCAAGCTCAGCAACGGCTCGCTGGCGATCGTGCACCACGGTGGCACCTATGAGGTCATCCCGCGTGAGGCGGCGTTGAAGGTTCAGGAGCGTGATCCTCGGCGTATCGTGCTGCTCAGCGAGACCACCGAAGAGCCGGATGCCGACGATCCGTACGCGGCTTACAAGATCCCCGACGATCTGATGTGGTAATCCGCTACCCCTGAATGACAAAACCCGCCAAGGCGGGTTTTGTTTTGCTGCGATTCCGTTATTGCATGCTTTCGGCCTTCTTGGCCTCTAGAGCCGCGAGTTCTGCGGCATAGCTCTGCGCGTCCGATTCTTGATGGAACATCCCAACCAGCTCACCCTGCTGTCGCACATCCCAGATCTGAATGCCGTCGGCAATGCTTTCGTGTGATTTGTGGGCTTCGTCGCGTTCAGTAACCGTTACCGTCATATCGAAAACTCCTGACTCTTTGATATCTGCGGCAGGACGTCGCAGTGACTTCTTTATAAATTTCCGTAGCTTGCTAAGTAAACGTTCGTTTTCTGTAAAGGTTTTTTGCGAAATTCGTAAGAGTGGGTAAATCGCTGTTTTGCAAGGTGCTGTGGCGATTTGTCGCACACGGAAGGCGGGATGAAGAATGTTTCATTTTTTGCTGGCCAGGACCACAGGCGAACCGCTACGAAGGCTTCAGCCCTTCGACCGCGGATTGGGCAGGTCCCGAGCGCGTTATTTCGAAGGGTCAGGGCACAAAAAACCCCGCCGTAGCGGGGTTCAGAGGCGTCTACAGGCGCTGCGATCAGCTGCCTTTCACCGACTTACCGTTCACGGTGCCGTCTTGCAGCATGATGTTGTATTCCTTACCGTCGGTCTCGACCTGTTGCAGGCGGACCAGCAGGTAGTCGTAGTTCTTGGCGAACCACATCACCGTAATACGCTTGGTCTGAGTCGGGTCGCGCACGCGCTCGACCTTGATGGCATCGACCGAACCCACCTTGGTGTCGACTTTTTCGGTGCCCAGGACGCGGAAATCATAGGTGTCCGTTTCGTCACCGTCGACCACTTGGTAGCTCATGGTCTTCTTGCCCGCGGCGACATCGTTCTGCAGCGCCAACTGGTACGTGGACTTGTCAAGAATCCCGGTATTCAGTGGGATCTTGATCGGGTCTTTGCGATCGGTGCCCGTGACGAACTTGGTGGACCAGTCGAACACCAGATCGACAGTCTTGCTCTTGCCCAGGCCGCCACGTTCGAAGTGGTAGGTCTGCGGCAACAGCGTGCCCTTGTCAGCCTTGAAGGTGCTGACTTCGGTCAGGCTGGCAATCATCATTGACGCCTGGAAGTTCAAGGTCCAGGTGCCGTCGGCGTTCTTTTCCAGGCTGCGGGTGGCGCTGCCGCCCCCTACAGGTAGTTGTTTGAAATCGGCGGTGTAGCTCGCGGAGAACGGTTGAGGGTCTGCCGCGTGAACCGTAGGAAGTGCGAGCAGAGCGAAAGCGAAGAGCAAAGCACGACGCATGGTATCTCCTGTCTTTGAATGGAAGGGCCGACTTAGACGGCCCGAATCACATGACCGCTTGGCCCCAGGGGCTGCCCGTCCAGTGAAGCACCCGATACGTCCAAGGCCAGGCGGCCCTCGGCGAACCAGCGGATGGCCAGCGGGTAAATCAGGTGTTCCTGGGTGTGAACCCGTTGCGCCAGCGTGGCAAGCGTGTCGTGCAACTGTACCGAAATAACAGCTTGTACGACCAGAGGCCCACCATCGAGTTCCTCGGTGACGAAGTGCACGCTGCACCCATGCTCGGTGTCGCCAGCCTCCAGCACCCGCTGGTGGGTGTGCAAGCCTTTGTAACGCGGAAGCAATGACGGATGTATGTTCAGCAGGCGTCCGTGGTAATGGCGCACGAAGCCCGGAGTGAGGATGCGCATGAAGCCAGCAAGGACCACCAGCTTCGGCGCAAACGAGTCGATCAGTTCGACCAGCGCGGTGTCGAAGGCCTCGCGACCCTCATAGGCGGTGTGCTCCAGAACGCGGGTCGCGATGCCTGCGTTTCGAGCCCGCTCCAGGCCGAAGGCATCGGCGCGGTTGGAAATCACCGCGCAGATGCGAGCCGGGCTCGAACTGTCCTGAAAGCTGTCGATCATCGCTTGCAGGTTACCGCCGGTGCCGGACAGCAGCACCACTACATCACAGGGTTGGGGCATGTCGGGCATCAATGCGCCTTGACGTTTTTCAGCTCGACCTGTGGAGCACCATCGGCCGCAACGCCGATCTGCCCGATCACCCATGGCTGCTCGCCCGCGTCACGCAGCGCGTTCAGCGACGCTTCGACGTGTTCCTGTGCAACGCAGATGACCATACCCACGCCGCAATTCAGGACGCGGTGCATTTCGTGCTCGTCGACGTTGCCTTTCTCTTGCAGCCAATCGAACACCGCAGGGCGGGTCCAGCTCGCCACGTCGATGACCGCCTGGGCGCCCTCGGGCAGCACGCGCGGGATGTTGTCCAGCAGACCGCCACCGGTGATGTGGGCCATGGCCTTCACGGCACCGGTATCCTTGATCAGCTTGAGCAACGGCTTGACGTAGATGCGAGTCGGCGCCATCAGCAGGTCGGTCAGAGGTTTGCCGTCCAGTTGAATGTTTTCGATGTCGGCACCCGCGACTTCGATGATCTTGCGAATCAGCGAATAGCCGTTGGAGTGTGGGCCGGACGATGGCAGCGCAATCAACGCGTCTCCGCTGGCGACTTTCGAGCCATCGATGATTTCGGCCTTTTCAACCACGCCGACACAGAAGCCGGCCAGGTCGTAGTCTTCGCCTTCGTACATGCCAGGCATTTCAGCGGTCTCACCGCCGACCAGCGAGCAACCCGCCAGTTCGCAGCCTGCACCGATGCCGGTCACGACCTGAGCCGCGGTGTCGACGTTCAGTTTGCCGGTGGCGTAGTAATCCAGGAAGAACAGAGGCTCGGCGCCGCACACCACCAGATCGTTCACGCACATGGCGACCAGATCGATGCCGATGCTGTCGTGCTTGTTGAGGTTCAGGGCCAGGCGCAGCTTGGTGCCGACGCCGTCGGTGCCGGACACCAGCACCGGTTGTTTGTAGCCGGCAGGAATTTCGCACAGCGCGCCGAACCCGCCCAGGCCGCCCATCACTTCCGGGCGCTTGGTGCGCTTGGCCACGCCCTTGATGCGTTCGACCAATGCTTCACCGGCGTCGATGTCTACACCGGCGTCTTTGTAGCTCAGGGAGGGTTGCTTGCTCATTATCCAGGCCTTTAGGGGGATTCGGGGTAACGACCGGGGTGGAGACGGCTCGTGGCTGTGTCATCGCCGGTCTGCGAAGGCGCGCGATTTTATCAGGGTTGGACTCCACCGGCCATCCTTGGCCCGACAGGCAGGGCCTCGATCAGAAAAAATAACGCGGTCGTTCAGGCTTCAGCCGTTCGTCGGCCGCGATAAAAGGTGTAAGTTCATCCCCAGAGTGAGCGATTCGGGCGGCGTTGCGGTCTGAGTCGAGCGAGTCATTTTTCACGCAGCTATTTATAGGCTGCACCTTTTGCTTCGTGGGAATTTTTATGCGCCTGAAGAACTGCCTGTTGATAGGTTGTCTGTCCCTCATCAGCCTCCCGGCCCTGGCCGAGACGGTGAACAATCTGTACCAGGTGCGTGAGCCGGTCAGCGGTCAGACCCCCGATGAAAAAGCCCGCGCCACCCAGGCTGCGCTGGAAACCCTGGTCATTCGTCTGACGGGGGATGCGAAGGCCGCCCAGGGCGCAGGTCTGGCCGATGTACGCAAGGATCCGCAGCAGATCATCAGCCAGTTCGGTTACGACGCCGGTCCCCCTGAGTCGCTGCAGGTGGATTTTGACCCGGCCAGCACCGACCGCGCCCTACGCCAGGCAGGGCTTGCCCTGTGGGGCTCCAACCGCCCGGTGATCATGGCCTGGTGGCTGAACGATGCAACCGATGGCGCGAACCTGGTGGGCGATGGTCAGGCGACTGCCGAACCTCTGCGCCGCGCGGCCCAGCACCGTGGCTTGCCGCTGCGTTTGCCGCTGGCTGATCTGGGCGAGCAGGGCATTGGCAATGCCAAGACCCTCGATGGCAACGACGTGACGCCGTTGAAACAGGCCTCCGAGCGTTACGGCTCCGATGCGATCCTTGCTGTTCATGCTCAGCAAAATGGGGAACAGTGGCAGGGCAAATGGCACCTGTGGCTGGGCGACAAGATGGAGCAAGGCAGCGCATCGGCTGCGTCCTCTGCCGACTTGGCGGATGCGGTGTTGCTGGCGGTGAGTCAGCGGCTGGCCCCCCGTTTCGTGGTCAAGCCAGGGACTTCGTCGGGCATGGCGCTGGAAGTGCAGGGTATGACGCTGGAGCGTTACGCCCAGTTGGGTCGCTTGCTGGAGCCCTTCGGCGGGCGTCTGAAGTCGGCGGAAGGCGACAAGGTCGTGTTCGATGTCAGCGGCAGCGCGGACCAACTGCGTTCGCAACTGGCGTTGGCCAAATTGCAGGAAGTCCCCGCGGGCGAGCTGAGCCCGACCCCCGTCGATGCAGGGCAAGTCCCTGCGGGCGGAGCCGCGCCGGTGCCCGTCCCGACCGCAGCGCAAACGCTGCATTTTCGTTGGTAAGTGAATGAGACGATGCACCATGAATGGATCGAGGGTCGGTAATGATTGATACGCGTCGTTGGTTCTGGCTGGGCGGGGTGGTCCTGCTGTGCCTGTTCGTCTGGCTGTTGCATGCCATTCTTTCGCCGTTTCTGGTGGCGCTGCTGTTGGCTTACATGGGCGACCCTCTGGCCGATCGGCTGGAAAAACTCAAGATGTCCCGGACATGGGCGGTGGTGACGGTTTTCGTCCTGTTCACACTGATCTTCATGGGCTTGCTGCTGGTGTTGGTGCCAATGCTCGCCAAGCAGCTCTACCGGCTCTACGAGCTGGCGCCGCAGATACTGGACTGGCTGCAACACACGGCATTGCCCTGGGTGCAGGCCAAGCTGGGACTGGCGGAAGGGTTCTGGAAGTTCGACAAGGTCAAGGCGGCGATTTCCGAGCACATGGGGCAGACCGGTGACATCGTCGGAATCGTCCTGGCCCAGGCCACCACATCGACGCTTGCGCTGATTGGCTGGTTGACCAACCTGGTGCTGATCCCGGTGGTCTGCTTCTACCTCTTGCGGGACTGGGATGTGATGATGGCCAAGGTTCGCAGCCTGCTGCCGCGTCATCGTGAGAAGAAGATCGTAGCCCTGGCTGACGAATGCCACGAAGTGCTAGGCGCGTTCATTCGCGGGCAGTTGCTGGTGATGGTCGCACTGGGGGTCATTTACGCGGCCGGCCTGATGCTGGTCGGTCTCGAGCTGGGCCTGCTGATCGGCGTGATCGCAGGGCTGGCCGCCATCGTGCCTTATATGGGGTTCGTGATCGGTATCGGGTCGGCGATCCTGGCGGGCTTCTTTCAGTTCGGCGGCGACCTGTATCCGATGCTGGGCATCGTGGCCGTGTTCATGGTGGGGCAGGCGCTCGAAGGCATGGTCCTCACACCGCTGCTGGTGGGCGACCGTATCGGTCTGCACCCTGTGGCGGTCATTTTCGCGATTCTGGCGGGCGGAGAGTTGTTCGGTTTCACCGGCATTCTCCTCGCGCTGCCTGTTGCCGCGGTGATCATGGTTCTGGTACGGCACGTACACGACCTGTACAAGGATTCGGACATCTACGGTGGCATGGAGGATCCTGAGCTATAAGGGACCGATGCTCGCTTGCAGTGAAATGAGAGGGCTAAAGGGCGGGGCGGGTCGATCACAAGCCTGTGGCAACGAGGCCGCATGCCGGACTCGACCTGCCCCCTTTCGTGATCTGACCGTGAACCGTAACAGCAGGCGCATTGGGTCACCTGTCATGGCGCCGAATCCGGCGTCTTGCCGGGAGCGGATGCAACTCGTTGATTTTGCAGGCCGACTGGCGGATTGTGCGGCTGGCCTCTCGGGTATAAACTTTGCACACTTTACACAGAGGCCCCTTGGCGGTTCGTCATCGAACCGGTCAGCCAGCATGAAACCAGTTCAGCTGCCCCTGAGTGTGCGTCTGCGTGATGACGCCACCTTCATCAATTACTACCCAGGCGCCAATGCCGCTGCACTCGGCTACGTCGAGCGCCTGTGCGAGGCCGATGCCGGGTGGACCGAGAGCCTCATCTATCTGTGGGGCAAGAACGGGGTAGGGCGCACACACCTGCTGCAGGCTGCCTGCCTGCGCTTCAAGCAATTGGGCGAACCGGCCGTCTACCTGCCGATGGCCGAGCTGCTGGAAGAGGGCGTCGAGCTGTTCGATCACCTTGAGCAGTACGAACTGGTCTGTCTTGACGATCTTCAGGTCGTGGCGGGCAAGCCCGAATGGGAGGAAGCCCTTTTCCACCTGTTCAATCGCCTGCGCGACAGTGGTCGACGCCTGCTGATCGCGGCGTCCTGTTCGCCACGGGAGCTGCCGGTCAAATTGGCAGACCTCAAATCGCGCCTGACGATGGCACTGGTCTTTCAAATGCGGCTGCTGTCCGACGAAGAGAAGCTTCGTGCGCTGCAATTGCGCGCGTCTCGCCGCGGTTTGCACCTGACGGATGAAGTCGGGCATTTCATTCTGACTCGAGGCAAGCGCAGCATGAGCGCGTTGTTCGATCTCCTCGAGCAACTCGATCAGGCCTCGCTGCAGGCTCAGCGGAAGCTGACCATCCCCTTCCTTAAAGAAACGCTCGGCTGGTGACGCTGCCAGAGGTGGACCCGGCGGTGGTGCAGCAGACGGTCGCCGCCCTGCGCCGCGCGGACCGCATCCTGATCATCACGGGCGCCGGGTTGTCGGCGGATTCGGGTCTGCCGACCTATCGTGGTGTTGGCGGCTTGTACAACGGCCAGACCGACGATGGGCTGCCGATCGAAAGGGCGCTTTCCGGGCCGATGCTGCGACGTGATCCTGCCCTGTGCTGGAAATACATTGCCCAATTAGGTAGCGCTTGCCTGGGTGGACAGCCCAATGCGGCGCATTTTGCGATCGCACAACTGCAGCGATATAAGCCGGAATGCTGGGTGCTGACTCAGAACGTTGACGGTTACCATCGGGCGGCGGGCAGCCCGCCCGAACGGTTGATCGAGATTCATGGGCAGATCGCACCGCTCTACTGTCAGTCCTGCGGCGCGCAGGACCCGGAGCTGAGCGCTCACTTGCAACGTGCGCTGCCGCCGTTGTGCGCGCATTGTGAGGGTGTCCTCAGACCGCCGGTCGTCTTGTTCGAGGAGATGTTGCCGGAGCTGGCATTGAATGTGCTGTATGCAGAGATGGCAAAAGGCTTTGACGCTGTACTCAGTGTTGGAACCACGGCCAGTTTCCCGTACATTCACGAGCCGCTGGTGCGAACGCGAATTACGGGAGGCTTTACCGCTGAGATCAACCCTTCGCCGACCGATCACTCCAGGCACATGGACGCTGTTATGAGGTGCCGAGCCTTAGATGTGATGGGGACACTGGCAAGTCACATTTGTTTCGATTGAATTTGCAAATGACGACGATTGAAGGCATAGTCTCGGCTTCTTTACACCTTAGCCACGGTCGTGCCCATGCTGAATCGCTTCGCACCCCTCGTGCCTCTCGCACTCGTGACCCTGCTGTTCGGCTGCGCGGCCCAGATGCCAGCATCGCAACAGCAGGCGCAGATTCCACCGTTCAAGGACTCTGCCACCGCTCAAACCGCCAACCGCGCTGGGTATTCGGCATCCGCCCTGGATGACGAAATCGCCACCGAAGACGAGCTGGCGCAGTTTGCCGACAACAAACCTTATCAATTGCCCCTGCTGGCCGACAGTATTCTGGAACGTGGCAAGTCGCTGATCGGCACCCGTTACCGGTTCGGCGGCACCTCGACCGCCTCCGGCTTCGATTGCAGCGGCTTCATCGGTTATCTGTTCCGTGAAGAAGCAGGCATGAGCCTGCCACGCTCTTCCCGCGAGATGATCAACATCGATGCCCCTCTGGTCAAACGCAACGACCTCAAGCCTGGTGATCTGCTGTTCTTCAGCACCGCTGGCCGTGGTCGTGTGAGCCACGCGGGTATCTACCTGGGTGATGACCAATTCATTCATTCCAGCAGCCGTCGCAGTGGCGGTGTACGCGTCGACAGCCTCGACGATGCGTACTGGGCTCGGACGTTCATCGAAGCCAAGCGTGCGTTGGCCATGGCACCTTCCCATGTGCCTGAAACGACGACTGCGATGACCTCGACTACAATCAAGCGCCAACATCGTAAATAACCGTTGTTACCGGGTTTGGCCCGGACTGTGAAACGTCGCGATACGGGTTTGGCAAGGCAAGACAGGCGAAAGGGCCGGGTTTGGATGTTCGGCCCCGGTTTTTTTGCTGTTTTACCGGGCTGGCACCGAACGCAGCCGATTCTGCGCAGTCTTGAATGAACCCGGCTCCCGGCAGAGCAAGCCGCATCCTATGAAGGTTGTTGTGTTTATGTCGTATACGGTTCGTCTGGCTGTAGCTTCTTTGGCGGTATTACTGGCAGCGTGCTCCAGCCATCCTCCGCCCTCTCCACCGAAGGTCGTTTCCCGGCCTGTGGTTTCCGCTCCCTCTCAATTTTCTTCGCCTGTCGCTGATGACGTCTTGTTGCGCGCCATTGGGCTGGTGGGGACACCGTACCGCTGGGGTGGCAACACGCCTGATTCCGGCTTCGATTGCAGCGGCCTGATTGGCTATGTCTACCGCGATGCCGCGGGGATCCTGTTGCCGAGGTCGACGCGCGAGATGATCAGCCTGCGGGGCCCAGACATCGATCGCAGCCAGCTACAAACAGGGGATCTGGTATTTTTCGCCACCAACGGCGGGTCGAACGTGAGCCACGCCGGTATCTATGTCGGTGAGGGGCGGTTCGTTCATGCGCCGGCCACCGGTGGCACGGTCAAGCTCGACAGCCTCGACAAGCCGTATTGGCAGAAGGCCTGGCTGAACGCCAAACGGGTGATCCAGCCTTCGAACCTGGCGCGCAGTAACTGACCTGCTCAAGTGCTCTGTGTCGGTTTGCTGTTGCGCCAGCAGCAGGCCGGCCTGGTGCCGACAGGGGATGCCCAAGCCAGCGGCTTTCAGCGACAGACGCACGACGCTTTGATTGACGCTCCGTAGTCAACCCTCTAACCTTCGCCGATTGTTTCAGGTGCCCGAGAACACGGGTGAAACAGGGAAGCCGGTGCGAACGCTCTGCGATCCATCCCGGCACTGCCTCCGCAACGGTAAATGAGCCAAGGCCCGCACAATGCCACTGTGTCCGAAGGACATGGGAAGGCGCGTGGTTTTTCATGAGTCCGGAGACCGGCCTGATCCATTCCACAGCATCACGGAGGGCGATGCTCTGCGCAGGCTCGATTCGTTTCGATGCCTGCCGTCAGTCATTGCGCGTGTTCTCCGTTTGCCACACCTGCCCTCAAGCGGAGAGCTGAGATGAGCGAATCCCCCGAACGTGACGAACGCCACCTGGCGCGCATGCAGCGCAAAAAGGCGGTGATGGACGAACGCATTGCCAGTGCGCCCAATGAGTGTGGCCTGGTACTGGTACTGACCGGTAACGGCAAAGGCAAGAGCAGCTCGGCGTTCGGCATGCTGGCGCGTGCCATGGGCCACGGGATGCAATGCGGGGTCGTGCAATTCATCAAGGGTCGCAACGCCACCGGGGAAGAGCTGTTCTTCCGCCGCTTTCCCGAACAAGTGCACTACCACGTCATGGGCGAAGGCTTCACCTGGGAAACGCAGGATCGCCAGCGTGATATCGCCGCTGCGCAGGCCGCCTGGGCGGTGAGCCAGACGCTGCTGCGGGACCCCGCGATCGGCCTGGTGATTCTCGACGAATTGAACATTGCCCTCAAACACGGCTACCTCGAACTGGACCAGGTACTCAGTGACGTGCAGGCCCGTCCGCCCATGCAGCACGTGATCATCACGGGCCGAGGTGCCAAGCAGGAGCTGATCGATCTGTCCGACACCGTGTCCGAGATCGGCGTGATGAAGCATGCCTTCCAGGCCGGAATCAAGGCGCAGAAGGGTATCGAGTGGTGACAGAGCCCCGTCAGTGCCCCGCTGTTCTGATCGCCGCACCCGCTTCTGGCCAGGGCAAGACCACCGTCACCGCAGCGCTCGCTCGCCTTCATCGCAACCAGGGCCGCGACGTGCGCGTGTTCAAGTGCGGGCCGGACTTTCTCGATCCGATGATTCTCGAACGCGCCAGCGGTCATCCCGTGTATCAACTGGACATGTGGATGGTGGGCGAAGCCGAGAGCCGCCGTTTGCTGTGGGAAGCTGCCGCCGAAGCGGATCTGATTCTGATCGAGGGCGTGATGGGGCTTTTTGACGGCACGCCCTCCAGTGCCGATCTGGCCAGGCGTTTCGGCGTGCCGGTGCTGGCGGTCATCGACGGCACGGCCATGGCTCAAACCTTCGGTGCACTGGCATTGGGGCTGGCGCGCTATCAACCGGACCTGCCATTCGCAGGCGTGCTGGCCAACCGCGTCGGCACGGTGCGTCATGCTCAGTTGCTCGAAGGCAGCCTGACCGAAGGGCTGCGCTGGTACGGGGCGCTGTCTCGCGAGACCGCGATTGAGCTGCCGAGTCGTCATCTCGGGCTGGTTCAAGCCAGCGAACTCAACGATCTGGACATGCGGCTGGATGCTGCTGCAGCAGCACTGGCCGAAACCTGTGATGCAACCCTGCCGCCCGCCGTCACTTTCGATGCCCCTGAGTTCGTCGCGGCAGCGCCGTTGTTGACGGGCGTGCGGATCGCCGTCGCCCGTGACGAGGCCTTTGCGTTCATTTACGGTGCCAGCCTCGATCTGCTGCGGGCAATGGGCGCCGAATTGTCGTTTTTCTCGCCGATCCATGATTCGCAGTTGCCGGAGGCCGACAGCCTGTACCTGCCTGGGGGCTACCCCGAACTGCACCATCTTGCATTGGGGCAGAACCGGCCGATGCTTCAGGCCATTCGTGCCCATCATGCTGCGGGCAAACCGTTGTTGGCCGAGTGCGGTGGCATGTTGTATCTGCTCAACGCACTGACCGACGTGCAAGGGCTGCGTGCCGAACTCGTCGGCTTGCTCGATGGCGAGGCGGTGATGCAAAAGCGTCTTGCAGCCTTGGCGCTGCAGTCGGTAGAGCTACCGGAAGGCGTATTGCGCGGGCACACCTATCACCACTCGCTGACCAGCACCGAGCAGGTGCCGATCGCCCGTGGCATCAGCCCCAATGGTGGGCGCGGCGCGGAAGCGGTGTACCGCGATGGACGGATGACCGCGTCGTACGTGCATTTCTATTTCCCTTCCAACCCACAGGCGATGGCGGCGCTGTTCTTGCCATGACGGTCCATCCACCACGCCCGCTTGAGGGCGCCATGACTGACCCGGCTTTCAGCGAGCAGGAGCGCGCGGCGGTCTACCGGGCCATCGCCGAGCGTCGCGACATGCGTCACTTCAGCGGCGGCGAGGTCGCGCCGGCGCTGTTGGCCCGCTTGCTTGAAGCGGCCCACCACGCGCCCAGTGTCGGCCTGATGCAGCCTTGGCGTTTTATCCGCATCAGTGATCGCGCGTTGCGTGGGCAGATTCAAGCACTCGTCGAAGAGGAACGGCTGCGCACGGCGGAAGCGCTGGGCGAACGTTCCGATGATTTCATGAAGCTCAAGGTCGAGGGCATCAACGACTGCGCCGAAGTGCTCGTCGCAGCCCTGATGGACGACCGCGAGAAGCACATTTTCGGCCGTCGTACCTTGCCGGAAATGGACATGGCTTCGCTGTCCTGCGCCATCCAGAACCTGTGGCTGGCGGCTCGCGCCGAAGGGCTGGGCATGGGCTGGGTATCGTTGTTTGACCCGGCGGCGCTGGCCGACCTGTTGCACATGCCGACCGGATCGAAACCGTTGGCCATTCTCTGTCTGGGGCCGGTCGAGGCGTTTTACCCGGCGCCTATGCTGGTATTGGAAGGCTGGGCGCAAGCGCGTCCGCTGCAGGAATTGGTTTTTGATAACACCTGGGGGGTGAAGTCATGAGCGTGGCCCTGTTGAGTGTCGCCGGGGTGGCACTGGACGCGTTGCTGGGCGAGCCGAAACGCAATCACCCGCTGGTTGCGTTTGGTCGATACGCCGAGCGCCTCGAGCAACGCTTCAATTCCGGCGGTCGTGGTTGGCGCAGCCACGGCGTCACCGCCTGGGTTCTAGCGGTTGTGCCATTCACCCTCTTGGCGACGCTGCTCAGCGCGCTGCCGTACGTTGGCTGGCTGGTCGAGGTGGCGGCATTGTACTGCGCCCTTGGCCTGCGTAGCCTCGGCGAACATGTCGAACCCGTGGCACAGGCGCTGCGAGGCGACGACATCGAAGCGGCCCGCCAACGCGTGGGTTACCTGGTCAGCCGTCAGACGTCAGAGTTGGACGCCACCGAAGTGGCCCGCGCAGCCACTGAGTCGGTATTGGAAAATGGCAGTGATGCGGTGTTCGCGGCGATCTTCTGGTTCGCGGTGCTCGGTGCGCCTGGGGTGGTCCTGTACCGGTTGAGCAATACCCTGGATGCCATGTGGGGCTATCGCAACGAGCGCTTCGAACGGTTTGGCTGGGCGGCGGCAAAAATCGACGACCTCCTCAACTACCTTCCCGCGCGCTTGGTGGCCCTGACTTACGCGTTGTTGGGCAAGACCCGTCTGGCGCTGCGCTGCTGGCGCGCTCAGGCGCCAAAATGGGACAGCCCCAATGCCGGTCCGGTGATGGCGGCGGGGGCCGGTGCATTGGGCGTCGAATTGGGAGGGGCTGCGATTTATCATGGCGAGCTGCATCAGCGGCCAACATTGGGCGAAGGCGCTGCCGCCGATGCGGATGCCATCGATCGTGGCTGGAGCCTGGTCCAACGTGGGGTCTGGTTGTGGTTACTGGTGCTGTGTCTGGGAGCTGAATTCTATGCTTGAGCACGGTGGGCGCTTGCGCGGCGCAGTCGCGAAGTACGGGATCGATCAAGCGGACTGGCTCGATCTGTCCAGTGGCATCTCCCCATGGTCATGGCCGATTCCGCCGATTCCGGCCGCGGCGTGGGCGCGTTTGCCGGAAACCGAGGACGGTCTGGAAGACGCGGCTCGCGCTTATTATGGCGCACCTGACGTGCTGCCCGTGGCCGGCTCCCAAGCCGCGATCCAGGCGCTGCCGCGTCTGCGTCAGGCAGGCAAGGTTGGCGTTCTCTCGCCGTGCTATGCCGAACACGCCGAGGCGTGGCGCAGCACCGGATTTCTGGTGCGTGAAGTGCTGGAGCACGAGGTCGACCGCTTCATCGACGTCCTTGACGTGCTGGTGGTGGTGAACCCCAACAACCCCACTGGCCTGAGCGTGCCCCCGGCGCGTCTGCTGGAGTGGCACGCGCGTCTGGCACAGCGCGGTGGGTGGCTGGTGGTCGACGAAGCCTTCATCGATAACACGCCGGGGCTGAGCCTGGCGGCAGAGACGCAGCGTCCGGGCTTGATCGTCCTACGTTCGTTCGGCAAGTTCTTCGGGCTGGCCGGTGTTCGTCTGGGGTTCGTGCTCGCCGAATCGCGCTTTCTCAAAACACTCGCCCGGCAGATCGGGCCCTGGTCGGTCAGTGGCCCTGCGAGGGTGCTGGGGCAGGCATGCCTTGAGGACCTCGACGGGCATCGTGTGCAGCGCGAGCGCACCGAGTTCGCTTCCCGACGGCTGGTGGCGCTGCTGACGCACTTTGGCTGGGCGCCTCAAGGGGGGTGCGCACTGTTCCAATGGCTGGTTACTGCACGGGCGACCGAGCTCTATGAGTTCTGTGCCCAGCGGGGCATTCTCTTGCGCATTTTCTTGAATGATGGCCCGCACAACAGCAGCCTGCGATTCGGTCTGCCGCGGGACGAGTCCGATTGGACACGCCTGGAACAAGCGCTGTGCGAATTTACCCAGGAGCGTGCATGACTATTTCCCGCACTGGGCGAACGTTGATGGTGCAAGGCACCACATCGGACGCTGGAAAGAGCACGCTGGTGACCGCGTTGTGCCGCTGGTTGACCCGTCAAGGCGTTCGGACCGTGCCCTTCAAGCCGCAAAACATGGCACTCAACAGTGCCGTCACCGCCGACGGCGGCGAAATCGGCCGCGCGCAAGCCGTCCAGGCCCAGGCCTGTGGCCTGGAACCTCACACCGACATGAACCCGGTGCTGCTCAAACCCAACAGCGACACTGGCGCGCAGGTGATCATCCACGGTCGCGCCGTCACCACCATGAACGCGGTGGCGTATCACGATTACAAGGTCATCGCGATGCAGGCGGTGCTCGCTTCACATCGGCGCTTGAGCGAAACCGGCGCGGTGGTGATGGTGGAAGGCGCCGGGTCGCCAGCGGAAATCAACCTGCGCGCAGGCGACATTGCCAACATGGGTTTCGCCGAAGCCGTCGATTGCCCGGTGTTGCTGGTGGCCGACATCAACCGCGGCGGTGTTTTCGCGCATTTGGTGGGCACGCTGGAATTGCTGTCGCCGAGCGAGCAGGCTCGGGTCAAGGGTTTCGTCATCAACCGTTTTCGAGGGGACATCGCCTTGCTGCAACCGGGCCTCGATTGGCTGGAAGCGCGCACCGGCAAACCGGTGGTAGGCGTGTTGCCTTATGTCATGGATTTGCATCTGGAGGCTGAGGATGGCCTCGATCGACGCCAGATCGACAAGGCCGAACGTGTGCTCAATGTCGTGGTGCCGGTCCTTCCGCGCATCAGCAACCACACTGATTTCGACCCGTTGCGCCTGCATCCGCAGGTGAACCTGCAGTTCGTTGGCCCCGGCCAGCCCATTCCCGCCGCCGACCTGATCATCCTGCCGGGCTCCAAGAGCGTGCGCAGCGACCTGACCTATCTGCGCCTTAACGGCTGGGACACCGCCATTCAACGCCACCTGCGTTATGGCGGCAAAGTATTGGGCATCTGCGGCGGGCTGCAAATGCTGGGTGAACACCTGCACGATCCGTTGGGGTTGGAGGGCCCGGCCGGATCGAGCCCCGGGCTGGGGTTGCTGGCCCTCAGTACCGTGCTGGAAAAGGAAAAGCAGCTATGCAACGTCAAGGGGCGTTTGCTCCTCGAGGGAGCGGACGTCGTGGGTTACGAGATTCACGCGGGCGTGACACAGGGGCCAGCGCTGGAGGCCCCCTTGGTGCAACTCAGCGATGGCCGCTGCGACGGCGCGATGAGTGCCGATGGCCAGGTGCTTGGAACCTATCTGCATGGGCTGTTCGAACACGCGGCGTCCAGCAGCGCCTTGTTACGTTGGGCGGGCCTGCAGGACGTGCAGCCGGTCGATTATCACGGCCTGCGCGAGCGTGACATCGAGCGCCTGGCGGATCTGGTGGACAAGCACCTGGATGGCACATTGCTGCGTGAACTCTGCGGTGTGGAGGCGGCATGGTGCAGGAGCTGATCCTCGGGGGTGCACGTTCCGGCAAGAGTCGACTGGCGGAAAAACTGGCCGTCGATAGCGGGCTTGACGTCGTGTACATCGCTACCAGCCAGCCGCTGGACGGTGAAATGAATGCACGAGTGGCGCTGCACCGTCAGCGCCGCCCCGCGAACTGGGGGCTGGTGGAGGAGCCGCTCGAACTGGCCCGCGTATTGAAGGAGAACGCTAGACCAGAGCGTTGCCTGCTGGTGGACTGCCTGACGCTGTGGCTCACCAACCTGCTGATGCTGGACGATCCGCAGCGACTGGCGCAGGAGCGCGACGCATTACTGAAGGGCCTGGCCGCGTTGCCGGGCCACATCATTTTCGTCAGCAACGAAACCGGGCTTGGCGTGGTGCCGCTTGGTGAGCTGACCCGTCGTTACGTCGATGAGGCCGGGTGGTTGCATCAGGCGCTGGCCGAACGTTGCCAGCGCGTGGTGTTCACTGTCGCAGGGCTGCCCATGACCTTGAAAGGATCCGCACTATGAGTAAAGCCTGGTGGCTCGTACCCGCTCCCCAACCCGATCAGGCCATTCGCGAGGAGGCGTTGGCCCGACAGCAGCAGTTGACCAAGCCCGCCGGGTCATTGGGCCAACTTGAAGTCCTCGCCGTGCAACTGGCCGCCATTCAGGGCAGGGCAAAGCCCAAGGTCGATCACGTATGGATCGGCATTTTTGCAGGGGACCACGGTGTGGTCGCAGAAGGCGTTTCGGCCTATCCGCAAGAAGTCACCGGGCAGATGCTGCATAACTTCATCACGGGCGGCGCCGCGATCAGCGTACTGGCCCGGCATCTGTCGGCGCAATTGGATGTCGTGGATCTGGGCACGGTTTCCAGCGTGAGTCTGCCGGGGGTACTGCACTTGAACCTGGGGCCTGGAACGGCCAATTTTGTCCAGCGCGAAGCGTTGACCCCTACCCAGTTGGAGAGCGCCCTGAGTGCCGGCCGTGACAGTGTGTTGCGGGCCAAGGCCGCCGGTGCCGAACTGTTCATCGGCGGCGAAATGGGCATCGGCAACACCACGTCCGCCAGCGCAGTGGCCTGCTCATTGCTGAACTGCCCGGCCTCGGCGCTGGTAGGCCCTGGTACCGGGCTCGACAGCGAAGGCGTGCTGCATAAGGCGCAGGTGATCGAGCGAGCGCTGCAGGTCCATGCCGCCGAAGCGGGCAACGCCTTGGGCAGCCTGCGTGCGCTCGGCGGGTTCGAAATCGCTGCGCTGGTCGGCGCTTACCTGGCCTGTGCACAGGAAGGCGTTGCAGCATTGGTGGACGGCTTCATTTGCTCGGTCGCGGCATTGGTGGCCGTGCGGTTGAATCCGACAGCTCGGCACGCCCTGGTTTTCGGTCATCGCGGCGCAGAGCCCGGGCATCGCCATGTGCTGGAGGCCTTGCAAGCCGAGCCGCTGCTGGAACTGGGCCTGCGATTGGGCGAGGGCAGTGGGGCCGCGCTGGCAGCGCCTCTATTGCGCATGGCGTGTGAGCTGCACAACGGCATGGCAACTTTCGCTGAGGCAGCCGTGGCGGATCGACCGGCATGACGCTGCACCTGGACCTGTTGCGTCATGGTGAGACCGAGCACGGTGGCGGGCTGCGGGGCAGTCTGGACGACGCACTGACACCGCTGGGTTGGCAGCAAATGCAGGATGCCGTGAGTGTGGGCCGCGATTGGGATCGGATCGTCAGCTCGCCGCTGCAACGCTGCGCGCGCTTCGCAGAGGACCTGGCCGCAAAACTCGGTGTGCCGTTGCATCTGGAGGCGGATGTAAAGGAGCTGCATTTCGGGGATTGGGAAGGGCTGAGCACGGCCCAGTTGATGGCCACCGACGCCGAAGGTCTTGGCCTTTTTTGGGAAAATCCTTACACCTTCACGCCGCCGAATGGCGAGCCGGTAAAAGCTTTTTCCGAACGTGTGACCGAAGCTATCCAACGGCTTTACGCGGCGCACCAGGGCGAACGGGTGCTGCTCATCTGTCATGGAGGTGTCATGCGCTTGCTGTTGGCGTTGGCCCGCGGCGTGCCGCGGGAGCAGTTATTGCAGGTGGTGGTGAGTCACGGCGAGCGCTTTTCTCTTCAGGTCGACGCTCAGGGCACACTGAAGGAGGTGTGAATGTTGCCGTTCTGGATCGCCCTGCAGTTTTTGAGCAGCCTGCCCATTCGCCTGCCTGGCATGCCGACGCCCCAGCAGTTGGGGCGCTCACTGTTGTTCTATCCCGCGGTGGGTGTCCTGTTCGGCCTGATATTGATGGGACTGAATCTGTTATTGACCGGGGCACCGCTGTTGCTGCATGCCGCCCTGCTGTTGTCCGCTTGGGTGCTGCTCAGTGGCGCATTGCACCTGGATGGCCTGGCGGACAGCGCCGATGCCTGGCTAGGCGGGTTCGGTGACCGTGAGCGAACCCTGGCGATCATGAAGGACCCGCGCAGCGGCCCGGTTGCAGTGGTGACGCTGGTGGTGGTGCTGCTGTTGAAGTTCACGGCGATCCTGGCGTTGATCGACGCGCATCGGTCGATAGGGTTGTTGCTCGCGCCGGTGCTTGGGCGGGCGGCGATGCTGGGGTTGTTCCTCAATACGCCTTATGTCCGTTCTGGAGGATTGGGGCAGGCGCTGGCGGATCATTTGCCACGTCCGCTCGGCGCCAAGGTCCTCATCGCCACCCTGGTCGGCTGCGTCGCGGTGGCGGGTGTCGCAGGGGGGTTGGCCGTCTTGGTCGCCACGGCCGGCTTTTTCGGATTGCGCCGGCTGATGATTCAGCGCCTGGGGGGCAGCACGGGGGACACAGCCGGTGCGCTGCTGGAGTTGCTGGAAGTCTTGGTGCTGGTCACCTTGGCGCTAAGCTGATCCATTGGACCGAGCCGCGCCAGGCGGGCCCAATGCGAAGCGCCCATGCTCATCTCCGCCCCGTCGATTGACACCCCTTCCGCCTTGGGCGTAGCTTCGCTGACGCCTTTTGTGGGCCTATACATCTAGTGAGTTGCCCTTGGTCTCGGGAGGACGGGAATGACATCGGTCTGGCGTGCCAGTGGCTGGGTTCTATTGGGCAGCGCGCTGATTCTGGCCCTGTCGCTGGGGACACGTCACGGTTTCGGGCTCTTTCTGCCACCGATGAGTGCGCAATTCGGCTGGGGGCGTGAAGTCTTCGCGTTCGCCATTGCCTTGCAGAACCTGATCTGGGGCCTTGCGCAACCGTTCACGGGCGCGCTGGCAGACCGCTTCGGCGCGGCGCGAGTGGTGTTCATCGGCGGCATTCTCTATGCCGTAGGGTTGGCACTGATGAGCATGGCCGATTCGCCCGCCTCATTGTCGCTGAGCGCCGGTTTGTTGATTGGCATCGGTTTGTCCGGCACGACTTTCTCGATCATCCTCGGCGTCGTCGGCCGTGCGCTGCCTCCCGAGAAGCGCAGCATGGGCATGGGGCTGGCCAGTGCAGCCGGCTCCTTTGGCCAGTTCGCCATGCTGCCTGGCACCCTCGGGCTGATTGGCTGGCTGGGCTGGTCCATGGCGCTGGTGGCGCTGGGCTTGCTGGTGGCTTTCATCCTGCCGCTGGTGGCCATGCTCAAGGACAAACCCGCCCCCGCCGCAGTGGGCGAGCAGACATTACGCGAAGCGCTGAAGGAGGCCTGCAGCCATACCGGCTTTTGGTTGCTGGCATTCGGCTTTTTCGTCTGCGGTTTTCAGGTGGTGTTCATCGGCGTTCACCTTCCCGCCTATCTGGTCGACCAACACCTGCCCGCCACGGTCGGTACCACCGTGCTGGCGCTGATCGGCCTGTTCAACGTCTTTGGCACCTACATCGCGGGGTGGCTGGGCGGGCGGATGTCCAAACCTCGTCTGCTGACCGGCCTCTATTTATTACGCGCGGTGGTGATCGTCCTGTTCCTGTGGGCGCCTTTGACGCAAACCACGGCCTACCTGTTCGGGATTGCCATGGGCCTGCTCTGGCTATCGACCGTCCCGCTGACCAATGGCACCGTGGCCACGTTGTTTGGGGTGCGCAATTTGTCGATGCTGGGCGGGATCGTCTTTCTTTTCCATCAACTGGGGGCCTTCCTCGGCGGTTGGCTGGGCGGGGTGGTGTATGACCACACAGGCAGTTACGACATCATCTGGCAGGTCTCGATAGCCCTTAGTCTGATCGCGGCCGCCCTCAACTGGCCCGTACGCGAGCGGCCAGTAGCGCGTCTGAGCGTTCAACCGGTGACGCTGTGACGCGGCTGATTCCCTGGCTGGCGGGCGTCATTCTGATTGCGACGCTGATGGCAGTGGCCTGGTGGGGGTGGCACCGCGTCGGCCTTGGGGCCTTGCAACTGGGCATGACCTGCTGAAGGCTGGCGTCTAGGCATTCGGGGGCGCAGAGAGTAGCGTGTGTCGCAGACGCCGAATGTCTACTTCGAAGGGATGCCTCCATGAACACTCGCTGGTCCTTACTGCCTATTCTGCTGTTGGCCATGAGCGGTGCCGTCGCCGCAGCGGATTGTCCTCCTTTATTGCAGGGCGAATTGCCCAAGCTGCGCGCCCGGCAAACGATCGACCTGTGCCAGCAATTCGCAGGCAAGCCGATGGTGGTGGTCAATACCGCAAGTTTTTGTGGCTTTGCGCCTCAATTCAAAGGCCTGGAAGCGTTGAACCAACGTTTCAAGGGGCAGGGGCTTGAGGTGCTGGGAGTGCCTTCGGACGACTTCAAGCAAGAGTCCAATGACACGGCAGAAACGGCCAAGGTCTGTTACGTCAATTACGGCGTGACCTTCACCATGACCGAGCCTCAGCCGGTTCGAGGTGCCGATGCCATTCCGCTGTTCAAGGCGCTGGCTGAACAGAGCGGCGCACCACGCTGGAATTTCTATAAATACGTGGTGGACCGCAAGGGCAACGTCGTCGCCAGTTTTTCCAGCACCACAGCGCCGGATGACCCCGAGCTGATTTCCGCCGTGGAAAAGGCCATCGCGTCCAAGCCTTGAGACACTCCTCGGGTCGCATGCCCTGAACGAAAAACCCCGCATCCATCGCTGGCTACGGGGTTTTCTGTATGGCGGACCGGTGTCGGCCGGTCCCGCCAACGTCATCAGAAGCGGTAGGTCAGGCCGAGGCCGAAACCGTTCGCGCTGTTGTCGTACTTGGACGAGTAGCGCTGGCCGAGGGCGTTGGTGCGGTTCACCTTGACGGTTTCCTCATCCAGGTAGGAGTAGGCCACGTCAATGGTGATGTCGTCGGTTGGGCTGTAACCAGCGCCGACGCTGAAGATGGTCCGGTCACCGGTCGGGATGCGTGGCGAGCGATCAGTGTTGTTGGTTGGCGACTGATCGAACGTCAGGCCCGTGCGCAGGACCCACTGTTTGTTCAAATGATAGGACGTGCCGATGGCATACGCCCAGGTGTCGTGCCAATTCTGTTCTTCGGTGATGGTCCCGACCAATGCCGGGGCCGCCACGCCGCCAGCGCGGGTCACGCCCGAGTTGCGGACGGTGATGTCTTGCAGGCGACTCCAGCGCGTCCAGGTAGCACCGGCGTAGACTTTCCAGGCATCGTCCAGCTTCTGAGTGATGGAGAAGTCAACCGACTCCGGCGTATCCAGGCTGAGTTTGGCATCGTAGCGACCGCTTCCCAGAATCTGGGGAGGAACGCCTGCACCGGTGCGGACTTCGGTATGGCCGTCGAGCTTGTAAGTCACTTTCGAGTGGTAGGTCAGGCCCAGGCTGGTGCTGTCGGTGGCTTGTACCAGAATACCCGCGTTGAAGCCGTAACCGACGTCGTCGCCCTTCACCTGGATGCGGCCATCCCCGGATGGACGACCTGTGGCAGGAAGCGTGAGGCCGCTTACATTGAGGGTCGACTCCAGTGCGCCGGAAATGCGGTTGATGGTCGGACCGAAACCGATCGAAACCTTGTCATTGAACGCGTAGCTGATCGTCGGCTGGAAGGTGACGACCTTCACGATGCTCTTGCTGCCGAAATTCTGGCCCTGGAAGCTGCTCTCGTAGTCGGTGATCAGACCATAAGGAGCGTAGACGCCCAGACCGAAGGCCCAATGATCGTCGACCGGGTTGACATAGAAACCCATGGGAACGGCAGTGAATGGAACCATGTCGCCTTTGTTGGTGCCGGCGCGGCTACCACTGGCGTCGCTGATGTCGGTCTTGGCATCGATCGCGGCCACGCCCACAGTCACTTGTTGGCGTTTGAGGCGCGACATGCCTGCCGGGTTGCCATACACAATGCTCGCATCGTCAACGGAGGAGGAACGCCCGGCGAAACCGGTGCCCATGCCGCTGATGCTTTGTTCGTTGAGGGCAAAACCGGATGCGAAGAGTTGAGTGGAGGCAAGGGTAACGGCAAGACTGAGGCTGGATTTGATCATTGTTTTTTTCATTGTTAGAACTCCTTGTTGATCACCGCGCGGAAATTACCAACATTTTCCACAACGCGCTATAGGCTGGATCACCCGAGTTAGAGCAGTTTTTGTAGGACAATCTTGCGAAAATTGCTGCCTTATTCAGCGAAACCGTCAAGTCACAAAATGGCCGCTTCGCCTTGAAGCACGGGGACTACAGAAGCCTGCCAAGCGGTCGCGAAATCCATCAGTCGGCCCTGGGGCTGAAATACCTCGCGCCAAATGCGTGCCATGCCGATGACGTCGTCGAGGTTGGGGAGTGAGAGGCGACTCGCTTCGACCATCATCCAGGCAATGGCAGTGGCGTAGCGCAGATTGACAGTCAGTTCCAGGTCCGGCCCGGTCAGGAAGGCGTGCTGGCTGGCCAGCCCTCTGACACGGCTGGCCAGATCGGGGTCTTTGGCCAGGTAGCTGTCCCACAATGAGTAGTGCAGCGTGTCGGAAATCCCGTACAGCCCATGGCCGCGTTGACTGTCGAGGGCGAAACCTAGCGCGGACTGGCTGGCGGCAACGGCCAGGAGGAAAGCTTCAGCCCGGGGATGGTGTCGATCCAGGTAGATCAGCGTAGGGCGGATCACGTATCGACGCAGTTCACTGGCAGCGATTCCCATAACACCCTCAGGAAGTGAATGAGCCGGTGGACCCTGACGCTTGGCAGCGGGATGGAATTCGGGTCCGCCGGAAGCGGCTAAGACCGCTTGAGTTGAAGCGTAGTCTCATATTTGCTGCGTAAAGGGCTGTTTTTAAAATATTTCCCCATGTGTCTCGGCGCCGATATTTCGCTCCGGAATTAACCCGAAGGTTTTTTCATAGCAAAAACAGGCACAAAAAAAGCCTCGCCGTTTGAGGGCGAGGCTTGATGAGGACTGATTTTGCCGACGAACGGTTACGCGGCCAGCGCTTGGCGCGTTCGCTCGATCACAGCCTGCAGCGGCACAGGGCTGGAATACTGGTCGGGGTACAAACGCTCGCTGTGGCGGGCGATGCCGTGCTCATTGACAAGCGTGAAGCTGAAGCAGCCTTTGCGGGCAGCCATGATCAGACAGTCCATGGGTGCGAAGGCATGGGTAAGGGTACGAATGGCTTCTTGAGCCTGGATTTGGGTAGTCATGTAAGGTGTTTCCTGAATCGACACGCTATATGAAGCGCGCCAGCTAAAATCGTTCCAGTAAACGCGGACCAATGCTCGATCGAGAGCCAGGGGCAGAGCGCAGAACCTGTCTGGAACAGGGCAGCCAGGGAAGCGCGGTTATCGATTGGCGCTGGGCTGACTGGTAGGTACTTCGGAGGGCAGGCGACACAACAGGAGCAAAGGTTCGGTGCTCCGGGTGAAGATCCTGATCAATTTGCAGGGTGGTTCGAGCAGGCCATGTGGGCTTCATCTCGTCTGCGGTAACGGGCAGATCGGGAAGGCATGACAGGTCAACCAACGAGGTGATCGGTTCCTGGAGGGCCTGAGCGTTAAGGGTTCAGGTCAAGGATATCGTCGATCAGAATTGATTTCAGCTTGGTACTAACGGCGCGGATGTTAACTGATCCAGTTGGAATTGGGAAGTGCCTTTTGCATAGCGCCGTTTAGGGCCGTAAATCCGTCACCTCGCTGGCAATGAATCGAGGTGCTTAGCGTTTGACGCCCTTGGCAAAAGATGGCCTTTGGCCTTTTTGCCCTCTATCAAGCACGTTTTGGCACTTTCCAAACGGCGCTTTATAGCGATTGGAAATTGACTTGTGCACATTAAAACCTTTAGCTGCCATCCCACTGTCACATTCGCGCGTAAGAGGTTGATTTCCGGTAACGAATTATTAAGTCAATGAAAATCTTCGCTTTTTTGGGTTGGTGAAAAAATCGTCAGTTTGAACGCAGGCCGCGTTCTGCCTGCGTTTGCGGGGGTTGGACGGTCGTTGTCCACTGAGTTATCCACAGGATCTGTGGATTGTCCCTGCCCCCTGCTCTAGGACGCGCCTTTGCGCGGGTGCTCAACGCGAATCCGCCCATTCATCGCCGATCGGCCTCTGACGTGGGCGCCGCTTCTGCGCATAATGCCGCCAGCACGATTGTGGAGTAGGGAAATGTTTATGGCTTTTGACCTCACCAGCCTCCTGCTGGGATTGGGGATAGCGGGGGTGCCGTTGCTGGCATTGGCGTGGCAGCTGCAACGTAAAGTTGCGCGGCGCGAAGCGGATTTGCTTCTGCTCGACGAGCGTCTGGTCAATGCCCAGATGGCGCAGGACGGCCTCGCGGCGCAGTTGGACGCGGGGCGCGACGAAATCAGCGACCTGAGTCAGGCCAATGCCGTCAAGCAGGCTGACCTCGCAGCCCTGCGTCGGGAAGTCGAGCTGCTTCGGCAGCAACAGGAGGCAGCGCGGCAGGCGCAGGGGGACTGGAACCAGGAGCGCGAAGATAAAGAGAACGAGCTGCGGCGCCTGAGCGCCCAATGCGCGTCGCTAGGTGCCGAACTTCGTGAGCAGCAGGAGAGCCACCAGCAGCGCTTGAGTGACCTGCAAAGCTCGCGCGATGAGTTGCGTGCTCAATTCGCAGAGTTGGCCGGGAAGATTTTTGATGAGCGCGAGCAGCGCTTTGCCGAGACCAGTCAACTGCAACTGGGGCAGTTGCTCAACCCGCTCAAGGAGCGCATCCAGTCGTTTGAAAAGCGTGTCGAGGAGAGCTACCAGCAAGAGGCGCGGGAACGTTTTTCGCTGGGCAAAGAGCTGGAGCGGCTACAACAGCTCAACCAGCGACTGAGCGATGAAGCCACCAACCTGACCCAAGCCCTGAAAGGGCAGAAGACCCAGGGCAATTGGGGCGAGCTGATCCTGGAGCGGGTGCTTGAACATGCCGGGCTGGAAAAAGGACGTGAATACCAGACGCAGGTCAATCTCAAGGGACCTGACGGCGAGCGCTTCCAGCCCGATGTCCTGATCATGCTGCCGGGAAACAAACAGGTGGTGGTGGACGCCAAGGTCAGCCTTACGGCGTACCAACAGTTCGTTTCAGCGCAGGACGAGGTGATTGCCCAAGCGGCGCTCAAGCAGCATGTGCAGTCGCTGCGGAACCATGTAAAGGGGCTGTCCGGCAAGGATTACAAGCGGCTCGACGGTTTGCACAGTCTGGACTTCGTATTGCTGTTCGTGCCTATCGAGGCAGCATTTTCGGCCGCGTTGCAAGCCGAGCCGAACATGTTTCAGGACGCTTTCGACCGCAACATCGTGATCGTCAGTCCGACCACTTTGCTGGCGACGCTTCGGGTCATCGACAGCCTGTGGAAACAGGAGCGTCAAAGCCAGAACGCCAGGGAGATCGCCGAACGCGCAGGATGGCTCTACGACAAGTTCGTGCTGTTCATTCAGGACCTGGACGAGGTAGGCAGTCGCTTGCAACAGCTGGAAAAGGCCTACGGCGCCGCACGCAACAAGTTGGTGGAGGGGCGGGGTAACCTGGTCAGCCGCAGCGAGCAGCTGAAGTTGCTGGGCGCTCGGGCCAGCAAGCATCTGCCAGCGGACCTGTTGGAGCGTGCCATGACCGATGAAGATGGGCTGGTGCAGTTGCCTGAATAGGTAGACCAGCGTCATGGAGCGCGGGGCCGAAAGAGCGCTGCGCTTCTGTTTGACGAGAAAATTGTATACAGGATTTCGACGGTCAACTGCTCCCTTAGCCTCCCTCGAATGCACCGTGATCAAGCATACCTGCACTGCGAGCGCGCATTGATCGGGCGTTGTCGCACCGTGATTCTCCGTTCGCCTCTTCACTCGCGCTTTGCAGCGTACCGTCTATTCCGCGTTTGGTTGCCCCAGGTATACGGTATGGCACGCATTCTGCGTGTCAACGCGTATACAACCCATGCTTGCTCCCGTACGCAGTGTGGTTAGCGGCATGCCTCGGGAGCCTGTTCATCCTTTCAGGGAGACCCGTGATGACCGAGCCAATGCCCAAGGGCTACAGCCCCCGCCTCTATAATCAGGACTTGGGGCCACTGCCGCAGAAGTGGACCTGGTACAACATTTTTGCATTCTGGATGAGCGATGTGCACAGCGTCGGCGGCTATGTCTTCGCCGCGAGCCTCTTTGCGCTGGGCCTGGCAAGTTGGCAGGTATTGATCGCATTGCTGGCCGGCATTTGCATCATCCAAGTCGTCGCCAATCTGCTGGCCAAACCCAGCCAGCAAGCCGCCGTGCCTTACCCGGTGGTCTGCCGCCTGGCGTTTGGCGTATTCGGTGCGAACATCCCGGCCGTCATTCGCGGCCTCATCGCCGTGGCCTGGTACGGTGTGCAAACCTATCTGGCCTCCAGCGCGCTGATCATCGTGGTTCTGCGATTCTTCCCGCAGATGTCGGTCTACGCCGAACCTCATTTCGCTGGCTTGTCCTACCTGGGCTGGTTCGGTTTCCTGGTGCTGTGGTTGGTACAGGCCGCCGTGTTCTGGACCGGGATGGATTCGATTCGTCGGTTCATCGACTGGGCCGGTCCTGTGGTATACGCCGTCATGTTTCTGCTGGCAGGCTGGATCGTCTGGAAGGCTGGTTGGGCGAACATCAGTTTCACTCTGTCAGAAAAATCGTTGAGCGGTTGGGAGGCGGTGTCCCAAGTGATCATGGCCACGGCTCTGGTGGTGTCGTACTTTTCCGGGCCCACGCTCAATTTCGGTGACTTCAGCCGCTATTGCCGCAGCATGGCTGAAGTGCGCCGTGGCAACTTCTGGGGCTTGCCGGTCAACTTCCTGGCTTTTTCGCTGGTGACGGTCGTGATCGTCTCCGGAACCCTGCCGGTGTTCGGCGAAATGCTGCATGACCCGATCGCGACAGTGGCGCGCATCGACAACGATGTGGCGGTATTGCTGGGGGCATTCGCGTTCGTCACGGCGACTATCGGCATCAACATCGTGGCCAATTTCGTTTCTCCGGCGTTCGATTTCGCCAACGTCGCACCAAGCAAGATCAGTTGGCGCGTGGGGGGCATGATTGCCGCCGTGGCCTCGATCTTCATCACGCCCTGGAACCTGTTCAACAACCCGCAGGTGATCCACTACACCCTCGATGTACTGGCCGCGTTCATCGGTCCGCTGTTCGGCATCCTGCTGGTGGACTATTACTTGATCAAGAAACAGCAGATCGATGTCGATGCCCTGTTCAACGATGGTCCTTCGGGACGGTACTGGTACAACGGCGGTGTCAATTACACGGCCGTCAAGGCGCTGATCCTCGCGACGTTGGCGGGCATTGCGATTACCTTCATCCCCGCTCTGCAACCGATGGCGAATTTCGCATGGTTTACAGGATGTTTCCCGGGCGGCGTGCTGTTTTTCCTCTTTGCGCGACGCAGTCAGGCCCACGAAGGGACCGCGCTAAGCCCAGTGGCCGCAGGCTAGAGCTGGACGACCAGTGGCACTGCCGCTGGTCGAGCGCCACTCAGGGTTTGCGGGATGGCGACGTTAAAACGTAAGGGGAGGGAAAATTTCCTGCCGCGACACTTCGTAGCAGGCGTAAAGTGTCATTGAGCACTATGATCTGCTTTATGCGGACCCGGGTTTTACGAACAGTCAGCTGCCAGCATTCCCTGAAGGGGGGCGTACACATGAACAGCAAATTGCAAGAGTGGCTTCACGATGTCGGCGTTGCACTGGGCCTGATCGAGCGCCCGAAACTGCAACCCATTCCCGTCAGGACCGACGATGACGAGCGCCGTCGCCCTCGCCGCTGAATCCTGATCTGGGGTCAATCATCACAGCGGCGCTATCGTCCGATAGCCCGCCCGTGCCTTCGCACGACGCATTGCGTGCGCCCTTCGCCGCAACCGCATCACTCACCCTGTACTGTCATCTGCGAAACGCTGTCCCGTGTGCCGTCACTACGGGCGTGTGCGGTCGCTCATCTGCACAAGAATGAGGTCAACCAAACCCTGCAGTGTCAGTTGGCGGTAAGGTGAATGCTCTGGCAGGTGGGCGATTTGCGATTTCACCTTGATCGGCATGACGATGCCGAAATCGGCCTGCAAGTGGCTGAAGAACTCCGCGAAGTCTTCTTCGTCCAGCTCCAGGTCGGCGAGCAAGGCATCGTCCTGGATCGGGTCTTTGTCGACCAGAATGATCCCGAGGGTGTCGAAGACGTGCTGCTGGATTTCGCGTCGGTCCATGGGAAGCCTCTGCATTGACGTGCCCAAAATTCCCCCGACTCCATGAACAGAGGCTGTCGCTGGACAGCCATGACCGCTATGCGCGATGAGTGTTCATCTATGCGGTGCGCTGTCATGGTTAAGGCTAGTTCAACTTCGCCGCCTCAGCGGAACACACGGCAGCGGACGAAGTGTTACCGCGAATGAAAAAGAGCGCCCGAAGGCGCTCTCTGTGAAGGGCAGCACAGGTGCGGTTCAGGCGGTGCGTGCAACCGCGACCTGCCGGGGCGATGCCAGGCTGACGACCACAAAACTCACCAAGCCTACGGCCAAGCTGTAGTAAATCGGCGTATTTGCGTCCAGACCGTCCTTGAGCATGAACACCAAGGCGGTGACGAAGCCCAGGCCCATGCTGGTGAGGGCCCCGGCAGTGGTCGCTCGCTTCCAGAAGATGGCGCCTATCAGCGGGACGAGCATCCCACCCACCAACAGGTTGTAGGCCAAGGTCAAGGCGCTGAGCACGTCATTGACCACCAGGGCGATACCCAACACCAGCAGGCCGGTCAGCGCGGTGAACAGTCGATTGATCGCCAGGCTCGATTGTCTGCCGCCACGCAATTTCGGCAGCAGGTCCTCGGTCAGGGTCGTGGATGCGGCCAGCAGCCCTGCGCTGGCGGTGGACATCATGGCGGCAAGCGCTGCAGCGATGACCAAGCCGCGAATCCCATCAGGCAACGACGCCTTGACGATCGCGGCAAACGCCGTATTGACGTTTTCCAGATCCGGCAGCAAGACGTGCGCGGCCATGCCGATCAGTGCGCAGGCCAGGCCATAGAGGATGCAATAGACACCGGCGACCGATCCCGCATACCGGGCGACTTTTTCGGTGCGTGCGGTGAACACGCGCTGCCAGATGTCCTGGCCGATCAGGATGCCGAAAAAGTAGATCAGGAAGTACGTGATGATGGTGTCCCAGCCGATGGTGGTCCACTGGAAGCTCGAAGCCGGCAGCCTGGCCACCAGATCGTCCCAGCCGCCCACGCGATAGAGGCAGATCGGCAACAGGATGAACATCAGTCCCACCGTCTTGATGATGAATTGCACGATGTCCGTCAGGGTCAGCGACCACATGCCACCGATGGTCGAGTACACCACGACCACGCCACCGCCCAAGACCACCGACACCCAGAAGGGCAGGTCGAACAGCACCTGCATGACGGTGCCGATCGCCAGGATCGAGGTGACCCCGATCATCAGCGCATAGGCAAGCATGATCACCGCGCTGGCTTGACGTGCCATGGGGTTGTAGCGCTTCTCGAGGATCTGAGTGACGGTATAGACCCGCAGCTTGAGCAGCGGTTTGGCGAGAAACAGGTTCAGCGCGATGATGCCGGCGCCCAACGCGGCGCAGAGCCAGAAGCCTGATAGGCCGTGGACATAACCCAAGCGCACGGTACCGACGGTGGACGCGCCGCCCAGGACGGTAGCGGCCATGGTGCCCATGTACAGGCTCGGGCCCAGGTTGCGCCCTGCGACGAGGTAGTCTTCATGGGTGCGGGCCTTGCGCATGCCGTACCAGCCCAGAATCAACATGCCGGCCGCGTAGATCAGCACGACGAAAATATCTAAAGCCATGGAGTGTCTCCAGTCATTGTTTTTATAGTGAAACGCGACTCATCCGGCTGGCATCACGCAGGCTACCAGCGCGGAAGGTCGTTGTGTGGTGAACGGTGTGCTATGGGCGTGTGCCTGCCGGGGATTGCACTCTGTCAGCCAACATGCCCGCTGCGGACTGACCCTTGTCGCGAACACGCTCAATCCCAGGGGCCAGTGATGTTAGCGAGCCGTTATTGAATCGGGCGCAAGCCAATCAGCGGTGAGCCACGCCTGGCAGCACACACAGCATTTCGTACAACAAGTTGGCGCCCAGCAGCGACGTGTTGCCGGTGGTGTCGTAAGGTGGCGAGACTTCCACCAGGTCGCAGCCGATCAAGTCCAGGCCCTGGCAGCCGCGGATGATTTCAATGGCTTGAATGGTGGTCAGGCCGCCGATCTCGGGGGTGCCCGTGCCCGGTGCCCACGCCGGGTCGATACCGTCAATGTCAAAGCTCAGGTAAACCGGGCCGCCCCCGACTTTCTCGCGGACTTCGGCCATCAGCGGCACCAGCGATTTGTGCCAGCACTCTTCGGCCTGCACGACGCGGAACCCTTGTTTGCGGCTCCAGTTGAAGTCCTCTGCCGTGTAGCCCTGGGCGCGCAAACCGATCTGCACCACGCGGTCGCAATCCAGCAGGCCTTCCTCCACCGCGCGGCGGAAGGTCGTGCCGTGGGCGATCTTCTCGCCGAACATGTGGTCGTTGACGTCCGCATGGGCGTCGATGTGAACCAGCCCGACCTTGCCGTGTTTCTTGTGCATGGCGCGCAGGATCGGCAGGGTGATGGTGTGGTCGCCGCCCAGTGTCAGAGGGATGATGCCGTGCTCGAGGTAGCCATCGTAGGCCTCTTCGATGATGCGCACCGCTTCGAGCATGTTGAAGGTGTTGATGGCGACGTCGCCGATGTCAGCGACCGAGAGGGAATCGAACGGGGCTGCTCCCGTGGCCATGTTGTACGGGCGGATCATCACCGACTCGGCACGGATTTCCCGAGGACCGAAACGGGTACCGGACCGCAACGACGTGCCGATGTCCAGAGGCACGCCGATGAAGGCAGCGTCCAGGCCAGCGGCCGTTTGCAGGTGGGGCAGACGCATCATGGTGGCGATGCCGGCGAAGCGCGGCATCTCGTTGCCGCCCAGTGGTTGGTGAAAAATCTTGTCCACGGGATTGCCTCATCGGTGGGTAATGGAACGTTATAGGTCTGAGGGGATTCTGCGAATCCGGCAGGCGGTGAACAATCGGTCAGGCAAAATACTTAGTTCAGAGATTTCTGAACTATCGTGAAATTCAGGTTAAGCTGCCGCCCGCAATGCTTGCTCGACCCCATGGAGCGGGGCCGTCGCGTCGTCAGCCGCGATCACTTCGAGGGCAAGGATCGCCACTCGGACGATTTGGCACACTCTGATTCTCGGTACTTCCATGGCCAGCGCACTACCCGACCTCAAATTGCTGCGTATTTTCACCTGTGTCGTGCGCCATCAAGGCTTTGCCAGCGCTCAGCAGGAATTGAACCTGTCCACCTCGGCCATCAGTACGTACATGAGTCAGTTGGAAGCGACGCTGGGCATCGTGCTGTGTCATCGCGGACGCGGTGGTTTCAGCCTGACCAGCAAAGGTGAGCTGTTTCATCAGGAGACGCTCCGCCTGCTGGGGGAACTGGAAGGGTTCGAACTGTACGCCGCCGCACTGAAGGGTGAGCTACGGGGAACGCTGAACCTGGGGGTTCTCGATTCGACCGTCAGCGACCGGGCACTGCCGTTTGCCGAAGTGATCGGCGCCTATAGCGAAGAGCACCCGGCGGTGCACCTGCACCTCTCGGTCATGAGCCCCTATGAGCTGCAATTGGGGGTGCTGGACAACCGCCTCGACCTGGCCATCGGTTCCTTTTCGACCCGGATGAACGGTCTGCTTTATCAACCGTTGTATCGCGAGCAGCACTGGTTGTACTGCAGTAATCGGCATCCGTTGTTCAATGAGCGGCGGATTCCGGAGCCGGTCATCACTCAGCAACGCATGGTCGGTCGCGGTTACTGGAGTCAGGCGGAGCTTGCGCGGCACGGGTTCAAGCACAGCGCGGCCACCGTGGAAAGTATGGAGGCGCAGTTGATTCTGGTGCTGTCCGGCGCCTACATCGGTTACCTGCCCGAACACTACGCGCAGTCCTGGGTGGATTCGGGGCACCTGCGCGTCTTGCTGCCCGCCACGTTCGGCTATCAGGCCCCGTTCTCAATGATCCTGCGGCGCGGACGCAGCCGTGAGCCGTTGATTCAGACGTTCCGCGATCTGCTCAAGGCTCAGCTCAACCCGCTCTGAGGAGACTTCAATCATGTCCCGCGCCCGCTGTGAACGCTGCCATCGCCCTGCTACGCACTGCCTCTGTCCATTGATTCCACGGCTGGACAGCCAAACCCGCGTGTTGATTCTGCAGCACCCCAGCGAAGTCAACCACGCCCTGAACACGGCCCGTTTCGCAGCCCTGGGCCTGACCAACGTGCAGTATGAAGTTGGGGAAGTGTTCGATCACCTCGACCAGTGGCTCAACGTGGCGGGTTATCAGGCCCGCCTGCTGTTTCCGGGGGAGGGTGCGGCGCCGCTGGAGGCAGGGGGTGGTGATGGCAGCCCCGTACTGTTGGTCGTGCCGGATGGCACTTGGCGCAAGGCGCGCAAACTCTTGCACCTCAATCCGTCGCTGGCCGCATTGCCGCGCGTCACCCTCGACAGCGCTCCGGCGTCACGCTATCGGCTGCGCAAGGCGCCGGGGCCTGACGCCTTGTCGACACTGGAAGCCATCGTCCACGCGCTGCACACGCTCGAACCTGAAAGGGCATTCGACGCGCTGTTGCGCCCGTTCGATGCGTTGATCGAAGGGCAGATCGAGGCGATGGGCGAGGACACGTTTCGCCGTAATCACGCCTGAGCGTCAGCCATTGAGAGAGGAGGGCGGGTCGAACGGCCTGCCCTTTTGGGCCTGCATCCGGCGAATGTAAGCGTCAGTTTCGCGTTCGGCGTCTTCCTTGGTGAAAAACGGCCCTTCCAGGGTATTTTCACGGGTGCTGAAGAAATACAGGCCATTGACGCGAGAGACGCGGTCAGTGCGAAAGTGCACGGCAGGGGTGGGGTCTTGCTCACGCTTGTTCAACATGGCCTGCTCCGGCATGGCGTTGAAGGGGCGATCAGGCCGGGTCGACCTGAACGGGCAGTGCGATGAGCAATCCACAGCGTGACACGGATCGCTCAGCTGGCTGATGGCTACTCTACTCCGTTTGTGCAGGCCTGCGTACTGGCCTGTGGTGGCCATGCGTCAACGCCTGCCCAGAGCCTCCGCCTGGTGAATCCACTGCTGGCGTTGTTCTTCCGACGACGTTCTGACCGGGGAAAATTCTGTCAGTCGAGTGGTCTTGATGCCGCAGAACTCGAGGATCGCGTGTTTGATCTGCCGGTGGGCGGGCGCTTTGAACACCCAACGGAAATAGCGTGAAGGCGTGTCCAGTGTGACCAGCATTTCCGCAGTCCGGCCTTTGAGCAATTCATTGCTGGGGTGATGACGCCCGTGGGCCTTGAATGCGAAACCGGGCATCAGCACCCGTTCGAAGAACCCGCTGAGCAGGCTGGGCAGCCCGCCCCACCATACCGGATAGACGAAAACCAGATGCTGGGCCCAGTGGATTTCTCGCTGGGCTTCGAGCAGGTCGTGCTCCAGCGTCTGGCTCGACGCATAGCCGTTGTGCAGCGTGGGGTCGAATTGCAGCTCCTCCAGTTTGAGCACGCGCACCACATGGCCCTGACTGCGCGCGCCCTGGGCGTAGGCGTCGCCCAGCGCGTGGCAGAGACTGATGGTCTTCGGCGAGCCAATGACCATCAGAATGCGTTTGCCATAGCCCTCCAGGGGAGTGGCACCGCTGATCGGGTCAGCCATTGCTGCCCGCCTCGAGCATTTTTTCCGGGCGTACCCAGGCGTCGAATTCGGCATCGGTCAAGAAGCCCAGTTGCAGGGCCGCTTCGCGCAACGTCAGCCCCTCGCTGTAAGCCTTCTTGGCAATCTGTGCCGATTTGTCATAGCCAATGTGCGGGTTCAGCGCGGTGACCAGCATCAGGCCACGTTCCAGGTGCTCGGCCATTTTTCCGGCGTCAGGCTCCAGGCCGGCGATGCAGTGTTCATTGAAGTTGCGGCAACCGTCGCCCAGCAGTCGAATCGATTGCAGCACGTTGTGAATGATCACCGGCTTGAACACGTTCAGTTGCAGATGGCCCTGGCTCGCCGCGAAGGCGATCGTGGCGTCGTTGCCCATGACTTGGCAGGCCAGCATTGACAGCGCTTCGCATTGGGTGGGGTTGACCTTGCCGGGCATGATCGAACTGCCCGGCTCATTGGCGGGCAGCTTGACCTCCGCCAGGCCAGCCCGTGGGCCGGAGCCCAACAGCCGCAAATCGTTGGCAATTTTCATCAAGGTCACGGCCAGGGTTTTCAGTGCCCCGGACAGTGCTGTCAGTGGCTCATGGCCGGCCAACGCGGCGAATTTGTTCGGTGCGGTCACGAACGGCAGGCCCGACAGCGCCGCCAGTTCGGCCGCGACGGCCTCGGCGAAACCGTGGGGCGCGTTCAGTCCCGTGCCCACTGCCGTGCCGCCCTGGGCCAGCTCGCAAACAGCCGGCAAGGCCGCACGAATGCTTTTTTCGGCGTAGTCCAGTTGTGCGACATAGGCCGACAGCTCCTGTCCGAAGGTGATAGGCGTGGCGTCCATCATGTGGGTGCGCCCGGTCTTTACCAGCTTCATATGGCGCGCCGACTGCTCGGCAATACCGGCGGACAGCTCGGCTATGGCGGGCAGCAACTGCTCTTTGACCGCTTGCGCCGCAGCGATGTGCATGGCGGTCGGGAAGCAATCGTTGGAGCTCTGCGAGCGGTTGACGTGGTCGTTGGGGTGCACCGGGGATTTGCCGCCACGGCCTTTCCCCGACAGTTCGTTGGCACGTCCAGCGATCACTTCATTGACGTTCATGTTGCTCTGCGTGCCGCTGCCGGTCTGCCACACCACCAGAGGGAACTGGTCGTCGAATTTGCCACCGAGCACTTCATTGGCAGACTGCTCGATCAGTCGCGCGATGTCGGCCGGCAGGTCACCGTTGCGGTCGTTGACCCGGGCGGCGGCCTTCTTGATCAGCGCCAGCGCATGCAGTACGGGCAGCGGCATGTGCTCCTGCCCGATGGCGAAGTTGATCAGAGAGCGTTGCGTTTGAGCCCCCCAGTAAGCGTCTTCGGGGACTTCGATCGGACCTATGCTGTCGGTTTCGGTACGGCTCACTGGAATCACTCCTTGGGGTCGAAATAGCGCAGTTTAGTACCCCGCAGGCCGGTTCGGTTCCCATCGGCGGCTGCGCGGTAGCACGGGTGTGCGAAAAAGCGGTTCATGCAGCGATGAACTGTAGTGGATCCGGCGATGGCACGACCGCTCGTAGCGGCGGGGGTTGAGCGCGGGGGGAAAAGGGGCGCAGAATGTCGGCCCTTGGGGTTCAGCCTCGCCTGCTAGATAAGGAAACTCGATGACCCGTCTTCGCGCTCTCTGTGCTGCGGTCGCTCTGGTATGTGCCAGCGGCCAGGCTTTTGCTGCCACCGCCAGCCATGAGGCCAGTGCCGTAGCGTTCCTCAAACTGGCTCACGCCGACCAGTTGGGTGCGCCTATCTACATGCAAGCGCAGCAAATGTTCGCTCAGCGCTTCGCCGAAACCAAAGCCCCGGATTCCAAGAAAGCCGTGCTGGAGAAATACCAGGCCCAGGCCAACGCTGCACTGGACAAGGCCATTGGCTGGGACAAGCTGCAGCCTGACATGGTCAAGCTGTACACCGACAACTTCACCGAGCAGGAGCTCAAGGACCTGGTTGCGTTCTATGAATCGCCACTGGGCAAGAAGGTCCAGGCCAAGATGCCGCAGATCAGCCAGCAGTCGTTCCAGCTGACTCAGGACAAACTGCAACCGGCAGTGCCTGTGGTCACCGGTCTGCTGGAGTCGATGACCAAGGAGCTGACCCCGGCAGCCGCCAAGGGCGCCCCGGCCAAGAAGCCATAAGCGAAACCTCACATGAGCATGCAACAGCGTATCGAATCGGCGTTGGCGGTCTTTCAGCCTGAGTACCTGCAGGTGCTCAACGAAAGCCATATGCACAGCCGTGGCACCGACACCCATTACAAGGCCGTGGTGGTCAGCGAACAGTTCGCTGGCCTCAATGCCGTCAAGCGCCACCAGAAGGTCTATGGCCTGCTGGGGGGGTTGATGGGTGAGTTTCATGCCCTGGCGCTGCACACCTATACCCCGCAAGAGTGGGCGAAGCTGGGCGCTGCGCCCGCTTCGCCGACCTGTGCCGGGGGGCATGACTGAGCCTCAGTCGCGCTGAGTCCTGTAGGAGCGTGCTTGCCCGCGAATGCTATCGTCTGTGTCGGACGGTTGACTGACACGACGCCATCGCGGGCAAGCACGCTCCTGCGGTGCGCTGCTCTCTCCTCTATTGATTTGCGTCAATCTCCCCATCGATCACCACCCTGTCTGCTCGTCGCCGATGTTTGATAGAATCCGCGCCGCGTTGCCCAATCAGCGCGCTTTCCATCGAATTTTCATCCGGTAGGCCCTTTGCGAGGGTCACCACCTGGAGATGCAACATGACTCAAACCGCACCCATCGTCGTCGCGGCGCTGTACAAATTCGTCACCTTGACTGACTACGTCGAGCTGCGTGAACCCCTGCTCAAGACCTTGGTTGACAACGGCGTCAAAGGCACCTTGCTGCTGGCTGAAGAAGGCATCAATGGCACAGTGTCCGGTACCCGCGAGGGCATTGATGGTCTGCTGGCCTGGTTGCGCAACGATCCGCGTCTGGTCGACGTCGACCACAAGGAATCTTACTGCGACGAGCAGCCGTTCTATCGCACCAAGGTGAAGCTGAAAAAAGAGATCGTCACGTTGGGCGTACCCGGCGTCGATCCGAACAAGGCCGTGGGCACCTACGTCGAACCGCGAGACTGGAACGCGCTGATCGCTGACCCTGAAGTCCTGCTGATCGACACCCGCAACGACTACGAAGTGTCCATCGGCACCTTCGAAGGCGCCATCGACCCGAAAACCACCACCTTCCGCGAGTTCCCGGACTACATCAAGGCGCACTTCGACCCGGCGAAGCACAAGAAGGTCGCGATGTTCTGCACGGGCGGCATTCGCTGTGAAAAGGCGTCGAGCTATATGCTCGGTGAGGGCTTCGAAGAGGTCTATCACCTCAAGGGCGGCATCCTCAAATACCTCGAGGAAGTCCCGCAGCAAGAAAGCGCCTGGCGCGGCGACTGCTTCGTGTTCGACAACCGCGTGACCGTGCGCCACGATCTGAGCGAGGGTGACTACGATCAATGCCACGCCTGCCGCACGCCGATCAGCGCCGAAGACCGTGCCAGCGAGCATTATTCGCCGGGCGTCAGTTGCCCGCACTGCTGGGATACGCTGAGCGAGAAGACCCGTCGCAGCGCCATCGACCGGCAGAAGCAGATCGAACTGGCCAAGGCACGCAATCAGCCGCACCCCATCGGTCGCAACTACCGCTTGCTGGATGCTCAAACGGAAGAAAAACAGACCCACGAGGCTTGAACCATGCCCGCTCGCCTGCTTTATGTGATGGACCCGATGTGTTCATGGTGCTGGGGCTTCGCGCCGGTCGCCGAAGCACTGGTCGAGCAGGCGGATGCGGCTGGCGTGCCGTTGCACCTGGTGCTGGGCGGTTTGCGCACCGGCAGTGGGGCAGCCCTGGAACCCACGACCAAACGCTACATCCTGGAACACTGGCGTGCCGTTCAGGAAACGACGGGTCAGTCGTTCAAATTCGAAGACGCTTTGCCTGACGGTTTTGTCTATGACACAGAACCGGCCTGCCGCGCCATCGTTGCTGCTCGCAGCCTGGCGCCGGACATCGCCTGGAAACTGGTCGGGCAAATCCAGCGGGCGTTCTACCTCCAGGGGCGGGACACTACCAAGGCCTCGGTGCTGGCCGAGCTGGCCGAACGGGCGGGGCTGCCGCGGATCGAGTTCGCCGCAGCGTTCGACAGTGCCGAGCAGCACGCCGCCACCGCGTCGGATTTCGCTTGGGTGCAAGACCTGGGCATTGCCGGTTTCCCGACCTTGCTGGCCGAGCGCGACGGCCAGTTGGCCTTGCTGACCAATGGCTACCAGCCTCTGGAAGCGTTGGCGCCGTTGCTCGGTCGGTGGCTGGAGCGCGCGGCCTGTGCGTGACGCTTCCGACATCGAGACTTCGGACAGAGCGGTCGTAGAGGGTGGCGCTGGGCGGGGCGATCGCCTTGACTGGGCGCAGATTCGCCGCCTGGCCCTGACCCACAAGAAAGCCCTATGGATCGCCAACGGCGTCGCGGTTCTGGCGGTGCTGTGCTCGGTGCCGATCCCTCTGCTGCTGCCGCTGTTGGTCGATGAAGTGCTGCTGGGCAAAGGTAATGGCGCCCTGTTGTTCATGAATCACTTTTTGCCGGAAAGCCTGCACAAGCCGGTGGGCTATATCGGCTTGATGCTGTTGACCACCTTGTGCCTGCGTTTGGGGGCGTTGCTGTTCAACGTCATTCAGGCCCGGCTGTTCGCGGGCCTGTCCAAAGACATTGTCTATCGGATTCGTGTCCGCCTGATCGAGCGGCTCAAACGGATTTCCCTGGGAGAATATGAAAGCCTGGGCAGCGGTACGGTGACAGCGCATCTGGTGACTGACCTGGACACGCTGGACAAATTCGTTGGCGAAACCCTGAGCAAGTTCCTCGTGGCGATGCTGACGCTGACGGGCACGGCGGCGATCCTGGTGTGGATGCACTGGCAACTGGCCCTGCTCATCCTGCTGTTCAACCCGTTGGTGATTTACGCCACCGTCAAGCTGGGCAAGCGCGTCAAACACCTCAAGAAGCTTGAGAATGACAGCACGTCGCGCTTCACCCAGGCGCTCACCGAAACCCTCGACGCCATTCAGGAGATCCGTGCCGGAAATCGGCAGGGCTATTTCCTGGGGCTGTTGGGCGGGCGCGCCAGGGAAGTCCGCGACTACGCGGTGTCTTCGCAATGGAAAAGCGATGCGTCAGGCCGGGCCAGTGGGCTGCTGTTCCAGTTCGGCATCGACATCTTTCGCGCAGCGGCGATGTTGACCGTCCTGTTCTCGGACCTCTCCATCGGCCACATGCTGGCTGTGTTCAGCTACCTGTGGTTCATGATCGGGCCGGTCGAGCAACTGCTGAACTTGCAATACGCCTTCTATGCGGCGGGCGGCGCACTGACGCGCATCAACGAGCTGTTGGCCCGCGCCGATGAGCCGCGATATGAAGCTCGCATCAACCCTTTTCTCGGTCGCAAGACGGTGGGCATCGATGTGCGAGGCCTGTGCTTCGGCTACCACGAAGAGCCGGTGCTCGACCACCTCGACCTCAGCATCACAGCAGGGGAGAAGGTCGCCATCGTCGGCGCCAGTGGCGGCGGCAAGAGCACGCTGGTCCAATTGCTGCTTGGCTTGTACAGCGCTCGGGCGGGCAGTATCCGCTTCGGCGGCGCGACCCTGGAAGAGATTGGCCTGGAAACGGTTCGCGAGCATGTCGCCGTGGTGCTGCAACACCCGGCGCTGTTCAACGACACCGTGCGTGCCAACCTGTCGATGGGACGCGAGCGCAGCGACGAGGCCTGCTGGCAAGCCTTGGAAATTGCTCAACTGGATGACACGATTCGGGCGCTGCCGCAAGGGTTGGACAGCGTGGTTGGCCGTTCCGGGGTGCGCCTCTCCGGCGGCCAGCGGCAGCGGCTGGCCATTGCGCGCATGGTGCTTGCCGATCCAAAAGTGGTGATCCTCGATGAGGCCACCTCGGCGCTGGATGCGGCCACCGAGTACAACCTGCATCAAGCGCTCAACCGCTTTCTCATGGGGCGCACGACATTGATCATCGCGCACCGTCTGTCCGCCGTGAAGCAAGCCGATCGGGTGTTGGTATTCGACGGCGGTCGAATTGCCGAAGACGGTGATCATCAACAGCTCATCGCCGAAGGCGGTCTCTACGCTCGCTTGTACGGTCACCTGCAACAGGTGTGATACAGCCTGTCGGTTTTTTTCAATCCTTCTCTCAAATGGCGTATCGCCAGTGGAACACGTCAATTCTTGGGCTATGCTTGAGCGCTGTATTCAATGAAAGTGTAAAAAGCGTCATATTTACGTCTCTATCCCCTTGAGTGGTGGCATCGGCTCATTCGGGTGGCGATTAGAGGCAAGCCGCTGCATCGTGGAAATTAGCCGAGTCCCGGGTTCTCAGGAGGTCGCCTGAGTCGGGGAAGTGAGTATCTGGCAGTGCTGATGAAAGGGACACCATGAAGCAAAAGCGGATTCTCGAGAAGCCCCGTCTTCTGGGCATCGTCTGGCCATTCATCGCAGTGGTGCTGTTACAGGCACTCCTGGGTTGCATCAGCCTGTACATGATGTCGGCTGTGCGCAGTTATGTGGGGGGAGAGAGCCTCTGGTCGAAGGGCCAAAAAGATGCCATTTATTATTTGAATCTCTACGCCAACAGTCGCGATGAGATCGATTACCTGAAATATCAGAAGGCCATTGCCATTCCTCAGGGCGGGCACGACCTGCGGGTGGCCATGGATCAGCCGGTTCCCGACATCGCGCGCGCCAATGCAGGCATTCTGCAGGGTGGTAACCATCCCGACGATGCCCGAGGCATCATTTGGCTCTACCTCAATTTCCGGCATTTCAGCTATTTGGAAAAAGCCATCGACCTGTGGAAGATCGGTGACAACTACCTCGTGGAGCTGGATGAAGTCGCTCGGCAAATGCACGGGCGCATCGTCGATGGCAGCGCCACCAATGCCGATGTGCTGGCTTGGCGACAGCGCATCAACGCGATCAATGAAGGTGTTACACCCGCGGCGATGGCCTTCAGCGATGCGCTGGGGGAAGGCTCACGCCTCATCTTGCGGATCCTGGTGGTGGTCAATCTCACCACTGCCGTGCTGCTGATCATTCTCGCGCTGTTGCGGACCCATAAATTGCTGGAGCAGCGTCATGCCTTCGCTGCGGCCTTGCAGGTCGAGAAGGAGCGGGCGCAGATCACCTTGGAATCCATTGGCGACGGGGTCATCACAACAGACGTCAATGGCGGCATCACCTACCTTAATCCTGCGGCTGAACTGCTGACCCATTGGAAAAGCGACCAGGCAACCGGGCTGCCCCTCGCTGCGTTGTTCAACCTGCTCGATGAAAACGACCAGAAAGACAGCTCCACGCTGATTGAGCACATTTTGAGTGGAAAACTGGCTGGCGGCAGCGAAAACTCCAAACTCATTCAGCGGCTGGATGGCAGCACGGTTTCCGTTGCCTTGGTGGGCTCTCCAATCCGCACCGACGGCAACGTCAGCGGGGCAGTGTTGGTGCTCCATGACATGACCCAGGAGCGGCAATACATCGCCAATCTGTCCTGGCAAGCGACCCACGATGCATTGACCGGGCTGGCCAACCGTCGTGAATTCGAATACCGGCTCGAACTGGCCTTGAACGGTTTGGCCCATCAGCCGGGGCACCATGCGGTGATGTTCCTTGACCTGGACCAGTTCAAGCTGGTCAACGACACCTGCGGCCACGCGGCGGGCGACGAATTACTCCGGCATATCTGTGCTTTGCTGCAGCAAGGCATCCGTGACGGGGACACCCTGGCCAGGCTGGGGGGCGACGAGTTCGGGATCCTGCTGGAGCATTGCGCGCCGGATGCGGCGGAGAAAATCGCTGAAGGTCTGCGACAGACCGTCGAAAGCCTGCACTTTGTGTGGAAGGGCCGACCGTTCATGACCACGGTCAGTATCGGTCTGGTTCATGTATCGAACTCACCCACCACCCTTGAGGCGTCCCTACGCGCGGCGGACATGGCCTGCTACATGGCCAAGGAAAAAGGTCGCAACCGCGTGCAGGTTTATCACGATGACGACTCGGAGCTGTCGACCCGCTTTGGCGAAATGGCGTGGATTCAGCGTCTTCATATGGCCCTAGAGGACAACCGCTTCTGTCTCTACTCTCAGGAAATCGCCTACCTGGGTAACCGTGGGGCGTTGGATAGTCACGCGGACAGCGGCCATGTCGAGATTTTGCTGCGGCTCAAGGATGAATCCGGCCGCCTGATCCTGCCGGACAGTTTCATTCCTGCCGCCGAGCGATACGGCATGATGACAACGCTGGATCGCTGGGTGGTGCAGAACGTGTTCAAGGTGATCGCCGACTGTTTGCAGGACAATCACCGGCAAGGGCCGATGGCGGTATGCGCCATCAACTTGTCCGGCTCCAGCATCGGCGATGACGCTTTTCTCGAATATTTGCGACAGCAGTTCCAGATTTACGCAATTCCTCCTGAACTTATCTGTTTCGAGATCACCGAAACCAGTGCGATCGCCAATTTGGGCAGCGCCATTCGGTTCATTAACGAGCTCAAAAGTCTGGGATGTCGGTTTTCCTTGGATGACTTCTGTGCAGGCATGTCGTCATTCGCTTACTTGAAACATTTGCCTGTGGATTTTCTCAAGATTGATGGCAGTTTCGTAAAAGACATGCTCGACGATCCGGTCAACCGGGCGATGGTGGAAGTGATTAACCATATCGGGCACGTGATGGGCAAACAGACGATCGCCGAGTTCGTCGAGAGCCCTCAGATAGAGCAGGCGTTATTGGAAATCGGGGTGGACTACGCTCAGGGGTATGTTATTGAGCGGCCGCAATTATTCACCTGTGAATGTCTGCACGCACGGCCCGCGAGGCAGACCCCCATGTTGTTCAGCGCACCTGGGACTTTTCGCTGAGCGACCCCATGCAACATAAAACTAGGAGCTACACAGTGATCGATATGTTCATTAGAACCGGTCCGCTGATGGATGCCAGCAGTTACCCCGCTTGGGCACAGCAATTGATCGAAGATTGCAGTGAAGCCAAGGCTCGCGTGGTAGGGCATGAACTTTATCAACGCATGCGAGATGGTCAGCTCAGTTCGAGGACCATGCGCCAATACCTGATTGGTGGTTGGCCTGTTGTCGAACAGTTTGCGGTCTATATGGCTCAGAACCTGACCAAAACCCGTTTCGCCCGGCATCCGGGAGAAGACATGGCGCGTCGCTGGTTGATGCGCAATATCAGGGTCGAGCTCAACCATGCCGATTACTGGGTAAATTGGAGCGCGGCCCACGGGGTCACCCTGCAAGACCTGCAAGCGCAACGGGTTCCGTCCGAGCTGCACGCACTCAATCACTGGTGCTGGCACAGTTGTTCGTCGGAGCCGCTGGTCGTTGCCATCGCAGCCACCAACTACGCCATCGAGGGCGCTACCGGTGAGTGGTCTGCTGTCGTATGTTCACAAGAAACCTACGCAGATTTGTTCCCGCCGGAGATCCGCAAGCGCGCCATGAAATGGCTGAAGATGCACGCGCAGTATGACGATTCGCACCCTTGGGAAGCCCTGGAGATCATTTGTACGTTGGTGGGCAACAACCCCAGCGAGCAATTGCAGGCCGACCTGAGAATGGCAATCTGCAAAAGTTATGAGTACATGTACTTGTTTCTGGAGCGCTGCATGGTTCTGGAACGCCCGCAGGAAGCGAGCGGGGCGTTGCGAGAGCGTCGTTTCGCGCGTGCCTGAACCCGCTTAACCTGCCATTTCAAGACGGTTCCGGCCCTGACGCTTGGCCGCATAAAGGGCGCTGTCGGCGCGACGCAACAGGCTGTCGGGAGACTCTCCCGGCAGCAGCGTCGAGCAACCCAGGCTGACGGTCAACTCGATCGGAGAACCCTCGACGGAAAGGGTAAGCTGCAGAGCCGCGTGACGCAGGCGTTCGCCGACCAGCGCAGCCGACTCACGACCGGTATTGGTCAGCACGATCAGAAATTCTTCTCCGCCAAACCTGAACACCTGATCGATATTGCGCAGACGATCCTTGATGGTGCGGGTGACAACTTTCAAAACCCCATCCCCCGTGGCATGGCCATAGGTGTCGTTGATGGTCTTGAAATGATCGATATCCAGCATTAACACCGACAGCGGTTGCTGCTGGCGGCGCGCAATTTCTATTTCCCGTGTCAGCGATTGCTCCATGGCAATGCGATTGCCTGCCCCGGTCAACGGGTCGCGCAGGGCGCTGAGGCTGGCATGGCGGTACAGCAAAGCGTTGCGAAGCGGGTACAGCAGGCTGCCCAGCAGGGACTCCAGTTGCGCCAGTTCCGGCTCGTTGAAGCGTCGGTCTCGTTGAAAGCCGAATTCTCCCAGAGGCTCGCCCTCGAAACTCATGCGGTAGCTGGCGCTATGCCGCCCGCGCTCGCCGAGCTCAAGGCGCAGATCGGTGTCCCCGTGCTGGTAAATCAGCGCGCCGAGCGGGATCAAGGGCTGAACACTGTCAAAGAACATCGAAAGGATCTTGTCCGCTTCCAGACTGCTCTGCAGTTGCAGGGCCAGTTTGCGTCGCAATTGCTCTTCATCCAGCGGTGGCTGCACGGTGCTGTTGACGCTGACCAGGCCCAGGCGCTGAAGCCGTGCGCTGTCGAAATCGATGGCGTTCGTCGGGGGTGGAAAACTCATGTTTTCGCTCCTGCACCTTTAATAGGGCTTGACGAGCACGGAGCGAAAGTCATGCCAGTTTGCCTGCTTTCGAAAGCGGTCATGTAGATCAATGGGTTAGCGTCATTCACAGTGGCAAGGAACATTTCCGGCGCCTTGGAGTTGACTAACGTAACCGGTCTGTGACCCAGCCACTACGGCGAAGCGACGGAAAACCGTCGAGCGGATGAAAGGTGCTGGCGCCCGGGCGGGACGCGCAGCAGATCATGTCTTTTTCTGCGCGTCGAACGCCTGGCCGTTGACGCCTTTGCTATCGGGGCCCATCAGGTACAGGTAGACCGGCATGATCGCTTCGGGGGGCGGGTTGTTCAGTGGGTTTTCCGCCGGGTACGCCTGGGCGCGCATTTCGGTGCGAGTGCCTCCGGGGTTGATGCTGTTGGCGCGAACCGAGGCCACGTCTTCCAGTTCATCGGCCAGGGTTTGCATCAACCCTTCGGTGGCGAATTTGGACACGCCATACGCGCCCCAATAAGCGCGACCCTTGCGTCCCACGCTGCTGGACGTGAAGACCACCGAAGCGTCTTGCGACAGTTTCAGCAGCGGTAACAACGCCGCGGTCAGCATGAACATCGCATTGACGTTGACGTGCATCACGCGCATGAAGTGCTCGCCGGATAACTGCTCGACCGGGGTCCGAGGGCCGATGATCGACGCGTTATGCAGCAGCCCGTCCAGGCGCCCGAATTGGGCTTCGATCATGGCGGCCAGTTCGTCGTACTGGTAAGACAGCGCGGTTTCCAGATTGAAGGGGATGACGACCGGCTGCGGGTGGCCGGCCGCTTCGATTTCGTCGTAGACGGTTGTCAGGTTCGATTCGGTCTTGCCCAGCAACAGCACGGTTGCGCCGTGGGCGGCGTACGTCCTGGCTGCTGCGGCACCGATCCCACGGCCTGCGCCGGTGACCAGAATGATGCGGTCCTTGAGCAGATCGGGGCGGGCGGAGTAGTTGAACATGGGAGGGTCCTTGAATGGATAGCCGGTGTGCCTCTGCCTCCTGCCCCTTCGGGCCGGAGGCAGATCAGGCTTCTCAGCAGCTACACAGTGCGTTGTCGAGCACGCGGCGCAGCTCCAGCGGATGGTCCACGACCACGTCTGCCCCCCAGTGATCGGGGTTGTCGTGGGGATGGATGTAGCCGTAGCGCACGGCGGCGGTCTTGGTCCCGGCGTCGCGGCCGGATTCGATATCGCGAAGGTCGTCACCGACGAACAGTACGCTGGCCGGGTCGAGATCGAGCATCTTGCACGCCAGTAACAGCGGCTCGGGGTCCGGCTTGCTCTTGGACACGTGGTCTGGACAGATCAAGACTGCCGAGCGTTGATCCAGGCCCAGCCGCTCCATGATCGGTTGAGCGAAGCGTACCGGTTTGTTGGTGACCACCCCCCAGATCAACCTGGCCTTTTCGAGATCGGCCAGCAACTCGGGCATCCCTTCGAACAGGGCTGTGTGCACCGCGCAGTCTTGCTGGTAACGCTCGAGGAATTCCAGGCGCAGCGCCTCGAATTCCGGTTCGTTGGGCGACATCGCGAAGGCGGCCGACACCATGGCCTTTGCCCCGCCGGAAATTTCGTCCCGAATCAACTTGTCCGCCACCGCCGGAAAACCTCGGTCCGCCAGCATCCCCTGACAGATCGCGATGAAGTCCGGCGCGGTGTCGAGCAGCGTGCCGTCCATGTCGAAAAGAACTGCTCTCAAACGCATGGATCAGCCCTCTCTCAGCGTCTGGATCATGTAGTTGACGTCGACGTCGGCGGCCAGTTTGTAGTGCTTGGTCAGCGGGTTGTAGGTCAGTCCGATGATGTCCTTGACGGTCAGGCCCGTGCTGCGGCTCCAGGCGCCCAACTCGGATGGGCGGATGAATTTCTTGAAGTCATGGGTGCCGCGCGGCAGCAGGTTCATGATGTACTCGGCGCCGATGATCGCGAACAGGTAAGCCTTCGGATTGCGGTTGATCGTGGAAAAAAACACCTGCCCGCCCGGCTTGACCATTTTGTGGCACGCACGGATGACCGAAGAAGGATCCGGTACGTGTTCGAGCATTTCGAGGCAGGTCACCACATCGAACTGCTCGGGCATTTCCTCGGCCAGGGCCTCGGCGGTGATCTGGCGGTACTCGACGTTCACGCCTGACTCCAATTGATGCAGCTGCGCGACGGCCAGCGGCGCTTCGCCCATGTCGATCCCGGTCACGGTCGCGCCCCGCAGGGCCATCGCCTCGCTCAGAATGCCGCCGCCGCAACCCACGTCGAGCACCTTCTTGCCCGCCAGGCTGACCCGTTCGTCGATCCAGTTCACCCGCAGCGGGTTGATGTCGTGCAACGGTTTGAATTCGCTGTTGCGGTCCCACCAGCGATGGGCCAGTGCTTCGAATTTGGCGATTTCGGCGTGGTCGACGTTGCTCATGTGTGATCCCTCTGAAACGTTTGATTCGGTGTCAGGCCACGGCCAGTGCCGTGACGTTGAAAATCGGTTCAGCCCTTGGCGGCAATCCGGTTGCCCCAGGCCTTGGCGGTGCGTATCAGCGCGGACTCGTCCATGCGGGTCAGCCGCTTGTCTTGCAGCAGCGCCTTGCCCGCGACCCAGACATGGGTGACGCAATCGCGGCCACTGGCATAGACCAGTTGGGAGACCGGATCGTAGATCGGTTGCTGCGCGAGCCCGGTAAGGTCAAAGGCGACCATGTCGGCAGCCTTGCCAAGCTCCAGTGAGCCAGTGTGGTCCTCGATGCCCAGTGCCCGAGCCCCGTTGAGCGTTGCCATGCGCAGTGCGCGATGGGCGTCCAGCGCAGTGGCCGAACCGGAAACCGCCTTGGCCAGCAGGGCGGCGGTACGGGTTTCGCCCAGCAGATCCAGATCATTGTTGCTGGCTGCGCCATCGGTGCCGATGGCGACATTGACCCCGGCCTGCCACAGCCGTTCGACCGGGCAGAATCCGCTGGCCAGCTTCATGTTCGATTCAGGGCAATGAATCACGCTGGTGTTGCTCTCGACGAGCATCGCCAGATCTTCGTCGCTGATCTGGGTCATGTGCACTGCCTGAAAGCGCGGCCCCAGCAGGCCCAGGCGCTTGAGGCGTGCCAGCGGGCGTTCGCCGCGCTGCTTGACGGCTTCGTTCACCTCGAACGCCGTTTCGTGCACGTGCATGTGGATCGCGGCATCCAGCTCGTCCGCGATGACCCGGATCTTCTCCAGGTTCTCATCGCTGACGGTGTAGGGCGCATGAGGCCCCATGGCGACTTTGATGCGGTCGTGGTGGGCCAGATCGTTGAACAGTTCGACGCCGATGTGCAGCGCTTCGTCGGCGTTCCGAGCACCTGGTATCGGAAAGTCGAGCACGGGCACGGTGATCTGTGCGCGAATGCCACTGTTGTGCACCCGGTCGCAGGCGACCTTTGGAAAGAAATACATGTCAGAAAAACAGGTGATGCCGCCTTTGAGCTGCTCGACGATGGCAATGTCGGTGCCGTCACGAACGAAGTCTTCGTCCACCCATTTGCCCTCGGCAGGCCAGATGTGATCCTGCAACCAGGTCATCAGTGGCAGGTCATCGGCAAGGCCGCGAAACAGCGTCATCGCCGCATGGCCATGGGCGTTGATCAGGCCCGGAGCGAGCAGCATGCCTGGCAGCTCACGAACCTCGACGGCGTTCTGACGCAAGGCTTCGGCCTTGGGGCCGATATAAGCGACGAGGCCATTGCGAATGCCGATTCCGTGCTGTTGCAGGACGACACCTGCGGGCTCGACCGGCACCAGCCAGTCCGGCAACAGGAGGAGGTCAAGCGGGGCGTCGGAACGAGGCATGGCGCGGGCTTCCAGTGGCGCAATACGCGGAGGGCGAAGTATACCCGAGCACCTTGACTCGCGGCTCGTTATAATCGGCGGCTTTTTTGGCCGCTGGCCATTTGATCCGAGGCGCCATGTGAAATGGTGCGAGCCAGGTGGCGCGCGAAAGCTGAGGTTCGGTGATCGCTTGAGGTACGAGCGGTCCGAACGCTCTGACTTTGGTAATTCTTTATGTGGGGTGTGCAATGCGCGATCGACTATTGGCTGCGGAGAAGGTGAAAGCCATCGATTGGCGGGACCGCGCGTTGTATCTGCTGGACCAGCGGGCCTTGCCCTTCGAGGAGACCTGGCTGCGCTACGACACGGCAGATGAGGTGGCCGCGGCCATTCAGGCGATGGTGGTGCGCGGTGCGCCCGCCATTGGTATCGCTGCGGCCTATGGTCTGGTGCTGGCGGTGGTGGACCGTATCGCGGCCGGCGGTGACTGGCAGATGGCACTGGAAGAGGATTTCGACAGGCTGGCCAATGCCTGGTCCCCGGCGGCCAACCTTTTCTGGGCGCTCAACCGCATGCGCGAGCGGCTTTACCGGATCAAGCCGCATGAGGACCCGGTCGCGGTGATGGAGGCCGAGGCGATGGCCATTCACGAAAGCGACCGCGAGGCCAACCTGACCATGGCGCAACTGGGCGCCGAGCTGATTCGCAAGCAGCAGGGCAACCTGCAGACCGTCCTCACTCACAGCAGCGCCGGTGCCCTCGCCACAGGCGGTTTCGGCACCGCGCTGGGGGTGATTCGTGCCGCTTATATAGAAGGCATGATCGAGCGAGTCTACGCCGGAGAGACCCGACCCTGGCTGAACGGTTCGCGATTGACGGCCTGGGAGCTGGCCAACGAGGGGATTCCGGTGACTGTCAGCGCCGACTCGGCTGCCGCGCACCTGATGAAGACCAAGGGCATCACCTGGGTCGTGGTCGGAGCCGATCACATCACGGCCAATGGTGACGTGGCCGGCAAGATCGGTACCTACCAACTGGCGGTCGCAGCGATGCACCATGGTGTGCGGTTCATGGTCGTGGCACCGAGTTCTACCATCGACCTGAACCTGGCCAGTGGCGAGGACATCTCTGTGCCAGAGCGGGCTGGCGCCGAACTCCTGTCCCTCGGCGGTCAGCGTCTTGGTGCGGAGGTTGACACCATCAATCCGGTCTTCGACGTGACGCCGGCCGACCTGATCGATGTCATCGTGACCGAAAAGGGCGTCGTCGAGCGACCCGATACGGCCAAAATCGCGCAGTTGATGTGCCGTAAACGCCTCCATTGAGCATTTCGGCACGGGCGCTACGGTGTGCCGGGCAATGGCGGGCGCGCCCTGTAGGCGCCTCTCAGGCCCCTGCTGGCGAAATGGCGCGTTTTCGACGTGCTCAAACGCTTCGTGCCTGACCACGGTTGTGGTAACATCCGGCGGTTTCCAAGGGGGCGCGTTGCGGCTCCCTTCACTGCGCAAATCCATGGCTTAACTCGCTGATTTGTCGTAAGTCGCTGCCAGGCAATTGTCGGCAGCGGCGAGCTTCGTTCATCCCGGAGGGGAGGGCGAGGTTTCACCAGAAAAAGGAATCAGGCTTCTCATGGGCGAACTGGCCAAAGAAATCCTCCCGGTCAATATCGAAGACGAGCTGAAGCAGTCCTACCTCGACTACGCGATGAGCGTCATCGTCGGACGTGCTCTGCCCGATGCGCGCGACGGCTTGAAGCCCGTGCACCGGCGTGTCCTCTACGCGATGAGCGAACTGGGTAACGACTGGAACAAGCCGTACAAGAAATCCGCCCGTGTGGTCGGTGACGTCATCGGTAAATACCACCCCCACGGTGACACTGCGGTCTACGACACCATCGTGCGTATGGCCCAGCCTTTCTCCCTGCGCTACCTGCTGGTAGACGGTCAGGGCAACTTCGGTTCGGTGGATGGCGACAACGCCGCCGCCATGCGATACACCGAAGTGCGCATGACCAAGCTGGCTCACGAACTGCTCTCGGATCTGCATAAAGAAACCGTCGACTGGGTGCCCAACTACGATGGCACCGAACAGATTCCGGCAGTCATGCCGACCCGTATTCCCAACCTGCTGGTCAACGGTTCCAGCGGTATCGCCGTGGGCATGGCGACCAACATTCCGCCGCACAACCTCGGTGAAGTCATCGATGGTTGCCTGGCCCTCATCGACAACAACAACCTGACCGTCGATGAGTTGATGCAATACATCCCCGGTCCTGATTTCCCGACCGCCGGCATCATCAACGGCCGCGCGGGGATCGTCGAAGCCTACAAGACCGGTCGTGGCCGCATCTATATGCGTGCCCGCTCCGTCGTCGAGGACATCGATAAGGTCGGTGGCCGCCAGCAGATTGTCGTCACCGAGCTGCCGTACCAGTTGAACAAGGCGCGGCTGATCGAGAAGATCGCCGAACTGGTCAAAGAGAAGAAGCTCGAAGGCATCACCGAACTGCGCGATGAGTCCGACAAGGACGGCATGCGCGTGGTGATCGAGTTGCGTCGAGGCGAAGTGCCTGAGGTCATCCTCAACAACCTCTACGCTCAGACCCAGCTGCAAAGCGTCTTCGGCATCAACATCGTCGCGTTGATCGATGGTCGCCCGCGCATCCTGAACCTGAAGGATCTGCTGGAAGCCTTCATTCGCCATCGCCGTGAAGTCGTCACCCGCCGGACCGTGTTCGAACTGCGCAAGGCGCGTGAGCGTGCGCATATTCTCGAAGGTCAGGCGGTGGCCCTGTCTAACATCGATCCGGTGATCGAGCTGATCAAGGCCTCGCCGACCCCGGCCGAAGCCAAGGAAGGGCTGATCAATACGCCTTGGGAGTCGAGCGCGGTGGTCGAGATGATCGAGCGCGCTGGCGCCGAATCGTCCCGTCCGGAAAACCTCGACCCGCAATACGGCCTGCGTGACGGCAAGTATTTCCTTTCACCTGAGCAGGCTCAGGCGATTCTGGAGCTGCGACTGCACCGCCTGACCGGGCTGGAACACGAGAAGCTGCTGACCGAATATCAGGAAATCTTGACCCAGATCGGCGAGCTGATCCGCATCCTCAACAGTTCCACGCGCCTGATGGAAGTCATCCGCGAGGAGCTGGAACTGATCCGTGCCGAATACGGCGACGCCCGCCGCACCGAAATCCTCGATGCGCGCCTGGACCTGACCCTCGGCGACATGATCCCGGAAGAAGAGCGCGTCGTGACCATCTCCCACGGGGGCTACGCCAAGACTCAGCCGCTGGCCGTCTATCAGGCCCAGCGCCGTGGCGGCAAAGGCAAGTCGGCCACCGGTATCAAGGACGAGGACTACATCGCCCATCTGCTGGTCGCCAACAGCCATACCACGCTGTTGATGTTCTCCAGCAAGGGCAAGGTGTATTGGCTCAAGACCTACGAGATTCCGGAGGCGTCACGCGCCGCCCGCGGTCGTCCGCTGGTCAACCTGTTGCCGCTGACCGAAGGTGAGTACATCACCACCATGCTGCCGGTCGATCTCGAAGCCATGCGCAAGCGGGCTGACGAGGAAGAGGCTGAAGGCGTGGACGTGGATGTCGAAGACATCGAGAACGCCAACGAGAGTGAAGAGGAACGCAAGGCGCGTCTCAAGGCCGCGGACAAGAAGAAGGCGCCGTTCATCTTCATGTCCACCGCCAACGGCACCGTCAAGAAGACGCCGCTGGTGGCCTTCAGCCGTCAGCGCAGCTCGGGCCTGATCGCGCTGGAGCTGGACGAAGGCGATATTCTGATTTCCGCCGCCATCACCGATGGCGAGCAGGAAATCATGCTGTTCTCCGACGGCGGCAAGGTGACGCGCTTCAAGGAATCCGAAGTGCGGGCCATGGGGCGTACCGCCCGCGGCGTGCGCGGCATGCGTCTCCAGGAAGGCCAGAAGCTGATCTCCATGTTGATTCCGGAAGAGGGCAGCCAGATCCTTACCGCCTCTGAGCGTGGCTACGGCAAGCGCACGGCGATCACCGAGTTCCCTGAGTACAAGCGTGGCGGACAGGGCGTGATCGCCATGGTCAGCAATGAGCGTAACGGTCGTCTGGTCGGCGCGGTTCAGGTGCAGGACGGTGAGGAGATCATGCTGATTTCCGATCAGGGCACGTTGGTCCGTACCCGTGTCGGCGAAGTGTCGAGCCTGGGGCGTAACACTCAAGGCGTGACCCTGATCAAGCTGGCCAAAGATGAAACGCTGGTGGGGCTGGAGCGGGTTCAGGAGCCGTCGGAAGTCGAGGGCGATGAGCTGGATGGCGAAGGCATCGATGGCGAGACGCTGGAAGGTGAGGCGATCGACCTGGCCGACGCCGACGAGGCCGGTGGTGATCTCCAAGCCGATGGCGCCGCCGACGAAGAAGAGTCGCAGGACTGATAGACGTTGTATGAGAGGGCCCTTCGCGGGCCCTCTTGGCTTTGGCCAGAGCTGCCGCCGCGCCGTGAAGGCCCAGGCTGCAGCCGTTTCGAATTCAACGAGTTGACGAGAGTGGATATGAGCAAGCGAGCCTTTAACTTCTGTGCCGGCCCTGCCGCGCTTCCTGACGCCGTCCTGCAGCGCGCCCAGGCCGAGATGCTGGATTGGCATGGCAAGGGCTTGTCAGTGATGGAGATGAGTCATCGCAGCGACGATTACACCGCCATCGCCGTGAAGGCCGAGCAGGATCTGCGCGAGCTGCTGTCCGTTCCCTCCAACTACCGGATTCTCTTCCTGCAAGGGGGGGCGAGCCAGCAGTTCGCCGAAATCCCGCTCAACCTGCTGCCGGAAAACGGCACGGCGGATTACATCGAAACCGGCATCTGGTCGAAAAAGGCCATCGAGGAAGCTCGCCGATTCGGTAACGTCAACGTGGCCGCCAGCGCCAAGCCCTACGATTACCTGGCGATTCCTGGCCAGAACGAATGGCAACTGACCCAAAACGCTGCCTACGTCCACTACGCCTCCAATGAAACCATCGGTGGCTTGCAATTCGACTGGGTCCCCGAGACGGGTGATGTTCCGTTGGTCGTCGACATGTCTTCGGACATCCTGTCACGCCCTATCGACGTCTCTCAATTCGGGCTGATCTATGCGGGCGCGCAGAAAAACATCGGTCCGAGCGGTCTGGTGGTGGTCATCGTGCGCGAAGACCTGCTAGGGCGAGCCCGCAGCAGTTGCCCGACCATGCTCGACTACAAGATCTCCGCCGACAACGGCTCGATGTACAACACCCCCGCCACCTATTCGTGGTACCTCTCGGGCCTAGTGTTCGAGTGGCTGAAAGAGCAGGGCGGTGTCGAAGCGATGGAGAAACGCAATCGAGCCAAGAAAGACCGCCTCTACGGGTTCATTGACGGCAGCGACTTTTACACCAACCCGATCAGCCCTAACGCCCGGTCCTGGATGAACGTGCCATTCCGTCTGGCGGACGAGCGATTGGACAAGCCGTTCCTGGCCGGTGCCGAGGCCCGCGATCTGCTCAATCTCAAGGGTCACCGCTCGGTCGGCGGCATGCGCGCGTCGATCTACAACGCTTTGGGCCTGGACGCCGTAGAGGCGCTGGTGGCCTACATGGCTGAATTCGAGAAGGAGCACGGCTGATGTCCGAGCAGGAACTCAAAGCGCTGCGGGTGCGCATCGACAGCCTGGACGAAAAGGTTCTGGAACTGATCAGCGAACGCGCTCGCTGCGCCCAGGAAGTGGCTCGGGTCAAGATGGCCGGCCTCGCAGAAGGTGAAGAGCCTGTGTTTTATCGCCCCGAACGTGAAGCGGCGGTGCTCAAGCGGGTCATGGAGCGCAATCGCGGCCCATTGAGCAATGAGGAAATGGCGCGCTTGTTCCGCGAGATCATGTCGTCATGCCTGGCGCTGGAGCAGCCGTTGAAGGTTGCGTATCTCGGTCCGGAAGGCACCTTCACCCAGGCCGCTGCGCTGAAACACTTTGGTCATGCCGTGATCAGCAAACCGATGGCGGCGATCGATGAAGTCTTCCGCGAAGTGGCAGCGGGGGCGGTCAATTTCGGTGTGGTCCCGGTGGAAAACTCCACTGAAGGTGCGGTCAACCACACGCTGGACAGCTTCCTCGAGCATGACATGGTCATCTGTGGCGAAGTCGAGCTGCGTATTCACCATCACTTGCTGGTGGGCGAAAACACCAAGACTGACAGCATCAGTCGAATTTACTCCCACGCCCAGTCGCTGGCCCAATGCCGCAAGTGGCTGGACGCGCATTACCCCAACGTGGAGCGCGTAGCGGTGTCGAGCAACGCCGAGGCCGCGAAGCGGGTCAAGGGCGAATGGAACTCTGCGGCGATCGCGGGTGACATGTCGGCCAGTCTCTACGGTCTGACCCGTATTGCCGAGAAGATCGAAGACCGCCCCGACAACTCGACTCGCTTCTTGATGATCGGCAATCAGGAAGTGCCTCCGACCGGCGATGACAAGACGTCGATCATCGTATCGATGAGCAACAAGCCGGGGGCGTTGCATGAACTGTTGGTGCCTTTCCATGAGAATGGAATCGACCTGACCCGCATCGAGACGCGTCCCTCGCGCAGTGGGAAATGGACCTACGTATTCTTCATCGATTTCGTCGGCCACCACCGTGACCCGTTGATCAAGGCCGTGTTGGAGCGTATCAGCCAGGAAGCTGTTGCCCTGAAGGTATTGGGCTCCTATCCCAAAGCGGTCCTCTGATCTCGGGTGTCGTTCGACAGGTCGGGGCATCTGGATCGAAACCTATGGGAGTGATGTGCTCGCGCTGCGTCAGACCGGCCTCCCAGCGGGTGGCTGACACACTGCGATCGCGAGCGCACCCTGACACGCTCACGGCGACGAACTGAGTCAATTTTTCATGAGGTACAGCGGTAAATGAGCGGCGACTTCCTCGCGCTGGCGCAGCCCGGCGTGCAAAAACTTTCGCCTTACGTTCCCGGCAAGCCGGTGGACGAACTGGCACGTGAGCTGAATATCGATCCGGCCAGCATCATCAAATTGGCCAGCAATGAGAACCCGATGGGCGCAAGCCCCAAGGCACTGCAGGCCATCCGCGATGCACTGGCCGAGTTGACCCGCTATCCCGATGGCAACGGCTTCGATCTCAAGCAGGCGTTGGCCGAGCGATGCGGCGTGCAAGCCAATCAAGTGACGTTGGGCAACGGTTCCAACGACATTCTGGAAATCGTCGCCCGGGCCTATCTGGCTCCGGGCCTGAATGCTGTCTTCAGCGAGCACGCGTTCGCCATTTACCCGATCGTCACGCAAGCCGTTGGCGCCAACGCGCGAGTGGCCAAAGCGAAGGCATGGGGGCATGACCTGCCCGCGATGCTCGCGGCCATCGACAGCAATACCCGCGTGGTATTCATCGCCAACCCGAACAACCCGACCGGCACCTGGTTCGGCCCGCAGGCACTGGCTGATTTCCTCGCCGATGTGCCGAAAGACGTATTGGTGGTGCTGGACGAAGCCTACATTGAATACGCCGAAGGCAGCGATCTGCCGGACGGCCTGGACTTCCTCGACACTTACCCGAATTTGCTGGTGTCGCGCACCTTCTCCAAAGCCTACGGCCTGGCATCGTTGCGTGTGGGTTACGGCCTGTCGTCGCCCGCAGTGGCCGATGTGCTGAACCGCGTGCGTCAGCCATTCAACGTCAACAGCCTCGCGTTGGCGGCGGCCTGCGCTGCGCTGGGCGATGCCGAATACGTAGCTGAAAGCCGTCGCCTGAACGAGGCCGGCATGCAGCAACTGGAAGAGGGCTTGCGTACACTGGGCTTGGGCTGGATCCCGTCGAAGGCCAACTTCATTGCAGTCGACGTCGGACGTGAAGCAGGGGCGGTTTACGATGCCTTGCTGCGTGAGGGTGTCATCGTGCGTCCGGTCGGCGGTTACGGCATGCCTCACCACCTGCGTGTCAGCATCGGCCTGCCTTCGGAGAACAACCGCTTCCTCGAAGCATTGAGCAAGGTCCTGGCGCGTGGTTGATGTCACAGCAGTGCAACCGATTGAACCTATGATCGGCCGCCTGGTGGTGGTCGGCCTCGGTCTGATCGGGGGTTCGTTCGCCAAGGGTTTGAAGCAAAGCGGTCTTTGCCGCGAAGTGGTCGGTGTCGACCTCGACCCGCAATCGCGCAGACTGGCTGTCGAACTGGGTGTTGTCGATCGTTGTGAAGAAGATATTGCTGCAGCCTGTGTCGGTGCCGATGTCATTCAGTTGGCAGTGCCGATCCTGGCCATGGAAAAATTGCTGGGCGTGCTCTCGACGCTCGACCTTGGGAATGCCGTGCTGACGGATGTGGGGAGCGCCAAGGGCAACGTCGTGCGCGCGGCGCGCGAAGCCTTCGGCGCGGTGCCCGTGCGTTTCGTACCGGGGCACCCCATCGCCGGGTCTGAGCAAAGCGGCGTCGAAGCGTCCAATGCCCAGTTGTTCCGCCGTCATAAGGTCATTCTCACGCCCCTGCCGGAAACGGATGCCGCTGCCCTGGCCGTGGTCGACCGCCTGTGGTCCGAACTGGGTGCCGATGTGGAGCATATGCAGGTCGAGCGGCATGACGAAGTGCTGGCTGCCACCAGTCACTTGCCCCACCTGCTTGCGTTCGGCCTGGTGGATTCTCTGGCCAAACGCAACGAGAATCTCGAGATATTCCGCTACGCGGCAGGTGGTTTCCGGGATTTCACCCGCATCGCCGGCAGTGATCCGGTGATGTGGCATGACATCTTCCTCGCCAACCGCGAGGCTGTTTTACGTACTCTCGATACCTTTCGCAGCGACCTGGATGCCCTGCGTGACGCCGTGGACGCTGGGGACGGCCATCAACTGCTCGGTGTCTTCACCCGGGCCCGTGTCGCGCGGGAACATTTCGGCAAGATTCTCGCCCGCCGTGCTTATGTCGACAGAGCCGCTGCGGGGGCTGTGACATTCGTTGCCCAGCCGGGCGGATGCGTCACCGGCCGGCTGCGCGTGCCTGGCGACAAATCGATGTCTCATCGGGCGATCATGCTGGGGTCGCTTGCAGATGGCACGACGGAAGTGGAAGGCTTTCTGGAAGGTGAAGACGCTTTGGCGACCTTGCAAGCGTTTCGCGACATGGGCGTGGTCATCGAGGGTCCGCATCATGGTCGTCTGTCCATCCATGGCGTGGGTCTTCACGGGCTCAAGCCCGCCCCAGGCCCGATCTACCTCGGCAACTCCGGTACCTCCATGCGTTTGTTGGCCGGTTTGCTGGCGGCGCAACGGTTCGACAGTGTCCTGACCGGCGACGCGTCGCTATCCAGGCGATCGATGGGGCGAGTCATCGAACCTCTGCGTGAGATGGGGGCGGTCATCGAAACCGCTGCCGACGGTCGGCCGCCATTGACGATCCGCGGCGGGCAGTCACTCAAGGGCATCGGTTATGTCCTGCCCATGGCCAGCGCCCAGGTGAAGTCCAGCCTGCTGCTGGCGGGGCTGTATGCCCAAGGAACTACAACCGTGACCGAGCCTGCGCCCACGCGCGATCACACCGAGCGTATGCTGCGCGGATTCGGTTACCCGGTCTCCGGCAACGGCGCCACGGCGTCGGTCCAGCCGGGTGGTTCTCTCAAGGCTACCCGCATCGAAGTCCCGGCGGACATTTCCTCGGCTGCCTTTTTCCTGGTCGCCGCGTCGCTCGCGGAGGGTTCGGATCTGCTGCTCGAACATGTCGGCGTCAACCCGACGCGAACGGGAGTCATCGACATCCTGCGTCTAATGGGTGCAGATATCTCGGTGCAGAACCTCCGGGAAGTGGGCGGCGAACCGGTCGCTGACTTGCGGGTTCGTCACGCCCGGCTCAAGGGCGTCGTCATTCCAGAAGCACTCGTGCCGCTGGCCATCGACGAATTTCCGGTGCTGTTTGTCGCGGCAGCCTGTGCCGAGGGGCGGACGGTGCTGCGAGGGGCGCAGGCGTTGCGCGTCAAGGAGTCCGATCGCATTCAGGCCATGGCCGACGGTCTGACAACGTTGGGCGTACCGGTTGAAGCCAGTGCCGATGGCCTCATTATTGAAGGCGCAAGCCTCAGTGGTGGTGAAGTCGACAGTCACGGCGATCATCGCATCGCCATGGCGTTCAGTATCGCGTCGCTGCGCGCGGCAGCCCCGATTCGTATTCGGGACTGCGCCAATGTGGCGACATCTTTTCCCAATTTCCTGGCGCTGTGTGGCCAGGCGGGTATTCGTGTAGCGCAAGAGGGGCAATCGTGAAAGCTCAAGCTCCGGTCATTACGATCGACGGACCAAGCGGTTCCGGAAAGGGGACGGTAGCCGGTTTGCTGGCCAAGCGTCTGGGGTGGTGCCTGCTGGATTCGGGCGCGCTGTACCGACTGCTTGCCTTCGCGGCGGGCAACCATGGTGTCGACCTGACCAACGAAGAGTCGCTGAAGCTGCTGGCTGCGCATCTGGATGTGCAGTTCGAGGCGGCGACCGATGACCACGGTCAGCGCATCATTCTCGAAGGCGAAGAGGTGACGATGGCCATCCGCAATGAGCGGGTCGGCAGCGGCGCGTCGCAGGTCGCATCCCTGCCCGCCGTCCGTGAAGCCCTGCTGCAGCGGCAGCGGGCATTTCAGGAGTTTCCGGGGTTGATCGCCGATGGGCGGGACATGGGCACCGTCGTGTTCCCGGCCGCGCCATTGAAGATTTTCCTGACCGCCAGCGCCGAGGAACGGGCCCGTCGCCGATATTTGCAGTTGAAGGCCAAAGGTGACGATGTTAGTCTGTCGAGTCTGCTAGATGAGATACGTGTCCGCGACGAGCGCGACACCCAGCGAGCGGTTGCCCCGCTCAAGCCGGCGCCTGACGCCATTCAGCTGGATTCCACCGAATTGTCCATCGAACAGGTGTTGGAACGCATCATGAGTGAAGTCGCGCTTCGCGACCTCGCCGGGTGATTTGAAAGCCATGTGGGAAGACCAGTCGAAGTCCCGCAGGCTTTCTTTCATATGAACGAAACCCACGTTGTCTGGAGCGTGGCAGATAGGCGGATACTTCGCCTTTATCAACAGGAATTAAAATGAGCGAAAGCTTTGCAGAACTCTTTGAAGAAAGCCTGAAAACCCTCAATCTTCAGCCGGGCGCTATCATCACCGGTATCGTTGTCGACATCGACGGCGACTGGGTTACCGTACACGCTGGCCTGAAGTCCGAGGGCGTCATCCCGCTCGAGCAGTTCTACAACGACGCTGGCGAGCTGACCATCAAGGTCGGTGACGAAGTTCACGTTGCGCTGGACGCGGTCGAAGATGGCTTTGGCGAAACCAAACTGTCCCGCGAAAAAGCCAAGCGCGCCGAGTGCTGGATCGTTCTGGAAGCCGCTTTCGCAGCCGAAGAAGTGGTCAAGGGCGTTATCAACGGTAAGGTTAAGGGCGGCTTCACTGTCGACGTTAACGGCATCCGTGCGTTCCTGCCAGGTTCTCTGGTTGACGTCCGTCCAGTGCGCGACACCACGCACCTGGAAGGCAAAGAGCTGGAATTCAAGGTCATCAAGCTGGACCAGAAGCGCAACAACGTTGTCGTTTCCCGTCGCAGTGTCCTGGAAGCCGAGAACAGCGCCGAGCGCGAAGCGCTGCTGGAATCGCTGCAGGAAGGCCAGCAAGTCAAGGGTATCGTCAAGAACCTCACCGACTACGGTGCATTCGTGGATCTGGGCGGCGTCGATGGCCTGCTGCACATCACCGACATGGCTTGGAAACGCATCAAGCATCCATCGGAAATCGTCAACGTTGGCGATGAGATCGATGTAAAAGTCCTGAAATACGATCGCGAGCGCAACCGTGTTTCCCTGGGCCTGAAGCAACTGGGTGAAGACCCATGGGTCGCTATCAAGGCACGTTACCCAGAAGGTACCCGCGTGACTGCGCGTGTCACCAACCTGACCGACTACGGCTGCTTCGCTGAGCTGGAAGAAGGCGTCGAAGGTCTGGTTCACGTTTCCGAAATGGACTGGACCAACAAGAACATCCACCCATCGAAAGTCGTTCAGGTTGGCGATGAAGTGGAAGTCATGGTTTTGGACATCGACGAAGAGCGTCGTCGTATCTCCCTGGGCATCAAACAGTGCAAGTCGAACCCATGGGAAGACTTCTCTGGCCAGTTCAACAAGGGCGACAAGATCTCCGGTACCATCAAGTCGATCACCGATTTCGGTATCTTCATCGGTCTGGACGGCGGCATCGACGGTCTGGTTCACCTGTCGGACATCTCTTGGAACGAAGTCGGCGAAGAAGCCGTACGTCGCTTCAAGAAGGGCGACGAGCTGGACACCGTCATCCTCTCTGTTGACCCAGAGCGTGAGCGCATCTCCCTGGGCATCAAGCAACTGGAAAGCGATCCGTTCTCCGAGTACGTCACTGTCAATGACAAGGGCGCAGTCGTTCGCGGTACCGTGAAAGAAGTTGATGCCAAAGGCGCGATCATCACCCTGGCCGACGACATCGAAGCGACTCTGAAAGCTTCCGAAATCAGCCGTGACCGCGTTGAAGACGCGCGTAACGTGTTGAAAGAAGGCGAAGAGATCGAAGCGAAGATCATCAGCGTTGACCGTAAGAGCCGCGTGATCAGCTTGTCCATCAAGTCGAAAGACGTTGAAGACGAGAAAGAAGCGATTCAGAGCCTGCGTAGCAAGCCTGACACCGCTGAGAACACCGGTCCTACCACGCTGGGTGACCTGTTGCGTGCGCAGATGGAAAAGCAGAACTGAGTTCTGATTAACCATTGAAGAAGGGCGACTTCGGTCGCCCTTTTTTGTGCGCGCTCGGTTTGTCAGAAGGAAGCTGGGCGTCGTATTCGGCCGGTGCAGTTGCCTGTAAGCCCCGGCTGGCTTGGGCTGCAAAAAATAATGGCCTCTTGCCTGGACTTCCCGTTCACATATGTGCATATACGGGCTGTTCAAATACCTTCCGGCGTGCTAAAACCTTCAAAGCGCTTAACCTAGCTGCTTGAAAAAGAAGGGAAAAATATGACGAAGTCGGAGTTGATCGAACGAATTGTCACCCATCAAGGACTGCTCTCATCCAAGGATGTGGAGTTGGCCATCAAGACCATGCTTGAACAGATGTCGCAATGCCTGGCCACAGGCGACCGTATTGAAATTCGGGGCTTTGGCAGCTTTTCTCTGCACTATCGCGCTCCACGTGTCGGGCGCAACCCCAAAACCGGGCAATCCGTCAGTCTCGATGGTAAATTCGTGCCTCACTTCAAACCGGGTAAAGAGCTTCGTGACCGAGTGAACGAAGAGGAGGAGCACGGGCTCCAATAGCCGTCCGAGGAGAACCCGATGCGTAATCTGAAACGTCTGCTGTTTTTTGTCGTCGTCGTGCTGATCGCTTCGGCGACGGTAGTCTTCATGCTGGAAAATCAGCAGCCCGCTACCTTGGTGCTGTTTGGCTGGTCGGCCCCCGAGCTCCCCGTGGCCGTGCCGGTGATTCTGGCTTTACTGGTGGGTTTGGCCATCGGTCCTGTGTTGGCTCTGTTTACACGCTCGCGCAAAAAAACAAAACCATCGCGCGTAGTGTGATCAACGCCTTTTCCAGCTGGCCGCTGGAAGAAAAATGTCCCCGAGTGTTTCCGAAAGATCTCGAAAAACTTAACGGCTGAACGCACTGTTCACTCCGGTTAAGCTGCGCCGCTTTCAGAAAGTGGTCGAGAGGGAACCTCATGAAATATCCAGAAGTCATCCATCATGGCGCCGGGGATGGCGTCACTGGATCCTGTCACGAACTGCGCGTTTGCGCCGACCATCGTCTGCTGATCGACTGTGGCGTGTTTCAAGGCGAGGAAGCGGCGTTGATAGGGCGCTTGGGTGGATCCGCCAGCGCAATCGATTTCGATGTATCGCTTCTCAAGCTGCTGATCATCACCCATGTCCATGCCGATCATATCGGTCGTATCCCCGAATTGCTGGCATCCGGATTCAAGGGGCCGATCCTGTGCAGTGAGCCCTCTGCCAAATTGCTGCCGGTCATGCTCGAGGATTCGCTGAGACTCAATCCCCGTTACGACAGTCAGTCCATTGAGCGCTGCCTCAAGCAAGTCGAGCGACGGGTCATCGCACTGCCGTTCGACACCTGGTTCGACGTCATCAAGGCGCCCGAAGCCCGTTGTCGAGTCCGCCTGCAACGCGCCGGTCATGTGCTGGGCTCGGCCTATGTCGAGTGCGATTTGATTTACACACACGCCGAGGCCCCTTATCGCGTCGTCTTTTCGGGGGATCTGGGGTCTTCCCACATGCCCATCCTACCCGAGCCGCGGTCGCCCGAGAGAGCAGATCTTCTGGTATTGGAAAGCACCTATGGGGATCGATTGCACGAGGATCGGGCCACGCGACAGGCACGTCTCGAGGCCGTCATTGACAGGGCTTTGCTCGATCACGGCACGGTGCTGATTCCCGCCTTCAGCATTGGCCGAACCCAGGAGTTGCTGTACGAGATCGAAGATATCCTCCATCAAAGAGCCTTGTCCTGCCGCGTCGAAGACGGCTGCGACGCGTCACTTCCGGTCAACTGGCCTCAGCTCCCGGTCATTCTGGACTCACCGTTGGCCGAGCAGTTGACCCGCATCTACCAGGCTTTCGACGAGCTGTGGGATGAGGAGGGTGCGGCGCGCGTGAAGGAGGGGCGCAAACCTCTGGGCTTCAGACAATTGATCACAGTGGACACCCATGCCAAGCACCTTCAGGTCGTGAATTATCTCGCGAGCACCGGGCGACCCGCCATCGTCATCGCCGGCCACGGTATGTGCGCGGGCGGCCGCGTGGTCAATTACCTCAAAGCGATGCTGGGGGACCCTCGACACAATGTGGTGTTCGTCGGCTACCAGGCGAAGGGGACGCCAGGCGCCGCCATTCAGAAATATGGCGCTGTTGGCGGTTACGTAGAGCTCGACAAGGAGCGCTATCCCATCAAGGCGGGCATCGAGACCCTTGGCGGCTATTCGGCACACGCCGATCAGCACGAGTTGGTGAAGTTCGTCACAGGCATGGCGCAGTGGCCAGCGCGCATTCGGCTGGTTCATGGGGAGAGCGAGGCGAGGAAAAAGCTGGGGCAGGTACTGGAGAGGCAATACCGCGCACAATCGAAAACAGTGAACATCGAATAAACAGAGGCGCTCCGTTGTTCGGCCCATCGCACGCGCTAAGCCGGGAGCGCTCTGGCTCGCAGTATCCCTGCGTGAGGCCGCCGTCTTTTTGGTATCATCCCGCAATTCCCAAGGCCTTCGTTGACCGGATGAACAGGGATCCGGAAGACGAAGAATTTTTATGGGCGCGCGGTTAACTAATCTTCGTTTTCACTGCCTAAACCCTCGCCTCAGCTTTACGCGAGGGTGCGCGCAGCCTGATGGCAGGTTGCTTCATTCTGAGCAAGGAAATCCCTGGATTTCTTTCGTCGCATAGGTTTCTACACATGAATTCCGTCTATCCCGCTATTCAGACACGCTGCTTCAAGGCTTATGACATCCGTGGTCAGGTTCCTGTCGATCTGGATGCCGACATCGCCTACCGCATTGGGCGGGCGATGGTGGTCGAGCTGAGCGCAACCAATATCGTGGTCGGCAGAGACATGCGTCTCGAAAGCCCGTCCTTGGCTCAAGCGCTGATTCAAGGTATTCAGGATGCCGGTGCGGATGTCATCGACATCGGCCTGTGCGGCACCGAAGAAGTCTATTTCGCGACCAGCCACTATGGGGCCTCCGGGGGGGTGATGGTGACAGCCAGCCACAACCCCAAGGGTTACAATGGCATGAAGCTGGTCCAGCGCGAGTCGCGGCCGATCAGCGGTGACACGGGGCTCGACGCGATTCGTCAGCGCGTGGATGCAGGTGATTTCGGCAGCCCCGCCGCGCAACCGGGCAGTGTCAAACAGGCACCCGACAAGTGTGCCTACATCGAGCATCTGCTGGGCTACGTAAAAGGGGCCGACCTTCGCCCACTGAAAATTCTCGCCGATCCTGGCAACGGCGCTGTCGGCCCTGCACTGGAAGCGATCAAATCCCGTTTGCCGTTCGAGTGGGTCATCATCAATGGCGAGCCAGACGGCAATTTCCCTAATGGCGTCCCAAATCCGCTGCTCCCCGAAAACCGCACCATCACGCGTGACGCGCTGATCAAGCATGGTTGCGATCTGGGGCTGGCGTGGGACGGCGACTTCGACCGTTGCTTCTTTTTCGACGAGAAAGGGCGTTTCGTCGAAGGCTATTACCTGGTCGGGCTTCTGGCAGAGATGCTGCTCAAGCAGCACCCAGGCTCCAAGATCATTCATGACCCACGGCTGACCTGGAATACCATCGACCAAGTGCGTCTGGCGGGCGGTACCCCCGTACTGTGCAAGACGGGCCATGCCTTCATCAAAGAACGCATGCGCAAAGAAGACGCGGTGTACGGTGGAGAGATGAGCGCCCACCATTATTTCCGCGATTTCGCCTATTGCGACAGCGGCATGATTCCATGGCTGCTCGTGACTGCCCTGATGTCTGTCTCCGGCAAGTCATTCTCCCAATTGGTCGATGAGCGCATGGCCGCCTATCCATGCAGTGGTGAAATCAACTACAAAGTGAATGACGTCAAAGCTGTCTTGAACAGGGTGCTGGAGCACTACTCCCCATCCTGCTCTAACATCGATAAAACCGATGGCATCAGCCTTGAGTTCGATCAATGGCGTTTCAACTTGCGCGGTTCGAACACCGAGCCGTTGTTGCGTTTGAATGTCGAGAGTCGGCGTGATCCTGAACTGGTGGCGTCGAAAGTCAGGGAAATCGAAGCATTGCTCAACAACCAGTAATCGCTTCTGACGGCACGGCCCTGAGTGCTTCACTCAGGGCCGTGTGCTTTTTGTTGAATGGATGGACTATGACCAGAAAGATCCTGGTGACAGGAAGTGCCGGGTGGGTCGGTCGCGCGCTCGTCGAGGCGCTGGCGGATCTGCCCCACACTCGTGTCGTTGCGGTCTCTAGAAACCGCGGCACGCCTCCTACGGTCCATGTGGATCAAGGCTTCGTGGGGGACATCGGTGCCGATACGCCGTGGCAACCCCTGCTTCAGAACATCGACTGCGTCGTTCATGCGGCCGCTCGAGTGCATGTCATGCAGGAAACGGCAGAAAACCCGCTCGCCTTGTTCCGAGAGGTCAATACTGCCGGGACGCTCAATCTCGCCAGGCAGGCCGCGGAAGCTGGCGTTCGGCGGTTTGTCTTCCTCAGTTCGATCAAGGTCAACGGGGAGTCAACCGAAAAAGGCCGTGCGTTCACGCCGGATGCCGAACCCAATCCCACCGATCCGTACGCCCTTTCAAAACATGAGGCGGAGCAGGGGTTGCTGGCGCTCGCAAGGCAAGGTGGCATGGAGGTCGTCATCATTCGTCCCGTGTTGGTTTACGGGCCGGGGGTGAAGGCTAACTTTGCCCAATTGATGCGGTGGGTGCATCGAGGCGTTCCCCTGCCGTTAGGCGCCATCGCCAACGCCCGCAGCCTGGTGTCGCTGGATAATCTCGTCGACTTCATTCGCGTCTGCATCGACCATCCGGCAGCGGCCAATGAAGTCTTTCTGGTCAGCGACGGCCGGGATTTGTCCACCACCGACCTGATCAAAGGGTTGAGGGCCCACATGCCCTCGTCTGGATGGCTGATACCCGTTCCGTCGGTGGTACTTCGAGTAGGAGCTGCACTGTTGAACCGGCGGGCGGCGGCTCAGCGTGTACTGGGGTCCCTGCAGGTGGATATTTCAAAAAACCAGGCTTTATTGCGCTGGCTGCCCCCTGTAACGGTCGAAGCTGGCCTTAAAAAAACCGTCGACCATTTTTTAGCTATGGATCGAAAATGAATCACTGGTGGTTGGCTGCGCCTCTATTAATCGGCTTTTCATTCGTTCTGACCTACGGTCTGCGCCGATACGCATTGCATAAAAGTCTGCTCGATATTCCAAACGGCAGAAGTTCGCATACGGTCCCAACACCCCGCGGGGGCGGGGTGGCGGTCGTCGTTGGTTACTTGGTGGTTCTGGCCGTGGCATTCGGGGTGGACGCGTTGCCGTTCTCCACGTTCTTGGGGCTGTTTGGCGCGGGCTCGTTTATCGCAGGCTTGGGTTTTCTCGACGATCATGGTCACATCGCCGCACGTTGGCGCTTGTTAGGGCATTTTGTTGCGGCTGGATGGGGACTCTACTGGCTGGGTGGTTTTCCAGCGGTCTCCGTATGGGGAATGACGATGGATCTGGGCATGGTGGGCAATGTGCTCGCCGTGTTTTATCTGGTGTGGCTGCTCAATCTCTACAACTTCATGGATGGCATCGACGGGATTGCCAGCGTCGAGGCGATCACCGTTTGCTTCGGGGCCTCGGTGCTGTACGCAGTTGAAGGCGCGTTCGGGCCTATTTGGCTATTGGTCCTACTGGCCGCTGCGGTGGCGGGGTTTCTGTTATGGAATTTCCCTCCCGCGAAAATCTTCATGGGTGATGCAGGCAGTGGCTTTCTAGGCATCGTTCTGGGGTTGCTGTCGCTTCAGGCTGCGTGGATTTCCTCGCAGTTGTTGTGGGCTTGGCTTATTCTTCTAGGCGTTTTCATCGTTGACGCTACCGTTACCCTCATTCGTCGGCTCGTTCGAGGCGACAAGGTCTATGAGGCTCACAGGAGTCACGCCTACCAATATGCCTCTCGAAGGTTCGGTCGGCATCTCCCTGTGACGTCTGCAGTCGGTGTAATCAATCTGTGCTGGCTTCTGCCAGTAGCGCTCTGCGTCATCCGTTTCGGGTTGGATGGCGCGATCGGCGTGGTCATTGCATATGTGCCGTTGGTCCTTCTTGCCATCAGGTTCAACGCAGGTCAGTTGGAACGGGTCCAGGCCTGACTATCGGGTTTGGGCAAGTGATCGGCTTTTCGCGGCGTTCGGGAATGAACCGGCGGGCTGCTGGTCGATAGAAGGGAGTTTTGAACGCGTGTTCGAGGGAAACATGGACAGATTGCGCGCATTGCTGCTGGGGCTGCCGCGCCGCAGAAAGCGGGTCATACAAGTCGCCACAGACATTTGCCTGGTGTGGCTCGCGCTGTGGATGGCGTTCGTTGTCCGGCTGGGGATCGATGACCTCATCAACCCGTTGGAAGTGCATACGTGGCTGTTCATCAGCGCGCCTATCGTTGCGATCCCTTTGTTCATCCGTATTGGCATGTACCGCGCGGTCATGCGTTATTTCGGCAACGACGCACTGATTGCCATCATCAAGGCGGTCAGCCTCTCCGCGCTGATTCTGGGCGTTGTCGTTTACCTTTACAGCAATCACCAGCATGTCGTGCCCCGCTCGGTCATGTTCAATTACTGGTGGCTCAGCCTGGTCATGATCGGTGGCCTGCGCCTGGCGATGCGTCAATACTTTCTCGGTGACTGGTTTTCCGCGGCACAGCACATGCCATTTGCCGCCCGTGATGACGGCTTGCCGAAAGTCGCGATCTACGGCGCTGGGGCGGCGGGCAATCAATTGGTCGCGGCACTGAGAATGGGCCGCGCAATGCGGCCGGTGGCGTTCATCGATGACGATGACTCGATTTCCAACCGGGTGATCTCCGGCTTGCAGGTCTACAAACCCAAGCACATCCAGCAGATGATCGATGTCACGGGGGCTCAGGAAATCCTCCTGGCGATACCCTCGTCTGCCCGAGCGCGGCGCCGCGAAATTCTCGGGTTCCTGGAGGGGTTCCCCCTGCACGTGCGCAGCGTGCCGAACTTTTCGGATCTGGCCGCCGGGCGGGTGAAAGTCGACGACCTTCAGGAAGTCGATATCGCCGACCTCCTCGGGCGGGACCCTGTGCCGGCGCAAGACGAATTGCTCGAGCGGTGCATCAAGAACCAATGCGTATTGGTGACCGGTGCGGGTGGGTCAATCGGTTCCGAGCTGTGCCGGCAAATCGTCTTGCTCAAGCCCACCACGCTGCTGTTGCTGGACCACAGCGAATTCAACCTCTACACCATTCTCACCGAGCTCGAGCGGCGAGTCGCCCGTGAGTCGCTGAAAGTGAAAGTACTGCCCATTCTGGGGTCGGTGCGTGATCACGGAAAATTGCTCGACGTGATGAAGACATGGCGGGTCGATACGGTTTACCACGCAGCAGCGTACAAGCACGTGCCGATGGTTGAGCACAACATCGAGGAAGGCGTCATCAACAACGTGATGGGCACCCTCCATGCCGCTCAGGCGGCGCTGCAGGCGGGTGTGGCCAACTTTGTGCTGATTTCAACGGACAAGGCCGTGCGCCCGACCAATGTCATGGGCAGCACCAAACGCCTTGCGGAGCTGATCCTGCAGGCGCTGAGTCGCGAAACCGCACCTGTGATGTTCGGCGATCGCGCCAACGTGCATCAGGTCAACAAAACCCGCTTCATCATGGTGCGTTTCGGGAACGTCCTGGGGTCGTCCGGTTCGGTGATTCCGCTGTTTCACCAGCAGATCAAGTCCGGTGGACCGCTGACCGTCACGCACCCGAAGATCACCCGTTATTTCATGACCATTCCTGAAGCCGCTCAACTGGTCATCCAGGCCGGTTCCATGGGGCAGGGGGGGGACGTCTTCGTACTGGATATGGGCGAGCCGGTCCGCATCATCGAATTGGCGGAGAAGATGGTGCATCTGTCCGGCCTGAGCATTCGCTCGGAAAAGAACCCTCACGGCGATATTTCCATCGAGTTCACCGGGTTGCGCCCGGGCGAAAAGCTCTACGAGGAATTGTTGATCGGCGATAACGTCTCCGAAACCCGCCACCCGATGATCATGAGCGCGCAGGAAGACTGCCTGAGCTGGGATGCGTTCAAACACAGCCTGTCCCGGCTGCTCAAAGCACTGGCTGAGGACGACTACGACAAGGTGCGCCAGATTCTCGGTGACACTGTCAGCGGCTATGCCCCCGATGGCGATATCGTGGATTGGATACATCAACAGCGCCGTCAGGAACCTTGATTGTCCAGGCTGCAATGTCCGCTTACGGAGTTTCGACAGTCGATTCCGCGGGCGTAAGCCCCTCGATTAGGCGCGATCCGGATCGGTACACATGCTGTCACCGAAGCCTTGATTGACGCGGCATCTCCATCGTCTAGGTTTGGGAAGCAGCTCAGGAATGCTGCTTTCCAAATCCACGATGTCATGGAGCATGAATCGATGCGTATGCCTTACCTCTCATCTTTGCTGTTTGCCCTTATCGCAAGTACGTCGATCGCTGCCACCGCCGCCCCCGCGGCCGTTCCGTCACAACCGCCTGCCGCCGCCACCACCGCTGCCGAGCAGTCCGGTAAGGTCAACCTCAACAGCGCTAATGCCGAAACGCTGCAGAAAGAACTCTCCGGGATCGGCGCCTCCAAAGCTGCCGCGATCGTTGCCTATCGCGAAGAGAACGGAGCTTTTACATCAGTAGACGAATTGATTGAGGTCAAGGGCATCGGAAAGGCGCTGTTGGACAAGAACCGCGACAAGCTTGCATTGGATTAACGACTCAAGGAGCCCAAAAAAGACCGATCACCTGATCGGTCTTTTTTTTGAACCCTTCGCCTCGCCCTTCACCTGATTTCTCCGCTTGACATAAAAAATGTCAGTCGACATATAATGAATATATTACGCTTGTAATACCTTGTCTCGCTTCTTTCATTGTCCTCGGAGAACTGCCTCATGAGCACCACCCACACCCTCGGTACCGCCCTTATCACCGGGGCTTCGTCTGGTATCGGCGCCACGTATGCCGACCGCCTGGCCAAGCGCGGCTATGACCTGCTTCTGGTGGCGCGGGATCAGGCGCGACTGGAAACGATCGCGGCTGACTTGCGTGGGAAGACATCGGTCAAGATCGAAGTGGTGAAGGCGGATCTGACCGTGGCATCGGACGTTTCATCGCTGGAGAAGCGCCTGCGTGACGACGCGTCGATCACATTATTGGTCAATAACGCAGGGGTGGCCCTCAGCACGCCACTGTCGGAAGCGAACCTGGGCGAGGTCGATCGGCTGATCCAACTGAACATCGTGGCATTGACCCACCTTGCGTCGGCCGGCGCCGCGGCGTTCGTGGCCCGAGGGAATGGCGCCATTGTGAACATCGCTTCGGTCGTGCCGATGCTTCCGGAACGCTTCAATGCGGTGTACACGGCCAGCAAGGCCTATGTACTTAGCCTGACGCAATCGCTTAGCGCCGAAGTCGGCGAGAAGGGCGTGCAGATCCAGGCGGTGATGCCAGGCGCCACTCGCACCGAGATCTGGGAGCGCTCAGGCATTGACATCGCTGCCTTCCCGCCGGAGATGGTCATGGACGTGAACGAGATGGTGGACGCCGCGCTGAGCGGTTTCGACCAGAAAGAGCAAGTGACCATTCCGTCGCTGCCCAATGCCGCGGATTGGCAGGCTTTCGTCGACGCGCGTCTGGCACTGGGGCCGAATCTTTCATTGCAGCATGCGGCAGCGCGTTACAAGACCACGGGCGCCTGAGCGGTGCGCGTGACAGTCCGGAAAGTGGAAAGGTGAAGGCATGAGCGAACGTCGCATTGTGGTGACGGGGATGGGTTTGGTAACGCCACTGGGCACCGGTGTCGAGGCGGTCTGGCAGCGTCTGCTGCAGGGCCGCTCGGGTATCGTGCAATTGCCCGAAGATACCGTCGCCGATCTGCCGGGCAAGGTCGGCGGCTTGGTCCCTTTATTGGCCGACGACCCGGAGGCGGGCTTCGATGCCGATCTGGCGGCACCACCCAAAGAGCAGAAGAAGATGGACCGCTTCATCCTGTTCGCGCTCGCGGCCGCCCAGCAAGCGATCGCCCAGGCGGGTTGGGCGCCATCCACCGAGGAGCAGCGCGAGCGCACGGCGACGATCATTGGTTCGGGAATCGGCGGTTTTGTGACCATTGCCGATGCGGTGCGCACCACGGATAGCCGCGGCCCGCGCAGGCTTTCGCCTTTCACGGTGCCGGCCTTTCTGGTCAATCTCGCCTCGGGCCATGTGTCGATTCAGCATGGCTTCAAGGGCCCACTCGGCGCGCCGGTCACGGCGTGTGCGGCGGGGGTGCAAGCCATCGGTGATGCCGCGCGACTGATTCGCGCCGGTGAAGCCGATATTGCCATCTGTGGTGGCGCGGAGGCCTGTGTGGACCGTGTTTCGTTGGGCGGTTTTGCCGCCGCTCGGGCGTTGTCCAGCGGCTTCAACGAAACGCCTGAGCGGGCTTCCCGTCCGTTCGATCGGGATCGTGACGGTTTCGTGATGGGGGAAGGGGCCGGTATCGTCGTGATCGAAACCCTGGAGCATGCCCTTGCGCGAGGCGCGACGCCCATCGTCGAACTGGTGGGCTACGGCACCAGCGCCGATGCCTATCACCTGACGGCAGGACCGGAAGACGGCAGCGGTGCCCGTCGTGCGATGCAGGCAGCGATTCGGCAGGCCGGGATCGAGCCCTCGGACATTCAGCACTTGAATGCTCATGCGACCTCGACCCCTGTCGGGGACAAAGGCGAAATGGCGGCGATCAAGACGGTGTTTGGCGATCAAAACAGGGTGGCCGTCACGGCGACCAAATCGGCTACGGGTCATTTGTTGGGCGCAGCAGGCGGGATCGAGGCCATCTTCACTGCGTTGGCGATCCGCGACCAGATCGCGCCCGCGACGTTGAACCTGGAACATCCCGATGAGGCTGCCGAAGGCATCGATCTCGTTCGCGGTCAGCCCCGGCCGATGACGATCGATTACGCGTTATCCAACGGTTTCGGGTTTGGAGGGGTTAACGCCAGCATCATCTTCCGTCGCTGGCAGGCATGATACGAAAACGCCCCTGACGTCAAGGGCGTTTCATTTCAGACGGGCGCAGGCGTATCAGACAAGCGCGATTTGCTGTTTGAGCTGTGCGCAGGTGGTCTCCAGAATACGTTCAGCCAGTGCGGGATCCTTTGTGCTGCGGGCGAGGGTGATCGCCCCCACCAGGCTGGACATGATCATCACGCACATGTCGCGATCTTGCTGTTCGCTGGTCTGGCGTCCAGCGGGCAGGCCAGCCTCCAGCTTGGCCAACATGCGGTGAATCACTTCGTCGGTGATCTCGCTGGGCTGACCACGCTGGCCCAGCTCCGAGGACATCGTCGGCAGAGGGCAGCCGTTTTCAGGGGCCGCGCAGTGCCCCGCGGACAGGTATTTCTCGATGAACGTTTCTGCCGGAAGGGGAGCCTTCTCAACGGCAGCCGACTGATCCGCCGCGCAACGCAGCGCCTTTTCGACCAGATCGTCCTTGGATTTGAAATGGGCATAGAACCCGCCATGGGTCAGGCCCAGTGCCTTCATCAGTGGCTGCAAACCGGTCGCGCCAATGCCGTCACGGCGGAAGCGAGCGGCCGCCTCGTGAAGGATGCGCTGATGGGTCTGGGCTTTGTGATCTTCGGCGTAACGCATTGAACGAGCCTCCCGACTTGGCTCTTGAAATGGTAGTCGACATTCTTACATGGATGACACGACTGTGCAGTATCCACGTTTGGAGCAAGGTTGCCATCGGTCAGAACGTCACAGGTGCGTCGCTTACTTGGGACCCATCATTTTCGCCAGCACATCCGGCCTGGGCGCACCCTGTTGTTGCTTCACATGACCGTTCACGTCCTTGTAGAAAATCGAGGGCGTGGCCGACAGTCCCATGTCGTCCATGAGTTTCATGTTGGCATCGAGTTTGGCCTGGATGTCCTTCGGAATTGTGGCCATGGCCTTGAGCGTGCTGCTTTTGCCTGCCTGTTCGTGTTTCTGCAGGGCGACCTCGGGATTGGCGTCGCTCAGCAGCGTGGCGGCTTTGGCGGCGCTGTCTTCACGGATGACGCCGACCATGATGTGGCGCAACTGCACTTTGCCTGCTTTGACCCACGGCCGGGCCTGCTCCCAGAACAGGTTGCAGTAAGGGCAATTGGCGTCGCTGAACAGATAGATGACCCGGGGTGCGGTCTTGGCGCCATCGGGGATCCAGGTGCTGTTCTCCATCTGGCTCCACATGGCTTGGGTCATGGGTTCATAGACGAGCTTTTGCAGCGGCGCTTCGCTGAGGTCTTCGCCCTTTTCGTCGAACAGGTTACCTGCCAGCACATGCTTGCCATCGGGAGTGAGGTAGAGCGCCATGCCCTGCTTCTGATACTCGGCGGCGTAGCCTTTGAGCCCACCGGGGGCATCGAAGGCTCCACGAATGGTTGCACCCTTGGCTTCCAGCGCCTTGATCGGCGCGGGCAGGTCTTCAGCCAAGGCGAGCGCGCTGCTCAGGGTCAGCAGACCTGCCACCGGGAACATGGAAAAGCGCGTGAAACTCATTGAATGCTCCTTGAGTATGAATCGGCCCACGATACCTCGGCAGCCATGGCGTAGCCGCCTGGATGAGCAGCAAGGCCGGCCGGTGAAAGACGTGGATCACCTGTCGAAGACCGTCCTTTGCATAAGAGGCTCGAGCGTGACGTGAGGCGATTAAGGCCTGATTAACCGCCTTCAGTACCTCGCCGGGTGGAGTCTGTGCATAATCGCGCCTTAATCCCGCATTGCTTCAATTGCCTTTTTTTCGGGGCCGCCCCATGCACGTACTGGTTTGTGAAGACGACGACCTGATCGCCAGCGGCATCGTTGCCGGGCTGGACGCGCAGGGGCTGACCGTGGACCGGGTGGCCACGGCGTCGGCTGCCCGCGCGATGCTGTCGGCAGCGCACTTCGATGTCATGGTGCTCGACCTGGGGCTGCCTGACGAAGACGGCCTGAAGCTCCTGAGGCAACTGCGTCAACAGGGGCATGACATCCCCGTGCTCATCCTGACGGCGCGCGACACCGTCACCGATCGCGTCGACGGGCTGCAGGCCGGGGCCGACGATTACCTGCTCAAACCCTTTGACCTGCGTGAGCTCAGCGCCCGTCTGCACACATTGGTCCGGCGCATGGCCGGGCGCAGTGTCAATGTCATCGAGCATGGTCTGCTCACCTATGATCCGAGCAGCCGCGAAACCCGCCTGGCCGGGCAGCCGGTCGATCTGTCACGACGCGAGCAGGCCCTGCTCCAGGCATTGCTGAACAATCAGGGACGGGTGCTCTCCAGCGAACAGCTCAAGGATTGCGTGTACGGCTTCGGGGACGAAGTGGAAAGCAACGCGTTGAATGTCCATATTCACCACCTGCGCCGCAAGCTCGGCGGGCGAATCATTGAAACCGTGCGCGGGCTTGGCTATCGCCTGGGGCCGGCAGGCGAGGCGTTGGAGCGTCGCCCATGATGAGTCTTCGAACCCGCCTGAGTCTGATCCTGGGTTCGGCCTTCATCGTGATCTGGGTATTGGCGGCGGCCTGGATGCTGCGCGACTTGCGCACCCAGATGATGCAATCGCTCGATCAGCGTCTGGAAGCATCGGCGCGCATGGTCGCCGGCCTGCTGGAGCAGATGCAGATGCCCGAGCGCCAGGGCGAAGGCCAGCCGCTCAGGGCTGCGGACCTGGGCATTCCCAATGGCATGGCTTGCCAACTCAGTTCATCGCGCGGGCAGGTCTTGGCGCGCACCGAAAGTTCGCCTGCCGAGCCGTTGAAAGCGGACTCCAGCGGCTTCGTCGATCAGATGATCAACGGCGAGCACTGGCGTGTGTACACCATGATGCACGGCAGTGTGCGGGTGAGTACCGCTGATCGGCAGATCGAACGCGATCTGCTAGGGCAGTCGGTATTGTTGGCGGCGTCCGTGCCGGTGCTGGTTGCATTGTTCGGCAGCCTGATCCTTGTCTGGTTCGGGATCGGTCGCGGCTTGGCGCCGCTGAACCGGATGCGTGATGCGCTGAACAGGCACAGCGCCGATTCGGTCGAGCCGCTGGACGTGCCCAATCTCCCCAGCGAACTGCAGCCGCTGCTGATCAGCCAGAACCAGCTGTTTGGGCGCATCGCTCAAACCCTGGAGCGCGAGCGTCGGCTGACCGGCGATGCGGCCCATGAGTTGCGCAGCCCATTGACCGCCATCAAGACTCACCTGCAAGTCGCGCGCATGACCGAGGGCGACAAGCGTGACCGGGCGCTGGCCCATGCCGAGGAAGGGGCTGATCGGATGCACCGGACCCTTGAACAGCTTTTGCTGCTTGCGCGCGTGGAAGGCAGCCTGTCGTTCGATGATGGGGTGCAATGTGACGCGCAGAAAGTTGCTCGCCTGGCCATCCACGATGCCAGTCATGGCGAAGAACACCGGATCGAGTTGAAGTTGGCCGCGCCGTTGTCCGCGGCACCTGTGGCAATGCCTGCGGCGCTGGCCGTGGCAGCGTTGCGTAACCTTCTGGACAACGCCCTGCGGCATACGCAGGCCGGAACACAGGTGGAACTGAGTGTCGCCACGGTCGACGGACATGCTCGTTTTTGCGTGCGGGATCACGGGCCAGGCATCGCGCACGCCGATCTGGACAAGCTCACCCAGCGTTTCTGGCGCAACGGCAAGAGCCCTGGCGCGGGACTGGGGCTGGCGATCGTTCAAGCGATCGTGCAACGCTGCGGCTGTTCGCTGACATTCGACAGCCTGGACGACGGCTTAAAAGTGGACCTGAGCATGCCGCTCCGGCCTAGGGTTTGAAGGGGCTACGAATTGAAGGAGCCCGAGTTGAAGGAGCAACGAGCTTTCAGTTGCCCCGAGCGCCCATGGTGCCGCGGCCCACGGGGGGCCGTGGCAGCATGGAGCTTATTCTCGACGCTGTTCAGCGTCAGCGCAGTGCTTCAAGGTTCAGTTGCCGTCGGCAACCTTTCTTTCGATCTCATCCGTCGCGCGCTGGAGCTCTTCCGCTTCCTGCTCTTTTGTGCGGATTGACGACGGCGTCACCGTCTCGTCGATGCCACGCGTCTTACCCGCGCGATCTGCCAGGTCTCTTTCCACGACATCGACAGGCTTGCCCGCTGCATCTTTGACAGGTGCATTGGCAGGGGGCGTGCTCGCGTGAGTCTTATGATCATCGTTCATTTCGGACCTCCATGGGTTTAACGCCGGTGATTTCAAGATTGGAGAGCCCGCGCCCCATCGAGTTCGCTCTTTCTGCGGGCGAAACAGCTCGATGGAACGGCAAAGCACCATTTGTCCGGTCGACGAAACGGGCCATCCCTGACCGTTACTAAGCATGCATATCGCTGCGGATTTGAACGATGGCCATTACTGCTCTGCTGGTCGAAGACGAAGAGGCACTCCGGACGCTCATTACCGAAGCGCTGACGCTGATCGAAGTTGAAACGGTCGAGTGCGTCAGTGCTGACGACGCGCTGCGCCTGCTCGGTCAGCCCCATGCTTTCAACCTAGTGATTACGGACATCTGCATGCCAGGCGCATGCGATGGTCTTGAGCTGGCCCGGACCATATGGGCGAAATGGCCGAACTTGCCGGTGATTCTTTCTTCCGGTAATCGCATCGTTCTCGATAGCCATCTCCCCGACAACGCCTCATTTCTACGCAAACCCTGGTCGCTCGATGATCTGCATCAGGTCGTTGGTTCACATTTGAAGCGTTGAACCTCTCATGCCGGGAAAGCGCCGTAGAAACGCTGCCCTGGCGGATAGAAAGAGTGGTCATGTTGGGGGCAGGTCCTTGAGAGCGCGAGGGCAGGCGCCCTGCGACGGATGAGGTCATCCTCAGCTGATACCGACTGCCCCTCGGTGTTTTCCGAGCCGAATGAATGGCTGTGATGCCGTACGAGGAAACGAAACGTGAAACAGCTTGAACGTCTAGAAACGGGAGTTCCTGGTCTTGATACGTTGCTCAAGGGAGGGCTCATTTCGGGGGCCTCCTACATCATTCAGGGGCGACCTGGGTCAGGGAAAACCATCCTCGCCAACCAGATTGGCTTCAACCATGTGAAGCGCGGTGGGCGTATGCTGTTCGCCTCTCTGCTCGCCGAGCCTCATGACCGTCTCTTTCAGTTCTTGTCCACGTTGACGTTTTTCGACAGTTGCGCATTGGGCGACAGCATCCAATTCGTCAGCGCCTTCGATACCTTGGAGAATGACGGGCTGGACGAAGTGGTCAAGTTGTTGCGCCGAGAAATTTCGCGCCAGAAGTCATCCCTGTTGATCCTCGACGGGCTCTTGAACGCTCGCTCCAAAGCCGAGGCCCCGATCGATACCAAGAAATTCATCGCCGCGTTGCAGGGGCATGCGGCTTTCGCGGGCTGCACCGTGCTCTTTCTTACCAGCTCGCAGCTCGACGAGGGCAGCCCTGAGCACACCATGGTCGATGGCGTCATCGAGATGAGTGAGGAGAGCATCAGCGCGGTGCCCATCAGGCGCTTAAAACTCAGAAAGACCCGCGGCAGTGGTGCCATTGCCGGGGCACACGAATTCGAAATCACCGATAAGGGAATAGCGATCTACCCACGTCTGGACAGCCAGGCGGCAACGTCATCAGTGGCAGCTGAGGTGCCGCTTGGGCGTGTCACGTCTGGCAGTGCCGCGCTCGATGTCAGCCTGGGTGGCGGCTTGATGGAGTCGTCCATCTCGCTACTGATTGGGCCGTCGGGTGCTGGCAAGACGTCGTTGGGGCTTCAGTTTCTGTCCGCCAGCACACCTGATGAGCCTGGCTTGCATTTCGGGTTTCATGAGTCCCCATACCGCCTCCGGATGAAGGCGACTGCGTTGGGCCTCGCGTCTGATCAGCTCGAATCCCGAGGCGCGTTGCATATGCTTTGGCGCCCGTCTGCGCCGGCGATTATTGATCGAGTCGCCTACGAGTTACTGGAAGCAGTCGAGCGTCACGGTATCAAGCGCGTCTTTCTGGACAGCTTGCGCGGGTTAGGCAAAGTCTCGGCTGATCCTGGCCGGGTGCAAGGCGTTACCGTGGCCTTGCTCGAAGCCCTTCGGGCCCAAGGGGTGACCGTTCTGGCCAGCTATGAACTCAGCCACATGGCAGTCACCGGCCCTCACTACCTGACTCCGGATTTCGCGAGTACTGCAGATAACCTGCTGCTCGTCGAGATCAGCCGCAGCCAGGCTGAACTCCAACGGCAACTGAGAATTCTCAAGGTCAGAGACAGCGCGTTCGACCCCTCGCTGCTAGAGGTGGTGATGTCCCGGGACGGGATCGAGGTTAAAAGGGTGTGAAGAAATGCGGGTAATAACAATGAACGGGCCTTCAGCGCTATTCGGAAAGTTTCCATGGCCTTTGAGCGCTCGTCGGCTATGAAGACCGTCTTGATCGTCGACGACGAATACCTGATTGCAGACATCCTGAGCTTCGCGCTGGAAGAGGAGGGTTTCCTGCCGGTCACTGCGGCAAGCGCGTTGAGGGCGCTGGATATCCTTGAACGGGAAAGGCCTGACCTCATCATCACGGATTTCATGATGCCTGGGATGACGGGCGTCGAATTCGCGGAGAAGGTCAAATCCACTCCGGGCTTCGAGAGGACCCCGATGATGCTTATGAGCGGCGCTCAAGCGCATTTGGGCATTGCCCGGCCTGACCTGTTTACCGCCGTGTTCTTGAAACCCTTCGATACACCGGCCGTGGTCCGACAGATCCGGCTGGCCCTCGATTCAAAACGCCCTTGATGCAGAGAGAGCAAAGTGCCCTCTCATTGTTGCCGCAGTGCAAGGCCGGTTCAGCGCTGCGCAGCGCGCCCTGAACGGCCTGCAGGGGTGAGGGTCGTTACGCGGGCACGCTCACTGAATCGTCAGGTTCCGTGAGCGGGATCGCACTGGTGCCGGGTGTCAGAATGACCTTTCGGCAATCCTCCTGTTTTTTGTCGAAGATCTTGTAGCCTTCGGCCGCCTGCTCCAGCGACATTCGATGCGTGATGATCGCCTCCGGGGCAAGGCGGCCGGCTTCGATGTGCTCGAGCAGTTCAGGAAGAAAGCGCTGCACATGGGTCTGGCCCATCTTGAACGTCAACCCTTTGTCGAAGGCATCGCCAAACATGAAGCCATGGATGAAACCGGCATACACCCCTGGCACGCTCACCGTGCCCCCACGCCGGACGGCGGCGATGCACTGACGCAGCGCCTTGCCGCTGCTGCCCTCCAGTTTCAACGTGGCGAGCACGGTTTCGGTGGTGCTGCCCTTGGCTTCGAAACCTACCGCGTCCACCACGCCGTCGACCCCACGCATCCCCGGTGTCTGCCGGATGATGGTGTCGGCCGGATCATCATCCTCATCGAAGTTGATCGGTATCACGCCGTAGGTCGCTTGTGCGTAGGCGAGGCGGTAGGGATGGTGATCGACCATGAAGACACGCTCGGCGCCCAGCATCCGCGCCACCGCCGCGCACAGTAGACCGACCGGGCCTGCGCCATAGATGGCGATACTCGACCCTTGTCCGATACCGGTGTTGGTGACTGCCTGATAGGCAGTGGGCAGGATGTCAGAGAGGAAGAGCACCTTCTCATCGGCGAGCGTGCCTGGCACTTTGAACGGGCCTGTGTTGGCCTTCGGCACCCTGACGTATTCGGCCTGTCCGCCCGGCACACCGCCGTACAGATGGCTGAAACCGAACAGCGCGGCGCCTGGCGGAATGGCCTTCTTATTGAGAATGGCGCCACGCCCGGTGTTGGTCGTCTCGCACGCGGCAAAGAGATCCTGGTGGCAGAAAAAACACTGCCCACAGGCGATCACGAAAGGAATCACAACGCGATCCCCCGGCTGCACGGCCGTCACTGCCGAGCCGGTTTCTTCGACGATGCCCATGAACTCATGCCCGAAGATGTCACCGTGTTCCACAGTTGGGATCTTGCCGCGGTAGAGGTGCAAGTCCGAGCCACAGATGGCCGTCGCAGTGACCCGCAGAACGATGTCGTCAGGCTGTTCGATCACCGGGTCGGGAACCGTATCCACCTTGACGTTGTGGGCGCCGTGATAAGTGAGTGCTCGCATGAAATATCTCCGCTGCTTTAGGGGGTGTACACAGCGGAGCCCCTGCGGCAGACGTTAGTTCAGGGCATTGTCCGCAGCGGGGACAAGCGGTGGGCAACGCGCCTTTCATGCTGCATGGGCGATGAAATCCGAGAGGAACGCAATCCGGTTCTGTCATACCCACAATCACGAAACCTATGGGATGAGGTGCCCGATGATCGTTGAAGAGACGGTGGAGTATTTGAACGAGCACGCATTGGTCGTGACTACGGCCGAGTCCTGCACGGCCGGCCGTATCGTCGCACTGCTCGCCGAGATTCCGGGAAGCGGCGCATTGGTCGAATGCGGGTACGTGGTGTATTCCCCGGAGGCGAAGCAGCGATTGCTCGGGGTACGTTCAACGACGATCAAGACCTTCAATCTGACCAGCGTCGAGGTTGCCAGAGAAATGGCCATCGGCGCGCTCCGGGACAGTCCGGCCAAGGTTGCGATTGCCACCACGGGCTTGTGTGGTAACGAGGATATGGACGGCATTCCGGCAGGGACAGTGTGTTTCGCGTGGGCCTTCATGAACGATGGACAGTTGAGCGTATTCACCCGACGGCACCGGTTCTTCGGCGACCGCACCGCCATGCAACAGGATGCTGCGCTCCACGCACTGGAGCATTTACCGGTGTTTCATCGGCGTGTGCTTGCAGGCGAGACCGCCTGAAGCGCCAGTTCCCGCATTCGGCGCTTGATGCTCCCCACTCGGCGGCTTCAGTGTTTGAACGGCACCAGGTGGATGAGCGCCGAAAAGCCCCCGAGGATGATCCACAGGGTTGAAAAGATCCACGGCGAACGCATGGAAAACTTAAGTGCGTCGCGGTACCCGCGCTGATTGGATTCCCGCTTGGCGAACAGCGGAGAATCGTCGTACACGTCGCCCATTCGCGGCTGGCTCTGCAACAGGTGGCTTTGTTTCAGGTACCAGTGATCGATGATTTCATAAGCGGCCTTGATGCCCGACCAGGCGTGCAGCGAGGTGATCAGCCCCAGCACGGAGAGCAGCACCGAAACGACCAGGGAAAACAGGCTACCCCAGTCCGGGTTGACGTTGGCCATGGAAGACGCGTACGCGATCACCAGAAACGACTGGGCACCCAAGTAGGCGTTGGTCCGGTTCGACAGCATGGTCGTTTCGTACTGGATTTCCTTGCGATAGAAATCCAGTCGGTCCTTGAGCGACCCGAACATGATCGCATCAGCAGCGTTCTGCGCATCGATATCAGAGCGCTGGGTGATGATAGTGGTCATGAGGTTCGAGTGACCGTAAGCACCACAGCGGCGATGCGCTCGGCGCTGACATAGGTTTCGGTATCCAGTTCCTCGCCGAATACGTCGGGGTCCATTTCGCGGTAGGACCAACTCAACCCAGGCTTGTCTACCAGTGGCCGCGCGTGTTCGAGGAACAGGTCGACGCCTTCGACCCACGGCGAACCGGTATAGAGCACCAGGCTCCCGCCCACTGTGAGACGTCCGATGGCCTGCTCGACGATCCGCACCGACAGTTCCGAACCCAGTCGCTCACCGCCGTGGCGATAGGCGCGCTTCTGGGTGTCTTGCATGTAAGGCGGGTTGGCGACGATCAGGTCGAACTCGCCAGAGGCACTGGCAAGCAGGTCGCTGTGCCATGCCGACACGTTATCCACTTCGGCCAGCGCGGCATTGACGGCGGTGAATCGCAGGGCAGTGGGATTGATATCGAGTGCCAGGACCTGCGCATCATGTCGCGCCTTGGCAATCAGGATGGCCCCCGCGCCACTGCCACAACCGATGTCGACGGCCGTCCGAATCGGATGGGTCGAGGTGCGCAGATGTTCTTCAATGGCTTGAGCAAACCGATACGTATCAGGACCGAAGAACACCGAGTCGTTTGACACAGTGGGAAACGCGGAATGCACGAACAGATGGTCATGCAGGCTGGACCACCGCACTTCGCTGATCCACAGCCCGGCATGGGCGCGGATGATGGCGTGGGAAAGCAGCGCCTGAAGTTCGGCTTCGGGAAGCAGGTCGCTGGCGAAGGGCCGATTCCAGCCAAAGATATCTCGCAAGCTCTGGGCCTGATGGTTTCGCTCGCGCGCATTGTTGCGCTGGTGGGTGAGGGGCGTGACGGTGGTGAATTGATACTGATCCGCCTGAAGGCGCCTGCCCAACTGCACGAGAGCCAGGTCATGGGTCCGATCGTCAGGGTTGACCGTTTCAATCGGCCGAGAAGGAAGAGTGGCTTGGCTCATCGGACTTAAAATCCTTTTACGAGTTGACGGGAAAAGAGTCGGGTGGCCTTCAGGCCTTCAGGCGTGGCATGCAGCGCAGGCGACAACAGCGCGATGAGGTGCTCGCCCGCGACGGGTCCATTGCTGTCCGTGGGCACAGTCGCGGCTGCGGTGCGCCTGCGAAAATGCGCCCGGAAAGGGTCGTGCGTTTCTCCCGATTGCCAGTCACCCGCGATCCAGTCCCCGAGCAGCTGCATTTCGTAGCCGCTGAACACGCCGAACATGACGGCCTTGGGGCCAGCGATGAGCTGCCAGAACCGGCTTTCTTCAGGAGGGTGATTGCGCTTGATCCAACCCCGGTTTTCTAGGGCGGTCAGGAAGTCCTTGCTGCGGCCCGGTTCGCTGAGCCACTCGTTGACGGTCAGACCTTCGAGGCGGCAGTAGTCGGAGTGCATGTATTGGCCGAACGTACGTTTGCGCTCGAGCATGGCGACGACGGCTTTTTCCAGATCGAAATCCGCAATCACTGCCTGAGTGCCTTTGCCCAATTCGTTCAGCCGGTAGCCAGCCTTGACGCGTTCGATGAACTCAGCGCGGGAGGCGTCCTTTGGCATGAGGTTCAGCACGGTCTCAACCGCCTTGTGCGCATGCCCGCTACTGGCGTTGTCTACGGTCACATGGAGCGTGAAGTAATAGGGATCGATGCGCAGCTCGTTGAGTTCGAACGCGGTGATAAGCAGATGCAGCGGGAGCTGTTCGTAACCGAGGTTGTAGCCGAGCAGCTCGGGAAGAAATTCGTCAGCCATGCAGCCGAGCGTCAACTGAATCGCACCTTGGACGTACAGCGCGTCTTCAAGCTGTTCGGTGGGCGCGCAGTCGTGATCCGCCAGCAGTTGTTGGTAGAGCACCACGTGGTTGAGCGTGGGATCACCGTCGCCCAATTCCTCCAAATACGTGCGAATAAGGTGGTGGTAGCGCCAGTCACCCACGTGGTTCAGCGCTCCGTATAGCCAGGCGCCGTCAACCAGCTTGGTCGGAGAGACCTGCTGCAAAAAGTTCAGCGCATGGGCCTTGCTGCTGAAGAAACGCCTTCCGGCCCCGGCGCGGCGCTGTTCCAGATACGCCCGATAGGCTCCCGCAACCGTGCTCGCGTTGCGCTCGATCCAGTCGGCAAGATCGTTCAGATTTTCTGGAAGATCGACCTGCACCGTGCTGGCCTGCTTCAGACGTTCAATGAGAAAGCGGCGAAGTTGATCGCGATCGACTTGATCGGGCGCATGCAATAACGCTCGATACAACGAGGCGGCGTCGGTGACGAGGGGCTGGTCGGGAGTCAGGCGGTCGGTAAGGTTTCGCAGAGAGGTCATGGGCAGCCTACATATTCTTGGTTATGCAGGTGAGAGGCGGGCCGAGCGGGATAAATTCAACCTAATTGCGCTGCGTCGGATAAGTGACCTCCGGCGGTTCACGATACCCGTGCGGGCGCCGATGGATGGCCCGCAAAACCCGTCGCCATGGCGACGGGTGGTATCGGCGGCCGGGCGGCCCGAGTTTCCAGCAGCGGCCAGCCCATGCATCAATTGGCGGCGTCACCACCATGGGCTTTGGCCAAGGCTTTGGCCTGCTCCAGATGCGCTTTCAGTTTGGGCAAGGTTTCCTGGGCAAGCGCCTTGAGCTCCGCGTCCTTGCCGTCGGTGGCTTCCTTCTCGAACAGTTCAATAGTGGCTTCGTGCGCCTTCACCTGATTGTTGGCGTAGGCCTGGTCGAAGGATTTGGCGCTGCGCAGTTCAAGAATCATCGATTTGGCCTTGTCCAGCAGTTCGGCGCTGTCGGAGACCTCCAATTTCTTGGCGTCTGCGATGGATTTGAGTTTGGCGTTCGCAGCGGTATGGTCTTTGACCATCATGTCAGCAAAGCTTTTCACATCCGCGGCCGTGCCCTTTTCCTGGGCGAGCTTACCGGCTTCGACTTCGGCAACGCCTTTCGCCGAGGCATCTTCCACAAAGTCGTCGTTGTCCTGTGCTGCAAAAGCGCCTTGCGCGCCCAATCCCACAAGCAGACTCAGTGCACATACGTTAACGAACTTGGCCATATCCATTTCCTCATTATTTTCAATTGGGCATTAGCGCCCAACCTATACGAAATAGCGCCTTGAGAAACGTTCAATGATATTGGCCAGTTGGTCATTTAAAACGCGGAGCGCTACCACCTGTCGGGCGGCTTGCAGATCGGGAAGAACCGTCGCCGCCTGCACCCGGTCGAGTACATAGCAACGCGCATTACCCACTGCTTTTATCAACCGGACGCCACGAGGCGAGGATTAGAAACATGGCCAGAAAAACGGTAGATGATCTTTTCATTCATGAACTTTCCGATGTCTACAGTGCGGAAAAACAAATTACCAAGGCGTTGCCAAGGCTGGCCCGTGCTGCGACCAATCCGAAACTCGCCGAGGCATTCTCGGCTCACCTGGAGGAAACCCAGGGGCAGATCGAGCGCATCGACCAATTGGTGGAGCAAGCAGGGTTGAAGCTCAAACGGATGAAATGCGTGGCCATGGAAGGGCTGGTGGAAGAGAGCAAGGAGCTGCTCGATGAAATCGAGAAGGGCGAAGTGCTGGACGCCGCGTTGATCGGGGCCTGCCAGAAGGTAGAGCACTACGAGATCGCTGCCTACGGCACGCTGATCGCGATGGCCAAGCACTTGGGAATGACCGATGCCGCTGACCTTCTGGCGCAAACGCTGACCGAGGAAAAGTCCGCGGACGAAAAGCTGAGTGCAATCGCTGAGCAAGGGGGCAACCAGGCCGCGACCTTGGCCAAGAAATAAGTTGCCGCCTGTTCGAACATCCCTTTTTTGCCGCCGTTCAGGATTTAAATGATCGTCTGTAACAAGGGCCGCTGACCAACGTAATGATGCTTATTCATTTGAATGATGGCTGGCTCAGTAGGCCTATTCAATTGGATTTGTCTGGAAAGTTTGGTCCAGTCGCTAACTTGCAGTGAAGTATTGGCGTAAACAGCAACTTACCAACGAAGCAAACCGTGAGTAATGGCAGGGTTTGGCTTGCTGTTGCCTAAAAATAGCCAGAAGTGGGAGTCACACTATGTTTCTGCACAATAAACGTCTGCAATATACCGTTCGAGTCGCTGAACCGAATCCGGGGTTGGCCAATTTGCTACTGGAGCAGTTTGGGGGTGCCCAAGGCGAACTTGCTGCCGCTACGCGTTATTTCACCCAGGCATTGAGCGAGGAAGATTCAGGGCGCAAGGACCTGCTTCTGGATGTCGCCACCGAAGAATTGAGCCACCTCGAGATCATCGGTTCGATCATCGTCATGCTCAACAAAGGGGCGAAGGGCAAGGTGGCCGAGGGCGTTCAGGAGGAGGGCGAGCTTTACAGGGACATCAATGGTGCAGGGAACGATTCGCACATCACCAGCCTGCTGTATGGCGGCGGTGCACCGCTGGTTAATTCTGCCGGGGTGCCCTGGACGGCAGCGTACATCGACACGATCGGCGAGCCCACGGCGGACTTTCGCTCGAACATCGCTGCCGAGGCGCGGGCCAAGATCGTCTATGAGCGCCTGATGAACGTGACCACGGACCCTGGGGTGAAAGACGCGTTGGGCTTCCTGATGACCCGAGAGATCGCGCATCAGATTTCCTTCGAAAAAGCCCTGCATTCGATCCAGCCTAACTTCCCGCAGGGCAAATTGCCGGGCATGCCGGAATTCAGCCGCACCTACTACAGCATGTCCAGCGGCGAGCCGAACGTTCGTGGCCCGTGGAACAGCGACGAAGAGTTCGAGTACGTGGAGAACCCGACGCCTGCGGTGGATGGCGGCGACGGGACTGCCTCGGTGACCCTCAACGAGCAGGATTCGGTCACCCTGACCATGATGAAAGAGCGTACACAGTCCGATCTGACGGTCGACCCGGTGACCGGTGCAGACTTGGGTTCGGGCTTGGCGCAGGGCACACCCGAGTGACAGGCGACCTTGAGGCTTCCTTTCTGGAAGCCTCTTCATCGAACCCGAAACAGGAGACAGACATGAGCCGATCATCGAGTCATCAGACACCGCGCGGAGCGCTTGCGCCTGTGGAAACGCTGAGCCAGTACGTACAGCGTTTCGAAGCTGAAGCGGCGGTGTTGGGAAAAGGGATGAAAACAGCGTTATTCATTCAGCAGTTTCGCGCAGGCCTGCTGCACAAGATCAATCCACGAGCGTTGGATATCCACTAGATAGCGTCGCGCGGATGAGCGGTCTCCGGGCGTTGAGCTGACCCCGGCCCGCGCGTCTCGACCTTGATTCATCTCCTTTAGCCCGCCTCGTTCGCGGGCTTTTTTTCAGGCTGATTCAGAGCCAACCGCCTTCGACCTTACCTCAACCATGGATGCGCGGCATGATAGGACGCCTCGAATTCCCGAATCTGCGCCGCGCGTTGCAGCGTGCTTCCAATCGCATCCAGGCCTTGCATCAGTGACTGCTTGCGCAAGGCGTCAATGGTGAAGTCGATCTGCGAGCCGTCGCCTAGTCGTATCTGCTGACGGGGCAGGTCGACGCTGATGGTCGGGTTTTGTTCGCTGACGGTGCCAGCGAGCTGGCGCCACTCGCGTTCTGGCAGCTCGATGGCCAGCACTCCATTGCGCTGGCAGTTGTCGAAGAAGATGCCGGCGAAGTGCGTGCCGATGAGCGCACGGATGCCCAATTGCTTCAAGCCCCATACGGCATGCTCCCGGCTGGAGCCGCAGCCGAAGTTCGGCCCGGTTACCAGGAAACGGGCGTCGTGCCATTGCGGCTGGTTGAGCACGAAATCGGGGTTCGGCGCACCCGATTTCAAGAACCGCATGTCAAAGAACACCCCGTTGTCCAGGCCGCTGCGATCAATGCCTTTCAAAAACTGCTTGGGCATGATCACGTCGGTGTCGATGTTCGCGGCGAGCAGCGGGGCAGCGGCGCCAGTGACGGTGTCAAACGGTTGCATGTTCAGGCCTCCTCGGCGAGCAGACGGACGTCGGTCAAGCGACCGCGGATGGCGGCGGCCGCGACCATGGCAGGGCTCATCAGATGCGTGCGTGCGCCCGCGCCCTGGCGGCCTTCGAAATTCCGGTTGGTACTCGATGCGCAGCGATCGCCTGGAGCAAGCACGTCGTCGTTCATCGCCAGGCACATCGAACATCCCGACTGGCGCCATTCGAACCCTGCGTCGATGAAGATGCGTGCCAGTCCTTCTTCTTCCGCCTGAGTGCGGACGAGGGTCGACCCCGGAACGATCATCGCGCGCACCGTCGGCGCGACTTTACGGCCCCTCACGACGCGGGCGACATCCCGTAGGTCCTCGATGCGTGCATTGGTGCATGAACCGATGAACGCATGGCTGATCTCCACTTCGCTCAAGGGCTGCCCGGCTGTCAGGCCCATATAGGTCAGCGCGCGCTGCATACCCTGGCGCAGGATCGGGTCTTCGACCGAGGCCGGATCGGGGACGGTACCGCCCACCGGCGCAGCCTGATCCGGGCTCGTGCCCCAGGTCACCATGGGCGTCAGGGCACTGACGTCGATCTGCACTTCGCGGTCGAACACCGCCTCCTCATCAGTGAACAATTCCCGCCATTTCGTTTCGGCGGCTTCCCAGACGGCCCCTTGAGGAGCCCGTGGGCGGGACTTGAGGTAGGCAAAGACCTTTTCATCAGGTGCCATGAACGCACCTCGCGCGCCGGCTTCCACCGCCATGTTGCACAGGGTCATCCGTGCCTCGACGCTCAGGGCATCGATGACCGGACCGGCGAACTCCATGGCGTACCCGGTCGCCCCGGATGCGCCAATCCTTTCAATCAGCGCCATGATGACGTCCTTTGACGTCACCCCATCACCCAACTTGCCTGTCACCGTCACGCGCAGCGTTTTGAGGCGCTTGTAGACCAGCGTCTGCGTGGCGAGCAGGTGTTCGATTTCGGACGTCCCGATGCCGAAGCCAAACGCGCCCAAGGCGCCATAGGTCGTGGTGTGGCTGTCGCCCGCCGCGACCACCATGCCGGGAAGAATGAAACCTTGTTCAGGGGCGACCACATGCTCGATGCCTTGGCGCTTGTCCAACACGTCGAACAGCTCGATCCCGAAGTCACGGCAGTTCTCTTCGAAATAGGACACCTGCAGCGCGCCGCCGGCATCGGGCATCTCGGCAACGCGGTCAGGTGCGGTCGGGTTGACGTGGTCGACCACGGCAAGGGTCGAAGCGGGGCGCCACACGCTTCGACCGGCTTCCCGCAGGCCGCTGAACGCCTGGGGGCTGGTGTATTCGTTGGCCACTTGGCGATCGATGTAGAGCAACACATGCCCCTGATCGTCCAGTGTGCAGACGGTGTGGCTATCGATGTGTTTCTGGTAAAGGGTCCGAGGGCAGGTCATCGCAGGTCACTGTGCTCATTGTGGGGTGCAGAATCACGGATTGAGGCCCACAGGATAGGTCGCAGCGAAACCCCATCAACGGCTGGCGAGTGATTGCACAAGCCACGTTTCGTGGTCGATGAAGAACGCCTCAGTGCACCTGCGATGCGCTATGAAAAAGGCCAGGCAATCCTCGGCAGCATGGGATACCCTCGAAATCAGTCCTCACCTCGAACCTCTTTCGCTGTCATGAAGAAAATCGTGCGCCTGGATGACCTTCAGGTTTTCGTCACCACCGTCAAGTTGGGCAGCTTTTCAGCGGCCGCCCGGTTTCTGGACACATCGCCGGCATTCGCCAGCGCAGCCATACAACGACTGGAAGGGAGTCTGGGCGTTCGACTGTTCGTCCGTTCGACGCGGCGACTGCGCGTTTCGGACGATGGCGAACGCTACCTTCCACACGCTGAAGCGGCGTTGAACGCACTGACGAACGGCGAAACGGTGTTGGATGAGGGACGGCACGACCTGGCAGGGCCGATCCGTTTATCCATGCCCTCGGACCTTGGCCGCAATGTCCTGCTGCCATGGCTGAACGAGTTTCAGCAGCTTCATCCCGGGGTCCAGTTGCAGTTGCGGATCAGCGACCAGATGGCCGACTTTTTCACGGACCAGATCGACGTCAGCATTCGTTACGGCCAACTGGCCGATTCGAGTCTGATTTCCCTGCCCCTGGCGCCGCTGAACACCCGCACCGTGTGTGCGTCGCCCGATTACATCGCCCGGCACGGCATGCCCGAAGTGCTGGAGGACCTGGCCAACCACAATTGCCTCCGGTTCGTGATGAGCGAACAGACATACGAACGTTGGACCTTCCACACGCCCGAAGGCATCAAGACGGTGGCGGTCACCGGCGACCGCATCAGCGATGACGCGGATATCGTCCGCCGCTGGGGCGTGGCAGGGGCAGGGATCGTCTACAAATCGAGGATCGATGTCACCGCCGATCTCAGGGCCGGAAACCTCGTGGAGCTTTTTCCGGCCGGAGTCGGCCAGCCGGCGCCGTTGCAGATGGTCTGTGCCCACCGTCACTTTCTGACGCCGGCCATTCACAAGCTGCGCAGCTACTTGGCGGCCAGATGCGATGAGATGGTGTTGGCGGCCCCGAAACACCAGGCCGTTTGATACAGGGCGGCCGCGAATCGACTCAAGGCATGAATGCAAACGCCAGGCAATGTGCCTGGCGTTCGGTATCACGCAGAGGGATCAGCCGACAGGGATGGGATTGTCGACCACTGACTGGTTGAAACCGTGGATAAGGGCGTGTTCCTTGGACCCCGGATTGTCCCTGAGTGGACGAATGGCCTCCACGACCACCTCGTGCGCATCGGTGGCCAGGCCTGCCATCGTTTCCTCGATGAAGGCATCGAGCGGCATGGCGCGCGGATCGTCGCCCTTGTGGATCAGGTCGGTATTGACCCACGGTGGCGCGATTTCCTGAACCGTCACCGAGGTGTCGCGCAGCATGAAGCGCTGGGACAGGCTGTAGGAATGCAATGCCGCCTTGGTGGCTGAGTAGACCGCATTGCCCGCGAGCGGGACATAGGCCAGTACTGACGTGTTATTGATGATCACCGAACGAGGCTGGGCCTTCAGATGGTCGATCAAGGCTGAGGTCATTCGAATCGGGCCGTACAGGTTGGTGGTGACCGTGCTAATCATGGTCGCTTCATCGATTTCACCGGCCGCGTCGTCGAAGGGCATGATCCCTGCGTTGTTGATCAGCACGTTGAGTGCCGGATAACGCGCGATCAGCGTCTTGGCGACATTCTGGATGCTCACCGGGTCATTGATGTCCAGTTCAATCGACTCGATGCCAGGGTTGGCTGCCACGACCTCCTCGAGGACTGCTTTGCGACGGCCGGCGATGATGACCTTGTTGCCCAGCTTGTGGAACGCCTCGGCCAAACCGCGGCCGATACCAGACCCGCCGCCTGTGATGAAGATTGTATTGTCGGTGACTTGCATGACCGGTTTCCTCTGAATTCAAGGTCGCATTGAGTTCTCGTGAAGACACGAGAGCGTGGCTTGAAAGGTCGCCGAGTCCCGCGAACCGGTCAATTTATACGATAGGTTAGGTCGGCCGTTTCAACGGCGCTTGCCATTGAGGCGTCAAGGGCCTCACGCAGGACGGGGCGATCTTCCTCGTTGCGCAGAAAGCCTTGCCGCACTCGCTGTTTTTCTGCCTCGCCGGCCCGGTCACGCCTTGGACCATTCGACGTTTGAGATGCCGCACCGCTCCGCCTTGGGCTTGGTGAACCGTTCGACCGGATCGCTGCGGTACTTGGGGATCTGGCCGAACCCAGCATCCACCGCCGCCCAGTGCCAAGCTTCGGCGTTGTCCATTTTCGACGTGCGGATGAAGAAGGTCTTGTAAGCGCCGTCGAGCAAATAATCGATTCGGTAATGATGTTCCTGCGCCATAAACCAGCTCCTTGTGTGGTGAACGTCCACATCAAAGATGCTGCTGAAATGAAAAGATTCCATTTTTAAAACAGTGGGTTGCGACAACTGGTCAATTGACCGTCACCTTCCCGGCGGGACCACTCAACCGAGTGTCCCGCAAGTGCAGGATTGCAGGCGGCCGGCCCAGGTTTCAGGCGATGCCGCTCGGTCCGTCCAGCACTTGCCTGACTTTGCGCGCCAGGTCTTCGGGCATGCACGGCTTGGAAATCACGTCGAACTCGGAGCCACCCATGTCTGTGCGCTCGATGGAGTTTTCGGCGTAGCCAGTGGTGAGCAGCACGCGGATTTTCGGATGCCGCCGGCGCACTTCGCGAGCGAGCATCACGCCATTCATGCCGCCCGGCATGATCAGGTCGGTAAACAGCAAGTCGTACCGTTCGCCGCTTTCGAACTTCTTCAACGCTTCCCGGCCATTGAGCACGATGTCCGCCACATAGCCATAATCCTCCAAGACCATTTTTGCCAGTTCCGCGACGTCCGGCCGATCCTCGACGATCAGTATCCGTTCGCTGCCCGCACGGCTGGCTGGCACACGCGGCTTGTCTATCTGAGTGACACCCGCGTCGTCGACCGGGAAGTACAGCCGAAGCGTGGTGCCTACGCCTTCTTCGGTGTAAATGCGCACGGCGCCACCTGACTGCTTGGCGAAACCGTACACCATCGACAGGCCCAGGCCAGATCCCTTGCCTTCTTCCTTGGTGGTGAAAAACGGGTCCATTACGCGGTCTTTGATGCTGGCGGGCATGCCGATCCCGTTGTCGGTAATGGCGATGCTGACGTAACGGCCAGGCAGCAACCCGTCGTAGGACACGGTGGCGTAGTCATTCACCACCACATTTCGCGTCTCGATCGAAATGGTCGGGTTGGGCCGACCGATCAGGGCGTCTCGTGCGTTGATGAATACATTGAGCAGGGCAACTTCCGCCTGCGTGGGATCGATACGGCAGTTGTTGAGACTGGGTTCCAGGTCAGTGCGAATCGTGATGTCGGGGCCGAACGTGCGCTCGGCCAACGAATAGGATTCATGCACCAGCACATTAAGGTTGAGCACCCGGCCCTGCAGCTTTTGCTTGCGCGAGAAGGCCAGCAGTTGCTTGGTCAGGGTGCTGGCGCGATCCACAGCGGATTTGGCGTGGTGAACGCTTCGCTGCAACCGGTCGCGATCGACCACCGGCTTGTCCAGGCCCGTGCCGATCAGGTTGATATAGCCGCCCATCACCTGCAACAGGTTGTTGAAATCATGGGCGATGCCTCCAGTCAGTTGCCCCAGCGCTTCCATTTTCTGAGCTTGCCTGAGTGCGTCCTCGGCATCGCGTCGACGGCTGACATCCAGCTGGGAGGCAAAGAAATAGATCAGTTCGCCGTCGTCATTCAGGATCGGCGAGATGAAGAGCGCGTTCCAGAAAGACGAGCCGTCTTTGCGATAATTCAGAATTTCGGTCGACACGTCGACGCGTTCTTCAATGCTCCGGCGGATCTCGGCGACCACCGACCGGTCCGTGTCCGGCCCCTGCAGGAAGCGACAGTTATGGCCGAGGATCTCGTCTTGTTCATACCCAGTCATCTCCAGAAACGCCCGGTTGGCAAAGATGATCGGGTTATCGTCCCTGTTCGGATCGGTCACGATCATGGGCATGCGGGTGGTTTCGACCGCTGCGAAAAAGATGTTTTTCCCCGAATGGCTGATGTCGCCGGTGGCGGCGTTATCGACTCGGGCTTTTTCTTTCGACATGCTCATGGTCACTCAAAACATTGATGGGATTAAGCCGCTGACCGGCAGCGAATCATTCGCACCGAGTAGGTGGCGTCATGCTGGGAGCTGTAGGGCAAGTCTCGCGCGACCTCGCCTTCGAATCCCTACCCATGAGCCTTTCAACCCGTGCAGTACTGGCACGAAAGCTATGACCGAGTCGGTTGTGCCGGGTTCACCCGAGGTATGAGCAGCCCGGTTACCGAGAAAAGACAGGCTCTGTTCGACGTCCTCGACGACGAGGGATAACACCCGCCCTTGTGGTGAGCGGGGATGGTAGACGGCGCAGCGCAGGGGCCGTTCCGACCGAGGCTGTGCGGCCGTCAGCCAGGGTTTGCTCTCGGCGCAGAGGGGGGCGGCGCCCGCCCGTGCAGGCCGTGGCAGTCGACGCCACCCCGGCGCTGTTTCGTTAACGTGATGGTTTACCACTGAGCGTGGTCGTCGTAAGGCATCCCTGGGGGGAGCTGGGCGGAGGAATCAGACGACTCGTCTTCCATCTCAACCGCGGGTCCAAGCAAGTGGTAATAGCGCATATGAAAGTCGGCTTCGCTTGTTTTGCCTTCCAGCTTCGCTCGCAAAGCCATGCTCAAATGCCAGTCGCGGGCGTGCCGTAAACTTTCCTGTTGACGTCGTGACCTCGTGTTCAACTTTTCGGTCTCCATTTCCGAAGGAATTGAGTAGATGGTCAGTTTTATCCACCGCGAATGTGTCGGCAAGCGTCAGCCGAATGGATCACATTGATCGGAAGTTGCCAAATGGAGGGTAGTTCAACTGTCGTGCTGTGGTTTCATTTAACAGCACTTTCCGCGCGCTCCGAATTAACTGTGAATTCCGTAGCTCACGCAGGCGGCGTTTATCTGGGGCAGTTCGATACCCTGTATCATCCCGCTGCGCAATGCCTGGTGCGGGTCGAGTATGCGGGGCGATGCCTTCAGGTAAGTTTCGGTTTCAAGCGATTCCTGCCCTCCGGACGTTCGCTCAGCCACAATCCGCGCATAGAGCATCAGGTCATAGTCCAGACTCATTGCATATTCTGACATTCGGGAATGGTCGATCGAACCGTTCAGATGCCAATGGAAAGGATGGAATAGAAACTTGCTGTGCAGACAGGCTGTGCGTCGCTCGCCGCCAAGGAACATGATATTGCCCATCGATTCCACGGTCCCCAGGTTGTGGGTGTGCACGGGGATAGGCAATGAAAGCAGAAAGTTGTAGAAAGTGAATCCATAGCTGCATTCTCCTCCCATGGTGGCAATGTTCAGCACCAGAGAAGATGCATTGCGTTCAATGGCCAGCGATGCTTTTTCAATCACTTGGCCGCATGTGGACGAATTGATAAGGCCGGTGAAGTTGATGATATGAACAGTCATGCGTGCCTCCTGTTCACGACGACAAGTCAGGACGGCAAGGTCAGGGCCTGAATGACGTTGGCGTATTGATTGGGTCGGATGATATGACGGGCGGATCGGACATCGAACAGCACTCAAAAAATGCCGCAACGAACCTCCAGGTGCGTCTGGCGTCGTCGCGGCATCTCGTCAATTCAGCGTACAAGAGACTATGGCTCTCCTGCGCATGAATCAGGAGTCACTGCGCCCGCCGCCGTGGCTATGCTGTCCGCCTTTTCTCCCTGCTTCAGATGCCTTTTCACGATCGTTGGCGAAATTTCCTCCAGATGCCTGACCTCCCTTGCGGCCGGCTTCAGACGCTTTCTGACGATCGTTAGCGAAGTTGCCTGGATTCTTGTTACTGGTAGTCATCATAGACCCCTCATGCTGTTTAGGTTTTATTTGTCATCCATCACGCACGATGGATACTGTTTCCGATAACAGCGGAAGCGAAATGACGTTTATAAACTTTGAAAAGGCCGATGAACGGTGATTATCATTTAAAAGTTGTACAAATAGCCTATTCGATTGGCGGCTTTGTATAAGTTTTTCCAAGATTTTGAATGGTTGTATATCGCCATGTTGTGTAAGTATCCAGTGCCAAGTGAGTGTGCTAACTATTCCGCGGTCTGTTTATTGGCAGGCCAGGTTCGTCAGGAGACATGTTGCGCTGAGTTGGCGAACGAACGTCGCTCGTTGAAGGGCATGTTTGAAAGGACTGGTCGATAGGCCGAACGGTAATGTCCGCGTGCGCTGAATCAGAGGCCTGAGTCGCCTGGCCCACCTTCACTGTGATTGTGTGTCTCGGCGCAAGCCGCCTCCACCAAGCGGCTCCCTGTTCTGCATCACGTCGCCATCAATCGAGCGTTAGCCGCACTCCGCCCGAGCAGAGTGCGGTTGGCGTGACGCGGTTCAGTCCGCCGGCGCCCCTCGCGAGACCATCGCCCGCCAAGTCTGAACGCTGGGACGCTCCTGTACCTTGGCGTGCCATGCCCGTAACGCTTGGCATTCCTCAGGGATCGGCAGCTTCACCAGCGAAGCGAAAATCATCCCGCCCAGCAACGCGATATCCGCCATCGAGAAAGTAGGCCCGGCCACATAAGCCTGAGTCTGCAGCAAGCCGTCGAAATAGCGCATGCCCCTGACGGCTTTTTCCTTCATTTTCTCGCCCCATTCGGCATTCTGGTAAAGCTCGACTTTAGGGCCCAGTCCAGGTGTAGCGTGATGGAAATAGACGCTCACCGCATCCAACACTTCGATCTCGGCGCGTTTGGTCATCATGTGGATCAACCCTTTTTCCAGGGGGGTTGCGCCGGTGAGCGTGGGGTTGCCGTCCAAGGCATCCAAGTATTGGGTAATGGCGGTGCACTCCGCGATCAGCGTGCCGTCTCCCAAAGCCAGGACGGGCAGGGTGCCGGAGTAATTGATCGCAAGAAATTCCGGCGTCTTGTGCTCGCCCGTCCACAGGTTGATCGAGACGAACCGAGTGTTCGATAACAGCCCTTTTTCCGCCAGGGCGATGCGTACTCGTGCCGGGTAAGGGCCGTCGAACCAGTCGTAGATGGTGAGCAGAGAAGCGTTCGATGCTTCCAGAGAGGGTGATGAGGATGTCATGGGGTGGTACCTGCCTGTCAATTGGTAGGTAGCAGAGTGCGCATTTAAATTGCCCGCGTCAATACCCTACCTGTCAATTGGCAGGTAAATCATTTTCCCGTAGACTCGCGTCAATTCAACCAGTCATGCATGAGGGGGGCCTGTGAGCGAAAACGCCCGAGAAGCCATCTTGGCTGCCGCAAAATCAGCGGCGCAGTTACACGGCTACAGTGGGATCAATTTCCGTAGCATTGCCGATGAGGTCGGCATCAAGAACGCCAGCATCTACTACCACTTCCCCAGCAAGGCCGAATTGGGTGCTGCCGTGGCGCAGCGTTACTGGCAAGACACTCAGGCAGCGCTAGAGGCCATCGGGGCCGATGAAGCGGATCCTTACCAGTGTTTGCAGCGCTACCCTTCGGTCTTCCGCAAAACGCTGAAGGACGAGAACAGGCTGTGCCTGTCCAGCTTCATGGCGGCGGAACATGAAGACCTGCCTGAACAGGTTTCCAAGGAGGTCCAGGCGTTTGCAGAAGTGAACGTGAAGTGGCTTGCCGAGGTGCTGGCGCGAGCCGGTTTGGGCGACCCCCAGCAATGCGCGCGACGCGCCAGGGCCATCTACACGGCGGTGGCCGGAGCGCAATTGATTGCGCGCACACAAGCGAATGTCGAGGTGTTCGACGATCTGATCCTGAGCTACCAGGAAGCGGGCCTGATTCCCGTTGGCCCCTCCGCGTAGGCGCCCAGGCGCTCACGGCCCTCGCTGCGCTTCGGCCACTGCCGTGGCGCGAGCCGTAACCTGCAACTGACTGCTCAGGGGGAAGGCGACGCAGCCGAAGGGGCCGGCGCTGCCTGGGCGGGCTGGGCTTCGCCGCGCACGACCAGCCAGATGCCCACCGCGCTTATCGCCATGCCGGACGCCATTTGCCAGGACAATGCTTCATCGAACATCGCCCAGGCCCACAGCAAGGTGATCGAAGGGCTGAGGTACAGCACGCTGGCGACGCGAGTCGCCGTGCTGCGGCGCAGGCAGACCCAGTACAGTCCGTAGCCGCCGAAGGTCGCCAGGACGACTGTCCATAGCACGCTGAGCGCAAAACCCGCGGTGGGAATGGGGGCCAGGCTGCCCTGACTGCCCTGAATGGCGGCAAAGGCGAAACTGGAGACGAAACATTGCCACCAGAGATTAGGCAGCAAACCCATCGACAGCGATGTGCCCGCTTTTTTCTGCCATAAGGTCGCAATCGCCAACGACAGCATGCCGGCCACTGGCAATCCGTAGGCCCACAACGGCGCATCGCCCAACGCCAAGGCACCCTGGGTGACCCAGATCACGCCGGCCAATCCGATGATCAGGCCCAGCCAAACCTGACGCACCAGTCGCTCGCCGAGAAACACGGCAGCCAGCACCGCCATCCCCAGCGGTAACAGGTCCGCGCACAGTGCCGCCAGACCTGCGGGAACGCCGAGCTGGATCCCCTGCGTCACGCCGGTCAGGTAACCGGCCATCGCCAGCAGGCCGATCCCCGCATTGCACAGCAGCACCCGCGGTGGGGTGTTCAGCAGCGCTTTGTAGACGAAGGGCAGCAGCACCAGGCACACGACGATGCAACGCCAGAACACCACGAGTAACGCCGGGGCGTAATCGATGGAAAATCGTGCGCCGATGAACCCGGAGCTCCAAGTCAGCAGAAGCCCAGCCTCTAACAGAGGCAGGGGCAGCCGCCGGTGCTTGGGTGGAGGGGTGAGATCGTCGTGTCGTGCTTGTGGGAATGTGTTCATTTCCACAGGCTACAAAACAGGCGTAATCTAATAAATCAAAATATCATGCAGAAGTTATTTAAGGATATTGAATCATGACAGCCATCCTCGACATCGATCTGCTGCGTACCTTTCATGCGGTCGTGCGCATCGGGAAATTCAGCGCCGCGGCCGAGCACCTGCATAAAAGCGCGGCGGCGGTCAGCGTTCACATCCAGCGCCTTGAGGCGGTTGCAGGGGGACGGCTGCTCAATCGTGACAATCAGTCGGTTTCCCTGACCGTACTCGGCAAACGTCTGCTGCTCTCGACGACTGAACTGTTGCGCACCCATGACCAGGCCGTGGCCGAGCTGCACGGCACCCGCCTCGCGGGACGGATCACACTGGGCGTCCCGGACGAATACGCCGCCCATGTCATTCGGGACATCCTGCCAGCGTTCAACGCCGCTTGGCCGAACGTGGTCCTGGAGCTGCAGACTGGCCCGAGTTCCGCATTGCGAGACAGGGTCCGGCGGGGCAAATTGCAAGCGGCTGTCGTCGCGCAGCCCAAGGCAACGCTGGAGGCTGACAGCGTGCATCTGACATCGACCACACCCGTCTGGGTGGGGCCGACGCATTCCGCCCTGACGCTTATCGACCCATTACCCCTGGCAGTTCACGCTGTGGATTGTCCTTATCGCGAAGCGATGACCGACGCGCTGAAAATGTCGGGTCGATCATCGCGGATCGTTCTCGAAAGTCATTCGAATCAGGCGGTGAAAGCCTGCGTCGAAGCGGGTTTGGCGATCAGCCTGATCGACCGGGCCAAGGTGACTTCGCACATGCAGATTCTCGAGGGCCTGCCACCCATTCCCGATTACGACATCGTTTTCGTGCGCCATCCTGGCTGCCGAGAGGACGAAGCGGTGGGGTTACTTTCGCGCGCCATGCAACAGTCATTTAGGTTGTAACGGATGGAACCGTTCTACGAATCCGCCTGCGTGCTCAATCCCCAGTGCGACCGGTTTGGCGACGCCATCCTCGATCCACTACCATTGATGCTCATGTGCGATCAAAAGAGCCGAGCAGCGGGTGAGCATCCACTTTGATTTGAACGACCTCGTGGCGTTTCGCGGCGTCGTGGAACAAGGCAGTTTCCGACGGGCCGCCGATTCGATTGGGATCACCCAATCCGCGCTGAGCCGACGCGTCGAGAAGCTTGAGTCGGCCTTGGGCGTCAAGCTGTTCGAAAGAACCACGCGCAAGGTCTCGTTGACCAACGTCGGACGGGCTTTTCTGCCACAGGTGGAACGCCTGCTGGACGATCTCGATCTGGCACTGTTGAGTGTGGGGGAGGGCGCTGCGTTGCGCACCGGAACGCTGACCATCGCTTGCGTGCCTTCCGCCGCGTATTACTTCATGCCCCATGCGATTCGCAGCTTCAATGCGCAGTACCCGAAGATCAAGCTCAAGCTGATCGACGCCTCTGCAAATGAGGTGAGCGCGGCCGTGACATCGGGCGAGGCGGATCTGGGCGTGAGTTTCACCGGCAATCTCGCGCCCGAGGTGGAATTCGACCTGCTGATGGAAGAGCGGTACGTCATCGCCTGTCGCAATGATCATCCCTTGGCGGGGCGAACGTCGGTCACCTGGGCCGAGGCCTACCAGCACGACTACATCACGCTCGATCGTTCGTCGGGAAACCGGCTGGTGATGGACCGCGCGTTGCCCGGCCTGAGGGCCGCGAAGGAGAGTATCTGCGAAGCACGGCATGTGACCACGGTGCTGGGACTGGTCGAGGCGGGTCTGGGCGTGGCGGCAGTGCCGTCGATTGCGATGCCCGTTTCCCCTCACCCCATACTCGCCAGTGTGGCGCTGACCGAGCCGGAAGTGGTGCGTCAGATGGGCTTGTTGAAACGCCGCGGGCGTACGCTGACACCCGCGGCGCTGGAGCTGGAACGCTTGATTCGGGAACTGCCCGAGCGGTTAGCGAGGCACTGAGTCCAGGCCGGTGGCGCGCACGGTGGCTTGCGCTTCAGGGGAGGCCAGGTAAGCCAGCAGCTTTTTCGCCTCGGCCGGATGCTCGGCGTTTTTCGGGATGCCCGCCGCGTAGCGAGTCACCGACTGAACGTCTTCCGGAATCTTGCCAACGAAGGTGATACCTGGAATCGGGAGCAATTCGGCGACCTGCTGGAAGCCGATTTCGTAATCACCCTTGGCCACGACAGAGGCGACCGGGATGCGTTCGATCATGCTGCTCTTGGGCGCCAGTTGTGCCTCGACCCCCAGCTTTTTGAACAACTGGTTCTGGATGTAGACGCCGCTCGCGCTGTCGGAATAAGCGACGGATTTGGCAGACAGCAGCACCTGTTTGAGTTCTGCATCCGTTGCGATCGAAGGCTTCTGAGCCCCGGCTTTGACGGCCATGCCGATCCGCGAATCCGCGAGTTCGACGCGGGAAGCCGGGTCGACCTTGCCTTGCTTGATCAACTCATCCAGCGCGTATCCAACCATGATCACTACGTCGGCGTGCTCGCCCCGAGCCAGGCGATTCGGGATGGCTTCCTGCGCCTTGCCCATGGACGGGCCCAGAACGGTCTTGAGGGTGTCGCCAGTGGTTTTCGCGTACTGCGGCGCTAGCCCCTGGTAGGCCGCGGTAAAGCCTCCCGAGGTCATGACGGTCAATTCTTCTGCCTGCGCTGCGGCACTGAATACGCCTGCCATCAGCAAGGCAGTGAGGGGTTTCATCAACGGTTTCATAACGACTTCCTTCATTTCAAACAGGGGTCATGCAGCGACGGGAGAACGGGTCGCCAGGCGGCGGTAGAGCACCAGCGTTGCTGCGAGCGCGCAGGCGGCGGCGAAGATCATCCAGTACGCAGGCGCGGCTTTATCGCCGGTGGTGTGGATGAGCCAAGTGGAGACGGCGGGGGTGAAGCCCCCAAACACCGCGGTCGCCAGGCTGTATGCGAGCGAGAAGCCCGCGACCCGGACTTCGGCAGGCATGATTTCCGTCAGGGCTGGAATCATCGCGCCGTTGTACAGGCCGTAGAGGAACGAAAACCACAACAGCACCTCCAGCATGTGCGAGAAGCTGGGGGCTTGCGCGAGAAACGAGAGGGCTGGATAGGCCGTCAGCAAGGTCAACAGCGACATGGCCATCAGCAAGGGTTTGCGGCCGAAGCGGTCACTTAAGGCGCCGCCGATTGGCAGCCAGAAGAAATTGGAAACGCCCACCAGCAGGGTGACGATCAGCGCGTCACTGGTCGAGAGTTGCAAGACCGATTTGCCGAACGTCGGCGCGTAGACGGTGATCATGTAGAACGCAGTGGTGGTCATCGCCACCATCAGCATGCCCAGGATCACGATGGCGGCATTGCTGTAGAGCGTAGCGAACACGGCTTTCATCGTCGGTCGATGGGTGCGGGCTTCGAATGCTTCGGTTTCCTGCAGGCTGCGGCGCAAAAGAAAGATGAACGGGATGATCAGGCACCCGACGGCGAACGGAATCCGCCAGCCCCACTCAGACAGGGCCGCGGGTGCCAGCCACAGGTTGAGCATGTAACCGAGGGCCGCCGCTGCGACGATGGCGACTTGTTGGCTCGCGGACTGCCAACTGGCGAAGAAGCCCTTGCGGCCTGGCGTCGCCATTTCGGCCAGGTAGACCGACACGCCGCCCATTTCCGCTCCCGCGGAGAAGCCCTGGAGCAACCGCCCCAGCAACACGAGCGCGGGTGCCCAGAGGCCGATGGTCGAGTACCCCGGCACCAACACGATAAGTAAAGTGCCACTGGCCATGATCGCCAGCGTGACGATCAAGCCTTTGCGACGGCCGACGTCATCGATGTACGCCCCGAGGATCACCGCGCCGAGCGGGCGCATCAGGAACCCGGCTCCGAACACCGCGAAGGTCATCATCAGCGAGGCAAATTCGTTGGTCGCCGGAAAGAAGGCGGCGGCGATCTGCGTGGCGTAGAAGCCGAAGAGGAAGAAGTCGAACTGTTCGAGGAAGTTGCCAGACGTGACCCGAAAGACCATTCCGGCCTTGGACGTCCCTTTAGCAGATAGGCTTGGGTGAGACATATTGTTCTCCAGCGTTTTTTAGAGTGTTTTGTAAGCGCTTGTAACCGGAGATTTTCATGGAAAAAGAGCCCAGCGATAAACGTTGATTTTTCATCGATTGATGCGCATCTGCGATCAATTGTCGCAGGTGCTTGGAAAGGGCAGCCTCCTCCCAAGCCCACGTCATGGATTAAATTGGCCGCTTGCCCAGAACATGCCACGCCCAGCAAGCACGATGACCGTTGCTCCGACAAGCCTTTGATTCTGCACGCCAATCCCGGACAATCGCGCCCCTTTCCCTGTAGAGAACCGGTCAGGAGCGCTGACTGCCGAGCTTTTCGACGCGCTTTTGACCTTGTAGCTATCACCGGCAACGGAGAAATCGACCGGATGAACGATCAGGCCAACAGCGTCGAGCCACGCCTCGACACCGCGCCCGAGTGCGTAACGACGAGCACCCCCCAATGGCAGCGCCAGGACACCACCTGGATGCTTGGTCTGTTCGGGACCGCCATCGGCGCAGGCACGCTGTTTCTGCCCATCAATGCAGGCATCGGTGGCTTCTGGCCGTTGTTGATCCTGGCGGTGCTGGCATTCCCCATGACGTTTTATGCCCACCGTGGCCTGACCCGTTTCGTGCTGTCCGGTCGGGAAGGCGCGGACATCACCGAGGTGGTGGAGCAGCATTTCGGCAAAAAGGCCGGCGCCCTGATCACCCTGCTGTACTTCTTCGCGGTGTTTCCGATTCTGCTCATCTACAGCGTGGCGCTGACCAACACCGTCAGCAGTTTTCTGGAGCATCAATTGCACATCCAGCCCCCGCCTCGCGCGCTGCTGGCCTTCTTGCTGATCATGGGGCTGCTGACTGTCGTGCGATGCGGCGAGCAGATGATCGTCAAGGCGATGAGCCTGATGGTCTATCCCTTCATCGCCGCTTTGTTGTTCCTGGCACTGTTCCTCGTTCCCCACTGGACCGGCGGTATCCTCGCCACGGCCACCCACATCCCAGCGCCCTCGGCCTTCGTGCACACGCTGTGGCTGGCGATCCCGGTCATGGTGTTCTCTTTCAACCATTCTCCGATCATTTCGGCGTTTGCGGTCGATCAGAAGCGTCAGTACGGCGCGCAGGCCGACACGCGCAGCGCGCAGATCCTGGCACGTGCCCATCTGCTGATGGTGGTCATGGTGTTGTTCTTCGTCTTCAGTTGCGTGTTGACCCTGTCACCCGACCAACTGGCGCAAGCCAAGGCGCAGAATCTGTCGATCCTGTCCTACCTGGCCAATCACTTCAGTAACCCGACCATCGCCTTCGCCGCGCCACTGATTGCCTTCGTGGCGATCACCAAGTCGTTCCTAGGCCACTACATCGGCGCCAGCGAAGGCCTGAAAGGCCTGGTGATCAAGGCGGGTCGTCAGCCTTCGCCCCGTGCGCTGGATCGCCTCACGGCAGGCTTCATGCTCGTGGTCTGTTGGCTGGTAGCCACCCTCAACCCGAGCATTCTGGGGATGATCGAAACCCTGGGCGGCCCGGTCATCGCCGCGCTGCTCTTCCTGATGCCCATGTACGCCGTGCGCAAGGTGCCTGCCATGCGTCGGTACGCGGGCACGTTGTCCAACGTCTTCGTCGTCGGCGTCGGTCTGGTGTCGATTTCGGCACTGGTCTACTCGCTGATCCCTTGACCCGCTGCGCGGCAGTGCCCCTGCGTCACTGCCGCCTTGCTCACTGAGTCTCGGAGCTCTGCACTGAAACGCACTTGCACATACGTTGTAGGAGCGCGCTTGCCCGCGATTGAGTGTCGTCAGCAACGATTAGTGGAATCATGACCAGCCACCGCGGGCAAGTGCGCTCCTACGAAATCAGGCGGCAATCCCAAAGCCGTATTCGGCGCTCGCAACCCGGGGACGCCATACTTGCGCGCCCTGAAGGATGGCAACATGCTGTCATCACTTCTTTTCACTGAGCGAGCGTGATCGTCCATGAGTGATGAATCCCTGCCGTCAGGCACTGACAGCGACGTGTACAAGACACTCCTTGAGTCAACCAAGGCCATCCCATGGCGTATCGATTGGCAGACACTCACGTTCAGCTATATCGGGCCGCAGATTGAAAGCCTGCTGGGGTGGGAGCAGGGGAGTTGGGTGGGGATCAATGACTGGGTGGAGCGCATGCACCCGGATGACCGGGATTACGTGGTCAACTTTTGCGTCTCCCAGTCCAAGGCCGGGGTCGATCATGAAGCGGACTATCGGGCTCTGACCAAGGATGGCGAATACGTGTGGATCCGCGACGTGGTGCATGTCGTGCGCAAGGATGGTGAGGTTGAAGCTTTGATCGGTTTCATGTTCGACATCAGCGAACGCAAGAAAACCGAAGAGCACCTCAGTCGCCTGCAGAAGCAGCTTGAAGCGTTTTCCTACCAGGACGGCCTGACCGGCATTGCCAACCGGCGGATGTTCGACACCGTATTGGAACGCGAATGGACGCGCGCTCAGGAGACCGGCCAGCCGTTGACACTGATCATGATGGATATCGATTACTTCAAGCAGTACAACGACCACTACGGCCATATCAAGGGTGACGAAGCGCTGCGCACCGTTGCCAAGGCGCTGTCGGAGGCGGCCAACGACCCGGCCGATTTCATCGCCCGCATCGGTGGCGAAGAGTTCGTCTGGCTGTTGCCCGAAACCGCTCAAGACAAAGCGCATCGCGTAGCGGAAAAGTGCATGCAGTTGGTTCGTCAGCAGCAGATTGCCCATGAGAAATCCGAGGTGTCGCCGCTGATGACACTCAGCCTCGGCGTCGGCACCGTTGTGCCCTCTGCGGGCCAAAGCGCGCTTTCCTTCGTCGAGAAAGTCGATGGCCTGCTTTACCACGTCAAGCGCAACGGGCGTATGCGCGCCGAGTATGGCGAGTTCTAACGAGCGGAGTGCATTGAAACCCTGTTCACCCTGGTGGACGACGAGGAAGAAGAGGAGGAATAGGCACCTTGATATCGCCGGGAAAGGCCAGGGGTATCACGCGTGTGGTCCCCTGGTCACCGACGGTGACTGCCCGCTGTCAGGCGATGGTATCCACCACACCGCCGTCCACGCGCAAGGCTGCGCCGGTTGTCGCAGAGGCCTGTGTCGACGACACGTAAACCACCATGTTCGCCACCTCCTCGATCGTGGCAGCACGCTGGATGATCGAGGTCGGGCGATGTTCCTTCACAAAGGCAGCTGCGCTTTCTTCCAGCGTTTTTCCGGATTTCTCCACTTCATCCTTGAGCATGTCCGCCACCCCTTCGGACAGCGTCGGCCCCGGTAGAACGGCATTCACCGTCACCCCCGTGCCTGCCAGACGTTTGGCCAGGCCCCGGGAGATCGACAGGTTGGAGGTCTTGGTGAAGCCGTAGTGGATCATGTCCGAGGGAATGTTCAGTCCCGATTCCGAAGAAATGAACACGATGCGTCCCCACCCGCGGTTGGCCATATCCTCGGCGTAGGCGCGAGACAAGCGAATACCGGACATCACATTGACGTCGAAGAACCGCTGCCAGACCTCGTCCGGGGTGTCGAAAAAGTCCTGCTGGCCGTAGATGCCCACGTTATTGATCAAGATGTCGACCTGAGGGACTGCCTTGACCAATGCTTCGCAGCCTTCGGCGGTGCCGACATCCGTGGCGACCCCGCGCAATCGTGCGCCAGGCACTTCTTTCTTGATGCGCGCGATCGTCGCGTCGATGGCCTCTTGTTTACGACCATTGACGATCACATCGGCGCCCGTTTCGGCCAGGCCCTTGGCAATGGCGTAGCCGATACCCAGCGTAGAGCCTGTGACAAGTGCCGTTTTGCCGGTCAGATCGATTTTCATGTTGAAACCTCTGTCGGGATCTAGAGAAAGATGGGAGTGCGCCAGTGAACGGGGGTTCAGGCGACTTCATCCGCCATGACGTTTGACATCTCGAGGCGTGACCTCGATGATCCTGCTCGTTTCTGATCGATTCCGCTTGATATCGAGGGCCGTCATGTCTGCCAACCCCGAAGCGTTCCCGGGCGAACGTCAACGTCTGATCACTGAGCGCCTGGCGATGCATGGCCGAGTGATTGCGGCCGATCTGGCCGCCGAATTCAAGGTGTCAGAGCATTCCATTCGTCGTGATCTGGGTGCGCTGGCGGCGTCCGGGGTCTGCAAGCGGGTGTACGGCGGAGCGATTTCATTGGCGTCCGACGGTCCGATCAGCGCCAGGATCGAGCATGAACCTCAGCGTAAACGCACCCTGGGCGTGGCGGGCGCGGGGCTTATCAGTGCGGGACAACACGTCTTCATCGACGGCGGTTCGACCAACCTGGCCATCGCCCGGGCCATTGACCCGCAGATGACGCTGACCGTCACCACCAATGCGCCGGTCATCGCGGTGGAGTTGATGAAACTCCCCTGTGTCGAGGTCATCCTGCTAGGTGGGCGGCTCAGCCCGGTGGCCGGGAGCACCTATGGGCACACGACGATTCAGCAACTGACGCACTTCAACTTCGATCTGTGCTTTCTTGGCGCTTGCGCGTTGGATGCCATGAAAGGGGTGACCGCGTTCGACCTGGATGTGGCCGAGTTCAAGCGTGCGGTCGTGGCGCGCAGCGGGCAAGTGGTGGTCGCGGTGATCAACGAAAAACTGGCCAGCATCGCCCATTATCAGGTGGCATCCTGCGAGGACGTCGGTGCCCTGGTGGTGGAGCATGATGCGCCGGAGGACCGCCTGGAGCTGTTTCGAGGCAAAGTGGCGCAGCTCGTCAAGGCTCAGGCGGGCCACTGAGCCCTCACGCCTCCTGCCACAGCACTGTGCGGTTGCGGCCTTCGTGTTTGGCCCTGTAGAGCGCGGCGTCCGCCCGCTCGATAAACGTCTCCATGGTCGGACACGCCTGGGCAGCACAGCCGTAAACGCCCAGGCTGATACTGACGACACCGCCGGGGTTGCCTTGGTGTTCGAGCCCTCGGGTCAGCACCGCCACGCGGATTTTCTCAGCCAGGGCGTACGCGCCTTGCGCCTCGCTGTAAGGCAGGAACACGGCCATCTCTTCTCCGCCGTACCGGACCGCCAGGTCGCCGGTGCGGTTGAGGTTGCTGCGAATGCATTCGGCCACCGCCACGATGCATTTGTCCCCCGCGACATGCCCGTAGTTGTCGTTATAGCTCTTGAAGAAGTCGATATCGATCATGATCAGGCTCAAAGGGTGCAGGTTGGCCCCCCCGTTGGCGAACTCCAGTCCGAGAATCTCTTGAAAGTGACGTCGGTTGGCCAACCCGGTCAGGCCGTCCTGCAACGCCAGCTTTTCCAACGAATGGCTGGCAATGCGCAGCTGCGATTCGGCGTTCAACCCAAAGCGGATCTGTTGAAACAGCAGCACGCCGAACAGCAGATTGGCGACCACCACGCAGACAATGATCGCCAGTGAGCGCCACGCGTACTGCCGCCACTCGTCCAGCACTTCCTCCTCCGACAGCCCGGCCATCACAACCAGCGGGTAGCGGTCCAGGCGCTTGTAGCCATAAATGCGTAGCTCGTGGTCGAGGATCGAGCGTACGGTGGCGGTGCCCTCGTAATGCTCCTTCAGATACGTGCGAAACAGTTCGCCATCAGCGATTGACGCGCCCCTGACGTTTTCCAGCGCAGGTCGACGGGTCAGCACCGTGCCGTCGGCCAGCGCCAGCGTGATGACGCCCCGATGCCCGATATCGAAGCGGTCGAAGAAGCGGTCGAAGTAGGACAGGTCGATGGTCGCCAGCACCACCCCGGCGAAATGACCGGCCGAGTCGTTCACGCGCCGTGAAAGCGGGATGATCCAGTCGCCGGTGCTGCGGCTGCGGATGGCCTGACCGATATGAGGCAAGGTGCTGTCGATCGCCTTGTGAAACTGGAAATATTCGCGGTCGGCGTTGTTGGCATCGGAGGGGATGTGGTTCATGGACGTGCCGGCCCAGTTGCCGTCCTTGTCGTAAATGAACAGCCCTTGAATCTGTTCGACACTGGCCGCGGTGGCGCGCAGGTAGTCGTGCATGCGCGAACTGCTGGCCGCCCCGAGGCCGTCATAGGACAGTCGCTCGACGATACCGACGACAGGAATGTCGGCCTGATCGAAGGTGTCGTCTGCCTGCTGTGCCATCGAGCGTGACAGGTTGGCAGCGTTGATTTCGGCGATGTCCAGCTCGTGGGCGCGCGACTGGCGCAGCTGCCACAGGGTGATGCTGGTAATGGAGAAACACACCAAAACGGTGAAAAAACCTGTCAGCCACAGCACAGGCATGCGCTTCAGGCGCCTATTTCTGGCGTCGAAGTCCGTCGCTTCTACTTGTCTCAAACCCAACCCTCGCTGACGTCTACGATTTCAGACCCGCCGTGGGACGGACGCTAATGGGTCCGCTAACACGGTATCGCAACAGCGACCGCCTGACACAGAGCGTAGGACAAGTCGGGGATTTTGAAGGGAAAAATCGTGCGTCACAGCACCCTGCGGCCATGGATACATCCATGTCGCAGTCAAAGTGGGCCATCGGTCGTGATGACCGGTATGATCGACGCCATCTACCCGACCTCGGTGCGACATGAACTCTCCGGATTCCGGCAAAATCCCAGCTCCCGATCGCGATCGCGTGTCTGCCGCCCTGTTGGGCGGTGGCTGCGAGCCCGACCCTCGCTTCACGTTGGCCAACGAGCGTACGTTCCTGGCGTGGATCCGCACTGCGCTGGCGTTTCTGGCCGGTGGCATTGCGGTGGAGGCCTTTACGGGGGATGTCTTCACCCCTGGCTTGCGAAGGGCCGTGGCGCTGTCGCTGTTGCTGCTGGCAATGCTGGTGAGCGCCAGCGCCTGCGTTCGCTGGCTGAAGGTCGAGCGGGCCATGCGGTTGCGTCGGCCACTGCCATTGCCGGTACTGGTGCCGATTCTTTCGCTGGGTGGCGCGCTGGTGGCGGCGGGGCTGATCGTGTTCCTGCTTTACGGCGCCCCATGAGCCGCCGCGCCCCGCTAACCTTGAGCCATGACGATCCTGGTCTGCAACCGGAGCGTACGCTGTTGGCCTGGCGTCGGACGTTGATGACGCTGCTGGTGGTGTGCACCCTGTTTCTGCGCTGGATTCCGCGTTTTGGCTTGATAGCGCTGCTGCCGATCATGGTTTCGCTGGCGGCGGGCATCCTAATCCAGATCGGCCTCAATGCCCGCTATCGCAAAAGCGCCAAGGGCCTGAAGCAGGAGCGGATTCCCGCGCCGCTGCGTGAGGTCGTGGTGCTGGGGAGCACGGTGATCGTGCTCGGTTTGGTCGGAGTTTATGGGGTGGTATTCGGGTAATCCACAGCTTGTCAGCGGTTCATGTCCAGAATCATGCAGGTGGTGGTCCCGGTCGCGAACAACGACCGTCGGCGTCGTAAATCTTCCCCTCGGCCAGCGCGGTCGACCGACCCAAGTGCACCACCGTGCCTTCGGCGCGAATCGGCCCGCTTTTGTCGGTCAAGGCGCGGATGTAGCTGATGCGCAGGTCCAGGGTGGTGTACCCCTGGCCCTTCTTCAGTTGCGTGTGAATCGAGCAGCCCATGCAGGAGTCCAGCAGTGTCGCGGCGTACCCGCCGTGGACGATGCCCAGCGGGTTGTAATGCTGCGGGCCGGGTGTGCCTTGGAACACGAAGCGACCAGGCGTCCATTCGATGGGCACGAAGTCCATCAATTCTCCGATGGGCGGATGAGGGTAGATACCATTGCCGATGCCGTCGAAAAACGCCTGGGGTGTGAGCGTGGCGACCTCACTCAGGCTCATGCTCCCGGCCTTGCCCAGTCGGGCGCGCATGGCGTGTTCCTGTTCGTGCCAAAGGGCCAGGGTTTCTTCGCGAGAAGTGTTCTGCATGGACTGCGCTCCAGGAAACGGCATCCCGCGAACGGCAGGATGTCAAAAATTACACCCATAATCCCGTGCATTCATGACGGTCGCAATATCATAAATGTCCATGCAGTGACCAAAGCGTTCAATTACGCGGAACCGTTCTCCCGGAACACATGTTTGTGCATATCGGCAGTGAGGGCTTCGACTCGCTCTGTCAGCACTTTGGTCATTTCGGTGAGCCGGGTGTTCTGCTCCAGCAATTCGAGCATCTGCGCCGTGTTCTGGGCAGCCCGGGCCATTCGTTCTTCATTGGCCACCGCGAGGGCTTCACGGTGCTGGGCGTCGGCCTCGGCACTGGCTTTGTCCCGCGCGGCCTGGCGGGTCTGAGCCAGTAGAATCAGCGGTGCGGCGTAGGCCGACTGGAGACTGAAGGCCAGATTCAGAAGAATGAACGGATAGACATCGAAGCTCACCAGGCCGCTGAGGTTGGCGCCCACCCAGAGCAGTACCACCAAGGTCTGCGCCCCCAGGAACGTGGGCGTGCCAAAAAATCGTGCAAACGCTTCGGCCTTGAGTGCGAACGCGTCAGTGCCGAACGTCGGCGCCAGATGGGTGTGGGCCTTGTGAAAGCGCAGGTGGTCGGTTTGGGCGGGGGCTTCGGGAGGTACGGCGGGCATGGAACATTCCTGATATCAGAAAGAGGTTTGCCCACTATAGGCCCGTGCCCGCTGGCTTTGTACTGAACCGGCGCTGAACGTCATGGCGCATCAGTGCTGTCACCTACCGGTGCCCACCGGGTGTGGCGATGTTGATGATGGGAGCGTGCGCCGCGGGCCCCAAGCAAGGCAGCCTGAGACGGCATGCGGCTCAATCCCGGCGATCGGGGTACAGTGGCTTGGAACGGTGCATGATGTTGGCGTAGTCGTAGACATACTGGCGGCCGGCATGACTGGTCATGCGCAGGCAGTCGATGAGGTGGCGTTCTTTTTCATTCAAATACGTCAACCCATGGCGGTCACTGGACTTTAGGCGATCACGTTCATGGGCGTCAGGGAAGGTGATGACGTTCGTCATGAAATATCTCCTTGGTTAAATCCTTGTGCCCGGCTCCATATTCCGGGTGCACCTTTGTGATGCGACGGTGCACCTTACCCACAAAAACCGGGGGCCTTCAACCCTGAAATTGTTCGATCGATCACAGTGCCTGGGTAATTTCGAACCTCTGCCGGCTGCCGTTCACCATAACGTCCACTTCATCGCCGTCGAGTTTGCCCAACAGGCTTTGCCCCAGTGGCGCACGGCGTGTGATGACGGTGATCCACCTGTCATCCATTTGAAGTTTAAGGCCGGCGGCATCCGGGCCGAGGAACAGCCATTGTTCACTTCCATTCGCTGAGGCCAAGGCGATGAGGTCACCCGGCTGAATGCCCCGTTCACCATCGAAGGGTTTGAGTGTCATCTGCCGATACAGCGCCAGCGCCTGACGTATCTCTTCGACGCGCCGCGCCTGACCGGCTGCCAGGTAGGACGCCTCCAGACCCAAGGTGTCGTATTTGTTCTCGGCGATGTTTTCTTCATGGGTCGCCGCCTCATAGGCCGTCTGGGCGGCGCGAATGGCGACGTCCAGGTCCACTTCGAGGCGATCGAGAATCCTTTCCAGGACCCGTTGCTTATTCATGGGGGCGCACCTGTTCAATGCCATCAGCCGCAGAATTGATAAATGGCGGCGCGGCTTTTCTCGCTGGGAGCGGTCTGGTTCTGCTGCATCCAGAATTGGCATTTCGGGCCATTGAAACTGCGCGCGCGCTCGGCGTCTTCCGCTTCCTGGGCTTGACGCGCCTCGCTGTCGCGCAGCCGCTGGCGGTACTGGTCGAACATCGGATTGTCGCTTTCAGGTTGGGTCTGTTCGACGGGACGGGTCATTCGGTTGGCTGCGTCATTGAGCGCCTGGGCCTTTTCGGCAGGCAGCATCGTGTAGATCGACCAGCCCGTGAGCATCACAGCCAGGCCCCCGAGCCAGATGCCTGCGGCAATGGACAAGACGAGCGTGAGCGGCTTGATCGTGACGGACAATGTGCGGTGGTTGACGTACATGGCAGACTTCCCGATTGCGGTGGACGTGGCCGGATTGTCGCATGACCGGGCTGGCGATTCCGCGTCGTTATGACGGACAATCCGCTTTTTTGAGCATCCTTGAGGAGCCGGGATGAAAGCCTCTTGGGATATTTTCTGCACCGTTGTGGATAACTTCGGTGATGTGGGCGTGACCTGGCGTCTGGCCCGGCAGTTGGTCGCCGAGCACGAGATGAACGTGCGGTTGTGGATCGATGACCTCTCGGCCTTCGTCCGGCTGTGTCCTGACGCCAATGCCGGTGCGGCAAAGCAGTATTGCGAGGGGGTAGAGGTGCGCGTGTGGGCCAAGGACTGGCAACCCGTCGAGCCTGCCGACGTTGTGATCGAAGCCTTCGGTTGTCATCTGCCGCCCATGCAGATCGAAGCGATGAAAAACCGCGATCCGAAGCCTCTGTGGCTGAACCTCGACTACCTCAGTGCGGAGGAATGGGTCACCGGTTGTCACGGTCTGCCGTCGCTGCAGTCGAGCGGCATCCAGAAATTCTTCTTCTTCCCGGGGTTTCGTCCTACTACCGGGGGGTTGTTGCGGGAGGCCGGCCTGATCGAACAGCGTCACGCTTTCGAGCAAGACCCCGCAGCGCGGCAGGCTTTCCTGGCCGGCCTGGGCATTTATCCACAGCCGCAGGCCCGCTTGATGTCACTGTTTGCCTACGAGCACCCGCAGTTGGGGTCGTGGCTGGACCGCTTGGCAGAGGATTTCCCGCCCACGCACCTTCTGGTGCCGGAAGGGCGCATCCTCGGCGACGTCGAGCGCTGGTTGGGCAGCGACGGCCTGCAAGCCGGGGCGCTGCATGTGCGCGAGCGACTGACGATTCAAGTCCTGCCCTTCGTGCGTCAGGAGGACTATGACCGCTTGCTCTGGTGTTGCGCCTTCAACGTGGTGCGTGGCGAGGACTCGTTCGTACGCGCGCAATGGGCTGGGCAACCCATGATCTGGCACATCTATGCACAAGACGACGATGCCCACTGGGCCAAGCTGGACGCTTTCCTGGAGCTTTACCTGACCGGCCTTTCGGACACTGCGGCGCAGGCGCTGACTGACGTCTGGCGCGATTGGAATGCGGGTCACGACATGGCACACAGTTGGCCCGCTTTGGAGGAACACCGCGCGGAACTGGCGAGCCATGCCGAGCGCTGGTGCCTGGAACGAGCCTTGCAGGACGATCTGACGACTGCGCTGGTGCACTTTTACCGAAATTGGCTATGATACGCGGCCTTGTAGTAAGCCCTGTACGAAAAGTGGCTTTTCGTACAGGGCTTAGAAAGAACTTCAATCCAAATTCGGATACTCGTAATGAAAACTGGTAAAGAGCTTAAACCCGGTACTGTGCTGCGTATCGACAACGATCCTTGGCTGGTTCAGAAAGCTGAATTCACCAAGTCGGGTCGTAACAGCGCGATCATGAAGACCAAGCTGAAAAACCTGCTGACCGGCTACAAGACTGAAACCGTCTACTTCGCCGACGACAAGCTGGACGACGTGATCCTGGACCGTAAAGAAGCCACTCTGTCCTTCATCAGCGGTGATTCCTACACGTTCATGGACACCACTGACTACACCATGTACGAGCTGAACGCTGAGGACATCGAAGCTGTTCTGCCGTTCATCGAAGAAGGCATGCAGGACGTCTGTGAAGCCGTTTTCTTCGAAGGCCGTCTGGTTTCGGTAGAACTGCCGACCACCATCAGCCGTCAAGTGACCTACACCGAGAACTCGGCCCGTGGCGACACTTCCGGTAAAGTCATGAAGCCAGCCAAACTGGCCAACGGCACTGAAATTCAGGTCGCTGACTTCATCGAAATCGACGAGTGGATCGATATCGACACCCGCGACAGCTCTTTCAAGGGCCGCACCAAGAAGTAATATGCGCTGATTGCGCATACGAAAAAGCCCGACCATCGCGTCGGGCTTTTTTGTGGATTTTTTTCGGGGCTGTTCTGAAGGTCGGGTGAGTAAGCCGGACAGTACCATCCGGCCTGTCCGGCCCGTTTGCCTCACTTCAAGTGAACCTTCAGTTCCTGGGCCGCCTGCTGCATTGCCGATTTCACTTCCGGCACCTGACTGATGACATTCAGCAGCCCGTAGTCGTGGATCATGCCGTTGTAGCGAACGGCGGTGACCGCCACGCCTGCCTGATCCAGTTTGCGAGCATAGGCCTCGCCCTCATCACGCAGCACGTCGGCTTCCGCAGTCTGGACCAGCGCAGGTGGCAGTCCCTTCAACTGATCCGTGGTAGCGCGCAACGGAGAAGCGTAGATCTCGGCGCGTTGCTTCGGATCAGTGGTGTAGTTGTCCCAGAACCACTTCATCATGTTGCGGGTGAGGAAATGGCCCTCAGCGAACTGGTTGTACGAACCGGTATCGAAGTTGGCGTCCGTCACAGGCCACAGCAGCACCTGGTAGCGAATCGACGGGGTGCCTTTGTCTTTGGCCATCAGGCTGACGACTGCCGCCATGTTACCGCCAACACTGTTACCCGCCACTGCCAGACGCTTGCCGTCGACGTTGATTTCCTTGCCATGCTCAGCCACCCACTTGGTCGCTGCATACGCTTGGTTGATCGCGGTCGGGTAGTGCGCTTCCGGCGAAGGGGTGTAGTTGACGAAGACCGCCACCGCACCGGAGCCGTCCACCAGATCCCGCACCAGACGCTCATGGGTTGGGTAATCGCCCAGCACCCAGCCGCCGCCGTGGAAGAACATGAACACAGGCAGCGTGCCTTTTACGCCGGCGGGCCGCACGATGGTCAGGCTGATGTCCTGCCCATCGGCCTTGATGGTCTTCTGGCTGACATCGGCTTTAGGCAGTGTCAGTTTGACCCCAGCCTGTGCGCCGGTCAGTACCGCCCGGGCATCTTTGGGCGACAACTGCTCGATGGGTTTTCCCGTGCCTGAGTTCAAGGCATCGAGGAATGCTTGAGTGTTGTGCTCGACGCCGCCATCGCCTGCTGCAAAGGCATTGCCGATCGAAAGGGCGAGAAGCGAACCCGCCATGATTTTGCCGAATGTGTTCATGTTTTTCTCCTTAAGGTCGGTAGGTCAGACAGTCACGTGCAGACGGACGTCAACGTTGCCACGAGTGGCGTTGGAGTAAGGGCAGACCTGGTGGGCGGCATCGACCAGCGCTTGTGCGTCCGCCTGGTCAAGGCCTGGAAGGCTGATGTTCAGATCGATGTCCAGACCGAAACCGCCAGGGATCTGCCCGATGCCGACGTGGGCAGTGATAGATGCATCGGCAGGAATGCTGCGTTTGCTCTGACCGGCAACGAATTTCAATGCACCGATGAAGCAGGCCGAGTAACCCGCCGCGAACAGTTGCTCTGGATTGGTGGCTTCACCACCGGCACCGCCCAGTTCTTTGGGCGTAGCCAGTTTGACGTCGAGAATCTTGTCGCTGGAGACAGCACGGCCATCACGGCCACCGGTTGCGGTTGCGACTGCGGTATAGAGTGCTTTCATGATCATTCCTCACTGAGTGCTATGGGTTGAAGCCGGTAAGCTCTGCGCTAAATGTTTGTGCGCTAAGCAAGTGAGATGAAATGTAATGCGCTAATGTTTAGTGCGCAAGGTAATTTTTCGTTTTTTTTCTGTAAATCCCTTGTTTTTTGAATAACTGATTGATTTAGAAGAAGAAAAAAATTTTAAGTACGGCTTGCGCCTGTGCTGCCGCCTGGAAACGAAAAAGGCCAGCAGAGCGCTGGCCTTGGACGGGGCAGGGAAGGAGGGTCGCGTTACAGACTGTTGTGGAGATTTCCGCGCAGCCCCAGAAGATCCTTTTGCAACGCTTGCAACTGGTCGAGGCTGATGCCACTCGCGGCCAGAATGCAGTGGGGAATGCGGCGGGCCTTTTCATGCAAGGCCTTGCCTTGGTCGGTCAGCGTCAGCAGGACCACCCGCTCGTCATCCTTGCTCCGGTTCCGGCTGATCAAGCCCTCACTTTCGAGTCGCTTGAGCAGCGGGGTCAGCGATCCTGGATCGGTCAACAAGCGTGTGCTGATTTCCCCTACGGTGAGACCATCCTGTTCCCACAGTACCAGCATGGCCAAGTACTGCGGATACGTCAGGTTGAGTTCCTGCAACAGCGGCTTGTAGACCTTGGTCATCATCAGCGAGGTGGAATACAGGGCGAAACAGAGCTGGTTGTCCAGCAGCAGCTCTTCGCAACTGCCAGCACCCGCCGTGGTGCAGCTTGGGTCGGCATTCATTGAGGGTGTCCTCGGGGTGATCGATAATGAGGGCTAATTTAGCGTCATGATCTTTAATGCGCCAAATAATTTTGCTAATCGATTCGGCGACGTCTTTCTATCACGCTCGTGCGAGCTCTTTGCTTCACACTCCGTGAATCGACGTTCCACGATCCGTGAGAGCGGAAAGCCCTGTAGCCGTTTATTCGACTTCGGAGACTGCGTAGCATGCGCGCTGGATTCAGGCCGAGGGTCGCGTGTGATTGTCGATGTTGTGATGTACCTGCTGTTGGGGGCGGCCATGGGGACGCTGGGTGGTCTGTTCGGGATTGGGGGTGGCTTGGTGGCGATTCCCGCACTCGGTGTGTTGTTCGGCCTCGATCAGCAGTTGGCGCAGGGCACCGCGCTGCTCATGGTGCTCCCGAATGTGTTGGCGGCCCTCTGGCGGTACAACCAGCGCAATCGGATTTCGGCCCGCAACGCATTGATGTTGATCGGGCCCAGCTTCATTGTCTCTTGGCTGACCTCGTTATGGGCCGTGCGGGTCGAAGCTCACAGCATGCGCATGGGGTTCGTGGGGTTCCTGATCGTGCTCACGCTGTTCAATCTGGCGCAGATGTATTGGCATAAGGGCAACACGGGCACCCAGTTGCGTCATCGGCACTGGCTGTGGGCGCTTGGCGTGGGGTCGGGGGTGACGGCAGGTCTGTTCGGCGTAGGAGGCGGCGTGATTGCCACGCCGATTCTGACGAGCGTGTTCGGCGCCTCCCAGGTGGTCGCACAAGGGCTGGCGCTTTCCCTGGCAGCGCCCGCTACCGTGATTACCCTGGCCACCTACGCATCCCACGGCCACGTGAGCTGGTTGATGGGCATTCCATTGGCGATCGGCGGCCTGGCGAGCATCAGCTGGGGCGTCGCTCTGGCACACAGTCTGCCGGAGCGTCTGCTGCGTTCGCTGTTCTGCGGCTTTCTGGTGATCTGCGCCGTCATGCTGTGCTTCAGGCTCTGAGGTCTAGACCTTGAATCCCTCGGCAATATGTTCGGCCAGGCATTCGGTGATGGGCGAGGGGTTATTGGGATTGCGCAACAGCACGATGCTCGCCGCGGGTAGTTGGGGCAGCCCCTCGGCTTCACCGATCACGCGCAGGTCCGAGGTAATGAGGCTTTCCAGTTGCGCTGTCACGGCGAGCCCTGCGCTGACCACTGCCATGATCGCCGAGAGGCTGGCGCTGGTGTAAGCGATGCGGTATTCGCGGCCTGAGGCGTCCAGCGCGTTGCTGGCCCAGAGTCGGCAGAAACAGTCGCTGTTGAACATGGCCAACGGTATCGGCGTCTGTTCATGCGGATAAAAACCTGCCGCCTCAGCCCAGACGAAGCGTTCCTGACGCAGAATCTGCCCGATCTCCTTGCCCGGCTCGCGGGTCACGATGCTCAGGTCAAGGTCCTGGCGTTGCAGCAACTGGGCTGACGACTCGCAGTGAACCTCCACTTGTATCAGCGGATAGGCCTGAGCGAATCGCGAGAGAATCCCCGGCAGGAAACGCATGACGTAATCGTCCGGCGTGCCGATTTTTACGGTGCCCACCATATGCGGCTCGCGCAGGGTATTGAACACCTCGCTGTGGAGTTTGAGGATGCGCCTTGCATAGCCCAGCAACACCTGCCCCTCTGCCGTCAGATTCAGCACCCGACCGTCCTTCTGAAAGAGAGGACGCTGAACGACGTCATCCTCCAGCCGCTTCATTTGCATGCTGACGGCCGACTGCGTGCGATTGACGACTTCGCCCGCTTTGGTGAAACCGCCCTGATCGGCAATGGCAACGAAGGTGCGCAGCAGCTCGCTGTCGATGCTGGGGTAGGTGGCCATGGATCAATCTCCCAGATGCAGTGCATCAGAAACATTCGTTGGATTGATCTTAATCCTGGCGAGAGAATTTGCCCATCCCCACTTGGAGGGCAAGATGATGAAACGTCAAAAAGGTTATGTGCTGGTCCTGAAAACCCTGTCTCGCGATTCGGCGCTGGAGCGCGGTTGGCATGCAGTCGTCGAGCAACTCGCGCGCTGGCACAGGCTGCACCGTGAACGTGTACAACTGGCCAGTTTGAGCGACGACGCCTTGAAAGACCTTGGTCTGTCTAGGGCGGATGTGGCGGAAGAGTCCGAACGGCCCTTCTGGGACGACCCACTCAAACGCTGAAGCGTGCCCCGCAGAGCGCGGCTTGCCGACAGCGATGCCGATAACATGGCTGCGGCATGCCGCGTTGCTGCAATTGACCTCCACCGACGCATTTGGCGGGCTACCGACCCGCCGCACAGGTACCCAGGGATGCCAGGATCAGGTAGCGTGGCAGCTTCGACCCGGAGGTCCTGAATGCCCGCCGCCCAGCCGACTCAACAGCAATTGTCACTCAAACAAGCCCGTCGCGTTGCCTTGGCCGCTCAGGGTTTCAACGGCCGGCAGCCACCTGCAGCCATTACGGCCCGTCATGTCATCCAACTGATCGAACGCCTCGGCGTCGTGCAGATCGACTCGGTCAATGCGCTGGTTCGTTCGCACTACCTGCCGCTGTTCTCTCGCCTGGGCAACTACCCGCAAAAGCTGCTCGACCAAGCGGCCTGGAGCCAAGGGCGGCATCGCAGGCTCTTCGAGTATTGGGGCCATGAGGCGTCTTTGCTTCCCGTCGAGTTGTACCCGCTGTTGCGCTGGCGGATGCGGCGTGCCGCCCAAGGCGAAGGCATCTATCAACAAATGGCCAGGTTCGGTCGAGAGCAGCAACCCACCATCGCTCGTGTGCTGCAAGCGGTCCGCGATCAGGGCGCGTTGGGCGCCGGCAGCCTCAGTACTCGACAAGAGCGGGCCGGGCCCTGGTGGGACTGGAGCGATGAAAAGCACGCGCTTGAGTGGCTGTTCGCCGCCGGGGAAGTCACCGTGGCGGGGCGCCGGGGGTTCGAGCGGCTGTACGATTTGCCAGAGCGGGTGCTGCCACCTTCCATTCTTGCCCAGCCGGAATTGACCGAAGCCCAGGCCCAGCGCGGTTTGCTGCTCCACGCTGTCCGCGCACTGGGGGTGGGCACCGAGAAAGACCTACGCGATTATTTTCGTTTGGACCCGGCCCCGGCGAAGGCGGGGCTGGCCACGCTGAGGGAGGAGGGCGCCATCGAGCAGGTTCAGGTGCAAGGCTGGAAGCAGCCCGCTTATGCGCTGCCTGACCTGAAAATTCCTAGAAAGGTCCACACCAGCGCTTTGCTTTCGCCCTTCGATTCTCTGATCTGGGAGCGGGGTCGGACCGAGCGTCTGTTCGATTTTCACTACCGGCTGGAGATCTACACCCCTGCCCATAAGCGGGTCTATGGCTATTACGTGCTGCCGTTTCTGCACCATGAACGCATCGCGGCGCGGGTCGATCTGCGAGCTGAACGTGCCGCGGGACGGCTCGCGGTGCATGCCGTGCATGAGGAAGATCCGGGTCTTGACACCGAGGGCTTGCGGGCGCTGGCGTCGCACCTCAGGACCCTGGCTGACTGGCTAGGGTTGCCGGAGGTGCTGATCAACTGCCAGCGGACGAGCGGTGCCCGGCTACGGACTGCGTGGGTCGACAGCGGTCTTTCCCACGCCCCACGCTCTTTGGGCCATGCCTAAGCCACCGTCTCGCTGCCTGTGGCGGAGGGCGCGTCTTGTGTCGATCCCGTTGGGAAAGCTGACGTCACGAACGACGCACCTGCTTCAACGTTTCGGCGATCAGAAACGCCAGTTCCAGTGACTGATCGGCGTTCATCCGTGGATCGCAGTGGGTGTGGTATCGGTCAGACAGGCCGTCTTCGGTGATGGGGCGCGCGCCACCGATGCATTCGGTGACATTTTGCCCGGTCATCTCGATGTGGATGCCGCCCGCGTAAGTGCCTTCGGCCTGATGAACCTGGAAGAACTGTTTCACCTCCCCCAGAATCTGCGCAAAGTCACGGGTCTTGTAGCCGCTGCTGGCCTTGATGGTGTTGCCATGCATCGGATCGGAACTCCACAGCACCTTTTTGCCTTCCCGCTCGACAGCGCGAATCAGCCCCGGCAGGTGATCGCCTACCTTGTTGGCGCCCATGCGGGCGATGAGGTTGAGGCGACCTGGGTCGTTCTCCGGGTTGAGCAGGTCGATCAGGCGGATCAGATCGTCGGTGTTCATGCTCGGGCCGACCTTCACACCGATCGGGTTCTTCACCCCCCGCAGAAATTCCACGTGTGCGCCGTCCAACTGGCGGGTGCGGTCGCCAATCCACAGCATGTGCGCCGAGCAATCGTAAAAATCGTTGGTCAGGCTGTCGCGGCGTACGAAAGCTTCTTCGTAGTTCAACAACAGCGCTTCGTGCGCCGTGAAGAAACTGGTTTCCCGCAGTTGCGGCGAGGTGTCCAGGCCACAAGCGCGCATGAACGCCAGGGTTTCGTCGATACGATCGGCGAGTTGGCTGTACTTGTCCGACAATGCCGAGTTGGCAATGAAATCAAGGTTCCACTGATGCACTTGGTGCAGGTCAGCGAAGCCTCCCTGTGCGAAGGCGCGCAGCAGGTTCAAGGTGGCGGTGGATTGGTGATAGGCCTGCAGCAGACGTTCCGGATCCGGCACTCGGCTTTTTTCGTCGAAGCCGATCGCGTTGACAATGTCGCCACGGTAAGCCGGCAACGTGATCCCATCCACGGTTTCATCGTTGGCTGAGCGCGGCTTGGCGAATTGACCGGCCATCCGTCCTACCTTCACCACCGGGCAGCCCGCAGCGAAGGTCATGACGATCGCCATCTGCAGCAGCACCTTGAAGGTGTCGCGGATCTTCGCGGCGGAAAATTCGAAGAAGCTTTCCGCACAATCGCCCCCCTGCAGCAAAAATGCGCGGCCTTCGGTGACCTCGGCAAATTGTCGGCGCAGTTCTCGAGCTTCTCCGGCGAACACCAGTGGTGGGTAGCTGGCCAGCGTCCGTTCGACACGCAGCAGATGCTCGGCGTCGGGATATTGAGGTTGTTGCTGAATTGGCAGGGTCCGCCAGCTATCGGGGCTCCACGGGTGGCTCATCGTCGACTCGGAATCAAGGCAAAGGAGCCGCCATGGTAGCAGCCGCCCCGATAATTTGCGTGACCTGCCAGGGGTGCATGGCTGACAATCCCGCGTCTTCGGGATCGTCGTGCGATCCCTTGCAGCAGTCCGGCGACCAGTGGCGGTGTTGATGGCCACCGTGGGTCGAGCCGGGCGTTCTGATGGCAAACGGCAGAGAGCAGTAATGAACCAGGAGCGTGTAGAGCGCGTACTGGCCGAAGTTCATGATGACTTCGGCATGATCCGCGTGCTGGAAGTGGAGGACTATCGCTTCCTGGAATTCGGCGATGCGATTGAGCAGAGCTGTACGTTCACGGCCGATCCGAGCTGGCTGGAGTACGACTACACCCGCGCCATGCTGATTGGCGCACTGTGCCACGATGCCCCCGAGAGCGCGCTCTTCATGGGGCTCGGTGCAGGGACGTTGACGCAGGCATGCCTCAGGTTCCTGCCACTGGAAGATGTCGAGGCCATCGAACTGCGCCCGGATGTGCCCCGGCTCGCGATGGAGTACATGGGCCTGGCCGATGACCCGCGGCTTTACATACGCGTGGGCGATGCCCTCGAATTGTTGCCTTCGGCGGAAAACGCCGACCTGATTTTCGTCGATCTCTACACCGACACCGGCCCGGCGGTAGGGCACCTGGCGTGGGGATTTCTGGAACAGTGTCAACAGCACCTGAACCCTGGTGGCTGGCTGATCATCAACCAATGGGCGTCCGATGACGGCAAACCGTTGGGCGCGGCGCTGCTTCGCGGGCTCTATCACCGCCATTACTGGGAACTGCCGGTCAAGGAGGGCAACGTGATTTTGATCGTGCCTCACGACCTGGACCAGACCCTGGATATCGATGCCTTGATGGTGCGCGCCGAAGCACTGGCCCCTCAACTGGGCTACTCGCTGTTGCCATTGATCAAGACCCTGCGCGTTGCGACTTGAACGTCGCGACGGGTGGACGCTGCCGTCCAGAGGTGAAACGTTTAAGCTGCTTCCTGTGCCTTCTCGCACATTTCAGGGAAGCGACACCGAGATCGGTTTGCGCAGGGCCTGTGACAGTTGGACGCAACGCCTGGTTGTGCTGAAAAAAATCCTCACTTTTTTCGGCAATTCCGGTATAGTGCGCGCCGGTCTTTCATAGGGCCGTCGTCAAGACGTACGTTTGCGGAGCTCTCTCCGTAAACCGGTTCTCTCACGAGCTATCCTTGACGATCCATTCATCCATACGTTTTCGCAAATCCCCGCCGACAAAGCAGCCAGGGTGACCTTCGGGTCTTACACGGCACGCGCAGCTTTGAAGCATGGGTCTTTGCGGATGCACTCAGAGGCAGACCCATGACCCAGGAAACCGGCGGCTTCGCCGCTCTTGACCTTAATCCGAATATTGTTGCTGCCGTCATCGCGACCGGCTACGAAGAGCCGTCGGCGATTCAGCAACAATCGATCCCGATCATTCTCGCCGGTCACGACATGATCGGTCAGGCGCAGACTGGTACCGGTAAAACCGCCGCCTTCGCACTGCCCATCCTGAACCGCATCGACCCGGCCAAACGGGAACCCCAGGCGCTGATCCTCGCGCCGACCCGCGAGCTGGCCCTGCAAGTGGCCACCGCGTTCGAAACCTATGCCAAGCAGATGCCAAGCGTGAACGTCGTAGCCGTCTACGGCGGTGCCCCGATGGGCCCGCAACTGAAGGCCATCCGCAACGGCGCGCAAATCGTTGTCGCCACGCCGGGTCGTCTGTGCGACCACCTGCGTCGCGACGAAAAAGTCCTCGCCACGGTGAATCATCTGGTGCTGGACGAAGCCGACGAAATGCTCAAGCTGGGCTTCATGGATGACCTTGAAGTCATCTTCAACGCCATGCCGGAGAGCCGTCAGACCGTTCTGTTCTCGGCCACGCTGCCGCAGTCGATCCGCGCGATCGCCGAGCGTCACCTCAAGGATCCGAAACACGTCAAGATCCAGAGCAAGACCCAGACCGTGACCGCCATCGAGCAGGCTCACCTGCTGGTTCACGCCGACCAGAAGACCTCGGCCGTGCTGAGCCTGCTGGAAGTCGAGGATTTCGACGCCCTGATCATGTTCGTGCGCACCAAGCAGGCCACTCTCGACTTGGCCAGCGCGCTGGAAGCCAAGGGCTACAAAGCCGCTGCGCTGAACGGCGACATCGCCCAGAACCAGCGCGAGCGCGTCATCGACTCGCTCAAGGATGGTCGTCTGGACATCGTCGTCGCCACTGACGTCGCTGCCCGCGGCCTGGACGTTCCGCGTATCACCCACGTGTTCAACGTCGACATGCCGTACGACCCTGAGTCCTACGTTCACCGCATCGGCCGTACCGGCCGTGCCGGTCGCGAAGGCCGTGCCCTGCTGCTGGTCACGCCGCGCGAGCGCCGCATGCTGCAAGTGATCGAGCGTGTGACCGGTCAGCGCGTTGCAGAGGTTCGCCTGCCGGACTCGCAAGCCGTTCTCGATGCGCGCATCAAGAAGTTGACCAACAGCCTCGCGCCACTGGTGGCCGATGCCGAAGCCAGCCATGGCGAACTGCTCGACCGCCTGACCGCCGATATCGGCTGCAGCCCACGTGCGTTGGCGGCCGCGCTGCTGCGCAAGGCAACCAATGGTCAGGCGCTGAATCTGGCAGCCATCGAGAAAGAGCGTCCGCTGGTACCGAACAGTGCACCGCGTGAGCGCAGTGGCGACCGTCCTGATCGTGGCGACCGCGAGCGTCGCGCGCCGGTGCCGTTGGCTGAAGGCCGCGCCCGCTGCCGTACCGCGCTCGGTGCGCGTGACGGTATCGCCGCCAAGAACCTGCTCGGCGCTATCCTCAACGAGGGCGGCCTGGCTCGCGAAGCCATCGGTCGCATCCAGGTGCGCGACAGCTTCAGCCTCGTCGAGCTTCCAGAGGAAGGCCTGGAGCGTCTGCTGGCCAAGCTGAAGGACACCCGTGTCGCTGGCAAGCAGCTGAAACTGCGCCGCTATCGCGAAGACTGATCCGCAACAGGCGGGTCGTCTGAATAAAAAATCCCCGGCGTGTCCGGGGATTTTTTTGTCTGATTTTCCGTGGCGTCAGGGTGTCTTGCGAGAGCAGTGGAGCGTTGCTGCCAGCGTCAGCGTCGGCTCAGCGCCTTACCCAAACCGGTAGATATCCATGCCGAGCGCGCCCATGGTGAAGCCTTGGTGGGCGATGCTGAACTCACCCCCAGCGCCCCGAGCAAAATACAGCGGCAGCAAGTGCTCGTCGCTCGGATGATTGCGCACGGCATTCGGAGCCAGGCGGCGGTAATCGTGCAAGGCGACCTCATCGTCCGCGCTCAGCTTTTCCACCATCCAGTCCCGGAAGACCTGAGCCCAAGGCTCGATGCTTTCCGGCCCAGCGTGCCAATCCAGCTCCCGAAGGTTGTGAGTGATGCTGCCGGAGCCGATCACCAGTACCTGTTCTTGCCGCAAAAGGCTGAGCGCCCGGCCGACGCGGGTCTGCAGTTCGGGGCCCATGCGCGACGGCAATGACACCTGCACGATCGGCACGTCGGCCTGGGGGTACATCAATGAGAGAGGCACCCACACCCCATGGTCGAAGGGGCGACGCGTGTCCATCTGAGCCGGAAGGTCCGCAGCCGCGAGCAGCTCCATGACCCGACGAGTCATCTCCGGCTGGCCGGGCGCCGGGTACTGAACGGCGAACAACGCAGGTGGAAACCCACCGAAGTCGTGCCAGGTTTCAGGGTGCGGATTGCCATTGACACGAAGATCTTCGCTCTCCCAGTGCGCCGAAACGATCACCACTGCCTTCGGGCGTGGCAGCTCGGCCGCAAGCCGGGCCAGTGCCGGGCCGCTTTCACCAGGTTCCAGCGCAAGCATGGGCGAGCCGTGAGAGATGAACAGGCTGGGGAACATGTCGGGCGTCCTGTGCGTATAAGATGTCACCATGATCAGGCAGAACATTGATCTAAATCTAATATAAGTTTTTGTGCCGTTTGATCGATGTATCGGGAGTATTTATGGGGCCGGAGTTTTGGCTAGAGCGCTGGGCGATCAATCAGATTGGCTTCAATCAAGCGGAAGTGAATCCTTACCTCACCCAGCTGTGGCCCGAGTTGCAGGTCAAGCCTGGCGAGCGGGTATTGGTGCCGTTGTGCGGAAAAACCATCGACCTGCACTGGCTACTGGACCAGGGCCATCATGTCGTCGGTGCAGAGTTGTCCGAGAAAGCGGTCGCCGCCTGGTTCAGCGAGGCCCGGCTGACGCCGGAGACGGAGGTACGCGGGGCCTTTACGGTTTATCGCTATGGCGCCTGTGAGATCTGGTGCGGTGACTTTTTTGCTCTGCAACCGGAGGACGTCGGCGACTGCACAGCGTTCTATGACCGGGCCGCGTTGATTGCTCTACCTGCAGAGATGCGCTGGCGATACGTCGAGCAGTTGAATCGTCTGATGGCTCAAGACTCTCGTGGACTGCTGATTACGCTGGATTACGATCAATCGCAAATCGCCGGTCCACCGTTTGCGCTGGACGAAGACGAGGTGCAGCAATTGCTTTCCCCGGAGTGGCGGGTCAAGCAGGTGGGCGAATGGGACGTGTTGGAAAAAAGTGCCAAGTTCAAACAGGCGGGCGCCACGCACCTGATGGAGCATGCCTACCGACTGTTCAGGCGTTAGCTCCAAACCTCCCGTGACTGGCGATGAAACGGGCCATGAAAAAGGGCGACCGAAGTCGCCCTTTTTCATCCGACGCTGTAATCAACCGCGGCGGCGAAGCGCCTCGATGCGCTCTTCCAGCGGTGGGTGGCTCATGAACAGGCCCGCAAGGCCGTGTTTCAAGCCGCCGTTGATGCCGAAAGCGGTCAGGCTGTCCGGCATCTGCACTGGAACGCCTTGCTCCGAGCGCAAGCGTTGGAGTGCACTGATCATCGCACCGGTACCGGCCAAGCGGGCGCCAGCGTCGTCGGCGCGGTATTCGCGGCGGCGCGAGAACCACATCACGATGGCGCTGGCCAGGAAGCCCAGCACGATCTCGGCGAAGATGGTCGCGATATAGAACGCGATGCCACGGCCTTCTTCGTTCTTGAAAATCACTTTGTCGACGAAGTTACCGATGATCCGCGCGAAGAACATCACGAAGGTGTTCACCACGCCTTGGACCAGCGCCAGCGTCACCATGTCGCCGTTGGCCACGTGGCCGATCTCGTGAGCGAGTACCGCTTTCACCTCTTCCGGCGAAAACCGCTCCAACAGCCCCTGGCTCACGGCAACCAAGGCATCGTTCTTGTTCCAGCCGGTAGCGAAGGCGTTCGCTTCGTAGGCCGGGAAAATACCGACTTCCGGCATTTTGATGCCTGCGTCGCGGGACAACTGCTCGACGGTTTGCAGCAGCCATTGTTCATGGCGAGTGCGGGGCTGGGTGATGATTTCGGTCCCGGTACTCATCTTGGCCATCCATTTGGAGATGAACAGCGAGAACAGCGAGCCGGCGAAGCCAAATACGGCGCAGAAAATCAGCAGCTGATTGAGGTTGAGATCAACCCCGTTGGCCGCCATGAACCCATTGAAGCCAAAAAGGCTCAGGGTAATGCTGGCAATCAGCACGACCGCAAGGTTAGTGGCCAAAAACAGCAAGATGCGCATCATGATCTGGAATTTCTCCTCGTGAAGAATGTGTAACGCGTTGCGGGGTATATAAGGTGATGTCGGGGTCTATTCAACCGGCCGACTATTTCAAACTGTGTCGTTTTCAGCGCCTCGGTCAGTATGGACCATCGGCAAGAGGGCAGGGGGTGCAGTGGTCGGGCGGCGTGCGCTCAGGATCGTGCGCGCCCGGGGAAGCGAGCACGATCCGCGACATTCGAGTTTACTGCTTGTAGGTCTTGAGGAAATTGCCAATCCGGCCGATCGCTGCTTCAAGGTCATCGACCCGTGGCAGCGTCACCACACGGAAGTGGTCCGGCCATGGCCAGTTGAACGCCGTGCCCTGCACGATCAGCAGCTTTTCGGAGAGCAGCAGGTCCAGCGCGAATTTTTCATCATTGTGGATCGGACAGACCTTGGGGTCGATCCGCGGAAAGGCATACAGCGCCCCCATAGGTTTGACGCAGCTCACGCCCGGGATGTCGTTGAGCAATTCCCATGTCCGATTGCGCTGCTCCAGCAGGCGGCCGGGGGGCAGGATCAGGTCGTTGATACTCTGATAGCCGCCCAGCGCGGTCTGGATCGCATGCTGGCTTGGCACGTTGGCGCACAGGCGCATGTTGGCCAGGATGTCGATGCCTTCGATGTAGCTTTGGGCATTGTGTTTCGGACCGGAAATGGCGATCCAGCCGGAGCGGAAGCCTGCCACGCGATAGGACTTGGACAGGCCGTTGAACGTCAGGCACAGCAGGTCCGGTGCCAGCGATGCGGTGCAGATGTGGACGGCGTCGTCGTACAGGATCTTGTCGTAGATTTCGTCGGAGAACACCACCAGATTGTGCTGGCGAGCGATTTCCAGCATGCCCAGCAGCACTTCTTTGGAATAGACCGCGCCGGTGGGGTTGTTCGGGTTGATGATCACCATCGCCTTGGTATTGGGCGTGATCTTGGCCTTGATGTCGTCGAGATCGGGCCACCAGTTGGCCTGCTCATCGCACAGGTAGTGCACCGGATTGCCGCCGGACAGGGCCACGGCAGCGGTCCACAGCGGATAGTCCGGGGCCGGCACCAGCACCTCGTCGCCGTTGTTCAGCAGCGCCTGCATCGACATCACGATCAGCTCGGACACGCCGTTGCCCAAGTAGATGTCTTCGATACCCACACCGTCGACCTGCTTTTGCTGGTAGTACTGCATGACCGCCTTGCGGGCGCTGAACAGGCCTTTGGAGTCGCTGTAGCCTTGAGCGGTCGGCAGATTGCGGATGACGTCCTGGAGAATCTCGTCTGGCGCCTCGAAACCGAACGGCGCCGGGTTGCCGATGTTCAGCTTGAGGATGCGATGGCCTTCCTCTTCCAGGCGCTTGGCGTGCTTGAGCACGGGCCCGCGAATGTCGTAACAGACGTTGGCGAGCTTGTTCGATTTGCTGAACTGCATGGTGATTGATCCCGAAGAGAACGATCCGCCGTCAGTCAAGAAGGCGAATCTATGAGCACGACGCCATCAAAATGAATTTGTATGCCTGCAAGGCCGGTGACAGACTGGCGACTGACGAAGGCGCAATCATACGTGCCACCCGATGTGTGGAAAAGACACAGTTCGGGCTTTTTGAGTGTGGAGGTACACCCGTGGACAAGCTTGAAAAAACCCTCGAAGAATGGAAGGAAATGCTCGATCCAGAGCAGTATCAAGTCTGCCGCCTGAAGGCCACCGAGCGGCCGTTCACCGGCAAGTACAACATGACCAAGACGCCGGGCGTCTACCATTGCGTGTGCTGCAACGAGCCGTTGTTCGACTCCTCGACCAAGTTCGACTCCGGCTGTGGCTGGCCCAGCTTCTACGCGCCCATCGAGGGCAGCGCCGTGGTGGAGGTCAGGGACATCAGTCACGGTATGATCCGCACCGAGGTGGTCTGTGCCAAATGCGACGCACACCTGGGCCACGTCTTTCCGGACGGGCCGCCGCCGACAGGGTTGCGGTACTGCATCAATTCGGTGTGCCTGGACCTGGTCCCCCGTGACGCCTGATGCCGGGATATCACCGCGCACAATGCAATGGCGCGGTGGGCAGCGGCACGTTAGTTTGGCGGTTTGATCCTTTTCGAGGCCTTGCCATGAGCGACAATTTGCTGAACATCCCGGTGCAGACGATCAAAGGCGAGCAGAAAACCCTCGCCGATTACGCGGGCAAGGCGGTGCTGGTGGTGAACACGGCCAGTCAATGCGGGTTCACCCCTCAATACAAAGGCCTCGAAGCGCTGTGGCAGCGTTACAAGGATCAAGGTCTGGTGGTGCTGGGCTTTCCCTGCAACCAGTTCGGCAAGCAGGAACCGGGGAACGAAGGCGCGATTTCGGAATTCTGCGAGCTGAACTATGGGGTCAGCTTCCCGTTGTTCAAGAAGATCGACGTAAACGGCAGCAATGCCCACCCGTTGTTTGTCCAGCTCAAGAAGCAAGCCCCCGGCCTGCTGGGTTCCGAACGCATCAAGTGGAATTTCACCAAGTTTCTGGTCGGCAAGGATGGCAAGCTGGTCAAGCGCTATGCACCTCTGACCAAGCCTGAAGAGCTGACGTCCGATATCGAAGCGCTGTTGAGGTGACAACGCAGCCGCGGTTCCCTGCTAAAGCTCGGTAAGGTGATGTCTCTCAGTTGGTGGGCTGCGGCTTGGGCCGTGCGGCTGCCGTCCATTGATCCAGCACGGCGATCAGTTCTTCCCGATGAAACGGTTTGGCCAGATAGTCGTTCATGCCCGCGGCCCGGCAATGTTCGCGCTCCTCGGGGAGGGCATTGGCGGTCAAGGCAATGATCGGCAGATCGGGCCACTTTCCGCTTTGACGGATCCTGCGGGTCGCGTCGTAACCGTTCATCACCGGCATGTTGCAGTCCATCAACACCAGATCGAAATGGCTGCGTTCCAGTTGCTGCAACGCCTCGCCCCCATGGCTGGTGACGATGACCTCGCACCCCAGTTTGCTCAGCATGCCCTTGGCCACCAGCTGGTTCACCGGGTTGTCTTCCACCAGCAGTATGCGCGCCGGTTGTGCGACGGTCAGCGGGCCGCCCGGATGATCGGCAGGCAGCAAGCCATCGGTTTGCAAGACGCGCGACAACGCTTGATGCAACACGTTGCGGGAAAGCGGTCGCGCCTGTTGCTGCAGCGGCGCAAGGGCTGTCACTTGACTGGCGGGCATGAAGTTGCCGTACGCGGTCACCAGGAGAATGGGTGTCTGAGTCGCCGGACGGATGCCGATCAGGCATTCCGGGCAATCGGTGATCAACAGATCGGGTTGTACGTCTGGCTGGGGGTCATAGGCGGAAAAGTGCCGACAATGAATGCCCCACTCCGGCAAGAGCTTGCTCAGCAGTTCCGTCAGGCCGCTGTTGACCGAACTGACCACCACCACCCGGCCTTTGAGCTTTGGCCACACGGGCGCTGGCGTGTGGGCGGGCAGCGGCAGATCGGCATAGAACCGGCTGCCCACCCCAGGAGTGGAATCGATGTTCAATTGGCCGTTCATCGCCCCGCAGAGGTTGTGGGTCAGCGTCAGGCCCAGGCCCGTGCCGCCGTATTGGCGCGTGATGGCGGCTTCAGCCTGAGTGAAGGGCTGGAAGATTTTCGCCTGCGCCTCTTGCGCGATGCCGATCCCGGTGTCGCAGACTTCGATGCGTGCCTTTCCGGCATGCTGACTCAGGCGAACGTCAACGCGCCCGACGCGCGTGAATTTCAGCGCGTTTGACAGCAGGTTGCTGACGACCTGTCGCACTCGCGTCGGATCGCCGAGCACCAGTGAGGGAAAATCCGGGTCGATCAGGCAGGTGAGTTCGACGCTGGCGGCCGCGTTCTGCGACAGCAGGTTGGCGGTGTCCTCGATCAAGGTGGCCAAGTCGAACGGGATGGATTCGAGCTCCAGTTGCCCGGCGTCGAATTTCGAAAGGTCGAGAATGTCGTTGAGCAACTCCACCAGCACTTTGCCCGAGTCGTGGGCGATCGACAGTTGCTGACGCTGTTCGGCACTCAAAGGGCCGTCCAGCGACAGCGCGAGCATCCCCAGCAGCCCGTTGAGCGGGGTGCGGATCTCATGGCTCATGTGGGCCAGAAATGCCGAGCGCGCGTGGGCCATGTCCAGCGCCGTGCTGCGTGCCACCTGCAATTCTTCATTGGACTGGCTGAGCCGGGCATTGCTGGCCTTGAGCTCCTGGGTGCGGGCCGAGACCACGTCTTCCAGCTCGTTGAGGTGATCGGTGAGGCGGTCCTCCGCTTCCCTTCGGCGGCCGAATTCCAGGGCGACGTTTTCGAACTGCTGGTTGGTTACCTGCACCAGCACGCCGATTTCGTCCTGCTCATGACCGGGCGGGCAGGGCAGGGGAGCCTGCTGGGGACTGCGTGAGTCCCGGCTCGACAAGGCGCGGATGACTTTCGTCAGCGGTTTGGTCAACGTCAGGTAGAACAGGCCCATGAGAATGCCGGCGAACACCAGGCTGCGGGCAAAACCGTTGAGCAGTGTGATTTCGGCCCGCTGCAGGAAGTGACTGCCGAACGCGAACGTGTCGACGTCCAACTGCAGACTGCCGATGGGTTCATGGGGCATGTGGTCCAGCTGCAACACGTCTTCGAAATGGCGACTTTCGCCGAACAGGGAGTCGCTGAGCATGCGGTAGGAGCTTTCGGTCATCGGGCGCGACACCGCCGCGAGCAAGACCCCGTTGTTGTCGATCAGCCGTGCGCGAACCACGGCGGGCGAGTGCAACAGGCCCGAGATCAGTTCCTGTGCGAGTTCTGCATCGATGTTATAGGCGATGCGCGAGGCGGGATTGTGGCTGATTTGCAGCAGTGAGCGAATTTCACGATCGATGGAGGCGTCTTCGCTGGCATAATCGATCGCAATCTGGAACAGACTGAACAGGGTTCCCAGCACAAAGCCGATCAAGACGGTCAGGCGGGCCTGTTTGAACGACAGTCGTTGAGTGATCGGTATATCCATAAGGGCACTTGATCCAGGGGGCACTCGTACTTCGTGTGTCCATCGCGGGGCAAGCATAGCTGATCGCCGACCGGCTTTAACCAGTTAAATCAAGGAGACAACGTGGATTCTCGGTTGAACGCTTTTCTGGAACGCGCCGAATCGGTACTGGCGCGGCTGGAGCCACTGTTGCCCGCCGTGCGCGAGCCAGTGGACTGGACGCGGTCGCTGGCTGCCCGTTGGGTGCGCGAAGGCCGTGGCGGTTACCTGCTGCCACTGGAGGTGACGCTGGACATGCGTCTGTCGGATTTGATCGGCGTGGACCAGCAACGCGCACAACTGGGGCGCAATACCCAGCAATTCATCGATGGCCTGCCCGCCAACCATGCCTTGCTGTGGGGCTCCCGAGGGACGGGTAAATCCTCCCTGGTGCGTGCCTTGCTGACCGAGCATGCCGAGGCCGGCCTGCGCCTGATCGAGATCGAGCGCGACCACCTGGGCGATCTGCCCCGTGTCGTCGAGCAACTGCAGAAGCTGCCGCAGCGTTTCGTGTTGTTCTGTGACGACCTCTCGTTCGAATCCGGTGAGGGCGATTACCGCGTGCTCAAGAGCGTGCTGGATGGCTCGCTGGAACAGGCCCCCGACAACGTATTGCTATACGCCACCTCGAACCGCCGCCATCTGGTGCCGGAAAAGGAAAGCGACAACGCTCACTGGCAGCGGGGCGACGACGGTGAAATTCACCCGAGCGAGGCGGTCGAGGACAAGATTGCCCTGTCCGACCGCTTCGGTCTCTGGCTGTCCTTCTATCCTTTCACCCAGGAGCACTACCTGAACGTGGTCGAGCACTGGATCGGCGAGCTGGCGGGCAAGGCCGGGTTGCAATGGCAGCGTGACGACGCGCTCGACATTCTGGCCGTGCGCTGGGCCACAGGGCGTGGCAACCGCAACGGCCGCTGTGCCTATCAGTTCGCCCGTTATTGGGTTGGTTTGAAAATGCTGGAGCAACATCCATGATCGATTTGAATGCAGCAGGGCAGGGCCTCGAGGGTTATAGCCTGCTGGCGGCACAGTTGGAGTCGCTGCTGGCGGACGAGCGCGATTTCATCGCTAACGCCGCGCAGTTCTCCGCCTTTCTCTACACGCAACTGGAGGATCTGAACTGGGCCGGTTTCTACCTCAACCGCAACGAGGAGTTGGTGCTGGGCCCGTTCCAAGGGCAAATCGCCTGCGTGCGCATTCCGTTTGGCAAGGGCGTCTGTGGCACGGCGGCACAGCATCGCGAGACTCAGCGGGTGCTGGACGTGCATGAGTTTCCCGGGCACATCGCCTGCGACAGTGCGTCGAACAGCGAACTGGTCGTGCCATTGATCAAGGCAGGCCGTCTGATTGGCGTGCTGGATCTGGACAGCCCACGTGTGGCGCGCTTCAGCGAAGCGGACCAAGTGGGTATCGAAGCACTGGCAGCGATCTTTCTGAAACTGACGGACTGCTGAGTCCGCTGGACGGCGGGGTGCCCTCACGGTCGAAGCCGCGCCCAGACGCTGTTTGACAGCGTCCGTAGGGGAGCAGCTGAGCCGCCCCCCTATGTCGATCAGGCGATCAGTCGTAAATCGCCTTCTTCTTCCATTCGGCATCGGCGTCGTCCGCCTTCAAGCCTTGGGTCAATTCGTTGTGGTCGTCATCGCTGGGCGCAATCTGGTCGAGCACCACGGCATTGACCTTCGCCAGTTGACGCTCCATCGCCTGCAAATGAGTCTTCCAGGGCGCAGGCTCAGGCTGATTCTTCAGGTATTGCACGCCACGCTCGAACGCGAGCCGCGCCTGACCGGGTTGATCCTGACTCAGCGCCTGCTGACCCAGGTTGTTGAAGAACTCGATGTGCAGCAAGACCAGCATGTTGCGGATTTCACGAATCCAGTGCTTCGCTTCGGCGGTTTGCAGAAAGCCGTCGTGCGCCGCGCGGGTAACCTGGCCGTGCATCGCCTCCAGCAGAAAACGCACGTCCTTGGCCTTGGCTTCGGTCTGAATCGGGCTCACCGGATTGTTGACCTTGATGTTATCGCCTTGAGCGACCATCGCTTCAAGCTCGGTGGCGTGCTCCAGAATGCCGGGATTGTTGCGGCGCTCGAGCGCGATCAGGCGCTTGACCACGTTCAGTTCCAGACGCACCAGCAAAAGCTTGAGCGCGGGGCTCATCAATTGGCCGGGGAAGGTTTCGGACAACTCGCTACAGCGGCGCAAGCGATCGTTGAGTTCCACGAGGGTGCGCGCGCGTTCGACCTTCTTACTTTCGGCAACATGGTTCAAATAGCCGATCGCGATCAGGAGTACGATGCCTGTTACAACCATCAGGGTGATAATGAGTGGAGTCACCGTACAAGCCTCGATCAAGTTATGTGCGCCGAGTGTAGTGGCTATGCACTATTGCGGGAAGGCTCGTCATCGGCGCACCTATTAATAAGCTACCTGCCCGTTCTCGTGTATCGGCCATTCATTAACGAATTAGAGGGGGAAGTCATTGATTTGAATAAATTTTCATTGAGGGCTTGACGACCTCCCCAACCATCCATAGAATGCGCGCCACTTACAGCGTAAAGCACCTAGCCAAGCGCAGTAAGGAGTGAATGTTGTAGCGTGTCCCCTTCGTCTAGTGGCCTAGGACACCGCCCTTTCACGGCGGTAACAGGGGTTCGAGTCCCCTAGGGGACGCCAATGCGGGAATAGCTCAGTTGGTAGAGCACGACCTTGCCAAGGTCGGGGTCGCGAGTTCGAGTCTCGTTTCCCGCTCCATTTATAGATCTACAGAGTTCCAAGGAAGTCTGTAAGTCATTGAAAATAGACGCTTAGGCGTCTTTTTTCGTTCCAGTCAAAGCCACTCCGATCCATGGGCATCCGGACTTTTTAGTCCAGAAATTAGTCCATGAAATCCGGACTTCCACCGTGGCGGTTTGTTGCTGGAGAGGAGCGTCGAGCGTTACGAGCATCTAGCCCTGAATTTCATGTTCAGGAGCTCGTACATGGCACTCTCAGATGCAACCGTTCGCCAGGCCAAGGCCACTGGCAAGGACTACACCCTCGGCGATAGCGACGGCCTGTCACTTGGCGTGACGGCCGCGGGCGGCAAGTCCTGGCACTTCCGCTACTCATGGGCTGGCAAGCAAAATCGCATGTCTCTTGGGACCTATCCCGAAGTAGGCCTGCGTCAGGCACGGTCACTGCGCGATGAGGCGCGGCAGCCATACAGCTTGCGAACATGTTTGATGACGCGAATCTGCATCGGGACGATTTCAAGCTGTTCGCTGACCTCTTCACCAATGGCATGTTTGCGGCAGCCACATGCGCACGTCAGCTCGTGCTCGGGCAGTTCGTGGACAACCTCGATACGCGGCAAATCAGCCGGCAGTGGTTTGCGTTTACCACGGCGCTTGGTCGGTGCAACGACTTCTACGTCGCCGGCCTCATCCAAGGGTTCGGCCAGGCTTTCCGCTTCGTCGAAGAGCGGCAACTGTGGCGTCGCCGCATCGCCTGTCTGCTCGGTCTTGCGCCCGAACAGGCGCTGGCGCAACAGCGCAACTTCCTCTTCGAGATGAACGATCTTGCCCTTGTCGGACGCGCGCTCGTTGATCATCTGCTCAAGCAGTTGCTTGAGCAGAACAGGATCGTCAGGGAGGTCTTCGGGCATGGAAATCATGCCGCGGATTATACCGAATCAGACAACGTATCAAGGCGTCAAAACCTGATGCGGACGGTTGCGCCAGAGGTCGAAGCCGTCGAGTAGCCAGTTCAGTTCCTGAACGGTCAGTACAATGGCCACATCAGTCGGATCGGGTGAGGTTTTGACCGTTCCCAGTACAAGATCTTCACGCGGTTGCGCGGCTTGTTGAGGAAGACGAAAAGCACCGGGTCGAACACCGCCACCTTGATATCGAGTTCGACCAGCGCAGCCAGGCCATCGATGGACTTTCGGAAGTCGACGGGCTTGGGGTAGAGGTACACTTTTTCGACTTTGGCGTCGGGTCGCATCATGGTCGGCGAACTCCAGAAAGAAATCGGGAGCACAGCATCGGGGATCAGGTAAGCGCTTTGAATGTGGGGTTCATGGAGCGCTTACGAATGAATGGCTCTAGGCCATGCGTTTGAGCAACCGTAAGCGTCCGGGGACGCACCTTTATGAATGCGCCAGCGTCCTGATCGCGCGTGCTCCGCTTATGATCCTAAGGAACGTGGCACATACGGCAGTTCAAATGTAGGATTGACGAAAAATAGCTATGGATCTCGATATGAACCTCGCGACGCTAGCGTTATTCCTGCCCGCCTGCTTTGCCCTGAATATGGCGCCAGGGCCTAACAACCTGCTGTCTATCAGCAATGCCACACGCTACGGATACCGCACATCATGCCTTGCAGGTGCTGGTCGTTTGCTGGCATTCGCGGTGATGATTGCGCTGGCTTCGACAGGGCTGGCCGTAGTGTTGCAAACTTCAAAGCTAATCTTCTATGGAATCAAAATTGTTGGCGCAGCATATCTGTTTTACTTGGCATACCAGTTGTGGAGAGCGGTACCGCAGGCGGAAACTGAGTCAAAAAGCGCCCAGATAGGTCTATACTCGCTGGCAAGACAGGAATTCATCGTCGCCGCAGGTAACCCCAAAGCAATCCTGATTTTTACCGCGTTCTTGCCTCAGTTCGTCGACCCAACGGCAGACATTGGTTATCAGTTTACATTATTCGGTTTCTTGTTTTTGGTATTGGAATGGATCGCGATTGGCATCTATGCGTACATCGGATTGAATATGCGACGTTGGTTTGCTCTGCCTCAAGGTAAGCAAATTTTCAACCGTTGCTGCGCTGGCTTGTTATCGGCTGCCGCCTCGATGCTATTGATGACGCATCGAACTTGATGCGCAGTGAGCAGATGATGGTAGGTGGCAACCCATCTGCATGCTAGATGGGTTGCCACCTAAGCGGCAGCATCTGATCAATTTCACTTGCCCGCTGCTTCGGCAGGCGTGTGAGAACGTCCTTTTGATAAGCATACGGCTCATGTCCATTAAGCCGCGCGGACTGAATTAAACTAATGATCGATGCTACCGGTTTGCCGCTACAGCGATCTTGTGAAAGCACGCCAGGGTTGCACGTGCTGTAATTTACATGCCAGTGCTCTAGGGCGCGGCCCAATGCCGATGCCCCCACTCCCAAACTGCTTCACCTGGCGGAAAGATAGCCTACCAATCATCCAGATATACGATTGTGCAGACTTCGGGGATGGGGGTCATAGTCGTTGATGTTGCCTATACGTACCCACAGCTTCTGTGGTCACATTCAGCGACCGCAGTTGCAATGCTTTCGCTTCTGGATTCTAACGAATCTCTTCATACCCAGCCCAAAAAAGTGCTCTCCTACCCCGATAAACGCTTCACGCGATAGCGAGAAGCCCTAAGTACAAATTATATCTTAAGCGCAGAAACCGCCGCAGATAAATGATTAAATCCTCCATCAACATATATGCGCTCACCTGTGATCGCGCTTGATGCAGAGGATAAGAGGTATTGAACGAGGTCTATTATTTCCTCAGTAGAAGGTGTCCTACGAAGAGGCGCGTAGTTGGAGTATGCGTCATGAAGCAAAGGATAAATTGGATTCCCAATGGTTGGCTCGACAGGAGGCTTATGCCGGGCGTAAGGAGCTGGACACCCAGTGGCTGAGAAGAATCAACTACGCGATCATCATGACCAAGAAGGAACTGGCTGGCGTTCGGGTTGATCGCGGCTTGGCTCAACACGAGCAGAAAGAGGAGCGGCGCAAGTTGATGTCGATGACCCAGCTCTCCGAGCAGGCGCAATTCATGCGCCATGCCAAGCGTCTGCTTTCCAAGAAGGTCTACGAAGAAGTTCGCACGGCGGCTCGAAGTGAGGTGTCGGTGGTAATTCCGCTGATGCCTGAGCTTGCGCTCGATGACTGCACGTAAGGAGGCCTCGGGGGCTTCAGCCTATACGCCCGACAGTGCTCAACCCAGGAGGCGAGGCTGCGGCGCCAAAATTCTATGCCGTCCGAGCCCTGCGCCTCAGCATGGATGATGCTGGCTGAGGCGCTGACCAGCTGCCCGTGGACGCTGATGGAGCACAGTGGAAAATTTAGGCTTGCCATGCTCAGACAACTAGTCCATAATCTCGTCCACTGCAGCGGGGCAGGGCTGAAAAAGCCTAGCCTTTTCAAAGGGATAGATGCTTAATTGGCGTCTCGTTTCCCGCTCCAATTTTAAGCAGTTTCGCTCTTGGTCATCTGGCCGAAGCGAGGCTGAGTGAAACCAGAAAGTATCGTCAGGTACCTCTGGATCTGAAACGCAACACCATGGTGTTTCAGGCTGTGTCCCCTTCGTCTAGTGGCCTAGGACACCGCCCTTTCACGGCGGTAACAGGGGTTCGAGTCCCCTAGGGGACGCCATATTGCGGGAATAGCTCAGTTGGTAGAGCACGACCTTGCCAAGGTCGGGGTCGCGAGTTCGAGTCTCGTTTCCCGCTCCAAATTCACGAAAACGCCGCTCAACAGAGCGGCGTTTTCGTTTGTTCGCGATAACTGCCCTGGCCGAAGGGGGTCGCAGAACCCGCACTGCCACCCTCTTCGGCCAGCGTACATCTCTCCCGTTGTCGATCGCTCAACGCGCCGCGTGTGAATCGGTATTCTCTGCGGCCTGCTCGGCAGCCAAGCGGATGGCGTTGAATCCAGGATCGAAGCCGTGGGATACGTCGACGTGTTTGTTCAGTATCCCCTCGCGCTCGTAGATGTTCGCCGTGTTCTGTAGTCCCTTGATCACGCCGTCGTCGATGCTGACGCGTTCCATTCGGGTGTCCTGATTGATGGCCAGATGCACTTCGACAGGCAGGCCGGTGACCTTGGTCTGGGCCACCGCGTACTCCCTGGGATGGGCATTGACCCAGCGATAGGCGCGGTCCAGTCGTACGACGAAGTCATCCAGCTGTGCGCGTTTTTCGCTGATGGCCGCGCTGGTGGCTGCGAGGTAGGAATGGTTGGTCAGCAGGTCCGGTCCGTTGGGCAGGATGCGTGCGCCGTTCTGTGTCGCCACCGTGGTATAGGGCGCCCAGGTGGCCCAGGCGTCGGCGTCGCCGTTGTCCAGGATCAGGCGCGATTCGCTCGGCAGCAGGTAAACGAAGCTGACGTCGCTGGTTTTCAGACCCGCTTCGTTAAGAGCGCGAATCGCCAGGTAATGGCCGATCGAGCCGCGCCCGGTGACGATCCTTTTGCCTTTGAGGTCCGCGACGGACTTGATCGGCGAGTCGTCGCGCACGATCAGCGCCGTGGTGTAACGCCCTTTGACATGAGTGATGCTGATCACCTTCAGCGGTCCCCCGGCGCCGAGGGCGAAGACATAAGGTGCATCGCCCAGCGCACCGACATCGACCGCACCTGCGTTCAAGGCCTCGCCCAACGGCGAGGCGGACGGAAACTCGGAAAACTTGATGTCGTAAGGGACGTCTTTCAGCTCGCCGGACACCTCCAGCAAAACCTTGAGGGCCGATTTCTGGTTGGCCACCAGCAGCGGCTGCAGGGGTTGCGCAGCGTGGGTGGACGGAGTGAACGACAGGGCGAGCAGGGCGCTGAGCAGTAGCCGTTTGGCTCGCAGCGATGGATGATTCGGGGCGGATATGACGCGCGTCTCCAGGCGTTAGAAAATCAGAAATGCTGCCTCCGCCTGGAGAAGGGGTCGGCATGATGGGTTGAACGGGGCTCGGTGCCTGTGGCCGTCCGGCTGGCGGACGACCACGGAGGAGTGCCGGAAATCAGATCACCTTGAATCCATGGGTTGCGTCGCGGCCCAGTTGCTCCACCAGACCGAACTCCCAATCCAGGTACGCCTGCATCGCTTCGCGGGGTGCGTCGGTGCCCTCGTAAGGACGGCGATAGCGGTCGATGCGCGGGGACGCGAGGTGAGTTTCGCCGCTTTCGACGTCGAACCCGGCCGCGATCCAACTGGCGGTTCCGCCCTGGAGAAGAAACACCGGCTTACCGGTCAGGGCCTCGACTTCCGGCACGGCAAGGCGGGCCAGCTTGCCACTGCCGCACGTCAGCACGTAGTGCTCGGCCGCCGGAATCTTGCGCAGGGCGCTGGAGAGGTCGGCGCGCAGCGTCCACCAGGCACCGGGAATGTGGTGTTTGACGTACTGGGCGCTGGCGGTGAAATCGAGCACGGCCACCCGACCCTGTTCCTGCCACTGGCGCAGGGTCTGCGGGCTGATTTCTTCTACCTGCCAAGGCGTCGGAATCGGTGCATGCCAGGCGCCCGTTTCGCTGAATTCGGAGAGCTTGAGGCCATCGATCACATACACCTCCCAGCCCAGTTGCGCGAGCCAGGAGGCTGACATATTGGCGCGTACGCCGTTGTCGTCCAGCAGAGCAATCCGGGCGCCACGCACGCTGGCGTAGTGATCGGTTTCCTGAACCAACTGGCCGCCTGGGGTCGAGCGAGCGCCCGGCAGATGACCCGCCTCGTATTCCTCAGGGGTCCGCACGTCGAACAGGTAGGTGGTGCGTGTGGCATCGGCCTGCCAGGCCTGCAGATCGGCCAGGCTCCCGCGCTTCACGCCAGCCTTGTCTGCCACGTTGCGAGCGTCGGCGCTCGCGAGCTCAAGAGTGCGGTCACTGACGGCAGGAAAGCGTCGAGACTGGCCATGATCCAATGCCTGCCCGGCGAGCAACCAACCGATGGTACCGTTGCGCAATGCGCAGACGGGATTGGGCAGCCCGGCGTTGACCAACGACTGGGTGCCAATGATGCTGCGTGTACGCCCGGCACAGTTGACGATGATGCGCGTCTGCGGGTCAGGCGCCAGTTCGCGGGCACGCAGCACCAGTTCCGCGCCAGGTACGCTGACACCGCCGGGTATGCTCATGGTCTGATATTCGTCGAAACGGCGGGCATCGAGCACCACGACGTCGGCCTTGTCATCAAGTAACTGTTTGACTTCTTCGGCTGCAAGCGAAGGGGTGTGGCGATGATGCTCGACCAGTTCGCCGAACGCTTTGCTCGGTACGTTGACGTCGATGAACAACTCGCCACCTGCATCGCGCCAGCCCTGCAATCCGCCTTCCAGCAACCTGACGTTGCCGTAGCCCAAGTCCTTCAGTCGAATCAGCGCGATCTGCGCCAGCCCCTCACCATCGTCATACAACGTGATGACGGTATCGCGACGCGGGATGCGCGAAAACACCTCCAACTCAAGCTTCGAAAGAGGAATGTTGGCTGCGAAAAGCGGATGGCCTTCAGCGAAAGGGGCCTCCTCGCGGACGTCGACCAGGGCGACCTCTTCACGGGCCAGCAGCGCGGCGCGGATATCGGCAAACGAACGGGTGCTGTAATTCATCGGGCGGGGTTCTCTTTGGACAGGTCCCAAATGTTGGGGAGATAAGCGTTGGAGTAGCCGGAAATGAACAGCTTTTCGCTGCCGTCCGCTTGGAAAATGGCACGCTTGACGGCACCGATGTTGGCGCCGTAGACATGAATGCTGATCGACACTCGATCGTCGAACGCGTTGCTGACCTGGTGAATGTCGTTGCGGCGAGGGGAGAGCGCCTCGACATGGCCGGGGTCGAGCCGAATGGGCGCCCCTTCCTTTTCAAGGCGACCTTCGGCGTTGCGGGCGAAGCCTTGGGAGTATTCGGCACCGCGCAACAGGCCAATCAGTCCCCAGACCCGGTGATCATGGATGGGCGTGCTCTGACCCGGGCCCCAGACAAAACTGACGACGGAAAACCGCTGACGCGAGTCGGCATGCAGCAAAAATTGTTGATAGCGCGTCGGGTCGGACGCTGCGAATTCGTCAGGGAGCCAGTCGTCGTGTTTCACCAGTTGGCCCAACAGTTTACCGCCGCGATGCAGCAGATCGCCCTCGCTGGGATGACTGTCGATCAGTTCGGCCAGCGCACCGATGAAAGCGCGCAGACGTTCGGGGTGACGAGGATGGCTCATGTCGGCTCCATGACCGGTTTGGATAGCCAATATAAGCATAATAATGTCTATTAATATGCTATTTATTGATGATTAGGTTATAACGAAAAAGCATTTGCTCCGCGCCTCTTGGACGGCGGGGTATCCACTTCCGCCGATTGGAATTATGCTTTTTACCTATCTTCTCTTTCCTCTTCCATGTGCGAACAGAATGAAAATTGATGACATCGACGCCTTCGTGGCGGTGATTCGTTGCCAGTCGATCAGCCATGCCGCTGAAACGCTGGAGCTGACTCAGCCAGCCATCACCCGTCGGGTGCAAAACTTCGAGCAGGCCCTGGGTGTCGAGTTGTTCGACCGTAATACCAAGCCGCTCAAACCGACGGCCATGGGCATGCAGGTCTACCAGAAATGCCTGGCGATCCTGCGGGAAATGGATTCGCTGCGAGAGTTGGTGGCCAGCGATACGCCCCCCAGTGGCCTGCTGCGTCTCGGTGTACCGCAAACCATTGGCGATGTCGTTTTGCTGGACGCGCTGAAACACCTGCGTGGCGAGTTTCCGGATTTGCGCGCGCAGGTGGTCACCGGCTGGGGGAGCCACTTGATCGGGAAGATCGAAAAGGGTGAGCTCGATGCCGCGGCTGCGCTGTTTCCGGCCGGCAAGATTTTTCCTGAGGCGATCATGGGCGAATCCATTGGCAAAATGGAGTTGGTGGTGGTCTGCGCCAGAGAACGTCTACCGAAAAAGCCCGTCCGGCTGGCGGATTGTTATGAGCAGGGGTTTGTGCTTAACCCGGACGGCTGCGGCTTTCGCGCTGGTCTCCAGCGCACGCTGGTCGATCAAGGGTTGAGCCTGAAGGTCAATCTCGAGACCTTCGGCACCGAACTGCAATTGGGGCTGGTGGCCGACGGTATGGGCCTGGGCCTGGTGCCGCGTCCACTGCTGGAGCGCAGCGTGCATCGCGACACGTTGGCCGTGATGCCGCTGAAGGATTTCAAGCCGGTGCTTGACCTGTGGCTGATCTACCCGCGCTTCCTGGGCAATCTTCAAGCCCCGGTGAGTCTCTTCGGACGCCTGGTGGCAGAGGCGCTGAAGCAGGCACGCGAGGCGGCGTGAATGGCCTGATTGTTAATAAAAAAAATTGATAATTACCTTAGAATAAAATGTGATTTTTAAATAGCCTGCAGCGCGTTTAGGCTCCCTCGACATGTCTATTCAGACTAATAGGGAGTCATGCATGAGCAACGTCAGTCCTTTGCCGGTCTCGTCTGGTGCAAGCAGTGTGCGGGACCGGGTCACCCCGGAAGAGTGGGAAGTGCGGGTGAAGCTCGCTGCCGCTTACCGTCTCGCCGCGCTCAAGCGCTGGACTGACCATATCTACACCCACTTTTCCGCGCGAGTGCCTGGGCCGGACGAACATTTCCTGATCAATGCCTTCGGCCTGTTGTTCGACGAGATCACAGCTTCCAACCTGGTCAAGGTCGACATCGACGGCACCCTCGTCGACGACCCTACGGGCCTGGGCATCAACCATGCCGGTTATGTGATCCACAGCGCCATCCATGCCGCACGCCCCGACCTTAAAGCCGTGCTGCACACGCATACCCGCGATGGCATTGCGGTTTCGTCGCAGAAGCAGGGCTTGTTGCCGATTTCCCAGCACGCTCTGGCGTTCTCCGGGCGAGTGGCCTATCACGGCTACGAGGGGATCGCGCAGGACCTTGGCGAGCGTGAGCGTTTGGTGGCGGATCTCGGAGACAAGAGCGTGATGATCCTTAGAAACCACGGCCTGCTCACGGCGGGGATCAGTGTCGAGCATGCATTCAAGCAACTGCACAATCTTGAATACGCCTGCAACATCCAGGTAGCGGCCCAGGCCGCGGGCAATGCCGAGTTGATTTTCCCGCCGCAAGACGTGGTCAAGAAAGTCGAAGACCAGACCAAGGTGTTCCACGATGGCAACGGGCCTGGCGTCAAGCGGCATTGGAATGCGTTGATTCGCGAGTTGGATCGCCACGGGACGGACTACAAGGATTGACCCCTGAGCCACGCACACCGCTTGTCGTTGTCGCGTGGCTCGGAACCCATCGATGGCCCGCCGCGATGGGTTCGATCCTGTTCCGGTCAGGCGACTTTTCCGTGTTTTTCCCGCTCCCGCCGGGCCACGCGTTCTCGGGTCAGCGGGATCAGCTTTTTCCCGTAATCGATGGCGTCTTCCAGCGGATCGAACCCGCGAATCAGGAAGGTGGTGATGCCCAGGTCGTAATAATCCAACAGCGCGTCAGCGACCTGTTCCGCCGTGCCGACCAGCGATGTCGAGTTGCCTTTCGCCCCGAGCAGTCCGGCGATGCCGGTCCACAGGCGTTTGTCCAGGCGCGTGCCTTGCTCTGCTGCTGCAAGTAGACGCCGGGACCCTTCGTTCGCAGGCTCGCGACGGGGCGTGCCGTTCGCCTTCGCCAGCGCCGCAGCACGTTCCAGGATGCTGTCGGCTCGCGCCCAGGCCTCTTCCTCGGTGTCGGCGAGAATCGGACGCAGAGACAGGCTGAAACGCACGGTGCGTCCGTGTTTCGCCGCTTCTTCCCGCACCCGTTGAACGATGTCCCTGACCTGTTCATAGGTTTCGCCCCACAAGGCGTACACATCGGCGTGTCTGCCGGCCACTTCAATGGCGGCTTGGGAAGCCCCTCCAAAATACACGGGGATGTGGGGAAGTTGGGGGGATTTGACCCGAGAATGGGCACCCTCGAATTGGTAGTAGGTGCCGTGGTGATCGAAGGGCGTGTCCGCGGTCCATTCCTGACGCAGCACGCTCAGGTACTCATCGGTCCGCGCATACCGCTCGTCCTTACCGATAAAGCTGCCGTCGGCCTTCAGCTCCTGATCGTCGCCACCGGTAATGATGTGGATTGCGGTGCGCCCTCCATTGAACACGTCCAGCGTCGCAAACTGTCGTGCCGCCACGGTGGGGGAGATGAACCCCGGTCGATGAGCGACCAGAAACTTCAGTCGGGTCGTGACGCTGGCGGCGTAGGAAGCAATGAACGCGCTGTCCGGACTGTCCGAGTGGTAGGCCACCAAGGCCCGGTCGAATCCGGCCTCCTCGTGGGCCCGTGCCACCTTTTCGACATACGCGGGTTGGACAGCGGCTCCGCTGCGAGGGTGGATCTCGGAGAAAGGCTGCGTGGCAATGTAACCGATGAATTCTAGGCTCATGGCAGTTCCTTGTGAGGTAGGCCGAATGGGCGGGAGCGCACCGTCGCGCAAGTCCGTTCTGCAACATAAGGGTCTGCTACACGTCTGTGAAATTCGATTTGGCGCTAAGCTAATTATGAAAAATATGCATTCATATTCCTATAGAGCTGAGAAATAAGAATATTAGCTTATTGCCAATCGTCATTTCTATCCTCATTTTTATGCGCTTAGGCTATCTCCTCAACGAGCAACACTTGGCGTTTCTTGATGCGAAATGCGCCAGTTGCTTCACTTCAAATGCGTTTTGCAGGGATGTCGTTGCATGGGGTTTATCAGTCGTGGGGTTGGGCGCAAGGGTGGTGCGCTGTTGCTGTCATGTGTAGCGCTGCTGGCCAGTGGGTGTGGCGATGAGGACCACCATCGAGCGGCCGTCGTCGACGCGGTGGATTGGTCGAAGGTCAAGTTAATCCTCGGCGATCAGGCCAAAGGCCTGCGGACGGTGGTCGAGGCGTCGAAGGCGTTCGATGACATCCCTTACCAGGTGGAGTGGGCGAACTTTCAGGGCGCTGCGCCGTTGTTCGAGGCACTGCGCGCCGGTGCCGTCGACCTTGCTCCAGCGGGTGATACGCCTGTCCTGGCAGCTGCCACGGGTGGCACACCGTTGCGTATTGTCGCGGTCAGGCGAGGCCAATCGCGCAGCATCGGAATCCTGGTGCCACCCGACTCGGACATCAAGACCGTGGCCGATCTGAAAGGCCGAAGTGTGTCGATCTCATCGGCCCGAGGCAGCATTTCTCAGTACCTGCTGATCCGCGCGCTGGAGAACGCAGGTGTCAAGGAGTCGGACGTCAACATCGGATTCGTGATGCCGACCGACGCGCTTTCTGCGTTTCATGCCGGCAAGATCGACGCCTGGGCGACGTTTGGTATTTACCAGGCCTTCGCCGAAGAGAATGGCGCGCGGCTGCTGCTCAGCGGAGAAGGGATCAACACCGGGCTGACGTTCATCACGGCGTCGGACAAGGCTTTGGCTGACTCGGTCAAATGCCAGGCCCTGAACGACGTGCTGCAACGCCTGGCCAAGGCGTTCGATTGGGCGAGGGCGAACCCGGAGCGTTACGCGCAGGTGTTCTCCAGTGCCAACAACGTTCCGCTGCCGGTGTCGCAGCGGCTACAGAGTTGGGGAGTGGAGTCCTTGCAGCCCGTCGAGCCGTCCGATATCGCCGCATTGCAGGGGGTCGACGACCTTTTCGTGGCGAAGAAGATATTCCCGCGGCCGGTGCAGGTGTCCGCACTGGTGGACCGTGAGGTATTTCCGAGCGCTCACGGGGTGTTGTTGCGGTGAACGGGGTTGGCAGCCAGTAACCGAATCGCTCGAGAACGGCGAACATCGCGCCGGTTGCACAGTAGTGTCTGTGACAGACACCGGAATGACAGTAGCTCTCATGGGCAACTCGCCTACCCCATGAGAGCTGTACCGATCAGCCGTCCGCTCAGTGGCGAGACGCTTCCTGATCCATCGCCAGCAATTGCTTTTCCTGATCCCAATCGAACGGCTCCTCGTTCTGCTCGGCTTCGTAACGGCGCTCTTCCAATGCCGTGTACAGGTCGATTTCCTCGTCGGGCATGTAATGCAGGCAGTCGCCGCCGAAGTACCACAACAGGTCGCGCGGCACCAAGTGGGCGATTTGCGGGTACCTCTGGATGACCTGACACAGCAGGTCCTGGCCCAGGTACTGGCTTTCGATGGGTTCGACCGGCAGCAAGGCGAGCAATTCGTCATACCGTTCGATGAACAGCGCATGGCTTTCTTCGGGCACCTGTTCGGCTTCACCGAGCGCGACCAGAATGCTGCGCAGGTGCGTCAGCAGGTTGAGAGTGCGGTCGAGATTGGCGTCGGCCATGATGAAGTCCTCAAAGACAAAAACAGGCGCGGGAGTATAGATCCCTGCACGGGTGACCGATACCCCAATGAGGACTGGTGGCAATCCCTCGCCACTCGTTGCGACGGGTTGTGACATGCGGCGGCAGGGTAAGCGAGCGAGAATGAAAGCAGCTTTCCTCCGCGCGCCCGGCAAGATTGCCGGGCCGCCGTGAACAGCCCCGGCCGTTCTCAGTGCCAGAGGCCGGCCAGGTAGCGATGCCCGGCTTCGGTCAAAGCGAGGTTCGCATACGGATGATTGGGATTCGGCTGGCGGGTGACGAAGCCGATGAGCAGCAAGGTTTGCAGGGTTTGGGTCGGTCTGCCGCTGTAGATATCCTCCCCAGAGGCAATTTCGGCAAGCAGGCAGCGGTGGGTCAGGCGTTGATCGATCATGGTGCGTCCCCTTGGTGTTTTCTTGTTGTTACCGGGGAGTCTAGGCCAATCTTCGAGGATGTGCAGGCTAGAGCGGTGGATTTAAAAAAATCCAAGTAAAACCGGGTGAGGTGGGACGGGCTCGATTGTTACGAAGCCCGTCTGTCGGCGCTTGCACCGACGACCAGACGCAGTCGTCCGATCGCGGCGCCAAATCCCACCTGCCCAGGCTCAGCGTTACCGGATTTTTCCGTCGGAGGGTTTCAACTGCTCTTTATCGAAGTCATCCACATCGATGACTTTGCGTCGCGCGGCTTGCGCTGCGTGCAGTTTCTGCGCCTCGGAGGCTTGCAACACACCGGCACGCAATGCGGCGTCGATCAGCGGCTCGCCGCCAGCGGCCTTGAACTGGCCGCCTTTGACTGCTCGGTGCAGTTTTTCGTGCAAAGGGTTGGCTTCGTTCAGCAGATCGACGGCCCGCTGCAGGGCGCCAACGGGGTCGTCCTCGGAGGTCGGGCGATAACAGCCAGCCAGGATCGACTCCAGGGCGGGATCACCTTTGGCGCGGCCCAGGATGTGTGCAACTTCGGCGTCCAAGGCATCGGACGGCCCTTTGTGACGGCGGCCCAGTGGAAACACGATCACCCGTAGCAGAGCGCCGACGATGCGATTCGGGAAGTTGCTCAACAGTGCATCCAGCGCACGCTCGGATTGGCCAAGGGCCTCTTCCATTGACCAGCGAAACAGCGGCACCAGTGCCTCGGGACAGTTCAGATCGTGATAACGCTTGAGGGCGGCGGAGGCGAGGTACAGATGGCTGAGCACGTCGCCCAACCGCGCCGACAGCCGCTCGCGACGTTTGAGCTCGCCGCCCAGCACCATCATGCTCAGGTCCGCCAGCATGGCGAAGGCCGCCGCCTGCCGATTCAGCGCACGGAAGTACCCTTGACTCAGACGGTCGCCCGGTACGCTTTCGAAATGACCCAAGCCGAGGTTGAGCACCAGCGTGCTGGAAGCGTTGCGCACCGCGAAACCGATGTGTTGCAGCAGCAAGTCGTCGAACTCCGCCACCGCGCGGTCATGATCCTCACGCCCGGCGAGGGCCATTTCCTTCAGCACGAAGGGGTGGCAGCGAATCGCACCCTGGCCGAAAATCATCAAGTTACGCGACAGAATGTTCGCGCCTTCGACCGTGATGAAAATCGGCGCGCCCTGCCACGAGCGTCCCAAGTAGTTGTTGGGGCCCATGATGATGCCTTTGCCACCGTGCACGTCCATGGCGTGGGTGATGCATTCGCGGCCGCGCTCGGTCAGGTGGTACTTGAGAATGGCCGAGAGCACCGAGGGTTTTTCCCCCAGGTCCACGGCATTGGCGGTCAGCATGCGTGCGCTGTCCATCAGCCAGGCATTGCCCCCGATGCGCGCCAGCGATTCCTGAATCCCCTCGAAGGCAGCGAGCGGCACGTTGAACTGCTCGCGAACCCGGGTGTACTGCCCGGTCACCAGGCTGGTGTATTTCGCCGCCCCGGTGCCAACCGCAGGAAGTGAAATCGATCGGCCCACGGACAGGCAGTTCATCAACATCATCCAGCCTTTGCCGAGCATTGGCTGGCCACCGATCAGGTAGTCCAGCGGGATGAAGACATCCTTGCCCGAGTTGGGGCCGTTCATGAACGCTGCACCCAAAGGCAGGTGGCGACGGCCGATGTTCACGCCCGGGGTGTCGGTGGGGATCAGCGCCAGGCTGATGCCCAGGTCTTCTTCCTCACCCAGCAGATGCTCGGGATCGTAGGCCTTGAACGCCAGACCGAGCAGCGTGGCCACCGGCCCCAGCGTGATGTAGCGTTTTTCCCAGTTCAAGCGCAGGCCGATGACCTCTTCGCCCTGCCATTGGCCTTTGCAGACGATGCCAGTATCGGGCATCGCCCCGGCATCCGAGCCCGCCAGCGGACCGGTGAGGGCAAAACAGGGAATGTCATCGCCTCGTGCGAGCCGCGGCAGGTAGTGATTGCGCTGCTCGTCGGTGCCGTAATGCAGCAGCAATTCGGCCGGGCCGAGGGAGTTGGGGACCATCACGGTCGAGGCGAGGTCGCCACTGCGGGTCGCCAGCTTCATTGCGACCTGCGAGTGAGCATAGGCCGAAAAGCCTTTGCCGCCGTAGGCCTTGGGGATGATCAGGGCGAAGAAACCGTGTTCCTTGATGTGCGCCCAGGCTTCGGGTGGCAGGTCCATGTCCTGGCCAATCTGCCAATCGCTGACCAACGCGCAGAGCGCTTCGGTCGGACCGTCGATAAAGGCCTGTTCCTCTTCGGTCAGTTGGCTTTTCGGATAAGCAAGGAGGGTGTTCCAGTCCGGACGACCGCTGAACAATTCGCCGTCCCACCAGACGGTCCCGGCGTCGATGGCATCGCGCTCGGTGTCCGACATGGGGGGCAGGACTTTCTGGAACCAAGCGAACATCGGCGCACTGAAATAGCGGCGACGAAGGTCGGGCAGGGCAAGCGGCAAGGCGACCGCCAGCCACAGCAACCAGGGGATGATCATCCAGCCATGGGCATGGCTGAAAGCCCCCATCAGCAGCAGGTACACCGCCACGACCCCCAAGGCGGGGAACGGCGCGATCCGCCGGTGGGCCAGCCAGGCCACGCCCAGCACCAGCCCCACAATCCACAACAACAGCATAAGCATCCCTCCATGATGACGGCGCCATCGAGCACCATCGGCAACCCGGGCAGCCGCTCTGGCCCGCGCATCGTTAGTGACACTGCATGGTAAGGGGAGTTCGGAGCGTGGCCGATGTGCATGAAGGTGTGGCTCGAATACCCCCTTCGCCTCGGCCGGGTTTTTTCCCTCGGGCGTGACCAGGAGACAGCCAACGGTGAATTCAGCATCCAGTGCTGTTCGATGGAGTAGACTGAGTTGCCGCAGGCATATGCCACTAACTCGTCCGATCGCGCACAGGGGAACACCTCATCATGTTGAAAATCTGGGGCCGCAAGAACTCGTCCAACGTTCGCAAGGCGTTGTGGATCGCTGAAGAGCTGGGGCTGGCGTACGAGGCGATCAACGCTGGCGGCGCGTTCGGGCTCAATAACCAGCCCGAGTACCTGGCCAAGAACCCCAATGGCGTGGTGCCGATGATTGAAGACGGTGATTTTGTGCTATGGGAATCCAACGCCATCGTGCGCTACCTGGCCGCGCAATACGCTGCAGATTCGGCACTGTTCCCTCGCGATCCGAAGGCCAGGGCACAGGCGGACAAATGGATGGACTGGACCACCTCGACCTTCGCTACGCCTTTTCGCACCGTATTCTGGGGTGTGTTGCGCACTCCGCCGGAGCAGCAGGACTGGGCCCAGATCAACGCGGCCAAAGCGACGATCGAGGGGTTGTTGCGCATCGTCGAGGATGCACTCGCTGCACAGCCTTATCTCTCGGGATCTGAATTCGGCATGGGTGACATTCCGCTGGGCAGCTTCATTTACGCCTGGTTCGAAATGCCGATTGAACGTGTCGAGCAGCCTCACCTCAAAGCCTGGTACGAGCGTTTGCAGCAGCGTCCTGCGTTCCGCAAGGCGGTCATGACGGCGTTGACCTGATACGAAAGCGTCAGATCGATAAGTACTATCGATAGATCTCGCTGTACTTGCGCGACGTCGGCACGCAACATTGGGGTCCGCGTCGCGCTTGCCTTTGAATACTTCGGCGGCGATTGCCTCCGTTGCTCGCAACGCCCGCGTGTTTCTTTCGTTTAATTTTCCTTTCCTTTTATTGGTGTGTTTCCGTCATGAGTTCAGCCCTGTCCATCCGACAGCTAACCAAGACCTACGGCAACGGCTTCCAGGCCCTCAAAGGCATCGACCTGGATGTTGCCGAAGGCGATTTCTTCGCTTTGCTCGGCCCCAACGGCGCGGGCAAGTCCACCACCATCGGCATCATCTCGACCCTGGTCAACAAGACATCGGGCACCGTGAACATCTTCGGCCACGATCTGGACAGCCAACCGGCGCAGCTCAAACGCTCGATCGGCGTGGTGCCGCAGGAATTCAATTTCAACCAGTTCGAGAAGACCTTCGACATCGTCGTGACCCAGGCGGGCTACTACGGTATCCCCCCGAAAGTCGCCAAGGAGCGTGCCGAGCAGTACCTGACGCAGTTGGGGCTCTGGGACAAGCGCGGCGTGCAGTCGCGCTCGCTCTCGGGCGGGATGAAGCGGCGCCTGATGATTGCCCGTGCGCTGATTCATGAACCGCGTCTGCTGATCCTCGATGAACCGACGGCGGGCGTGGACATCGAACTGCGCCGCTCGATGTGGACGTTCCTCACCGAGCTGAATCAGAAAGGCATCACCATCATCCTCACCACCCATTACCTGGAAGAGGCTGAGCAGTTGTGCCGAAACATCGGGATCATCGATCACGGCACCATCATCGAAAACACCGGCATGAAGACGCTGCTCAACACGTTGCACGTCGAGACGTTTCTGCTGGACCTCAAAGACCCGCTGCCGGCCGCCCCGCAATTGGCCGGTTACCCGGCGCGCCTTGTGGATAACCACACGCTCGAAGTGCAGGTCGACAAGACCGTCGGCATCACGGCGTTGTTCAGCCAATTGGCGCTGCAAAACATTCAGGTGCTGAGCCTGCGCAACAAGACCAACCGCCTGGAGGAACTGTTCGTGGGCCTGGTGGAAAAAAACCTGTCGAAGGTGGCGATATGAGTTCGGAACTGCGCCCCAACCTGATTGCGATGAACACCATCGTTTATCGCGAAGTCCGCCGGTTCATGCGCATCTGGCCGCAGACGCTGCTGCCCCCGGCGATCACCATGGTGTTGTACTTCGTGATCTTCGGCAACCTGATCGGTCGGCAGATCGGCGACATGGGTGGCTTCACTTACATGCAGTACATTGTGCCGGGGCTGATCATGATGTCGGTGATCACCAACTCATACGGCAACGTCGTGTCCAGCTTCTTCGGCGCCAAGTTTCAGCGTTCGGTGGAGGAGCTCATGGTGTCCCCGGTTTCGCCACATACCATCCTGATCGGCTACACCATCGGGGGTGTGCTGCGCGGATTGGCCGTGGGCGTGATCGTGACGATCCTGTCCATGTTTTTCACCGATCTGCAGGTGCATCACCTGGGCGTCACGGTGGTGGTGGTCGTGTTGACCGCGACGATCTTTTCGCTGCTGGGCTTCATCAATGCGGTGTTCGCCCGCAATTTCGATGACATCTCGATCATCCCTACCTTCGTGCTGACGCCGCTGACCTACCTGGGCGGGGTGTTCTATTCGATCAACCTGTTGCCGCCGTTCTGGCAAACCGTTTCGCTCGCCAACCCCGTGCTGCACATGGTCAACGCTTTCCGCTTCGGGATTCTGGGGGTTTCGGACATCCGGATCAGCATTGCGCTGGCCTTCATGGTCGTGGCGACCGTCGTGTTGTATTTCGGTTGCGCGCGGCTGCTGGTCAGTGGGCGCGGGATGCGGCAGTAATACCTGACCTGTAGAGGCGCGCTTGCCCGTGATTGCGGGGTGTCAGTCACCCTCCGTGTTGTTTATGCGGATGTCATCGCGGGCAAGCGCGCTTATACGGGTTGGCGGCGGCAATCAAATTCGTGGTCTTTCAACTGCGAAGGCGTTGGCGCCGTTTCCATTGCCGTCCGACCCACCAGCGCCAGTAGGCCATCGTTGCGAAGTACCCCACTACCCCCAGCACCACGCCTGCCACCACCGAGCCCAGCAGGAACGGCTGCCATAACGTCGATAATTGCCCGCTGATCCAGTCCCAGCTCATCTCGTCCGGGAAGTGCCGGGGTGGCAAGCCCATCAGCAGCGCGCCGATCTTGTACGTGCAATAGAACACCGGCGGCATCGTCAACGGGTTGGTCAGCCAGCACAGGCTCACGGCGATAGGCATGTTGGCCCGCACCCAAACGGCAAGACACGCTGCCAGCAGCATCTGCAACGGCATGGGCATCAGCGCCGCAAACAGCCCCATCCCCATGGCGCGCGCCACGGAATGTCGATTGAGGTGCCAGAGGTTCGGGTCGTGCAGCAAGGTGCCGAGAAAGCGTAAGGATTTGTGTTCCCGAATGCTGTTCGGATCGGGCATGTACCGCTTGATCAACTGGCGTGGCATACGGGAAATCCGAGGGGCTGGGCGGGGAGGTCGAGAAAGTATGCATGGATGATGGCGGATGGAAATTCAGACATTGTGACAATTAATAAATGCGCGATGGATTCAGTGCGCTAAGTCATGAAGGTGAATGTCATCGGTCGATGAAGGGAAGCCTTATGCGCACAGGGATGGTGGCGCTTGCACTGGGGTTGCTGGTGCTGCGTTTTCTGCCGGCATTACCGCCGGTCTGGTTGATAGTGGCGATGCTGTGGGTCGGGCTCATGGCCTTGCCATTTCGCACCTATCCGCTGGCGTTTTTTCTGTTCGGGTTGACCTGGGCAACGGTGTCAGCGAAAGGCGCGCTTGAGGATCGGCTGCCCGAGCGCTTCGATGGCCAGACCCTCTGGCTGGAGGGCACCGTGGTCGGTTTGCCCAGTGTTGCGGAAGGGGCCACGCGCTTTCAGCTCGACAACCTCGTGTCGCGGCGCACCCCCTTGCCCGAACGCATTCGGGTCGCATGGTATGACGGGCCGCCCGTGAACAGTGGCGAACGCTGGCGGCTGGCGGTCAAACTCAAGCGCCCGGGCGGCCTGGCCAACCCTGATGCGTTCGATTACGAAGCCTGGCTGCTCGCCCAGCGGATCGGTGCCACCGGTACGGTGGTCGACGGCACGTTGCTCGCGGCCACCGGCACAGTGTGGCGCGATGCGATAAGGCAACGCCTGCTCGCCGTCGACGCACAAGGGCATGAGGGCGGCCTGGCCGCGCTTGTGCTCGGGGATGACTCGGGTTTGAGCGCGAAGGACTGGCAGGTGCTGCAAGACACCGGCACCGTGCACCTGTTGGTGATTTCCGGCACGCACATCGGCTTGCTCGCAGGGCTGCTATATGGCCTGGTCGCCGGGCTCGCCCGCTTGGGCCTGTGGCCCCGCGTCATCCCGTGGCTGCCATCAGCCTGTGGGCTGGCCTTCGCTGGCGCATTGGTCTATGGCTTTCTGGCCGGGTTCGGTGTGCCGGTGCAACGCGCCTGCGTCATGCTGGGGTTGGTGCTGATATGGCGCCTGCGTTTTCGCCATCTGGGCGTGACCTGGCCGTTGCTGATCGCGCTGAATCTGCTCTTGCTCGCGGATCCTTTGATCAGCCTGCGTCCCGGGTTCTGGTTGTCATTCACCGCGGTTGGCATCCTGATTCTGATTTTTGCCGGGCGACTCGGTCCCTGGCATGGGTTGCACAGTTGGTCGCGATCGCAGTGGCTCATCGCCGTCGGCCTGTTGCCGGTGCTGCTAGCCCTCAATCTGCCCGTCAGCTTGAGTGGTCCGCTGGTCAACCTGATCGCGGTGCCTTGGGTCAGCCTTTTCATCTTGCCCATGGCGCTGTTCGGCACCTTTTTTCTCGCCATACCACCCCTTGGCGAGACATTGCTCTGGCTGGCGGGTGGTTCGATGGAGGGGCTTTTCCGCTTTCTTTCCTACATGGCGCAGGCCTTGCCCGCCTGGACGGGGCCAGCGGTCCCGGTCTGGGTCTGGCCCATGAGCCTGTTGGGCGCCGTGCTCCTGTTGTTGCCTGCTGGCGTCCCCCTGCGTCCGCTTGGTTGGCCCATGCTCCTGCTCTGCGTGTTCGCGCCGCGGGAGGTGGTGCCGCCCGGCGAGGTCCGCGTTCAGCAACTGGACGTCGGGCAGGGGCTGGCGATTTTACTGCGTACCCGCGACCACGCCTTGCTGTACGACGCCGGCCCACGGTTTGGTGAGTTCGATATCGGCGAACGCGTGGTGTTGCCGGCGCTTCGCCGCGCAGGGATAGGGACGCTGGACGTGATGCTGCTCAGCCACGCCGACGCCGACCACGCGGGCGGCGCCCAGGCCGTAAAGCGCGCCTTGCCCGTGGTGCGCACCCTGGGTGGGGACATCGAACGCATGCCACCCGGCTTGTCTGTTCAACGTTGCAACAAAGGTGAAACCTGGACCTGGAACGGGGTGACGTTTTCGACATGGCTGTGGGACCAGGCAGCGGAGGGCAACCAAGGGTCCTGTGTGTTACGGGTGGACGCCGCAGGCGAGCGGTTATTGCTGACTGGGGACATTGACGCCCAGGCCGAGCAGGCGCTGCTGGATGAGGGCGTCGACGTGCGCGCCCGGTGGCTGCAGGCGCCCCACCACGGCAGCCGGACCTCCTCGTCAAAACGCTTCCTGCAAGCGGTGTCGCCCGAAGGCGTGCTGATTTCCCGGGGCCGAAACAACGCCTTCGGGCATCCCCATCCGCTGGTCATGTCCCGCTATCGCTGGTTGGGTATCGAGACCCATGACAGCGCCGAACGCGGTGCTATTACCCTTCAACTAGGCGCCTTCGGCAAGGCGAAGGCGGAGCGGGAGGTACGGCGATTCTGGCGAGATTGAAGTGTGCGTTCGGTGATCGGCGGGTTCGGCGAGGCGTCAACCCTATGGTAGAGTGGCGCCACTTTTTTTCAGGGGGTGGTTGCTGTGTGGGAGCTGGTCAAATCGGGTGGCTGGATGATGCTGCCGATCATTTTGAGTTCCATCGCCGCCGTCGGGATCATCATCGAACGTCTGTGGACCCTGCGCGCCAGCCGCATTACGCCACCACATTTGCTGGGTCAGGTATGGCGCTGGATTCAGGACAAGCAACTGAGCAGCGAAAAACTCAAGGAGCTGCGTGCCGATTCGCCCTTGGGTGAGATCCTCGCCGCCGGTCTTGCCAATTCCCGACACGGTCGCGAGATCATGAAAGAGTGCATCGAAGAAGCGGCCGCTCGGGTGATTCATGATCTGGAGCGCTACCTGGCGACCCTCGGCACCATCGCTGCCATGGCACCCCTGCTAGGGCTGCTGGGTACCGTCTTGGGCATGATCGACATCTTTGGCTCGTTCACCGCCACCGGCATGACCGGCAACGCCGGGATGCTCGCCGGGGGGATCTCCAAGGCGCTGATCTGCACCGCCTCGGGCCTGACCGTGGCAATCCCGACTATTTTCTTCCACCGCTATCTGCAAAGCCGGGTTGATGAACTGGTGGTCGGCATGGAGCAGGAAGCCATCAAGCTGGTGGAAGTGGTGCAGGGTGACCGTGACGTCGACTTGACCGACGCCAAACCCGACCTCAAGGCCGCTGCCCGCGGCGAGGGTCGCAAGAAGTGAAATTCCGCCGTCGCAAGCCCCGCGAGACCATCGACATCAATCTGGTGTCGCTGATCGACGTGGTGTTCATCCTGCTGCTGTTCTTCGTGGTCACCACCACGTTTACCCGCGAAACCCAACTGCGTGTGGACCTTCCCCAGGCGGTGACCGGGGCGTCTGCCGACGATGTCGATAAAAAGCACGTGGACATCACGATCAACGCCGATGGCGTCTATTCGGTGAACAACACCCTGTTGGCCGACAGCAAACTCGAGACCCTGATCGACGCCCTGCAGAAAGAGTCGGGCGGCGACACCAGCCTGGCGTTGTCCATCAGTGCGGATGGAAAGACGCCGCATCAAGCGGTGATCACGGCCATGGATGCGGCGGGCAAGCTGGGTTTCGCCCACCTGCGCATGACCACTGTCGAGGCGGCTTCGGCTAATTGATGGCACTCACCGATCGCTTGCTCGATGCCTGGTACAACGGCCATCCGGCGCTGGTCCTGTTGCGGCCGCTGGAAGCCCTCTATCGACGCGTGGTCGACCGCAAGCGGGCACGCTTCGTCGCCGGTGCAAGCGAGGTGTACCGGCCGACGGTGCCCGTGATCGTCGTGGGTAACATTACCGTGGGTGGCACGGGGAAGACCCCGCTGATTCTCTGGATGATCGAACACTGCCGCCAGCAGGGCCTGCGCGTTGGCGTGGTCAGTCGCGGTTATGGGGCCAAACCTCCCAGCCTGCCGTGGCGCGTCCGTGCCGATCAGCCGGCCGAACAGTCCGGAGACGAGCCGCTGCTGATCGTCAAGCGCACCCAGGTGCCGCTGATGATCGACCCTGATCGTGCTCGCGCCGTACGGGCGTTGCTCGCGGCAGAACCACTGGACCTCATTCTCTCCGACGACGGCTTGCAGCATTATCGGCTCGCTCGCGATCTGGAGCTGGTGCTGATCGATGCCGCGCGAGGGCTGGGCAATCGCCGTTGCCTGCCCGCCGGTCCGCTGCGCGAACCGGTCGAGCGGCTGAACAGCGTCGATGCGCTTTTGTACAACGGCGCACGCAGTGACCGCGACGACGGTTTCGCGTTTCATCTGCAGCCCTCTGCGCTGGTCAATCTGGTGACGGGAGCGCGCGCGGGGCTGGATCATTTTCCAGCCGGTCAGGCCGTGCATGCCGTGGCGGGCATCGGTAATCCGCACCGTTTCTTCAATACGCTCGAAGGACTAAACTGGCGGCCGGTCCCACATGCCTTCCCCGACCATGCCCAGTTCACCGCAGATGCCTTGGCGTTCACGCCCTCCCTGCCGCTGGTCATGACCGAGAAAGACGCTGTGAAGTGCACCCCTTTTGCAGCGCCGGACTGGTGGTACCTGGCCGTGGAAGCGGTACCTTCTCCGGCCTTCGTCGATTGGTTCGATACGCAGTTAACCCGGCTTCTGCCATGACTCGCTCAGGATTTTTTATGGACACCAAATTGCTCGACATCCTTGCCTGCCCGGTCTGCAAAGGCCCGCTCAAGCTCAGCGCCGATAAGACCGAGCTGATCAGCAAGGGCGCAGGCCTGGCTTATCCGATCCGTGATGGCATTCCGGTCATGCTGGAAAGCGAAGCGCGCACCCTGACCACCGAAGAGCGGTTGGACAAATGACGGCTGGATTCACCGTTGTCATTCCGGCGCGTTATGGCTCCAGTCGTTTCCCCGGCAAACCGTTGAAAACCATCGCGGGCAAGCCGATGATCCAGCACGTCTGGGAACAGGCGCGCAAAAGCAGTGCGCAGCGCGTGGTCGTGGCCACCGATGACCCGCGGATCGTCGAGGCCTGTGAAGGGTTCGGAGCCGAAGTGCTGATGACGCGCGACGACCACAACTCCGGGACCGACCGGCTGGCGGAGGTGGCCGCGCAACTGGGCCTTGCCAACGATGCCATTGTGGTGAACGTGCAGGGCGACGAGCCGATGATTCCACCGGCGGTGATCGACCAGGTCGCCGAGAACCTCGCCGCCCATCCCGAAGCCCGCATGTCGACGCTGGCCGAACCGATCGAGGATGTCACGGCCCTGTTCAATCCGAACGTGGTCAAAGTCATTGCCGACATCAATGGCCTGGCCCTGACCTTCAGCCGGGCGCCGCTGCCATGGGCTCGCGATGCCCTGGCCCGAAGTCGCGACGAATTGCCCGAGGGCGTGCCCTATCGCCGTCACATTGGCATTTACGCTTACCGCGCCGGGTTCCTGCACGATTTCGTCAGTTGGGGGCCGTGCTGGCTGGAAAATACCGAAAGCCTCGAACAACTGCGGGCGCTTTGGCACGGCGTGCGCATTCACGTGGCCGATGCAGTGGAGGCGCCCCCTGCTGGCGTCGACACAGCAGAAGACCTCGAGCGCGTTCGACGCTTGCTGGAGGCCTGATCGTGCGTGATCGTCGTGCTCAGGTAATCACAGTGCAGGCCTGCTCATGAGCCTGGATATCCACGCTGACATTTCGCTCAAGCCCTTTAATACGTTTGGCGTCGATGTCAGGGCCCGGCTGTTCGCCGAGGCCCATTCGGATGCCGATGTCCATGAAGCGCTGGCTTATGCCGCCGAGCATCGTCTTGAGCTGCTGGTGATCGGCGGCGGCAGCAACCTGTTGTTGACCCGGAACGTCGACGCCCTCGTGCTGCGCATGGCCAGTCGTGGGGTCCGGATCGTTCGCGAGGATTGCGACATGGCCATTGTCGAAGCGGAGGCCGGCGAGCCTTGGCATCCTTTCGTTCAGGACATGCTTGCCAGGGGGTTGTCAGGGCTGGAAAACCTGAGCCTCATCCCGGGCACCGTCGGGGCTGCTCCAATGCAGAACATTGGCGCCTATGGCGTGGAGCTGAAGGATGTTTTCCACAGCCTGACAGCGCTGGACCGCGAGACCGGCGAACAGCGCGAGTTCGATCTCGCTGCCTGTGCTTTCGGTTACCGCGACAGCCTGTTCAAACATCAGCCGGGCCGCTGGCTGGTGCTGCGGGTGCGTTTTCGCTTGAGCTACCCGGCCAGGTTGAACCTGGATTACGGCCCGGTGCGTCAGCGCCTGCAGGAGCAAGGTGTCACGGAGCCAACGCCGATGCACGTGAGTCGAGCGATTTGCGCGATACGCAGCGAAAAATTGCCTGACCCGGCCGTGCTGGGCAATGCAGGCAGTTTTTTCAAGAATCCCCTGGTGTCTGCCGAGTTGGCTGCGCGAATTGGCGAAGCTCACCCCGGGCTGGTGGCTTATCCACAGGCCGACGGCCAAGTGAAGCTCGCCGCGGGTTGGTTGATCGAGCAGGCAGGCTGGAGGGGGTATCGGGACGGCGATGCCGGGGTTCACGCGCTTCAGTCACTGGTGCTGGTGAATTACGGCCGTGCGACCGGATGCGATCTGTTGAATCTGGCAGAGCGCATCCAGGCCGATGTTCACGCCCGCTTTGGGGTTACGCTGGAGATGGAACCGAACCTCTATTGAAGGACGCTTGCGATCGCCATTCCGTTGCCCGAGCGTCTTTCGGGGCATCAGGCAACGCATGGCACGCCCCATTTGGCCTGACGTTTGCATTTTCGATTGAAAACCTCCGATCAGAGATAACGCATGCGTGAAACCCTGTGCGCCATCGTCCTTGCCGCGGGGCAGGGGGCACGTTTCCGGCAGGTTGCCGGCGCCCATCGCAATAAGCTGCTCGCCCAATGCATGGGCCGCGACGGTGTCGAGCGTGCCGTACTCGAACATGTGCTGGAAAATCTGCGCACGGTCGTCGATAAGACCGTCCTGCTGACACGTCCCGAGTACACCAGCGTGGCAGAGCTGGGCTTGCGCCACGGCTGCGAGGTGGTGGTGCTGGATTCGCCCGGAATGGGCGACAGTATCGCAGCGGCGGTGGCAGCCGAGCCCGATCACCGTGGCTGGTTGATCGTCTTGGGCGACATGCCATTCATTCAAGTGGAGACCCTGGAGTGCGTGGCGCAATCGTTGACCGCTGATCTCATCAGCGTTCCGGTCCATGGGGGGCAGTATGGCCATCCGGTGGGTTTTGGGCGCAGTTTCGGTCCGGCGCTGAGGGGGCTGGCAGGAGAGAAGGGTGCCAGGCGCCTGTTCCAGGGTGTCGAGGTCAACCAGCTGTTGGTCGATGACCCAGGCGTGTTGTGGGACGTGGATGTACCCGCCGCACTGGTTTTCAAATAAGCCGGTCATGTTCCCGACAAGGGCGGTAACCTGTAGCGCCTAAATGGCGCGCATTAAAAAGCCCCACCTGTGTGACACAGGCGGGGCTTTTTACGTGCCGCTGATATTACAAGGACTTAGGCGCTTTGCTTTCGTCCAGTTCCTCACCGTTTTCAGTCACGACCGCCTTGGCGGGCTCGTGAGTGACGGGCGACGATGCTGCCGGTTCAACGGTGACTTCTGCTGCCACCGGGGCCGGTGCCTCTGTCGACGATGTGGCGGCGGCCTCGGCTTGCTTTTGCAGGCGCTCGGCTTCCAGACGACGGCGACGAACCTCGCGAGGGTCATTCGCTGCCCGGCCGGTGCTGGCCATCGGCAAGGACGGCTTTTCGGTGCTCGCTGCAGTGGCTGCTGGCGCCGCTGCAGGCGTCGGCTCGGCAGCCACCGGTGCTGCAACGATTTCCGGTGCTGCAGTCTCGGCAGGCGTCTCGACCGAAGCCGGAGCGGCTGCGACGGGCGCTTCCACCACAGGTTCGGCAGCTTTTGGAGCTTCCACTGGCGCAACGGCAGGGGCCTCAACGACAGGCGCTGGTGCTTCCGGGGCTGGCTCGGCGGCTGGCGCTTCCGCCGCGATTGCTGCGGGCGTCTCTGCCTGTGCGGCCGCCTTCACTTGGCGCTCGAACGGGCTCAGCGAGGCGTCGAATTGTGCCACTTCAACTTCAGGCATGACCGAACGTCTGGCCGGTGCCGCTGGCTGTTCCACGGCCGGCGCTTCAACGTGTTCGGCAGGTGCAACTTCTGCCGCCGCGGATTCCACCGCTGCGGTAGCACGTTCAGCCTGATGCTGGGCTTCGGCTTCTGCCGGAGCACTGATCACCACTTCGGCAACCGCTTCGGTCACGACCAGACCCGCTGCGATTTCCTCGCTCGAACCCTCTTGACGGACCTCGCCGCTTTCGCTGCCTTCCGAACCTTCGATCACATTGCCATCGGCGTCACGCTGGCGCTCACGGCGGTTGCTGCGACGACGTTGCCCACGGGAACGACGACGAGGGCGATCGCCTTCGGCGTGCTCCTGGTTGTCGTCGTGCTGTTCTTCGTTGTTCAACAAAGCTTCGTCATCAACGGCCGCGACTGCCTGCTCTTCACGCGGTTTGCGCTCTTCGCGCGGCGCGCGTGGCTGACGCTCTTCACGTGGCGCGCGCTCCGGACGCTCTTCGCGCGGTGCGTTGGCGGCCGGTGCGGCGTCCAGTGGCTCGCGCAGTTCGCGCACACGTTCTTCCCGCGGCTTGCGGTCTTCACGTGGTGTGCGTGGCTGACGCTCTTCACGCGGTGCACGTGGAGCGCGTTCTTCACGAGGTGCGCTGTCGTCACGCGTTTCACGCGGCTCGCGCGGCGCGCGTTCTTCCCGGTCGACACGCGGTGCACGTTCTTCGCGCGGTGCGCGTTCTTCACGCTCGGCACGCGGAGCACGCTCTTCACGCGGCTTGCGCTCTTCATCGCGACGGCCATTGCGGTTGCGGCTCTGCTGACGACCGTTGCGGCGCTCTTCATTGCGGGCAGGGCGCTCGGTGGCCGGTTTTTCGACGGCGGCGACCGGCGCAGCCGGCTCTTCCTTGCTGGCGAACAGGCTGACCAGCGACTTCACCAGGCCTTTGAACAGGCTTGGCTCGTGAGCCACAGGGGCCGGTGCTGCAGCGGCAGGTTCAGCCACTTCGGTCGGGACCGGAGCGTTGGCGCGAGCGGGTGCGGTCTTGACGGCTGCTTCCTGGCGGACCAGGGTCCGGGTCGCGGCGGTTGGCTGAACTTCTTCGGCTTCGGCGGCGGCAGCAGCGATTTCGTAGCTGGACTGCAGGCTGTGGGCTTCCGGGCTGTCGTCGCGCAGGCGCTGCACTTCGAAATGCGGCGTTTCGAGGTGGTCATTCGGCAGGATGACGATGCGGGCCCGGGTGCGCAGTTCGATCTTGGTGATCGAGTTGCGTTTTTCGTTGAGCAGGAAGGCGGCGACCGGGATTGGGACCTGAGCGCGCACTTCTGCGGTCCGGTCTTTCAGCGCTTCTTCTTCGATCAGGCGCAGGATCGCCAGCGAAAGCGACTCGACATCACGAATGATGCCGGTGCCGCTGCAGCGTGGGCAAACGATGCCGCTGCTTTCGCCCAGTGATGGGCGCAGACGTTGGCGGGACATTTCCAGCAGGCCGAAACGCGAGATGCGACCGATCTGCACGCGGGCGCGGTCGGCTTCCAGGCATTCGCGGACTTTTTCTTCCACGGCGCGTTGGTTCTTGGCGGGGGTCATGTCGATGAAGTCGATGACGATCAAGCCGCCGATGTCCCGCAGACGCAGTTGGCGGGCGATTTCCTCGGCCGCTTCAAGGTTGGTCTGCAGGGCGGTTTCTTCGATGTCGCTGCCTTTGGTGGCACGCGCCGAGTTGATGTCGATCGACACCAGCGCTTCGGTCGGGTCGATGACGATGGAGCCGCCGGAAGGCAGTTCGACCACGCGCTGGAAGGCGGTTTCGATCTGGCTTTCGATCTGGAAGCGGTTGAACAGCGGAACGCTGTCTTCGTAGAGCTTGATCTTGCTGGCGTATTGCGGCATCACCTGGCGGATGAAGGTCAGAGCTTCTTCCTGGGCTTCGACGCTGTCGATCAAGACTTCGCCAATGTCCTGGCGAAGGTAGTCGCGGATGGCGCGGATAATGACGTTGCTTTCCTGGTAGATCAGGAACGGGGCAGCGCGGTCTTGAGACGCTTCCTTGATAGCGGTCCACAGTTGCAGGAGGTAATCGAGGTCCCACTGCATTTCTTCGCTGCTGCGGCCGAGGCCGGCGGTGCGCACGATCAGGCCCATGTCGGCGGGGGCGATCAGGCCGTTCAGCGCTTCGCGCAGTTCGTTGCGTTCTTCGCCTTCGATGCGGCGCGAAATGCCACCGGCGCGCGGGTTGTTCGGCATCAGCACCAGATAACGACCGGCCAGGCTGATGAAGGTGGTCAGGGCCGCGCCCTTGTTGCCACGCTCTTCCTTCTCGACCTGGACGATGACTTCCTGGCCTTCGCTCAGGACTTCCTTGATGTTGACGCGACCTTCCGGGGCTTTCTTGAAGTATTCGCGGGAGATTTCCTTCAGCGGCAGGAAGCCGTGACGTTCGGAACCGAAGTCCACGAAAGCGGCTTCCAGGCTCGGCTCGATACGCGTGATCCGGCCTTTGTAGATGTTGGCCTTCTTCTGTTCGCGGGCCCCGGATTCGATGTCCAGGTCGTATAGGCGCTGGCCGTCTACCAGCGCAACACGCAACTCTTCGGGTTGAGTTGCGTTAATCAGCATTCTTTTCATGTAGTACCGTCGGTTTCCGGGCTGCCGGAAACGGCGTTCGGCACACACGACTTCTCACGGTCGGTGTCAGGGCGCGTCAGGAGTGCTTGGACACTCCAGTGTCTAGCGATGTCCGGCCAGAGGGGCCATCGTCGCGACGACGTTTCCTGCTTGCTGTGGTGACAAATGACACCCTGTCAGCAAAAGCTTTGTCAGGAGGAGGAATCAACCATCGGTAGCGGACGATATGAAGCGTCTTGATTAAAGCCTTTTGCTACACAGTCCGACGGTTGTGCGTCTCCACCCCACACGTATCCCTGATAATTCGGGTGCTGCCGCGCGCTGAATCCGCAGCGGGTTTGCATTCACGCGATCTTCGATGGGAAGTTCGCGCCTCATGGCTCAAATTAAGGCGTGGTTTGCGCAGCATTCGCTCGAAGTAACCGCCCGTGACTGCACTTTGTGAACTGCCCTTGAACGTGGGCCTCGATGGCGAGCGTTTCACTCTGCGATCGGGCTTGTTTCAGGCCTCATGTCACCTGCGCTCGTTACACCGGCTGGCCGTTCGTTGTCACCGAAAGCCCCGTAGGACGGCCTCGCGCCCTTGTGAATTGCGTTGGTCAGGGCCGGTATTCTTACCGTTTATCCGCTGCCCAGGCCGCTTTTGGCGGCGTTCGCGACTATAGCAGCAATCATTAAGTGCTTCAAATCCATAAAAAATTGTTATGATTTGCGCCATGACGAATATCACCCCTCCAACCCCCGGCGTTCAGCTGGTTGAGGTTGCGCCGGAACTTGCCGGTCAACGCATCGATAATTTTCTGATCACCTACCTCAAGGGCGTTCCCAAGACCTTGATTTACCGCATATTGCGCAAAGGCGAAGTGCGGGTGAACAAGGGGCGGGTCAAGCCTGAATACAAAGTCCAGGCGGGCGACATCGTGCGTGTTCCTCCTGTGCGCGTGCCCGAGCGTGACGAGCCGGTACCAGTAGCGCAGGGGCTGTTGCAGCGGCTGGAAGAGGCCATCGTTCACGAAGACAAGGGGCTGATCGTGTTGAACAAGCCCGCTGGGATCGCGGTCCACGGCGGCAGTGGGCTCAGTTTCGGGGTCATCGAAGCCTTTCGTCAGTTGCGCCCTGATGCGAAGGAGCTGGAGCTGGTTCACCGGCTGGACCGGGACACCTCAGGGCTGCTGATGATCGCGAAGAAACGCAGCATGCTGCGTCATCTGCACGAGCAATTGCGCGGCGATGGCGTCGACAAGCGGTACATGGCGCTGGTGCGCGGCCACTGGCCGACTTCGCAGAAGCAGGTGCGCGCGCCGCTGCTCAAGAGCAACCTGCGGTCCGGTGAGCGCATGGTTGAAGTGAACGATGAGGGCAAGGAGGCGCTGACGCTGTTCAAGGTCCTGCGCCGCTTCGGCGATTTCGCGACCATGGTCGAGGCGCGTCCGGTGACTGGGCGGACGCATCAGATCCGGGTGCACACCCTGCACGCCGGTCACAGCATCGCGGGTGACAGCAAGTACGGCGACGAAAACTTCAGCCGTGAGATTCGCGACCTGGGTGGCAAGCGCCTGTTCCTGCATGCCTACGCGCTGACCGTGCCCCTGCCTGATGGCGGGAAACTCGAGTTGCAGGCGCCAGTCGACGACATGTGGGCCAAGACCGTGGAGCGATTGAGTGCGTCCTGATTATGAACTGCTGATCTTCGACTGGGACGGCACGCTGTCCGACTCCATCGGGCGCATCCTTGACGCCATGCGGCAGGCCGCCAACCTTGCGGGGCGGCCCGTGCGGGACGACCAGGCCATCAAAGGCATTATCGGTCTGGGCCTGCCCGAAGCGATCCGGACGCTCTATCCCGACATCTCCGGCAACGACCTTCTCGATTTTCGTCAGCACTATGCCGACAGCTACATGGCCATGGATGCCGAGCCGTCGAAGCTGTTCGATGGGGTGCGTGAATCGCTGGAAGCCTTCCGCGCCGAGGGATACCGGCTGGCGGTGGCGACCGGTAAGGCGCGTCGTGGGCTGGATCGCGTACTCAAGGCGCATGGCTGGCTCGATTATTTCGATGCCACTCGGGCCGCAGATGAAACGGCCAGCAAGCCCGATCCATTGATGCTCAACCAAATCCTCGATCATTGTGGCGTCAAGCCGGATAAGGCCTTGATGGTCGGCGACGCGTCGTTCGACTTGATGATGGCGAACAATGCGGGAATGGATGCAGTCGCCGTCGGTTACGGCGCGCAGTCGCTCGAGGCGCTCCTGGCGTACAAGCCTCGACTGACGATCGGGCACTTTTCCGAATTGCGCACATGGTTGGGTGCGTAGAGCGTTGAGCAGGCGTTATGAGCTCGGACGTCCGCCTGCTTTCGGCGGGTTTGATCGAGCGCAGCCTTATTACAGACTTTTGGCCAAATCTTAGTTGTCGGGGTAAATGATCTATGTCGGACGAATGGAAATCGCCGTCTTCGCAAGCGCAAGACGACACGGGTGATGCGAAAAGCTGGAAACTGCTGGAGAAGACGCTGCTGGCCAATGTTCAAGAGCATCGTCGGACCCGGCGGTGGGGCATCTTCTTCAAATCACTGACCTTTATTTATCTGTTCGCGGCATTGGCACTGTTCTCGCCGCTGATGGAGTTCGGCAAGGGGGCGTCGCGTGGCGCCAGCCATACGGCCTTGATCGATGTGAAAGGCATGATCGCCGATACGGAGGCCGCCAGCGCCGACAACATCGTCACTGCGCTGAGGGCAGCGTTCGACGACGAGAAAACCAAGGGCGTGATCTTGCGTATCAACAGTCCGGGCGGCAGCCCAGTGCAGTCCGGTTACATCTACGACGAGATCCGCCGCCTGCGCGCCAAGAAGCCGGACATCAAGGTGTACGCCGTCATCAGTGATCTTGGCGCCTCGGGCGCTTATTACATCGCCAGCGCTGCCGATGAGATTTATGCCGACAAGGCCAGCCTCGTAGGCTCCATCGGGGTGACGGCTGCCAGTTTCGGCTTCGTCGGAACCATGGAAAAACTGGGAGTTGACCGTCGGGTTTACACCTCCGGCGAGCACAAGGCCTTTCTCGATCCCTTTCAGCCGCCCAAAGCAGACGAGACTGCGTTCTGGCAAGGTGTTCTGGACACCACGCACAAGCAATTCATTGCCAGTGTGAAAGCCGGGCGTGGGGATCGACTGAAAGATAAGGACCATCCGGAGCTCTTCTCGGGACTGGTCTGGACGGGAGAGCAGGCGGTCGGGCTCGGGCTGGTCGACGGCCTGGGCAGTTCCAGTTATGTAGCGCGCGAGGTGATTGGCGAGAAAGAAATCGTCGATTACACCGTTCAGGAATCGCCCCTGGACCGATTCTCCAAAAAGATTGGCTCCAGCGTCGCGGAAAAGATCGCCATGTGGGCGGGGTTCGGTGGGCCTTCTCTGCGCTGAAGCTATCGAACTGAGAAGAAAACCCGGCCGTTGGTCGGGTTTTTCGTGGCAGCTCAGGCAGTCAGGGGATTTGCACACCTTCGGCCATCAGCATGTCCACCAGCCTTATTAAAGGAAGGCCGATCAGGCTGGTTGCATCGGGCCCCTCGGTGCTCCGGAACAGGCTGACGCCGAGGCCTTCTGCCTTGAAGCTGCCTGCGCAGTCGTACGGGCGCTCGGCGTCCAGGTAGCGGGCAATGCGTTCGGCGCTCAATTCGCGCATGTGCACGGTAAACGGCACGCAGTCCACCTGACAGTGGCCGGTCTGGCTGTTGTACAGCGCAACGCCCGTCAGGAAGCTCACGCTTTTCCCGCTGCTGGCGGTCAATTGCTCGAGCGCTTTATCCAAGGTATGCGGCTTGCCAAGAATCCGCTCGCCCAGTACGGCCACTTGATCGGAACCGATGATCAGGTGGTCGGGATACAGCCCTGACAAGGCCTTGGCTTTTTCCTGCGCCAGGCGCTGGACCAATGCAATGGCAGGCTCGTCGTCGCGACGGCGCTCGTCGATGTCCGGCGATGCACAGACGAACGGCAGGCTGAGGCGAGCGAGCAATTCCCGGCGGTAGGGCGAGCTGGAGGCAAGAAGCAAAGGCAGCATGGTGGTCTCCGAAACAGAAGGGGCGAGTGTAATCAGCGGGCCAGGTGCCGAACAGCCCTGAATTTCCTTTGACAGCCGCCGGGGTCGTCCCTAGAATGCTGCGCCTATGTTGAATGACCCGATTCCACCTCACGTTGACCCGCGCAAATTAGCCGATCGTGGCGCCTCTCTCGAAGGTGCGCTGCCGCTGGCCGATTTGGAGAGACTCTGCGACCCGCTTGCTGACAATCTCGGTACAGTGCAGGCGAAATTCGTTTTTGAGCGAGATGAGCGACGCGCTGTGGTTTTTCACAGTGAAATCGACGTCGAGGTCAAAATGGTTTGCCAGCGTTGTCTTGAGCTGGTCACCCTGCCGATCCATAGCGAATGCAGCTACGCCGTGGTCAAGGAGGGTGCAGACACCCAGTCGTTGCCGAAAGGCTATGACGTGCTGGAACTCGGCGAAGATCCATTGGATCTGCTGGCGTTGATCGAGGAAGAGCTGTTGCTCGCCCTGCCCATCGTGCCTGCTCATGATCCGAAAGAATGCCAGCAGCCGGCGGGCCTCGATGAGCCCGAGCCGAGCGTGGACGAGGTAACGCGGTCCAACCCGTTCAGTGTATTGGCGCAGTTAAAGCGTGACCCAAACGTTTAGGAGTTAATCAATTATGGCTGTTCAGCAGAACAAAAAATCCCGCTCTGCCCGTGACATGCGCCGTTCGCACGACGCTCTCGAGGCTAGCGCTCTGTCTGTAGAAAAAACCACTGGTGAAGTTCACCTGCGTCACCACGTATCGCCAGAAGGCGTATACCGTGGCCGTAAAGTGATCGACAAGGGCGCTGACGAGTAAGTTCTTGTCCGCTCCGATCATCGCGATCGACGCAATGGGCGGGGACTTCGGTCCCCGCAGCATTGTCCAGGCCAGCATTGCCTGCCTGCTCGCTACCCCCTCGCTTCATCTGACCCTCGTCGGTCATGCTCCCCTTATTGAAGAACTTATCGCACGTCATTCCGGCGTCGACAGGTCGCGCCTGTCCGTTGTGCACGCCAGCGAGGTCATCACCATGGATGATCGGCCTTCGCTCGCGCTGCGTGGCAAGCCGGATTCCTCGATGCGTGTGGCGCTGCGCCTGTTGGCCGAGGGCAGTGCCCAGGCATGCGTGAGTGCGGGAAACACGGGTGCCTTGATGGCGCTGTCGCGTTTTGTCCTCAAGACACTGCCGGGGATCGATCGGCCCGCGATGGTCGCCGCGATACCCACACAGCAGGGCTATTGCCAATTGCTCGACTTGGGCGCCAACGTCGATTGCAGCGCTGAGCACCTGTATCAGTTTGCGGTGATGGGGGGGGTGGCTGCCGAAGCGTTGGGCGTGGTGCGGCCTAAGGTGGCCTTGCTCAATGTCGGCACTGAAGACATCAAGGGCAATCAGCAGGTCAAGCTCGCGGCGAGCCTGCTCCAGGCGGCGCCCGGTCTGAACTACACCGGTTTCATCGAAGGTGACGGGTTATACCGGGGTGAGGCGGACGTGGTGGTTTGCGACGGTTTTGTCGGAAATATTCTGCTCAAATCCAGCGAGGGGCTCGCCACAATGATCGGTGACCGAATCGAGACCTTGTTTCGGCAGGGTGTGATGTCCAGGGCCGTAGGGGTGCTGGCGATGCCGTTGCTCAAGCGCCTCCGAGCGGACTTGGCCCCGGCGAGGCACAATGGCGCCAGCTTTCTGGGCTTGCAAGGCATTGTGGTGAAAAGCCACGGGTCTGCAGGTGTCCAAGGGTTCCAGAGCGCGATTCAGCGGGCGTTGATCGAGATCCAGGAAAATCTGCCGGAGCGCTTGCATGGTCGACTGGAAGAGTTGTTATGAGGTGCCGTGCGCTAGAATGTGACCCTCGTGACCGTCTGGTCATCCAACGGTTCTCGCGCAACACATTGAATTTCCAAACGTTCGGTTCTGCCGGGCGTTCTTTTTGACGACAACCATCAGGGGCTAGTTAATGTCTGCTTCCGTCGCATTCGTCTTTCCGGGCCAGGGTTCGCAATCCCTCGGCATGCTCGCTGAATTGGGCGCGCAGTTTCCGCTGGTGCTGGATACGTTCAAAGAAGCCTCCGACGCCTTGGGCTATGACCTGTGGGCGCTCACCCAGCAGGGGCCCGAAGAAACCCTCAATCAGACCGATAAAACCCAGCCTGCGATCCTGACCGCTTCGGTTGCCCTGTGGCGCCTTTGGTTGGCCGAAGGAGGCGCACGTCCGGCGTTCGTTGCCGGGCACAGCCTGGGCGAGTACAGCGCCTTGGTCGCAGCGGGCAGTCTGTCGCTGGCCGATGCGGTGAAGCTGGTCGAGCGTCGTGGTCAATTGATGCAGGAGGCCGTGCCTGCAGGGCAAGGCGGCATGGCGGCCATTCTTGGCCTGGAAGATGCGGATGTCATTTCAGCCTGTGCCGAAGCGGCCCACGGTGATGTGGTCAGCGCAGTCAACTTCAACTCCCCGGGTCAAGTGGTCATCGCAGGTGCCAAGGCCGCCGTGGACCGTGCAATCGAAGTGTGCAAGGCCAAAGGTGCCAAACGTGCATTGCCACTGCCAGTCAGTGTTCCCTCGCATTGCGAACTGATGCGTCCTGCGGCCGAGCGTTTTGCACAATCCGTCGCTGCCATCGATTGGCAAGTGCCACAGATTCCCCTGGTGCAAAACGTCACCGCCGCCGTGGCTTCGGACCTGGACACGTTGAAAACCGACCTGCTTCAACAGTTGTACAAGCCTGTCCGTTGGGTCGAGTCCGTCCAGACGCTGGCCGCCAACGGCGCGCTGCAACTGGTGGAGTGCGGTCCGGGCAAGGTACTCGCCGGCCTTAACAAGCGCTGCGCCGAAGGCGTGAACACTTACAACCTCAATACCCCGGATGCCTTCGCTGCCGCTCGTGCAGCGCTGGCCTGATAAGGAGACGCCTGCATGAGTCTGCAAGGTAAAGTTGCATTGGTCACCGGCGCCAGCCGTGGCATCGGTCGGGCTATCGCCCTTGAACTGGGCCGTAATGGCGCTACGGTCGTGGGTACGGCGACCTCCGAGGCCGGTGCCGAAAAAATTTCCGCTTACTTCAAGGAAAACGGTGTCGAGGGTTTCGGCCTGGCGCTGGACGTTGGCAATGACGAATCCGTCAGTGCGGTGCTGGCACAGATCACCGAACGCGTTGGCGCCCCGTTGATCCTGGTCAATAACGCCGGAATTACCCGTGACAACCTGATGATGCGTATGAAAGATGACGAGTGGCATGATGTCATCAACACCAACCTGACCAGCTTGTATCGCCTGACCAAGGGTGTGCTGCGCGGCATGACCAAGGCTCGCTGGGGGCGTATCATCAGCATCGGCTCGGTGGTGGGTGCCATGGGCAATGCCGGTCAAGTAAACTACGCCGCCGCGAAAGCGGGTCTGGAAGGCTTCAGCCGCGCGCTGGCACGTGAAGTCGGTTCGCGGGCGGTCACGGTGAACTCGGTGACGCCGGGCTTCATCGACACCGACATGACGCGCGAGCTGCCGGAGGCGCAACGTCATTCCCTGACGGCCCAGATTCCGCTGGGTCGACTGGGGCAGGCGGAAGAGATCGCGCATGTGGTCGCTTTTCTTGCCTCGGAAGGTGCTGGCTACGTGACCGGGGCTACAATCCCCGTGAACGGCGGCATGTACATGTGACTTCCCGTACCGAAAAATTGTCATACGGGCTGTCCGAAATCCGTTATAAAGCTGAAATTTATTGATGGGTTGCGGAGCGATGGAAGAAGCAGGAGTTGCGATTAGCTTGAAATACGCAAAACCTCTTCTATACACTTACCCATCGGCCCGCGGCCCGAATTTGTCCACTAGGAGTTAAAACACGGTATGAGCACCATCGAAGAGCGCGTCAAGAAAATCGTTGCCGAGCAACTTGGCGTCAAACAAGAGGAAGTGGTCAACTCCGCTTCTTTCGTTGAAGACCTGGGTGCTGACTCCCTTGACACCGTTGAGCTGGTGATGGCTCTGGAAGAGGAATTCGAGACCGAAATCCCTGACGAGAGCGCCGAGAAGATCACCACCGTTCAAGAGGCTATCGACTACGTCACCGCCCACCAGGCGTAAGCTTTCGTAGCCGTAGTTCGCTGTCCTGGAGAAACCGCACTGCCTCAGGCGTGCGGTTTTTTCTTTGAATAGGGCCAGCGTTTCGTCAATAGATTAAAGGAGAGTCCTGTGTCGCGTAGACGCGTCGTGGTCACCGGTATGGGTATGCTGACGCCATTGGGCAACGATGTGCCTAGCACCTGGCAAGGCATTCTGGCTGGCCAGAGTGGCATTGGCCCCATCGAACACACGGATCTTTCGGCTTATACGACCCGTTTCGGCGGATCGGTCAAAGGCTTCAACGTCGAAGAATACCTGTCGCCCAAAGAGGCTCGCCGTCTCGACCTGTTCATCCAGTACGGCTTGGCGGCCAGCTTTCAGGCTGTGCGCAACGCAGGTATCGAAATCACCGACGCCAATCGCGAGCGCGTGGGTGTAGCCATGGGCTCCGGCATCGGTGGCCTGACCAACATCGAAAACACCAGCCGGCTGATGCATGAACAGGGGCCAGGCAAGATCTCCCCGTTCTTCGTACCGGGTTCGATCATCAACATGATTTCAGGCTTCCTGTCCATCCACCTGGGTGCGCAGGGGCCTAACTACGCTATCGCCACGGCTTGCACCACCAGCACCCATTGCATCGGCATGGCCGCGCGAAATATCGCGTACGACGAGGCGGATGTCATGATCGCCGGGGGCGCCGAAATGGCGGCCTGCGGTCTGGGCATGGGTGGCTTCGGCGCATCCCGCGCACTGTCCACGCGCAACGATGAGCCGACGCGGGCCAGCCGCCCGTGGGACAAGGGGCGCGACGGTTTCGTGTTGTCCAATGGCGCTGGCGCGTTGGTGTTGGAAGAGCTTGAGCACGCCCGTGCTCGTGGCGCGACCATCTATGCCGAGTTGATCGGTTTCGGCATGAGTGGCGATGCGTTTCACATGACATCCCCTCCTGATGATGGCGCCGGCGCTGCGCGCTGCATCACCAATGCACTGCGCGATGCGAAGATCACCCCGGACCAGGTGCAATACATCAACGCACACGGTACTTCCACGCCGGCGGGCGACCTGGCGGAAGTCAGCGCGATCAAGTCCGTGTTCGGCGACCACGCCTACAAGCTGGCGGTCAGTTCGACCAAGTCGATGACCGGCCATTTGCTGGGCGCAGCGGGGGCGATCGAGGCAATTTTCAGCGTCCTGGCGATCAACGGCCAGGTAGCGCCGCCGACCATCAACCTCGATGAGCCCAGCGAGGGTTGTGATCTGGACTTCGTGCCACATGAGGCCCGCAGCATGCCGATCGATGTGGTCGTCTCCAACTCCTTCGGGTTTGGTGGCACCAACGGTTCGCTGGTGTTCCGCCGGTACGCTGAATGACCTTCTGCTGGATCGATGGCCAGCCTGCCAGCCAGCTGTCCGTGAAGGATAGAGGGCTGGCCTACGGGGATGGGTTCTTCGAAACCCTCCTGGTCAAGGCGGGCCAACCCTTGCTTTTCTCTGGCCACATGCATCGCCTGGCCGTGACGGGAAAGCGGCTTGCGTTCGCCCTTGACCTGCCGCTGATCGAGTCCGAATGCCGGGCCTTCGCCCATCAGATGCAGGAAGGGGTGATGAAGCTGATCATCACCCGGGGTGATGGCCTGCGCGGCTACGCGCCAGTCCCGGGCGCTCGGGGTGTGCGTATCCTCCAGGCCAGCCCGCTGCCGGCCTACCCGCCGTCCAATGCCGAGCATGGGGTGCGGCTCTTCCCCTGTCGAACGCGTCTGGCGGAGCAGCCGCTGCTGGCAGGGCTGAAACACCTCAACCGTCTGGAGCAGGTGCTCGCGCGCAATGAATGGCATGACACCGAGCACGCCGAAGGCCTGATGCGTGACACATCCGGGCGAATCGTCGAAGCGGTCTACAGCAACCTGTTCCTGGTCAAGGGCGGGGTGTTGCTGACGCCGGATCTGTCCCGGTGTGGAGTGGCTGGCATCATGCGTGCCGAGGTGTTGCGTCTCGGCGAGCAGCAGAACATGGCGGTCCGGGCACTGGACCTGGGGATGTCGGATCTGCGCAAAGCCGATGAAGTCTTCGTCTGCAACAGCGTCTATGGCATCTGGCCGGTGCGTGAGTTCGAGCAACTGAACTGGCCGGTTGGCCCTGTGACCCGTAAACTGCAACACCTCGCTCGCGGGCTTCTGGATATCTGATTCGTGATCCGAAAATTATTCGTCTTGCTGGAAACGGGTCTGGTTCTGGCGGGGCTGTTGCTGGGTCTGGCCTTCTGGGAACAGCGCAACGCGCTGCAACAGCCGCTGAACTTGACCGAGGAAAGGCTGCTCGACGTGCCCTCCGGTGCGTCACCCAATGGCATGCTTAATCGATTGCAAGCAGAAGGGGTGATCAAGGACGCTTTCTGGCTGCGTCTTTATTGGCGCTTCAACCTCTCTGACCAGGCGTTGCACAGTGGCGAGTACCGCATGAGCCCCGGGATGGATGCCAGATCGCTGCTGGCGTTGTGGCAGAAAGGCGACGTGGTGCAATACAGCCTGACCCTGGTTGAGGGTTGGAATTTTCGTCAGGTTCGCGCGGCATTGGCAAAGCAGCCAAAATTGGAACAGACATTGGCCGATCTCAGCGACAGTGAGCTGATGGCCAAAATCGGCCATCCAGACGTTTTCCCTGAAGGCCGCTTCTTTCCCGATACCTACCGTTATGTCCGCGGCATGACCGACGCCGAGCTGCTGAAGCAGGCCTACAACCGTCTGGATGAAGTGCTGAAAGAGGAGTGGGACGATCGCGCTGCCGACGTCCCTTACACCGACCGTTACCAGGCGCTGATCATGGCCTCCCTGGTAGAGAAGGAAACGGGCGTGCCTCAGGAGCGCGGGCAAATCGCCGGCGTATTCGTGCGGCGCCTTCAGCAAGGCATGTTGCTGCAAACCGATCCGACCGTTATCTATGGTCTGGGCGAGCGATACAACGGCAAGATCACCAGGGCGTTCCTGAAAGAGGCAACGCCCTACAACACTTACGTCATCCCAGGGCTGCCGCCGACGCCAATTTCCATGGTAGGGCGCGAAGCGATTCACGCGGCGATGAACCCCGCACCGGGCAACAGCCTGTATTTCGTCGCACGAGGGGATGGCAGCCACGTATTCTCCGCTGATCTCGATGCGCACAATGCGGCCGTGAAAGCGTTTCAGCTCAAGCGGCGTGCCGATTACCGTTCCAGCCCCGCGCCGGTGACGCTCCCAGTCCCGGAGTCGGGCGCCGACGTGCCGCAGTCCGCAACGGGGTCATCCCCCACTGCGCCTCAGGTGCCCACGCCTGCGCAATCCGCGGCCCCTGCCGAGGCCAGCGGCGAACCTGAGAAAAGCGAGCCGAAACCGCAATGAATCTGATCAAGGACAGCCTGTGACTGGTTTGTTTATCACCCTTGAAGGCCCAGAAGGCGCCGGTAAAAGCACCAACCGCGAATACCTGGCCGAGCGCCTGCGCGAGCAGGGCATCGACGTGGTGTTGACCCGCGAGCCAGGCGGTACGCCGCTTGCCGAGCGCATTCGTGAGTTGCTCTTGGCGCCGAGCGATGAAGTCATGGACGCCGACACCGAACTGCTGCTGGTCTTCGCCGCCCGTGCTCAGCATTTGGCGAGTGTCATTCGGCCGGCTTTGGCCCGCGGTGCCGTGGTGCTGTGCGACAGGTTCACCGATGCCACCTATGCCTACCAAGGGGGAGGTCGCGGGTTGTCGGTCGAGCGTATCGCTGCCCTGGAAGATTTCGTGCAAGGTGCGCTGCGGCCAGACCTGACCCTGGTGTTCGATTTACCGGTTGAAATTGGCCTGGCTCGCGCCACGGCCAGGGGGCGCCTGGACCGTTTCGAGCAGGAGGGGCGAGCGTTTTTCGAGGCGGTGCGCAGCACCTATCTCAACCGTGCGGCGGCCGCGCCTCAGCGTTATCGGCTGGTCGAAGCTGCCCGTTCGCTCGACGAGGTGCAGGCTTCTCTTGATGCGATGATGCCCGACCTGCTGCAGCGGCTTGCGGAACGCCAGCATGGCTGAAGGCTATCCATGGCAACAGGCCCTCTGGCAGCAACTGGCCGGGCGCACCCAGCATGCCCATGCCTATCTGCTGCATGGGCCGGCTGGGATCGGCAAGCGGGCGCTGGCCGAGCGGCTGATGCACCGGCTTCTCTGTCAGCAGCCGCTCGGCCTGGAGGCCTGCGGACACTGCAAGTCATGTTCGCTGCTGGCCGCTGGCAGTCATCCCGATAACTATGTGCTGGAACCTGAAGAGGCCGACAAAGCGATCAAGGTCGATCAGGTACGGGATCTGGTCAGTTTCGTGGTGCAGACGGCGCAGATGGGAGGTCGCAAAGTGGTGTTGATCGAGCCTGTTGAGTCGATGAACATCAACGCCGCCAACGCCCTGTTGAAAAGCCTTGAAGAGCCTTCAGGCGATACCGTGTTGCTGCTGGTCAGCCACCAGCCAAGCCGGTTGCTGCCCACCATCAAGAGTCGTTGCGTGCAACAGGCCTGTCCATTACCGAGCGAAGCCATGAGCGTGGCATGGCTGGCGGAGGCCTTGCCCGAGTGTAGCGACGAAGAGCGCGTCGAATTGTTGACCTTGGCGGCAGGGTCTCCCCTGGCAGCCGTTGCGCTTCAGGCGCAGGGTGTTCGCGAACAACGCGCGCTGGTCGTGGACGGTGTGAAGAAATTGCTCAAGGGCCAGCAATCACCGACTCAGTTGGCGGAAGGGTGGAAAGACGTTCCTTTGCTGTTGTTGTTCGACTGGTTCTGTGACTGGTCCAACCTGATGTTGCGTTACCAGTTGACCGAGGATGAAAGCGGCCTCGGATTGGCTGACATGCGCAAGGTCGTGCAGTACCTGGCGCAGAAGTCCCCGCAGCCAAAAGTACTGGCCATACAGGACTGGGTCCTGCTGCAGCGGCAGAAGGTCTTGTCCAAGGCGAACTTGAACCGGGTTTTATTGCTCGAAGCGTTATTGGTCCAGTGGGCATCTTTGACCGGACAAGGTTAGACTGGCCGCCTGGCATCAGCATCTGCAGAGGAAGTTGAAATGAGCGTTCCCCTGGGTCCGGGCCCGCGTAACGGCATTCTGTCCCTGACCATCAAGGACAAATCGGTTCTCTACGCCGCCTACATGCCATTCATCAAGAACGGCGGGCTGTTCATTCCTACGAGCAAAAGCTACAAGCTGGGGGATGAAGTGTTCATGTTGCTGAACTTGATGGACGAGCCGGAAAAAATTCCGGTTGCGGGCAAGGTCACCTGGATAACCCCCAAGGGCGCGCAGGGCAATCGCGCCGCCGGTGTGGGGGTGCAATTCAATGACGGTGACAACACGGCGCGCAACATGATCGAAAACTACCTGGCCGGTGCCCTCAAGTCCGACCGTCCTACCCACACGATGTAATTTGCCGCGGTCCCCATGCTTGTAGATTCCCATTGTCACCTCGATCGTCTCGACCTCGCTCAACACGACGGTTCTCTCGATAACGCGCTGCAAGCAGCGCGCGAACGAGGCGTTGGCCATTTTCTGTGCATCGGTGTCAGTGCCGACAACGCCGCCGACGTGAAGGCTCTGGCCGACCGTTATGGCGATGTTGACTGCTCGGTGGGTATTCATCCGTTGGATCTCAAGCCGGGGGAGGCGCCTGCGCTGGAGTGGCTGTTAGGCGAGCTGAACCATCCTCGCGTTGTGGCCATCGGGGAAACCGGGCTGGATTATCACTACGAGCCGGAAGCCGCTGAATTGCAACAAGCGTCGTTTCGCCTGCATCTTCAAGCCGCTCGCTCGACCGGTAAGCCGGTGATCGTGCACACCCGAGGCGCTCGGGCGGACACACTCGAACTGCTGCGCGAAGCGGCACTGCCACAGGCCGGTGTGCTGCATTGTTTCACCGAAGATTGGGACATGGCCAAGGCGGCGCTGGACCTGGGCTTTTACATTTCCCTGTCCGGCATCGTGACGTTCCGCAACGCTGACGCGCTGCGTGATGTGGCCAGTAAAGTCCCAGCAGACCGTCTGCTCGTGGAAACCGACTCACCCTATTTGGCGCCGATACCGTACCGGGGCAAACCGAACCTGCCGCAATACGTTCGCGAAGTCGCAGAATTTCTGGCGATGTTGCGTGGGGAGCGTTTCGAGCGCTTCGCGGAGCAGACCACCGAGAATTTCAAGCGCCTGTTTCCTCTCGCCAGGGTGAAGTCCGTTTAAGCGCACCAAATCGCAGGCAAAAAAAACCCGGGTTCTGGGGGGTGAATCCGGGTTAAGACCATTAGGAGTAAAACAAAGACACGCTATCCGTGGGTGCCTTTACCGATGCTGGCACTTGGGGGAGATGCCGCACCGACAGATTCAGTATTGGACATATTCTCCAAGCGTCCAGCGTTTGGCTGTACGTTTTTTAAACAGTTTTGGAATACCCAGCCCCCTGCTGATACCTCAATGCTTGGCGATCGCCTGCACAATCGCCAATGTCTCTTCGATCACCCGCGATGGCGTGTAAAAGTGGGGGGAAAAGCGGATACCGGGGCCGCGAGGCAAGCAGACGACCTGGTTGTGCATCAATTCCTGCCAGACCTGTGCCGCAGGCTGGCTGTCCAGGCTGAAGGTCAGGATGCCAGATCGACGGGCGGCTTCCTGTGAAGTGTGCAGCTGTACGCCGTTGATTTTGCCGAGCCCCTCCTCGAGCCACATCACGCGTTCCAGAACGGCATTTCCTACGGTATCCATACCCACTTCTTCCAAAAGCGAAAGGCTGGCGTCCAGCGCCACCGCTCCCAGCGTATTGGGGCTGCCGCATTCGAACCGTTGGGCACTGGCCGCGGGTTGCCACTCGTTGCGGCCGTAATCGCCGGAATGCTCCAGCATGTGCCAGCCGAATTCGTGCAGTGTCAGCCGGGGCCGCAGATCGGCCCGGCAATAAAAAACCCCGAGCCCTTCGGGACTGCACATCCACTTGTGCCCGTCAGCCATCGCGAAGTCGCACTGGCTGGCCTGTACGTCGAAGGGCAGGGCGCCGATGTGCTGAATGGCATCGATGCAAAACAACACATTGCGTCGTTTGCATCCTGCTCCGAGACGTTCAATGTCCAGCCGAGTGCCCGTGGCAAATTGCACCGAGCTGATAGACAGCAGACGGGTGCGAGGCCCGCAGGCGTCCAGCAAGGCTGCCTCCGGGTCCAGGCCTTTGAGGCTGACCTGGATAACCTCAACACCCTGCGGCTTGAGGGCCTCCCATACCACTCGGTTGGACGGAAACTCTTCATCACTGATCACCACACTGTCGCCCGGCCTCCAGTCCAGGCCAAAAGCGACAAAAGAGAGGGCTTCCGAGGTGTTTTTGACCAGTGCGATGTCATCCGTTGACGGCGCGTTCAGAAGGCGAGCCAGCCGTTCGCGAAGTCGCTGCTCGACCTTCATCCAGTCCAAATAGTGCTGTGCGCCCCGTAAAACGTTCTCTTCAGCGAAGTTTTGGATGGCCATGGCCGTGCGTTTTGGCCACGGGCCAACAGCGGCGTGGTTGAGATAACGCACATCGGCTGCTTGCGCGAACTCTTCGTGAAACGTAGACATGGTCGGATGATCCGTGCAATTTCCCGCCAGTTAGGCATAATGTGCGGCTTCGATTTTGACTCGACAGCCTCCTCCTATGCAGAAAGAACCTCGTAAGGTCCGTGAGTTTCGGCGCCGTGAGCAAGAAATTCTCGATACCGCGTTAAAGCTGTTTCTCGAACAGGGTGAAGACAGTGTCACCGTCGAGATGATTGCTGATGCCGTCGGTATTGGTAAAGGCACCATCTACAAGCATTTCAAATCGAAGGCGGAAATCTACCTGCGCCTGATGCTCGACTACGAGCGTGATTTGAACGAGCTGTTGCACTCGGCCGATGTCGACAAGGACAAGGAAGCGCTGTCCCGCGCGTATTTCGAGTTCCGGATGCGCGATCCGCAACGGTACCGCCTGTTCGACCGGCTGGAGGAAAAAGTGGTCAAGGGCAACCAAGTCCCTGAGATGGTCGAGCAGTTGCATACCATCCGCGCCTCCAACTTCGAGCATCTGACACTGCTGATCAAGGGGCGAATCTCCGAAGGCAAGCTCGAGGACGTACCGCCGTATTTCCACTACTGTGCAGCGTGGGCCCTGGTGCATGGCGCGGTTGCCCTGTATCACTCGCCGTTCTGGAGTAACGTGCTGGAGGATCAGGAAGGGTTTTTCCAGTTCCTGATGGACATTGGCGTGCGCATGGGCAACAAGCGCAAGCGCGACCCTGAATCCGCGCACGACCTCAAACCAGAGACCTCCGGAAGCTGACCCGTCAGCCTGCGCGCTGGGGCCCGCGAGTGCCGTTCCTCGCTCGTCGATGGAGCGGGCACTCGAAGCCCGCTGCCACGCTGAGTGCCACGCACTTTTCCCCCTTTCTTCGACATGGCGCAAAAGCTGCATTACCCGGCCATTCGCCGGTTTTCCGTCGCCGGTATTTGGAGGAAGTGATGCGTAGCCTGGTTTTACTGCTGACGTTTCTGGCATTGAGCGGCTGCATGCATGTCAGCGATCTGGCACAAGGGGCTCATGACGAGCTCAGTGACGCGGGCTTGCTTGACCATAGCTCGACCCGTCGAATCAACAATTTCCGCCTGCAGCCGGATTCCTTCATCTATATCGCCCAAGGTGCCTTCGCACCTCCCGGTGGCGCCTACCCGCGCACGAACGTGGTAGCCGAAGAGGCCTTCAACGGATTCATCGAATACTTCCCGATGGTCCGCCGGGCACCGGCAGCAGAGGGGCTAGATGATGCGATGAACGAGGCTCGCGCCGCGGGTGCGCATTATTTGCTGTACACGCGTTTTGCGCGGGCGGATGACCGCATCGGCAATTTCGACGAGTGGTCGGATCAGGAGGCTGTCGACCGGCTGGGGATCGACAACGGTGTGGTTCAACTGATGTTGATTGAAACCAATACCCGTTATCTCATCGATTCGGCGCGCATTCATCTGCGGGGCGGCCTGCTGACGCTGTATAACACCAAGCCTGAAGATTTGCTCGGCCCACCCATGGAGGATTACGCTCGCAGTCTACTGGGCGTCGCCGCCCGCTGAGGAGCAGCGTATGAGTGGTTCGGGTAAAGCCAATGATCTGTTGGCTCAAGTTCCCAAGACCGGCAAGGGGTTGCCGCCCGTGCACCTTTGGCATCCCCCGTTTTGTGGCGATATCGACATGCGCATCGCCCGGGACGGTACCTGGTTCTATCTGGGTAGCCCCATCGGTCGAAAACCCATGGTGCGTCTGTTCTCCACGGTCCTCCGTCGAGAGGGCGATGACTACTTCCTGGTCACCCCGGTCGAGAAAGTCGGTATCACCGTGGATGACGCTCCTTTCGTTGCAGTGTTGCTGGAAGTGGCAGGCGAGGGCGAATCCCGGGTTCTACGTTTCACCACGAACGTCGATGACGTGGTCGAAGCCAGTGCGGAGCGGCCGTTGCGTGTGCGCATCGACCCCCAGACCCAAGAGCCCGCACCCTATGTTCTGGTACGTAACGACCTTGAAGCGTTGATTCACCGCAACGTCTTTTACCAGTTGGTCGACCTGGCGGTGATGCGTGAGATCGATGGCCAGCGCTGGCTCGGCGTATGGAGTCATGGCGAATTTTTCAAGATCGGCCTGGAGCCCTGATACCCGGCTGTCTTCATCCGTCAGGTGGTTTGCTTGGCGTTCATCACGCGGTTAAAGTGCCGCCCCCCCGATTTTTTGAGGTTTTCATGGGTCAGTCCATCGATATCGCCGTAGTCGGCGCCACCGGCACGGTAGGTGAAACCATCGTCCAGATCCTTGAAGAGCGCGATTTTCCAGCGGGTACGTTGCATCTGCTGGCAAGCGCCGAGTCAGCAGGCAGTTCGGTCGCTTACCGGGGCAAGAACGTCCGCGTGCGTGAAGTCGATGCCTTCGATTTTGCCAAGGTGCAACTGGCCTTTTTTGCAGCAGGTCCAGCGGTCACTCGCAGTTTCGCTTCCCGTGCGATCGCGGCGGGTTGTGCCGTGATCGATCTGTCCGGCGGCCTGCCGTCGGATCAGGCGCCGAATGCCGTGCCTGAGGTCAATGGCGATCGGCTGGGCCTGCTGGCCAAACCCTTCCAGGTGGCTTGCCCAAGCCCGGCTGCAACGGCGCTGGCGATGGTGCTCGGCCCACTTCGTGGCCTTCTGGACATACAGCGGGTGAATGTCACTGCGTGCCTGGCGGTTTCCAGTCAGGGGCGTGAGGGTGTCACCGAGCTGGCTCGGCAGACGGCGGAACTGCTGAACATGCGACCCTTGGAGCCTCGGGTGTTTGATCGGCAGATGGCGTTCAACGTACTGGCGCAGGTCGGCACTCCGGATGAGCAAGGCCATGTGCCACTTGAACGTCGAATGGTCAGTGAGTTGCGCGAGTTGCTATCGCTGCCTTTAATCAAGGTCGGCGTCAGCTGCATTCAAGTCCCTGTGTTCTTTGGCGATAGCCTGAGCGTATCGGTACAAACCGGCACGCCTTTCGATCTGTCGGCCGTCAGTGATGCACTGGACGCTGCGCAGGGGATCGACCTGGTCGACGCCGGTGACTACCCGACGCCTGTCGGCGATGCGGTCGGTCAGGATGCCGTCTATGTAGGACGTTTACGCGCCGGGGTCGATGATCCTTGTGAGCTCAATTTCTGGGTCACGTCGGACAATGCACGCAAGGGCGCGGCGCTCAACGCGGTGCAGGTCGCTGAGTTGTTGATAAAAGCTGTTTCGTAAAAGATACTTGCCAACAATTCGAAGAATCATTCTAGCTGTGGCGTGTCGAAACGCCCTACGCCCTAGCAGGCTTTATCTTCTCGGTCGCCGGGGAAATTTTAAACAAGGGATGGGCTATGGTTCAGGTTCGTAAACTGGTTTTAGCAATCGCAGCAGCTTCGGCGTTGTCATCGGGGATGGCAAATGCGCTTGGCCTCGGTGGTTTGACCGTCAAGTCGAGCCTGAATCAACCGCTGCTGGCTGAAATCGAACTCACGCAGGTGCAGGACCTGAATTCTGCACAAGTGGTGCCGAGTCTGGCGACCTCCGCCGAATTCGCGCAGGCGGGTGTCGGACGCACGGCCATCCTGGACGATCTGGTATTCACCCCCGTGGTGAATCCTGGTGGTAGGAGCGTGCTGCGGATTACGTCGACCAAGCCCGTACGCGACCCTTATGTGAAATTCCTGGTTCAGGTGCTCTGGCCCAATGGCCGAGCGCTGCGTGAATACAGCCTATTGCTCGACCCGCCCAAAGCGTCTCCTCAGGCCGCCGCTGCCGCTGCTGCTCAATTGCCCTCGACGGCGCCAGCCGTCGCACCGGCTCAAGCGCCTGCCGCACAGGTAACGCCACCTGCAGCGCCTGCCGCACCGGCACCTGCCGAACCCAAGTACACGCAATACACCACCGCCAACAACGACACCCTGTGGGAGATCGCTGAGCGCGTGCGCAGTGGCGGTACAGTTCAGCAGACCATGCTGGCCATTCAGGCGCTCAACCCCGATGCCTTCATCGGGGGCAATATCAACCGTTTGAAGAAAGGCCAGGTTCTGCGACTGCCAACGGCGCAAGAGGTGAGTGCGACGCCGCAGCCTCGGGCGATTGCCGAAGTGGCCGAACAGAATCGCGCCTGGCGAGAAGGTCGTCGCCTGCCGGCTGGCGCGCGTCAGGTGGACGCTACCCGTCGCGACCGGGCGGGTGCGGCGCCGTCGCGCATCGAAGCCAAGGACAACCTGAGCCTCGTGGCAGCCAACGCCAACCCTGGCGCCAAGGGCTCGGCAGGCGATGCTGATCTGGCCAATAAATTGGCCGTGGCGCAGGAGAATCTCGACAGTACCCGTCGCGACAATGCCGAGCTGAAGAGCCGCATGACCGACCTGCAAAGCCAGCTCGACAAGCTGCAGCGTCTGATTGAGCTGAAGAACGATCAACTGGCCAAGATGCAGGCCGCCGGGGCCGCGGTGCCACCCGCGGGCGGTGACGCCAACAGCGCCGTCAGCCCTAACAGCGTGACCAACCCGAATAACGCCGCCAACCCGATAGCCGCGCAAATCGTGCCGCCTGCCCCGGACAGCGCTGGCAAGCCGCCGAATGAAATCGCGCCTGAAGACGCGCTGCCGGTCGAGGGCGCGAAGATAGACACCGCGGGTGCGGATCAGCCTTCGGCCACGCAGCCAGAGGCTGACCCGCGTGCTAATCAGAGCGCGCTGGACAAGATTCTGGCCAGCCCGATGCTGCTGGGCTTGATAGCGGGCGCGGCGGTGCTGGTGCTGCTGTTGTTGGTGCTGCTGCTGGTGCGTCGTCGCAATGCCATTATTGAAGCGGAAAGACACCGGCAAATGGCGCGCGCGCTGTCGGAAGAGTCAGATTTCGCCGCCGACATGAACATGCCCGAAAGCAGTTTCGAGGGCCTGGAGGTGCCCCCTCCCGCGGTAAAGCAGGCACCGCTGGCGGCCGTCATCATTGAGCCGACCCGCGAGCGTCCAACCGATGTGCTGGTGCAGGCTGAGATCCATATCGCTTATGGCCGTATGAATCAGGCCGCAGCGTTGCTGGAAGAGGCCATCAAAGAGGAGCCTCAGCGTTCCGAATTGCGTCTCAAACTGATGGAAATCTATGCGCAGCAAGGCAACGAGCGTGGCTTCGTTGCCCAAGAGCGCCAATTGGTCGCGACAGGCAGTAACCACGCCGAAGTCGAACAATTGAAAGCCCGCTATCCTGCGATGGCGGCAGCGGCTGTAGCGGCAGCAGGTGTGGCGGCGACTGCCGCGTTGGCGGCCCAGCAGATGGATGCCCGCTACGTCGAGGATTTGCTGACCGACCACTCCGAGACAGCGGCGGCGCCGGAATTGGAGCCTGCCACGGAATTAGAGCCTGCCCCGGAAACCCTCGCGGAGGCGCCGGATGATTTCGACACCGCATTTGATCTGAGCCTTGACGATCTCGAAGCCGCATCCCCTGCCGAAGTGGAAGACCGCAGCGCGCCACTCGCGGATAGAGGGTTCGATGATCTGGATCTGGACGCACCCTTTGGCGGCTCCACGCCTGACGAGCTGGATTTCGACGCGATTCTGCGAGAACAGACCGAGGCCCAGCCTGCGGCGGGCGACGGTCTGGAAGATTTCGATCTGAATCTGGGCGAGGATGAACCTGCTCTCAAGGCCGAAGATGATCGGCTGTTGGGCGTGCGGGATGAGTTGAGCGAGCTCCCGGCGTTCGATGACCCGGCGGATCTCGGGGCAGACAAGCTCGCCCAAGAGGATGAACTTGAACTGCCTGCCGATTTCGACCTGTCGCTGGCCGACGAGATGGAAAGCGACCCGGCTTCCAAGGCGTTCGCTTCGGAGATCGACGACGTGAACGCAGAGCTCGAGCGCCTTTCGCAAAGCCTCGAGCAACCGCCGATGGCCACGCCGTTCGACGATGCGGCCTTCGGTGAGGATGATGCTCTACTGGCCGACGACAGCGAGCCCGAATTCGACTTTTTGTCGGGTACCGATGAGGCCGCCACCAAATTGGACCTGGCTCGGGCTTATATCGAAATGGGAGACGCCGATGGCGCTCGTGACATTCTCGATGAAGTCGTTGCCGAGGGTGACGACGGGCAGAAAAGCGAAGCGCGGGAGATGTTGTCGCGCCTGGCGTGATCGCTGCTCAACTTACACAGAAAACGACCGCTTCGGCGGTCGTTTTCGTTTGGCTGATGGGGGCTGGCGTCGGTGGGGGCGGGGAGCACCGGTCGCGCACATCCCAATAGCGTCTTTTGTCGTCATCCGTATAATGGCCGCCCTTGCGCGTATCGACAGGCTTTGAGCATTGGCAATCATGACCACAGAGGCAGAGACAGCGGCCGCCGAAATGGCAGCCGAAGGCTATTTCAGAATCGCGTTGGGCGTTGAGTACAAGGGCTCGCGTTACAGTGGCTGGCAGCGCCAGTCCAGCGGTGTGCTGACCGTTCAGGAGACTTTGGAAAATGCCCTCTCGAAAGTGGCGGATTCGCCTGTGTCGCTGATGTGCGCCGGACGTACCGATGCAGGCGTGCACGCCTGCGGCCAGGTGGTGCATTTCGATACTCAAGCCATACGCAGCATGAAGGCCTGGACCATGGGCGCCAATATCAACCTGCCCCATGACGTCAGCGTCACCTGGGCCAAGGAGATGCCCGCGCATTTTCATGCCCGCTTCAAGGCCATCGCCCGCCGCTACCGCTATGTGATTTACAACGACCAGATTCGACCGGCGCACCTCGGTCAGGAGATCACCTGGAATCACCGGCCCCTGGATGTCGCACGGATGGCGCTGGCGGCCGAGTGTCTGGTAGGAACGCACGACTTCAGCGCGTTCCGGGCAGGCCAATGCCAGGCAAAATCCCCGATCAAGCAGATTCATCATCTGCGCGTGACCCGTCACGGTCAGATGATCGTGATCGACATACGCGCCAATGCCTTTCTGCATCACATGGTGCGCAACATTGCGGGCGTGCTCATGACCATCGGTGCAGGAGAGCGGCCTGTGGAATGGGCTCGCGATGTGCTCGAGAGCCGTGTTCGTCGGACAGGCGGAGTGACCGCTCACCCATTCGGTCTGTATCTGGTGCAGGTCGAGTATCGCGACGAGTTTCCGCTGCCCGAACGTTACATAGGGCCGCATTTTCTTACAGGGTTCACCGAACTTGACGGCTGACGCCCGGAGTAGCATTTGCTAACATCCGGGGCTTTCGCAAGGCTAGAGGTATTCACGACATGTCAGCCGTTCGCAGCAAGATTTGCGGGATTACCTGCATAGAAGATGCGCTGGCCGCTGTCGATGCGGGAGCTGACGCCATCGGCTTCGTCTTTTATTCCAGAAGCCCTCGGGCGGTGACGATCGAGCAGGCGCAGGCGATCATCGCTCAGTTGCCACCTTTCGTCAGTACGGTCGGTCTGTTCGTCAACGAAGACCGGGAAAGCCTCGAGGCGCTGCTCGAAGCGGTTCCTCTGGACCTCATTCAGTTCCACGGCGACGAAACTCCGGAGCAATGTGAGGGGTATCTTCGTCCGTGGATCAAAGCGTTGCGGGTGCAGGCTGGCGACGATATTGCCGCCAGTTGCGACCTCTACCACAAGGCCAGCGGCATCCTGCTGGACACGTACGTCGCCGGGGTCCCGGGTGGCACGGGCGAAGCCTTCGATTGGGCACTGATTCCGAATCATTTGAGCAAACCGATCATACTCGCCGGCGGCCTCACCTCGGCCAACGTCGCCCAGGCCATTGCCCAGGTACGGCCGTACGCCGTGGACGTCAGTGGCGGAGTGGAGCGAGCCAAGGGGCTCAAGGACCACGACAAGATCCGTGCGTTCATGAGCGCTGTGCATGGGGCCTGAGGGTTTTCGCCACGGCGTCGGCCACCGATGTGACGGCAGATCGCCTGTCGCCGTCCACTAGCCTGCGGCGACCGAAATGCGGTCAGTAGCCGCCAGGATTGAACGAGCGACGACGCGAGGCGTCTCGCAGCAAGGAATAAGCGCGGTATCCGGATCACTGGCAGGTCAGGCACGAAGGCCGACCGTGTAAGGGATGCGGTACCGCACATGAATTGGGTTTAAGGGCCTGCGCGTGGCATTGTTCGCCATTGCGCTCACCCCACCGGTACTGGAGAAAGAAAGCATGAGCAACTGGTTGGTAGACAAACTGATCCCCTCGATCATGCGTTCCGAGGTCAAGAAAAGCTCGGTACCTGAAGGCTTGTGGCACAAGTGTCCGTCGTGCGAGGCGGTGCTCTATCGTCCAGAGCTGGAGAAGACCTTGGACGTCTGCCCCAAGTGCAATCACCACATGCGCATCGATGCGCGTGCACGTTTGAATATTTTTCTCGATGCCGAAGGTCGTCAGGAAATCGGCGCTGATCTGGAGCCGGTCGACCGTCTGAAATTCCGTGACAGCAAGAAGTACAAGGATCGCCTGACCGCTGCGCAGAAGCAGACCGGCGAGAAGGACGCACTGATTTCCATGAGTGGCACGCTGCTGGGCATGCCCGTGGTGTGCAGCGCTTTCGAGTTCTCGTTCATGGGCGGGTCGATGGGCGCGATCGTCGGCGAGCGTTTCGTGCAGGCGGCCAATTATGCGCTGGAAAATCGCTGCCCGATGGTCTGCTTCGCTGCCTCCGGCGGTGCGCGGATGCAGGAAGCGTTGATCTCCCTGATGCAAATGGCCAAGACGTCGGCGGTGCTTGCGCGCTTGCGAGAAGAGGGCCTGCCCTTCATTTCCGTATTGACGGACCCTGTCTACGGCGGCGTATCCGCCAGTCTGGCGATGTTGGGTGACGTCATCGTCGCCGAGCCTAAAGCCCTGATTGGGTTCGCCGGTCCGCGCGTGATCGAACAGACCGTTCGGGAGAAGCTGCCCGAAGGCTTCCAGCGCAGTGAGTTCCTGCTGGATCACGGCGCCATCGACATGATCGTCCACCGTGCCGAACTGCGTCCCCGTCTGGGCAATCTGCTTGCGCAGATGATGAACCTGCCTACGCCGAAATTCGTTGCACCGAAACTCGAGCCGATCGTGGTTCCGCCAGCACCGGCGAACGTATGACCGCACGCTCTCTGGGCGATTGGCTCAGCTACCTGGAGCAACTGCATCCTTCCACCATTGACATGGGGCTGGAGCGGTCGCGCCAGGTTGCGCACCATTTGGGTCTCGGTCGTCCGGCGCCCCGCGTCATCACGGTGACGGGGACGAACGGTAAAGGCTCAACGTGCGCGTTTCTGGCTTCGCTTCTGCAGTCCCAAGGCCTCAAGGTCGGCGTGTACAGCTCGCCGCACCTTGTCCGCTACAACGAGCGTGTCCTTGTGCAAGGTGCCGAGGTCTCCGACGAGGCCCTGTGCGCTGCCTTCGACGTGGTGGAGCAGGCACGGGGCGAGATCTCCCTGACCTACTTCGAAATGGGTACGCTCGCGGCTTTCTGGTTGTTCGAGCAGGCTGCGCTGGATGCTGTCGTGCTGGAAGTGGGACTGGGTGGGCGCCTGGATGCGGTGAACCTGATCGATCCGGACATGGCGCTGGTGACCAGCATCGGCGTCGATCACGCCGAATGGTTGGGTAACACCCGTGAGTCGGTGGCATTCGAAAAGGCCGGTATCTTCCGCGCGGGCCGTCCTGCCCTCTGCGGCGACCTGGACCCGCCGCAGCCCTTGCTGGCGCAAGCCGCTGCGTTGCACTGCCCATTGTCGCTGCGAGGCCGCGACTTCGACCTGACGATTGGCGCCGAAAGCTGGAACTGGTTCGGCACCGACGCAGGCGGTCAGCGCGTCGAACTGCGTGGCCTGCCTTTGCTCGACCTGCCCATGCAGAACGCCGCACTGGCGCTGCAGGCCTATCTCTTGTCGGGGCTTTGGCAGGAAGCGTCCATTGGTACAGTGCTGGCGCAGACCCAGGTGACCGGTCGGCTCGATCGTCGGACCGTCGAATGGCGGGGCAAGACGTTGCACCTGTTGCTGGATGTCGGTCACAACCCTCATGCGGCTCACTTCCTGGCTCAACGGCTGAAGCAGCGCCCGGTGGCGGGCAGACGTCTGGCCGTGTTCGGGCTACTGGGCGACAAGGATCTGGACGGCGTGCTGGCCGAACTCGGCGACGGTTTCGACCATTGGGCTGTCACGCCATTGCCGACGCCGCGCAGCCGTTCGGTGCAGGAAATTGCGGAGGCCTTGCAGAACCTTGGCGCTGACGTGGCGTCCTACTCCAGCGTCGCGCAGGCCTTGGAGGCTCAATGCGCACGGGCGACAGAGGACGATGAAATCGTTCTGTTCGGGTCTTTTTATTGCGTCGCCGAAGCTTTGGAATGGCTGGCGAACACGTCACGGAGGAAGTGACACATGGCTTTGCTGGATAGGGCGTACAAGCAGCGCATGGTGGGTGCTCTGGTGCTCATCGCCATCGCGGTGATCTTCCTGCCGATGCTGTTTTCCCGTCAGGACGAGGCCCGCCATGTGCAGGTCGAGGCGCCGGCCGCGCCTCAAGCGCCTGCCATCTCTCCGGTCAAGGTCGAACCGGTCACCGTGCCTGAACAGCAGCCGCTGACACAGGAGCCCGTGCCTTCCGACGATGAAATCGCCCAGCCTGTGCAGCCGCCAGCGAGCCAGCAGCCACCGTCGATGCCTATTGCCCCTGCGCCCGCACCCGCAAAACCTGCGGCCGCTGCGCCCGCAGTCAAGACCACGCCTGTTCCCCCACCCTCAAAGCCTGCGACCTCGGCGCCCGCCGCGGCTGCGACGTCGCCTGCGCCGCTGTCAGCCGACACTAATCGGGTCGACGCCAATGGCCTGTCGATCACCTGGGCGGTGCAAGTGGCGAGCCTCTCCAACCGGGCAAACGCCGACAACCTGCAAAAAACCTTGCGTTCCCAAGGCTACAACGCCTACATCCGAACCGCCGATGGCGTCAATCGGGTGTTCGTCGGTCCGTTGATCGAGCGCGCTGAAGCGGATCGTCTGCGCGATCAGTTGAACAAGCAGCAGAAGCTCAATGGCATCGTGGTGCGCTTCCAGCCGGAGCGGAAGTAACCCGGGGCTCCGCCTGTCCGGCAGCGTCGGTCGATTGGCCTTCCGGCCATCGCTGCCGCGGATGTAGCGAACCCTTGCCCCGGCCTGTCCTGTTCAGGATCCCAAAGTCCAATCATTCGCCTTAATTGCCGACGACGATCAATCCCCGCTTACCGGCGGGCCAGTGCTCTGCTAAAATGCGCCGCCTCATCAGTCTGTAGGCTGCAACGTGTCATTTACTCCGGTTGACTGGGCGATCATTGCGATTGTCGCCATCTCCGCTTTGATCAGTCTCAAGCGCGGCTTCGTCAAGGAAGCGCTGTCCTTGCTGACCTGGATCATCGCAGGTGTCGTCGCCTGGATGTTTGGCGGTTCGCTGGCCCAGTATCTGGTCAATTACATTGAAACACCTTCGGCACGCGTGATTGCGGGCTGCACCATCCTTTTCGTCGCCACGTTGTTGGTCGGCGCCATGGTCAACTTTCTCATCGGGGAACTGATTCGGGTCACCGGGCTGTCCGGAACCGATCGTTTTCTGGGTATGGTTTTCGGGGCGGCGCGCGGCGGCCTGCTGGTCGTCGTTGCGGTAGGGCTGTTGAGCCTGGGCCCGGTACAACAGGATCAATGGTGGCAGCAGTCCAGACTGCTGCCACAGTTCGTGATGGTCGCTGACTGGTCGAAAAACCTGATTCTCGGGATGTCCAGCAAGTGGCTAGCCAGCGGGGTCAGCGTACCTGTTGATATCCCGTTCAAGGATCACCTCCTGCCTTCGGTAGCACCGCAGGATGTGATCGGTAAATCCAGTTCCACTAAGTAGGGGTTGTGTCGCATGTGTGGCATCGTCGGTATCGTCGGCAAGTCGAACGTCAATCAGGCGCTGTATGACGCGCTCACCGTCCTCCAGCACCGCGGCCAGGACGCTGCCGGTATCGTGACCAGCCATGATGGCCGGTTGTTCTTGCGCAAGGACAACGGTCTGGTCCGTGACGTCTTCCAGCAGCGCCATATGCAGCGTCTGGTCGGTCACATGGGCATCGGTCATGTCCGTTATCCAACGGCGGGCAGCTCGACCTCGGCCGAGGCCCAGCCGTTTTACGTCAACTCGCCGTACGGCATCACGTTGGCACATAACGGTAACCTGACCAACGTCGAGCAGTTGGCCAAGGAGATTTACGAATCCGACCTGCGCCACGTCAACACCAATTCCGACTCGGAAGTGCTGCTCAACGTCTTCGCCCACGAACTGGCCGTGCGCGGAAAGCTGCAACCGACCGAAGAAGACATTTTCGCTGCCGTGACTGACGTGCATAACCGCTGCCGTGGCGGCTACGCCGTGGTGGCGATGATCACCGGCTACGGTATCGTCGGTTTCCGTGACCCGGACGCCATCCGTCCGATCGTGTTCGGTCAGCGTCACACCGACGAAGGCGTCGAGTACATGATCGCGTCGGAAAGCGTGTCGCTCGACGTGCTGGGCTTCACCCTGATTCGTGACCTGGCGCCGGGCGAAGCGGTGTACATCACCGAAGACGGCAAGCTGCACACCCGCCAATGCGCCGCCAACCCGCGCTACGCGCCCTGCATCTTCGAACACGTCTACCTGGCGCGTCCGGATTCGATCATCGACGGTATCTCGGTTTACAAGGCGCGCTTGCGCATGGGCGAAAAACTGGCCGACAAGATTCGCCGCGAGCGTCCGGACCACGACATTGACGTGGTGATCCCGATTCCCGACACCAGCCGCACGGCGGCGCTCGAGCTGGCCAATCACCTGGGCGTCAAGTTCCGTGAAGGCTTCGTGAAGAACCGTTACATCGGTCGGACGTTCATCATGCCGGGGCAGGCCGCGCGCAAGAAGTCGGTGCGCCAGAAGCTCAACGCCATCGAGCTTGAGTTCCGCGGCAAGAACGTCATGCTCGTCGACGACTCCATCGTGCGCGGCACCACCTGCAAACAGATCATCCAGATGGCCCGTGAAGCCGGTGCCAAGAACGTTTATTTCTGTTCCGCGGCCCCGGCCGTACGCTTCCCCAACGTCTACGGCATCGACATGCCGAGTGCTCATGAGCTGATCGCTCACAACCGTACCACCCAGGACGTGGCCGACCTCATCGGTGCCGACTGGCTGGTCTATCAGGATCTCACCGACCTGATCGAGGCGGTCAGCGGTAGCAAGAAGATCAAGATCGATAACTTCGATTGCTCGGTCTTCGATGGCAAGTACGTGACCGGTGACATCGACGAGCATTACCTGAACAAGATCGAGCAGGCGCGTAACGACGCGTCCAAGGCCAAGAATCAGGCAGTCAGTGCGATCATCGATCTGTACAACAACTAATTCAGACAAGGAGTGAGCGGCATGACTCAGCAATGGGATGCCGGTCGACTGGACAGCGATCTGGACGGCGTGGGTTTCGATACCCTCGCCGTACGGGCAGGCCAGCACCGTACGCCGGAGAGCGAGCACAGCGATCCACTGTTCTTCACCTCGAGCTACGTCTTCCGCACGGCCGCCGACGCGGCCGCCACGTTTGCCGGCGATAGAGCGGGCAACGTCTACTCGCGCTACACCAACCCGACGGTGCACGCCTTCGAGGAACGCATCGCCGCACTGGAAGGTGGCGAGCAGGCGGTCGCGACATCGACCGGCATGTCGGCGATCCTGGCGACCGTGATGAGCCTGTGCAGTGCGGGCGATCACGTTTTGGTCTCCAAGAGCGTGTTCGGCTCGACCATCAGCCTCTTCGAGAAGTATTTCAAACGGTTCGGCGTGCAGGTCGATTATGTTCCGCTGGCCGAACTCGCCGGCTGGGATTCAGCCATCAAGCCAAACACCCGGCTGTTGTTCGTCGAGTCGCCTTCCAATCCACTCGCCGAATTGGTGGACATTGCGGCGTTGGCGGAAATCGCTCACGCCAAGGGTGCGATGCTGGTGGTCGATAACTGTTTCTGCACACCGGCTTTGCAACAGCCTCTGCGCATGGGTGCGGATGTAGTGGTGCATTCGGCGACCAAATTCATCGATGGCCAGGGCCGTGCAATGGGCGGTGTCGTGGTTGGTCGTAGCGAGCAGATGAAGGAAGTGGTTGGGTTCCTGCGCACGGCAGGCCCGAGCCTGAGTCCGTTCAATGCCTGGCTGTTTCTCAAAGGGCTCGAAACCCTGAAGATCCGCATGCGCGCGCACTGCGAGAACGCGCTGGAGCTCGCGCAGTGGCTGGAGCAGCAAGACGGTATCGAGAAAGTTCACTACGCCGGTCTCGAAAGCCATCCGCAGCATGACCTCGCCAAGCGTCAGCAGAAGGCCTTCGGCGCGGTGGTCAGTTTCGAAGTCAAGGGTGGGAAGGAGGGCGCGTGGCGCTTCATCGACGCCACGCGGCTGATTTCCATCACGGCGAACCTGGGCGACACCAAGACCACCATCACCCACCCGAGCACCACGTCCCACGGCCGTTTGTCGCCGCAGGAGCGTGAAGCCGCCGGTATCCGCGACAGCCTGATCCGGGTCGCCGTGGGTCTTGAAGACGTGGCTGACCTGAAGGCTGACCTGTCGCGTGGCCTGGCTGCATTGTGAGTGAGGCCGTGACTGAGTTGACGATGGATCCTGCCCGAGTGCACAACGGGCGCGTGGCGCTGGTCACCGGCGCGGCGCGGGGGATCGGCCTGGGCATCGCTGCCTGGCTGGTCACCGAGGGGTGGCAGGTGGTGCTCACGGATGTGGACCGCAAGCGAGGCGAAATCGTCGCTGGCGTACTGGGGGACAACGCGTCCTTCATCGCAATGGACGTCGCCAGTGAAGAGCAGGTGGCCGCGGGCGTTGCCGAGGTGCTCGGCATGTTCGGGCGTCTGGATGCGCTGGTGTGCAACGCTGCGGTCGCCGATCCACGCAATACCGTCCTGGAAAGCCTTGCGCTTGCGCAGTGGAACCGTGTCCTGGCGGTGAACCTGACCGGCCCCATGCTGCTGGCCAAACATTGCGCGCCTTACCTGCGTGCCCGCGGCGGCAGCATCGTCAATCTGAGTTCGACCCGCGCCCGCCAGTCGGAGCCCGACACCGAGGCATACGCAGCGAGCAAGGGTGGCCTCCTGGCGCTCACTCATGCTCTGGCCATGAGCCTCGGCCCGCAAGTGCGGGTCAATGCCGTCAGCCCTGGTTGGATCGATGCAAGAGATCCTTCGCAGCGGCGAGCCGAGCCATTGTCCGATGCCGACCATACGCAGCATCCGGCTGGCAGGGTAGGGGCGGTGGAGGACGTCGCGGCGACCGTTGCCTGGCTGTTGTCGAGGAATTCAGGGTTCGTGACGGGGCAGGAGTTTGTCGTCGACGGCGGCATGAGTAAAAAGATGATCTATGTGGAGTGAAGCAGCGGCAAGCTTCAAGCTTCGAGAAAAAACAAAAGCGAACCCGGTGTTCGCTTTTTTGCTTTTAACTGGCTGGTTATAGCTTGCAGCTAAAAACTGCTTTTTTAAAAAAACTTCAAGCAGGCTATTGACTTAGGTTTGGCACCTGCGTAAATTTCGCGGCCTCAGCGAAGCAAAGGGTGATTAGCTCAGCCGGGAGAGCATCTGCCTTACAAGCAGAGGGTCGGCGGTTCGATCCCGTCATCACCCACCATCGTTGAGAAGCTGTTTGAAACGCTGAAGGTTACTGAGATTCAGCAGGACACATGTCCACCACTGCGCAGCGGTAGTTCAGTCGGTTAGAATACCGGCCTGTCACGCCGGGGGTCGCGGGTTCGAGTCCCGTCCGCTGCGCCATATTTTACGAATCGGATGTTTCCGGTTCGAGACCGTTAAGCGAACGCTTCTGGTCAGAGTCATTGAAACTGGCACATCAAGCTGGTTTCGACAGAGTTAAACAGATGCAAGTCTGTGCGACACGCAGCGGTAGTTCAGTCGGTTAGAATACCGGCCTGTCACGCCGGGGGTCGCGGGTTCGAGTCCCGTCCGCTGCGCCATATACAGTTTCAAGGCCCCTTGAACACCTTGAAACGACAAAGAAAGCGACCTTGGCGTCGCTTTTTTTGTGCCTGCGATTTAACCCCCTCGTTGAGCACTGCGGATGCGGTGCTGCGTTGCGTCCCGATAAATGCCATGATTGGCGGCTTGTTTGAGCCGCGCTGATTTCGACTTTGGAGAGCTGGACCATGGGCATGAACCAAACCATCACTGTGATCCCACCGGGCGTACCGTTGACGGGGCATGTCGCGCCACCAGGCTCGAAGTCGATTACCAACCGGGCGCTGCTGCTGGCGGCTCTGGCTAAAGGCACCAGTCACTTGCGCGGCGCATTGAAAAGCGATGACACCCGGCACATGTCCAATGCGCTCCGGCAAATGGGCGTGGTGATCGAAGAGCCGGACGACACCAGCTTCGTCGTCACCAGCAAAGGCAGTCTGGACGTTCCAGAAGGTCCTCTGTTTCTGGGCAACGCTGGCACCGCAGTGCGCTTCCTGACGGCTGCGGTCGCGACGGTCAATGGCACGGTGACCCTGGATGGCGACCATTACATGCAGAAGCGTCCCATTGGGCCGCTGCTGGAGTCGCTGCGCAAAGGTGGCCTGAGTGCCCAGAGCGCCACCGGATGTCCGCCGGTGGTCATTCAGGGCAGCGGTGCCATCAAGGCGACGCGTTTTGAAATCGACGGTGGTCTGTCCAGTCAGTACGTTTCAGCACTGCTGATGGTCGCGGCCTGCGGGGCCGCCCCAATCGAAGTCGCCCTGACCGGCAAGGAAATCGGCGCTCGCGGCTACATTGACCTGACCCTGGCCTGTATGCGCGCCTTCGGCGCCGAGGTCGAGGTCGTCAGCGATGCGCTGTGGCGTGTTTCGCCGACGGGTTACACCGCGTGCGATTATCAGATCGAGCCTGACGCTTCCGCCGCCACTTACCTCTGGGCTGCTGAAGCCCTGACCGGTGGGAAAATCGATTTGGGCGTCGCAGCCCAGGCGTTTACCCAGCCAGACGCCAAAGCGATGGAAATGATCGCCCAATTTCCTCATATGCAAGCGGTGATCAATGGCTCGCAAATGCAGGATGCCATTCCGACGCTGGCCGTTCTGGCGGCTTTCAATGAAACGCCGGTGCGTTTCGTCGACCTGGCCAACCTGCGGGTAAAAGAGTGTGATCGCGTGCAGGCGTTGTACGACGGCCTCAACCAAGTGCGGCCGGGCCTGGCAACGGTCGAGGGCGATGACTTGCTGGTGGCTTCCGATCCGGGATTGGCGGGCACGGTCAGCGCGGGGTTGATCGACACCCACTCCGACCATCGGATCGCGATGTGTTTTGCGCTCGCCGGGCTGAAAGTGTCGGGCATTCGCATTCAGGATCCGGAATGCGTAGGCAAGACCTATCCGGGTTACTGGCGTGCGCTGGAGTTTCTCGGTGTGCGGCTGGAGCGTGGCGTGGTCTGAAGGCCCTGGACCGTCAGTCGATTCCTGCCTCCGTTCGACGGCTTGAAGGAGGGCGGTCAGTGTGCCGCCTTGTTCCCCAACTCCCCGCCTGGCGCCCTTTGCAGCACGCCGAGCGGTTGTGGATAACGTGCTGCGGCGTCAGGGTTGCAAACTGCGCGTTGATCCCATGCAAGGCTTTGTTGCAGACTTACCGGCGTTTTCTCCGGTCTACTGTTCTGTTGACCTATTTCCCGGGATGTTCGATGTCTAGATTACTGAGCTTTCGTACCGCGTGCTGGGTGTTCGCCCTGCTGGCTGCCGCAGGCTGCTCGTCCAAGAAGCAGGCTGTCTACGAACATGAAAACTTCGATGATGCCGGGACCTTCTCACGCAATTACCCGGTGTCCGATGCGGCCACTTGTGAAGCGGCACGGCGTGCGCTCCTCAGTCAGGGGTACATCATCACGAGCAACGATCCGAAGATGATCGCCGGTCACAAGAGCTTCCAGCAGACCGGCGAGACACACATGGAGATCAGCTTCAATGTGGTCTGTGCCGCAGATGGGGCTGCCGATGGTAAGGCGACCATGTTCGCCAATGCCCTGCAGGACCGTTATGCGCTGAAGAAGGTGAACAACTCGGCCAGTCTTGGCGTCGGGGTGCTCGGTTCGGTGTCGATGCCGATTGGCTCGACCGACGACTCCATGGTCAAGGTGGCCAGCGAGACTGTGGCATCACCCAAGTTCTACGACCGTTTCTTCGCGTTGGTGGAAAACTTCCTGCCGCCTGAAGTCAAGCAGGCTGCGCACATAGAAGAGAAACCCAAGACCGATCTGGGCATGCCCGAACCTGCTGCCGGAAAGGCTTCCGCGCAAGCAGAGCCTCCCGCTCAAGCCGAACAGAAGCCAGCCGAAGCGGCTGCCGTCGCGCCGGCTGCATTGGCCACGCCGACGACGCCGCAAACCCCGACAGCCGAGCAAGGCAGTGAGCCGATGCCGGCCCCGGCGGAGCCCGAGCCGGTCAAGGTCGAGACAACCGAACCCGCAACGCAAGCCCCGGCCGTAGCGCCAGCTCCTCAAGTAGCTCCAGCCCCTCAAGCTGAAACGCCGCCGGTGACCTCGCCGACGCAGTGATCCAGACAATCGCGTTGTATCAGGCAAACCGCGTCGTTTGGGTTTGCTGCCGCTGCGCGCCAGATCGCGGGCAAGCGCGCTCCTACGGGTTAACCCAGGAACAACCGGTACGCGGGGTTGTTCGTCTCGTCCCAGTACGGATAACCGATTTCCGCCAGCGCCTGGGGCACTAGGTGGCGTTCTTCCTCCGGCACCACCAGCCCGGCCACAACGCGCCCGTCGGCGGCGCCGTGGTTGCGGTAATGGAACATCGAGATGTTCCATTTCCCGCCGAGCTTGTTGAGGAAGTTGAACAGCGCGCCCGGGCGTTCGGGGAACTCGAAACGGAACACCATTTCGTCGCTCACCCGCTCCGAGTGGCCACCCACCATGTGCCGCAGGTGCAGCTTGGCCAGTTCGTTGTCGGTCAGGTCCAGCACCGGGAAGCCTTGCTCGGTCAGGCTGGCGATCAGCGCCTTGCGCGGGTCGTTTTCCGGGTGGGTCTGCACGCCGACGAAGATGTGCGCTTCGCGGTCGGTGTGGTAGCGGTAGTTGAACTCGGTGATCTGGCGCTTGCCCACCGCCTCGCAGAATGCCTTGAAGCTGCCAGGCTGTTCGGGGATGGTCACGGCGATGATTGCCTCGCGGCCTTCACCCAGTTCGGCGCGCTCGGCCACGTGGCGCAGGCGGTCGAAGTTGACGTTGGCGCCGGACTCGATGGCTACGAAGGTCTGGCCCTTGACCCCGTATTGCTCGACGTACTTCTTGATCCCCGCCGCCCCCAGCGCACCGGCCGGTTCGGTGATCGAGCGGGTGTCGTCATAGATGTCCTTGATCGCTGCGCAGATCTCGTCGGTGCTGACCGTCAGGACTTCGTCGACATAATCCCTGCACACGTCGAAGGTGTGCTGACCGATCTGCGCCACCGCCACGCCGTCGGCGAACAGCCCGACCTGGTGCAGCACCACGCGCTCGTCGTAGGCCATGGCCTGCTGCAGGCAGTTGGAGTCGTCCGGTTCGACACCGATCACCTTGATCTCGGGGCGCAGGTATTTCACGTAGGCCGCAATGCCGGCGATCAGCCCGCCCCCGCCCACCGGCACGAAAATCGCGTCCAGCGGGCCCGGGTGTTGGCGCAGGATCTCCATGGCCACCGTGCCTTGCCCGGCGATGGTGTCCGGATCGTCGTAGGGGTGGATATAGACGTAGCCTTTTTCCTCGACCAGCTTCAGGGAATGCGCCAGCGCCTCGGGGAACGAATCGCCATGCAGCACGACCTTGCCGCCTCGCGAGCGCACACCTTCGACCTTGATCTCCGGGGTGGTCTTGGGCATGACGATGGTCGCCTCAATCCCCAGTTTTTTTGCCGCCAGCGCCAGACCCTGCGCGTGGTTGCCCGCCGAAGCGGTGACCACGCCCCGCGCCAGCTCGTCGGCGCTCAACTGGGCCAGCTTGTTGTATGCGCCGCGGATCTTGAAGGAGAACACCGGCTGCAGGTCTTCGCGCTTGAGCAGCACCTGATTGCCCAGCCGCTCGGACAACTGACGGGCGCCATGCAAGGGGGTTTCCACGGCGACATCGTAGACGCGGGAGGTGAGGATTTTGCGGGCGTAATGATTCAGCAAATCGCTGCTGACTGGACGGTGGACGAGCAACGGATTCATCGTGTGGTTCCCGTCGTATGCGCGGCGAAAAGCTGATTCGAGAAAGCAGCAAGCGAAGGGCGGATGCTGATCATGTCTGACTCCTTGGTTCGAGGTCTTGGGCCCGGGAGACAGAAAGAAAAAACCCGCCTCAAGGGCGGGTTCGGTGCAAGCGTCGGCTAACCCGCCATGACTGGAATGGCGGTAATAATTCGGCTGACGGCGTGCAGGAATGCGTTCATGGAGCGAAGACTAGGGTGAGCGAGACGCAGCCGTCAAGCGCCATTTGGCGACATCGTGCCCGCTTGCCTCCGACGATTGTTCAAGAAGCTTTCATGTTTCGTTCATCGGGGCACTTTAGGCTGATGCCTGTGGTCAGTGAAACCAGTCGCTGAACACGACCGCCAAGCACCGAAATGCATAGAACTGCCACGAGGGCATGAGCAATGGACGATTATCAGGAAGAACTGCTGGAGTATCAGGCGTACGAACTCGACCCGCTCGAACCTGCCGATGATGCGACAGAGCTGTAGGCAACAGCGATCGATTTGATCAGTCCGAATGACGTTGGCTCCGGCGAAACTCTCCGGGAGTCTGACCGTTCCAGCGTTTGAAGGCCCGCTGAAACGCCTCGGCCGAGGCGAAGCCCAACAAGTAGGCTATTTCACCGAATGCCAGTTCCGTGTCGCGGATGTACGTCATGGCCAAATCACGGCGCGTGTCGTTGAGGATCGCGCCAAAGCGCGTCCCTTCGTCGGCCAGTCGTCGCCGTAACGTCCAGGTCGGCAGCCTCAACCGCACCGCGACTTCCTGCAGGTCCGGTTCCCGCCCTCCGCTCAGCAAGGGCCCGAGGAGTTGAGTGATGCGCTCGCGCAGCGTGCGTGTGCGGGTCATGTGTTCCAGTTCCCGTTCGCACAGTTGCACCAGATGCCGCCAGGTGCTGGGGACGTGGTCAGGATTGCGCAGTGCCAGGCTGTGCAGGCTCAGGCGCAACTGATTGTTCGCTGCACCGAACCTCACCGGCTGCGAACTCAATCCGGCATATGCTTCGGCATAGCTCGGGGCAGCGAATTCGATATCCACTTCTTCGGCGATGACCGGCGCGTGCGCCAAAGTCGATAACTGATGCAGCCACCCGCTGAGAATCGAATCGACGACGAAGCGGTTGTAATCGTTATAGGGGCTGATCGAGTAAAAGCGCAGCCAGGCGCCTTGATGATCTTCCTGAAACGTTGACTGACCCCGGTAATTGGTACCGTACAACGCTTCGAAGCGAATCAGCGTGCGCGCCGCTTCTCGCACCGTTGGCGCTTGAGCAGCCGTGATGCCGGCAAGTCCGGCCTGGCTCATGTGGCTCGACTGGCCCATGTGCAAACCCAGCGACGCGGTGCCCGTCAGCTCAATGGCCGCGTGGCCCAGACGCATGTAGCGCGGGATGGAAAGACGCGCCCCGGCTTCGCCCAGGCGGGCGGCGTCGAGACCGTATTGTTCGAGCAGTGGCAGAGGATCCTGGCCAAGCCCGCGCACGGCATCGGCAAGGCTGTGCACGAAGCCGACGGACAGGTCGCCCAGACGAACGCGAGGCAGGCTCATCGATCACAACCACAGGTTGATCAGGCGCGCCCCATGGCCGGGCTTGGCGCCCTTGGGCGATGCGCTGATGGACTGTTCGGCGACGCTTTGACCACCCCGTGTCGCGAAGCTATGCCCGGTGCTGCCCTGATCCCAGAATTGTCCGCGCATGAAAACGCTGATACCGGCCTTGGCAGTGCTGATCGGGGCCAGTGTCAAACGGCGCCATGCCTCGCCTTGGGTCAATGGCTTCGGGCCCAGATCCAGGCCTTGGTGCTTGTCCCTGCGCCAGGGCTGCGTCCAACTGCTTCTTCCAGCGACAAAGGCCGGGACGGCGATCAATTCTGCACCTTCGGCGTTCAAGCGCAGGTAATTGTCGGGGTACCAGCTGTCGCTGCCGATGAGTGTCGCCAGGCGCCCGGCCGGGGTGTCGATGACATACAGCGGCGCGTCCTTGCCGGGCCGGATGTAGCCCTGCTGGTACCAACTGGGGAATAGCTGACGTTGCGGCTGGCCCAAAGGAAGGCCGTTGGGACCGAACACCAGGCTGCTGTTGTACAGCGCACCGGTGCCGATGATCAGCTTGTCGGCCTGGACCTTCGGACTGGGCAGGACGATGGAGCCCGCCACGAGCGTGACGCCGAATTCTCGCGCCAGGCCGCCGAACAGGCTCTGGTAATTTTCGGCCATGCTTCGGGCTTTCATGCGCAAACGAGCATCGTCGATACGGCTCTTGCCGCGGGCGTGCAGAACCGCATCGGTGAACAGCAGCGGGTTGCTGAAGGCCAGCCAATTCATCGCCTCGTCAATCGTCGCGGCTTGATAGAACTGGGACTTCTCGTCCACCGCGAACAGCCAAGTACCGATGTGTTCGGGCAGCACGACGATGGTCTTATCGGTGATCAGGCCATGCTCCCGTGCTTGCTGAAGGTAGGCCGCCAGCTTGCGATGCAAGCGCTTGACGCTCGAGTAGTCGGATGGAAAGAGTTCGGGCTGGATGCCCAGCAGGTTGCCGCGGTCGCCAGGCTGGCCGTCATTGACCACCACTTGAATGCGCAGGTCGGTGAGGTAGTGGCCAACGCGGCGCTTGCTCGTCCAGAGGCCGTAGCTGACGAGCAGAATCACCACCACGACAGCGGTGAGCGTGACGAGAACTTTGCGCATGGAGAGGTGGACGTTTGCCTTTGCGAACCAATGAACGATGACAGGTACGAAGGCTACGGCAAAACGGCACTCAATAGAAATGAATTGCACAGCCGGCGCGGGGGAGGAGGGGTGGAGCGCGTGATCTGCGTGTTTAAACGGACTGCGTTTGCAGGGGAGGCCCGCAGCCCGGTCGTGTGTTCAGGCCGACTCAAAGCCAGCCATTCGGGTGCCTCAGACCGATCGGGTGACCCCACCGTCCACTCGCAGGTTCTGTCCGGTGATGTACGCAGCGCCTTCGGAGGCCAGGAACGCGATGGTGGCAGCGACTTCCTCGCTGGTCCCGTAACGCTTGAGCGGTACGCTGTCACGGCGCTCGTCGGTGCCGGGCAGGCTGTCGATCCAGCCGGGCAAGACGTTGTTCATACGGATGTTGTCCGCCGCGTAGGTCTGCGTGAAGATCTTGGTGAACGACGCGAGACCTGCCCGAAACACCGCCGAGGTCGGAAACAGCTCGGTTGGCTCGAACGTCCAAGCAGACGAAATGTTGATGATCGAACCGCCTCCCTGTTGCTGCATCAGGGGGGTCACCAGGCGAGTGGCGCGAATCACGTTCAGCAGGTACACCTCCATGCCACGGTGCCAGTCTTCATCGCTGATTTCGAGAATGGGCGCACGTGGACCGTGGCCTGCGCTGTTGACGAGCACGTCGATGCGACCCCACTTATCAGTCACGGCCGAGACCAGGCGCTGGATGTCTTCGACGGACTGGTTGGAGCCGGTCACCCCTATGCCGTTCAACTCACGGGCCAGCGCTTCGCCTTTTCCAGATGACGACAGAATCCCCACGTTGAATCCATCGGCAGCCAGGCGCCGCGCGGCAGCGGCGCCCATCCCGCTGCCGCCTGCGATGACGAGAGCAACTTTAGGTTTGGCCATGTGCAAATCCTCTGTTGAATGAAAGCGCTCACGTTAAAAGACCCACCGCCAGCGCACTAGCTATGTTTTTTGTGCGAGGGTGTAGAAAAACTACATACTTGAGGCGATGTTCATTCCTTCACGAGAGTGATGATTCGATGGAAGAAACCCGCTTGATGCGCAAAGGCCAAACCGTACTTGGCCAACTCGTCGCGTTTGAAGCCACCGCCAGGCTCGGCAGTTTTCGCGCGGCTGCAGATGAGTTGCACATCACCACCGGTGCGGTCGCGCAACAGGTGCGGTTGATGGAGCAGAAACTGGGCGTCGACCTGTTCGAGCGTTTGCCTCGCGGCACTCGATTATGGCCTGAAGCGCAGGGCTTTCTGAGTAAAGTGCAACTGGCGCTCGATCTGGTCAACGATGCGACCCGCGAGCTTACCGCCCGCCGCTCGGGGACGCGAACGTTGACATTGAGTACGACAGGTGCGTTCGCCAGCCGTTGGCTGATCCCCAAGCTCGCCCATTTGAGCGAGGCAGAGCCTGCGCTGGCCGTGATGGTGGATGCCAGCAACGCAGCGCGGTCGCTGCACGGCAATGACGCGGTGGACATGGCGATTCGCTGGGGGACGCCGCCTTTTCCGGGTTGCCACGTCTATCCGTTGTTTCTGGGCAGCATCATTCCGGTCTGCGCTCCGGGTGTGAAACGCCAATACCGTTGGCAGACCCTGAACGACCTGACCGAGGATGCGCCACTGATCGCCGATTCCCACGAAAACTGGAGTAAATGGTTCGCCGCCCGCGGCGTGACCAGCTCATCGACCGTGCAGCGCTTTTCCCAGACCAGCCTGGCCATCGAAGCCGCCGAACGCGGGCTGGGCATTGCCCTGGCGCCTGAAGTGCTGGTTACCGGGGCCTTGGCGGGAGGTGGGCTGGTCAGGGCTCTGGACGAAGATGAGGTAATGGATACTGACGCGGGCTTCTATTTGCTCACAGCAAGGGAGCCGGACGCCGATTCGGACCTCGGCAAAGTGGTGGAGTGGTTGTTGGGGAATTCCGAGCGAGCGGCACCGGGATGATCGATCAGGCTGCAATTCAGCACACGCGATGAATCACACTTGACACCTGTGCAGTTACACATATGATGAGCGCCATGAATACCTTACTGGATGTGGACTTTTGTCACTGCTTCGCGGCCAGGCGCCATGCGCGTCTGTTGACGCGATTGTATGACCGTCACTTGGCCGAGGTGGGACTGTCGATTTCGCAGTTCTCGATCCTGGCAGTGATCAATGAGCGGCCTGAGATTTTCATCGCTGAGCTGGCGGACGTGATGGTCATGGAGCGTACGACCCTGGTACGAGCACTCAAGCCGCTTCAGACCGAGGGACTTCTGATCAGCGACGCCTCGGGGCCACGCGGCGCGCTTCGGCTTTCACTGTCTGCAAAAGGGCACGCGACACTCGAAAAGGCCCAGCCTCTGTGGCGTGCCGCCCAGGAGGAACGTGAAGCCCAAGTGGGTGCCGATCAAGCGATCGCATTGCGGGACTCGATTCTTGGCCAAGGCACATGACCTTTTTTTTGATCGTTAATGTGCAATTGCACATTAACAGTTCGCCGTTCTGCACGAAGGCATTCGTTCGTTGCGATGCCCCGAGCGTCTTCGAAAACCTTCCCTTCACAGGAGAATCACCATGCAACCACGCAGCTATCTGATCACCGCCGCCACCGGCAAAACCGGCGTCTACGTCGTTCGTCAATTATTGGCCGAGGGGCACCGAGTGCGTGCGTTCGTCCACAGCGACGATCAACGCAGTGACGATTTGCGCCAGGCAGGGGCCGAAATCGTTGTCGGTGATTTGCTTGAGCACGATGACATCATCAAAGCCATGGAGGGGATGAACGGTGCTTACCTGTGCTACCCCGTGCGGGAGGGGTATATCCAGGTGACGGCCAATCTGGCGGACGCGGCGCGGCGTGCCGGCGTTGAGGTGGTGGTGGAAATGTCGCAGATTTCTGCGAGGGATGACGCCAAGAGCCATGCGGCGCGTAACCACTGGCTGGCGGAGCGTGTGCTCGATTGGTCGGGCGTGCCCACCGTGCATATTCGCCCCACGTTCTTTGCCGAATGGCTCACGTTCCCTTGGGTGCGTAACCCCATCGTCAATGACAACAAACTGACGTTACCCTACGGCGCAGGTCGGCACGCCCCCATCGCCGCTCAGGACCAGGCGCGACTGATCGTCAGCGTCCTGACCCATCCCGCTCCCCACATCGGTAAGACCTACACCTTGTGCGGGCCCGTTGAAATGGACCATGGGCAAATCGCTGAGGAACTCAGCGCAGTACTGGGCCGCACCATCAGCTACGCCCCATCCACCCTCGACGAATATCGGGCGCACTTGAAATCCTACGGTCTGCCCGAGTTCCTGATTCAGCATTTCATCGAGGTCGCCATCGATTATCAGAACGGAATCTTCGAGGGCGAGGACGGCGTGATCGCCCAGATTACCGGGCAAGCTCCGCAAACCGTGAAGGCATTCCTTCAGGCCAACCTCAACGCGTTCCAATGAGCGCGGGACGGGGCTGTGGAGGAGGAGGGGGAAATCACTCCACCGCCTCGACCACGCCTTGGTCCTCCCCCAGGAAACCGCCGCTCTGGTGCTTCCAGAGTTGCGCGTAGGTCCCGTTTCGTTCGAGCAGCTCGGCGTGGGTGCCCTGCTCGATGATGCGCCCATCATCCATGACAATCAGTCGGTCCATGGCCGCGATGGTGGAGAGGCGGTGGGCGATCGCAATGACGGTCTTGCCCTGCATCATTTCATCGAGGCTTTCTTGAATGGCCACCTCGACTTCCGAGTCCAGTGCGCTGGTCGCTTCATCCAGCAACAGAATGGGCGCGTTCTTGAGCATCACCCGCGCGATGGCAATCCTCTGGCGTTGCCCGCCAGACAGCTTGATACCGCGCTCACCCACCAACGTGTCATAGCCGGTGTGCCCTTGCCGGTCACTGAGCTGCTGGATGAAGGCATCGGCCTGAGCGTCAACCGCGGCGCGGCGAATCTGCTCTTCGGTGGCGTCCGGACGGCCGTAGGCAATGTTGTCGCGAATGGATCGGTGCAGCAGCGACGTGTCCTGGGTCACCATGCCGATCACGCTGCGCAGGCTGTCTTGAGTGACATGGGCCACGTTCTGTCCATCAATGCGAATTTCGCCCTTGTCCACGTCATAAAAGCGCAGCAGCAGATTGATCAGTGTGGACTTGCCGGCACCTGAGCGACCGACCAGCCCAACCTTTTCGCCGGGGCGGATGTGCAGGCTCAGATCGTCCAGCACCTGCCGTTCACCGCTGTAGTTGAAGCTCACGTGATCGAAGGTTACGGCGCCACCCGAGGGGATCAACACGCTCGCGTTGGCAGCGTCCTGCACCTTGGGACTGCGGGTCAGGGTTTCGATGCCGTCCTGCACGGTGCCGATGTTCTCGAACAAGGAGGTCATCTGCCACATGATCCAGTGCGACATGCCGTTGATGCGCAGTGCCATGGCGGTGACCGCGGCCACCGCGCCGGTGCCGATGGCCTCCTGGTGCCACAGCCACAACGCGTAGCCACCCGCGCCGATGATCAGCGCCACCACCAATGCCTGGTTGACGATTTCGAACTGACTGACCAGGCGCATCTGGCGGAAGCCCGTTTGCTTGAAGTCCTCCATTGCAGCCCGAGCGAACTGCGCTTCGCGTTTGGAGTGGGAAAACAGCTTGACCGTCGTGATGTTGGTGTAGGCGTCCGAGACACGGCCCGTCATCGACGAGCGCGCGTTGGCTTGCTCCTGGCCCACTTTGCCCAGGCGCGGCACGAAGTAGGCCATGGCCAGACCGAAGAGAGCGATCCAGGCCAGGAACGGCAACATCAGTTTCGGGGCGAACCCACCGGCCAGCGCGATGATCGCGATGAAATACACACCGATACCGGGCGCGATTTCGATGAGGGTGAACAGGACCTCCCGCACGGCCAGCGCGGTTTGCATGACCTTGGTGGTGACTCGGCCGGAAAACTCATCCGAAAAGAACGAAAGGCTCTGGCGCAGCATCAGACGATGGAAGTCCCAGCGCAGCCGCAACGGAAGATTGATGGCCAGCACCTGGTGCTGGACCATGGTGCGCAGTGCAACCAGCCCGATGCTGGTCAGCAATACGACGCCAACGCCCCATAACACGTGGCTCTCCTGCGCTGCCCCATCGTCCCCCGCTTTCCAGGCCCCGAGCAGGTCCACGATCTGACCGAGGAACGAGAAAAGCCAGGCTTCGTAAATGGACACACTGGCGCTGAGCAGCGCCAACGCCAGGACATAACGCCGCGCGCCACGGGTGCAGGCCCAGAGGAACCGGACGAGGCCTTCGGGAGGGGGCGGCACTTCATCCGGCGGGAAAGGGTCTAGCCATCGTTCGAAAGCGCGAAGCATGCAAGTCTCCATGAATGTCGGAATGCTGCGATTCTGCCATTGAACGGTTGGGCCTCACATCTTCCTGTGCGTTCCCGGCATGACGATGCCGCGCGCAGCCGTTGCGGTGTCGAGCCGGTCACACTTGGGGTGTAAAAAATACGGAACCTGCCCGCTGCTCAAGCTTCCTATCTGTTGTTCAGTGGTGTCACGGCATTCGCCGTGACGGCAAGCACAGAGAGCACTTGCATGAGCGATATCCGAATCGGCATATCGGGCTGGCGCTATGTGCCGTGGCGCAAGGATTTCTATCCTGAGGGGCTGGCTCAGAAAAACGAACTCAAATTCGCCTCCAGAGCGGTGAACAGCATTGAAATCAATGGCTCGTTCTATTCTCTGCAGTCGCCGGACCTGTATGCCCGCTGGTACGCCGATACGCCCGAGGGATTCGTCTTCAGCCTGAAGACGCCTCGCTACATCACCCACGTCAAGCGGTTGAAGGACATCGACGAAGCGCTCGCCAACTTTTTTGCCTCCGGAATTTTTCAGCTCAAGGAAAAGATGGGCCCGATCCTCTGGCAATTTCCACCCAGCTTCAAATTCGACCCCGAGGGTTTCGAGGCCTTTCTCCACGCTTTGCCCCACGACGGCAAAGCCGCCAAAGCCTGTGCCAAACACTGCGCCGAGCGCATGGAGAAAGCCGGTTACCTCGACATTCCCGCCAAGGCCCGGGTGCGGCATGCGGTGGAGATTCGTCATGAAAGCTTCGCGGCCCCGGAATTCATCCGGTTGCTACGTCGCTACAAGGTGGCGTTGGTCACCGCCGACACGGCAGGCAAATGGCCGTACCTGGAAGACCTGACCAGCGATTTCGTTTACTTGCGTCTGCACGGCGACAAGCAACTGTACGCCAGCGGTTATACCGCTTCGGCACTCAAACGCTGGGGCGATCGCATTGATTCATGGCGCCGCGGGGAGCAGCCCGAGGACGCCCATCTGGCCTGCGACAAGCTGGGGCGGTCACGAAAATCCCGAGACGTTTACTGTTATTTCGACAACGACATTAAAGTTCGCGCGCCCTACGACGCCCGCCAGTTGCTGGAGCGTTTCGGCTTGGCCGCAGGTCTGGAAGTGGCCCCCGGCGATCTAAAAGGAGCCCAGCTGTGACCTCTGTCCTGACCCCCGAAGAGATTTTGGGCCGACGGCAGGCCGCCTCGACCCAGATCACGTTGCATGTGTTGACCATGAACATGCACATGGGCTTCGGCTTCCTTAACCGCCGTTTCATCCTGCCCGAGTTGCGGGACGCCGTGCGCAATGTTTCCGCTGACGTGGTGTTTCTCCAAGAGGTTCATGGCGAGCAGCAGAACCATGCCCAGCGCGTCAAGGACTGGCCGACCACCTCGCAATACGAATTTCTCGCCGACAGCATGTGGAGTGATTTCGCCTACGGTCGTAACGCGGTGTACCCCCACGGGCATCACGGCAATGCGCTGCTGTCCAAATACCCCATCGTGCGGCATGAAAATCTGGATATCTCGATTCTCGGTACCGAAGAGCGAGGCCTTCTCCATTGTGTTCTGGACGTACCGCGCTTCGGCGAAGTCCATGCCATCTGCGTCCACCTGGGCCTCAAGGAAGTGCACCGCCAGCAGCAATTGGCGTTGCTGGCGGATGTGGTCGCAAGCCTTCCAGATGATGCCCCTGTGATCATCGCCGGGGATTTCAACGACTGGCGCCTCAAGGCCGACGCGGCGCTGAGCTCGACCGGGCTGCGTGAAGTGTTCGTCGAGGCCTTCGGGGCTCCGGCCAAGAGTTTCCCCGCCCGCTTTCCGCTGCTTCGTCTGGACAGGATTTATGTTCGCAACGCTCAGGCCCGAGCACCCAGGGTGCTTTCCAACCGGCCCTGGTCCCATTTGTCCGATCATGCGCCGCTGGCGGTGGAGGTGACGTTATGAAGGCATTCAACAACCGGTATGGGGTCTGGCAGGACGGCAACGCCGTCGAGCTGCTGATCAACGGTGAAGATTTCTTTACCAAGGTATTCGAGTGCATACGTGCTGCGCAGCAGGAAGTGTTGATCGAAACCTTCATCATCTTCGAGGACCGGGTCGGCGAAGGGCTGCAGCAAGCGGTCATCGAAGCCGCAAACCGTGGCGTACGTGTGGTGATTACGGTGGACGACTATGGCACCAGCGACCTCAGCACGGCATTCGTCCAAGCCATGATCACCGCAGGCGTCCAGATTCAGTTGTTCGACCCGCGCCCCAAGTTCATGGGCATGCGCACCAATCTGTTCCGCCGGTTGCACCGCAAGGTGGTGGTCATCGATGGCGAGCTGGCGTTCATGGGCGGCATCAACTACAGCGTCGATCACATGGCGGACACCGGGATCACGGCCAAGCAAGATTACGCGGTACTGGTTCGCGGGCCGATCGTTGCGGACATCTACCGCTCCACCTTGCAAATGCTGGGGCCGGTCCTGCGCACATCGTTCACGCCGCTGAATGTCGTGACCCGGCGAGCGGGAAGCGCGCGGATGCTGTTCGCCGAACGGGACAACGACCGCCACACCACCGACATCGAAGAGCAATACCTGCAAGCCATGCGCAACGCGAATCAGCGCATCACCATCGCCAATGCCTATTTCTTTCCCAGCTACCGGTTTTTGCGGGAACTGCGCAATGCCGCACGGCGTGGGGTGAAAGTGACGCTCATTCTGCAAGGCCAGCCGGACATGCCTTTCGTCCGCGTCTGTTCGCGCTTGACGTACACCTGGCTGCTGCGCGAAGGCGTTGTCATCCACGAGTACAAGCAGCGGGCATTGCATGGCAAGGTGGCGTTGATCGATCAGGAGTGGTCGACGGTGGGTTCCAGCAACCTCGACCCGCTGAGTCTGGCACTGAACCTGGAAGCCAATCTGTTCATTCGCGACCGCGCCCTCAACCAGCAGTTGCATGAGCACCTCCAGGAGTTGGCGGCAACCCAGAGCAAACAGGCCAGCCTCAAGGGCCTGGCGAAGGGGCAGTGGTGGCGAGCGCCCATGATTTTCCTGAGCTTCCACTTCCTGCGCCATTTCCCGGCAATCGCAGGGCTGTTCCCGGTGCACGGCCCGCGTCTGAAACCGCTTCGCCCACCGGAAGTCATGCCCGGCGCTGAAACCCTCACGCGCGAACTGTCGGCTGATCAGGAGAGATTGTCATGAGCGGAGTATCCCATGCGTCGCCACGTGAGGTGCCAGCCGAGGCCTCACCCAAATCGAAGGTCTGGCTGAAATGGGCCAAGCGCGTCGTGACCCTGTTTTTCTTCATCGCCGTCCCGGTGATGTTGTTCCTGTTGGTCAAAAACCTGGACTGGAACGAGGTGACCCATGCGCTGGCGTCTTACAAAGCCAGTACCTTGGCATTGGGGTTCGTGGTCGCGGCGGGCAGCTATTTGACCTATTGCGGCTTCGACGTACTTGCCCGGCGTTACACGGCGCACAAGCTATCCATCAAGCAGATCGTCCCCGTGACCTTCGTCTGTTACGCCTTCAACCTGAACCTCAGTTCCTGGGTGGGCGGTATTGCCCTGCGGTATCGGTTGTATTCGCGCCTCGGGCTGGACGTTCCTACCATCACGCGGATTCTCAGTCTGAGCCTCATCACCAACTGGTTGGGTTACATGTTGCTGGCTGGATTTGTGTTCGCCGGCGGATTCATCGACCTGCCTGAGGGCTGGAAGATCGGTGACACCACCTTGCAGTTGATCGGCGTGCTGTTGCTGGTGGTGTGTTTCAGCTATTTCCTCGCCTGTCGCTTTTCCAAGCGGCGGACCTGGACGATTCGCAAGCAGCAACTGGTGCTGCCGTCGCTGAACCAGGCATTGCGGCAGGCGCTTCTGGGGGCGTTGAACTGGGGCCTGATGGCCTTGCTGATTTACATCTTGCTGCCGGAAAAGGCGTTTTATCCGGCCGTACTGGGCATTCTGCTGATCAGCAGCATTGCGGGGGTGATTGCTCACATCCCGGCGGGGCTCGGGGTGCTGGAAACGGTGTTCATCACTCTGATGCAGCATCAGTTCACCAAAGGGCAACTGCTTGCGGCGCTGATTGGCTATCGGGTGATCTATTTTCTGATTCCGCTGGTGCTGGCGGTCATCGTGTACCTGGTACTCGAGAAGCGGGCCAAGGCGCTGCGCCGTCAGAACGAGGCGCAACGCGTCTAGAACCCCTGATCAGCGCCGGCCGGGCCGCCGGGAGCAGCATTGCCACCGACGGCTTGGCCCGTTCATTGTCATTCGCGCCCGGCGAACACCCGCACCGCGTCTACCGCGTCGTTGGTTCCGCTGCTGATCTGAACGATGGCCGTTCCGGCCTGATCCGCGAGGTCGACCCCTTTGACCGCGTTGGCACGGGTGTTGTCCATGCTAACGATGGCTTGGCGGGTTTCGGTCTGGATCAGTTGGATCATTTCGGAAATTTCCTGCGTCGATCGGCTGGTCCGCCCGGCCAATTGCCGAACCTCATCGGCGACCACCGCAAATCCCCGGCCTTGATCCCCCGCGCGGGCTGCTTCAATGGCGGCGTTCAGGGCCAGCAGATTGGTCTGGTCGGCGATGCTGTGGATGGTGTTGACGATGGCTGTGATCTGCTCCGAGCGTTCGCCCAGTTGGCCGATGATCCGTGACGAATCTTCGATGTTGCGCGAAATCTGGCGCATTTCGCTGGCCGCCTCTTGAATCACTTGAGTGCCTTGCTCGGCTACTTTCTGGGTGCGCACCGAAATGTGATAGGCCTGCGCCGCGCTGTGGGCGTCCTGTTCATGTTTCTCGATGCGCGAGGTCACGTCGGAAGCGAATTTGACCACCTTGCTGAGTTTGCCGCAGGCGTCGTACACGGGGTTGTAGGAAGCTTCCAGCCAGAGGGTCTGGCCGTGCTTGGCGACGCGCTTGAACTGACCGCTGAAAAATTCGCCTTTGTTCAGACGGCGCCAGAAATCTTGGTAGTCGCTGCTACTGGTCAATTCAGCGGGGCAGAGCAGGCGATGGTGCTTGCCCAACAGCTCTTGACGGCTGTAGCCCAGCAGGCGCAGCAGGTTATCGTTGGCGGCGATGATGCGGCCGTCCAGATCGAACTCGATGACCGCCATGGCTCGGTCGATGGCTTGCAGCTTGTTGCGCGATTCGCTCTCGGCCTGCAGCTTGGCGGTCACGTCGGCAGCATATTTCACGACCTTGACCACATTGCCGTTGGTATCGCGCACGGGGTTGTAGCTGGCTTCCAGCCAGACCGTGCTGCCATCGCCTGCCACCCGTTGAAAGGTCGCGGACACGAACTCGCCATTGCGCAGCCGCGACCAAAGCTGCGTGTACTCGTTGCTACGCACATACTCGGGGGTACAGAACACGCGGTGCTCTTTGCCAATCACCTGTTCGGGGCGATAACGCATGACTTTGAAGAAGTTGTCGTTGGCCGTGAGCACGACGCCGTTGAGGTCGAACTCGATGCTTGCCATTGAGCGGCCGATGGCTTCCAACAGGCTGGCCTGATGGGAGACGGTCAGTTGCAGCTCCTGAATGACTTTGTTCTTTTGCGAGTCGAAAAACATGATGGCAGCCCAGAGAGATGAAACAACGATGAATCCTGTTCCATGGTCTCCAGGGCGTGTGTCAATGCCCAGTTGCCTGTTCCTTCTGCAGTGCAGAGATCATCACAAAGGTGATATCAAAAAGCTACAGGTAAGGTTGTACAGCTCGTCGGTTTTGTACAATATTTTTCAACTCGTCAAAAAAAAGCGTGGGGCAAATGACCCACGCTTTCTTGGCGATTCAGCAATCGGGCTACGGCATTACCGGGGGAATGTAGGCGAGGGTGGTGCCCAAGGCCCACAGCAGGAACAGCACCAGCGGCGTGTGCACCAGCAGTTGTACGAAGGAGAAGCCGATCAGGTCTCGCGCCTTGAGCCCCAACACGCCCAACAGCGGCAGCATGTAGAAGGGGTTGATCAGGTTCGGCAGCGCTTCGGCGGCGTTGTAGATCTGCACCGCCCAGCCCAGGTGATATTTCAGGTCATTCGCCACTTGCATCACATAAGGGGCTTCGATGATCCATTTGCCGCCACCGGACGGGATGAAGAAACCGAGTATCGCCGAATACACGCCCATCAACAGCGCATAGGTATCGTGGGAGGCGATGCTGGTGAAGAACGTCGAAATATGGTGCGCGACGGTCTGCGCGTCGCCGCCTTTGACGGTGGTGAGCAGGGCCGCGATTGAGCCATACAGCGGGAATTGGATCAGCACGCCTGTGGTGGTAGGTACCGCCCGGGCGACAGCGTCCAGGAAACTGCGGGGACGCCAGTGCAGCAGGGCACCGACCATGATGAACAGGAAGTTGTAGGTGTTCAGACCCGAAATCGCTGTGATCGCCGGCTTGGTGGTGAATTCGTTGTACAACCAGCCGGACGCCAGCACGACCATCAGAATGATCAGCAGCGGGCTGTATTCGAGCCACTCACCCGGGCGCGTGCGTGCAGGCAGAGGCGGCAGGCTGAAGGCCGGATCGACACCACATGCCTCGGCGTCGCGGGCATTGGCAGGTCCCGGCGCGGTGGCATAGGCCACGACGATGGAAATCACCACCAAGGCCAGCAGCATGATCCCTGACTGCCAGAGAAAGATGGTCTGGGTGAACGGAATCATCCCGGTGATCGCCAGAATCGACGGTGGCAGGCTGGCCGGGTTGGCCTGCAACTGCGCGGCCGACGACGACAGCCCCAGTGCCCAGACGGCGCCCAGGCCGAGGTAGGCCGCGGCACCCGCCGCCCGATAATCCATCTTCAGGTCGGTGCGACGCGCCAGCGCCCGCACCAGCAGCCCGCCGAATACCAGGGACAGGCCCCAGTTGAGCAGCGAAGCCACCATGGAGATCAGCGCGACCCAGGCGACGGCCGAGCGGCCGTTTTTCGGAAGGCGTGCCAGGCGATCGATCAGCTTTACGGCAGGCGGCGAGCTGGCGACGACGTAGCCGCCGATGACCACGAAGGCCATTTGCATGGTGAAAGGGATCAGACTCCAGAACCCGTCGCCGAAGGCCTTGGCAGTGTCGGCGGGTTTTGCACCGATGCCCAGGGTGGCGAGCGTGACGATCACCACGGCCAGTGCGGCGAACACCCAGGAATCCGGGAACCAGCGCTCGGCCCATTTGGCGCAGCGCAGGGCAAATCGTGCGGAGCGGCTTTCTTCGATATCGGCGGCCACGTGTGTTTCCTCTTGGAGTTATTGTTGGATGCTATTGAGATAGCTGTTTTTTTGTCGGCAGTGACGCAAGAAAAAGTGCAGCGCTAGATACGGCAAAGCCCCTTCATTGCTGAAAGGGGCAGGGTGGCATGGCGGTGTAGCATGGCTTGACCCGTTACCTGTAAGGGCGCGCCTGCTCGCGGTGCGATTATCCAGACACTGCGTGGGTGGCTGGACGGGCCACATCGCGGGCAGGCGCGCGCCTACAGGCGTACGGGGTGATGCCCCTAGAACGTCATTTCGACCACATCGTCCGGCACGATCAGCTTTCCGGCGGTCTTGGCGACGATTTCTTCGATGCTCACGCCCGGCGCGGTTTCGCGCAGGATGAAGGCGCCGTTCTCGATCTCGAGGTAGGCCAGGTCGGTGAGCACTTTCTTGATGCATCCGGCGCCGGTCAGCGGCAGGCTGCAACGGGGCAGCAGTTTCGACTCGCCGTCTTTGGAAGCGTGGGTCATGGTGACGATGATGTTGTCGGCACCGGCCACCAGGTCCATGGCGCCGCCCATGCCTTTGACCAGCTTGCCCGGAATCATCCAAGAGGCGATGTTGCCTTCGACGTCGACTTCGAAAGCGCCCAGTACCGTCAGGTCGACATGGCCGCCCCGGATCATGGCGAATGACTCGGCCGAGGAGAAAATGGAAGCACCGATGCGCGCGGTCACGGTTTGTTTGCCAGCGTTGATCATGTCGGCGTCGATGGTGTCCTCGGTGGGAAACGCACCCATACCGAGCAGGCCGTTCTCCGATTGCAGCATCACATCGATGCCGTCGGGGACGTAGTTGGCGACCAGCGTCGGAATGCCAATGCCCAGGTTCACGTAAAAGCCGTCTTGCAGTTCGCGCGCCACGCGCTGTGCCATTTGTTCGCGGGAAAGTGCCATGGTTCGAGTCTCTTTTATTCTGTTCGGTGGCCCATGTCGGATGGGGTTGGCGTCAGGCCTTTCTGACGGTGCGCTGCTCGATGCGCTTCTCGAAAGTGCCCAGGATCACGCGGTCCACGTAGATGCCCGGCGTGTGGATTTCGGTCGGCAGCAGCACGCCCGGTTCGACGATTTCCTCGACTTCGACCACGGTGATTTTGCCCGCGGTGGCGGCGACCGGGTTGAAGTTCTGCGCGGTGTGGCGATAGACCACGTTGCCGAAGTGGTCGGCTTTCCATCCTTTGATGATGGCGAAATCACCGGTGATGGCTTCTTCCAGGATCACGTTGCGGCCATTGAACTGGCGGGTTTCCTTGCCCTCGGCGACCGGCGTGCCGTAACCGGTGGCCGTATAGAAGGCGGGGATACCGGCACCGCCAGCGCGCATTTTTTCCGCAAGGGTGCCCTGGGGCGTGAGTTCGACTTCCAGCTCGCCTTTGAGCAACTGCTCTTCGAACAGTTTGTTCTCCCCGACGTAGGAGGCGATCATTTTCCGGATCTGCCGGTCTTCCAGCAGAATGCCCAGACCGAAACCGTCCACGCCGCAGTTGTTGGACACAACCGTCAGGCCTTTCACGCCCATGCGCTTGATATGCGCGATGAGGTTTTCCGGAATACCGCACAGGCCGAACCCCCCGGCCAATACAGTCATGTTATCGGTCAGCCCGGCGAGGGCTTCTTCGTACGTTGCGACGCGTTTGTCGAGTCCGGCCATGGTGTTCATCCCGCTTCGTTGTAGTTGTGCCCGGCCACCCGGTGATTCCGGCTGCCGGAGAGCGTTGATGGCATCTTCACCCGTGCTCAGTGATTTGTTAATTTTGTTTTTTTCATGAATTGATAAGTAAATCCAATATATGAATGTGAAGCAGCTCCGCGCCTTTCTTGCAGTCGCCCAATGCCTGAGTTTTGCCCAGGCGGGTGAGCGGCTGCACCTTTCCCAACCGGCGCTGAGCCTGACCATCAAGGCGCTGGAAGATGACCTTGGGGGGCAGTTGCTTACCCGCACGACCCGCAACGTTAGCCTCACCCCGGAAGGTGAGGCGCTGCTGCCCCTGGCTCGGCAGTTGCTGGCCGACTGGGATAACGCCGAAGAGGTGCTGCGCCAGCGGTTCACCTTGCAGATGGGCAAAGTGTCGATCGCAGCCATGCCGTCCTTCGCCGGGAGCCTGTTACCGGTCGCGCTCAAGGTGTTTCGCGAGCGTTACCCGCGGGTCAACGTAGCGGTTCACGATGTGATCAACGAGCAGGTGCTGGAGATGGTCGACCACCGACGGGTCGAACTGGGGATTGGATTCGAGCCGGAATCGAACAACAACCTGCTGTTCACGCCGTTTTACCTGGACCGTTTCGTGGCGGTGGTGCCCGTGGATTCTGCGCTTGCCGAGCGTGCGGTGGTGACCTGGGACGAGTTGCTGCACCACGATTTCATCACCCTGCAACGGCCCTCGGCAGTGCGTCTGTTGCTGGAGCAGGACCTGCAGCGCCAGCACGGCAAGCTGTCCGTGGCTTTTGAAAGTCATCAGTTGTCGACGGTCGGCAGGATGGTCGCCAACGGTCTGGGCGTCAGCGCGGTGCCGTCTCTGTGCATTCGGCAGATGGAGGAGTTGGGAGCGCGCTGCGTTGCGTTGGACGGGCCGCGAATCGAGCGACAGATCGGGTTGATGACCCTGGCAGACCACAAGTTATCCGCGGCCGCGCAGGCATTGAGGGATGTGTTGATTGAGTGTGCGAAGCCAGCCCCCGAAGTACGTTGAAGTTCGTAGCGGCCATGGCCCAGCAGCGCGCCGCTCATCGCCTAAAGCCGTATTCATGTAGATGAATGCATGAATACAAGGGCTTTTCAGCCATTTTTCATGAAAAAATCGCTGCGGCATTCGGTCGCATCCGGTATCGTTCGGGCGCCTGAAACAAATTGTTTCAGAGAATCTTTCAATAAGAATCGAACGAAAAGGGGTTACGCTTGGATCTTTCGTCTGCTGCGTGGGTGTTCCATGACACCCGCCTGATCATCTGCTGCCTGGTCGCCATTGCCACAATCATCGTGCTGATCAGCGCTACCAAACTCCCACCCTTTCTGTCGATCCTGGTGGGGACATTTATCGCAGGGATAGGTGCGGGGCTGCCCGCGGAGGCGGTAGCGAAAGCGTTCAGCAAGGGCGCTGGCGGGCTTCTTGGCGAGGCGGGAATCATCATTGCACTCGGGGCGATGCTGGGTGCGCTGATGGCCGAGTCCGGCGCGGCGGACCGCATTGCCTCGACATTGCTCGGCCTGGGCAAGGGCAAGACCCTGCCTTGGGTCATGGCCATGGTGGCGATGATCATCGGCCTGCCGCTGTTCTTCGAAGTGGGGCTGGTGATGATGGTTCCCATCATTTTCGTGATGGCGCGTCAGTCCAATCTGCCGCTGCTGAAAATCGCCATCCCAGCGTTGGCGGGGATGACCACCCTGCATGCGTTGATGCCACCCCACCCGGGGCCACTGATCGCGGTCAGCGCCTTGCACGCCGACCTGGGCCTGACCATGTTGCTGGGCATTTGCATCGCGGTGCCGGCGGTGATTCTGGCCGGCCCTCTGTACGGTAACTGGCTGTCCAAACGGCTGCATATCGAAGCACCGGCGGAGCTGGACGAACTGTTTTCGGCCCAATCGAAAGTCGCCCGTCAGCCCAGCTTCAGTGTGTCGTTGCTGATCATCCTGCTGCCGGTCATCCTCATGCTGGGCAGCACGCTCGCCAAGGTCGCCATGGAGCCCGAAAGCAACGTCGCCCTGACCCTGAAGTTTCTCGGCGAACCGTTGGTTGCGCTGGGTATTGCGGTTCTCGCAGCGACCGTCTGCCTGGGCTGGGCCAATGGCATCTCCCGTGAGCAGGTGGGCACGACCCTGCGTAAAAGCCTGGCGCCGATCGCGGTGTTGCTGCTGACCATCGGCGCAGGCGGCGGCCTCAAGCAGACGCTGCTGGACGCGGGCGTCAGCCAGACGATCAGTAAAGCGGCGGAAGGGGCGCACATGCCTTATCTGTTGCTGGCATGGCTGATCGCGGTCGCATTGCGCCAGGCCACCGGGTCAGCCACTGTCGCGACCACTACCACGGCGGGCATTCTGGCGCCGATGATGGCGGGCCTGGCGCCGGTCGAGGCCTCCCTGGTTGCACTGGTGATTGGTGCCGGTTCGGTGTTTTTCTGCCACGTCAATGACGCAGGGTTCTGGATGGTACGCGAGTACTTCGGCCTGCAACTCAAGCAGACGCTGTGGGTGTGGTCGGTGCTGCAGACCATCGTGTCGGTGGTGGGCCTGATCGGCACGTCGCTGTTGTGGCACTGGCTGGTTTAGTCGACCGATACCCGTATGGGTAGGAGCGCGTTTGCCCGCGATTGCGTTGTACCAGAAGCCATTAGGGTGAATGACAAGGCAATCGCGGGTAAGCGCTCCTACTGTGTTCATGAACGTCATATCTTTCACTGCCGATAGCCACTATCGAGACGACTGATTTCTGCTGGAAAGCCCCGGCGCGTAGCCTTGGCTTCATTCCAGAAACGAGCCGAATGGAGGCTCCCATGAACCGTCTTCTCGCCCTCGCCCTCGTGTTCTCCGTCGCTTTCGTGTCCGGCTGTGCTGCTGGCAATCACCCTGAGCTGCGGCCTTACACCGCTGAAGAGACCCACCAGTTGGCCCTCGAAGACCTCAACCGTCGCGGCCTGTCCTACGACGACTATCAAGCGCGCAAAGCGCAGTTGATGGCCGAGCCTCAGATGCAGCAAGCCCACGAATTCGACACCCGTGGCGAGGTCAACGCCGAAATCAGCACCCCGTCGAAAGCACGCCAAGGCTGAGCTGTTTCGGCTGAAGGGGGAAACGATTCATTGCCTCGCCAAGGCGGGGTCGCAGGCAAAGAACAGGCTGAACACGGTCACGCCGTCCTGGCTGACGACACGGCAATGACCGCCATGCAATTTCATGATCGACGCCACGATAGACAGCCCCAGGCCACTGCGCTCCGATGAGTGTTGGCGCGAGGTGTCGGCGCGGTAGAACCGGTCGAACAGCCGCTGCAGCACGGTCGCCGGGATGGTTTCGCCCAGGTTGCTCACCCGCACCACGCTGTATTGCCTTTCGCGCTCGACCTCGATCCGAATCTCGCTGTCCGCCTGCGCATGCCGCACCGCATTGGAAACGAGATTGGCCAGCGCGCGACGGAACAGACTGACGTCCGCTCGCAAGGTCCCTTCACCGCGCCACGTCAAGCGCAGACCGCGCTCCTCCGTCAGGTCTTCGAAGTAGCTGCCGATGCGCGCCAGCTCCCGCGCAACGTCGATGTCGATACGTTCGATGGCTTCTTCCGCATGCTCGGTTCGGGCCAGGAACAGCATGCTGTCGATCATCTTCGAGAGACGCTGCAATTCCTCGTAGTTCGAACCCAGCAGTCGCTGGTAATAATCCATGTCACGCGCCTTGCCCAAGCCGACTTCAATCTGGCCGAGCAGGTTGCCAATCGGCGTGCGCAGGTCGTGAGCCATGTCGGCGCTGACCTGCTTCAGGTCGGTGAAGCCACGTTCGAGCCGGGCGAGCATCGCATTGAACTGGCCGATGACGGCGTCCAATTCCTGCGGCGTATCTTGCCGGTCGATGCGGCTGGAAAGCGTGCCCACCCCGATGGCGGCGGTCTGTTCGGCCAGCCGGCGCAGGGGCGTCATGCTGCGCCGCGCCAGAAAGAAGGCCAGCAGGGCGATCAGGCCTGCGGTCAGGCTGGAAAGCGTCAGTATGTCGTTGCGATAACCGGCGAGAATCTGCGCCCGCTCGGTGAGCATGCGCCCGGAGGTCACCTTCAACGGCATTTGGTCAGTGTGGGTCCTGACATGGGCGGCCATGTAGATGAACGGCGTACCATCCACGCCACGGCCGTGATGGACCTGCTGCAGAGACAGTGGCGTCTCGGCGTCCACAGGGTCGACCTCGGGCACTTCGCGGTCACCGGGGTTGACGGTGATCAGTGGCGTACCGTCTTGGGTCTGCACGATGAGCAAGGATTCGGAATTGCCCAGCATGTTTCCGAAGAGGCGGGGTTTGTCGCGCACCAGTTCGCGGGCATCGCTGTCTTGCAGCAGGGTACGAATCTGATCGACCCGGGTCACCAGCGCCGCGTCGTCACTCAGAGAGAGTTGTGCGCGGAGCCCGAAATACAGAGCCGAGCCCAGAATGGCCATCGCGCCGAAGGCAAAGCACGCCAACAACAGCGTCAGGCGCACCGTCAGCGAGAGTCGTCTCATGGCTCGTGCTCGAAGCGATACCCCACGCCATGCACGGTATGGATCAGGCGGGTGGGAAAGGGGTCGTCGATCTTCTGGCGCAAGCGCCTGACGGCGACGTCGACCACATTGGTGTCGCTGTCGAAATTCATGTCCCAGACCAGTGAGGCCAGCAGGCTGCGCGGCAAGACTTCGTCGCGGCGTTGGATGAAGCACATCAGCAGGCTGAATTCCTTGTTGGTCAGGTTCAGGCGCTGTCCGCCCCGGATCACCCGGCGTTTGGCGATATCCACCTGCAGGTCGCCGATCTCCAAGGTTTCAACGGGCCGCTCCGTCTGACCCCGGCGCAGGATAATGCGGATTCGGGCCAGCAGTTCGGCGAAGGAAAACGGCTTGACCAGGTACTCGTCGGCACCCAGGCCCAGCCCGCGCAGGCGGTCCTCCAGCGTGCCGCGGGCACTGAGAAACAGCACGGGCGTCTGTTGGCGGCTGCCCAGCTTCTCCATGACGGTCCAGCCGTCCATTTCCGGGAGCATGACATCCAGCAAAATGAGGTCGTACTGTGACTCCCGCGCCATGTGCAAGCCGTCGATGCCATTGTCGGCGTGGTCAACGACGTACCCGGCTTCGGTCAGCCCTGCGCGCAGGTAGGAGGCGGTCTTGTGTTCGTCCTCGATGATCAGAATGTTCATAAACGCGACGCGCGAGCCTCGGCAAACGAGAGAGGGCCGGGTCAGGGTGCCCGGCCAGTCAACTCAGTGTAACGATTAATGGGTATCCGTCGCGTGGGTCGCCTGAACGATCAGATCCGCGACTTTCTCCGGCTGAGAAATAAGGACCGCATGGCTGGCCGGAATTTCCACGGTATGGGCCTTCATGCGTTGGGCCATGAACCGCTCCAGATCCGGGTTGATGGTACGGTCCTGAGTCGAGACCGCGTACCAGTTCGGCTTGTCGCGCCAGGCCGCCACGGTGGTCTTGGCGGTGGTCACGGCCTTGGCCACGGGTTGCTGCACTGCAAAATAGGTACGGGCTTCCTTCTCCGGCAGGTCACCGGCGAAATCGTGCACGAAGGCTTGCTCGGACAGCAGGCCGTAGCCATCAGCGGACCATTGCAGGCCGGCTGACGCCGGGGCGGGCGCAAACTTCTTGGTCAGGGCGGGGTAGTCTTCACCCGCGTCCGGCGCCCGAGCGGCGATGTACACCAGGCCTTTGACCTTGGGATCGTCACCGGCCTGGGTAATCACCATGCCTGCGTACGAATGCCCCACCAGAATCGTCGGTCCGTCCTGCTGCGCCAGCGTGCGCTTCACAGCGTCGACATCGGCCTCCAGCGACGTGGTCGGGTTCTGCACGGCGGTGACGTGCAGGCCCTTGGCTTGCAGCAGCGGAATCACCTTGCCCCAACTGGAGCCGTCGGCGTACAGACCGTGAACCAGGACGACGTTTTTGATCTCACCCACGGTGGACGGCGCAGCCTGCGCCGGGGTGATGGAAACGGCAAGCAGCGACAAGGCGGAAAAGGCAATGGCAAGGGGGATACGCATTTTCATGATGACCTCTCCAACAGGTTTAGGAGTGGCCAATCTAAAAAAACGGCGCCGTCACGGGGGTGACACAGGCATTACAAAAATCTGACAAACACGACGAGCCGCGTCAGGCCCTCGTGTTACAGCGCCAGCTTCAAATGCCCACCGGCGACTTTTTGCCGGGCGTTGGTCCGGTGTTGCAAGCCGAGGAAGAAATGATCCAGCCCGTCATGCAGGCGCTGCGTCAACAGCTCGTCCAGCTCGCCCCCCAGCGGGCTGTCGTCGACGTAAGTGATCTGGCTGTCGATGGCGAACACCCCGTGCAGCACCTCCTGACACTTGAGCGCGGACAACACCGGCTTCAACGCATAGTCGACCGCCAGCATGTGCGCGATGCTGCCCCCGGTGGCCAGTGGCAGCACCACCTTGCCGTGCAGCGAGCGTTCGGGCAGCAGATCCAGCAACGTCTTCAACGCACCGCAAAACGAGGCTTTGTAGACGGGCGTGCCGATGAGCAAGCCGTCGGCCTTGGCCACTGCCTCGATGAAGGCGATGACTTCGGGACTGTCGAAACGGGCGTACAGCAAATCCTCCGCGTTGAAGTCTTGAACGCGCGCGGCGCTGACGCCGACGCCATGATCGACCAGCCATTGCGCGGCGTGTTTGAGCACGACCCCGGAGCGTGAGCGGGTCGAAGGGCTGCCTGAAATTGAAACCACCAGCATGTTCTGATTCCTTGGGGTCAGTCACCCGAGGTGCAAAAGGCACCCTGCAGGTCGCGTGTCAAGCGAAAATGATGGGCGTATGAACCCTCCGAGTGTCCAAGCAGCATGCGTGCCAGCGCCGGTGATGCGTGTGTCCGCCCTCGACTTCAGGGGTGATCGGGTCTCGAATTGGGCCCAGAGCGTGTCCGAATCACCTCTCTGGCGGGGCAAAGTGCTGATTCACTGTTTGTCAGGCAACAGTTGCGGCCGGCGCACGAGGTCGGGTGGCGGGCCTTCCGTGTTCTGAATCAATGCCCTTCTCGCTGCCCCTCCGACACTTCCGGTGGCACGTCGGGGTCCCCGGCCATGCGCTTGCGAAACAGCCCGGTCCTGGCCAGCAGCAGGGTGGTCACCGGCACCGTGATTGCCAACAGGATCGGGATCAACCACGCATGCAGGATCGGTCCTTCCTTCAATGCCGAAAAATAGACGATCGAGGCCAGTGCCACGCACCAGGCGCCGAGGGTCGAAGCCAATGCCGGAGGGTGCATGCGTTGGAAAAAGTCCTTCATGCGCAACAATCCCAGTGCCCCGATCAAGGCGAACAGGCTGCTGGTCAACAGCAGGATGGCGGTCAGTACCTGCGCCCACATCGGCAAATCGGACAGAGCCGTCATTCGATCACCTCGCCGCGCAGCAGGAATTTCGCCAAGGCGAAGGAACCGACGAAGCCGAACAGTGCAATCAGCAGCGCGGCTTCGAAGTAGGTGTCACTGGCGTAGCGAATCCCCAGAACCAGCATCATCAGCATGGCCAGGATGTACAGGTAATCCAGTGCCAGTACTCGATCCTGTGCGGACGGGCCGCGGAACAGACGGATCAGCGTCAGCACCATCGCCAGGGTAAACAGCGACAGGCTGAGCAGAATCGCAACGTTGAGCAACGGGCTCATTGGAAAATCTCCATCAACGGGCGTTCGTACGTGGTCTTGAAGTGCGCGATGAAACGCGCTTCGTCTTCCAGATCGAACACATGCATCAACAGCACGCTGCGATCCAGGGCCAGTTCGGACCAGACGGTGCCTGGCACCACGGTGCAAATCATCGACAACGCCGCCAGCCCGTGGGCGTCATGTAGCTCCAGCGGGATTTTGACGAACGCAGAGCGCGGCGGCCGCTGCCGCGAACACAGCACGCCCCAGGCCACTTGCAGGTTCGACACCAGCACATCCCGCCCGACCAGAAAGAACAGTTTGATCGCCAGACCCGGTCGGCGGATGCGAGCAGGCTGCGGGCGCAACGGAGCGAACAGCACGGGCGCAAGAAAGCCCAGTATGGCCCCAAAGAGCAGATTACCTGCGCTCAAGGAAAGATTGAGCAGCAACCACAGCGCCCATAAGCACAACGACAACAGCGGCGCAGGAAACAGACGGCTCATGGCTGCACCTCGGCTCGGTCGGGGGAGGGCACCGGTTGGGTGGACATCACCGACAGCACGTATTGCTGCGGGTCATGCAGTGCCTGAGCGGTGTCCTGGGTATACCGCAACAGGGCTTGCGCCTTGAAGGTCAGGACGACACAGGCCATCAGCAGCAGCGCAATGGGAATGCATTCGTTCAGCCGCAGCGCGGGCGAAGGGCGATCCTGGGCCGTCCAGAATCGCTTGATGCCGACACGCACGAAGGCGAACAGCGATGCCAACCCCGAAACGATCAACAAGGTCACCAGCGCCCAGCTGTCGGTACGAATCGCCTCGTCTTTTGCGACGTCCAGTCCCAGCGGATTGAGCAGGGAACTGATCAGCGTCAGCTTGCCGAGAAATCCCGACAAGGGTGGCATGCCGATGATCAAGAGGGCGCAGCAAATGAAACTCAGGCCCAGGAAGGCCATGGTCCAGGGAATCACCTGACCTACCACGGCTTTCTGTTCGTCGTCCAAATTGGTGCCTGGGACCGGATGCAGCGATTCCAGCGCCTTGGGCAACTGATCGGCGTCATCTTCCAGCGGTATTTCGTTGGCCGAACGCGAGCGTTCCACCAGTTCGGCCAGTAGGAACAATGCCGCCAGCGCCAACGTCGAGCTGACCAGGTAAAACAGCGCACCGGCGGTGAGGCTGGGCTGCGCAAAACCGATCGCCGACAGCAGGATGCCGGCCGAGACCAGAATGCTCAGGCTGGCCATGCGCTCCAGCCGCTGCGCGGCGATGATGGAAATGGCAGCCACGAGCAGGGTCGCCATCCCGCCCCAAATCAGCCAGTCGCCTCCGAAAAATGCAGAAGGCCCGGCCTGGCCTGAAAACAGCAATGTCCATAGTCGCAGCAAGGTGTAGGCGCCGACTTTGGTCATCAATGCGAACAGGGCGGCCACCGGAGCGCTGGCCGCCGAGTAGGCCGGCACCAGCCAGAAATTCAGGGGCCACATCCCGGCCTTGGCCAGAAAGGCGACGGCAAGAATGGCGGCGCCCGCGTGCAGAAGACCCAGATCCGCCTCCGGGACCTGGGGAATCTTGATCGCCAGATCCGCCAGGTTCAGGGTGCCGGTTACCCCATAGATCAACGCTGCACCGATCAGGAACAGCGACGAGGCCAGCAGGTTAAGGGTGATGTAATGGAGACCCGCCGACACCCGGGCGCGGCCCGAGCCATGCAGCATCAGGCCGTAGGACGCAGCGAGCAGGACCTCGAAGAACACGAACAGGTTGAACAGATCAGCCGTCAGGAACGCGCCATAAAGCCCCATCAATTGAATCTGAAACAGCGCGTGAAAGCTGGCGCCGGCGCGGTCCCAGCGGGCCAGTGCGAAGAGCAACGCGCAGAACGCCACGATGCCGGTCAACACCAGCATCAAGGCCGAGAGGTGGTCGACCACCAGCACGATGCCGAACGGCGATTCCCAGTTACCAGGCAGGTACACGCCAATCGCCCCGGTGGTGCCTGTCCGCTGGACCCACATCATCAGGCTGATGGCAATCAACAGCCCCAGGGCTGTGGACAACAGGTTGATCCGCGCCTTCAGCGGTCGGTGTTTCTCGCCCAGCCACAGCATCAGCGCGGCGGTGAGAACCGGCAGGAGAATCGGTGCGACGATCAGCGAGTTCATCAGACTCATTCACTGCCCTCCCGGCCGTCGACATGGTCGTTGCCGGTCAAGCCGCGAGACGCCAGCAGCACCACCAGAAACAGCGCGGTCATGGCGAAGCTGATGACGATGGCCGTGAGCACCAGCGCTTGCGGCAGCGGGTCAGTGTAGTTCAGCAGGTCCTGGGGGACGCCGTCCTTGATGATCGGTTCCTTGCCGATAAACAGGCTGCCCATGCTGAAGATGAACAGGTTGACGCCGTAGGACAGCAGGCACAGGCCCATGACCACCTGAAAGGTCCGGGGGCGCAAAATCAGCCACACGCCCGAAGCGGCGAGCACGCCGATGGCAATGGCGATGACTTCTTCCATCATTTGGCTCCTTGTGTGGCAGGGACGGGGACGGCATTGATGGGCTGTGGCAACGAGGTCGGACGGTGACTGCGCACTGACTGGTGAGCCAGTGCGGTCAGGATCAGCAGCGTCGACCCGACGACCACCGCGTACACGCCGATGTCGAAGAACAGCGCACTGGCGATGTGCAGGTCACCCAGGATCGGCAGGTGCACATGGGCGGTGTGAGTGGTCATGAAGGGGTAGCCGAGCGCCAGTGACCCCAGCCCGGTCGCCAGCGCGAAGAACAGGCCGGTTCCCATCCAGCGCAGAGGGCGCAGGCTCATGTGGGCCTCGACCCACTGCGTGCCGGCGACCATGTACTGAAGAATGAACGCCACCGACATCACCAGGCCGGCGACGAACCCCCCGCCGGGCTGGTTATGGCCCCGCATGAACAGGTACATCGACACCACGAAGGCAACCGGGAGCAGCAGGCGTACCAGGACGGCCGGGACCATCATGAAGCCCAGCGCGGTGTCCTTGGCGTGGCGCGGGTTGACCAGGTCGGTGACCACATCCCGCGCCAGCAGCCGCTGTTGCGTGGGCAGCGGGATACTTTCTCTGGGTGGGCGAAACCGACGCAGCAAGGCGAAGACGGTCAGCGCAACGACGGCCAGCACGGTGATTTCGCCAAAGGTGTCGAAACCCCGGAAATCCACCAGCATGACGTTCACCGCGTTGGTACCACCGCCCTGCGACAAGGCCCGACTGAGGTAAAACTCCGAAATCGCATTCGGCGTGGGGCGGGTCAGCATGGCGTAGGACAGCAATGCCATGCCACCGCCCACCGCGACGGCAAGCACGAAGTCGCGGACCCGGCGGGCCCGCGCGCGGTTGCGCGAACGCGTCGGCGGGGCGACGTTCTCGTTGCGTCGCGGCAGCCAGCGCAACCCCAGCAGGATCAAGACAGTGGTCACCACCTCTACCGCCAGTTGGGTCAGCGCCAGGTCCGGCGCGGAAAACCAGACGAATGTGACGCAGGTCATCAAGCCGCAAACGCTGACCATCGTCACGGCTGCCAGGCGGTGATACTTGGCTTGCCACGCTGCACCGATGGCGCAGGCGATGGCGATCAACCAGAGCATCACGAACACACCCGAGCCCGGGATTTTCGGACGATCGCCCCAGGTCAGGCCGCTGTCGTACATCGGCACGAAACCGGCCACCAGCGCCACCAGTACCATCAGGAACAACTGCGCCTGCAACCGTCGGGTCGTCAGCCGGTTTTCCAGGCTGCGCGCCACCCGTAGCTTGAGCGTCAGTACCCGCTCGAACAGACGCTTGCCGTTCAAGCGCCAGATCAACGGCGGCCCGATGAAGCGGTCGCGTTTGAAGTGAGGCCGCAGGAACAGATAAAGAACGATACCCGCAGCCATTGCGATCAGGCTCATGATCATCGGTGCATTCCAGCCGTGCCAGATGGCCAGGCTGTATTCAGGCAGTTGTCCGCCCACTACCGGCTGCGCGGCGGCCGCCAGCAGCGGCCCGACGGACAGCGCGGGAAAGATCCCCACGATCAGGCACGCCAGCACCAGCAACTCCACGGGCACCCGCATCCAGCGCGGCGGCTCATGGGGTGTATGAGGCAGGTCATCGGCTTTGGGGCCGAAGAACACGTCGACGGTAAAGCGCAGCGAATACGCCACGCTGAACGTTCCGGCAAGGGTGGCGATCACGGGCAACGCCACTTCAACCCACGCGGTCGAGGAAATGAAGACGGTTTCGGCGAAGAACATTTCCTTGGACAGGAAGCCATTGAGCAGCGGCACCCCGGCCATGGCGGCACTGGCCACCATGGCCAGGGTCGCGGTGTAGGGCATGAGCTTGATCAGGCCGCTGAGCCTGCGGATGTCCCGCGTGCCGCTTTCGTGGTCGATGATGCCGGCGGCCATGAACAGCGACGCCTTGAACGTGGCGTGGTTGAGAATGTGGAACACTGCCGCGACAGCGGCGAGCGGGCTGTTCAGACCCAGCAACAGGGTAATGAGCCCCAAGTGGCTGATGGTGGAGTAGGCGAGCAGGCCCTTGAGGTCGGTCTGGAAAATCGCCGAATACGCCCCGATGACCAGGGTCAAGGCGCCCGCGCCGCTGACGATCCAGAACCATTGGTCACTGCCTGACAAGGCAGGCCACAGACGCGCCAGCAGAAAGACTCCGGCCTTGACCATCGTCGCCGAGTGCAGATAAGCCGAGACCGGCGTGGGGGCTGCCATGGCATGGGGCAACCAGAAGTGGAAAGGAAATTGCGCGCTTTTGCTCAGCGCTCCGATGAGGATCAGCGTCAACAGCACCGGGTACAGCGCATGGGCACGAATGGCGTCGCCCGACGCCAGCACGCGATCCAGGTCATAACTGCCGACCACGTGGCCCAGCAGCATCACCCCCACCAGCAGCGCGAGCCCCCCCGCACCGGTCACCATCAACGCCATGTAAGCACCACGGCGCGCATCGGCGCGATGGTGCCAATAACCGATCAACAGGAAAGAGAAGACACTGGTCAATTCCCAGAAAAACACGATCTGAATGAGGTGGCCGGACATCACCAGGCCCAGCATTGCCCCCATGAACGCCAGGAAAAATGAAAAAAACCGCGGGACGGGATCGTCGGGCGACATGTAATAGCGAGCGTAGAGCGACACCAGGGTGCCGATCCCCAGCACCAGCATCGAAAACAACCAGGCAAAACCGTCCAGGCGTAACACGACGTTCAGGCCCAGACTGGGCAGCCAGAAAAACTCCTCGCGAATCACGCCGCCATGGGCGATCTGCGGGTACCAGAGCGCCATCTGAACCGCGCCGACCAGGGCGATGATGCCCGCGAGCAGGGATTCACTGTTGCGGGCGTTGTGCGGCAAAATCGCCGCCAGACAACTGCCGATGAAGGGCAGAAGCAGCAGAACTATCAAGGACATAGGCTTCTAATCTGCGCAAAAATGTCTAGGATCATACGGGCCGGGTCATCCATCACCAACCACCAAGATGTCGCAGAATCCTACAAAGTCAGTAGGCAGCAGCGTAGTTGACTCATTCCAACCGTCATCGGTTGCAGCGGAAAACAGTCTAATGAGCGCCCGTGCCTTGCGCGTTTTGGCTGACGAAGGTCGGCGGTGATGAAGGAAGCGGCGCCGTGGCGCACAGCAAGGAACGCCGAAGCCCAGTAGACGCTCGGCTATGCACGCCTGTTGCTCTGGAGTGGGCGCTTGAGCTCGGCACAGGCACAAGCACCCCAAGAGGATTTACGCGCAGGCCGGAGTGGAAGGGCTCCGGCCTTGGCGGGCCTGAAACGCTGAACCGATCGGCCTGACTACACGCCTGTGAGCATCGAATCCGCCGGGGCGACCGAGCGCGCATGACCGGTCACGCCGAAGTAAATGAAGCCCACCACCATGAACGCCAGGAAGATCACCCCGATCAGCGCGTTGAACCAGGCCATGGCAATCAGGCAGACCACCGCCAGCACCAACGCGATACCCGGGACCACGGGATAGCCCGGTGCGCGGAAGCTGCGTTCGAGCATCGGTTCAGTGGCCCGCAGCTTGAACAGGCTCAACATGCTCATGATGTACATGACAATGGCGCCGAACACGGCCATGGTGATCATCGCCGCGGTCAGCGTCATCCCGCTGAGGTTGATCAGCCCGTCGCTGTAGATCGCGGCGATGCCGATCACACCACCGGCGATGATCGCTCGGTGAGGCGTCTGGAACCGCGACAGCTTGGCCAGCGACGCCGGCAGGTAGCCGGCGCGGGCCAGGGCGAAAAATTGCCGCGAGTAGCCCAGGATGATGCCGTGGAAACTGGCCACCAGCCCGAACAGACCGATCCAGACCAGCATGTGCAGCCAGCCCGAGCGCTCGCCGACCACCGCCTTCATGGCTTGTGGCAGGGGGTCGTTGATGTTCGACAGCGCTTTCCAGTCGCCCACGCCTCCGGCGAAGAACATCACCCCCATGGCCAGCAGCACCAGCGTAATGATGCCGCTGATGTACGCTTTCGGAATCGTGCGCTTGGGGTCTCTGGCTTCTTCCGCCGCCATGGCGGCACCTTCGATCGCCAGGAAAAACCAGATGGCGAACGGGATGGCTGCGAACATTCCGGCAATGGCCGGAGCGCCAAAGCTGTCCGCCCCGGCCCAACCGTTGAGGGCAAAGTTGCTGAAGCTGAAAGCTGGCGCAACCACGCCCATGAACACCAGCAATTCCAGCACCGCCAGCACACACACCACCAATTCAAAGGTGGCAGCCAGTTTGACCCCCAGAATATTCAGGGTCATGAACACGATGTAGGCACCGACGGCGGCGTGTTTGGGGTCCAGGGCCGGGAATTGCACGTTCAGGTAAGCGCCGATGGCCAAAGCGATGGCCGGCGGCGCGAAAACGAACTCGATCAGGGTGGCGAGGCCGGCGATCAATCCGCCTTTTTCACCGAAGGCCCGGCGGCTGTAGGCAAAAGGGCCACCCGCGTGGGGAATGGCCGTTGTCAGCTCGGTGAAACTGAAAATGAAACAGGTGTACATCGCCGCCACCATCAGTGACGTCAGCAGGAAACCCAGCGTTCCGGCCACCCCCCAGCCGTAGCTCCAGCCGAAGTATTCGCCGGAAATCACCAGACCCACAGCGATCCCCCATAAATGCAGCGTGCCCAGTGTGGGCTTCAGTTGCGTATTCATGCGTCACTCCCTGGATTGATTGGCTCATCGGGAAGCAACGCTGTGCAGTGGTCATGCCAGCAGGGGCTGGATGTGTCGTAATGTTTCGAAAAGGGTCGTATGCAGAACGTTTGTTCCCCAATCTGGCGTTGATCGTGCACGGAACTTGGGCATCGTTTGCCCGCTCGCGGCGCGGCGTCGTGGCGGGCGGCAGGGGCAAGAGCATACTCAGGCGTGGCAGCGCGGCCTCCTGGACGTCATCGGAACCGGCCTCGATGGGACACTTTACGATCACCGGGTCCCGCGCAACGGCAGCTTCCGCTACAATGCGCGCCGATTTCGACTTGCCAGAGAACCGCCCATGTCCGCTTGCCAGACCCCCATCATCGTTGCCCTGGATTTTCCGACCCGCGAAGCGGCGCTGAAACTGGCCGAACAGCTCGATCCGAAGCTGTGCCGTGTCAAGGTGGGCAAGGAACTGTTCACCAGCAGTGCGTCGGGAATCGTCGAAACCCTCAACGACAAGGGCTTCGAGGTCTTTCTGGATCTGAAATTCCATGACATCCCCAACACCACGGCGATGGCGGTCAAGGCGGCTGCCGAGATGGGCGTGTGGATGGTCAACGTGCACTGCTCCGGCGGTCTGCGCATGATGGAAGCCTGCCGCAACGTACTGGCACAACGCAGCGGTGTGCAGCCGCTCTTGATCGGCGTCACGGTGCTGACGAGCATGGAGCGTGAGGACCTGGCGGCCATCGGCCTGGACATCGAACCGCAGGAGCAGGTGCTGCGTCTGGCTGCCTTGGCGCAAAAGGCGGGGATGGACGGCCTGGTGTGTTCGGCGCTGGAGGCCGAGGCGTTGAAAGCGGCGCATCCGTCGCTGCAACTGGTGACGCCGGGCATCCGCCCGGCGGGCAGTGCGCAGGACGATCAGCGCCGGATCCTGACCCCCCGTCAGGCCTTGGATGCCGGTTCCGATTACCTGGTGATCGGTCGTCCGATCAGCCAGGCGGCAGATCCGGCCAAGGCGTTGGCAGCGGTCGTGGCGGAGCTGGCGTAAGCCGGTCGTGCGGCCCGCGGCAGCGAGGCCGCCGCTCTAACGAGGCGCCGGACGCTCACCGTGCTGCTTTTTTCGACGAACGCCCCGCGCGCTGCGAAGGGGCGTTCAAGGCTGTCAGGGTGATCGACAGCGCCCATGAGCCCGTGGCGTGCGATCAATACCCGATCCGCTTGAGGATCGACTCCATGCTCTCTTTCGAAGGCCGCCCGTAGAACTTCAGCAGTTCCGAGGCTCGGTTGGTGAAGAAACCGTCCACGCCGCGAGCGGTGATGGCTTTGAAGTCGACCGCATCGTCAACGGTGTAGGGATGAATGATCAGGCCGCGCTCATGGGCCATGGTGTTCATCCATGGCTGCACCAGGTCCATGTAGCTCTGATCGCCCCCATTCTTCAGCGCCGCTGCCGGGCCTGTGCCGATCGCGCCGTGGGCCTTGGCCCAGTCCATCCAGGCGGCGAATTCCGCTTTTGATTTCACTTTCTGCGAGGCGTAGAAAGCCGCCTTGTCTTTCGCCCCCGAGTCCTTGAAGGTTGTGTCGGACTCGGCCTGAATGTAGCCATCACCCAACCACAGCAACAACACCTTGGGCGTGTTCGGCATGGCTTTGTGCAGCAAATCCAGGCTGGGTTTCTCGAAGGTCTGAAGGACCACGCGGCCCGGCATATGCGCCACGTTGACGTACCCTTTCTCCGCGGCGGGGCGCTGGCTCAACCAGCCGCGTTGTTCCAGCTTGGCTTTGAGGTCCTCTTCGATTCCCGGAAATTGCGCAGGCACTTTGGTTTCGATGTACAGCCCTGGTTTGTTCTTGCCGCCTTCGGCGATGTCAATGACTTCGTCCAACGTCAGAATTTTCAGACCCGCGTAGCTCGCGCGGGCGCGATCCGGATGGGCCTTGTTGAACCAGGCCCCGGCATCGAGCCGCTTGAGCTCCTCTAGGGTGAAGGTGCTCACCGGATTCTTCGCACGGTCGGGATAAACCTCGGCAATATTGGTGGTGCGCTCCAGCGTGTCATCGTGCAGTGCGATCAGCACCCCATCCTTGGTGCGTTGGATGTCCATTTCCAGATAATCGGCACCCAGTTCCCGCGCCAGTGTGTAGGCGGGGAGGGTTTCTTCAGGGGCGTTGAACGATGCGCCACGGTGGGCAATGACCGCAGGCCATGGGATACCGGCTTTGGCGGCCAGGGCCTTGCCGGGATCGCTGGCCGCCGAGGCTGCCCCTGACGTCAGCAGAACCGCAGCCATTGTGGTGGCCAAGGCCGTTGAGGAAAGCAGGGATCGGGACATTGCTCTAAGCATCGATGACGTTCCTTGATGGGCATGATTCATTCATGAAGCGGCGCGAACCGCCGTGCGTTTCAGCGTGCCATGCATCGCGGTGGATCCGGGCGCATCCGTCAGACCATAAACAGCTCGCTTAAGTGCGGGCAACCGACGTGTCGCGTCGGGAAAAAAAACGGTCGTTATGAAAGGCGTTCGCTTCGCGGTACGCCCGAGCGAGAGGCCGCGTCCAGCAAAAGTTTGTCATAGGCGTCTGCAAGTCGAGTGAAGGATTTCTTACGTTTCCCTGCACAACCACGCCGACTCGCGCTACTGTCTGTGCCATCGAAAATGGCTGGACGGTAGGGACATGACGAAAACGGTGTTGGTGTTGGTCGAAAGCGTGAACGAGTATTTGCCGATCCTCGAGCAGAGCGGTTTTCGCTTGATTCTTGCGCCGACGCCCGCGGCGCGGGCCGACGCGGTGGCGACACGGGGTGAGGAGATCGATGCGGTGCTGACCCGTGGGCCGCTGGGGTTTACGGCCGACGAGATGGCGGCGTTGCCCAAGTTGGGGATCATCTGTGTGATCGGTGCCGGCTATGAGCAGGTGGATCTGCCGGCGGCGCAGGCGCGGGGCATCACGGTGACCAATGGCGCCGGGGTGAACGCACCGAGCGTGGCCGACCATGCCATGGCGCTGCTGCTGTCGGTGGTTCGGGACATTCCCCAAGCCGACGCCTCCGTGCGTCGAAGCGAGTGGCGCAAAGCCACGCGGCCGTCGTTCGCCAACAAGCGCCTCGGCATCCTCGGGTTGGGCGCCGTGGGGTTGGCAATCGCCAGGCGTGCGCAGGGTTTCGACATGCAGGTGCTCTATCACAGCCGCTCACCGCGCAACGACGTGGATTTTCGTTATTGCGATTCGCCGCTGGCCCTGGCGACCGAGTCCGATTTCCTGGTGGTCGCAACGCCCGGAGGGAAAGGCACGCGGCACTTGATCGACAAGACGGCCCTCGAGGCGCTCGGACCTGAAGGGTTTCTGATCAACATCGCCCGAGCCAGCGTGGTGGATACCGAGGCGCTGATCGATGCGTTGGAACAGGGGCGTCTGGCAGGTGCCGGCCTGGATGTGTTCGACGACGAGCCGCAGGTCCCGGACAGCCTCAAGACCTTGAGTCAGGTCGTGCTGACGCCACACGTTGCGGGTCTGTCACCGGAAGCCTCGCGCGACACGGTCCAGAGGGTCGCGGACAATCTGCTGGCGTTCTACGCAGGCAAGCCGGTGCTGACGCCGGTGCACGGTTGATGCTTTTCCCCGGCCGCTTCAGCGGATTCGCCCTTGGGGCGTTCAGGTCGGCCATCGGTTGATCTGCTTCACAACAAAAAGGAGTGCTTCATGTCTTCATTGCCTGGCTTGAAAGTCGCGCTGGTCACCGGCGCGGGGAGTGGCATTGGCCGCGCTGTGGCGCTGCAACTGCTCAAAGATGGCTTCGTCGTGGTGTTGGCGGGTCGCAGGCTGGAGCCGCTGACGGCCTTGGTTGCACAGGCGGAGGCGGCAGGGCAGCGGGCGTTGGCGGTGGCGACGGACGTACGGGATGCAGCCAGCGTCGACAGCCTTTTCGCGACCATCGAGCGCACCTTCGGGCGACTGGACGTCGCATTCAACAATGCCGGAATCGGCGCGCCGGCGGTGCCGATGGATGAGTTGTCGGTAGAACAGTGGAAGAACGTGATCGATACCAACGTCACCGGTCTGTTTCTGTGCGTGCGCGGTGCTTTCGGCTTGATGCGCCGTCAGGTGCCGCAAGGGGGGCGGATCATCAACAACGGTTCGATCTCTGCCCACACCCCGCGCTTGTTCAGCGCGCCGTATACCGCCAGCAAGCACGCCGTCCTGGGGTTGACCAAAAGCACCTCGCTGGACGGCCGCGCGTACAACATCGCTTGTGGCCAGATCGACATCGGCAATGCCTTGACCGATATGACTGACCGCATGACCCAAGGTGTGCTGCAGCCTGACGGCGAGTTGAAGGTGGAGCCGACGATGGACGTTCAGCACGTGGCCGATGCCGTGAGTTACATGGCCAGCCTGCCGCTGTCGGCGAATGTCCTGAACATGACGGTGATGGCCAACAGCATGCCGTTCGTGGGACGCGGTTGAGCAGGCCTTCGCCGTCGGTTGCCTCGCAGAGGGACGGACCAGACGCAGGCCCATTGCGCATGAGCCCGATAATGCGTTGCTCCGTCCAAAACCTCCGGGGATCTGTCCAACTCCGAATCTTGCCGAATCCGCACACTGGTCCTCTGTGAATCAACCTTCATGAGAGGACATGACCATGACTGAATTCGTTATCGCACCGGTTGCCACGCCCTCGCTGGCGGTGGCCGGGACGTCTGCCCGTTTCCCGATCCGCCGCGTGTTTTGCGTGGGGCGCAATTACTCTGAACACGCGCGGGAAATGGGCCATGACCCGGACCGCGAGCCCCCGTTCTTTTTCGCCAAGCCTGCCGATGCCGTGGTGCCAGCCGCGGGGACGATCCCCTATCCTCCGCTGACACAGGACCTGCACCACGAAATCGAATTGGTGGTCGCCATCGGCAAGGACGGGGTGAACATCGAGCCGGATGATGCCTTGAGCCACGTCTGGGGGTATGGCGTCGGGCTGGACCTGACCCGCCGCGATTTGCAGGCGCAAGCCAAGAAAGCGGGCCGTCCGTGGGAATGGGCCAAGGCGTTCGATGCGTCGGCGCCCACCACGCCCCTGCTGCCGGTGAGCAAGGTGGGTCATCCGGACCACGGAGCGATCTGGCTCGACGTCAATGGCCAGCCGCGGCAGCGCGGGGACCTCGCGGACCAGATCTGGGCCGTCAAAGATGTGATCGCTTACCTCTCGCAATCGGTCGGGGTCAAGGCGGGTGACCTGATCTACACCGGCACCCCGGCGGGCGTCGGCGCGCTGCAACGGGGGGACGTGGTCACCGCAGGCATCGAGGGCCTCGCGGAGCTGACCCTCACGGTGGCCTGATCACGGGCATACCGCTCACTGCCGGCAATCGTCGACGTCGTTGCACCGCGTCCCGCTTGCCGGTTACCGCCCATGCGCTGTAGCTTTGAGCCTTTTCAGGCTTCCACCGATGGCGACCGCCCCTCGCGTCCAGACCTATGGCATGCAGCAGCGCAGCGACCGCATGGATTTCTACATCCGTGACAAGGCCGCGCGCCCGGCCCTGACGTCGCCCCATCGCCATGAATACTTCCAGATCCAAGTCAACCTCGGTGGCGATACGGTGCAGCACATTGGCGGTGCGGTTCGGCCATTCCCCCGCAACACGCTCGCTTTCATCTTGCCGCATCGCCTGCATGTGATTCCCCATCCGGAAGACGGGAATTTCGTGCTGATCAACTTTTCTCAAGCGTTTCTTCTGCCAAACCTGCACTGCGACCCCATGGACCTGGAAGACGTGGCGCTGAGCGATGCGCCGGAGTTGGCGCCGTTTCGCTTTCAGGAGCATGTGGATTTCACCCTGGACGATGCCAGTTTTGCAGAGGTGGCGACACTGCTCAGCCAGATGCGCGTGGCTGATCGGACCCGGCAATTGGGCTCGGCGTCGATGCTTCGAGGCTATCTGCTGCAATTGATCGGCAAGGTCTGCAACCTGTTCGAGCCTCAATTGCGGGCGCTTGCGGCGAGCAAAGCTGAACGTCAAGGGCGGCGGGACGCGATGGGGCGGGTCATGGGCTACATTCGCGAACACATAGCCGATCCGGGGATGACCCTGACTGACGCGGCGGCCGCGGCCTTTCTCTCGCCCAACTACCTCACCCACCTGTTGCGCAAGGAAACCGGCAGCAGTTTTTCCGAACTGGTGCTGGAACGTCGCATGCGCATGGCGCGGACCCATCTGGTCAACGGCAGCAAACCGCTGAGCCACGTCGCTGAAATCTGCGGGTTTGCCGATGAAGCGTACTTTTCCCGCCGCTTTCGCAAAGCGCATGGGATGCCGCCGGGGCAGTTCCGACGGGAGCAGCGGGAGGCCCTCTAGCGGCCGCTCAAGCAGCCGGGTGACTGGACGTTGGCGGGTTAGCATCCTCGATGCGGGGCCAAGCACTTGGCCGCTATCGGCGCATCAGCTTCACGCCCTTTCAATCGCGCGGGTCAATTCGCTGAACAATGCTGAAACCGAGCGCAGCGCCCGGCAATCGGGGCGCGTCAGCAGCCATAGTCCGGTGTCATAACCGTCTAGTGGCTCGCCGATCCGCTGCATGGCACCCGCCTGCAGCATGAAGTCTGGCAGCGCCGCCACGCCCATTCCCGCCTTGACCAACTCCGCCACCGAGAGCATCGAACTGCAGCGATACGCCAGGTTGACGCCGGGCAACTGCTGTCGACGCCAGGCCACGGTGGGGTGATCGGGAAGAAAGTCATCCGGGGCGATCCAATCCATGGCCGGGAGTTCGACCTGCCCACTGCGACGCAGGTACAAGGCACTGGCGCAGACGTGATAGGTCACGGTCCGCAAGCGGGTGCCCACTAAGTGCTCGGGCGGCGTGTTGGTCAAGCGCAATGCAATATCCGCATCGCGGCGGCTGAGGTTGGCGAAGGTGCTGGAGGTATTGAGTTCCAGCTTCAGGCCGGGATAGTCGGGCATGAATCGCGTCAGTGCGGGCAACAACAGGTTTTGCAGCACGGCCTCGGTGCAGGTCAGACGGACGGTGCCGCTGACGATCTGTCGGCCCTGTTCGAGGCTGATCCGGGCCAGGTCCAGCGCCTGCTCTGCGTGTTCTGCGTGTTGTGCCAGCAGCAGTGCGGTGCTGGTTGGCTGATAGCCCGAGCGGCTTTTTTCGAACAGGGCCGTGCCCACCGCTGCTTCCAGCCGTCGGACCGAGCGGAACACCGTCGAGACGTCCACTTTGAGCAGTTCCGCGGCCTTGGCAAGGCTCTTGCCTCGGACTAATGCGAGGATCAACGCCAGATCGGCCTGGTTGATTTGGTAATGCATGGATGCATTGATCACTTGCTTGAGCGCCCATTCTGCTTGCATGGCGGCAAGCTTATAGTCGCCGCCAGACCCCACGCAAAGTGTTTGGCACTCAAGGAGCAAGGATGAAGCAAAAGCAAGCTGTCCGCATTGCGCTAATCGGCGATTACGACGTAAACGTGGCCGCTCACCAGGCGATTCCCGTCGCGCTGGAGCGTGTCGGCGAAGAGGTCGGCATACCTGTCGAATTTCGCTGGATACCGACCCCGGACGTGGGGGAGGGCAACGGGTTGGCGGCGTTCGACGGGATCTGGTGCGTTCCGGCAAGCCCCTACCGTGACATGCACGGCGCCTTGACCGCCATTCGTTTCGCGCGCGAAGAGCAGCTGCCTTTTCTGGGGACCTGCGGGGGCTTTCAACACGCGCTGCTCGAGTACGCCCGCCATTGTCTGGGCTGGAGCGACGCCGAGCACGCGGAGACTGCTCCGGATTCCGATCGGGCGATCATTACGCCGCTCAGTTGCTCGCTCGTGGAGGCGTTTGCACCCATTCGTCTGGTGGAGCACTCGCGCATCGCCCAGGCCTATGGCTGCGAGTCTATCCATGAGCGCTACCGCTGCCGCTACGGACTGCGCAAAGATCTGGAAGCCCAGATTTTCGCGGGAGCGTTGAAAGTCTCCGGCTACGATCAGGACGAGGAGATCCGGGCGGTGGAATTGAGCGACCACCCGTTTTTCGTCGCGACCCTGTTCCAGCCCGAGCGCGCTGCGCTGGAAGGGATTACCCCACCCCTCGTCAGAGCCTTCGTATTGGCCTGCGGGGCGCAGCCTCTCAGGGCCTGAACATCGGAGGGCATGGGCCCTACGCGCGCAGACTGAACAGCGCCATCTGTGGAGCATCGCTGATCCAGTGCTGCTCCACTGTCCACCCGGCCTTCGCTGCCAGATCGGTGAATGACTCGACCGTGAACTTGTGTGAGTTCTCGGTATGCAACCGCTCACCGGCGGCAAAATGGAAGCGATGGCCGGCGACTTTCACCACCTGTTCGGACTGGCTCACCAAGTGCATTTCCATGCGCGCCTGAATAGGGTTCCAGACCGCCTCATGTTCGAACGCATCGAGGTTGAAATCAGCGCCCAGTTCGCGGTTGATGCGCGCCAACAGGTTTTTGTTGAAGCGGGCCGTGACGCCTTCAGCATCGTCATAGGCTGCGACCAGTGTCTGCGGGTCCTTCACCATGTCCACGCCGACGACGAAATGCGCCTGTTCACCCAGCACCTCATGGGCCGAGCGCAGAAATGCTACGGCCTCCTCATGGCTGAAGTTGCCAATGGTCGAGCCGGGGAAAAAACCGACGCGGGTGTGGCCGTTGGCGGCCTCGGGCAGGGTCACCACCCGGGTGAAATCGTCGACCTGCGGAGCCACCTCCAATGACGGGTATTGCTGGCGCAGGGTCTTCGCTGCCTTGTTCAAGGCGGTCGCGCTGATGTCGATCGGCACATAGACGGCGATGTGCGGGGCAGCATCAAGCAGCAATCGGGTCTTATCGCTGGCGCCACTGCCGAATTCCACCAATGCGGCGCCATCGGGGATCGTACTGGCAATTTCACCGACGATGCGCGTGAGCAGCCCCGTCTCGGCACGGGTGGGGTAGTACTCGGCTGTCTTGCAGATCGCTTCGAACAGCTCGGACCCTGCCGCGTCATAGAAGTATTTGGGCGAGAGGGATTTGTGTTCGGCGGACAGCCCGCCAACCACGTCCCGCGCAAATTCGCTGTCATGGGGATTGACGACACCCGGTTGGCGACTGTCTCGGGCCAGGCGCACCCCGGCCACCATCCAGCGTTTGTCGGTCGGGAAGAAATTGCGGTATGTCAGGCGGCAGTGATCGGGGGAGGTCACGCTCGCGCCACCGCGCAGCACCATCTGATTCACCATGAATTTGCCGTTGTATTCGCCCACCGCACCGGCAGACGGCTTGAAGCCGGGATACGCGCTGTAGGCGCTCTGCGTCCACTGCCATGCGACGTCGTCGACCTGTTCCAGCAGGCCTGCCCGGGCGGCGGCTTCCCACTCGGCTTCAGTGGGCAGGCGTGCGTCAGCCCAGGTGGCGAACGCCGCGGCTTCGTAGTAACTGATGTGCGTAACCGGGCCTGCCGGGTCAATGTCTTCGAGGCCTCGAAGGCTCATGCGTTTCCAGCCGGTATCGTCGTGCTGCCAGTACAACGGTGCGTTCCAGCCAAGCTCCTGGATCAACGTCCAGCCCTCGGACAACCAGAGTGCCGCGGTGTGATAGCCGCCGTCGGCGATGAAGCTCAGCCATTCACCGTTGGTCACCAGCCGGTCGCTGATCTCGAAGGGCTGCAGGTACGTGGTGTGGCGCGGCCCCTCATTGTCGAACGCGAACGACGACCCGCTGTGGCCGATCTGGGTCAACCCACCGCTCAACGGTTTGAATTGGCCGCGTCGGCCGCCCGCGTCTTTGGGCCAGTCAGGGCTGTAGGTCGGCTTGAGCGATGACAGACTGAACAGGTGCAGGATATCCATCAACAGCAACTCCTGATGCTGCTGTTCATGGGCCAGGCCCAGCTCGATCAGGCTCACCGCCTCGTCTGACAGGCCGCTCATCAGCAAGGTCGCCATGTGCTCGTCGATATGACGGCGATACGCTTTGACTTCATCGACACCCGGGCGAGTCATCAGCCCACGTTGGGGACGCGGGTGACGCGGCCCTACGGCCTCGTAATAGGAGTTGAAGAGGTAGCCGAAAGCCGGATCGAACACCTTATAGCCTGGCAGGTTCGGCAGCAGCAGAAAGGTTTCGAAGAACCAGGTGGTGTGCGCCAGGTGCCACTTGGCGGGGCTGGCATCGGGCATCGACTGCACCACCATGTCTTCCGCACTGAGCGGCGCGGCCAATTGCTCGGTGTGGTGACGAACGCTCTGATAGCGCTTGCACAGCGGCTCCGTGGCGGGGGTGGCGCGTAGCTGGCGTGAATGACGCATCGGTTCTCTCCGGATTCGTGTAGCCAAAGCGCTTCGAGCGGGGCAGGGATCAGTGCACGTCCAGCGTCACCTTGTCCGGGTAAAACGCTACATAGCCCTCGATGGCCTTGACCGACGGGTAGGCGTGTTCATAGGTCCATACCGCGTTTTCTGCGGATTCGTCGTTGGCCACCAGGCTGAAATAAGAGGCATCGCCTTTGTAAGGGCAATGGGTTCGATGTTCGGTTCTAAGGAAATGTTCAATCGAAATATCCGAGCGGGGCACGTAGATCACCGGTGGATAACTGGCCTCCTTTAGTTCCAGCGCGTTAGCGCTGTGCGCCACCTCAACGTCCTTGAACCGAACGGTGACCTGGCCATTGAGCGGGGAGATGGAAATGGGGTGATCGGGACCTGGAATTTTCATGAAGAGGGCGCCTGTTGATCCGGGCGAAGGCGTCCACGCACGCGCGGGCACCGAGAAGGATTGAATATAGATGATCGCAATTCGATCACCAGGTTCACTTCCGAGCCTACCAGCGGAACATCAGCCGACGATGGGCAATCTGCCCCTGGGTTAACTAGAATCCCCGCAGTCTCTGTGTCATTGCGCCTGACGCGTTACCCCTGTGCGCATTCGATGAGTAATATCGGCGCGGTCATGGTCCTAGCCTCGCATTCTTCAGGTTCGCTCGATGAACGACAAATACACACCCCATGACTGGGCACCCCATGAGCGGCCGACGATTCCCGGCTCGCCCTCCACACCCTTGCACCCGACCCCCAAACGCTTGGCGTTCGCGATTGTTGGCGTGATCGTGGCCTTGACCGGCGGGTTGGGTAACGCGCTGGTCGTTGCGAACCTCCAATATCTGCAAGGGGCGCTGCGCGCCACACAGGCTGAAATCGCCTGGTTACCCGCGGCTTATGTGATGACCAACGTGTCGATCAACCTGCTGTTGGTGAAGTTTCGTCAGCAATTCGGTTTGCGAGCGTTTACCGAGGGTTTTCTGGTGCTCTACGCGCTGGTGACCTTCGCCCATCTGTTCGTCAATGACATCGAATCGGCCGTTGCCGTGCGAGCGGCCCACGGCATGGTGGGGGCTGCGCTCAGCTCGCTGGGGCTGTACTACATGATTCAGGCCTTCCCGCAAAAGTGGCGGATGAAGGCCCTGGTATTGGGGTTGGGGACTGCGCAGTTAGCGACTCCACTGGCGCGGCTGGTGTCGGAAGACCTGCTGCAGATCGCCGAATGGCGGGGGCTGTATCTGTTCGAATTGGGCATGTGCCTGTTGTCGCTGGGCTGCGTACTGATCCTCAAGTTGCCGCCGGGCGATCGCTTCCGGGCCTTCGAAAAGCTCGACTTTCTGACCTTCGCCTTGCTCGCATCGGGCTTCGCTGCCTTGTGCGCAGCTTTGTCCCTGGGACGCATCGAATGGTGGCTGGAGGAACCGTGGATCGGTTTGGCCCTGGCGTACTCCATCGCGTCGATCCTGGCAGGGCTGTGTATCGAACATAACCGAACCCGGCCCTTGTTGATCACGCGCTGGCTGGGCAGCGGGCGGATGATCCGGTTTGCCCTCGGCGTGCTCCTGACCCGTATCGTGCTGTCCGAACAGTCGACCGGGGCGGTGGGCTTCCTGCAAGGGCTGAACCAAGGGTCCGAGCAACTGCACACCTTGTATCTGTTCATGTTGCTCGGCAGCGTCGCGGGGCTGGCCGTCAGCGCCCTGACGATCAACCCGCAGCACCTGTTCAAACCTCTGATCATCTCGTTGTTGCTGATGGCGGTCGGTTCGATGATGGACAGTTTCTCGACCAGCATCACCCGAGGCCCGCAGATGTATTTCAGCCAGTTCCTGCTGGCATTCGGCGGCACGTTTTTCCTTGGGCCGACACTGGTGCTGGGCATCAGCGGCGTGATCAGCAACCCGCGGAACATGGTCAGCTTTTCAGTGATGTTCGGAATCTCCCAGAACGTCGGTAGCTTGATCGGCTCTGCACTGCTGGGCACTTTTCAAGTCTGGCGCGAGAAGTTCCACTCGGCCCACATCGTCGAGCATGTGACGTTGCTCGACCCCCAGGTGCAGAGTCGCTTGCAGAGTTCCGCAGGTTCTTACCTCTCCACGATCGCCGACCCGTCGGCACGAACGAACCAGGGGATCCGCGCGTTGGCCACTGCCGCCACCCGAGAGGCCAATACGCTGGCGTATAACGATGTGTTCATGTTGATCGCCCTGATCGCGATCGTTACGGCGATCTGGATTACCAGCCGCGCGACATGGCTGTGGATCACCACCGAGCCTGTCGCGCCTTTCACTCCTACTTCCCCGGCAACCTCTTCCGTTCAACCTTCTGGCGCTCAACCTTCATGACTGAACCCGGTAAACCTTCTGCCGATGTCCCCGGCAACCCATCCGCCCCGCAAGCCAACGCGCCCGCACCGGCGGTGATGCCGGCCACCAGTCAACCGCGCTCGGGGCGCATCCGGCTGGTGTCCTCGATCATCTTCGGCAGCATCGCCCTGGCAGGCGTGCTGATCGTGTTGTACGCCTGGCAACTCCCACCGTTCAGCAGCCCCATCGAGAGCACTGAAAACGCGCAGGTGAGGGGGCAGACCACGTTCATCGGGCCGCAACTGAGTGGCTACGTATTCGAAGTGCCCGTGCAGGATTTCCAGTGGGTGAAAGCCGGCGACCTGCTGGTGCGTATCGACGATCGCATCTACCAACAGCACCTGGACCAGGGGCTGGCTCAATTGGGCATTCAGAAAGCTGCACTGGCGAACAACCTGCAGCAGCGTCGCAGCGCCGAAGCCACCATCGTGCAGCGTCAGGCAGCGGTTGTCAGCGCGCAGGCTCAGAGTGAGAAAGCGGCGGCGGACCTGCGCCGCAGTTCGGCCTTGGTCACCGATGGCTCGGTGTCCAAGAGCGAGTTGGACGTGACTCGAGCCGCCGATGCCCAGGCCAGGGCTGCCTTGGCTGAGGCGCGGGCCACGCTGGAAATCGCCCGGCAGGACCTGCAGACGGTGATCGTCAATCGGGGTTCGCTGGAAGCGTCGGTGAAGAACGCCGAAGCGGCCATCGAGCTGGCACGCATTGACCTGAGTAACACGCGCATCGTCGCACCCCGTGACGGTCAGTTGGGGCAGATTGGCACCCGGCTGGGGGCCTACGTCAACTCAGGGGCGCAACTCATGGCCTTGGTGCCGCGTCCGCGCTGGATCATCGCCAATATGAAAGAAACCCAGATGGCCAATGTGCGTCTCGGGCAGCCGGTAAGCTTCACGGTCGATGCGCTGGACAACCGCAAGATGCGCGGTCGCGTCCAGCGTATTTCCCCGGCCGCTGGCTCTGAATTCAGTCTGCTGCCTGCCGACAATGCCACCGGCAACTTCGTCAAGATCGCCCAGCGCATTCCGGTGCGCATCACGGTGGACGACGATCAAGAGGGCGTCGATCGGTTGCGCCCGGGGATGTCTGTGGTGGTCAGCATCGACACCAGCCAGGACGGCCCCGTGCCACCCGATCCGGTGGATGGCACTGTCGATACGGCGCATTGATGGGGGCGTTTTATCTCTGATGCCCCATCACTCCCGCGCGCCGCGCCTACTGCAGGTCACTCGCAGCGGCCGCCCCGGCAGAATCGTTTGCAGGTCTCTGGCCGGGTTGGTCAGCAGCGAACTGATCTTGTCCAGGGTACTGCGTGGACCTGCGCTGCATCTTGCAAAGGTGTTCTTCCGTCCGGGTCAAACCATGCGTTTGACGGTGTTGTCCCGGCGCACGAAGTGGTGCCAGACCGCCGCCACCACATGCAACCCGATGACGTAGTAGAAAATGGTGCCCAGCAATACGTGGTAGTGCTCCAGGTTTTCGGCGGTTTCCTTGGCGATGGCGAACGGGGCCGGAATGCTCAGGGACGTCAGGGGTACAGGCAGGGCGCCGCGCTCCAGAAGGACCGTGAACAACCCCAGCAGGGGCTGCGCGAACAGGAAGGCATACAGCGCGTAGTGCGAAAGGGTTGCGGCCAGACGCAGCGCGCCTTCGAGCGGTGGCGTGATGGCCGGAGGCGAATGTCGGCGCCGTTCCGCGACGCGATAGAACGCCATCACCAACACCACCAGTCCCACCCAAAAGTGACTTTGCACCACGAAAGTCCGGATATCACTGCCACGGGCGAACTGGCTCCGGCTCAGAATCAGGGCATACGCCAATACGATCAACACGGCCATCACCCAGTGCAGCCAGCGGGCTCGGTAGCTGAAACGTTCGCTATTCAAGGGTGTACTCACGGTCACGCTCCTGTTCTTTTTCGATGGGCCCACCCCCGGCAGGGCGGTGCATGATGAACTCGATCACCGCACGGAGACGGTGACTCGAGCCCTCTACCAATTTACGTGTCGCACGGAGGAGACGCCATGGGTCCCGTCGCAGCCGCTGCAATTCGCCCTTTGTAACGGTGCTGATCATGCGAAAGCCATTCATCCGGTGGGATATTCCAACTGATTAAATCGATAACGGCTGATTGCACGGATGAAAGCGTGCAGGAAAACAGATCATTAATGGGTGATGTTTCCGGCAGCGCCCTTCATTCGAATTCACGTACCCGGAGAGGCAGGAGAAAACTGCATCGAATCGAATATATAGTTATAAGAAGTTAATCATAAATAATCTTTAGTGATTAATATTCCATCAAAACGCGTTTGACAGGTAATCCGTATGGATCCATCTTTACTTCCGGATGCTCATTAGCCGCTGTTCAACAGCTTGAAAAAGCTGGCCGTTTGCTCGGTTCGAAGGTCATCTCTTACTTCTCCCGATGGACAGTTGGCAAAGGACTCGTGTCATGGACGTCCCCGAATTCGCTCGCCTGCTTAAACAGAAAAATCCAGAGTCCGAAGTGTGGTGGGATGCTTCGCCGGTTGCCTGTGAAGCATTCAAGACCCGGATGAAACTCAAATACCCGACGGCCCTTGAATACATCGATTGCTTGATGCCCTCTCACTTCCGTTTGAGCCCGTGGGGCCTGAGTGGAGCCACGACCAATCCTGGCCTGGTGAGTCAGGAGGTCTTGCGGACCCCCGACGTCTGGCGGCATTTCATCCAAGCCCACCCCGGTGGCCCCTATAACGACGAAGCTCAAGTGAGCCGCGCGCTCTATGACCAAGTGATCATCGACGGCGCGCAAGTGCTGCAGCCCTTGTGGCAGCGCTCCAACGGCGGGCAAGGCTGGTTGTCGGCACAAGTGGAGGGAGGGGATCGTCTGGATGTTTCTGCACTCGTCGCCCGAGGTCTGCAACTGGCCAGGCTTGCGCCCAATATCATGGTCAAGGTACCTGGAAGCGAGGAGGGTTATCGAGCGATCGAGGCTTTGGTCGCCAAAGGCTGCTCGATCAACAACACGCTGTGTTTCACCGTGTCCCAGGCGGCCGCCTGCCTCAAGGCGATTCATGCGGGACGCTTGCGCGCTGAGGTGGACGGCGTCGACACCCGGCGCGCACGGTACGTCATCAGTTTCATGATAGGGCGGCTGGGTGCCGAAGCCGAATTCGAGCGTCAGGCACGTCACCGTCGCCTGCGTCTGACGCCGGTTGACAGACGCTGGGCGGAGTTGGCGATTTACCAGGCCATTCAGGCGTTGATGCGGCGCTGGCAAACCCCCGCACGCGTGTTGCTGTGCAGCCTGAAGGTGGATACCGATCGGCGAGGGCGAGAGCATTGTTGGCATTTGCAGCGCACCGGGGCGGACACCACGCTGTACACCTTGACTCCTGAAATCATCGAATTCCTCATCCGGCGTTACCAGCTCGACCGTGCCGTCACGCCGGCGACGGAATGGGTGCAGGTGCCCAGGCGAGTGATGAACAGGCTCATCGCCCTTCCGTATTTCAATCAGGCGTATTTCGAGGGTGATCTGCCGCCAGCCCGATTCAGGCAGCATCCTGCGTTCATCACGGCAGCAGCCAACGCGCGTCAGGGTCATGAACGGCTGGTGGCGTTCGTCAGGGCGAGCCGAGCGGTGGAAAGCGTTTGCCCTGCGAGCGTCCAACGGCCGTTGGAGCGCGCGTCATGAATCGCATGATCGCCCTCTGGGCTCATCCCCGCTCGCGTTCGACCGTGCTGGAGCGCGTGTTCATCGAGCGCGGTGATTTTGAAGTCTTCCACGAACCCTTCGCCCACGTGGCGTTCAACGAACAGTCGGCGATCCCCCATGACGATCTCGACTGCGGCTTGCCCACCACCTATGAGGGCGTTCGCGAACTGCTGCGCAGCGCGAGGCAGAGGCGAAACGTATTTCACAAGGACATGTGTTACCACTGCCTGGACGAGTTGAAAGCCGATGGGCAGTTCCTACTGGAACACCAGCATGTGTTCATTATCCGAGAGCCGGCTCGGGCCATCGTTTCGCATTTTCAGGTATTCGCCGAGATGTCCTTGCATGCCGTGGGCCATCAGGCGCTGTACGAGATCTTCTGTCGCGTCACCAAGCTGACCGGGAAAATTCCCTATGTCATCGATGGAGACGATCTGGCAAGACGCCCCGATGAGACGGTACGCAAGCTGTGCGATCACTTGCAGTTGGAGTTTCTGCCCCACGCGATGCGCTGGGAGATCGCTTGCCCCGATCAGTGGAAAGCCTGGCGCCGCTGGCACAAGGAAGCCGAGCAGAGCACGCATATCAGGGCGGGCGCCGAGCGGCTCGATGACGACCTGCTGACCGCCCACCCTCATCTGATGGCCTATTACCAAGTCCATCGCCCCTTCTACGAGCGCATGAATCAATTCGTGCAGCAGGGCCACCCATGAGAAAAATCGTGATTACCGGTGCTGCAAACGGCATCGGCAGGGCAACGACCCTCGCCTGCATCGAGGCCGGGTATTTCGTGATTGCCGCCGACAAGGATCGGCATGGGCTACGGGCCTTGCAGGACGTTGCCGCGCCCAATCGCCTGGAAACCCATCTGGTGGATTTTTCGCGTGCGGAGGTCTACCGCCACTTCATCGGTAACCTTTACAAACACCACAGTACGCTGCACGGGTTGGTCAACAACGCCGGCCTGTATCACGGCAAAAGCGTGTATGACTACGACGATCAGGAGATCGAGGAAATCTGGACGGTGAACCTCAAGTCGCTGGTGTACCTGTCGAAAGATTTCGCCCTGCATGAGTCGCAGGCCCTGCATACGCGCAGCATTATCAACATCACGTCGGTGGCGGGGGAGGTGGGCAGCATGGACGCGCTCTACGGCGCCACCAAGGCCGGGGTGATCGGGCTGACGAAGGCCAACGCCTGGAATTTCGCGCCGCGCGTGCGGGTCAACGCCGTGTCGCCCGCATTGGTGCGCAACACGTCCATTTACCATCGGATCCCCCCGCACCGTTGTGAAGAATACCAACGACAGGAAATCATCGAAGACCCGCTCAAGCCCGAAGGCGTAGCCGACGTGATCATGTTCTTGCTTTCTGACCAGAGTCGGCACCTGACTGGAAAAGTCATACCCGTGGACAATGGTGCTTACCCCCGCTAACCCGGGGTTGAGCAGGACAGAGGCGACAGGGAGAACTGTCATGCAACGCAAGAAGCTGCTTATCGTCGGCGGTGGGAATCTGTGCCTGCAGATTCTGCAAATACTGCTGCCACGCAATCAATTCGAGTTCCACCTTGCCAGTCGCAACCTCGAGCAGGTTACGCGTCTGGGTAACCTGGTGCGCCTGGGCGCGTTGCAGCTCGACGTGTCGGCGCACATCGAGTGTTGGGAAATGGACCTGGTGGAAGGTTGGATCGATCGCAACGCTCAGACCTTGGCGCGCATCAAGCCCGACATCATCGTCAACTGCGCCTCCCTGCAATCCTGGCGCATCATTACGCAGTTGCCCAAGGCGACATTCGAGGCGCTCGATCAGGCGCAACTGGGGCCTTGGTTACCCATGCACCTGGCCCCGGCCTACGCCCTGATGCGTTCGGTCAAACAGGCCTGTCCCAAAGCGTTGGTGGTCAACGCGGCCTTTCCTGATGCGGTCAACCCGGTGCTTTACAAAGTGGGAATGGCGCCGGATGTCGGGGTCGGCAACATTGCCAATCTGGTGCCCGCCACCCGCAGCGCCATTGCTCGCCTGGCCCGCTGTGAACCGACGCGGGTGTACGTGAAACTGGTGGGCCAGCATTTTTTCAGCCACGCGGTGCCCCGGCGGGGGTTGCCGTCAGCGGCCAACTTCAATCTCTGCTGCTGGATAGACGGACGTGAGCGCAGTGAAGAATTCGATCCGCATGAGGTGTTCGCCCTCGTCGCCGATCGGTTCCGGCGGCTCGGCGGTGTCGATGGGCAGTACCTGACGGCCATGTCGGCAGTGTCGGTGATCGAGAATCTGTTTTCCGAACAAGAAGTCCACGTGCATGCGCCAGGCCCCCACGGTTTGCCGGGCGGTTATCCGGTGAAGGTCGGCATGGGGCAAATCCTGCTCGGTTTGCCCTACGGCCTGCGCCGTGAGGAAGCCATTTCCATCAACGAAGCCGGCCAGCGTCAGGATGGTATCCAGGCCATCCTCGCCGATGGCACGGTTGTCTTCGGTCGTGAGCAGATGAACGTCATGGAAGAGTTGCTCGGTTATTTCATGCCTGACATGAAGGTTCAGGATGCGGCGGCGTGTGCGGCAGAACTGGGCCGCAAATATCATCTTTTTGCCGGCCGGGCTCGCCAACAGGGAGTGAGTCATCATGGAAACGAAGAGCGTTCGTCTGCCCGTCGCTGTGGCTGATGGGCTGGATCAGGATTACGCCCGGCAATATCACGAGGATTTCGTCAAGCGATGGGACGAACTGATTGACTGGAACAAGCGGGCGCAGGGCGAAGGGGCATTTTTCATCGAGCGGCTTTTGCGCGATGGCGCGTGCCGTGTGTTCGATGCGTCGACAGGGAGCGGTTTCCATGCCGCTCAACTCTGTGCTGCCGGTTTCGACGTCGTGGCGTGTGACGGCAGCCCGACAATGGTCCGATGCGCCGACGCCAACTTCAAATGCCGGGGCCTGAATATTCCCCTGCATTGCTACGACTGGCGCGAACTCGATCCCCGGTTGTTGGGGACCTTCGATGCGGTGCTGTGCCTGGGCAGCTCGTTCTGTCACCTCTTCGACGGCGGCGAACGTATCGACGTCTTGCGTCAGTTCCGGCAGTTGCTCAAACCGGGCGGCACGCTGCTGATCGATCAGCGTAATTTTCAAGCCATCCTGGCCGGACACTTCTCGTCCTCCGGTCGCTATTACTACTGCGGCAAGGGCGTCAGCGTGAGCCTGGGCGAATTGAACCCTTCACTGTGCGAGTTCGTGTACACCTTTGCCGACGGTGCCTGTTATCGCCTTCGTGTGTTTCCCATCCTGCCCAGCCAGTTGCGCCAGGAGTTGGCAGCGGCAGGGTTTTCGGTGACCGGCAGTTGGGGGGACTTCGCCTCCGTGTACGACCCCCTGCGCGCCGATTTCATCATCCATCAGGCCACGCCTGCGTGAGCCGGATTCAAGGAAGAGATGTCATGAACACACAAAGCTGTCTTTCAGCGGCTTCGGGCACCGTGTTCGCCTACGATTTCACTCATGCCCATGCTCAGGTGCCTGATCCATCCGCACGGGTGATCTGGCTGACGGGGCTGTCGGCGGCCGGCAAGTCGACGATTGCCGACGGCTTGATTGCACGGCTTCGCGGACGCGGGCTGAGAAGCTGTGTCCTGGACGGCGATTCGGTGCGAGGCGGGTTGTGCCGTGATCTGGGGTTTTCCCCGCACGACCGGGACGAGAACGTCCGACGCGTCGCGGAAGTGGCTGCACTGATGGCCGATACGGGGATGACGGTGGTGGTGGCGTTGATTTCACCGACCCGCGCTGCTCGCCACCATGCCCGCTCGATCGTCGGGAACGAACGTTTCGTTGAAGTGTTCGTCGATGTGCCTCTGGCCGTGGCTGAAGCCCGTGACCCGAAAGGGCTCTATCGGCGGGCCCGACGGGGCGAAATTCCGGCGTTTACCGGTGTTGATTCGATTTATGAGCCGCCGGTGTGTCCGGAACTTCATATCCACAACGATCGCGTCCCGGTGGCGGAGGCGGTCGAAAAGATCGACGTCTGGTTACGGCAGGCGGGGGCCACTTAGGGCGCTGAGCTTGCGTGCTGTTCCGATCGACGATTCAGTCGTCAGAAATACGCTCGCGGTGGCGCGTCTCTGTCATCATTGCTCGATCGGTCAGCACTGGAGGGCGAGCGATGTCCATCGGTCAATTGAAGATCAACGCCATCCGCCTGGTGGGAGGCCTGGGTGTACTCGATTTTCTGAACACCTGCGACGGCCGGCGACCAGGGACCTCATTGCCGGAAGTGGTCGATAAGCTGTCCAGCCTCGAAGACGTCGTGCACTGGTTTTTTCACGCGGGGCTGATTGACCATCAGGAGCATGAACAACTCGTTCAGCAGGTGCGGGCGGCGTCCTGGCAGGCGCTGCCAGTGTTCAGGCAGTTGATCGACTTTCGAGAGTCGTTGTACCGCCTACTGCTGCCTGTGGCGCTTGGGCAATCGGTGGATCACTCCGCGCTGGACACATTGAACGCGGTGCTGGCCAGCTCGGCCGGCCAACGCAGCCTGGTGCCGACAGCTGAGGGGGTCGTTTGGCGCTGGCATCCCATGGATTCGCTCGAGGCCCTGGCCCAAGGGTTCATCGGGAGGCTGGCGGTGCAGGCGGCGGCATTGCTGACGTCCGATGATCTTCTGCGATTGAAGGCATGCGCCACACCGGATTGTGATTGGCTCTTTCTGGACACTTCGAAAAACGGCCGTCGACGATGGTGCCAGATGAATGTCTGTGGTGCCAAGGAGAAGGCAAAGCGAGCTGCGGGTCACGCTTGAATGTGCGTTGTCTGACTCACGGTCAAACCTGTCCGTTGCCCTCGTCCGTGATAGGCGATCGCCCCCGCTGCAACCGAACGCGCCGAATGGTCTGGCAATCTGCGTCCGATGACCGCGCAATCGGCACGCAAAAAAAATCCCCGCAGCCGAAGACTGCGAGGATTTTGCGTCTGCCTCAGATGTACTGCGCGCCAGTGGCCGCGCTCAATTGCGGAACATGGCACCCGTCTGCACGATGTTGTTCGAGCCCAGCAATTGACTCACGTAACGGCTCCACCGCGTGATGTTGGCCGGGCCGACGAACACCACGTCTTGCGCCGCCAGCTCGAAACCCTTGGCCAGCGCATAACTGGTCGGTTTCTTGGCATTGAGGTGATAAACGGTGGCTGAGTGGGTCGCGTCCTGCGCACGAATCACATACACCGCTTCCCCGTCGGCTGCGTCAGGGCTCAGGCCACCGGATGTCCCCAGGGCCTCGAGCAGGGTCACACTGGTGGTGCTGAACGAGATCACCTGTGGGCGCTGAACCTCGCCCAGCACATAGATCTTGTTCTTCGAGTTGCTGTTCAGGTGCAGGTAGTCGCCGTCCTTGAGGAAGATCTTGCTCAGCTGCGAGTCCTTGCGGTTGAGCGAATCGACGTCGATCACATAATCCTTTCCGTCTCGCCGCAGGGTCAGCCCCGCAAGGTTGGCATCGGTCAGATCAAGCCCTGCCTGGCTGATGGCCTGAACCAGGCTCAACGGAATGTTGGTGATCGGCTGTGGGCCAGGGGTCTTGAACGCACCGGACAACAGCACCCGCTGACTGTTGTAGCGCAGCACCTTGACGTCGACCTTGACCTCGGTGTACTGCGGCAGCAAGCCCATGCGCAGTTGCTCGCGGATTTGCGAAACCGTCTTGCCCGCCGCCTGAATGCGACCGACGTACGGGAAGAAGACCGTGCCGTCGTTCAGCACTTCACGGCTGTTGGCGTCCAGTTGTTCCTGGGAGCCGGGAGCCGTCAGTTCCGGGTGCTCGAACACGGTGACCAACAGTGTGTCGCCTGGGCCTACCACATACTCAGGCGTCTTGTACGTCAGCAACTCGGGCGGCAAGGGCTTGGCGGCCGCTGCGGCCGCCTTCTGCTGCTGGGCCAGAGTCGTGGGCGTGATGTTGACCAGCGTGACCGCCGGACCGTCCGGATCCTTCTCGGTGACATCGCTGAGAGACATGTACTGACCTGGGGCGAATGCGCAGCCTTGCAGAACCAGACTGGAAAGCAGCACTACCGCGAACGTTACTTTCATTTGAGTGTTCCTTCTTAATCCTAAAAGGTGCGTACTGGCACCGCAGTGATTTCGTTGCATCCCTTACCCACACCGAACATCGGATTACTGTCGCTCATACCCCCATGCACCTCCCGCCGTGCGCAGCTGCGCGGCTCCGTTGTTTTTGTTGTGTTGACAGATTGTGTTTCCGGCAGCCCTAGAAGGCGTTTTTGTTGACGAACCCTTTGAAGAGCGTCAGCAGGATGATTTTCATGTCCAGCCAGACCGACCAGTGCTCGATGTACTGCAGGTCGAATTCCACGCGTTTCTGCATCTTGTCCAGCGTGTCGGTTTCGCCACGCCAGCCGTTGATCTGCGCCCAGCCAGTGATACCCGGCTTGACCTTGTGACGCAGCATGTAGCCCGACACCTGTTTGCGGTACTGCTCGTTGTGCGCCACGGCATGGGGGCGCGGGCCGACGATGGACATCTCACCGCGCAGCACGTTGAAGAACTGCGGCAACTCGTCCAGCGAGGTCCGCCGCAAAAACGCGCCCAGCGGCGTGATGCGGCTGTCGTTGCGGGTGGCCTGTTTCACCACGTCCCCATTTTCCTGAACGCTCATGCTGCGGAATTTCCAGACCATGATCGGCCGGCCGTCCAGCCCATAGCGACGCTGGCGAAACAGCACCGGGCCGGGCGAGGTCAGCTTGATCGCCACTGCGATCACCATCAGCGGCAGTGCGATCATGGTCAGGATCACGCTGGACAAGACAATGTCTTCGATGCGCTTGACCACGCTCCAGGCGCCGTCCATGGGCGAGTCGAAAATGCTGATGCTCGGCAAGCCGTTGATGCTTTCGCTGCGGGCATGCAACAACTCGAACATGAACACATCCGGGATCACATACACCGAGGCCGTGGTGTCGCTCAGGCCCTTGATCAGGTCTTGGAGCCGAGCCTGTGCGCCCAGGGTCAGGGTGATGTAAACCTTGTCGATCTTGCCCTCTCGGGCGTCTTCGATCAGGGCCTCCAAATCACCCAACACCGGAATGCGCCGCCCGATGCGCGCCAGGTCCATCTGCTCAGGCTGTTCGTCATAAAAGCCCAGCAGGTTCAGGCCCATCCACGGCGCGCTTTCGATCGACATCGCCAGGCGCTCGCCACAATGGCCTGTGCCCACGATGGCGACGCGACGGGTGTTGAAACCCCGGCTGCGCAGGGTGTGCAGCACGCTGCGAATCGCCAGGCGGTAGCCGCACAGCGCGACCAGCACGGTGGCGAACCAGGCCATCTGGCTGTTGTTGGCCAAGTCGGCAGGCTGCAGCAGCAGGTAGTCGACGAACATCAGCAGGACGAAGGCCAGGCCCCAGTAGTTCGCGACTTTCAGCAACTCGCGCAGGATCCGTTCGCCCCGCCACGAGCCGTACAGTTGGTGGTATTCGGCGAGCCAGTGAAACGCCACGGCGGCGAGCAGGATCTGCATCCAGGCTTCGGTGCTCATCGGCAACCCGGCAAGGGCGTTCACGCCGTAGCCGCCGATGACGATCACCGCCAGATCCAGCAGACGGTGGGCAACCGACAATGACGATTGATGAGCATGCAAGATGCCGCGAAGAGGTGTACGCATGGTAGGTGCTCGCTCAGACAGATTTGATCGGAACAACGCGGGCGGTAAGTTCGTTGGCGGCCAGCACAGACGGCACCGTGATCGGCCTCGGTTGTGCGAGGTGCCGCGCCTGACGGGTGACCAGCAGGCGCTGCTCGACGAACTGGCGAATTTCCAGTTCGAAGCGAGCCTCGCTGAAGCGCTCGGCGTTGGCGCGGCAGGCCTGGGCCGTGATGCGCGCGTGCTCCGCTTCGAAGGTCTCGATGGCCGTGATCAGCGAGGCGGCGGTCTGCTCCGGGTAAAACACCCCGGTGGGCTGCGGGTGGTCCAAACCGCAGACGGTTTCCAGCACGCCGCCCTTGCCGAAGGCGATCACAGGTGTTCCGCAGGCCTGTGCCTCCACCGGGCTGATGCCGAAATCTTCCTCGGCAGCGAACACGAACCCCTTGGCGTTGCGCATGTGTTCCTGCAACACCGCGAACGGCTGGTAGCCCAGCAGTTCGATGTTTGGCGCCTGGGCCGCCGCGGCTTTGGCCTTGTCCATTTCAGGCCCATCGCCGACCACCACCAGTCGCTTGTCGGGCATGGCCGCGAATGCCTCGATGATCATGGGCAGGCGCTTGTAGGGGACCATGCGCGAGGCCGTGAAGTAGTAGTCCTGTTTCTGCTCCTGCAATGCGAACCCGCGGGTGTCGACAGGCGGATAGATCACGGTCGATTCGCGGCGATACGACTTGGTGATCCGCGCGCCGATGAAGTGCGAGTTGGCGATGAACTCGTCGACCCCGGCAGACGTGCGCTGGTCCCACATGCGCATGTAGTGCAGGATCATCCGCGCCACTTTGCCCTTGAGCCCCCCACTCAGGTTGGCTTCCTTGAGGTATTGATGCTGCAGGTCCCAGGCATAGCGGATGGGCGAATGCACATAACTGATGTGCAACTGGTCCGGGCCGCACAACACACCCTTGGCCACTGCGTGGCTGCTGCTGATGATCAGGTCGTAACCGGACAGGTCCAGTTGCTCGATGGCCATCGGCATCAGCGGCAGATAGCGCTGGTATTTGGTTTTTGCCTTGGGCAGGCGCTGGATAAAGGTGGTGGTCGCCACCTTTCCGCCCAACTGCGCGCGGTCCTGATCGCTGAGGAAGTCGATGACGGAAAACAGATCCGCCTCGGGCCATATCTTGATGAGCGACGCCAATACCCGTTCGGCACCGGCGTACGTCACCAGCCAGTCGTGGACGATTGCGATTTTCATTGGAGTTCTCTGCTGTCACGGCTCGGATAGCCCTGCGAAACGAGCGAAGCTCGCCAGGGCTGGAGCGATTGTGTTTGCGCAGGCCGACTTCAAGCGTTGACTGGCTGCGTCCGTGCTTTGCGATTGTTCAAGCGTTTGCCGAGCTGAATGAACGGCGATTCGACAAAGTGAAAACTCAGGTGCGAGGCGCCCAGTGTCAGCAGCGTGGCGAACAGCGCGATGACCAGCGCCGATGCCCCCGTGTTGTTCAGCAGCCACTCGGCGAGCATGCCCATCGAGGGGTGCAGCAGGTACAGCGAATAACTCACTGCGCCCAGCCAGACCAGCGCCGGGTGATCCAGACGCACGCTGCGGGTCAGCACCAGGAAACTGCTGATGGCCACCGCGTAGGTGAAGCAGTAGCGTCCCCAGGTCTCACCATTGCCCATGTCTTTGCTGTAGGCCATGAACAGCGTTGGCGGCAGCACGACAGTGAAGGCGATCAGCAGCGTTTTGAGGTTGCGGGTCAACTCATTGCTGTGTTCGGCCAGCAACCACTGGCGCCAGACCGAGCCGAAAAACATCAGCGACAGGGCTAACGGCAGGGCCACCGGCAATTTGCGCTCTGTCAGGGCGCGCATTACGCCCATCGCCAACGCCATCACGAGAAACGCCAGTGAGCAGCGTGTGCGAAAGGTTTGGTCGTACAGCTTGCCGCCGAGGAACAGCGCCAGGCACAGGGCGTAGAACACCAGTTCGATGAACAGCGTCCAGTACAGGCCGATGACATCGTCGAATCCCAACGCAGCCTGCACCATGGTCAGGTTGGCCGCGATCTGGGCGAGCGAGGGCAGTGGGGCGCCGGTCAGCTTGAGGATGACGATGAACACCAGCAGCGACAGCCAGTAGGCCGGGTACAACCTCATGAACCGCGACACCAGAAACCGCTGGGCACCGTCGGGACCAGGCTTGAGGCTGTAGGGAATCACCACGCCGCTGATCATGAAAAACCACAGCACCCCCAGCTTGCCGGGATCGATCAGGTAATCGAACACCCAGACATGCCCGACCACCGGTAGATACAGGTGGGTTAAGACCACCATCAGCGCAGCGATGCCGCGCAGCGCGTCGAGATAAGCCAAACGTTTCATGGGCGTGCCTCAAAGCTTGCTGGACGATTCACGACGCAGCGCGTCAGGCCCGGTACTGGTGCGCCGGTCCTTGGGGCGGTTGAGCAGCGTGTCGATGCGTTGCGAAACGCGTCGCGCCGACTCCTCCCAGGAAAACCGTGTCACGTTGTTCAGGCCGCGCCGCCGTAGCGACTGGCGCAGCGGCAAGTCAGTGAGGATGCGCTCCATGGCCGAGGCCATGTGAGTGACGTCCAGCGGGTCAAAATACAAAGCGCTGGCTTGCAGCACTTCGGGAATCGATGCCGCATTGGCCGCCAGCACCGGGCAGCCGCAGGCTTGTGCCTCCAGGGGCGGGATGCCGAAGCCTTCGTACAGCGAAGGAAACACAAACGCCGTCGCGCCCTGGTACTGCTCGATCAACTGATCGTCGCTCAGGCGCCCGAGAAAACGGATGCGAGGATCGCGGCTGGCCAACCGTTGCAGATTGTCATCGCTGAAGATGCCGCTGGCACCACCCACGATATGGAGTTGAACGTCGTCGTGGCCGCGCAGCAGCAAGAACGCCTGAATCATCCGGCTGAAATTCTTGTGTGCGCTGGGCGAGGACACTGCCAGCAGATAGTCGGGTTGATCACGCAGCGGCGGCCCGGGCTGGAACGCGCCGCTGACAGCATTCGGCACCACGAAGATCTTTTTTTCCGGAAAGTTGTAGAACTGCGCAATCTCGCCCTTGGAAAAATTGCTGACCGTCAGCAACGCCTTGATTCGCGACAGCATGATCGGCGTCATGGTCCGGTAAAGAAGGCGAAACAGCCGGGTGTAGCTTTCCGGGTGACGAACGTAGGTGACATCGTGGTGAGTGGCGATCTGGTTGCCGTAGAACAGCGGTGCCGTGCTGCACAGCGACACCAGCAGCGGGTTGCCATGACGGCGCAGGAACAGCGGAAGGTCCAGTTGTTCCCACAGATGGCCGCTGTGGCGTCCGATGCACTGCACGTCCAGCGCCTTGGCGCTCTCGTGCATCATGATCCCGTGGGGGGCTACGAAGATGACGTCGTCGCGCAACTGCCGCAGCGCAAGGCAGGTCTGCTCGGCGAAGCGCTGAACGCCGCGCAACTCCTGTGTCAGAAAGCGTGCATTGATCACAATCATTGTGGTCGACCTGTGAAAGAAGTAGGGGCGTGACAACCCGCCAGGGTGGTTCGTCAAGACGTTCAACCGTGCAGGACGCGTACGGTGGTCCGGTCGCGGTGTTAAATGGCTCATCAATCGAGGCCAGCGGACCCCCGCAGGCGGCGCCAGGGCTGGCAACGGGTTGAGCGGATGATCAGGGCAAGGCGAACAATGCCGGGCGTGTGCCCAACGTGATGATTTTCGGAAACTCGTCGATCGGTACTTGTGCCGAACAACGTCCATCGTCGCAGTTCCAGGGTATGCCGCTGTCGACCAACCCCTTTTGCGGCTCCCGGGTATCGATGTAGTGCACATTGCCGCGCAGTACGCTGCTTGCATCGACCTTGATCGAGCGGGGCGAACCGGCGGTCCAGGCGACCATGATCTGATCTGACCCTTTGGCGAACCGCAGCAAATACTGTGAATCGATTTCTCGGCTCTTCTCTGCGTCATAACGGAACTGGTGCAACGTCGGGCTGATTGCCTTCAGTGTCAGGTAAGCCTGTTTGACGCTCAGATCCTGATTGAGCAGACCGAAATTCTGTTCAGGGTCCGTGCCGTCCGGACCGTCGTTGAGCAGGCCGTTCCACCACATGCCTTTCACGTTGGGCAGGGTCTGGACCAGAAAGAAACTGCGCGCCAGAAATGCGGCCTGCGTGTTTTCGTCGCCGCCGCAGCGGCCATCGTTACTGGGCCAGCCCATTTCCGTCAGGTACAGGGGCACGGCGGTCTTGGTCTTGGTCTTTTCCTTGAGGTCCTCGCTGATTCGGCGCAGCCAGGCGATCCAGTTTTCCGGGGTGTTGCGCTCATCCGAGCGGCAATACACATAAGGGTGCAGCGACAATCCGTCGACATGGTTGAGAATGCCCGACTCCACCAATCGGTCGGCGAAGCCCAGGTCCATCCCCTGGCTGGTCACCGCCCCGGCGAGAATCATCATGGGCCGCTGGTTGGTTCGGATGCGCCTGGCCGCCTCTTCGATCAGGATGCTGTAGTCCTGAGCGAACACCGGATCGACGGGATTTTCCTTGTCCCATTCATTCCAGATTTCATAAAAATCCACGCTGTCAGTGAGCTGTCGGGTGACGAAGCTGACGTAGTTGGCGTAGGCCTCTCGAACCAGCGGCTTACGCGGCTTCGCGTAGTTGTCGTAAAACGGATTCCCGTAACCCAGCACCAACAGGGGCCGCAAATGATGTTCCTGCGTGTTGCTCAGATAGGCCTGCCAGACCGGCTCGATCTTCATCAAGCCTCGTCGGGGCTCGGCACTGGACCAGTAGGCGTCGTCGCGTACCGAATCCACGCCTGCCGCTTCGAGCAGTTGCAGCGCCTTTGCCGAGTTGGAGTTCTTGTTCATCAAGTGCGTGTCGACACCGATGATGAACGCATCGTCCGCCAGGGCCGAGCCACTGATAACCCAACTGAACCCGCTCAGCAGCAGGATTTTCAATGGTCGTCGTAACCTCGTCAGGCACAGGGGCGGCATGGCTTGTCTCAATGAAGAGGCACGGTCCGGAGCGCTTGCTCAGTCAGTCTCGGGCCGTCGGCAATGGATGTCGTGTGCGCGCGGCCGTCAGACCGGGTGCGGCAAGACAGTCGGGTCACGGTGCACGATGTTGTCGAGCAACGTCTGGGCGAAGATGCTTTCATAACTGTCCAGCATCAGGTCCAGATTCAGCAGCGCTGCCACGCTGACCCGCGCTTGGCGACTCAATCGCGCCAGCAACTCAGGTTGCTGATGCAACCTGAGCATCGCATGGCCCAGCGAATCAGGATCGTCCGGGCTGCACAACAAGCCATTGAGCGGGTCCTGAATGATCTCCGGCAGCCCGCCCATACGGCTGGCGATGACGGGCACCGAGTGTGCACACGCCTCCACGGCCACCATGCCGAACGGCTCGTTCCACCGCGAGGGCACCACCGCCACGTCGACCTGACTGTAAAACGTCTCCGGCGTCTGGTAGCCGACGAACCGGACATTTGGCGACGTGACCAACGCCTTGAAAGCGGCCTCGTCAGCGGCCTGTCCGCGCCCTGCGATCTGCAGGGTGGCGTCGAATGGCAGGCGCTGAAATTGTTCGATGAGCCAGCGTATGCCTTTCTGTTCGGAAAGGGTGCCCATGTATCCGAAACGCAGCGGGGCCTTTTTCAAGGCCGGGTTGGACTCACGCTGCGTGTGAGGGGCGTCGTGCACTGCTGCGTAGGGGCTGGCGTTATGCACGACATAGCCTTTGGCGGCACTGAAGTAACCGCGCTGGCGGAGCTTGTCGAGAATGAACTGGCTGACCCCGACCACCGCCGACACCTGCGCCGAGCGTGTGTCGTGACCCTTGCGAAACTGCTGACAGGTGCCGCAGGCCTGCTGGCAGCATTGGCCGCCCTTGAACATATTGGCGCTCGGGCACATCAGGTACATGTCATGCAACACCTGAACGATGGGCAAACCGGCAGCCGTGATCTCGTCCCATACCGAAACCGACCAGCCCGCTAGGTTATGGCACACCACCAGTTGCGGCCGTTGTTGATCGATCACCTGCTTGACGTAACTGCGCATGGCGCCGTTGTAGCGGTCCCGCAGATGCCAGCCGAGCCGGGCCAGACGCCCTGGCCGTTGTGCCCCGAAGTGCCAATAGAAATTGTGCAGGCCGGCACGGTAGACGGTTACACCATTCACCGATTCGGTCGCCAACCCGGCGTCCGGGCCGGTCACCAGCACGCTGACCTGGCAGCCACGTCGTTGCAGGCCTTCGACGGTGCGCTGAAGAATAATCTCAGCGCCCCCGCCGATGTGAGGTGAATACAGGCTGCTGATGAAAAGGATGTTCATAAAGGATACGACCGATTCAGACCCAGTACGCCGGACTCGCCATCGCGGATGGCTTTTTCTATCAGGTTCAGCCGCTCTTCGGCACCGCGCCGCCTGGCGATCAGCCGCAACAGCCGAAAGAACACCCATCGGTTAAGGCTGTACAGCATCGACGAATTGGCCCAGACGTTCTTGTCGAACCAGGCCTGGTTGCGCGCCCCGTAGTAGGCGCGAAGGTCCGAGCCCCCCAACAGGAAGCTTTCGTAGATGTTGTTGGTGCGCGCTTTGATGTTCCAAGAGTTCTCCAGGTCATCGAGCACTGCTTCGGGGACGAGAAAGATTCGGCCGCCGCCTGCGGTGATGCGCCAGGTGTATTCGCTGTCATCGGCATAGAGCATCAGCGCGTCCAGTGGCAGGCCGATCTTGCGGTACAGGTTGCGATGGGCAAGCAGGCCGCCGTACGTGGCGAAGGGGAGCTGCACCATTTGCAGCTTGCCGGGCGCGGCCTGCGGCGCACCCCACGGCAGCCGACGCCAGACCTTGTAGGGCAGTTGCGCAATGTGGAAACCGAAAAAGCTGGACCGGCGTTGAATCGCAAAGCGCTTCGGCACCCCAGCCGCGATGTCGGCCTGATGGGTCGGACGAAAGCCCAGCACAGCAGCCTTGTCTTCGCCGTCGATTCGCTTGCGTTCTTCCAGTACCCGATGCAGCGTCGCGATGGCGTTGATGGTGGGCGCATTGTCGTCGTCCATCAGCCAGATGTGCTCGGCGCCGGCGTCCAATGCAGCCTGGATGCCCACCGAGTAGCCGCGGGCGGACCCCGTGTTCTCATGCAGGTAAATCACGCTGACTTCACTGGGCCAGGTCCGACGCAAGGTTTCCAAAGGAGCCGTGGAGGCGTTGCTGACGATGATCACCCGGTCGATCAGGGGGCTCTCCAGCGAACGGCTGACCAGCGTGTGCAAATAGTTGAAACGGTCACCATAGGTGAGCGTCACCAAAGTCGTTTTCGAGGTCATGGTGAGTTTCCGGGCGCAAAGGGTTCAAGAGGCTGAGCGCGTCAGCCTCTGCAGCATTCAAATTCAAGAATCAGATCGTGAGGGCACAAACCCGTAGGAGCGCGCTTGCCCGCGAGGCGTCGTGTCAAGCACCTCGCGGGCGACTGATACACCGCTGTCGCGGGCAAGCGCGCTCCTACGTCGGGTTCGATGTTTCGGCTCAACCGCGTTTCCAGCCGGGTCAGGCTGCTGACCGGCAGGGTCACCTTCTGTCCGCGGTGAAAACCCGTAGGAGCGCGCTTGCCCGCGAGGCGTCATGTCAGGCACCTCAATGGCGATTGATACACCTCGTCGCGGGCAAGCGCGCCTGCAGCGGGTTCGGTGCTTCAGCTCACCCGCGCTTCCAGCCGCGACAGGCTGCTGACCGGCAAGGTCACCTTCTGTTCGCGGTGCAGCAGATTGAGCAGGATCACCGCGCGCTCGTCGCCATCGGCGGCGAGGAAAATCGCTTCAATGTCGTTGAACCCGTCCGCGGTAATGCGCACGGCCTCGCCCTGCTGGAAGACCACCTTGGGCACGGGTGCCAGCAGGCGTTGGCGAATCTGCTCGATGAGTTCGTCCTTCACCGGAATGGGCATGCCGCCGAAGGTCACGATCCGCGCGACACCGCGCGTGGAGCGAATCGGGTACCAGTTGTCCTGGGTCTGATCCATGTGGATGAACAGGTAGCCAGGAAACAGTTCCTCTTCGGACGCGGCGCGTGCGCCACGCTTTTTCTCGCCCTGCTTGACCGGGCGGTAGCAGGCGAAGTTCTGGCGTTGCAGGTGCTCCTCGGCGCGTGCTTCCTGGCGAGGCTTGGTTTGAATGAGGTACCAGCGGGCTGAATCATTCGAGGTGCTGACGACGTGAGACATCATTGATCACTCCACTGCAATCCGGTTCGACAGAGTTGATACAAGCTCAGGGTGGTGCGTCATTCGGGCGAGCAATCCGGGCTCGGCAGCAGGCGGATTCTTGTCCAGTTGGAACTGGGTCAGCAGGTGCTGAACCTGCTCCACGCAGTTGAACATCAATACATCGATAATCGACAGATTGGCGACGAAAGGTTGCCTGAACTGGCGATATTCCACCGGGCTCATGCGGAAAAACCGCACCAGCAGGCGGTTGCGCGCAAAATGGTCGCGGTCATACACCACCGAGCCGCCTTCAGGCGTGATAAACGTCGTCGCCTCGAAGGTATGGGCAATGCGGATGATCCGCTCTTGTTTGTCCACAGGGCTGCCCAGTATCAGGTCGGAGCTGCGCATGATCGGCGTCACGATGTGCAGATAAGCACACAATTCGCGGATCGCGTGCTCGGCGTATAACGCGATGTTTTGTTGCGGGAAGCGGACCAGCCGCTCGATCAGCGGCATGACCTGCGCGAAGTAGGGGGCTTGCTGGTAACTCTGTGCGATCAGCGCGATGAGTCGATCGGCCTCTTCGCTGAAGCGGTCGCACAGTTGCCGCTGGTTGATCGGCAGCTGGAAGCGGTCTTTTTTCAGTGGGAAGCTGATCAGGCGCGCTTCGTGGTCATGCAGGATACGGTTGCGGTTGACCCACCCGGACCGCACGTACTGCAGATCGTCTCCCAGGACGAATACGTCCGCCGCGGCGATCAACTGGAAATACCCCAGATACGGAAAGAGGTAGGGCTGCATCACTGCGATGGTCCTGGCCATGTACGTCTCCTTTACTGCTTTGACTTCATGCCCCGCTGTGCCGCGGGGCTGGCTCTTATTTGCGAACGGTGGTGTAGTCGTATCCATACGCGGCGCAGTCGTAGTCGGCGGTCGACGCCTTTCGCAGCACACCGTTGAAAATCGCACCCTTGATCAGAATGCCGTTGTGCATCAGGCGACGTTTGCACGCCTCGATTTCCTTGGCGCTGCTCAGCCCGAAGCGGGTGACCAGCAGGCACGTGCCGGACTGCCGGCCCACCAGGGTGGCGTCAGTGACCGCCAGAATCGGTGGGGTGTCGACGATCACCAGGTCGTACAGCGGCGACAGGTCAGTGATCAGCTTGTTGAAGTTGTCATGCATCAACAGCTCCGACGGGTTGGGCGCCGCGAAACCACAGGAAATGAAGTCCAGGTTGCGCACTTCAGTGTGGTTGATCACTTCCCCGCTTTTCAGCCGTGCCGCCAGCGTGTCGGACAGACCGTGTTTGGGCGACAGGTTGAACAACTTGTGCAGATAGCCTTTGCGCATGTCAGCGTCGATCAGCAGCACACGCTTGCCGGTCTGGGCAATGATCACCGCCAGGTTGCTGGAGACGAACGATTTGCCCACCCCCGGTGTCGGGCTGGAGATCATCAGTACGTTGTTGCGTGCTTCCAGCATCGCGAAGTGCAGGCTGGTCCGCAGGCTGCGCAGCGACTCGATGGCCAGTTCCGTTGGCGCGCTGACGCTGAGCAGGCGTGGCTCCTTGTTGCCTGCTCGGTTGCCGAGTTTGTCCATGCGTTCCTGCTGGCGGGAAAACGGCAGCGACGCATACACCGGCATTCCCAGGTTCTCGATCACATCCGGGTTATCGATACCCCGGTAAAAGGCCTGACGCACGAACACCGTCGCCACCGCCACCAGCAGGCCGACAAGGGCGGCCACCAGCACGATGATCTTGCGCATCGGCTTGACCGGCTCTTCGATGTTGGCGTCGGCGTTGTCGATGATGCGCACGTTACCGATGCTGCCCGCCCGCAGAATGTCCTGCTCCTGGCTCTTGTCCAGCAGCAGGGTGTAGGTCTGCGAAGTGACCTGCATGTCACGGTTCAAGCGCAACAGCTCTTGTTGAGTGGCCGGTAGCGTTTCGATTTTCTTCAACAGCGCCGCTTTCTGCGCTTCGACCTGGCCGATCTGCGTCATCAGGCCGCGGTAGGTCGGGTGTTCAGGCGTATACAAGCGTTCGACGTCGACCCGCTTCATTTTCAAGTCCGACAGCGTGCCTTCCAGCTTGACCACCTGATCGAGCACCGATTTGGTTTCCACGCTCAGGTCCACCGACTTGGCGCTGGTCTGGAAATTGTTCAGGGCAATTTCCGACTGTTCCAGTTGCTTGCGCACGGCGGGCAATTGCGAACGCAGGAATTCCAGGCGTTGGGCCGCTTCGGCCGAGCTGCGCTCCACGTTCTGCCGTACGTAGAGGCGGCTGACTTCATTGAGGATGCGCTTGGCCAATGCCGGATCCGGGTCCTGGATCGACAGGTAGACGATGCCGGAATCCTTGCCCGCCTCAATGATCTTCAGGCGATCCTGATAATCCAGGGCGGCGGTCAGGGTGCGCTGGCGAACGACGGTGAACTCGGTGCCAGGCCGACCGGTGAGGGCGGCCACCTGGATCTTCACGCCGCTGCCTTCCACGGTCTGACCGACCGGGCCGCTGAGCAGCTTGTTGTGGTCCTGGTCATACAGCGAAAAGGTGTCAGGCTTGTCGATGACCATGGTCATCTTCTCGCCCAGCAAGGCATCCGGCACTTCCAACTGGAAGATGTCGATCTTCTCGCCGCCCCAAGCGAAGCTGTCCAGGCCGAACAGAGGCGCAGCAATCTCGCCTTCGTGCTCCGGCTTGAACCGGCGGGCCATATAGCTGCCGATGCCTGGCACGTATTTGGGCTTCTGGATGATATAGAGCTTCAGGTCATCGACGACTTTACCCAGCACCGCGCGCGACTTGATCAGCTCGATTTCAGTGGTTGCCTGGGAGACCGACAAGGGTTTGCTGTTGATTTCGGTGCGGCCCTCGATGCCGATTTTCTTCGGCTCGATCTGGATCATCGCGTTGGCCTGGAAGATCGGCGTGGCGAGTATGGCGTAGGTCACCCCCAGCAGGATGCAGACACCCATGATCGCAGCGATCATTCCCTTGTGGTCGAACAGCGTGCGCAAGATGGTCGCCAGATCGATTCGGGAGTCCTGGACGTCGTCCAGGGAAGTACGGTTCATAGCGGTCATTTATCTCGAATCTCCTGACTGAAGATAAGGAAGCCAGTCGTCGACACAACGCGAGAGCAACTCGTAGGTCTGTTCAAAGGCTAATTTCGGGCGCCGGTACGGATCGGCGATTTCCATGTCCTGTTGCCACTTGCCTATCAGAAACGTCTTGCCACGCACTTCGGGCGCCAGCTTGAGTACGCTCTGGGCCTGGCGATGCTCCATCAGCAGGATCAGGTCCGCCTCGTGCAGCATCTGACGGTCGATCTGTCGGCTGCGATGCCGGTGGGCTTCGACGCCGTTGACGTGCAGAACGGCCCGGGCCAGCGGGTCCATGGTTGAACTGAGCATGGCGTGAGTGCCGGCCGACGACACGGTGATGCGATCGTTGAGCACCCGTTGTCGGAACATGGCCTCTGCCATGGGGCTGCGACAGATGTTGCCGACGCAGACCACCAGCACGTTACTGAACATGACCTTTACTGAAGGTCGTCATCAGTCTTTTGCCGATGTTGGTGCTGAAGTTTTTGCCCACCTGCAACAGCGTCTGCGCCTTGCGCTGGGGCGTGATCGCGGACATCGAGTAACCGACCAGTTCCATCAGGAAATGCTCGTACAGTTCATCATTGCCCAAGCGGTTGTAATAGTTGGCCAGCGCCCCCGAGGTCTGCAGGGCCATGTGCAGCTTTCGTTTGTTGGAGCGCATGGAGAACACCCCGCCCGGATGCATGCGATAGGCCGCCGGTTTGATCTCGCCCATGAACTTGCCCTTGCCATACGCGCCCAGCAATGACCACCAGACCAGATCGTTGAGGGGCGCGCCGACCAGTTCCTTGGGCAGCGAATCGAAGACGTTGCGGAACACCGTGGTCAAGGTCGAAATCGGCCGTGCCTTTTGCAGCTCCAGCGCAGTGGCGTCAGCGCGCAGCTCGCCCTGCAGCTGAATGCCGTATTGGCCGTTGCTGTCGAACGGAATCGCGTCGTGATAGGTGAGCACGTAGTCCGGGTGGTTTTCGAGAAACTCCACCTGCGTGTGCAGCTTGCGCGGGTCGGTCCAGTAGTCGTCGCCTTCGCAGAACGCGATGTAGCGTCCGCGGGCTTCGCCGAACAGGCGGGGCACCGAAGGGTTGCCCTGCGAATACTGGTTGGTCTCGTGGTAGAAGGCGCGGATCAGCGTCGGGTAGCGTTCGACGTATTGCGCAATGACGCGGGCGGTGCCATCGGTGGAGGCATCATCATTGACCAGGATTTCGACGTCATAGGACGTTTCCTGCATCAGGAAGCCTTCCAGTGTCTGAGCGACATAGGCTTCCTGGTTGTAGGCTGGGCAGACGATGCTGACCAGGGGTGCGGCGGACGAAAGGTTCGTCTTTTTGCTAATAGCATCCATGGCTTATGTACTCGGTTTGCTGAACAAGACGGAAATCTTCGTCACCAGTGGCTTGTCGCTCACGGCGACCACCATCAGCGTGATCAGGCCGCTGACGGCCAGACCCAAGAACGTGTTGAAGCGGTTTTCATTGGCGATCAGGCGCAGCACCGGTTCGCTGATTGCCAGGCCGGCGGCCGTCATGACGCAGATGCGAATGACGTCGCGCAACCACACTCCGTGAATGCCCGGTGCCAGCCGCTGGTGCACGACCATCGGCCAGATCGCGAACGACACCGAACGCAAAAGGCACCAGGCCACAGCGGCACCGGCCGCGCCGTAAAAGCGTATCGCCAGGTACATCACCGGCACGGTGACCAGCGCCGAAATGACGCTGTACCAGACATGCAGGCGCATTTGCCCGTAGGCATATTGCAAATAAAACTGAAACGCGCTGACCGCCATGATTGCGCTGCCCAGCGAGTACCACGGCAGGATCGGACGGCTCCATTCGGCCGCTGGCCGGTCTCCAGACCAGGCGTACACCATGTCGTAGGCGTGCAATGCGATCAGCGCGGCCAGGGGAAACAGGAACGTACAAACGAAGCGGTTGGCCGCCAGAAACAGCGCGTGCATGTCGTCGCGTCGCCCCTCGGCCATCAGCACCGTCAGGCGCGGCAGCAGCGTCTGCGCCAGCGGGTTGCTCAACATCATGATGCCGGTGGTGATCAGCGCCACCAGCGAGAAGTAGCCGTATTCATCGAGGGGCAGCAGCTCGGAGAGCAGCATCTTGTCGATCTGGGTGAGCACGATCCACAGCACTGCGGTGCCCGACATACTCGCCGCGAAGGGGATGATCGGCTTTACCAGTTGCCAGTCGAAGCCGGTCAGCCAGCCTGGCGTCGGCATCTCCCGGTACGCGCGGGCGGCGAAGATCAGCGTTTCGATCAACCCCACCAGCACTTGAAACTGGAAGAAGATCACCGGATCGCTGGAGATCTTGCTCACCAGGAACAGTCCGCCGAAATAGCGCAGGGTGGCGATGATCACGTTGGCGATGTTCAGCCACGCATGCTGTTCCAGACCCTGAATCCCGCTTTTATAAAGTGTCGAATACAACCTGAGGGCGATGACGATGCCCATCAGGCCGATGCATTCGATCACCGTCTGAGTCGACAGCTCCTTGGGATTCAACCAATGCACAGCAATCCATTGGCTGCCCAGGTACATCGCCGCGCAACAGGCACCGGTCAGTGGCAGGAATATGATCTCGAACGAACGCAGCAGGCGGCCTGAGTGACGATCCATCGTCTCAGCGGCCTGTTGGTGGGCCACCGCCCTGACCAAGCTGGGAGACAGACCGGCGTCCAGCAATTGCAGCCAGGCCTGCAGAACTGAGAAAAAGCCGATCAGGCCGTAAGCTTCTGCCCCCATATGACCGAGGTAGAACGGCATGATGAGGATGCCCACCAGCAGGGTGTAAGCCTGTCCGGCATAGCTCAACGCAGTATTGCGTATGACTGAGCGCTGGGTTTGCATGGGATGTCTGTCTCACCGTGAAGGGGCAGTGGTTTCGTTATCCAGACTCAGATGACCCGTGCCAGATCGGGTACCCGATAGGGCGCATGGCCCAGACTGCACTCGGCGATGACGGTATTGATCACCCGTTCCTGATCCTCGCGCAGCAACCCCGGATAGATGGGCAAGCACAGCACCCGCTCGCTCAGCGAACGCGACGCGGTTTGCGCGGCTTGTGGTTGCAGGTATTCGAGGGTATCCAGCGATGGGTAGAAATACCGACGCGGGTTGATGCCATTGGTGTTCAGCGCGCTGCGCAGACGCAGTAATTGCTGCTCGTCCTTCAAGGCGATCGGGTAATAGCTGTGGTTCAACTGGCTGTTGTCTTCGGGTTTTTGCAGGTCCACATAGTCGCCAAGGCTTGTGGTGTAGCGATCGGCGATTTCGGCGCGCTCCTGAAGAATGTTCTCGATGTCGTCGAGAATGCACAGCCCCATCGCTGCGGAAAACTCGTTGAGTTTGGCGTTGATACCGATGCCGTCGATTTTGTCGACGTCGACGATGCCGAAGTTGCACAGCAGATGAACGCGGCGGGCCAGCTCGTCGTCATTGGTAATGATCGCGCCGCCTTCAATGGTGTGGAACAGCTTGGTCGCATGAAAGCTCAAGGTGCTGATATCGCCCCAGTTGAGAACCGACCGGCCAGCGTGACGCACCGCAAACGCATGGGCGCCGTCGTACACGACTTTCAGATTGCGCCGACGGGCGATCTCCTCGATGCGTTCGACGGCACAGGGGTTGCCGAACACATGGGTGCCGACGATGGCGGTGGTGTCCGAAACGATTCGGCTTTCGATGTGTTCGGGGGAGATGTTCCAGGTCTGCGCGTCGATGTCAGCGAAGATCGGGCGAATACCTTCCCACTGCAGCGAACTGCTGGTGGCTACAAAGCTGAAGGGCGTTGTCACTGCGCTGCCACTCAGCTCCAGCGCCCGATAGGCCACTTGCAAGGCAAGGGTGCCGTTGTTGGTGAGAATGACGTGCTTGACGCCCAGGTAATCCTTGAGGCGTTGTTCCAGTTCACACACCAGCGGCCCGTGGTTGGTCAGCCAGCCTCGCGCATAGATGCCTTCGACGTACGTCTTGAACTTGTCGATATCGCCCAGGTAAGTCTTGGTTACGTTGATCATCGAAGTCTCCATTTCTGATGCAATGCGTGAAGGCGGTTGAAGCGGTCATGCCACCGCGGCGAGGCTCAACCCGGGGTCGAGGCCGGTGGCTGGCGACCGGCTTTGTTACTCATCCGGCGGGCACGGCCCTGATTGATCCTGAGGATCAGGCGGGTCGCCAGGCTTCCTGTATGCGGGTCGCCGAAATGGAACAACGCGGTTGCGCGTTTCAGGCCAGGGCTGCATCGCTGGTTGGCATGCAGCGTGCGATACCCCCAGAAGAAATAAATGCTGCCGGGCTCGAGGCGCAGTACATAAGGCTTGAGCCAGTCACGCTGCATGCCCTTGATGATCCAGCTGCGGGTCAGCTTGTTCTGCAGCAGCGCTTTTTCGATCACGTTGAACAGCACCCACGAGCGCACCCGGCGAAGGTTAGGGAAGAGCATCAGATCCCCGCGTTCTTCACCTTCGGTAGGGATGAATACCGGGACGAGTGCCGTCACCAGGCTGGCGTCGTAGTGAAACGCGTTGGATTCCCGTTTGCCGATGTCGCCTTGTACGCATCGCAGCACCGGGAAGATCTGGTCGCTCAAGGGCGCTTTTCCTGCAGCGTGCCGATATAGGCCGGCCAACAGCGATTTAAACTGCGGGTCGGTCCAATAGCTCGCCAACAGGCTTTCACCCAGCATCGCCTCACCGTGGTACGCAAAATATTCGCCGCGGTGCTTCTGTGCTTGCTCGTCCGTCCAGGCACGCAGCCGCTGCAAGTCGCCGTCGCTCACTGCGCCGCTGAGCCGGGCAAAGCCGTGGGTATCGATTTCGTCAGCCAAGCGCGTGGCCAGCTGCTCATCCGTGTCGAAAGATAAAGGCATTGCCTTACGCCCCTGTTGGTCATGTGGAGAATGCAGCGCTGGCGGCGCGGGTCAGGCACGCTACCGCCCGAATCTGCTGATCCTGCCGTGGTGTTCGCTGCAGCGGATGTCCTGTTGGTTCTCTAAGAAATGGGCCGGATAATGTTTTCGGGCAAAGCTACCGCCCGACCGCACACTTTCAGTCATTTCAAAACACTTTCTTTAGGCCAACACTGACCCGTCGATGCCGAATGCACACCGTTGGGGGTCATGGACTTCGCTGGCAGTTACAGAGTGAAAGAGTCGTCATATTTTTCCGGCGCGGCTCTTTGGCCACGCTCAAAAAACAGAAAAACATCGGACAGGCATATATATCGACGGCCTCGGGGAGTCTGTCAATTTATTTCGCCAACATTCTGTTAAATTTTTGATAAGCGGGTCATTTGATTATCTAACTTGCTGATTTTAAAGGAAGTCAAAAAACCATCAGTGCCTCATCACGGTGCGCTGACGCTTGTCGAGAAGGAGAGGCGGGGTGTTGAGCGAGGACTGAAATGCGAGGTTGAGTCGGTTTTCCACCGCCAGAAGTCAGTCATTCCCTCGACGCTGCGATTTTATGGCGCTGATTAATTGAACATCGCTATACATTATTTAGTTGATACTTCTGGGACTAATGGTGCGCAGGTTAATCCCGACTTATGAGGGTGGGTGGCCTTAATAATGATGGTTCATGGCGCATAACGCTGCAGTTTGAGAATGGTTCAACAACGAACCTATAGGAGCGCGCTTGCCCGCGCGATTGCGGTGTAGCTTTACCATTCGCAGGGCCTGACACACCCCAGTCGCGGGCAAGCGCGCTCCTGCATGCGGCTCGCGAGCTTTTGATCAGCGCTTCGACAAGCTTCACCTGACGATCCAGCGTCGCACGATCTTGGCTGCGCACGGTGGCGTGCCCTACCTTGGCGTCAGTGTTTGCAAGGAAGTGGCTCAAGCGCTACTGGGCCGTTCAAAGAAGGCTGCTCGGATGCCGGGCCGTCGTGATGGTATTCCTTCGCCACAGCTGCGCGGTTGCTCCTGACCGAGTCGTCCGCCATTATCTGGCGGGTACGGTGCAAACCGAATCGGTCAGCAGGAGAGTCAATGAATATGCAGTCGAAAACCACTGGAGTGGTGGCGCAACGCCTCGCGCAGGCACGTGCGCTGATGAGTCGTGAAGGTATCGATGCCTGGTTGCTGCCGTCCGCCGACCCTCATCTCTCCGAATACCTCCCTGGTTACTGGCAAGGACGGCAATGGTTGTCGGGCTTTCACGGGTCGGTCGGCACGTTGATCGTCACTCAGGAGTTCGCCGGTCTCTGGGCCGATAGCCGATATTGGGAACAGGCCACTAAAGAGCTGGCCGGCAGTGGCATCGAACTCGTCAAGCTGCAACCGGGGCAGCAGGGCCCGTTGGAGTGGCTGGCGGATCAGGCCAAGGACAACACCGTGGTGGCCGTCGACGGCGCCGTTCTGGCCGTGGCATCCTCTCGCACCCTGGCCAGCAGCCTCTATGCCCGCGGCGCCCGGTTGCGAACCGATTTGGACCCCCTGACCGAACTCTGGAGCGATCGACCGACTCTGCCGACGCATGCTGTCTATGAGCACGTCGCACCGCAGGCCACCCAGACTCGCGGAGACAAGCTGGCGCGTTTGCGCAGCGCACTGGTCGAGCGGGGCGCCGACTGGCATTTCCTGGCCACGTTGGATGACATCGCCTGGTTGTTCAACCTTCGAGGCGCCGATGTTTCTTATAACCCGGTGTTCATTTCGTTCGCCCTTATCGGCCCGGACAGCGTCAGTCTCTTCGTCGCACCGGAAAAAGTGACGTCGGCCCTGCGCGGCACACTGGAAAGTGAAGGCATCACATTGCGCGATTACGTCCAGATTGGCGCCGCATTGAGGGAAGTCCCGAAGGATGCGCGGGTACTGATCGACCCCGCACGAGTGACCTGTGGGTTGCTGGATTACCTGGACAGCGAAGTGAGCCTGGTCGAGGGGCTGAATCCAACAACGCTGTTCAAATCACAGAAAAGCGAAGCCGATGCCCAGCATATCCGTCAAGCCATGGAGCAGGATGGGGCAGCATTGTGCGAGTTCTTCGCCTGGCTGGAGTCGGCCCTGGGCAACGAACCCGTCAGCGAACTGACCATCGACGAGAAACTGGGCGCTGCCCGGGCAAAACGACCGGGCTATATTTCACAGAGCTTTGCCACCATCGCGGGCTTCAACGCCAACGGCGCGATGCCTCATTATCGCGCTACCGAGGCAGAGCACGCGCAGATCGAAGGCAACGGGCTGCTGCTGATTGATTCCGGCGGACAATACTTGGGCGGTACGACGGACATTACCCGCATGGTGCCGATCGGCACCCCGACGCACGAGCAGCGGCTTGATTGCACCCGCGTGCTCAAAGGGGTGATTGCCCTGTCCCGAGCACACTTTCCGCGAGGAATTCTGTCGCCACTGCTGGACGCCATCGCCCGCGCCCCGCTCTGGGCGGAGGGCGTCAACTACGGTCACGGGACGGGCCACGGCGTGGGCTATTTCCTCAATGTCCATGAAGGTCCGCAAGTTATTGCCTACCAAGCGGCTGCTACGCCGCAAACGGCCATGCTGCCGGGGATGATCACTTCAATCGAACCGGGAACCTACCGCCCGGGGCAGTGGGGTGTGCGCATCGAGAACTTGGTGATCAATCAGGAAGCCGCCAAGACAGCGTTTGGCGAATTCCTCAAGTTCGAAACCTTGACGCTGTGTCCAATCGACACGCGTTGTCTGGTTACCGATCTATTGACACAGCAAGAGCGCGATTGGCTGAACGACTACCACGCGCAGGTCCGTCGACGCTTGACTTCGCTGGTGGACGGCGACGCGTTGGCCTGGCTGGAATTGCGTACGGCTGCCATTTGATACCGCTTGAGACCGCCGCTTTCGTGCGGCGGTTTTAATCGGTCGATCAGAGAAAAGGTGCTTTTGAGGGGGCGGGGCGTCAGGGTTGAGTCGGCTTCTTGCAGACGATGATCATACTGCGGCTCGTGTAGCCCGCGGGGTTGAGGCCTAGCGGGAAATCGCCGGGCTCTTCGGCCCCGTCTCCGGACTTGGCGATGACCCGATATTGCCTCGACTCGCAGGAGTCGGTAGCCATCTGGTAGCACTTGTCCCAAGAGGACGACAAGCCCGAGCAATTGATATGCAGTCCACGCTTACTCTTGATCGGCTTTGAAGTGGCCGCGCATCCGACGACGGTCAGCGCTGCCAGTATTATTAAAATGTACTTCATTCATTTCCTTACCTGACCGGAATGACCGCTCAGTCTTTCGCTTGAGTTCGCTCGCTTGCTGGGTGCTTCAGCCGTTTCCTTTCGGATGAATCTGCGTGCAGGATGAGATCGAGCCGTAAACATGGCGCAATAACGTTACAAATGCCAGTGACATCGTGTAACGGACGCAAAAAAACTCAGTCGCAAGGCACCAGAGCGGCGGGTTCCGGGCGCGTCGTCAGCGTCGCACCGGCCGAGGCGACGATGATTGCGGTGATGGCCAGCCACTGGGTCAACGAAAGGCTTTCATGCAGGAATATCAACCCGGACAAGGCGCCCACTGCGGGTTCCATGCTCATGAGCGTGCCAAAGGTACGAACCGGCATGCGCGTGAGGGCGATCATTTCGAGGCTATACGGCAAGGCGGTGGACAGCACCGCCACGCCTAGTGCGACCGGGATCAAAACAGGGTCGAGCATTGCACTTCCCGCATGGGCTACGCCGATGGGGGCGATCAGAATCGCGGCGATGAGTACACCCAACGCTGCGGTTTGAACGCCATGATCGGCGCCGGCCTTCTGACCGGCCAGGATATAGCCTGCCCAACAAACCCCTGCACCCAGCGCATAAAGGGCGCCGGTCAGGTCCAGGCCGTGAGCTTGGCCACTGGGAATCAATAGAGCGAGCCCTGTCACCGCGAGTGCGATCCAAACGAAGTCAGCCAGTCTGCGTGAGTGCATGAGCGCAACGGCCAGCGGACCTGTGAATTCCAACGCCACAGCAATTCCCAACGGCGTTGTGCGGATAGACATATAGAAGAGGAAATTCATCCCACCCAAGGCAACGCCGTAGAGCAGCACCGAGCGAAGAGAGTTGGCGGTAAACGTGGCTCGCCATGGGCGCAGGATCAGCAGCATCAGTACGCTGGCGAAGATCAAGCGCAGCGCGGTCGCGCCCTGGGCGCCGACGACGGGAAATAGTGATTTGGCCAATGACGCACCGGTTTGCACTGAGGCCATGGCGATGAGCAAGAGGGCTACAGGAAGAGCGATCGATCGTAGATCGCTTGGTCTGACATTCATTGTTAGCACGAGTCCGTAGGATCATAGGCAGGAGGAAAAGCGCGCAATAATGATCAAGATTCACCGCGTGAGCAATATAGTGCGCAGATTTCGAGAATCTTCCTTTTCAATGTTCAAATCGAAATAAGTGCTTGACGGGCCTTCAGACGTCTCTATAATTCGCCCCACTTACGGCGCAGTCGGAACCTAAAACTCCTTGAAGATCAATGAGTTAAAGGTTTCGCATAAGCAGGAAGTGCTTCGGTTTTCAGCGTCAGGCTCGAATCGAAAGCGGTGAA
>NZ_QARE02000039.1 GCF_003052515.2 Pseudomonas sp. RIT409 | reverse complement strand
TCCGGGCCTGACCGCGGAACGCTTCCTGCCGGATCCGTTTGGCGAGCCGGGCGCACGCCTGTACCGCAGCGGCGACCTGGCCCGCTGGAACGCCGAGGGTGCGCTGGAGTACGTCGGTCGTGCCGACTTCCAGGTGAAGATCCGCGGCCAGCGCATCGAGCTGGGCGAAATCGAAAACGTGCTGCTGGCGCAACCGTCGGTGCACGACGCCGTGGTCAGCGCGCAACCCACCGCGCACGGCCCGCAATTGGTGGCCTATGTGGTTGCCGAGGCTCAGCACGCGCTGTCCATCGATGTGCTCAAGACCGCGCTGGGTCAAGAACTGCCTGCGTTCATGGTCCCGGCCCACGTCATGCTGCTGGAGCGCTTGCCGCGCAACGCCAACGGCAAGCTGGACCGCAAGGCCTTGCCTGCGCCAACCGTACAGGTACGCCATTTCGAAGCGCCACAGGGCGAGCGCGAGGAAATCCTCGCCGAGCTCTGGCAGAGCCTGCTGAACGTCGAGCGGGTCGGTCGCGACGACAACTTCTTTGAACTGGGCGGGCACTCGCTGCTGGCGACACGGCTGTTGTCGCGGATTCGCGAGCGCCTGGGCGTGAGCATTCCGTTGGCGCAAGCCTTCGAGGCCACCACCGTCGCCGCACAGGCCGCCCTGATCGACACCTTGCAGGGTCAGACCCTGACGCTCGACCGCCTCGATGCGCTGGACGAGTTAATGAATGAGCTGGAGGAAAGCAACTGATGTCGCAACCGAGCATGACTTCGCACAGCAAGCTGCTGGCACTGGCCACCCGCTTCCTCAGCCTCGGCGCGGCGCAGCGTCGGCTGTTTCTGGGCAAGTTGCGTGAGCAGGGGCTGGACGCGTCGGCGTTGCCGATCCCCTCCGGCGTGGCAGGCGAGCGCAGTCCGACCTCTTTTTCTCAGCAGCGTCTGTGGTTCCTTGAGCAGTTGGAACCGGGCAACAGCACCTATCACCTGCCGGGCGCGCTGCGCCTGAAGGGCACGCTGGACGTGGCCGCCGTGCAACGGGCATTTGCCCGTGTCGCCGAGCGTCATGCCAGCCTGCGCACGGTGTTCGACAGCGCCGAAGACGGCACGCCGCAGCAGGTGGTTCTGGCGTCCCAGGCGATGCCGTTCGAACAATTGAGCGCCGCCGATGACGCTGAGCAGCAACGCCTGGCCGATGAGTTCGCCCGTCGCCCGTTCGACCTCGCCCAAGGCCCGCTGTGGCGGGTGGCGCTGGTCAAACGAAGCGAAGACGAACATGTGTTGCTGGTCTGCCTGCACCACATCATCGCCGACGGTTGGTCGATTCAGGTGCTGTTGCTGGACTTCGTCCAGGCCTATCGGGCCGCGCTGCAGGGCGATGATTCGCCGCTCCCGGCGCTGCCGCTGAACTATGCGGATGTGGCCCTGTGGCAACGCGCTTGCCTGGAAGCCGGCGAGGGCGACCGCCAATTGGAGTACTGGAAACAGCAACTGGGCGACGAGCCGCCCGTGCTGGAATTGCCCGCCGACCGCCCGCGCCCTGCACGACAGAGCTATCGCGGCGCGCGCCTGCCGTTCAGCTTCGACGACGCGCTGTCTGCGCGCCTGCGCGCGGTGGCGAAACAGCGTGGCGTGACGCTGTTCACCGTGATGCTCGCTGCCTATCAAGTGTTGCTGCAGCGCCTCAGCGGCCAGACCGACCTGCGCATTGGTGTGCCGATTGCCGGGCGTCAACGCGCTGAAACCGAAGGGCTGATTGGCTTCTTCGTCAACACCCAGATTCTGCGTGGCGAGGTCACGGCCGACGCCACCTTCAACCAGATCATCGACGCCGTGCGCTTGACCTCCCAAGGCGCGCAGGCTCATCAGGACCTGCCGTTCGAGCAACTGGTGGACGCCCTGGCCCCTGAGCGTAGCCTGAGCCATAACCCGCTGTTTCAGGTGCTCTATAACCATCAGCAGCGCCAGGACGAAGCGCTGCAATTGATGCCCGGCCTGAGCGCGACCCTCATTCCGCTGGACAGCGGCAGCGCACAGTTCGACCTGGCGTTGCACACCTGGGAAAACGCCGCCGGTGAGCTGGCAGGCAACTGGAACTACGCCACTGACCTGTTCGACCACCGCAGCATCGAGCGCCTGCATGGGCGCTTCGTGCAACTGTTCGCCCAATTGCTGGAGCAGCCCGACGCAGCGATTGGCGACTTCGACGTGCTGGATGTGAAGGACCGGGCTCAGTTGGCCTTGGTCAATGACACGAGTCGTGAATGGTCGGCTGAAACGCCGGTCGTGCATCGCCATTTTGAGCGTCTGGCTGCACTGCATCCGGAGCGTGAAGCGCTGCGTTGTGGCGATCAGGTGTTGAGCTATCAGCAACTCGATCAGCGTGCTAACCAACTCGCGCATTACCTGCGCGCTCAGGGCGTGGACCGCGAGTCACTGGTCGGCGTGGCTACATTGCGCTCCGTGGAAATGGTCGTGGCCTTGTACGCGGTAGTGAAGGCGGGCGCTGCGTACGTGCCGCTGGACCCGGAATACCCGGTGGACCGCTTGCGCTACATGCTGGAAGACGCCGGGATTGGTTTGCTGCTGAGCCATGACGCGGTGATCGATGACTTGCCTGTTGTCGAAGGCTTGCAGGTGCTGAACCTGGACCGTCTGGCATTGGATGATCAGCCGGTCACAGCGCCGGTTGTAGAGATTCATCCCGAGCAACTGGCCTACATGATCTACACCTCTGGTTCCACCGGGAAACCGAAAGGCGCTGGCAACACCCACGCTGCGCTGTTCAACCGTTTGGCGTGGATGCAAGAGGTGTATCAGCTCGATGCCACTGACGCCGTGTTGCAAAAGACGCCGTTCAGTTTCGACGTCTCGGTGTGGGAGTTCTTCTGGCCGCTGATGGTGGGTGCGCGTCTGGTCATGGCCCAGCCGGGCGATCATCGCGATCCGGCCTTGCTCACGGCCTTGATCGCTGATCAGCAGATCACCACGCTGCACTTCGTACCCTCGATGCTCGCTGCGTTCATGGCCCAGGACGACCTCTCTGGCTGCGCCTCGCTGAAACGCATCGTCTGCTCTGGCGAAGCCCTGCCTGCGGACCTTGCACGGGACACCTTGCAGCACCTGCCGAACGCCGGTCTGTTCAACCTCTACGGCCCGACCGAAGCGGCCATCGACGTGACCCACTGGACGTGCGTCAACGAGCCGGGCGCGTCGGTGCCAATTGGTCGTCCGATTGCCAACCTGCAAATCCACATCCTCGACAGCCGCTTGAACCCGCAGCCGATTGGCGTGCCGGGCGAGCTGTACATCGGCGGCGCCGGGCTGGCTCGCGGCTACCATCAGCGCCCCGGCCTGACCGCCGAGCGCTTCGTGGCCAGCCCGTTCGGCCACGGCGAGCGCCTGTACCGCACGGGCGATCTGGCCCGCTGGCGTGCCGACGGCGCGGTGGAATACCTGGGCCGCCTCGACCATCAGATCAAACTGCGCGGTTTGCGGGTGGAAATCGGCGAGATCGAATCGGCGTTGCTGGATCACCCTGCGGTCAACGAAGCCGTGGTCGTGGCCCGCCAACTTGCCACCGGCATGCAATTGGTCGGCTATCTGGTTGCCGAGGCCTTTGACGAAGAGCAACTGCGCACCCAACTGAAACAGCGCCTGCCGGACTACATGGTCCCGGCGCATCTGGTGACGCTGGACAAGTTCCCGCTGTCGGCCAACGGCAAGCTGGACCGCAAGGCCTTGCCTGAACCGCAGGTGCAGCAACGGGACTTCGAAGCGCCGCAGGACGGGGTCGAAAGCGAACTGGCCGCCCTGTGGCAAGACTTGCTCGGCGTTGAGCAGGTCGGTCGTCAAGACAACTTCTTTGCGCTGGGCGGCGATTCCATCCTCAGCCTGCAAATCATTTCCCGCGCGAAGAAACGCGGGATTCAACTGTCGCCTCGGCAGATGTTCGAGCGCCAGACCATCGCTGAGCTGGCGCACGTCGCTCAGGTGGTCAATCGCGATGAAACCGCCGCGCTGGCGCGTATCGAACTCAACCGCGACATCCCGCTGACGCCGATCCAGCACTGGTTTTTCGAACAGCCGATGCGTTATCGCAGCCACTGGAACCAGTCGTTGCTGTTGACCCCGACCGAGGCGTTGGAAGCCACCGCACTGGCGGAGGCCTTACAGGCGCTGGTCACGCATCATGATGCGCTGCGCATGGCTTTTGTGCGGCAGGACAACGGCCATTGGCAGCAGCGCTATCGCGCCGACGAAAGCGCCGATCGCCTGCTGTGGCAGCGTGAGATCGACGCGGTCCAGCTCACTCACGCCTGCAACGAGGCGCAAGCCAGCCTCGATCTCACAGACGGCCCGCTGCTGCGCGCGGTGCACTTCAAGCTGGCAGGCGGCAGTGAGCGGCTGCTGCTGGTGGTGCATCACCTGGTGGTGGACGGGGTGTCGTGGCGCGTGCTGCTGGAAGACCTGCACAACGCCTACGTTCAGGCGCAGGCAGGTTTGACTGTCGACCTGGGCGAGAAGGGCCTCTCGTTCCAGCGTTGGGCCAACCGTCTGCTGGACTTCGCCTACAGCGACGCGGTGTTGGCGCAAGCCGATTACTGGCGCAGCCTGCCTGTCGCGCCGCCATTGCCTTGCGCCAACCCTCAAGGCACATCGCAGCAAGGCGGGGTGCAGCAATTGGGGTTGCACGTGGATGCCGAACGTACGCAAGCGTTGCTCAACGAGGCCCCGACGGCGTACCGCACCCAGATCAACGACCTGCTGCTGACCGCATTGGCCCGCGCGCTGAAGCAGTGGAGCGGCGAACCCCGTGCATTGATCGCACTGGAAGGCCATGGCCGCGAGGACCTGTTCGCTGGCTTGGATGCGGCGCGCACCGTGGGTTGGTTCACCAGTCTGTACCCGGTCAGCCTGTACGCCGACGACGACCTCGACACCGCCCTCAAACACACCAAGGAAACCCTGCGCGCCGTACCTCATGGCGGGCTGGGCTACGGCCTGCTGCGCCATCTGCGCGGCGAAGCGCTCCCTGCGCTGGAAGGCTGTGTGCTGTTCAACTACATGGGCCGCGTGCAGAACAGCAGTGGTCTGTTTCACCTGGCGACCGAAAGCAGCGGCGATCAGCGTGCCGCCGATGCACCCCTGGCCTGCGAGTTGTCCATCGATGCCCAAGTGCGTGACGGCCAGTTCAGCCTTACCTGCAGCTACAGCGGCGAACGTCACGAAGCGGCGTCCATTCAACGCCTGCTGGACGCCTACGCCGATGCGCTGGACGCCGTCATCGCTCATTGCCGTACCCGGTCGGCGGTCACCCCGTCGGACTTCCCGTCGCTGAGCGTGACCCAGGCGCAGCTGGACGCATTGCCGGTTGCCGCCCGCGACATTGAGCAGCTTTACCCGCTGACGCCGATGCAACAGGGCCTGCTGTTCCACAGCGAGCTGGCGGACAGCCAAGGCGCCGACGATGCCCGCGACCTGTACATCAATCAGGTTGCGCTGGACATCGACCACCTGCCGCTGGCCCGCTTCAAGGCCGCATGGACCGCCGCCGTGCAGCGTCATCCGATCCTGCGCGCCTCGTTCCTGCGCCTGAGCGGCACTCAGCAACCGGTGCAATTGATTCGTCGAGATGCGGCGTTGCAGGTGCGCGAACTGGACCTGCGCCACAGCGATCAAGCCCTGGCCGATGTGCTGGCCGCTGAGCGGGAAACGCCGTTCAGCCTGCACGACGCGCCGCTGATGCGGGTGTTGCTGGTGCGCCAGAGCGAGACCTTGTGGAAACTGGTCTGGACCTTCCACCACATCCTGCTCGATGGCTGGAGCAGTGCGGCGGTTCTGGGTGAAGTGATTCAGGCAGCGATGTCGGACGTCGCGCCGATGCCTGCCGGGCATTACGGCGATTACGTCGAATGGCTGCTGAGCCGCGATGCCGAACAAAGCGCGAACTTCTGGCAACGCCATTTGGCCGGTTTCGAGCAGCCGACTTTGATGGCCACCGCGTTGACGGCGCCCCTGTCAGCCACTGGCGAGCCGCTGCCGAGGCAAGTGCTGGTCAAGTCGATGGACCTGGACAGCGCACTGCTCAACAGCGCGGCACGCCGTCAGCGCGTGACCGTGAACACCTTGATTCAGGCGGTGTGGGTGCTGCTGTTGCAGCGCTACACCGGGCAGAAACGCGTGGCCTTCGGTGCGACGGTATCTGGCCGTTCGGCGCAGGTGCCGGGCATCGAGCGCATGCTCGGCCTGTTCATCAACACCTTGCCGCTGGTGCAGGCGCCGGACGCCCAGCAGAAGGTCGGCGACTGGCTAAACGACCTGCAAGCCCACAACCTGGAGCTGCGCGAACACGAACACACGCCGCTGTTCGAAGCCCAGCGCTACGCCGGGCACGCCGGGCGTGACCTGTTCGACAGCCTGGTGGTGTTCGAAAACTACCCGGTAGACGACGTGCTCCGCGAGAAACACGTTGGAGGTGTGAACCTGGGCTCGGTCGAACTGAGCGACAAGACGCACTATCCGTTGAGCCTGGCCGTGGTCGCGGGTGAAAATGCCCATATCCACGTCAACTACCACAGCAACGTGTTCAGCGCCGGGCAGATCGAACGCCTGTGCGGCCACTTCCAGGCGCTGCTGGACGGCCTCTGCCGCTTCCCCGAGGCGCGCATCGGCGAGCTGTCGATGCTGACCGAGCAGGACCTTTGCGAGATTCACGCCTGGAACCGCCCACCCTTCTCGCCGTATGCGGATCGCCCCATTCACGAACTGATCGCCGATCATGCCCGCCTGCGCCCGGAGGCGATTGCCCTGGTGCATGGCGAACAACGCCTGACTTTCGCCGAGTTCGACCGGCGCGCCAACCAACTCGCTCATGCGTTGCGCGCCCGAGGCATCGGCACCGAAGTGCGGGTGGCGATTGCCATGGAGCGGGGTGTCGATCTGTGGCTTTCGTTCATGGCGGTGTTGAAAGCCGGTGGTGCGTACATTCCGCTGGACCCGGATTACCCGACCGAACGCCTGCGCTACATGCTCGAAGACGGTGGCGTGAAGCTGCTGATCTCCCACGATGCGGCGTTGAATCGCGTACCGGTGGGTGACGTGCCGTTGCTCAATCTGGATCAGCTGGATGTGTCCAACGAACCGGTCACAGCGCCGAATGTGGTGATCCATCCGCAGCAACTGGCCTATCTGATCTACACCTCGGGTTCGACCGGCAAGCCCAAAGGCGCAGCTATCGCCCATGGCGACATCTCGATGCACATCCAGACCATCGGCGAGCGCTACCGCTTCACCCCGGAAGATCGCAAGTTCCATTTCCTGTCGATCAGCTTCGACGGCGCCCACGAAGGCTGGATGATGCCGCTGTGCTACGGCGCACGTGTGGTATTGCGCGATCAGGAGCTGTGGAGCGTTGAACAGACCTACGACACGCTGATCCGCGAGGGCATCACCGTCGCATCCTTCCCGCCGAGCTACCTGCGCCAGTTGTCCGACTGGGCGGGCTTGCAAGGGAAGGGGCCGGGGGTGAAAACCTACTGCTTCGCCGGGGAAGCCTTCAGCCGCGAAATGCTGCACGACGTGATCCGCAACTTGCAGCCGCTGTGGATCATCAACGGTTACGGCCCGACCGAAACCGTGGTCACGCCGACCCTGTGGCTGGCTTCGGCGGAGACCGCTGACTTCACCACTGCTTACGCCCCAATTGGCGATCTGGTCGGTGATCGCCAGGGTTACGTGATGGACGCTGATTTGAACCCGCTGCCGCAAGGGCTGGCCGGTGAACTGTACCTCGGTGGCGCCGTGGCACGGGGTTACCTGGACCGTCCGGGCGCCACCGCCGAGCGTTTCCTGCCGCACCCGTTCCGTCCGGGCGAACGTCTCTACCGCAGCGGCGACCGCGTACGGTTGAACAGCGAGGGCCTGCTGGAATACCTGGGCCGTATCGACCACCAGATCAAGATTCGTGGCTTCCGCATCGAAGCCGGGGAGATCGAGGCGGCGCTGAAAGGCTGTGAAGGCGTGCGTGAGGCGCTGGTCATTGTGCGTGACGGGGCGAACGGCAAGCAGCTATTGGGCTACGTCGGCGGTAACGACCTCAACGACGAGCAGATCAAACAGCAGCTCAAAGTGACCCTCCCGGAACACATGATTCCGGCACACATCATCGTCATGGCGCGCCTGCCACAACTGCCCAACGGCAAGCTGGACCGCAATTCGCTGCCGGACCCGCACGTCAGTTCCAGTGACTACCAGGCACCGCAAACCGCGCTGGAACAGCAACTCGCCGCGCTGTGGCAACCGTTGCTGGGCCTCGACGCGGTGGGGCGCAACGATCACTTCTTCGAGCTTGGCGGCCACTCGTTGCTGGCGATGCAACTGATTTCGCGCCTGCGCCATGAGCACGGCCTCAGCGTGCCGCTGCGCGCGCTGTTTGAGGCGCCGCGTCTGGCGGATTTTGCCCTGCGCGTCGCGCAACTGGAGGCACCCGCGCAGCAGCTTGAACTGACGCCGCGGCACGCCACGCAAGCGGTCCAATCGTACTCGCAACAACGTCTGTGGTTCCTCGACCAACTGCAACCGGGCGGCCACACCTACAACCTGCCGGGCGCGGTGCGTTTCATCGGCGAGCTGAATGAAGAGGCCTTGCAGGCCGCCTTCGATGCGCTGACTCAACGCCACGAAGTGCTGCGGACCCGATTCGTCGCAGGGGAAGGCATTCCGCTGCAGAAAATCGAGGCTGCGCGTTCGGTCGAGATCGAACGTCTGGACATCAGCGCTGAATCCGACGTTGAAGCCGCGTTCAACAGGTTGGCGCGAGGCTTCGTCCAGCGTCCGTTCAACCTGGCCCACAGCCCGGTTTGGCGCGTGGCGCTGGTGCGTGTGACGGCAAACGAACAGCGCCTGCTGCTGTGCCTGCACCACATGATTTCGGACGGCTGGTCGGTTGGCGTGCTGCTGCAGGAGTTCAGCGAGCTGTACGCCGCAGCGGTCGAAAGCCGTGCTGCGCGACTGGTCGAGTTGCCGGTGCAGTACGCCGACTTCGCCGCCTGGCAGCGCGACTGGCTGGCAGCGGGGGAAGCCCAGCGGCAACTGCGCTATTGGCGCGAGGAATTGGGTGACGACCATCCGGTGCTGGAACTGCCGACCGACCGTCCGCGTCCGGCGCAGCAAAGCTACCAGGGTGATCGCCTGTTGTTTGCCTTCGACACCGCGTTCAGCGAGCGCCTGCGGGCGTTCGCCAAGGCTCAGGGTGTCACGCCGTTCATGGCCGTGCTTGCGGCGTATCAGGTGCTGCTGCATCGCCTGAGTGGGCAGAACGATCTGCGCATTGGCGTGCCGATTGCCGGGCGTTCGCGACTGGAAGTGGAGGGTTTGATTGGCTTCTTCGTCAGCACGCAAGTCGTGCGGGCCGAAGTCTCGGCACAGCAGACCTTCCGAGAAGTGCTGGAGCAAGTCAAAGCCCGGACCCTTGGCGCCCAGGCCCACCAGGACTTGCCGTTCGAGCAACTGGTCGAGGCGCTGCAACCTGAGCGCAGCCTGAGCCACAACCCGCTGTTCCAGGTGGCGTACGACCATCAGCAACGCGCATTCGACCAGCTTGTATTGCCTGGCGTAGAGGCTGAAATTCTGCCGCTGGACGATGGCAGCAGCCAGTTCGACCTGGCGCTGAACACCCATGAAGACGCCAACGGCGCATGGGGTGGGTCGTGGAATTACGCCACCGATCTGTTCGACCACCGCAGCATCGAGCGCCTGCATGGCCGCTTCGTGCAATTGTTCGCGCATTTGCTGGAGCAGCCCGACGCGGCGATTGGCGACTTCGACGTGCTGGATGTGAAGGACCGTGCGCAGTTGGCCTTGGTCAATGACACGGCCCACGACTGGGCCGGTGAAACGCCCATCGTGCATCGCCATTTCGAGCGCCTGACCGCTTTACACCCTGAGCGTGAAGCGTTGCGCTGTGGCGATCAGGTGCTGAGCTATCAGCAACTGGATCAGCGTGCCAACCAACTCGCGCATTACCTGCGTGCGCAAGGCGTGGGCCGTGAATCGCTGGTGGGTGTTGCCACCTTGCGTTCCTTGGAAATGGTCATCGCGCTGTACGCCGTGGTGAAAGCGGGCGCCGCGTACGTGCCGCTGGACCCGGAATACCCGGTGGACCGCTTGCGCTACATGCTGGAGGACGCCGGGATTGGTTTGCTGTTGAGTCACGATCCAGTAATCGACGACCTGCCTGTGATCGAAGGCTTGCAGGTGCTGAACCTGGACCGTCTGGCATTGGACGATCAGCCCGTCACCGCGCCGGTTGTGGAGATTCATCCTGAACAACTGGCCTACATGATCTACACCTCCGGTTCCACCGGGAAGCCAAAAGGCGCAGGCAACACCCACGCCGCGCTGTTCAACCGTTTGGCGTGGATGCAGGACGCCTATCAACTCGATGCCACCGACGCCGTGCTGCAAAAAACGCCGTTCAGCTTTGACGTCTCGGTGTGGGAGTTCTTCTGGCCGCTGATGGTGGGGGCGCGTCTGGTCATGGCCCAGCCGGGCGATCATCGCGATCCGGCCTTGCTCAGGGCCTTGATCACTGATCAGCAGATCACCACGCTGCACTTCGTGCCGTCGATGCTCGCTGCGTTCATGGCCCAGGACGATATGGCCGGCTGTGCTTCGCTGAAACGCATCGTCTGCTCTGGCGAAGCCCTGCCTGCGGACCTTGCACGGGACACCTTGCAGCGCCTGCCGAACGCCGGGCTGTTCAACCTCTATGGCCCGACTGAAGCCGCCATCGACGTCACCCACTGGACGTGCGTCAATGAGCCAGGTGCGTCGGTGCCGATTGGTCGTCCGATTGCCAACCTGCAAATCCACATCCTCGACAGCCGCTTGAACCCGCAGCCGATTGGCGTGCCGGGCGAGCTGTACATCGGCGGCGCCGGGCTGGCTCGCGGCTACCATCAACGCCCCGGCCTGACCGCCGAGCGCTTCGTGGCCAGCCCGTTCGGCCACGGCGAGCGCCTGTACCGCACGGGCGATCTGGCCCGCTGGCGGGCAGACGGCGCCGTGGAATACCTGGGCCGTCTCGACCATCAGATCAAACTGCGCGGCTTGCGGGTGGAAATCGGCGAGATCGAATCGGCGTTGCTGGATCACCCTGCGGTCAACGAGGCCGTGGTCGTGGCCCGCCAACTCGCCACCGGCATGCAATTGGTCGGCTATCTGGTTGCCGAGGCGTTTGACGAAGAGCAACTGCGCACCCAACTGAAACAACGCCTGCCGGACTACATGGTACCGGCGCATCTGGTGATGCTGGACAAATTCCCGTTGTCGGCCAACGGCAAACTGGACCGCAAGGCCTTGCCCGAGCCCCAGGTGCAGCAGCGGGACTTCGAAGCGCCCTTGGACGGGGTCGAAAGCGAACTGGCCGCCCTGTGGCAAGACCTGCTCGGCGTTGAGCAGGTCGGGCGTCGTGATCATTTCTTCGAACTCGGCGGGCATTCGCTGCTGGCGATTCAACTGGTGGCGCAGGTCCGTCGCGATCTCTCACTGGAACTGCCGCTACGCGCTCTGTTTGATGCGCCAGTGCTGGCCGATCTCGCCCAGTACCTGAGCACCCGCGCCGAGCGCGCGGCGTTGCCCGCGCTGTTGCCCCGCGGCGAGCATGACGTTGCGCCGCAGTCGTTCGCGCAACAGCGGCTGTGGTTCCTTGCGCAACTGGAACCGGACAGCGCGGCCTACAACCTGCCGTGCGTGCTCAAACTGAGTGGCGCGTTGCAGATCGACGCCTTGCAGCGCAGCTTTGACGCGCTGGCGGCCCGCCACGAAAGTCTGCGCACCTGTTTCCAGCCGGGCGAGCAGGGCATTCCGCTGCAACGCATCCTGCCGGTGAGCAGCGTGAAGATGGTGCGGCATGACCTGCACGACAGTGCCAACGTCGAGGCTGATTTCAGCGAACTGGCCCATGCCTTCATGAACCAGCCGTTCGACCTCGACGCCGAGCGCGCACCCTGGCGTGTGGCGCTGGTACGAGTGGCCGAAGATCAATGGCGGCTGCTGCTGTGCATGCACCACATCATCTCCGATGGCTGGTCGGTGCAGGTCATGCTGGAAGACTTCGCCACCCTCTATCGCGCCTTCTCCAGCGGCGAAAACGCCAGTCTGCCGAGCTTGGGCGTGCACTACGCCGACTATGCGATCTGGCAACGTGAGGTGCTGAGCGGCAAGGAGCGCGAGCGTCAGTTGAGCTGGTGGCGCGAGGCATTGGGCGATGAGCACCCGGTGCTCGAGCTGCCCGCCGACCGTTCACGCCCGGCCGAGCGTGACGGTCAGGGCGGACGTCATGCGTTTGTGTTGCCCCAGGCGCTGGCTGACCAACTGCGGCAGACGGCGAGAACGCAAGACGTCACGCTGTTCATGCTGTTTCTGGCGTCTTTCGACACCCTGTTGTACCGCCTGAGCGGCCAGCGCGATCTGCGCATCGGCGTGCCGGTGGCCGGGCGTGCCGAGCTGCAAACCCAAGGGCTGATTGGTTTCTTCGTCAATACCCTGGTGCTGCGTGCGCAGGTCAGCGGCGATCAGCCGTTCACCCAATTGCTGGCGCAGGTCAAAGACAACCTGCTGGGCGCCCATGCCCATCAGGACCTGCCGTTCGAACAGTTGGTGGAGGCGCTGCAACCGGCGCGCAGCCTGAGCGTCAACCCGTTGTTCCAGGTCAGCTACAACCACCAGCAGCAACCGGACATGTCGCTGCTGCAATTCGACGGCCTGAGCTGCGAAGCGCAGCAGTGGGACATCAAGGGTGCGCAATTCGATTTGGTGCTGGGCACGTTCGAACATCAGGACGGCCGCATCAGCGGCTACCTCGACTACGCCACCGACCTGTTCGACGCGTCGACCGTGGAGCGCCTGTACGGCCAGTTGCTCACCGTGCTGAATGCCGTTTGCGCACAGCCGCACACCGCAATTGGCGACCTGCCGCTGCTCAGTGAGGCCGATCTGGCGGCGCTGGATCGGTGGAATACGCCACCATTCTCGCCGTATGTGGATCGCCCGATTCACGAACTGATCGCCGATCACGCCCGCCTGCGCCCGGAGGCGATTGCCCTGGTGCATGGCGAACAGCACCTGACCTTCGCCGAGTTCGACCGGCGCGCCAACCAACTCGCTCATGCATTGCGCGCCCGTGGCATCGGCACCGAGGTGCGGGTGGCGATTGCCATGGAACGTGGCGTCGATTTGTGGCTGTCATTCATGGCGGTGTTGAAAGCCGGTGGTGCGTACATTCCGCTGGACCCGGATTACCCGACCGAACGCCTGCGCTACATGCTGGAAGACGGCGGGGTGAAGCTGCTGATCTCCCACGACGCGGCGTTGAATCGCGTGCCGGTGGGTGACGTGCCGCTGCTCAATCTGGATCGGCTCGATGTGTCCAACGAACCGGTCACAGCACCGAATGTGGTGATCCATCCGCAGCAACTGGCCTATCTGATCTACACCTCGGGTTCGACCGGCAAGCCCAAAGGCGCGGCCATTGCCCATGGCGATATTTCGATGCACATCCAGACCATCGGCGAGCGCTACCGCTTCACCCCGGAAGATCGCAAGTTCCATTTCCTGTCGATCAGCTTCGACGGCGCCCACGAAGGCTGGATGATGCCGCTGTGCTACGGCGCTCGTGTGGTGTTGCGCGATCAGGAGCTGTGGAGCGTCGAGCAGACCTACGACACGTTGATCCGCGAGGGCATCACTGTCGCATCCTTCCCGCCGAGCTACCTGCGCCAGTTGTCCGACTGGGCGGGCTTGCAAGGGAAGGGGCCGGGGGTGAAAACCTACTGCTTCGCCGGGGAAGCCTTCAGCCGCGAAATGCTGCACGACGTGATCCGCAACTTGCAGCCGCTGTGGATCATCAACGGTTACGGCCCGACCGAAACCGTGGTCACGCCGACCCTGTGGCTGGCTTCGGCGGAGACCGCTGACTTCACCACTGCTTACGCCCCAATTGGCGATCTGGTCGGTGATCGCCAGGGTTACGTGATGGACGCTGATTTGAACCCGCTGCCGCAAGGGCTGGCCGGTGAACTGTACCTCGGTGGCGCCGTGGCACGGGGTTACCTGGACCGTCCGGGCGCCACCGCCGAGCGTTTCCTGCCGCACCCGTTCCGTCCGGGCGAACGCCTCTACCGCAGCGGCGACCGCGTGCGGTTGAACAGCGAGGGCCTGCTGGAATACCTGGGCCGTATCGACCACCAGATCAAGATTCGTGGCTTCCGCATCGAGGCCGGGGAGATCGAAGCGGCGCTGAAAGGCTGTGAAGGCGTGCGCGAGGCGCTGGTCATCGTGCGTGACAGTCCGAGCGGCAAACGCCTGCTGGGTTATGTCGGCGGCGATGTCAAGGGCAGCGGCCTCAACGAAGACAGCCTCAAGCAACAACTGGGCAACACGTTGCCGGAGTACATGGTGCCTGCGCATATCATGGTGATGGAGCGCCTGCCGCAGTTGCCCAACGGTAAACTGGACCGCAACGCGTTGCCTGATCCGCACGTCGGCCATCAGACGTTCGAAGCGCCGCAAGGTGAGCGCGAAGCGCAGTTGGCCGAGGTCTGGCAGCAACTGCTGGGCATCCAAGGCGTCAGCCGTCGCGACAGCTTTTTCGAGCTGGGCGGCGATTCGATTCAGTCGTTGGCCGTGATCACCCGCTTGCGTCAGGTCGGCCTGAAACTGCTGCCCAAGGACGTCTTCAGCCACCCTCGGCTGAAGGACCTCGCGTTGCGCCTGACCGAGGTCGAGGCCAGTGCAGAAGTGATCGAAGACACGCCTCGCGGCGCGGTGGCGCTGACCCCGATTCAGGCGCATTTCTTCGACCAGCCGATGGCAAACCGTGCGCACTTCAACCAGGCGTTGTTGCTGGAGGTGCAGCGCCCGGTCGAGGCGCCGCTTCTGGCACGGGCGCTGGACGCTGTATTGCGTCATCACGACGGTCTGAACCTGAGCTTCCGCTTCCGAGGCGAGCAGGGTTGGGAGCAGGTCTATCGCGAAACACCCGCGCCCGATGCCCTGTGGGTTCGCGAAGTTGCTGATGACCATGCGCTGACTGACCTCTGCGAGCAGGCCCAACGCAGCCTCGATCTGGAAAACGGCCCGCTGCTGCGAGTGGTGCTGGCGCAGATGGCTGGCAATCAGCGCCAGCGCCTGTTGCTGGTGGCGCATCACTTGGTGGTGGACGGTGTCTCCTGGCGCGTCTTGCTGGAAGACCTGTCCCGGGCCTACACGCAGCTGACATCGGAGACCCCGGTGAACCTGGGGCCGAAATCCAGCAGCTATCAACGTTGGGCACAACATTGGGTGCAGGCCACGCAGGCCCCTGAACGAGAAGCCGAAGTGTCGCAGTGGCTGACGCTGATCGGGCAAGAAGCGGGCACTTGGCCGGTGGACAACGCGCAGGGCCGCGCGACCCAGCAGGACCTGGACCAGTGCGAGCTGCTGCTGGACGCCGACCTGACCCATCGCCTGCTGCGTGAAGCCCCTGCCGCCCTGAATGCCCGTATGGATGAAATCTTGCTGGCGGCGCTGGCTCAGGCCCTCCGTGGCTGGACGGGTCAGGCCAACAACCTGGTGGCGCTGGAAGGTCATGGCCGCGAGGCGTTGGCTGAAGGTCTGGACGTTGGCCGCACCGTGGGCTGGTTCACCAGCCTGTTCCCGGTACGAGTCGAGGCAGCGAGCGACATCAATCAGACCGTCGAACAGGTGCGTGCCGTGGTGCGTGGTTTGCCCGACAAGGGCGTCGGTTTCGGTCTGCTGCGTTACCTGGGCCATGAGCGGGTGCGCGAGCAACTGGCTGCGCTGCCAGAGCCGAAAGTGGTGTTCAACTACCTCGGTCAGTTCGATCAGGATATGGGGGATGGGCGTTTCGCGCCGTCGAAGGTGCCTGCGGGTGCGCTGGTGGATCCGTCCACCCCACTCAACCGCGAACTGGAAATCAACGGCCAGATCTTCGCCGGGCAATTGGGCCTGACCTTCCGTTACAGCGGCCAGCGCTACCAGCGCTCGACCATCGAACGCCTGCAAGCGGCCTACCGCGCCGCGTTGATCGAGCTGCTGGAGAGCCTGCCGTCGGCCCGGTCCACAACGGTGACACCGTCGGTCTCTGGTCGACGGGGGGCGCCGAATCCATTGATTCGCCTGAGCACAGGCGCCAGCGACAAACCGACAGTGTTCTGCGTGCACCCGGTCAGCGGCACGGTGGTGGGTTACTACGCCCTTGCGCGCCGGTTATCGACGCAGTGGGACCTGTGGGGCATTCAGAACCGTCAGGTGCTGGACGGTCAGTGGCGCGACACGTCCATCGAGCAGATGGCCCGGGATTACGTCAAGGCGCTGCTGGAGCACCAAACCGCGGGGACGTACCGCCTGATCGGCTGGTCCATGGGCGGCACCCTGGTGCTGGAAATGGCCCGTTTGCTGACCCGTCTGGGCAAGCGTGTGGCGTTTGTCGGCCTGATCGACGGCTACGTGCCGGGTGCCGGTCAGCCCCGTCCTCCGGTGCCGGACAACGCGCCGGGACCTCAGCCCGATGCAGATTCAGAAGAAGGCGACGAGCACTGGCAACAGTTGCTGGGCGTCGAGCGGCACATGCGCCAATTGGCCAACCAATACCGGGACATCCCCACCCTCAGCGTGCCGGTGTACGCCTGGTGGGCGGAGCGGTCCCCGGAAAATAACGAAAACGCACCGGCTCTACTGGAGCAGGGCACGGGTGGGCGCTTGCAGGTTTCGGCCTGGATCGATGCCGACCACCTCTCGATCGTCCGTGATCAGCTGTTCATCACTCAACTTGCCGAGGCCCTCGCGCAAGTCAACGAACGCCCTCAGTCAGAAGATTTCCAGGAGCAGGAATATGCATAGCCCCCATAACGTGACGTCGATTACCGAGCTCAACCCGGAAGCCGCGCTGGCCAACGCCCACTATCGGTTCACGCCCACGCCGCGGCTGGAGCGGCAGGCGTCCGTGGAGTCCAACGCACGCAGTTACCCGCGGCGCATTCCGCTGGAGCTCAAGCGGGCCCAGGGCATTCATGTGCAGGACAGCGAGGGACGCTGGTTCATCGATTGCCTGGCAGGGGCCGGCACCCTGGCGCTAGGGCATAACCACCCCGAGGTGGTGCAGTCGATGCGCAGCTTGCTCGACGGACAGCGCCCTTTGCACACGCTGGACCTGATGACCGAAGCGAAGGACGCGTTCATCGATGAATTGTTCGCGCTGTTGCCGCCCGAGTTCGCCAGGGACGCGCGGATTCAGTTCTGTGGCCCGGCGGGCACCGATGCGGTGGAAGCGGCATTGAAACTGGTACGCACCGCCACCGGGCGCAGCAACCTCATGGCCTTCCATGGGGCCTACCACGGCATGACCCAAGGTGCGCTGGGCCTGATGGGAAATCTGGGGCCCAAAAGCTACTTGGACGGACTGGCCTCCAACGCCCAATTTTTGCCGTTCCCGTATGACTACCGTTGCCCGTTCGGGGTCGGTGGCGAAGCGGGCGAGCGCATCGGCCTGCATTACATCGAGAACCAGCTCACCGACCCGGAAAGCGGCGTGTTGCCACCGGCCGGCATGATTCTGGAAACGCTGCAGGGGGAGGGTGGGGTCGTCCCTGCCTCGGCCCACTGGTTGCGTGAAATCCGCCGCATCACTCGCGAGGCCGGCGTGCCGCTTATCCTCGACGAAATCCAGTGCGGCGTTGCGCGTACGGGTAAGCCGTTCGCCTTCCAGCACGCCGGTATCGTGCCGGATGTGCTGGTGCTGTCCAAGGCCATTGGCGGCAGCCAGCCCATGGCGGTGGTGGTCTACAACAAAGCGTTGGACCTCTGGAAACCGGGCTCCCACGCCGGCACTTTCCGCGGCAACCAATTGGCGATGGCGGCCGGTGCCACCACGCTGCGTATCGTCCGCGAACAGCAGTTGGACCAGCACGCCGCTGCCATGGGCGAGCGCCTGAGCGGTCACTTGCGCGCCTTGCAGCGGGACTGCCCGCACATGGGCGATGTGCGTGGCATGGGGCTGATGCTCGGTGTGGAAATGGTCGATCCCGAAGGGCGCCCGGATGCCTTGGGTCGGTTTCCACAAAACGGTGAACTGGCCTCGCGCATTCAACGCCAATGCCTGCAACGGGGCCTGATCATCGAGGTCGGCGGGCGTCACTCCAGCGTTATCCGCTTCCTCCCTCCGCTCATCGTGACGGCGGCACAGATCGACCAGATCGCCGAGATATTCGGCGCTGCGGTGGGCGCAGCGATCAACCAGCACTAACCCATTCGCGGGGCCGTTTACGGCCATTCGGAGTCAGCCATGGATGGCACTTTGCTGTTATTCAGAATACCAATGGTAATGAGAAATATTCTCTGTTACATTTTCACGCTTTTTGACAAAAGTGGTCACTTTCGGGGGCTGGGGCCCCATGTTTTTCAAGGGAGGGGGAGTTCGGATGGTCAGCAACAATATGGCTCAATTCAAGGTGAAAGCCTTGGCAGCGCTGGTTGCAACGGTGGCTTGCCATGGCACCGCCTGGGCAGCGGATGCTCCGGCGCAACCGGCCAAGGGCGCCGCAATCCAACTGCAGAATTCGGTGGTGTCCGGCGAAGCGCCGGTGGCGGAAACGGACATCGGCTACCAGGCCAAGAACAGCACAGCGGGCACCAAGACCAGCACGCCGTTGGCGGAAACGCCTCGCTCGGTATCCGTGGTGACACGCCAGCGGATGCAGGACCAGGCGTCGCAAACCCTGACTGACGTGCTTGGCTATGTCCCAGGCATCTTCGCGCCGCCTTTTGCGGTCGGTGACGGCATCGCCGGTGACCTGTTTTCGATTCGCGGCTTCAACGCCACCGACTATGGCTACGGCCTGCTCAAAGACGGCTTGCGTCTGCAGGGCAACCGCTACGACACCACCACCGAACCCTATGGCCTGGAGCGCACCGAAGTGTTCCGTGGCCCGAGCTCGATCCTGTACGGCGAAAACGCACCGGGAGGGCTGGTCAACCTGGTCAGCAAGCGCCCCACCGAAACCGCGCAGGGCGAGGCCAAGTTCACCTACGGCAGCAACAACCGCCGCCAACTGGGGCTGGACGTCTCCGGGCCGCTGACCGACGACAACCGCATTCTCGGTCGCGTGGTGATGCTCGGTCGCAACGCCGACACCCAGGTCGACAGCGTGCCGGACGACCGCCTCTACATCGCCCCGTCGATGACCTTCAACTTCGACGAAGACACCTCGCTGACCCTGCTGTCTTCCTACCAGCGTGACCGCACCAAGTTTCTGTTGGGCTATCCGGCGGCGGGGACACTATTGAACAACCCGAACGGCAAGATCGGCAAAAGCCAGTTCAACGGCAATCCGAACTGGGACGACTTCGAGCGTGAAACCTGGACCCTGGGCTACGAGTTCAGCCATCAGTTGAACGAAAACTGGCAGTTCCGCCAGAACTCGCGCTACATGGAATCGCGGCTGGATCGCCATGAGACCTGGCCGAACAACCTGAACAACGGCGGCTTCGGCAGCAACCTGACCGCCACCTACTACGACCGCGACAACAAATCCATCGCCTACTCGGTGGACAACCAGTTCGAAGGTCACTTCACCTCCGGTGCGCTGGACAACACCGTGCTGCTGGGCGCCAGCTATGACCGCACCTCGTTCAACCAGGACTGGGCAGCAGGCTTCAGCGGCACGTACAACGTGTTCAACCCGGTCTTCCCGGCGGCGAAACCGACCACGCCGTTCACGGTTCAGAACTCGCAGCTCGACCAACAGATGTACGGCCTCTACAGCCAGTTGCAGAGCAAGTACGAGAACTGGATCTTCCTGCTGGGCGGTCGTCAGGACTTCGTCAACAGCAAATACCGCAACCGTGCGGGCACCACCAGTGGCGTGGCTGACCTGGACGGCTGGGACCATCGCTTCAGCTGGCAGACCGGCCTGATGTATCAATTCGAGAACGGTATCTCGCCATACGTCAGCTACTCGACGGCGTTCACCCCGGTGCAGCAGTCTTCCCAACCGAACGGCGATCTGCTTGATCCGATCCTCAGCCACCAGTATGAGGCGGGCGTGAAGATCGAGCCGCAAGGTTGGAACACCACCTTCACTGCCGCGGTGTTCGAGCTGACCAAGACCCACGACGTCGTGGCCGGGGCCAATGGCTTCAGTCAGCAGGTGGGGGAAAGCAAGTCCAAGGGTATCGAGCTGGAAGCCAACAGCGACATCACCCGCAACCTCAGTCTGACCGCTTCGTACACCTACACCGATGCACGGGTGACCAAAGACGCGCCGGGCTCGCTGTTCGAAGACCACCAGTTGACTGGTATTCCGCGTAACCAGGCGTCGGGCTGGGCAACGTACCGCTTCCTTGACGGCCCACTGAGTGGTTTCCGTCTGGGCGGGGGGGTGCGGTACTTCGACAATACGTTCGCGTACACCTCGCCCACGTTGTACGGCAAGTTGAAGACCGGCGATGTGACGTTGGTTGATGCGTTGGTCGGTTATGACTTCGACAAGCATTGGTCGGTGGACGTGAATGCGAAGAACCTGTTCGACAAGGAGTATGTCAGCGGGTGCAATAACGCAGGTCGTTGCTATTGGGGCGAAGAGCGCACGGTGCTGGGTACGGTGGCGTTCCGCTGGTAAGCGGTGGGTGTTATGGATGAGCCCTCGGTTTCGGGACCCGTATGGCCTGGTTATGGGCGCGGCTGAGATCGGGGACAGATCCATTGGCGCGTGGGCTGTGAGTTGGGTTTCGCCCCTTCACGGGCGACTCCATTTTGTTCTTGGCAAAAATGGAGGAAAACCGCTTGCTCCTGGTTTGGCCCTGACTGCGTCAGGGTTCCTTCCCTCCGGCGCCGTTACGTGGGCACGCCGCGGACGGCCATCCATGGCCGCGCGGCTCTCGCGGCTCCCGGCCGCTCAACC
>NZ_QARE02000038.1 GCF_003052515.2 Pseudomonas sp. RIT409 | reverse complement strand
CAACCATCAAAGCGTTTCTTGCTCAAGGCTCGAGCAGTGCACAGGTCAGCAGCGACATGAATAACCCTACAAGCGCAGGCAGATCAAACGCCAAACCGACGATCAGCACCGGGACACCGATTATTACAACAGGACTGCGCAAAAATTTCTGAGCCCTCATACCTGCCTCCTCGCTGACGGCCATCGAAGTGTACCACCGGCTTCTTATATCAAGACTACCCATTGTCCGATGACGCGTTCGGCGCCAATGCTGACGCGGTGCCAGTCGATAGGTAAAATGCCGGCCTGTATCGAGGCATCTTTTAAAGAATTTCCGAATCTAGAGGTCAATTGCTGGTGGCAACTCAGGTTAACGACCGACGCTCAGGACCTCCTTATTTCAGAAGTGACGACGGGCGGGAAAGCGTCGCTATTCTGATGTGTACATACAATGGTGCTTCTTTTCTGAAGGAGCAGCTTGACTCATTCGAAGCACAGGGGTTCTCCAATTGGACCCTTTACGTGTCAGATGACGGCTCCAGCGACACTACCAAAGCGATCCTGACGGAGTATGCGGACCGATGGGGGCCTCATAAGCTCATCATCTTCGATGGGCCCAAAAAAGGATTTGCGCAGAATTTTCTGTCCCTGATTCGACGCCCCGATCTGACTGCGGACTATTTTGCCTTTAGCGATCAGGATGACATCTGGTTCGGCGACAAGCTTGGTAGGGGCATGGCGGCATTGGCGAGAGTCGAGGTCGACATCCCCAGCATGTACTGCACCCGAACTAGGCTCATCGATGAGGAAGGTCAGGTTATAGGACACTCGCCTGACTTCGAAAAACCACCTTCATTTCAAAACGCACTGGTTCAAAGCATAGCGGGCGCCAATACGATGCTCATAAATGCGGCCGCCCGCCAAATCCTTGCGCGAGTTCCGGTGGACGCCTACGTCGTTGCTCACGATTGGCTTGCCTATTTGTTGATCAGCGGATGTGGTGGCCAGATACATTATGACGCCCTTCCCACCCTTGATTACCGCCAGCATGGAAATAATCTCATCGGTTCAAATTCGAAGTGGGGTGACAAGCTCAAGCGTTTGGTAGACATGTTCTCCGGGCAGCGTAAAGCCTGGACAGATGCCAACCTTCACATTTTGGAGAGTATCGACGCCCCGTTGACAGAGGAGAACCGCACGATTATCGCTCACTTCAAGCGGGGACGCGCTTTAGGCCTTCCAGCGCGACTGTGGGAGATAAAAAAGTCGGGCGTTTACCGGCAAACCCGCTCGGGAAGCGTAAGCCTTTATGTGGCAGCGTGTTTAGGTAAGGTGTGAGCAAATGTCGGAAATTTCCGAATTCAGTTCAGAAACCGACATTACGCTTGCGGGCCGCATGGGAAAACCTTACCGTCGCCCAAAATTTTTCGGGTGATGCAGTTTTTGCAGGACGCAGGCCGGTGCAAGGCGATGGCACTCTACAATCGCAGAAGGCATCTGCATCTGGAGCCTAGGGCAATACCGCCTCGTTGCATGTCGAACAAGCGCCCGAAGTCGCGGTCTGAGGGCCATGAATAAAATTGGTAAGGTAAAAAACGCTGCAGCGGCATGCCGTGATAACCATCGAACGCCCCAGCAGAGGCGCGCATTCAGCGCTGTCAACAGAGATCTCTATCTGATCGTCGCGGGGATTGGACCTCGAGGTGCGTACAGATACACTCCGCGCCTTCCGAAATTTATCTTCGCCAGCGTGTAAAAGAATGTGCGGACCAGTGCCTAGCCGACCGGAAAATTCCGGAGACCAAGCCCGCCGTGCATGCGCAGACCAAGTCCAGCGCTGGTTTTAACATCATTTTTTACCAGTTGAGCCGAAACCTCGGCCCTGGGTGCAAATTGGAGACGCTGCAACGATGAAAGCCACCCCCCTTGCCATTCCAGATGTTGTCCTCTTCGAGCCGAAGGTTTTCGGCGACGAACGAGGCTTTTTCTACGAAAGCTTTAACCAAAAGGTATTCGAAGAGGCGGTCGGCAGGGCTGTAACATTCGTTCAGGATAATCATTCTCGTTCGGTCAGGGGCGTCCTGCGCGGCCTCCACTATCAAATCAAACAAGCTCAAGGCAAGCTCGTACGCGTCACCCAAGGTGAAGTTTTCGACGTTGCGGTCGATTTGCGTAGAAGCTCTTCGACATTCGGTCAATGGGTAGGTGCACTTCTTAGCTCAACCAATCGATCCCAACTGTGGATTCCTGAAGGTTTTGCGCATGGATTTGTAGTCTTGTCGGAAAGCGCAGAGTTTCTGTACAAAACGACTGACTATTGGGCTCCAGAACACGAGCGCAGCCTCGCTTGGAATGACCCGACTGTCGCGATCGAATGGCCGGAAATTGGCCAACCCACCTTGTCTGCCAAAGACGCAGTTGCAGTCAACCTGCAAGACGCCGAGGTATTCCAGTAGTGAATCCTCACCTCAGCCCTTCCGCTGGCCCCGTTAGCCTCGCCATCAGTCTTTGGAAGAATCGGTCTTTGATATCGCAGATGACCAAGCGTGAGGTCATTGGCCGTTATCGCGGGTCAGTCATGGGCCTCGCATGGTCGTTCTTCAACCCGATCTTGATGCTGGCCGTTTACACCTTTGTCTTTTCGGAAATCTTCAAATCACGCTGGGTAGGTGTCGACACGGGAAAGGGCGGTTTTGCCATTCTGCTGTTTGTCGGCATGATTGTGCATGGGCTGTTCGCCGAATGCGCAAACCGGGCACCATCGCTGGTCATGAGCAATAGCAATTACGTCAAGAAGGTCGTTTTTCCGCTGGAAATTCTTCCGGTGATAACACTTGGTTCTGCACTGTTTCACAGTTGCATCAGCCTACTGGTACTGGTGGTCGCGCAATTGCTGGTAGTGGGTACGCTTCACTGGAGCGCCCTGTTGTTTCCTTTGATCCTGATCCCCTTGATCCTCGCGACATTGGGCGTTAGCTGGTTGCTCGCTTCTCTGGGTGTATATCTCAGAGACGTCGGCCATGTGATCACCGTTCTGACAACCGTTCTGCTGTTCTTGTCGCCCGTGCTTTACCCGGTCGCAGCCTTGCCAGATGCCTACCAACCATGGCTCAAGCTCAATCCATTGACCTACATCATCGAAGAAAGCCGCAGCGTGTTGCTTTTTGGCAACTTGCCGGACTGGGGCAGCCTAGCGATCGCCATTACTGCAGGCGCACTTATCGCCGCCATCGGGTTCTGGTTCTTCCAAAAGACACGCAAGGGATTCGCTGATGTCATCTGATCAATCGGTAATCAGCGTTCGGAATGTCTCCAAATGCTTTTACAGCTACGACAAGCCCCATGACCGCCTTAAACAAGCCATCGTTCCCAGATTTCAACGCTGGGCAGGCGACCAGGTCACAACGTATGGGAAAGAGTTTTGGGCATTGCGCGATATCAGCTTCGATGTCGAACAAGGGGAAACGGTAGGAATCGTAGGGCGTAATGGCTCGGGCAAGTCTACGTTGCTACAGATCATCTGTGGGACACTGACCCCAACGTTAGGCCAAATCGAAACCCGGGGCCGTATCGCGGCGCTTCTGGAGCTGGGCTCCGGCTTCAACCCAGAGTTCAGCGGTCGTGAAAATGTCTACCTGAATGGCGCCGTCCTCGGATTGACTCGGGAAGAGATCAACGCACGCTTCGATGCAATCGCAGCGTTTGCCGACATCGGCGAGTTCCTTGACCACCCAGTCAAGACTTACTCCAGCGGAATGGCGGTACGGCTTGCATTCGCGGTACAGGCTCAGGTAGACCCCGACATCCTGGTCGTAGACGAAGCCCTTTCCGTGGGTGATGCGCGATTTCAGGCAAAGTGCTTCGAGCGTCTGAGGCAACTGAAGGAAAACGGCACCAGCATCCTGCTCGTTACGCATTCAAGCGAACAAGTAGTCACACATTGCAACCGTGCGATTTTGTTGGAAAAAAGCCACGTCGAAATGATCGGCGAGTCACGCCCCGTCGTTAATCGATACACCGACATCCTCTTTGGCCGGGAAAAGCAGGAAGAGGCAGCTCTTGGCGAACAACCCAGCGAACTCACCGACTCACGTATTCAAGAAAGCTCCGATGAAGAAATCGCGCTGCTGTTTGATCGGGACGCCTATGCCACACGCCCTGGCTACAATCACCATGAGTACCGTTGGGGGGATGGCGCAGCCACTCTTACGGACTTTCATCTGAGTGCAGCGGGACGGGCCTACCCGAGTAGCGTTGAACCTGGGGACAATATCACCCTTACCCTGGCGTTCACCTTCAATCGCCACATCATTAACCCGATATTGGGTTTCACGATAAAAACGAAGGAAGGTGTCACGGTGTATGGCACCAATTCATACCTTTTGGACTGCGTAGAAGCTAGAGAAATGGGCCAAAGCGGTGCGAAAACGACGGCACGGCTACATTTCAAGAACAGACTTGCGACAGGCGACTATTTCATTTCTATCGGACTTGCATCTCGAGAGGGCGAAGAAATTATTCCGCACGACCGCCGATATGACTCCATTCACTTTGTCGTCGAACCAACGCCGAAACTTTTAGGCCTGATCGACTTAGATCTCACCATGGAAATCACTCGGTAAGCGACGATGCAGACTCTAGAACAATATGGTTATACCCGAGACAGCGACACTGGAGTGTGGGTGCGCTCTGACTTCCAAGGAATCGCTTACAGCGACGGTGACAGCGCAGAAACTGAGCTGGCCAAGATCATTCGAGAAGCTGACGACGTTTCAGTTTTGTCCGATGAGCTACCGCAGCACTGCTCCGATTGGGCAAAGCTTTATCACCTCAGTGCCACCCGGGCGAACATCCTGCGACCCTTCGAACATTTGCTGAAAGGCCGGGTATTGGAGATCGGTGCAGGCTGCGGAGCGATCAGCCGGTACTTGGGTGAAGCCGGGGCAGAGCTTCTCTGTCTGGAGGGAAGTCCGCGAAGAGCTGCTATCGCTGCGAGCAGAACGCGTGGGCTATCAAATGTCACCGTCCTCGCAGAGCGATTCGACGACTTCAAGATCGAGGAACAATTCGACGCAGTCACTTTGATCGGTGTCCTTGAATACGCCAGCATGTTTAGCAATGCCAAGGATCCTGCGCTTGCCATGCTGGTGCGCATCCGTCAATTGCTCAAGCCGGGCGGACACCTTTTCATCGCCATTGAAAACCAACTGGGGCTGAAATATTTCGCCGGAGCCCCCGAGGATCATATCGGCGTTTCGATGTATGGCATTGAGGGTCGCTACGAGCACGGCCAGCCGAAAACATTTGGCAAAAAAGAGCTTGAAGAACTGATTGCGTCGGCTGGCTTCGCCGCGTCCGAATTCATGGCTCCGAGTCCCGACTATAAGCTTCCCAACTCGATCATCACGGAAGCCGGCTTTGAATGCGCTGAGTTCGATGCAGCCGCGCTCGCCTGGCAAAACGTCAAGAAAGACCCACAGCTGCCAGAAGCGACCACTTTCAATCTGGAAAAAGCATGGCCCGTGGTCGTTAACAATCGACTGGGTATGGACCTTGCCAACTCATTTCTGATCGTTGCAGCCTGCTCTGAGACGGAGCCGTCGGCACGGGATATTCTTGCCTACCATTACAGCACTGGTCGGAAGACTCGGTACTGCAAGGAATCACTGTTTGTCAAAACGCAGGAAGGGATCCGTGTCGAATACAGGAAGCTCGGCACCGCGACGGAAGAACTGACGGACGCAGTGGGGGCGGACTCATTCAAGTACGTCCTGCCTCGGATCGACACTTATGTGACCGGCAAAGTCCTAAGCCTTGAATTCCTGGATATTGCCGCTCAGAGAAACTGGAGTATCGAAAGCTTCACTCCGTTTGTGACGAAATATCTGGCCCATCTGAAGACGCTGCTCGTGAATGAGGGCGTGGAGCAGGAGCTTGACTCAGTAAAAACGCTTCTTCCAGGCAAATATATCGACGCGGTTCCACAAAATATCGTATTGACTGCAGATGGATCGCCCCAACTGATAGACGTTGAATGGGAGATGGTGGAGGGCGTCGAACTCGGTCACCTCATGATGCGTGCCCTTTTGCTCTTGATGGCAGCCGCGAACCCTTTCTACCCAAGCACTGCATCGTTCAGTCGACAGGAGTTTGTCACCGGCCTGCTGGCAAGTGCAGGTTTGGAAATTGCTGCGGAGGATTGCGACCGGTACATCGCGACTGAAGCGGCATTCCAAGAGAAAGTGACTGGAAAAAAAGCCGACAACTTCCTTAACTGGGCACCCGAGGCGCCTATACACAAATTGGGTGCCCAAAGGCCCACGCCCAAATTCGCAACGCTGTACATCAGCGATGAAGATGGGGGGTATTCAGAACAGAACGCACTGCACCAAACCGTTAAGAACGGAAAACAGCAGGTAAGATTCAGCCTTCCTTCCGGGCTCGGAGCGTCTACCAAGCTTCGCTTCGACCCAATCAATCACCGTCAGAGCTTTTCGATTGAGGCTATCACGGTATACTCTTCCGCCTCCCCAGTCTGGGAATGGCAGGGTGACATCACGCAGCCGCTTGTCGCTGCCTATGCTGTCCAAATTTCCCAGCGGGGTGATGAAACGCTTTATCTGGCGCTGAGTGATGACCCAAGCGTAACGATTCCCGTAAACGGCGAGGCGTTGCAGAGCACGGACCTGCTTGAGCTAGAAGTAAGCTTGACTTTATTCACGGAAGAGCAACTGGCTCAAGAGATCAACGTGCTTAATCAATCTGGACTTGTCGGTCCACACGCAGAACTGCAAAACAAACTCGACCTGATCGTCAATTCAAACAAAGAAATCGCAGACGCCCTGGAGCTGGTCAAAGCTTCGGTGAATGGGAGCGGCACCGTCAGCGATCTGAATAGGACGTTGCTTGAGAAGGAACGTCTCGTTCGCGATCTGACCGATGAGCTGCAGCTCAAGATTCGAGAGCATGAGACCCAGCTCCAGATCTTGGAGGAACAGAAAAAGCTTGAACTCGATGCGAAAGAAGCTCAAGTGCAGGAGCTGATCGGTTCCAAAGCTCTGGATGATGCCAACTCTGAAGAAGAGCGTCTTCAAATCATTGAAGAACTCAGCAGCCAGATCACTCTGAAGGATGAAGCGCTACAAGCGACGCTCTCCAGATGGCAGGAGTCGCTGTCTGAGAAAGACGTTCACATACGTAATCTTGAAGAACATTTGCGCATCCAGCAGGTCGAGAAGGACACACACATCCATAACCTCAACCTTCACATTATGGCGATGCAGTCATCCTCAAGCTGGAAAGCGACTGCTCCTGCCCGCAAAGTGCTCAGAATTGCGCGTCGGTTGAAAAAAGCTTGGCGTCTGCTTCCATCCGTCGTGCGTCGCGGCGGTGGCTTGAAAAACACCATCCGTAAAGCAATTGCCGTATGGCGCATGCAAGGTACAGCTGGGTTGATAGCTCGCGTGCGTTGGGTTGCTGGGGCTAATTTTGCATTCGTGGGCCAAGAGACCCGCGAGGTTTTAGACCGCCACGATTACGCGACATGGGTGAAATACTACGACACCCTCGACGACAACGGTCGATGGAAGATCACAGAAGAGATAAGAAAGTGGAAGTCCAAGCCACTGATCTCAATCATCATGCCGGTTTATAACCCGCCTTTATCGCTTCTGCGTGAGGCTATCGATAGCATCAAATCTCAGCTCTATAAAGAATGGGAGCTCTGCATTGCAGATGATGCGTCGACAGATCCTGAAGTCATTGCCTATCTCAAATCCCTGGCAAAGCAGGATCGCCGTTTCAAAGTGATTTTCCGTGAAGAAAATGGCCATATCGCCAAGGCGAGCAATTCTGCGCTGGATCTGGCCTCGGGGCGATTTATCGCGTTGATGGATAACGACGATCTGCTCCCGGAAAATGCTCTCTACTGGGTCGTTCGGGCGATTCATGAAAATCCCGACGTCGGCCTCATCTATTCCGATGAAGACAAAATCGACACGTCGGGTAAACGCAGCGCGCCTTATTTCAAATCGGACTGGAACGAATTTCTCTTCCGCTCTCAAAATATGGTGTGCCATCTGGGCGTGTACCGGCTCGACTTGGTCAAACAGGTCGGTGGTTTCCGTCCTGGCTTCGAAGGCGCGCAGGATTACGACCTCGCTTTGCGCTGTGCAGAGAAGCTTGAGCGCACTCAGATCGTTCACATCCCGCGGGTCCTTTACCATTGGCGGATACACTCCGGTAGCACGGCAATGGGCGGTGACGAAAAGCCTTACGCTGCATTAGCAGGCGTGAAAGCGCTGGACGAGCACCTTCAACGTAAAGGAAATATCGGGACTACCGAACTTCTGCCCATGGGAATGTACCGGGTGCGTTACGCCCGTCCTGCCGTGGCACCGTTAGTGTCCCTGATCATTCCGACACGGAACGCCTATGCATTGGTGAAGCAATGCATCGACAGTATCGAGCAACTGAGCACCTACAAGAATTACGAGATCATCCTCATCGACAACGGCTCAGATGACCCCGTTGCGCTGGAATATTTCGCGCAGTTGGACCAGCAAGACAACATCCGCGTCATGCGAGACGACGGCCCGTTCAACTATTCTGCGCTCAACAACAAAGCAGTCCAGTTGGCGCGAGGCGAACTGATCGGGTTGATCAACAACGACATCGAAGTGATCACTCCCGAATGGCTGGACGAAATGGTTGCCATCGCGCTGCAGCCGAATGTCGGCGCAGTTGGTGCTCGACTGTGGTACCCGGATGACCGTCTACAACACGGTGGCGTCGTTGTTGGTGTAGGCGGAGTGGCTGGACATTCGCATAAGTACTTGCCGAAAGGCGACTACGGATATTTCTGCCGCGCTGCACTGATTCAGGAATTCTCTGCAGTCACCGCCGCTTGTCTGATCATCAAGAAATCCATCTTCGAGCAGGTAAACGGGCTGGATGAGGAAAATTTGAAGATCGCATTCAACGACGTGGACTTCTGCCTGCGAGTTCAAGAGGCTGGTTATATCAACGTCTGGACGCCATTCGCAGAGCTGTATCACCACGAGTCAGCGACACGGGGGATGGAAGACACGCCAGAGAAAAAAGAGCGTTTCTCCAAAGAGGTCCTGCACATTCAAGCGCGCTGGCCCAAGATCCAGGAAGACTATACATACAATCCTAACCTGACGTTGGACCATGAAGATTTCGGCCTGGCATGGCCACCAAGGGTCAAAATATAAAGGTGGTAGGCGCCAACGGAGACAGGAATCTGACAGTGCTTGAAAATCAACATGACAATAGGCTCATGGGCCTGACCAATAAACGCTGTCAGCTCCTGCTGGCAGCTCTTTATATTTTTATCATTGCCGTGTGGTCATGCGGGATCGCGTTCAACAGTGCGCCCGATGAGTCGACGCACTTCTTCCTTCTGGAGTTTTTGAATAAATTTGATGCAATGCCTTCAACCATGGAGCCCAAGCAGGCGTTCACTGGATTGATTTCTGGTCGCACTTGGCAACAGGGAGAATTCTGGTATCACGGGCTTCCCTTCCCTCACGTCATCGGCGCCCTAATCACCACGAAAGTTGGTAGCTGGTTGATGCCTGCTGACCTCCTATATCTGGCCGCTCGCAGTTTTAACTGGATATTAGGGGGGGTATTCATCTGCTCGCTGTTTCGCATTGCACGTTCTATTGGAAATTCGATGCAGATTTCAGCGCTCATTGCGCTTAGCATCGCACTGATTCCCCAAGTTACCTTCGTTTTCTCTTACCTGAACAGCGATGGATACGGCCTTGCCAGCATTGGCTTGCTGATCGGCACAATGATCAGCTATACGAATTCGCCCACTAGAAAAAGAGCGATGTACCTTGGTCTGGCTGTTGGGCTGATGCTGCTGGCGAAACTGTACTTTCTACCTGCGTTGGTTTTTGTTGCAGTAATGCTGGTGGTCAATAGAAAATTTATGAATCATCAGCTCTTGACACATTGGAAAACCCTCTGCATTGCAGCCGTTATAGTTGCCGTCCCCATGCTACTAGTTGTGTATCTAAAGTACGGTGAAATTTCGGGGGTGTCGGGACAACTTGATTTCGTCGAGATGCATAAACTCAATCCCGCAGCAGGCTATGGTACGTGTTATTTATTTTGCGGTGATCAGTTTGTAAATACCAAAAACTTAATACCGTGGCTCGAACTCACGCTCACCAGCTATTTCTCAGTAACCGGCTGGATGAATATCTTCATTTCCGAATACTTTTACGTATTCGCGAGCATGGCATTCGTGTGCACAATCGGTTTCTCCATTCTTCAGATAAAACCGTTGAGAGCGTCGGAGACTTGGAAGGATATTACCATCAGCTACATCCTTCCTCTCGTAATGATCATTGGCCTCTTTCCTGCCATCACGCTGTTGAGCTTGATAGCCTCTCAAAACTCACTCCCACAGCCCCAGGGAAGGTACCTCTTCGTCACGATCCCGTTTTTGGCGCTTTTGCTGGCCCTGAGTACAAAGCGCATGGTTGACCGGAGCAGTGTAGAGAATGCATCGTGGAAAGCTGAGAGAAGAATCGCTACCGTCCTGGCGTTGCTGTGCCTGTTTATACTCATTGCAAACTTCTCGTCATGGAAGGCTAACGTAACATTTCCTAAAAACGCTCACACTTCTGCCATTGCGAAAATGGCCGATGAGGCACTTCCTCAGATCAGCACTGCTGGCACTTCGGGCAATTTGAGCCTGAACCAGAACGATCTCAAAAACAGAACGGTATTCTCAGCGGACTCTCAGCCTTCTTTGCAAATGCCGATATCCGACACGCCGGTCATGGGCAACATTGACGAAGTTGTAAAAACACCCTCCGGGATCAAGCTGAGAGGATGGGTCTTTTTAGCAAACGGAGTCGATAGCCCCGAATTCGTGGTCGCAGTCGAAAACAGCAAGATCGTGGGAGCCCTGAAGGTCAGCGAAAGCCGGCCCGACGTCGCGAAAGCCCTGAACAACAAAGAGGCACTGCGTACAGGTTACGACGGTCAGATCACCAACACTGGCGATATGTCAGGCTGTAACATCACGCTCTTTGCTCTGACCTCGTCGCTGAGGCTTTTTCCGATGCCAAGCGCATGCGACAAAGCCAACGTCCCTCATCATTGATATTGTGGAATTCACATGGAAAACATCGTTCTCTTCTCTGCGACCAAGGCAAATGCGGGCATCGACTTTCTCAGCCCGCTTAAAAACGTGCTGGACAGCCACTGGTACATCCTCGGCAACGAGGTCAAGCTCTTCGAAGAGGAATTCGCCACCTACGTAGGCGTCAATCACTGCATCAGTGTTGCGAACGGCTCCGAAGCGTTGGAACTGGCACTCCGCGGTCTGGGTGTCGAGCCAGGTCATCGCGTGGTGGCAGTCGCCAACGCAGGCTTTTACAGCAGCACGGCGATCCACGCCATCGGTGCTGAACCCGTGTATGTCGACGTAGATGCAAACACGCTCACTATGTGCCCTAAGGCACTGGCGGCCGTGGTCGAAACTAAACCCGCCGCTATTATCGTGACTCATCTCTACGGGCAACTGGCCAACATCGAAGAGATCGTGCGGATTGCAGCGGGGGCGGGTGTGCCTGTGCTGGAAGACTGCGCGCAATCGCACGGGGCTCGCCGCAACGGCAAGCAAGCAGGCAGTTTTGGTGATATCGCCTGCTTTAGCTTCTACCCAACCAAAAACCTCGGTGCGCTGGGTGATGGTGGGGCGATCGTTACCAACGACGACCACTTGAATACGCGTATTCGCCAACTGCGTCAGTACGGCTGGTCGCAAAAGTATCAAGTTGCAATTCCCGGCGGTCGCAACAGCCGTTTAGACGAAATGCAGGCCGCGATTCTCCGCGTGAAACTGCCACTGCTGGACAGTTGGAACGAACAACGGCGCTCGATTGCACAACGCTACAACGCCGCGTTCGCCTCTCTGGAGATGCAACTGCCCGCCTCGGTCGCCGAAGATTACGTGGCTCACCTCTATGTGGTGCGTATCAAGAATCGAGCCGACCTCGCTGCAGCGCTCAAAGCAAAGCTGATCAGTACAGATATCCACTATCCCATTGCGGATCATCATCAGCCTGCTTATCCATCAGCACCGTCCCAATCGTTGACAGTAACCGAGCAAGCTTGTGATACCGTCATCTCCCTGCCCTGCTTCCCCGGCTTGACCGATGAAGAAGTGGACAGAGTCATTGAGGCAGTCACAGCCTATTTCTCCAAGGAGCAATGATTTTGCTGACGCTGGTTATCCCCGTTTACCGCAATGAGAGCAATCTACCTGATCTGCTGGTAGCGGTTTCGAAGCTCGATACGCAGTTGAACAAAGATCTTGAAGTCGTGTTTGTCGTGGACGGCAGTCCTGACCGTTGCTATGAGATCCTACGGGATACCCTGCCGTCGCAGTCATTCCGATCAAAGCTTGTCTTGCTGTCGCGCAACTTCGGCTCGTTCATGGCCATCCGCACCGGATTGCAGAACGGCAGCGGTGATCGATTCGCAGTGATGGCTGCCGACCTGCAAGAGCCCCCGGAACTCGTGTTGGAGATGAACCGCGTTCTGCTCAAAGGAAATATCGATGTCGTTGTCGGCGTTCGTGAGGGCCGCCAGGACCCGTGGGCTAGCCGGACGGCCTCGAAAATATTCTGGGGGCTCTATCGCCGTTATGTGATACCGGAGATTCCCCCAGGCGGCGTCGATATGTTCGCGTGTAACAGAGCCTTCAGAGATACGCTGCTCACGCTCGACGAACGCCACAGTTCGCTGATTGCTCAGATTTTCTGGCTGGGTTACCGCCGAGAGGTCGTCACCTACACCCGTCAGGAGCGGGTTCATGGGAAATCAGCGTGGACGTTGCGCAAGAAAGTCAATTATCTGATGGACAGTGTCTTCTCATTCACTGATTTGCCTATCAGACTGCTCACCCGCGTCGGTGCGTTCGGATCAGCCTTGGCCGCACTGTTCGGCGTCTTTACGTTGATTGCCAAGCTGCACGGCATGATTGAGGTGCCCGGTTACGCGATGATCATGCTCGCGATCACCTTCCTAGGCTGCCTCAATCTGCTGGGGCTGGGCATCGTGGGCTCTTACGCGTGGCGCACTTACGAGAATACAAAGAACCGGCCATTGACGATTCCAATGCGGGTTGAAGATTTTGGAGAAAGCAATGAGCGGCGATAGAAATTTTTTCGTACACAGCCACGCACTGTGTGAGTCGGAAAAAATCGGGCAAGACACTCGAGTATGGGCATTTGCCCATGTTTTGCCGGGGGCGACGCTGGGTCGGGAATGTAACGTCTGCGATAACGTGTTCATTGAGAACGATGTCATCATTGGTGACCGCGTGACCCTGAAATGCGGCGTGCAGGTTTGGGATGGAATCACAATCGAAGACGACGTTTTCATCGGCCCGAACGCTACCTTCACCAACGACATCTTTCCTCGCAGTAAGGTTTATCCCCAGACCTTCGCACGCACGATCATTCGAAAAGGAGCCTCACTGGGCGCCAACTGCACCATCCTTCCAGGGCTGACCATCGGCACTAACGCCATGATCGGCGCGGGCGCGGTGGTGACTCGCTCCATCCCGCCAAACGCGATCGTCGTCGGCAATCCCGCGAAGATTATTGGCTACGTGGACGCGAAGCCGGCTTCAGCCACCGTAGAAGCAGAGAAAAAGTCTGATCAAACGGGTGTGATCGGGACTACGGTCAAGGGCGTCACACTGCACACGATGAAAGAGGTCGCGGATATTCGCGGCAGTCTATCGGCAGGTGAGTTTGATCGCTCCATTCCGTTCAAGACTGAACGTTATTTCCTTGTCTACGACGTACCGACCGCCGAAACCCGGGGCGAGCATGCTCATCGCGAATGTCACCAGTTCTTGGTGGCCGTGAAAGGTTCGGTCCATGTAGTAGCCGATGATGGTGTTAACCGCGAAGAGTTTGTGCTGGACAAGCCCAATAAAGGCATCCACCTTCCGCCCATGACGTGGGGCATCCAGTACCGCTACTCGCAGGATGCCGTACTCATGGTGTTCGCTTCTCATTACTACGATGCGGATGACTATGTTCGTAACTATGATGAGTTCAAGTCATTGATCAATGGCAACCGTCAGTAACCGATGAACAATCAGGCCATTTCTAAACTTTTAAAGCTGGATTTTGCCCGTTTTCTGATGTCGGGCGGTTTTAACACCGCCCTAACATACGGCATGTACCTGGCTTTACTGAGCGTCCTGTCATACCAGATCAGCTACACGATCTCTTACGTCACCGGCATCGTGCTGGCCTATGTCCTCAACCGTTTTTTTGTTTTCAAAAGTCATCAGGGGCTCAGGTCCGCGGTGCTGATGCCTTTTATTTACCTCGTTCAATACCTGCTTAGCCTGGTGATTTTGTGGATCTGGGTAGAGAAATTTGGATTTGACAGTAGACTCGCACCCTTGGCCGCTATCGTCCTGACCTTGCCAGTGACATTTTTGCTTTCCAAATTCGCTTTTGCGAAACGGTAGTGACCTTCCGCCGCAATTCCGCAGGTCCTACACTCGGTCCATCCGGTCTCATACCAAAATATTTTGTCAGGAAAATCATGCGCAAAAAATTTCTTGCATTCAGTGGTCTGGTGTTGGGCCTCGCCACCCTGGCTGGTTGCGACGGGAAGGTCGAGAATCCCAATATCACGCATTATTCAACTGACCTGTGTTCGCTCGATGCGGTGGGTGGCAAACCGGACACGAGCATTTACGTGAAAAGAGAACAGGTGGCGTTTGTAGGCTGGGCAATTGACGCCTCGACCAAGACAGCCCCCAAAGCGATACGTCTGCGCTTGACTGGCGCATCCGGGATACCACACACCTTTGAAAACAGCGCTGTCATAGATCGGCCGGATTTAGTGAAAGCCTACAATAATCAGGACATACTCAAATCGGGATTCTACATCCAGGCGGATCTATCCACTCTCGAACCTGGAGGGTACGGGATTATTGTAGAGATACCGAACGGCAAGACATTGCTTGTGTGCCAGCCGAAAAAATTTCTTGTAGTGCAATGACCAAGGTCACGCGGGAGCATGTGTTGCGGCATAGCTCCGCAGCACCTCACCGATCAGACGGAGCTATGAGCATTCAACGACAGGCAGCTCTGCCTCAAGTAATAGTTCAGATCCACATCCCATGTATAACGAACAGCCGACCTGGGACCGTCGTGAGGTAGTTGCGAATTTCACAGCACTTCTTTACTTGGAACATCGCCATGAATTTTGCTGTAGTCGACCGCTCGAAACCTAGCTTGATGCTTTTGGCGATCTCGTTATTTTCCGTAGTTGTCAATTTCCTGTGGCAAGGCCATACAGGCTTCAATTTATGGGATGAGGGGTATTTGTGGTACGGCGCGAAGGAGATAGCCGCAGGCGCCGTTCCGATCAGAGACTTTATGGCATACGATCCCGGTCGCTATTACTGGGCTGCCTCGTACTTCTGGCTTTCAGGAGATACAGGGATATCTGCATTGAGGGTATCCGTTGCCCTCTTTCAGGTGCTGGGGATGTATGCGGGTCTGTGGACAATCTCATTAGCGCTACGCGGACGTAGCTTCACGAGCACGCTCATTTATTTGAGTCTCGCCGCCATTACGCTAATGACATGGATGTACCCGCGCCACAAAATATTCGACATCTCGATTTCGATGATTATCATTGCGGCCATTGCCCACCTCGTACTCAGCCCAACTAGCATTCGATATTTTCTGCTCGGAGTCATTGTTGGTTTGGCAGCGGTATTCGGCCGCAATCACGGTGTGTACGGCGCGTTGGCGAGTGCATTCGCACTTGGATGGCTCTCAATCGCGCGAAAACCCGATAATTTCCGCAAAGCCATACTGCTTTGGGGCACCGGTGTGTTTGTTGGTTTTCTACCAGTAATCCTGATGTGCGCAATAATTCCTGGATATTTGAAGTCTTTTCTCGACACGATCGTGTTCATGCTGGATCAGGGGAATACCAATCTGCCGTTGCCTGTTCCGTGGCCATGGACCGTAGGGTTTGGCACTGCCGGAGTTGAAGTAGAAACGAGATGGTTGCTCATCGGGCTGTGCTTCATGGCATTGATCGGATTTGGAGTCGGATCACTGGTCTGGATTTTCAGAGCGGGGTCACAACGGAAGGCGGTGCCACCCGAGTGGGTAGCAGTAGCCTGCGCCGCTCTTCCTTATTCACACTACGCATTTGCCCGCGCTGATCTCGGCCACCTCGCACAGGCAATTTACCCGCTACTCGTAGGTGTACTGATCGCGCTTGCTGCATCGGAAAAGATATGGATACGGGTTTCTTTAGCCGCCTTAACAGCCATGGTCAGTGTATTCATACTGGCAGGTTGGCAGCCTGGAATACTGGCGAGAACCCAGGCTGGCTGGAAAACGATCAACGTTTCCGGAACGGCGCTACTGGTCGATCCCAGCACATCGGAAGCGGTGGAATTGTTGAGAGATTTGACGCACCGCTACTCGCCGGATGGACGACCTGTGCTTGTTCTTCCCTTCTGGCCTGGCGCATATCCGCTTCTGAATCGAAAAGCGCCGCTGTGGGAGATTTATGCGTTGTCTCCGCGCAGCGAAGAATTTCAACGCAACGAAATCGAAGAAATCAAGAAAGCCAATCCTGGCTTTGCGCTTGTTTTTGATATGGCAATGGATGGGCGAGAAGAGCTTCGGTACTCCAACTCTCATCGTCTAATCGATGAATATATCCGTGCGAATTTCGAGCGGATTCAGGACTCCCCGAACGCCGCTTATTTGATCTACAAGGCAAAAGCGGCTAATCCTTTGCCGGGACAGTGAGTGGTTTTGTATCCCTGGGGCTGGCTACTGGCCCCTGGAGCGCCTCACTTAATCACGCGATGAGACTTATCGCTTGTAAGGTGGGAAATCAGATACATCAGAGGGAACACAACCTGGTCGCGCCGTTTTCTTCGACACTGGTGTGCATTAAGAATTAGCCCGAATATTTCACGGATTTCAGTAGGCATCCGACCAATCGTCAACAGGGCCGTTAGGTGAATCTGCCTGAGCCACCACCCCCCGCTTACGCGACGGAGCCGAGCCAGCGCAGAAGACCAGCCGTTGTTCACTCCGACCAAATTATAAGCATGCTGCCGATAATCCATTCCCGGCACCGGATCAATGAACCACCTGTATCCGTGACTACGCGCAAACGCGTAACAGAACCAGTCGTGCAGGGCAATTTCCTGTACCTCAGCCCAGTGATTGAGGATCAGTTGCTTGAAGTCGGTGGCAAGCCGATTTTTCAACACATAGGTGCACCCTGGCCCCGCCGCTTCGAAGAGATAATCCCACTCCACCTGAGGCTGGGCCTTGTCGACAAGCAACCGACGGCCATTCGGCCAGAAGGCGATGACGTTACTGGAATAACCGTCGACGTCACCGACTTGGAGCCTTGCCACGGCTCGCTCAAGCTTGTCGGGGTACCAAACATCATCCTGGTCGGAAAATGAAACGAAGTCGTACCCACTGAAATCGACATCGTGGATAAGACGAAAGAAATTGCGCGCCGCGCCTTTGAACGGGCCCACCGGGGGCAACAGCACAATATTGTGATGCAGTTGAGCGTACTCGGAACACCAGACCTCAGTGCCATCGCTGGACGGGTCAACACTGATGTAAACCCACACACTGACGTTGGTTTGCGCGAGAATTGAGGCCAGTTGCTCCTCTATCCAGGCCATACCGTTATAGGCCGCCAACAACACCGCAACCTTGGGAATATCGGAAGACATGTTGTCGGCGATCCTGGTTAACGAGTCATGGCCGGATTAGACGCTGCCGTGCTCCAGCAGCTTCTGCAGGTACTGCCCGTAGCCGGTTTTCTTCAGCTTTTCAGCCTGAGAGGCCACTTGCTCGGCGGTGATCCAACCATTGGTGTAGCCAATTTCTTCCAGACACGCGACCTTCCAGCCTTGGCGCTGTTCGATGGTGTGGACGAAGTGGCTCGCCTCAAGAAGAGATTCGTGAGTACCGGTATCCAGCCAAGCGAAGCCGCGCCCCAGCATCTGGACGGTCAGGTTCTTCTGCTCGAGATAAGCTCGGTTGACGTCGGTAATTTCCAACTCGCCACGCTCGGATGGCTTGATGTTCTTGGCGATCTGCACCACCTGATTATCGTAGAAATACAAACCCGTAACGGCGTAGCTTGATTTCGGCTGCGCAGGCTTCTCTTCGATACTCAAAGCGCGGCCATTGGCGTCGAACTCCACCACACCGAAACGCTCTGGATCGTTGACGTGGTAGCCGAACACGGTCGCCCCTTCAGTTTGCTCAGAGGCGGCGCGCAGGTTATCGGAGAAGTGCTGACCGTAGAAAATGTTGTCGCCCAGGATCAGACAGCATGGGTCATTGCCGATGAACTCTTCACCGATGATGAACGCTTGTGCCAGGCCGTCCGGGCTTGGCTGTTCGGCGTAGCTCAACTTGATGCCGTACTGACTGCCATCACCCAGTAGCTTGCGGAAGCATGGCAGGTCGTCAGGAGTAGAAATGATCAGGATTTCCCGCATACCCGCCAGCATCAGCACCGATAGGGGGTAAAAGATCATGGGTTTGTCGTAGATTGGCAACATTTGCTTGGAGACGCCCAGGGTCAGCGGGTGCAGACGCGTCCCCGAACCGCCAGCCAGAATGATCCCTTTACGATTGGTCGTGTTCATTTGTTCAAAGCTTCCATAAGCATGCGGGTTACACCACTTTGCCAATCCGGCAAGTGCAATGAAAAAGCGTCGCGGAGCTTGTCCGTCGCAAGGCGAGAGTTCAACGGACGGCTGGCGGGCGTAGGGTATTGCGTTGTCGCGATGGGATTGATCGTTTGCACTGCCAACGGTTCACCGTTCGCCCGTGCAAATTCAATCACGTAGCTCGCGTAGGCGTGCCAGGACGTCTCGCCCGCAGGCGCCAGATGGTAAATGCCGCACAAGGCGGGGTTATCCAAGGTTTGCTGCAAGGCCGCTGTCGCAACATCGGCCAGAAGGTCTGCACCCGTAGGTGCTCCGATCTGGTCGGCAATCACATTAAGCGATTCCCGGTCCTTGGCCAGCCGCAGCATGGTCTTGGCGAAATTGTTGCCGCGCGCTGCATACACCCAACTGGTACGGAAGATCAGATGCTTGCAACCCGATGCCACGATCAGTTGCTCACCTTCCAGTTTGGTCGCGCCATAGTAGTTCACGGGGGCAACGGCATCGGTTTCACGCCAGGGCGCAGTGCCTGTGCCATCAAACACGTAGTCGGTGGAGTAATGAACGAGAAGCGCATCCAGCGTCTTGGCTTCTTCGGCCATGACTCCGCTCGCCAGAGCATTCACCGTATGCGCCAATTCGCGCTCGGTTTCAGCCTTGTCGACGGCCGTGTAGGCCGCCGCGTTGACGATGACATGTGGCGCAACGGCACGAATCGTGGCCCGTAGGGCGTCAAGATCCGATAGGTCGCCAGACAGCGTTCCGTAGGGCGTGGTGGCGGGATGACGATCCAGCGCGACGACCTCACCCAACACGCTGAGCGCGCGTTGCATTTCCCAGCCGACTTGGCCGTTCTTGCCGAGCAGAAGAAGCTTCATGCCTTGTCGGCACGCGCGGCGTAGTTCTTGTCGATCCATTGCTGATAGCTGCCGCTTTTCACGTGCGCCACCCACTCAGGATTATCGAGGTACCACTGCACGGTCTTGCGGATACCCGATTCGAAGGTTTCTTCTGGGGTCCAGCCCAACTCCCGCTGGATCTTGCTGGCGTCGATCGCATAACGCAGGTCATGGCCGGGGCGATCCTGCACGTAGGTCAACAGATCGACGTGAGGACGGAAAGCCGATTCTGGACGCAGTTCATCGAGCAAGGCACAAACAGTGCGCACCACTTCGATGTTCTGCTTCTCGTTGTGGCCGCCGATGTTGTAGGTCTCCCCTACCTCACCCTCGGTCACGACTTTGTAGAGCGCGCGCGCGTGGTCTTCTACGAACAGCCAGTCGCGGATCTGGTCGCCCTTGCCGTAAATCGGCAGAGGCTTGCCTTCCAGCGCGTTGAGGATCACCAGCGGGATCAGCTTCTCAGGGAAGTGGAATGGCCCGTAGTTGTTCGAGCAGTTGGTGACCAGCGTCGGCAGGCCGTAGGTACGAGCCCAGGCACGAACAAGGTGGTCGGAGCTGGCTTTACTGGCCGAATACGGCGAGCTTGGCTGATAGGGCGTCGTTTCGGTGAAAAGATCTTCCGGACCTTCCAAGTCGCCATACACCTCATCGGTGGAGATGTGATGGAAACGGAACGCCGACTTGCGCGCCTCGTCGAGTGCCGACCAGTAACCGCGAGCGGCTTCCAGCAACGCATAGGTGCCGATGATGTTGGTCTGTATGAATTCGGATGGGCCGCTGATAGAGCGGTCAACATGGGACTCGGCAGCCAGGTGCATCACCGCATCAGGTTGATGCTCGCGAAACACGCGATCCAGTTCCTCGCGGTTGCAGATGTCCACATGTTCGAAAACATAGCGTTTATCCTGGTCGACGCTCTGCAGAGACTCTAAGTTGCCCGCATAGGTCAACTTGTCCACATTGACGACAGAGTCGGTGGTGTTCGAAATGATGTGACGCACGACCGCTGAGCCAATGAAGCCAGCGCCGCCTGTGACTAGGATTTTCACGCGAGTTTCTTACCTTGAGTTGCTGACAGCCGGGAAGGGCGGCCGTCTGATCCATGGAAACGAGTACCGAATGCAGTGGCTTCGGCGTCTAGACTCATCCGACTGAAGCGCCCGTAACGAGTTCGAACGTGCAGCGATAAAAACGCCCGCTAGTTTAGCGCCAATTGCCATCATTAATAAGGTACATGTTTATCGATTCATCCATGTCATCCTCTTCCTCAGCCGGATGGCATCATGGCTTACGCTTCCTAGGCCCCGTATTAAACGCAGGCACCTTCCTCACCGGCTTGACCGCAGGCGCTTCGGCCGCGACGTCTCCGCTGTCGACCCATTTGCCCAGATTGCGCTTACCTGCCCCGCCGCCGCTGACTTTTGGCTTCTTCGGTTTTTTCGGCTTCTTCAGAATCTGGCCGCTGGCATCCGTGACCGGCACGCGGTGTTCCGGAATGAAGTCCGGCTCTTCCTTGCGCTGGAGTGTCTGGCGGGTCAGGACTTCGATGGCGCTCAGCAGCTCGACTTCGTCGGCGCAGACCAGTGAGATGGCTTCGCCGGTCTGCCCGGCGCGGCCGGTGCGGCCGATGCGGTGGACGTAGTCTTCGGCGACGATGGGCAGGTCGAGGTTGACCACGGTTGGCAGGTCGTCGATGTCCAGGCCGCGTGCGGCGACGTCAGTGGCCACGAGAATTTGCACCTCACCGGCCTTGAAGCGGTCTAGCGCGCGCTGGCGGGTGGCCTGTGGCTTATCGCCGTGGATGCCGTCAGCGTTGATGCTCAGGCCTTGCAGGCGCTCCACGAGTTGATCGACACCGACTCGGGTTTTGGCGAACACCAAGACTTGGCCCCACCGCTGCTTTTTGAGCAGGTGAATGAACAGCTCGGTTTTGCGCTTCTTGTCGACGGTCACCACCCATTGCTTGACCGAAGAGGCCGCCACGTTGCGAGGGCTGACTTCGATGCTCAGCGGGTTGGTCAGCATCTGGCTGGCCAGCGCGCGGATCGGGTCGGAAAAGGTGGCGGAAAATAGCAGCGTCTGGCGGCGTTTGGGCAAGGCCGCGTAGATCCCCCGCAATTCTTCGGAAAAGCCCAGGTCGAGCATGCGGTCGGCTTCGTCGAGTACCAGGGTCTGCACTTGGGAGAACTTGACGGCGTTCTGGCGGTTCAGGTCGAGCAGGCGTCCGGGTGTTGCCACCAGCACGTCGACACCGCGACGCAGTTTCATCATTTGTGGGTTGATGCTCACGCCGCCGTACACCGCGTAGGTGGTCAACGGCAGGTGCTCGGCATATTGGCGAATGGCTTCGTGGACTTGTTCGGCCAGCTCGCGGGTCGGGACCAGAATCAGCGCTCGCACCGAATTAGGGGCGACTTTGGGGCCTTCCATGGTGAGGCGTTGCAGCAGCGGCAACGCGAAACCTGCGGTTTTACCGGTGCCGGTCTGGGCCGCGGCCATCAGGTCGCGGCCTTCCAGCACGGGAGGAATGGCCTTGGCCTGAACGGGGGTGGGCGTCTGGTAGCCAAGCGTCTCAAGGGCGCGCAGCAGGGGTTCGATCAGGCCGAGTGTGGCGAATGTCATGGTTGTACCGTTGAAAGAGGGTCAGGCGTATCAAGAAGACGCGCAGTTTACCCTGCTTGCACCGGATTCTGCTTGCGCCACTGCGGCAAGCCGATCAGCACCACGGCGCTGATGATGACCGCCATGGCCGCCATTTCGGCAGCGCCGATGCGCTCGCCCGCGAACACCACGCCCAACAGCACCGCCACGGCCGGGTTGACGTAGGCATAACTGGTTGCCGCGGCGGGCCTGACGTTTTTCAGCAGGTACATGTATGCACTGAACGCGACGATGGACCCGAACACCACCAGATAGGCCATCACCAGCCAGCCGGAGAGGCCCGGCGACTGGGTCATCCGCTCGCCACTGAGGTAACTGCCGACCAGCATCATGGCGCCCGCGGTCAGCATTTCGCAGCCACTGGCCATGGCCCCGGGGGGCAAGGGCAAGTAACGGCTCCACACCGAGCCAAACGACCATGCCGCTGCCGCCGAGACCACCAACACCGCGCCGAGCGGGCTGGATTGAAGGTTGGAGCCGAGGTTGAGCAGGCAGATGCCGATCAAGCCCAGCACGATGCCGGCCCACTCCAGCCGCGTGTTGCGGTGGCCCCAGATCAGCCCGAACAACAAGGTGAACAATGGCACGACCGCCACGGCCAACGCCGCCACCCCGGAGGCCACGCCGTTGTGCTCGGCCAGGGTCACACCCCCATTGCCGCACGCCAGCAGCAGGCCGCCGACCATCGCCGACGCCTTCCACTGCTTCCAGGTCGGCATCGGCGCGCCGCGCAGGCGCATGAAAGTGAACAGAATGGCCCCGGCAATGGTGAAACGCAGCCCCGCCATCAACAGCGGAGGCCAGGTTTCGATACCGATGCGGATGGCGAGATACGTCGAGCCCCAGATCACATAAAGCGCGAAAAAGGCTCCGATAAGCACCAAGGGAAAGCGGCGGGATGCAGGCATGAAAGACTCGACCACAAACGATGATTTTTATGGAGAGCCAGTGTAGAGAGGTTGCTGCGGGAGGGTCAGTTACAACTGGGCGCGATTCGACCGATACACTTTTGCGCGGCGCGACGATCAGTTCTTCAGCACCCGCGATGTTTAGTGATGGCCTCGGCGATTTTTTTCGCTGGCACCTTTTGCAGCGTGCACAACAGTTGGTGCGACACCCCTGCGACGCCGTGGGTCTCGCGCAGCGCCCGGCTCAAATGGGCCGTCAGGTTTGCCGCCATTTCCGCATCGGCCAGTGCCCGGTGAGCCTTGCCGGTGGCAGGCAGGCCCGCCCAAGAGGTCAATGTCCCAAGCTTGTGATTTGGCGCGCTGGGCATTAGACGCCGAGCCAGCAGCATCGAGCAGGCAAAGCTTTGCTCGCGGGTGCGTTTGATGCGGGAGAATTCGTAGTCCCAGAATTTCTGGTCAAAGGCGGCGTTGTGAGCGACCAGCGGGGTCGAGCCCACGAACTCCGCCACTTCGTTCATGACACGCTCCGCTGGCGGCGCCGTACGCAGCATGGCGTTACTGATACCGGTCAGCGACTCGATGAATGCGGGGATCCGCACGCCCGCGTTCATCAGGCTCTGATAACGCTCGACGATGACGCCTTGCTCCATGATGACCACGGCAATTTCCGTAGCACGGCAACTGCTGCTGGGGGAAATGCCGGTGGTTTCGAAGTCGATGACGGCGATTCGTTCTTGCATGAGTCGTTAAAACCTTGAATTGATCTGTTTCGCAGCGAACCCACCCGTGAGCGGGGATGCAGTAGCACGGGATGACCGAGCGGTCAGCTCTTGAGCAGCAACCTGCCTTCGATGGGGATGTAACGGCTGGCCGCGCGGATCAGCGAATTGGCGGTCAGCCCCGGCACGCCATAGGCCACTGCCTCGACGCCATGCTTGGTGATGATGCGCTCGAGCAGCAGGTCGAAATCCCCGTCGCCGGAGGCCAGCACCACCTCATCCACATTCGGCGCAACGTCCATGATGTCGATGGTGATCCCCACGTCCCAGTCGCCTTTGGCCGAGCCGTCGCTGCGCTGAATGTACGGCTTGAGCTTGACCGTGAAACCCAGGTTGCGAAGGATCTGCTGAAACTGCTGTTGTTTGCTGTCGCCCCGATCGATGGCATAAGCGTAGGCTTCGACGATCTGCCCGCGCTTGCTGATGTCCGCCCACAGTGCGGCATAGTTGAAATGGCAACCATGGGCCTGACGCACGGTGTAATACAAGTTCTGTACGTCGGCGAACACCGCAATTCTTCTCACCCGAACTCCTCGATGCGCTGACAAGCGGCAAGGGTCCGAACGTCGGACCGGCGTTCAGTATGCCAGTTTGGAGAAGGGATTGAAGGGCGAACTCGCGCGATGGAAGGCCGGAAAGATGACAATCCGCCATTAGGTGGAAGGAGCGCTTGCCGACGGCGAAACAAGGCTCGCCGCCGGCAGGCCGGCGTTTGACTGCTCAGGGGTGAGGGTCAGACGTAGCTGTCGTCGTCATCACCGCCAAAGAATCCGCCGTCGTCGCTGCCGTAATCGGTGTCAGCGAAGCCGCCCGTATCATTGCCCCAGTTATCGTTGCTGGTGACGCGCTGTTGGTCGTCGCCCCAGCCCCCGTTGTCGAGCGCGTTGTCGCTGGCCGGTTGCGCCGGCTGCTGCTCGATGATCTCGACGATTTCCTGTGGCTGGCTGTTGTGATGAAACAGGCTGCTGATGCCCTCGGCCAGCATCACACCACCGGCCACACCGGCTGCGGTTTTCAGCGCGCCGCCCAAAAAGCCGCTGCCGAACGGCGCGGCAGGCGCCTGCTGTTGCGGCTGGCCGTAGTTGCCTTGGGGTGGTGGGCTGTAAGGGGGTGGGCTTGCCGGACCATCGCGCCAGCCATTGCCGCTGGGCGGAGGGCTGGAGGGCCGGGAAAACGACGAAGCGGGCTGCTGCGGCTGCGACTCACGAGAGCCGCTACCGAAGATGCTCGACAAAAAGCCACCGCTTTGCTGCGGGGCCTGCGCCTTGGCGCGTTGCAGCTCGGCCTGCAGTTGCTGGATCTGCTCGTCGCGCTGACGGTTCTGGGCCTCCATTTGCTTGAGCGCGACTTCCTGCACGAGGATGGCCTGAGCCATGTAATACGGCGCTGCAGGCTGCCGAGTCAGGTGCTCCTTGATCAGCGCCTCGGCCTGGGCGTCACGGGGGGCCGAATCGGTCTCTGCTCGTTTGAGTTTGTCAAACAAGCCATCGATCAGGGTTTGCTCTTCGGTGTTCATGGCGACCTCGTTAGATTGCCGTAGGAATTCTGCGACTGACGCACATGTCAGACACAAACAGTAATGGGGCGTTTCAAGGGCCTTTCAACAGCATGTAGAAAAATTTAAGAACGGCCGCCCTTGCCCGCCGGTTGGCCCGCTCAGAAGCACTAAGTTACAGTGTTCGCTTGCCTTGGCCTGTGATCCTTTCATGAACCCGCTGACCATTATTCAAGACTCGCTTTATTTCTTCCGACGCAACATCGCGAGCATCCTCACCCTGTGCCTGCCGCTGGTGATCCTTGAGGCCCTGAGTAAACAGCTGTTGAGCAGCGCCATCGGGCCGAATGCTTCCGCCAACTGGCAACTGCTGACCGGCCTGCTGTTTTACCCGCTTTACACCGGCGCGCTGATCCTGTTCCTCGATGCCAAGACACGGGGCGACACCCCCGGCACGCGCGACCTGCTGGCCGCGACGCTGCGGCTGTGGCCGACCTTCGCGGTGCTTACCGCTTTGAGCACACTGCTGATCATGGCCGGGTTTTCGCTGCTCATCGTTCCCGGCATCTGGGTGATGATCAAGCTGGTGTTCTCCGAATACCTCTTAGTGCTGCGCGGGCTGGGTCCGCTGGACGCCATGCGCGAAAGTTTCATGATGACCCGCGGCCACCTGGTACGGATTCTCGCGTGCGTGCTGTTCGTCTACATCCCGCTTTCCGTACTCGAAGGCTTGAGCCTCTATGTGCTGCCTGACCAGCAAAGCCCGATGCTCTCGCTGACGGTCGACAGCATTTCGAGCTTCCTGCAACTGTTCATCAGTGTAGTGATGTTTCGTCTGTTCATGCTGATCGACGAATCCGCCCGAACAGCCTGAGGAGCGCCGATGCGAGCTTTATTGCGGTGGGGTCTCGCCCTGGTCCTGTTGATTGCCCTGATGGCAGCGCTGATCTACGACATGACGTGGCACCCCGCCAGGCAGGAGCCGTCCACCGTAACCTGCAACGCCAAAGACGCCCCGCCACCGCTGCTCGTGCCGGGTCAGGCGCTGAAGGTCATGACGTGGAACATTCAGCATCTGGCGGGCAAACGCTACGTGTTCTGGTACGACATGGCCGATGGCAGCGGACCGGACGAGCGACCTACACCCGAAGACATCGCTTATAACCTCGACGAGGTCGCGCGAGTGATTCGCGACGAGCAGCCGGATGTCGTGTTGCTTCAGGACATAGACGACGGTGCCAAAAACACGGACTACAGCAACCAACTGGCGTTGCTGCGGGATCGGATCACCGATCTCTACCCTTGCAGCACCGAAGCGTTCTACTGGAAGGCGGACTTCTTTCCCGACCTTCACATCTACGGCAGCGTCGGCACCAAACTCGCCACCCTCAGCCGCTACCGCATCGACAAGGCCGAGCGGGTGCAGCTCCCAACCTCAGGTGGCCATTTCATCAGCCGCCAATTCGCACCCAAGCAGGCACTGCTGATCAGCGAACTGCCGCTCAGCAGCGGCGGACGGCTGGCGGTGGTCAACACGCAACTGGGGGACAGCCGATCGGAGCACGACACCCTACGGCGTCAGGTGTCGGCCATCGCCGAACGCCTGGACGCCTTTGAGAAAGCCGGTATCCCGTGGGTCGGCGGCGGTGACTTCAATCTGCTGCCTCTTGGGCAATACGCCCAGTTACCCGCCGAACAGCGCGAGCGCTACAGCCCTGACAGCGAACTGCGCGTACTCACGGGCAAATTTCCCGTGATCCCCAGCATGGAAGAGGCCACTGGCGCAGAACGTCGCCGGTGGCTCACCCGCTTCCCCAATGATCCGAGGGTCAGCGGCCCCGACCGTACGCAGGATTACCTGTTTTACAGCCCAGCGCTGAAGCGAATCGATGCCCGCGTGCGGCAGGTCGACACCTTACTGATTTCCGATCATTTGCCGGTGATCGGTCGCTTTTTACTTCATGCGAATGAATGATGCTCACCGCACGGGTGCGTGATCGGCAACACACCCTGCGCGAGCGCTACTTCCTCGGTTTAGCCCGCGCCGTGGGCTCGGCAATCAGGGGATCATCGGGCCAATAGTGCTTGGGGTATCGCCCTTTCAAATCCTTTTTGACGTCGGCATAGGTGCTGCGCCAGAAGTTGGCCAGGTCCTGCGTGACCTGCACCGGGCGCCGCGCAGGCGACAGCAGGTGCAGCTTGACGATCTGCCGGCCGCCCGCGATGCGCGGGGTATCGGACAGCCCGAACAACTCCTGCAGGCGAACCGCCAGGATCGGCGGGTATTCGCTGTAATCCAGTCGTACGGATGAACCCGACGGCACGCTGAGATGGTGGGGCGCCTGTTCGTCCAGCCGCTGCGGCAGCGGCCACGGCAGCAGGCTGTGCAGGATCGATGAAAGATCCAGTTGGCTGAAATGGCTCAGCCGCGTGACCTTGCCCAGACACGGCAACAACCAGTGCTCGAGCGTGGTCAACAGGGCCTCGTTGCTGACATCCGGCCATTCGCTGCTGTCGTGCGTTTCCAGATCGAGGCGGCGCAACAGGTCCACCCTTGCCTGCCACTGGCGCAGTTCCGGCGTCCAGGGCAGCAATTCGAGCCCCTTGCGCCGCACCAGCGCGAGCAACGCGTGCCCGCGGGTCGCCTCGTCCAGGCCGGTCAAGGGCTCCCGGCCGATGATCAACTCACCGACCTTGCGCTGGCGCTCGGCCCGGAATATGCCTTCGCGCTCGTCCCATTCCAGGTGGTCGACGTGACTCACCTGCTCAGCCAGCACCGAATCGAACAGCGCGGGATCGAACTCAGCCGCCAGGTAGATCCGTTCCTCACGCTGGCCCTGGCGACTGCCGAGTTCAGCGATCACCAGCCAGGGCTCCTTCATCAATGCGTCCGGCTCTGCGAACAGGGCTGCGCGGCCGTTGCTCAGCCGGTATTCCGCGCCTCCCGCTTTGCGTTGTTGCGCGACACGATCGGGGTACGCCAAGGCCAGCAACGCACCGACCCAGCGTGGATGATCGGGGTCAGCAACCGGCCGTTTCACAGCGTCCTTGAGATAGCTGCGGTACTGCCGAGCGAGCTGCTTGGCACGCTGCACCCCGCCTTGGGCGCTTCGCCCTGCCCGCTCCGTCCCTGCCAGCAGTGTCAGACGGCTGTGAAGGTCGGCCCCCGCCCCCCGCAGGATGTCACGCTCGCCGAGCAATGCCGCGACATCGCAGGCGAGCCTGCCAAGGCCCAGATCCTGTCCACGCAGCAACAAGTGAGCAATGCGTGGGTGCGCCGGGACTTCGGCCATGGCCTGCCCGTGGAGGGTCAATTTCCAGCTTTCGCCAGGGCTGCGACTCAAGGCGCCCAGGCGCGCGAGCAAGTCCTGCGCCTGTGCATAGGCAGCAGACGGGGGCAGGTCGAGCCAGGTCAACTGGGTGGGCTCGACGCCCCAACGCGCCAACTGCAACGCGAGCCCTGCAAGATCTGCCTGAAGAATCTCCGCAGTGCCATAACCGGCCAACTGTTCGTGTTGCGCTTCCGACCACAGCCGATAGCAAACACCCGGCTCCA
>NZ_QARE02000037.1 GCF_003052515.2 Pseudomonas sp. RIT409 | reverse complement strand
GCACAACCACACCGAGCCCAGGACGAACGCGGTATTGGGTATGAGCTCAGCGGTCGTGTGACGATGGCCTTCCTGATCGCCGATCTGGCCGTCGGCGCCGCTCATCAGCCAGCGTTCGCCATCGCGCTGCAATCGGCAATGCAGCTGTTCAACCCCCGGATCATGCAGGGCCAGATCCTGCTCGGCATCCGCGCCGATGTTCCATTGATCGCCCACCAGCGGCAGCGCTGCGCCCTGATGCAGGCCGCTCAACACCCTCAATTCAAACATGGGAAGTTCTCCGGCGCTCAGATGGCTGATCAGGCGGCATAGTCGTTATCCAGGGCATCGAGGTCTTCTTCCAGATCGAAACGTCCCAGCACTTTGACCTGGGCCGCGTTGCTGATCTCGGCGAAAGACAGCACCGGGACGTGATAGAACTCTTCCTGCAGCAGGGTCCGCAGCGGGCTGCGCAGGTCCTGGGCGACCAGCAGGACCGCGCGCTCGGCGGTGCGTACGGGAAAAGCAATGTGCAATTGCTCCACCAGCAATTGACTGGTGTCGTTGTCCAGCGCAAAGAAGGTTTCGGTCTGGGTCTGGCGCAGGCTGTCGCGCAGGATGCCTTCGCTTTCCGGGGTGAGCACCCACACCAGCAGGCCTTCGGCACCGCAATACTGGTGGTAGATCTGCGACTTCAGGGCAATGCGCACGTAGTCCGCCAGCACCGTGACTTCACGTTCATGCTGACCGTGCTCGATCAGTGTCTCGGCGATCACCCGGATCGCGCGCAGTGGCACACATTCCGACGCCAGGCGCTGCAGCACGGCGGAGAAGCGAGCGAGCGGCAGCACCCGTTGCATTTCCTGGGCAAGCTCCGGTTGCTCGCTTTCCAGCCAGCCGAGAATCGCCTTGGTTTCCTGCAGACCGATGAACTGCGGCCCGCAGGACTGCAAGGCGCGCTCCATGCGCTCGATGATCAGGGTCATCGCATCCACGCGTTCGACCTGCTGATCCTGCAATTGCGGGGCGTCGGCCGGCAGCCACAGCCATTGACCTTCCTGGCGTTCAAGGCTGCCCGAAACCGCGCTGTCGGGCGACGCTTCGAGCGTGCGTGGGTCGACGGCCACATGGCTCTCGGTGAATGTGGCCCTGAGCAACGGCACTTCATAGACCGAAAAACGGAATTCGTCCGGTGGCAGGTGTTCCGCCTGCTCAATAATGAAAGAGGGCAGCGTCAAGCCGTATTGCACCACCAGCCGGTTGCGACGCTGGCGGATCTCGCTGACCAGTGCCTCGACCTGCGCCGGGTTCTGGCTGGGGTGGAACTGCAGCACGAACTGGCGGCTTGGGGAGAAGGTGCGCAGGTCTTCGCGGCCGTTCATTTCAGGGGCCACCGCCACGGCCTGAACCTGCTCGGCCTGGGGTTTGGCGCGCTGCAACTGCAGCAGGCCGCCGATCCCGCAGATGATCGAAATGACAATGAACACCGCTGTCGGCATGCCCGGCAGGGCGGCAAAGCCAAGCATCGCCACCGCGGCGATGATCCAGGCCTTGGGCTGGCTGGTGATCTGCTCGGCGATCTGGCGGCCAATGTTGGCTTCGGCCCGCTCCTCGTCCGGCACGCGGGTAATGATCATGCCGCAGGTGACCGAGATCAGCAGTGCCGGAATCTGCGCGATCAGGCCGTCGCCGATGGTCAGCACGGTGTACACCTGCAATGCGTCTCCGGCGCTCATGTTGTGCTGCACGACGCCGATGGCGATGCCGCCGATCATGTTGATGGCAACGATGATCAGGCTGGCGATGGCGTCGCCGTTGACGAACTTCATCGCCCCGTCCATGGCGCCGAACAACTGGCTTTCCTTGCCCAGCTCGGCGCGGCGACGACGGGCCTCGTGGACACTGATCAGGTTGGCGCGCAAGTCACTGTCGATCGACATTTGCTTGCCGGGCATGGCGTCCAGCGTGAAGCGCGCACCGACTTCGGCCACCCGTTCGGAGCCCTTGGTGATGACCAGGAAGTTGACCACGGTGAGGATCAGGAAGATCACCATCCCCACCGCCAGGTTCCCCCCGACTACGAACTGCCCGAATGCCTCGACGATGTGACCCGCGTCCTGATTGAGCAGGATCAGGCGAGTCGTGGAAATCGACAGCGCCAACCGGAACATGGTGGTCAACAGCAACACCGCCGGAAAGGTGGAGAATGCCAGCGGCCTGGGCAAGTGCATCGCCAACATGATCAGCAGGCAGGAAATACAGATGTTGATGGCTATCAGCACGTCCACCAGCCCGGTGGGCAGCGGGGTGATCATCATGAAGACAATGGCGATGACCACGAAGGCGCCCACGATTTCCGAGCGGCGCATCGCCGCCAGTGCCAACTGGTTGAGCAGGTGGATGACACGATCCATCAGGCGAGGCCTCCCAAAGTCGGGTTCTGTTCCAGCCGAGTCAGTTCGGCCATGAGGATGAGCAGGTTGCCCAGCGCGTTCTGTCGGGTCTTCATGTCACGCCACAAAAGGATCGGCAGTTGCTGCAGCATCGGACGCAGGCCGTTGAGAAATGCCAACTGATGCTTGAGCTGTTTGCCGCCGATGTGTTGCGTCAACTGCAGGGTCTCGTTCAGGTTCATGCCTTTGTTGGACAGGGCCAGCAGATGCTTGAGAAACGCAGCGGGGTCGATCTGCAAGCCAGGGTTCTTGTTACGCATGCGCCCCAGCAAGTGTTCGCAGCTTTGCAACAGCGTTGCGACATGACGGGCGGTGTTGAGGCTGTGCATCAGCGTGCGCAGTTGCTGAGCGGAAGTGGAAGGCGTGAGGGATGACAGGTCGTCGGCGATGGCGCTGCGCATGTCCCGCAGGTTCAGCTCGAAATCGCCGCTTTCTTCCCGTTCGTTGAGCAGCGCGTCGATCAGCCCGGTGATGGTCTGTTGCCCCGTGACCGCCGCACCATACAGGTTGCGCAGCGCACCGCGCCGTTTGCTATCGACCCCGGATTTGGCGAACGCTTTGGCGCTGTTGATGCCGGCGCGGGTGCGCTGGCCGTATTGCCGACGCAGCAGTTTCAACTGTTGTGTCAACACCACGTGTTCGCCGGTGGCGCCATCGGCTTGAGCCTGCTTTCGTGCGGCCTGCAACACCACATGGGCCTTGGCGGGGTCGCCGTCGCTGTAGCTGAGCACCTGGGCCAGATTGGCCGACCGCTGTTTGAGCAAGAACTTGCGCAGGTTGCGCGCGGCGTCCTCCAGGCCACTGTCTTGCGAGCCCACCAATTGCTGATACAGCTCGCCCAGTTTGGCCGCGCGCGATTGCAAGGCGTTGCCACTGGCAATCAGTTCGCGCTGGCCCAGGCTGCGGCTCTGTTGCACCAGGGCAGCGGCGAAACGCGACACCTGCAGCGGTGAAGTTCCGTTCGGATTCGGCGCGTTGGTCCGCGGCGGCACGATGGGCGCCGGTGTGTGTCCCGCAGCGGCCGGCCCCGGAGTGGCAGCAGGTGCACCGGGTGCGGGAGTCAGCGGCGGTGGCGCAGGAGCGACGATCTTCATAAGACGGTTCTGAGCGGGGTCATGCGCTCTGAGTGGCTTTGAGCACCGTCTGGTTCCATGCTGGGCTACGTTCGGAAAACTGTGCCAAATCCCGTTGACGAATCAGCGTCCTCGCGCAAGTTCTTGCACGGACCGTTGCGCGGAAAAAAGAATTCTAGTTAAAAAACAACAGGTTAAAGAAGGTATTTTGCTGGCATGCATATCGCTATAGGGCTAACACACTCCAAACAAGGAAGAGCCCTGATGTTTCCAAGCCTCGCGATACTCGACATTGAATCCCCACGCACTCGCCAGCCGATCCAAGGCATTCGGCAGATGTCCAGCGATCAGGTGAAGATGATTCGTGCCTTCATACAGAAGCGGGTGATGAACCCGGAAGACGTCGACGACATTTTGCAAAGCACATTTCTGGAGGCGCTGCGCAGTGAGCACAAGTTTCAGAACGCCAGCAAACCACAGACTTGGTTGTGCGGCATTGCGCTGAACCTGATTCGCAACCATTTTCGCAAAATGTACCGTCAGCCTTATCAGGAGAGCTGGGAGGACCACACCCATACTGAACTCGACCATCAGGGGGACATCGGTCATGAAGTCGACGGTCGCCGACAATTGGCGCGCGCGGTCAAGGCGATCGGGACACTGCCCTCGAACATGCAGCGGGTGATCGAGGTGTCACTGGAAATGGACGGCAATTACCAGGAAACCGCGACATCGCTGGGCGTGCCGATCGGCACCGTGCGTTCGCGCCTGTCTCGGGCCAGGGAACAGCTGAAGCGTCAGATGGACCCGTTCGCGTAACGCCGTCCCATACGGCTGGACGCGTGCAGCGAAGAGGAGGGGACCGTTTCAGAGGTGCTCGGAAACGGTCGCAGCCTTGACCAGGTCGTACAGGGCGAAGGCGCGATTGACCAGGAAAATGGTGACGGCGGTGAGGGCAATGGCGTTGATCAGGTGCAAGGTCATGGCGGCAATCCTGTGTGAACGTGGGATTCGGGCGATGCAGGCGATGTTACGCGACGCTCGAAAAACCTGAAGACAATCGCCTTCATGGTGGACATCAACAGGAATGATGGGCCTTGACGGGCATGGGGGCGGCCTTGCGACGACCCCCGCCATCGGATCAGTCGTCGCGGGTGAGCACTTCCAGCAATTCGATCTCGAAATTGAGATTCGAATGCGGCGTGATGTGCGCGCCCATGCTGCGCTCGCCGTAAGCCAGGTGCGATGGCACACGCAGTTGACGCTTGCCACCGACCTTCATCCCCATCAGCCCGATATCCCAGCCTTTGATCACACGACCGCTGCCGATGACGCATTGGAACGGTTTGCCTCGTTGCCAGGACGAATCGAATACCGTGCCGTCTTCTAGGGTGCCTGTGTAGTGGGTCGTGATCAACGCGCCTTTGACGACGGCTTTGCCGGTGCCTTCCTGGACATCGATGATCTGGAGTTCTTCGCTCATGCTGGTCTCTCGGGTGAACTGATGCAGGCGGCGATCGTAAGGGCACTGCCCGGCACTGGCAACCGTGGCGACGAGCCGACCTCCCACGGGCAAACAAAAACGGCGCGCCCTGTTGGGAGCGCGCCGTTGACGATGCGGCGTTGCCGTGATCAGGCGATGACGTCGCTGCTCCAGCTCCCGTTGACCAAGCGTTTGAGCCCCAACGGGTTGGCGTTTTGCAGCGCCGGCGGCAACAGGCTGTCAGGGTAGTTCTGGTAACAGACCGGGCGCAGGAACCGGTCGATGGCCAACGTCCCGACCGAAGTGCCGCGAGCGTCCGAGGTGGCCGGATACGGCCCGCCGTGCACCATGGCATCGGACACCTCGACGCCGGTCGGGTAGCCGTTGACCAGAATGCGACCGACTTTCTCTTCCAGCACCGGCACCAGCCATTGATATTTCTGCAGGTCGGCGGTTTCGCCGATCAGGGTCGCGGTCAGTTGGCCGCGCAAGGCCAGCAGCGCGGCTTTGAGCTCCGCGTCATCGGCGACTTCGATCAGCAGCGTCGTGGGGCCGAACACCTCTTCCTGAAGCAGTTCATCCCCCGTGAGCAGCATGCTCACACCGGCCTTGAACAACTGCGCCCGGGCCTGACGGCCTTCCTGCGGCTGCCCGGCCAAATGCGTGACGAGCGGGTGCGCCAGCAGTTTCTGCACGCCTTTGCTGTAACTGCGCAGGCCCCCTTCATTGAGCATGGTCTGCGGCGCCTGGCCACCCAGGTGCTCTTTGAGTTGCTCGGTAAAAGCGCTCAGGGCAGGGGACCGAATACCGATCACCACGCCAGGGTTGGTGCAGAACTGACCGGCTCCCAGAACCACCGAAGCGGCCAGCTCCCCGGCAATGGTCGCGCCACGGGCTGAGAGCGCGCCGGGAAGCAGAACCACCGGGTTGATGCTGGACATCTCGGCGAACACAGGGATCGGCTGTGGACGCTCGGCCGCCAGTTTGCACAGCGCATTACCGCCATGCAGCGAACCGGTGAACCCCACGCCCTGGATGGCCGGATGCCTTACCAGGCCTTCACCGACGCCGCTGCCGAAGATCATGTTGAAGACGCCCTTGGGCATGCCGGTTTTTTCGGCGGCGCGCACGATGGCCTGACCGACCAGATCAGCGGTTGCCATATGACCGCTGTGGGCTTTGACCACCACGGGGCAGCCTGCGGCCAGGGCAGAGGCGGTGTCACCCCCGGCGGTGGAGAAAGCCAGGGGAAAGTTGCTGGCGCCGAACACGGCGATCGGGCCGACACCGATGCGGTACTGGCGCAGGTCGACGCGGGGCAGGGGCTTGCGCTCGGGCAGGGCCTGATCGATACGGGCGCCGAGGAAATCGCCACGGCGCAGCACGCTGGCGAACAAGCGCATCTGGCCGCTGGTGCGGCCACGCTCGCCTTGGATGCGGGCGGCGGGCAGGGCGGTTTCCTGGCAGACGAGGGCGACGAAATCATCACCCAGTGCGTCCAGTTCATCGGCAATGGTGTCCAGGAATTCTGCGCGGCGGCCGGGGCTCAACTGACGGTATTCAGCGAAAGCTTGCTTGGCGGCGAGGGCAGCAGCGTCGATTTCGCCATCGGTGGCCTGGTGGAAGCGGTAAGGCAAGGGCTCGCCAGTACTGGCGTCCACGCTCGTGTGTCGGGCTTCACCGAGGCCGCTGCGGGCGCCGCCGATGAAGTTCTGTCCGAGGACGTTAGGCATCTGCTTCTCCTGTTATTGTGCTTGGGAATTGATCAGGCAGTCGCCCGAAGGCAATCGGTGGGGATACGTGAAGGCGGTAGATGACCCTGAGGAACGATCTGTTGACAGACATCATACAACTGCAAATTTTCCCCCGCAACCGATCGCTCCCGTCGTCAATGGCCTCAGGCGATCTGCGTCAGCACGTCACGCAGCCGGTCCAGTGCGGGATCGATATCCAGGGTTTCGATGGCGCCAAACCCCATGATCAGGCCGTTCCGCACGGGGACGTGGTGATAGAAGCCTGTGAGCGGGTACAGGCCGATATCGACCTTGCGCATCAGCGCGACCAGCAATGCCACGTCGATGGGGTGCTTGAACATCACGGCCATGTGAAAGCCTGCGGTGCACGGGATGGCGTACATCCAGGGCGACAGATCGCCGGTCAGGCGGGCTAGAATCCGCTCGCGACGGCCAGCGTAAATCCCGTGGCAGCGGCGAATGTGTCGATTGAGCAGGCCATCGCCGATGAATTTGGCCAATGCCCACTGCGGCAACGTGCTGGTGTGCCAGTCCGTCAGTTGCCTGGCCTGGATCACTGCTTCGCGCAGGGTGGCAGGCAGTACCGCATACCCCAGACGCAGTTCGGGCAGCAATGTCTTGGAAAAGGTGCCCACATACGCCACCACACCGAAGCCGTCCATGCTTTGTAGGGAATCGGTGGGGCGCCCTTCATAGCGGAATTCGCTGTCGTAATCGTCTTCGATGATGATCGCGCCGATGCGACGCGCCTTGTCCAGCAGTGCTTGACGTCGCGCCAGGCTCATGGGCATACCCAGTGGCATCTGATGCGATGGCGTGACGTAGATCAGGTGACTGTCCTCGGGGATGCACTCGACCCGGATACCCTCGTCGTCCACGGGGACGCTGGCCACCGTCGCGCCTTGGGCAGCAAACAGCAGACGGGCGGGCGCATAGCCCGGATCTTCCATCGCCACCGTGCAGCCGGGCTCGATCAGCACCCGCGCGATCAGGTCCAGCGCCTGCTGCGCACCATTGCACACCACCACATCGTCGGCCACGCAATTGACCCCGCGCGCGAACGCGATGTGGCCCGCGATTGCTTTGCGCAGTTCCGGGACGCCTTCGGGCTGGCTGTAAAAGCCCCGCGCTTGCGCCATCTGACGCAAGGCATGCTGGGTACACCGTCGCCAGTCATCGAGCGGGAATTGGGTTTTCGCCGTGGCGCCGCCGATGAAGTCATGCCGCAACGTGCCTTCCCGTGTCGGGTGGCGCAGCGGCAGAGAGAGGTTCTGCCAGGCGTCGATGCGTTTCTGGCTGGCCAGCACCGGAGCGCTCTGGCGACGCTGCGTAGGGGCGGTCAGATGGTTGACGAAGGTGCCGCTGCCGATTTTTCCCACCAGGTAGTTTTCATAGGTCAGGCGGCTGTAAGTGTCGGAGATGGTTTTGCGCGACAGGCCCAACTGGGCGGCAAGCAGGCGACTGGGCGGCAACTGCACCCCCGGGGCCAGGCGTCCCGATTCGATGCTCTCGCGCAGTTGTTCATACACCTGGTTCGCCAGGTCCTTGCGGCCATGTATGACGATATGAAGTTCCACGCACAGCTCTCCAGCCACTGAGGGTCAAAACGGGCGAGTTGGATTCTAGACTGAGCGGGTGCTGGCCGAAAGCGCCAACTCGGCCATCGGCAAACCCGGCGAATCCCGTTATCCTGCGCGCTGCTTTTCGTTTCCCCTTCGATCGATGGATACCTGATATGGAGTTCACCAGCGGCTTTTTGCTGAGCCTTTCGTTGTGCCTGGACATAGGCGTGGCCAATATCGCGATGATCACGTTGGCCATGCAGCGCGGCTACCTGCAAGGGTTCTGGCTCGGGCTGGGCACCTGCTTTGGCGATCTGTTCTACGCCGTTCTGGCGTTGGCGGGCATGACCGTGCTGCTGCAATACGAATGGGTGCGCTGGACCCTCTGGTTGGGTGGCTCGGTGCTGCTGATCGGGTTCGCGATCAAGATGATCATGTCCGCCATGAGCGATCACGGCGCTTTGGCCGTCGCTCAAGACGCCGACCGCCGCTCCGGCGTGCGGGCCTTCTCAAGGGGCGTGTTTCTTGCCGTCTCCTCCCCGACGGCCATTCTCTGGTTCGCTGCGGTGGGCGGCACACTGATTTCCAGGGCAGGGGGCCACGGCGGCTTGAGCACGGCATGGTTTTTGTCGGGGTTCTTCAGCGCAGGCGTCGCGTGGTGCGTGTTCATCTGTTTCGCCGCCAGCCATGGCGGACGCCTGTTGGGCGACCGCCTGCTCAAATATTCCTACTGGGTCTCGGCGGCGATCTTCTGCTACTTCGCGGTGTACGTGATTTTGTCGGGTTATCGCGAATTCATCGTCAACGCGGCGCAGGGTTGAGCGCTTGCGTCCGAGTCGTCTGCTCTGCGCGCCGCTTCACGGGCACACCGTGACGGCCCGTCCGGTTCTGATCGATTCCAGCGCGCAGTTGGCCAGGTGCAGTGCCTTCAACCCGTCTCGGGCGTTGGTCGGCAGCGGGGCATCGGCTTGTATCGCAGCAATGAACTGGTTCAGCTCGTTGCGGTAGGCGTCGGCGTAACGCTCAAGGAAGAAATTTTCCAACGGTTCGCGGACCTCGGTCTGAGTCGCGCTGTACCTGCGCACCGTGTTGGGTCGGTGGTTGTCGTTGAGCAGCATGCCCTTGGAGCCGAACACCTCCAGCCGCTGGTCGTAACCGTACGCCGCCTCGCGGCAGCAGTTGATATGGCATTGTTTCCCGGATGCCGTGCGCAGCAGCACCATCACGCTGTCGTAGTCGTCGATGCCTTCGAGGGCCGGCTCGACCAGGCGGCTGGCGATGGCCATGACTTGCGTCGGTTCTTCGCCCAGCAGCGTGCGCGCGGTGTCGAAGTCGTGAATGGTCATGTCACGGAAGATGCCGCCCGAATGCTTGAGGTATTCCATCGGTGCAAGGCCCGGGTCGCGGCTGGTAATGACCACTTGGCGCACGTCACCGATTTCACCTTCGGCAATGGCCTTGCGTATCCGCAACGTGTCCGGATCGAAGCGACGGTTGAAGCCGAGCATCACTTTCCCGTTCAGGCGCTCGAGGGTGTCGACCGCCTCCGCTGCCTTGGCGAAGTCCAGATCGATGGGCTTTTCGCACAGCACGGGGAGACCGCGCTCGACGGCTTGCAGCATCAAGTCGATGTGGGTGTCGGTGGGGGTGCCGATGACGATTGCGTCGACATCCTCACGGGTAATGGCCTGGGCGCAATCGTACGCCGCAGCACAGCCGAGTTTCGCCGCCAGTCGGTCGACGCCCTCGCGCCAGGGGTCAGCGATGACCGACAGTCGAACGTCGGAGTGAGACGCCACGTTTGCCGCGTGGATGGTGGCGATGCGGCCTGCGCCGAGGACTGCAATGCGTAGCATGGATGGCTCTCCGTGAAAGGGCGTTGTCAGGGGCGAATGAAATGCGGTGCACCACTCAATGCGCGAGGCTGAATGGCGTGACGATCTGTACAGGCGAAGGCGCAATGGGGCCAGCCTTCCACAGGCGGTGAAACTGCAGGATCCGGGTAAAAGCGTGGCGGGCGTCCAGTTGCAGGTTGTGGTCGATGATCGCGGCGATTTTTTCCTCGGCCAGCAATTGGCGGTTCTCCTGATCCAGATCGTGACCGATGACCACCCTGAGCGGGCGAGCCAGTGCGGCGAATGCATCGACGATCGCCCGATTGCCCCCGCCGACACTGTAGACGGCCTTGATCGAAGGGTGCTGTTCGAGGGCTTGGGTCATCCGCTGCAGCGTGGGCGGGTACACGCCCAGGCCTCCGCTGACCTCGACCACGCGCACATGCGGGGCGCGTTCATGCAGCCAACTGCAAAAGCCCCCGTGCCGTTCCGCCTCGCCACGGAAGTGCTGGCTGCTGATCACCACCGCCACGTCTTGCGTCGCATCGTCCAGCCAGCGCGTCAACAGGTAAGCCGCCGTCTGCCCGGCGGTGCGGTTGTCCATGCCGATGTAGCCGATACGCTCACTGTGTGTCAGGTCGGACACCAGGGTCACCACCGGTACGCCCGCTGCCGTCACCTGGTTCACGGCGGCACTGATCTCAGGCTCGTCGGCCGCCTTGAGAATCACGCCCTGGCTTCCGTTGCTGACACAGCGCAGGATCAACGCCTGCATCCGCTGTGGGTCAATGTGCTGATAAAGATGAAAACGGGGAAAGATGCGAAAGGGCGCCAGCGTGCCCAGCTGCGTGTGAATGGCCTCCTTCACCGCGTCACTGAAACGCCTTGGGGTGTGCAGGATGACGTCGATGTGAAAGGTTCGGCCCACCGCCAGGCCGCAGGTTTCCTGCGCTTCCAGCTCCGCCAGGGCCTGCTGGATGCGCCGGTGGGTCTGGTAGTGCACGCTGCCACGTTGATGCAGCACGCGATCGACCGTCGCCTTGCTGACACCGGCCTGGGCGGCGATCTGTTTGATCGAAAAACGTCTGGGGCGGTCGAGCATGGAATCTCCTGGGCCTTTGGCAAGGTCTTGTTGAGGTCGATTCAGGTCGGGTATCCGTGATACGCAATGCTAGACGCATTTCTATTTTCTGTACAGATAGAAATTTATTTCCATCGTGGAGGGTCAATCTCGCTCGGCAACATCGTCCTTGATCGTCGATGGCCACCCACCGCCCAGCGCTCGGAAGGTGGCCACCGCGGCGCGGGCATCGTTGGCGTGCAACTGCGCGAGTTGATCGCGAGAGACCAACAGTTGACGGTCTTCGTCGAGCACTTCCACCAGGCTGACGGCACCGCCCTTGTAGGCGTCCTGTGCGGCGTCCCGCGCGGTCTGGTGTGCCGCCACCTCTGCACTGACGTCCTGGCGCTGTTGTTCCAGTTCGACCAGGGTCACGATTGCATTTTCGACGTCCTCGGTGGCCTTGAGCATCGCCAACCGGTATTCGGCCAGCGCCTCGGCATTGGCGCCCTTGGCCTGCGCCACTTCCGCATCGACCCGACCGAAATCGAACAGCCGCCAGTGCAGCCCGAGAATGGCCTGGGGCTGAAACGCCGATGAGGTGAAAAGCTGGCCGCTATGGGCCGTATCAAAACCGAGCAGGCCGGACAACGACACGCTCGGGTAATACTCAGCGATGGCCGCGCCGATGCGTGCGTTGGACGCCGCCAGCCTGCGTTCAGCGGCGATCACATCCGGTCGACGGCGCAGCAAATCGGCGGGGCCCTGGGCGTCGCTGATCCTCGGCACGTCATAGTGCTGCGGGCTGCTTTGCAACGCCAAGGCGTAGGTGCCCGGTTGCGCGCCCATCAGCACGTCCAGTCGGTTCAGCTGGGTCGTCAGCTCGGTGCGCAGTGGTGGCAGAGTCGCCCGCGCCTGCAACACCAGCGCTTCGGCCTGGGCCTGCTCGCGGTGGGTGGCAAGGCCCATGCTCATGCGGTCCTTGATCAGGTCGAGCAAGGCGTTCTGGGTGGTCACCTGATCTTGGGCGACGGCCAGGCGCTGCTGTGCGCCACGGATTCGGAAATACGCGTCCGCCGCTTCGGCGGCCACCGAAATGCGCACGCCGACATGGCTGGCCTCGGCTGCCTGGGCCTCAGCGAGGGCGGCCTCTTCGCCGCGCTTCAGACCGCCAGCCAGATCGGCCTCCCAACTGGCTTCGACGCCGAGGGTTTCCAGTGTCTGGTTGCGGTCATAGCCGGGGAAGGTACTGCCTATCCGGCCTTGTGAGCTTTCGGTGGACTGGCGCTGGCGCACGGCTTTGCCATCCAGGGCGCCCTGCGGCAGGCGGATCGCCCCGGCCTGCCGCGCCACCGCGCGAGCCTGCTCGACACGGGCGAAGGATTTCGCCAGGTCAAGGTTCTGGTCCAGCGCACGCTGCACGATACGGTTCAGCTCAGGGTCGTTGAAGCCCGCCCACCACGTGTCGAGGGAGGGCGCGGGGCTCTCGCCGACGCGCTGCTGCAGCAGCGTGTCAGCATGGAAGGTCGCGCTCAGGGCGTTGGTGGGCCGCTGGTAATCGGGCCCGACCGCACAGCCGGCCAGGGCAACGTACACCGCGCTGAGTGCAAACACGCTGCCGCGTTTGAAACGTGACGCCAAAGTGGCCATCAGGTTGTCCTCGAAGGGAGAAAATGAAAGAGAAGTGGACATGGCGCGGTCAGTGGGCGTCGGCCGACGGTGCTTTGGGCTGTGCCACCTTGCGCATCAGCGGGACCATGACCACCGCGATCAGGAAGCACACCATGATCGCCAGAAAGGTGTCGGCAAAAGTCTGGGTTTGCGCTTCGCGGTAGGTCAGCAACCACAGTTGGTGCAGCGCAGCATTACCGGCTTCGGCGGGGCTCTGCCCCAGGCCGGCGAAGTTTCCGGTGACGGTGTCGAGCCAATGGTTCATCGCCTCGTTGCTGCTGTTCAGGTGCTCGGCCAAGTGGGTGAAATGCTGGTTGGTGCGGTCGTTGAGCAGCGTGGCGCAGGCCGCGATACCGATCGCACCGCCCAGATTGCGCATCAGGTTGAACAGCCCCGAGGCCTGCTTGAGCCGAGAGGGATGCAACCCGCCCAGGGTCAATGTCACGGTGGGCGGCACCGCCATCTGTTGCGCAAAGCCGCGGATCGCTTGTGGGAGGAGCAATTCGTGGCCACCCCAGTCGTGAGTGATCGGTGAAAAGTCCCACATCGACAGGGCGAACAACGACAGGCCGAACATCATGATCCAGCGCAAGTCGACGCGATTGGCGAGGAAGCCATACACCGGTATCGCCGCCAGTTGGAAAATCCCGGTGGAGAAGATGGCTTCGCCAATCTGCAGCGCGCTGTAACCGCGGACCCGGCCCAGAAACAAGGGCGTGAGGTAAATGGTGGCGAACAGGCCAATGCCGGTCACAAAAGAGAAGAAACACCCAAGGGCAAAATTGCGGTCGCTCAGGGCGCGCAGGTCGACCACCGGATTGTTCACACTCAATGTACGGCCGATGAACGCCAACCCGGCGAGTCCGGAGACCCAGGCGGTGGTGAGAATGGTCTGGTCACTGAACCAGTTCCAGCGTGGGCCTTCTTCGAGCGTGTACTCCAGGCAGCCGAGAAACAGCGCCAGAAATACCATGCTCAGGTAGTCCGCACCCTTGAGCAGCTTAAGGTCCATGGCATCGATGTTGACCATGATCGGCACGGCGACCGCGACGAAAATGCCCGGCACCAGGTTGATGTAGAACAGCCAGTGCCAAGACGAGATGTCAGTGATCCAGCCGCCAATCACCGGCCCCAGCGTGGGGGCGAGCGAGGCCACGGCGCCGATGGTCGAGGCGGCGATGACCCGTTGTTTGCCGGTGAAGAACACGAACGCCGTGGTGAACACCATCGGGATCATCGACCCACCGAGAAACCCCTGCAGCGCGCGAAAGGCGATCATGCTCTGAATGTTCCAGGCCAGCCCGCACAGCAGGCTGGCGAGGGTGAAACCCACTGCCGACGCGCAGAACAGCCAGCGGGTGGAAAACACTCTGGCAAGCCACCCCGACAGGGGAATGACCACGATTTCGGCGATCAGGTAACTGGTTTGCACCCAGGCGGTTTCGTCGGCGCCTGCCGACAGCCCGCCGCCGATGTCGCGCAACGACGCGGAGACGATCTGGATGTCCAGCAGGGCGATGAACATGCCCAGGCACATCGTGGCGAAGGCGAGCACTTTGGTCGACGTCGCCATGGTGGCGACGTCGACCGGGCCCTTGTCGCGCGTGGCAGCGCTCATGGCGCGGTCTTCCCTTGGGCGACGCGGGCGGCGTCAGGGTTGTCAGCGTTCTGGCGCCGGGTGTCGACTTGCGCGATCACCGATAACCCTGGACGCAGCTTGCCCAGCCGGCCATCCTCGCCATCCAGGTACACGCGCACCGGGACCCGTTGCACGATCTTGGTGAAATTCCCGGTGGCGTTCTCCGGGGGCAGCACGCTGAACTGCGAACCGGTGGCCGGCGCCAGGCTGTTCAAATGGCCATGAAACACCTGCCCCGGCAACACGTCGGCCTCAATGGTGACCGCCTGACCCGGTTCCATGCGGGCCAGTTGGTCTTCCTTGAAGTTGGCATCCACCCACAGCCCCTCGGCCGGCACCACGGCAATCAACTGCGCACCGGCAGCGGCGTAAGCGCCGACGCGGGCGCGGCGGTTGCCGATCACTCCGTCCACTGGCGCGCGCAGTTCGGTGTAACCGACGTTCAATTGCGCCAGATCACGCTCGGCCTTCGCTTGCTCCAATGCCGCCCGGGCCTGCTGCTTCTGGGTGGCAATCACGTCCAGTTGGCGCTGCGAGGCGAGCAGCGAGGCCTGGGCCTTGGCACTGTTGGCCTGGGCCGTCTTATAGGTGGCGTCGGCGCGTTGGAAGCTTTCGATGGACACCGCCGAGCGCCCGGACAGCACTTGATACCGCACCTGATCGTCCCGAGAGCGGACAGTCTCGGCATTGGCGGCATCGACGCCCGCTTTCGCCTGGCTCACCACCGCGTGTTGAAGCTGTTCGGTCGCGTCGAGGTTGGCGAGCAACGCGGTTTCGGCGGCGACAGCACCTTCGGCCTTCTTCAGGGCCGCCTGGTAGTCGCGATCGTCGATCTTCAGCAACAGGTCACCCGCGTGCACGAATTGGTTGTCCACCACCTTGAGCTCGGTGATGTAGCCGGGGACCTTCGGCGCGATCACCGTCACGTCGCCGCCGACATACGCGTCATCGGTGGATTCGAGAAAGCGTCCGGTGGTCCACCAGTGCAGGCCGAACACGACGGCACCCACGATGGCGGCGACGCCCAGGGCCAGCAACATCAGGCGTTTGCCACGGGCGGACTTGCGAGGCGCTGCACCAGCAGCCGGCTCGGTGACGGTTTGGGGTTGATTCATGGCGAATACCTGTGGGTGCGCAGCAATCAGGAAGGGGTTGAAGGGGAAGTGCTCAGCCGGTCGCAGTAGCCCTCGCGCCGGGTGCGCCCGGTCTCGACGCGCCAGGCCGACAGGCTCTCGGCTGGGCCGCTGTAGCGCACCGTGTGGTCGACGAAGTTGATGCGCTTGCCGGTATTGCCATCGGTGAGCACCAGATCGACGGCTTGGTCGGTGTGTTCGTCGAACAGTTGGATGCGGGTGCCGTTGGGCGCGAAGTGCTTGTTGCCGAACTTCATCAGGGTCAAGACCACGGGGCGGAAATCCCGCCCGGTTTCGGTCAGCAGGTAGTCGTAGCGCAGCGGTTTGTCGGAATAGGCACGTCGCTCCACCAAGCCGGAGGCGATCAGATCGTTCAGCCGTCGGGTGAGCGTACTGGGGGCAATGCCCAGGCTTTTCTGGAATTCGTCGAAGCGGCTCAGCCCATAGGCCAGGTCGCGCAGAATCAGGATGTTCCACCAGTCCCCCACGTGCTCAAGACTCAGGGCAATGGGGCAGGGCATGTCGGCGAAGCTTTTCTTCTTCATGGGCAGTGCCTCCGGGTGAGTCATAAAAATGATGGACGTAATCTAATAGGGGGACTTTCATTGTGCAAGTCACTACTGAAATAAAAGCGACTATCGAAGCGCAGCAGAAATGGTGGGGAGCCGAACCTTATCCGGCCCGCCGCGGCGGCGTCGGATTGCCTGAGGGCGCAAGCGCGCGGCACGCGCCATGGCGGGAGGTGCAACCTCGTCGCCCAGTCAGCGAACGCGTGGGGCTGCCTGAGGCGCAACGAACGTTTAGGTCCTGCGGTGCTCATAGACATAAGCAACGGCACTGGGGCGGCAGCGACCGTGCCTTCTGTGCCCGGGAGAAGGCTGCTCCCTTGAAAATGCCCCATGAAGACGGAGACTCTATGACCGCACCGGACAAGCAATACGTGGAATGGCTGGTTGAGCAATCAATGCTCAACGCTGCAAAGCAACGGGCGAAACTCTACGGCGGTCAAGGGCGCCTCTGGCAGCGACCCTACGCGCAGGCGCGGCCACGGGACGCCTCGGCGATCGCCTCGGTCTGGTTCACTGCCTATCCCGCGTCGATCATCACCCGTGACGGCGGCTCGGTGCTGGAGGCGCTGGGCGACGAAAAACTCTGGCACACGCTGTCCGAGATCGGTATTCAGGGCATTCACAACGGCCCGTTGAAAGCGTCTGGCGGGCTCAAGGGGCGGCAGAAAACCCCCAGCATCGATGGCAATTTCGACCGCATCAGTTTTGAAGTCGACGCCGAGCTGGGGACCGACGCGCAGTTCCTCAATCTGAGCCGCATCGCGGCGGCACACAATGCGGTCATCGTCGATGACGTCATCCCTTCGCACACCGGTAAAGGCGCGGATTTTCGCCTCGCCGAGCTGGGCTACGAAGACTATCCCGGTCTGTACCATATGGTGGAGATCAAGGAAGAGGACTGGGCCCTGTTGCCAGAGGTGCCCGCCGGGCGTGACGCGGTCAATTTGCCGCCCGCCACCGTCGATGCACTGCGGGACAAGCATTACATCGTCGGCCAGTTGCAGCGGGTGATCTTCTTCGAGCCTGGCGTCAAGGAAACCGATTGGAGCGCCACGCCGGTCGTCACTGGGGTCGACGGCAAGGATCGGCGCTGGGTCTACCTGCACTATTTCAAGGAAGGGCAGCCTTCCCTGAACTGGCTCGATCCCAGTTTCGCGGCGCAGCAGATGATCATCGGCGATGCGCTGCATGCCATCGATGTGATGGGCGCGCGGGTGTTGCGCCTGGACGCCAACGGCTTCCTCGGCGTAGAGCGCAAGGCCGAGGGCACGGCGTGGTCGGAGAGCCATCCGCTGTCGATAACCGGCAACCAACTGTTGGCCGGGGCGATCCGCAAGGCCGGCGGCTTCAGCTTCCAGGAGCTGAACCTGACCATCGACGATATCGCCGCGATGTCCCACGGTGGCGCTGACCTGTCTTACGATTTCATCACCCGACCGGCCTACCAGCACGCCTTGCTGACCGGGCGTACCGAATTTCTGCGCTTGATGTTGCGTCAGGTGCACGAATTCGGCATCGACCCGGCCTCGCTGATCCACGCGTTGCAGAACCACGACGAGCTGACCCTGGAACTGGTGCACTTCTGGACGCTGCACGCCCACGATCAGTACCTGTACATGGGCCAGACATTCCCCGGAAACATCCTGCGCGAGCACATCCGCGAAGAGATGTACGAACACCTGGCGGGTGAGCACGCGCCGTATAACCTCAAGTTCGTCACCAACGGCGTGTCATGCACCACGGTCAGCATCATCACGGCCGCGCTGGGCATTCGTGACCTGGACGCGATCACGCCGGCCGATGTTGTGACGATTCAGCACATCCACCTGCTGCTGGTGATGTTCAACGCCATGCAGCCAGGCGTCTTCGCGTTGTCGGGCTGGGATTTGGTGGGCGCCTTGCCGCTGCCTGCCGAGCAGGTCGCCCACCTGATGGGCGATGGCGACACCCGCTGGATTCATCGCGGCGCCTACGACCTGGTCGACCTGGACCCGGACACTGAACGCTCGGTCGGCGGCATGCCCAAGGCAAGAACCCTCTATGGCAGCCTCGTCGAGCAACTGCAGCGTCCGGATTCATTTGCCTCGCAATTGAAGAAAATCCTTGCCGTGCGCCGCGCGTACGACATCGCTGCCAGCCGTCAGATCCTCATTCCGGATGTCGAACATCCCGGGCTGCTGATCATGGTTCACGAGTTGCCAGCGGGGAAGGGCACGCAGATCACAGCGCTCAACTTCAGCGGCGAGGCCCTTGTCGAGACCCTTCATTTGCCGGGCATTGCACCCGGACCGGTGGTCGATATCATCAACGAGCGGGTCGAGGGCGATCTGACGGAGGCCGGCGAATTCACCATTACGCTCGATGCCTATGAAGGGCTGGCGCTGAGGGTCGTCAGCATGGCGTCGCCGATGATGTAAACGTCAGGGGCGCGCGGCCTCTCGGGTGTCCGGGTGCGACGGGCGATTCGCTGAGTCTCTGATAGACTTCAGGGCCTCGCCACTCGGGAGGCCGTTCATGAGCGATCCGGTTCGTCTGACCCAATACAGCCACGGCGCGGGTTGTGGCTGCAAGATTTCTCCCCGCGTGCTGGACACCATTCTGGCCGGCTCCGGCGCCCAGCACCTCGACCCGCGTCTCTGGGTTGGCAACGCCTCCCGCGATGACGCGGCGGTTTACGCCATCGACGATGAAAAAGGCGTTGTCTCCACCACGGATTTCTTCATGCCCATCGTCGATGACCCCTTCGATTTCGGGCGCATCGCCGCCACCAACGCTATCAGCGACATCTACGCCATGGGTGGGGATCCACTGATGGCCATTGCCATTTTGGGATGGCCCGTGAATGTCCTGGCCCCGGAAGTCGCCCGGGAGGTGATTCGCGGGGGCAGATCGGTGTGCGATGCGGCGGGCATCCCGCTGGCCGGCGGCCATTCGATCGATGCGCCGGAGCCAATCTTCGGCCTTGCGGTGACCGGGCTGGTGGACAAGCGCTTCCTGAAGCGCAATGACACCGCGTCCATGGGCTGCAGCCTGTTTCTCACTAAACCGCTGGGTATCGGGATTCTGACCACGGCAGAGAAGAAAGGCCTGCTGCGCGAGGCGGATGTCGGTGTGGCGCGGGACTTGATGTGTGAGTTGAACCGCGCGGGCAGTCGCTTCTCAAGGCTGTCGGGCGTGAAGGCAATGACCGACGTCACCGGCTTCGGCCTACTGGGGCACCTGGTGGAAATGGCCGATGGCAGCCGACTCACTGCGCGCCTCAACGCCTCGGCCGTGCCTCGACTGCCGAACATCGAGACCTACCTCGAACAGCATTGCGTTCCCGGCGGCACCCAGCGCAATTTCGACAGTTACGGGCAGCGCATTGGCCCGTTGACCGAGGCGCAGCGCCTGCTGTTCTGTGACCCACAGACCAGCGGCGGGTTACTGGTGGCGGTTGAACCGGCCGGGCAAGCCGCGTTCCTGGCCCTGGCCAGCGAACTGGGGTTGCCGTTGTCACCAATTGGCGAGTTCGTCGAGCGAGGGCCATTGGCAGTCGAAGTGATGTGATCCCTGCACCTGGTCACCACGCTCCCCGCGCCATACCTTACAGGACCGCCGCGCCTATCAGACCGCTGACCACGCCGACGACCACCGTCAGCACGCCCACGGTCAGGAGCACCTTGCCCTCGAACGACCGACGCAACATCAGCAGCGACGGCAGGCTGATGCTGGGCAGCGTCATGAGCAGGGCGACGGCGGGAGCGGTCCCCAGGCCCAGCGCCATCAGGGTCTGCACGATCGGAATTTCTGCCGCTGTCGGGATCACGAACAGGGTTCCGACAATCGCCAGGGGCAGCAGCCACAGCAGGCTGTCGCCCATGGCGCCGTCGACGTGGGGAAACAGCCAGACGCGCGCGGCGCCCAGTAGCAGCACGGCTACGATGTAGATCGGGATGGTGGTCCAGAACAACTGCCACAAGGTAGAAGCCCAGCGTGTGATCAATCCGCCAGGGCTGGGGGTCTCGGCATCGATCACCGCTTCGATGGCCTCTTCAGGTGGCGATTCCGGGCGTGCGATGCGTTGTGCGACCAGCGATACCCCGATCACCAGCACAATACCGGCCACCAGCCGCAACAGGGTAAACCCCCAGCCCAGCACAAAGCCCATGAACACCAGAGTGGCTGGGTTCAGGACCGGGTTGGCTATCCAGAACGCCAAGGCTGCGCCGACGGACACTTTTTGTTTGCGCAGTCCGGCTGCCACCGGTGCGGCGCAGCAGCTGCACATCATTCCGGGCAAGGCAAACAGGCCACCGCGCAATGTCGACCCCAGGCCTGCGCGGCCAAAGAGGCGCAACAGCCAGTCCTTGGGAATCAGCACCTGCAACAACGAGCCCAGGATCACCGCCAGCACCGCAGCTTTCCAGATCGCCAGAAAATACACCTGTGCATAGGCCAGGGCCGCCGCCCAGGGGTTGGCAGGATGGTCGTTGATGATCGACCCGCCCAGGCTGTGGGTTTCAGCGGCGACGAACGATTTGAGGTAATAGGGTGACCATTTGACGTAGTACAGACCCGCGCAGGCGATCAGCAGAAACAGCAGCGGTTTCCACCAGAAGAGCCAGCCACTGCGTGCGGGGGCGAGTGGAAGTGGGGTCATGACGGGCACTCGTTCAGGGAGTCAAGGCAAACAAGCGTCTGTCAGTGTAGTCAATGTTTTCCGGCGCGGCGGACGGCGGGTGGCAAGGCGGAACAGGCGCCACCTTGCGAACTCCTGGCCTGCTTCGACAGTCTCTGTTTCAGCGCTGTCCATTAGCCCCGGAAGGATCGTTCGTGAACACACCTCGTCTCGGTTTCGCCTGCCAGTACCGCCATGCAGAGCGTGAGCTGTCCCTGAAAGCGTTGAAGGCGCTGGAAGGCGACTACAACCCCCGTACCACCACGTTGCGCTGGATGGACAGCGTCACGCTGCAGGCCGCGCAGGACAAGTTGTTGGACATTGTCGAGCACAATCTGGCGGCGCAGATTCGTTTGTTGGGGTACGTGGCGCAGTTGCCCGAGGGCCTGCGCATGCTGCGTTTGAGCAGCGATCTATTGCCGTTCTACAGCCACCCGAAAGTCGCGGCGTTCTATCAATCGCCTGCCGTCATGACGCGCTTGGGTGGGCTGTTCGCGGCAATAGGGGAGGCGGCGCGACAGGCTGACATTCGTCTGTCCTTCCATCCCGGCCAGTTCTGCGTGCTGGGGTCAGACCGCCCCGAGGTGGTCGAGAACAGCCTTGCCGAGTTCGAATACCACGCCGACATGATCCGCATGATGGGGTATGGCCAGCGGTTCCAGGACTTCAAATGCAACGTGCACATCGCCGGGCGGCTCGGCGCTGAAGGCGTGCGCAGTGTCTGGCCACGATTGTCGGAAGTGGCGCGTCGCTGCATCACGTTCGAAAACGACGAAAAGACCTATGGCGTCGACGACTGCCTGCTGCTGGCGGATCTGGCCCCGGTGGTGCTGGACATCCACCACTGCTGGATTCATGAAGGGCGCTACATCGATCCGCAGGATCCGCGGGTGGACCGTATCGTCGACAGCTGGCGCGGTGTGCGCCCCGTGATGCACTACTCGCAGCCTCCAGAGACCTTGCAGGCCCTGGGATTTACCGCAGAGCAGAAACTGGAAATGGACGCGTTGTTGAACGTCGTCAACAAACGCGACCTGTACCTGCACAGCGATCGAATGTGGAACGACTGGACCAACCGCTACGCGCTGCAGTTCGTGGAGCGGTTCGACATCATGTTCGAGGCCAAGGACAAGAACCTTGCGGTAGAAGACTTCTACCATCGGTATCGATCCGCGCCCGGCTAGTGACCGCCATGCCCGATCGGCGCAAGGCGATCGGGCATGGCGGTACGGCGGGGCATCAAGGCCTATTACTTGGGCCTCAACGCCTCGCGCACCTCTTTCACGTTGGCCGCTGAAACGGGCGCCGCCGCATTGCCCCAGGTGTTGCGCACATAGGTCAGCACATCGGCGACGTTTTCATCCGACAGGTTCCAGCCAAACGCAGGCATGGCCGGTGCAGTGGGCGCAGCATCGGTGGCGCCCGCACGGTTGCCCGCCAGTACCACGCGGATCAGCGAGGAAGGGTCGCTGCTGTTGACCAGCGGGGCCATCGCCAGCTTCGGGAACAGGCGCTCCACACCTTCACCCGTTGGCGTGTGGCACGCCGAGCAGCGGTCAGCATAGATGGCCTTGCCCGCGACCATGGTTGGGTCGTTGGCTGCCAGCGGTTTCGGTGTTTCAGCCGGCTGGGCGCCGTCCTTCAGGTATACCGCGACCGCCATCAGGTCTTCATCGGTCCAGTGCTGCGACGAGTGCTCGACCTCTTCGGCCATCGGCCCGGAGGCAATGTCGAAGCGGTTGGCGCCGGTTTTCAAGTATTGGACGATGTCATTCTCATTCCAGGCCCCCAGGCCGTCGGCCCCCGTCGAGGTGATGTTCGGCGCCACCCAGTGCTGCAGGTTGGCGCCGGTCAGGAACTGATCGTTCTTGTCACCGCCGATCAGGTTTTTCGGTGTGTGGCAGGTGCCGCAGTGGCCCAGGCCTTCCACCAGGTATGCCCCCCGGTTCCACTGTTCGGACTTCTGCGGATTGGCTTTGAACTCACCCTCCTTGAAGTTGATCAGGTTCCAGCCAATCAAGCTGGTGCGCACGTTGAACGGGAAGGGCAACTGATTGGTTTCGACCTTGTTGTCCGAAGCGTCGACCGTGCGCAGATACGCCCAGATCGCCAGGTTGTCGTCGCGCGTGACCTTGGTGTAGGCGGTGAACGGCATTGCCCCGTAGAGGCGTTTGCCATCCAGCCCATGGCCCTTGGACATGGCGTTCTGGAAGTCGTCGAAGCTCCAGCGTCCTATGCCGTTGACAGGGTCCGGGGTAATGTTGGCGCCGGCGAGTTTGCCAAAGGGCGTGTCGAGAATCACGCCGCCGGAGAACAGCGGTTTGCCGGGCACGGTGTGGCAGGCTGTGCAATCGCCGAGCGTGGTCAGGTAGCGACCCTTTTCCACCAGATTGTAGGAATCGGCGCCAGTGACGGCGTGAGCCAGGCTGACGGACAGCCCTAATACGCCTGCGCAGGCAGTCAGAAGCGTTTTCATAGGCTGATCATCTCCCCTGGGCGCTTGAGGTAGCGAGTGCGGATCGCGTCCGCCGCCTTGAAGGCCAGCGCCGCGACCGTGCCGGTCGGGTTGTAGCCCGGGTTTTGTGGAAACGCCGATGAGCCGACCACGAACAGGTTCGGCACGCCCCACACCTGCAGGTACTTGTTGACCGAGCTGTTCTTCGGGTCCGCGCCCATGATGAAACCACCGACAATGTGCGAAGACTGGTACGGCGCGCTGTTCCAGTGACCTTGCTGAGCGCTGGAAACCATCTGAATCGGGTTCATGCTCTTGGCGATCTCACCGACTTTGGCGGTGACGTAGGCGGCCATCTTCCGGTCGTTCTCGGGGAAGTCGAAGGTGATGCGCAGCAGCGGACGACCTAGCGGATCTTTATAGGTGGGGTCGAGCGACAGGTAGTTGGTACGGGTCGCATAGCTGCTCGCTTCACAACCGATGGACATGGTGGAGGCGTAATGCTTGACCGTGGCCTTCTTCCACTCCGAGCCCCATGCCGGAGTCCCGGGCGGTACCGGGCGAGCGTCGATCGGGGCGGCGCCGATGGGGGTTACCCGCGTGCTGCCACCGCCGACGAAGCCCAGGCCGGAGTGGTCGAAGTTGTCGTTGTTGAACTCGTCGATGCCCATGCCGATGGCGCCGCCCCCGATGAAGGGGTTGAAGTTCTTGTCGTCGAAGAACAGCCGCACGTTATTGGCCGTCTGGTAGGCGTAATTGCGACCGGTGGTGCCGGTGTTGGTGACCGGGTCGTACGGCTGGCCGATACCGGAGAGCAACATCAGGCGTACGTTTTCGAAGATGAATGCGCTGATCACCACCAGCTCGGCGGGTTGCTCCCATTCTTCGCCATTGCCGTCGACGAACACGATACCGGTGGCTTTCTTGCCGGTGCTGTCCAGGGTCACGCGCAACACTTCACAGTGGGTCATGGCCTTGAAATTCGGTTTGCGGATCAGGGCGGGCAGCACGGTGGTGATGGCGCTGGCTTTGGAGTAGTTGGCGCACCCGTAGTTGGTGCAGAACCCGCAGAAGGTGCAGGGCCCCATCGCCACGCCAAGGGAATTGACGTAGGGGCGCGAGACCAGCGCCGAGGGCACTGGAAACGGCTTGTAGCCCAGGTTCTTGGCGGCCTCGGCGAACAGAACAGGGGCGTAGGTCTGTGCCGTCGGTGGGTTAGGGTATTCCTCCGAGCGCGCACCCTCGAACGGGTTGCCGCCTTCCTGGATCACGCCTTTGATGTTGCCTGCCTTGCCGGAGATGCCTGCCAAACGGTCGAACTTGGCGTAGAACGGCTCCATCTCCTCCCAATCGGTGCCCCAATCCTGCAAGGTCAGTTCGGGGGACAGTTCCTTGCCGTAGCGCTCGGTCAGGTGGCTGTGCAGACGAAACTCGTGGGGCTGAAAGCGAAAGGTGATCCCCGCCCAGTGGTTGCCCGCGCCACCGGTGCCATTTCCGGGGTGGAAGGAGCCCCAACTGCGCATGGGTAGCGCTGTCTCGTGAAGGCTGTTGCGGATCGTCGTGGTGTTTTGCCGGGTTCTCAGCATCAGGTCCTGGCGACGGTTGTAGCGCAGCTCATCCGCTGCCGAGGCGACGTTGAAGTCTGCGGCCGTGTCGCGCCACGGGCCCCGTTCGAAACCGATCACGTTCAGCCCTTCGTCCGCCAGTTCGTTGGCGATGATGGACCCGGCCCAGCCGAGCCCGACAACCACGACGTCCGTGGCAGGTAATTTTTTAGCCATGTCGATTAACCCTTTTTGGTCCAGGCGGCGCTGCCGGCGATGGAGAGCGGCACCAGATCGAGTTTCTGGTTATGCAGGCCGATGTAGTCGCGGTAGTCGTAGCGCGCACCGGGAAAGCCGATCATCTTCCACGACACCATGTCGCGGTTGCCGCCGTAGACCGGGTCGGCGAAGAAGCCTTCCATGGTGTTGCCCAGCACCTGCTGGAAGAACAGTTTGCTATCGATGCCGTCCAGCACGATCTCGCCTTTTTCCAGGCCGGTCAGCACGGTGTCCTGCTCCTCGGGGGCCAGGTCGCTGAAGCGCTTGTGGAATTGCTTCTGGCAATAGGCATCCAGACCCGCCAGGCCCAGACGGTAGCGGTCACGGGGAACCAGTGCGGACTGATCGCCCTGCATGGGCGTGCCCTGCTCGAAAGGGCCTTGCATGTAAAGGCGGCTGAACGTGCCGTACTCACCGGCCAGTTGCCGATCGATGAACACCGCGCAGCCGGCGTCCTTGCCGCTGACGCTCAGGTCGTCGGCTGGGATCAGGCGGGCCACGATGGCTTCCACGGCGGCGGCTTCGGCTTCGCTGAAGAATTGCCACCCGGGTGTGTCGTAATGCATCGGACCGTTGTGGTCGAAGGGAATCCATTGCGGCACTGCCGTCAGCGACGCAGCCTTGGCAGTGGCGGCGGCACCGACGGCCAGGGTAGTAGCCGAACCTTTGAGCAGTTGGCGGCGGGTCAGGCCTTTGGATGTTTCTGTCATGCAAGGCTCCTGCGAACGCGCCCGATCCAGGCTCATGACACGAGGGGCCACGAGCGGGCGACGTTGTGGGTTTCACGGTTGGGCGCGACGGTCTGAGGGTGAACGCGCGCTGCGGCGGGTGTGACATCCGGTCTCTGGCGCACCAGCGGGCAGAACAGGCACGCTGAGCGGGGAACTGCCAAGACTTGCTGGCCATCTTTTCCACACGAAAAGCAATGATAGATGTGTTTCCAACTATTGCATCAGTCTTAAAGATGTAAATAGCTGTTGCGAAATTGGTAATAATTTGGCGGTTTGTCGGTTTGTGCTGCGCTGCCATGTCCACGGTGCGGAAGGGCTGGGGTCAGTGGACCGGCACTGGAGGCGTGTCCGGGGGGCGGAACTTTGCATTGCATGTGAGGCGGCTGCCTTGGGTTGCAGCGTATTGCGTAGGTTATTTGCAATAAATCCTCGCTGATACACGCGACGGGGCAGGCGACGTTTTTGCGCCCTTCGTCGCCTACCGCCAACATGACAGGATTTTCATGAAGTTCGCGCCATGGGGCACGGCGCTTCTTGGTAAGGTGCACGCCATTTGCGTTTGGCGAAGCCGAACGAGATGTTCCGTACTTCCACTGTCACCGAGTTGCTGTAGAAATGCCCGATCCCATACCGTTAAAGGACCACGAAAAGGAGACCCGGCTGGTAAACAACCGCCTGATCGCCTGTGCGGTATTCGTGGTGTTGCTGAGCGTTGCGCTGGTCTGCCGGCTCTATGTGCTGCAGGTCATCGAGTTCGCTTACCACTCGACCATCTCTGAAAACAACCGCGTCCACGTGTTGCCGTTGCCGCCGGAGCGCGGGCTGATCTACGACCGCAATGGCGTGATCCTGGCCGACAACCGGCCCAGCTTCAACCTGACCATGACCCGCGAGCGGGCCGGGGACTGGCACGCGGTGATCGACACCCTGATGCAGATCCTTCACCTGCCGGATGAAGATCGCATCATTTTCGACAAGGCGATGAAGAACTCCCCCCATCGGTTCGTACCGGTCACCCTGCTGTATGAGCTGACCGAGGAGCAGATCGCGCTGCTGGCGGTGAATCAGTTCAGGTTGCCCGGGCTGGATGTCGAAGCCCAGTTCGTCCGTCACTACCCGCTGGCCGAGCACTTTGCCCATTCCATTGGCTATGTCGGGCGAATCAACGAAAAAGAAGCCAGTCAACTCGACCAGGTCGAATACCGCGGCACCCAGTCAATCGGCAAGACCGGCATCGAACGGTTTTACGAAAGCGAGCTGCATGGCCACGTGGGCTATGAAGAAGTGGAGACCAACGCCCAAGGCCGGGTGTTGCGCGTGCTCAATCACCATGATCCGGTGGCCGGCAAGAGCATTACCCTGAGCCTTGACGTCAAGCTGCAGGAGGCGGCCGAGGAAGCGCTGGGCGATCGGCGCGGCTCGGTGGTGGCCATCGATCCGGCCACCGGCGAAGTGCTGGCGATGGTCAGCAAACCGAGTTTCGACCCCAACCTGTTCGTGACCGGTATCAGTTTCAAGGAGTACTCGGCGCTGCGTGACTCGGTCGACCGTCCCTTGTTCAACCGTGTGCTGCGTGGGTTGTACGCCCCAGGCTCGACGATCAAGCCCGAGGTGGCGATCGCAGGTCTGGACAGCGGCATCATTACCCCCGCGACGCGCGTGTTCGACCCAGGCTATTTTCAGTTGCCGGATTTCGACCACAAATACCGCAACTGGAACCACAGCGGCGACGGCTGGGTGGACTTGAACGCCGCAATCATGCGCTCCAATGATACCTACTTCTATGACTTGGCGCACAAGTTGGGGATCGATCGGCTGCACGACTACCTGACCCTGTTTGGCCTGGGGCAAAAGGTCTCGTTAGACATGTTCGAAGAGTCGCCCGGCCTGATGCCGTCGAAAGAGTGGAAGCGCATCACTCGCCGTCAGGCGTGGTTCCCGGGTGAGACGGTCATTCTGGGCATCGGCCAGGGTTACATGCAGGTGACGCCGTTGCAATTGGCTCAAGCCACGACGCTGATCGCCAACAAGGGCGTGTGGAATCGCCCGCATCTGGCCAAGGAAATCGGCGGGGTGCCGCCGGTGGATGAACACCCGATGCCCAATATTGTGTTGCGCGACCCACGCGAGTGGGATCAGGTCAATGCCGGTATGCAGTCGGTCATGCACGACCCTCGCGGTATTGCCCGCGCCGCGGCTCAGGGCGCGCAGTACCGTATCGCTGGGAAGAGCGGGACGGCACAGGTGGTTGCGATCAAGCAGGGCGAGCGTTACAACCGCGAGAAGACGCTGGAGCGACATCGCGACAACGCCTTGTTCGTCGGCTTCGCGCCCGCGGCCAATCCCAAGATCGCCGTGGCGGTGATGATCGAGAACGGCGAGGCCGGCGGTCGGGTCGCAGGGCCAGTGGTGCGGCAGATTCTGGACGCCTGGTTGCTGGATCAGGACGGCCACTTGAAGCCGCAATACGCCTCGCCGGGCACGCCACAGGTAAATCCCAAGGTGCAGGTTGCCGCGCCAGGCAAGGCGGTGACCCAACCGCCGGTGTGATCCGGGCGGCGCTGCGTCAGGCGTCGTGGCAGACCCTGCTGGAGACGGGGAACAGGCAGCACATCTGGACAAGCACTGAACTGTTGCGCGGTGCTACTGGTCGATTTGAAACGACGCGCCATGCACGTTTTTGTCGCGCATGGCCCCTTCGACTCGACAAGGAACCTCCCCATGTCCAGCAGAACCATCGCCGATTACCTCGCCCAAACCCTCGCCGCCGCCGGTGTCTCGAAGATCTGGGGCGTCAGTGGCGACAGCCTGAACGGCTTGACCGACAGCCTCGAGCGGTTGGGCAAGATCAAATGGATGCACACTCGGCACGAGGAAGTGGCGGCCTTCGCCGCGGGTGCCGAGGCAGCGACCTCGGGCAAGCTGGCGGTGTGCGCGGGCAGTTGCGGCCCGGGCAACCTGCACCTGATCAATGGGCTGTACGATTGTCACCGCAGCCGGGTACCGGTGCTGGCCATCGCTGCGCAGATCCCTTCTTCGGAAATCGGCCTGAATTATTTCCAGGAGACCCATCCCACCGAACTGTTCAAGGAATGCAGCCACTTCGTCGAAGCGGTGAGCAGCGCCGAGCAATTTCCTCGCGTGCTGGAGCGGGCCATGCGAGCGGCCATCAGCCAGCGAGGCGTGGCGGTGATCGTCATCCCTGGCGATGTCGCCTTGTTGCCTGCTCCCGACGTCAAGCCCGCCTGGGTCGAGCCTTCGCCCGCGCGGGTCATCCCTGCCGAACGGGACCTGCTGCGCCTGGTGGAGCTGCTGGACAAGTCGAAGCGGGTGACCATTCTCGCAGGGGCGGGCTGCGCCGAGGCCCATGATCAGGTGGTGGCGCTGGCCGAGAAGCTCGCCGCGCCGGTGGTACACGCCTTGCGGGGCAAGCAGTACATCGAATACGCCAACCCATTCGACGTGGGCATGACGGGCCTGATCGGTTTCAGCTCCGGTTACCACGCCATGATGAACTGCGACACGCTCCTGATCCTGGGCAGCAGCTTTCCCTATCGCAATTTCTACCCCGAACAAGCAGACATTGTGCAAATCGACATCGAAGCGGCAGCGCTCGGTCGCCGCGTGCCGTTGACGCTCGGCCTGGAAGGCGGGATTGCAGAAACCATCACGGCACTCCTGCCGCGGATCCAGGCCCACACGGACCGGAAATTTCTCGATAAAGCGCTGGACCACTACGCCAAGGCTCGCGAAGAACTGGACGAACTGGCGACGCCGTCTGCCCACGGCGACCCCATCCACCCGCAGTACCTGACGCGTCTGGTCGACGCCTACGCCGACCCCAATGCCGTGTTCACGGTGGACGTCGGCACGCCAACACTGTGGGCTGCTCGTTACTTGACCATGAACGGCCAGCGTGCGTTGCTGGGGTCGTTCAACCACGGGTCCATGGCCAATGCCATGCCGCAGGCGCTGGGCGCCAAGGCTGCGGATCCACAGCGCCAGGTGGTTGCCTTGTGCGGCGATGGTGGTCTTTCGATGCTGCTGGGGGACTTGCTCAGCATTCGGCAGCTCAACCTGCCGATCAAGATCGTGGTGTTCAACAACAGTTCGCTGGGGTTCGTCGCCATGGAGATGCAGGCCAGCGGCTACGTGCCCCATGACACCGATTTCCATGCGACCAATTTTGCCAATATCGCGATCGGCGCTGGCATTCTCGGCATTCGGGTCGAGGACGCGGCGGATCTGCCCAATGCGCTGAAAAAGGCGTTCGAACATCCGGGGCCGGTGGTGGTGGATGTGGTCACGGCCAAGCAGGAGCTGGGGCTGCCGCCGAAGATCAAGCTGGCGCAGGCGAAGGGTTTCAGCCTGTTCATGCTCAAGGCGGTGATGAGTGGTAAGGCTGATCAAGTGCTGGAACTGGCGAAGACCAATTTGCGTTGATTCAGCAGGTTGGCTTCAGTTCTGCCATGAGCGCTGCTGAGATCGGGGGCAGATCCGTTTGCGTGTGGGCTGGGAGCTGGGGTTTCGCTCCTTACGAGCGACT
>NZ_QARE02000036.1 GCF_003052515.2 Pseudomonas sp. RIT409 | reverse complement strand
CGGCGTGCCCACGGAGCAACGCCGGAGGGAGGGAACCCGGCGCAGCCGGGCCAAACCAGGAGCGAATGGCTTTGGTTACTTTCCCCGAAAGGAAAGTGACCCGCTGTAAAAGCGGAACGGTGAATCAGCGTCAACATCGCCAATGGATCAGCTCGCCATACCCGGACCTATGGCTTCACAGGTATGGCTGAGATCGGAGCAGATCCGTTGGCGCGTAGGCTGGGAGCTAGGGTTTCGCTCCTTACGAGCGACTCCATTTTGTCTTGGCAAAATGGAGGAAAACCGCTTGCTCCTGGTTTGGCCCTGACTGCGTCAGGGTTCCTTCACTCCGGCGCCGCTCCGTGGGCACGCCGCGGACGGCCATCCATGGCCGCGCGGCTCTCGCGGCTCCCGGCCGCTCAACCCACTCCACGACACCTCCGCTCAGCCTGCACCCAAGTCGCGTTCGGCGGTGGCTGGGCTGTTTGTGTAGGGAAGATCAAAAGCGAAGAGCGAAGCGTCGTTTGATTCAGGGCATGGTGGATCTTGCTTTTGCTTTTGCTTTTGCTTTTGCTTTTGCTTTTGCTTTTAGCGCGCGACAGCCCAGACACCGCGGACTGCGACTTGGGTGCAGGCTGAGCGGAGGTGTCGTGGAGTGGGTTGAGCGGCCGGGAGCCGCGAGAGCCGCGCGGCCATGGATGGCCGTCCGCGGCGTGCCCACGGAGCAGCGCCGGAAGGAGGGAACCCGGCGCAGCCGGGCCAAACCAGGAGCGAATGGCTTTGGTTACTTCCCCGAAACCGGGCCTGACAGAAATCACGCCGAAAGAGCCATCCTACAAACCAAATCGAATTGACTGACGATCTCAATCGTCAGCCGTTCCTTCTATTTCATTCTGTTTCAAATAACCTGCCTCCCGCCCAAGTTTGCGTTGCCTCCATCGGGCGATGAAAGCTCCCCATACGCCCCAAAATCTGGTCTGACCGCTACGGCGACAGGCTGCAGGAGAACCCATGCTCAAGGATCTGGCCTCCCTTCATGCGCCACAGCATCAGCGGTTGATCAGGCTTGTCACGCCGCTGACAGGTCATCAGGAACTGTTAGTCGATACCTTCAGCGGCGTCGAAGCCGTCTCTGAACTTTTTAGCATTGACCTCCAATTACTGTCGCACGATGCCGGTATCGAGCTGAAGTCTCTGATAGGCAAACCCGCACAGATCCAAATCGAATTGGCAGATGGAAATATCCGCTATCTCGACGGTTGCTTCAGCCATTTCAACTCTGAAGGCAGCGACGGCGGCTGGGCCAAATACTCCGCGACACTCAAGCCTTGGCTATGGCACCTGAGCCGAAGAGAAGATGCACGCATCTTTCAGGAGAAGACTGTCGAGGACATTATCCGTGCAGTGCTGGCCGAGTACGGGACATTGCCGAGCGTCGAATTCCGGTTGCTCAATCCGCTGAAGACCCACAGCTACATGACCCAGTACTTTGAAACCGACCTGAATTTCGTCATGCGCCTGCTTGAAGACGACGGTCTGTTTTTCTTCTTCGAGCACAGTGCGCAAGGCCACCGCATGGTGATCGGCGATGACTCCCGCCATCTCGCTGCCCTACCCGAACAACCGGTGATCCGCTACCACAGCGCTGCAATCACAGAGACCGCCGATGCTATCACTCAGTGGGGCGCTTATCGTTCATTCCAGCCGGGCAGTCTCAGCGTTCAGACCTTTGACTACAGGCAACCGGGCAACCTGCTGCCGGTGAGTATGAAGAGCATCAACAATCAGGGCGATGCCCCGTCTTACAGCGTGTATGACTACACGGTGCCGTACTCCCACGCAGACTATGCCCAGGGCGGCGCGCTGGCGCGTCGACGTGTCGAAGCTATCGAAGTCCAAAGCAAGGGCTTCAAAGGCACCGGCCATTGCCGCAGCATGAGGCCGGGGTACACGTTTGAACTGACTCAACATTTTGACCACGATAACGCCCCTCGCAAAGAACGGCAGTTTCTGCTGCTGCGCGTCGAGCACATCGGGCGTAACAACTACCTTTCAACAGCGCCTGCCCATTACGCCAATACCTTCAGTTGTGTCCGTGACTACATTCCTTTCCGGCCTGAGCGGAGTCATCCACGCCCGATCATCCCCGGGCCGCTCAGCGCCATCGTGACGGGGCCTGAAGGTGAGGAAGTCTTTACGGATGAAATGGGCCGGATTCAGGTGCGGTTCCATTGGCAACGCAGGGATGACAGCGCATACCGGTCCCGTCGTGAAGATACGCAGAACACCACTTGGCTGCGAGTCGTCATGCCCAGTGCCGGAGAAGGCTTCGGGCATCAATTTCTGCCCAGAGTCGGTCAAGAAGTGATAGTGCAACACATGGGCGGCGACGCAGACCGTCCAGTGGTAACAGGCGTGGTCTATAACGCCGTCAAACACACCCCTAGCTTCACGGCAACGCCGGGGTTGCCCGGTAACAAGGCCCTGTCCGGCATCAAGACTCGTGAACATAAAGGAAGGGGCTACAACGAACTGCTACTGGATGACACCCACGGCGCTCCCCGAGCGCGCCTTGCAACAACCCACCACACGACTGCACTGAATCTCGGTAGGTTGACCGGCCCCCGTGAACAGGGCACCGCCAAACCCCTTGGCAATGGCGCCGAATTGCGCACCGATGCAGCCATTGGCTTGCGTGCCGCACAAGGTGTGCTGCTGACCACCCACGCAACCCAAAGCGTTGCGGACGACCAGCTGGAACGCGGGGCCTTGCTGAAGCTGCTCACCCAGTGCGCGGACATTTTCAGTGCCATCGGCCAGACCGCCAACGCACGGGGCACGCAGGCCATCGATCCCAGCGGTATTGATGCCCTGCGCCAGGCACTGGACCAATGGCCAGCCCCTGACAGCAACGCCAAGGGCGAACCCGTGATCGCCATGACTGCCGAGAATGGCATCGCCAGCGCCACACCGGCTTCGCATATTCAGTATGCAGGTGCAAACCACGACACCACGGCTCAGGACCATTTGCACCTCACCAGCGGCGCGGGCACCCACCTGCATGCGGGCAAAGGCATCTCGGCCTTCGCTCAGGACGAAGGCATCACCGCCATCGCCAATCGCGGCAAAGTCACCGTTCAAGCGCAGGAAGACAGCATCGCACTGAACGCACAGCACAACCTGATGGCGTCCGCCTCGGAAGGCGAAATTGTCCTCACCGCCCCCACCATCCGTCTCGTGGCCGCTGACGGCAGCTATCTGAAGATCGGTGGCGGTGTTGAACTGGGCAGCTCCAGCACCATTGGCTTTTACGCCAACCAGTACGACTGGCGCACTGCCAAGAGTGACAGCGCAACCACACCGAGCTTTGGGCGCGACCCTGCCAGCCAACGAGTGGTCCTGCACTACCCCGGCCACACCACAGACATGCCAGCCCTGCTCATCGACAAGGCCTACAGCCTCAAGCTGGAAGACGGCACGGTGCTCAGTGGCCTGACCGATAGTTCGGGCGCCACCCAAAAGGTCGAAAACGCACTGATGCAAAAACTTGAAGTGTCCGCACACAAGGACGGCCCTCAATGATCACGTCAGTTCGCCCTCGCCACGCCTTGCACAGCATCACAACAGGAAGTGAACGATGAGAAACCCTGACCCCCGTATTCTGGCCTCTCACCAGACCCGGCTCATCCCCAATCGACCCAACGACACCTTCGTCGAAGTGCCCCGCGACATGCCCGGCATCGTGATCTTCCTGCATGGCGTCAATGACCCCGGCGCAGCTTATGAGTCGGTGGAAACCGGGCTGTGTCAGGGCCTGAATGACAGGCTGAGTCGAACGGACATGGCGGCGGAGCCGTATGGTGTTGACTATGCAAGAGCAAATGCAATTCCTGCCCCAGATAGGGACGAGCGGGAACGTGAATATGTCGACGACCCCGATACCTACTTGTATCAGCGCAGCGCAGGCGGCGAAAAGCCCCGAAGCGTCTTCATTCCTTTTTACTGGGGCTACCGCGCCGCACCAGAGGAAATCAAACGCGACAAGAACGGTGCCCCCACCAAACTGCGCACTCAGTATCAGGACCACTTCGGCAACCGGCTTGACCGCCACTTTGGCAAGGGCGGTGGCTTCTTCGACAACGCCACCAACAGCCTACCGGAGATGTATGACAAGGGCTTCGACAAATGGGTCAGGTATGCCGCCAATCGGGCACTGCCCAATACGCTGTTCATGGGCAAAAGCCCGCCTCGGCGTTACTTCGTGCTGGCCGCGCACCGGCTCGCCATGCTGATAGGTGAAATTCGTCGCCTCTCTCCCAACGACACCGTCACCGTCATGGGGCACAGCCAAGGCACGCTGATCACTTTGCTTGCACAGGCGTTACTGGTGGATCGCGGTGAGCGCTGCGCCGACTGCGCGATCATGGTCGCGTCACCCTATTCGGTACTGCCTGACAAAACCCCCAAAGGCTCGAAAACCCTAGACACCTTGATCAACATCTGCGAGGCCGTGACCAAAGCCCCTCACGACGCTCCCCCTCTCGGCGACCTGCAATCCACTGCCAAGGGCTACGGAGGACGCACGGGTGGCAACTGGTCTGCCGAACAGGGTCAGCGCCTGGGGCCTGATCAGTCCACCCTCGTGTTCCCCGAACGCGACAACCGGGGCAAGGTGTATCTCTATTTCAGCCATGACGACACCACGGTGGCCCTTCGCGACGTCAGCGGCATCGGTACCTTTGGTGTACCCGACGCACTGCCCGACGGCACACCCGCCATGGACCGCCTCAAAGGGCTGCGTTTCCATCAGCGCCTGTGGAGCAAACGCATCCGCGACGACCAGCCGGTGTGGGTGGGCAATGCACCGTGCATGGTTGAGCTGCGCACAGGAACGGAACGGCGCAGCGCCGGGCATAACGCAGCGGTCTCGTTTGTCACTGAGGCGGGCATGGAGAAAGGCGAACTGCGCTTTATCAATGGCGAAGCCCTGACCCCACCTCATGCGCCGCAGATGTTTGGTGGCGAGGCCCAGACCGGAACGCCCGACACCCCCGGAAAGGACGCGCCCGACGCGGTGTCGCAGAACAATGCGCTAGGGAAGCGAAGAGCCAGATTCGAATGGAAGCCTATGGGCAAGTCAGCCACCCCCATCCGGACCCTGGAGGTACTTGCGACCTGGAACAAGGGCAAGGCCCCGGACGACCAGACCCGCGAAGTTACACAGAGGCCAGTGATGGACGTTCGCGAAAAACGCGTCGAGTACTACCTGATCGAGCGTGAAGAAACGCCCAATGAAATCCGCGAACGCATGGCCCGTCGGGGTGACAAGGAGGCCAACAAGGAGTGGGACGACAATAGTTACCACTCGGCCATCCTGCGCAGCCCCGCGAACCACCGCTGGGTGACGGCCATGGACGTGGCGATTGGGCAGGCGCGCTGTTTGGATGATCGGCAAATTCGGGAGGTGCTGATCGCGATAGCGAATTGGCGGATGGGGAAGAAGTTCTTTGAAGCGAGGCTGCTCAACATGCCTGGATGGAGCAAGCTCAGCGAAGAAGCACGCAATCTCGTGAAAGCTAGTCACCACTACTATCACAAAGGCGATTTCCCTCCTGAAGATCTCGTGCCACTCACACCGCCCTCGATGGTGCATTACTCACGTCACGAGGGCTAACGATGATGAACAGTCTGAAACGATGCATCCCTAAATTCAAAACCTACCTCTGGATCGCATCACTGATGACCGCCGTCTGGCTGGGCTTCGTAGGGTACATGGTTGAACAGGCGATTACTGAAGGCAGGGAGATCACCGGCTTGATGAAGGGAACGCTACAGGGAACCGCTGCAATCGTAGCTCTGTTAGGGGTCGTATTCAGCCTGCATTGGACAGGCAAGGCCATCGCTCAAGGCCTCGACGCTAAAGACACTCGGCAGCTCGAGCACTATCAGCAACAGATCGAAGAGGCCGACAGAGCAAGGCGCACGTTCTCACTGGAGATCAAAGCGGCGGGATTGGCTATCGATAAGCATCAGCAGTCAACCCTCTGGAAGAAGATCAAACAAAAAAACGATAACTTTGCCTCCATCTACTCGCAAGATCCCAAAGACTATTCCAACTCGGCTGATCGCCGCTGGACCGACGCAGACATTAATATCCGGGCGGCCGCCAGACACTCTGCCAGAGACGCCGTGGCCTACTGGCCCGTGCCTTCCTTCGCCCTCGCTCCGCCTAAACAACCGAACGACAAGAATGATCGTGCGGCTGGCGGTATCAGCTCGGCACGCAATGGAGCCACCTTGGGCGTCAATCTGTTTCTCTGGCAGGACGCCGAAAACACCACTCACGCGCAGCGCATTCTGCAAAAGCTCTTTCAGTTCTTCGACAATAATTCCGAAGTCCCCGAAGCCTTTGTATTCAGCGAGGATGGCGACAGTACTCGCAGTGGCTACCGAGTACCGGGCACGCCAGGGTTATCTGATGGATATTACCTTCCAAAAACCCTAGACAGCATGACCGGATTGCTTGTGGCCCGCACTGATCGCGTGGACCGCTACCTGCGTCCCTACGCTGTGCGTCAGCAAGAAGACAACCAAGACAAGTCCACCGACCTTGGCAAGCTATGGTTTTTCTATTGGGATCGTGATCGAAAATTTGACCGATTGTATGAGCTGGAGAAGCACGCAGAGGGTGTGGCGGAGCCGCTGAGTCCTAGCACTATGTCCAGCGACTACTGGCATGCCCAATTGCCCGAATTCTGGAAAACCATCAGCAACCGTGGCCCAGGTGATTTCCGTCCCACCAAGTGGCTGCCGATTCGCTGGGCGAAGCATCAGATCGAGGAGTACGACGAAACACCAACCCTCGGTTACCTGCACCGCCCGGTCAAAGTGCCAATGGTCGACGAACGCGGTCAGCCGCTGAAACCTGCGCTGCGCGCTCGCGCCTTGCAAAGCGCCTGGCAGCAAGCCCTCGACACGTTGCCCGACGGCGAAAAACCCCAGCGGGTGTTTTACGACACCACCGATGGCTTGGAGGTGGAAATCACCCTCACCCAGGCTCTGCATGCCCTGAATACCGACGGTAACGGCCTCGACCTCAACAACGTCAACGAAGCCTTCGACATCGGCCGCCGACTGGGCAACACCGGCGTCAGCAGCGCCCTGGTGGAGATCAACCTCGCCACCATCGCCAGCTACTTCGACGGCGGTATCAGCGCTGTGTTCTACACCGGTACCGACGGGAGCTTCACCGTGCAAATGATTCGCCCACCCAGCGACGCCACCAAGGCGAAAAATGCAAAAACACGCTGGGACGATCCATTCAAATTCGGCGCACCGGGTGGGGTTCAGTGAGCGATCTTGCCGTCGCCAAAATGCTGAAGGGCATAAGCCTCAGCGGCGTTGTCACCAAACCACCCACTGCACGTATTTGCCAATCAGGCAGGCATGTAAACAATCATAAGGAAGCCCGATGTTACTTAACGAAAACAATCGAAGTCTAAAACACGCACCGGTTGCAATTATATGCATTGCAATCATGTCAATACTCATCGGTTGCTCCAACTCTGAAACGCCCTGCGACGGCTTTCTAGGAGAGTTTTCCAACCAGCCTGACACTGCGCCGAGCTTAAGATTTTCAAAAAAATTAGGTGTTTATGAAGTTTCAATAAGAACAGATCAACCTGGCATATGGGAAGGCATGGAACTCACTCAGGGATTTGAGCCAGAAACGGAAAAAGAGATAGCTGAAGAGTACCCAAACTCAAAACCTGTCACCTGCGTACTAAGAGCTGAGGGTGTGACATTTATCAAATTCTCAGCCAACAGTCCGCTAAATCCCTCAGAAAGTGACACTCGAAATAAAGATCGCTATCCAGAAAAAACCCAATATGCAATGGTTGTTGCCGTAGGTTTTGTAGCTGCGGATGCAGGTCTTTATCCCGCAAACCCCAATGCGCCTGAACCCGTATACGACACCACGGAGCATCAAGAATGACACACCCCATTTGCCTCGGAGACCCGACCAGTAGCGGAGGTGAAGTCGTTGAGTGCCAACTCAGCGGAGCATTCACGTTCAGGCCTGGCTGGGGTGCGTATGGTACGTCGTCGAGAAAGCAAACACTGTAGGCCGGGAGATTACCGATTTGCCACAAGGAACCCTGCTGGGCATTGCTCAGATAACAGCATTGGTAGCAGCCCTGTTCACCATCCACTGGACAGGCAAGGCCGTCGCTCAAACCATCGCTAATAAGGACGTTCAACAAGTTGAGCAGTACAGGCAGCGTGTAGAACTTTCCGAGAAGGTCAAACGCACGTTCTCATTGGAGATCAAAGCAGCAGGATTGGCGATTGATGCACACCAGCAATCGACCATCTGGAGAAAGATCAAGAATAAAAGCGACAATTTTTCCTCAATTTACTCTCAAGACCCAAAGGACTATCCGGACAGAGCTGATACCCGCCGTAACAACGCGTCTATAAACGTTCGAGCTGCCGCTCGACACTCCGCTCGCGACGCCGTCGCCTACTGGCCCGTGCCCTCCTTCGCCATTGCCCCGCCCAAGCGACCAGATGATAAGAACGATCGCGCAGCAGGCGGCATAAGCTCAGCGCGTAATGCTGCCACCTTGTGTGTCAACCTGTTTCTCTGGCAGGACGCTGAGAACACGACTCACGCCCAGAGCATTCTGGAAAAGCTTTTTAAATTCTTCGACGACAACCCCGAGGTCCCTGAAGTATTCGTCTTCAGTCAGGATGGCGACAGTACCCGTAGTGGATATCGCGCACACGGAACGCCACCTTTGGTCAATGGTCATTACCTGCCCACGGTCTTCGACAGCATGACCGGATTGCTCGTAGCTCGCACTGACCGCGTAGATCATTACCTACGCCCGTATGCGATAAACCAGCAAGAGGACAATCAGAACAGATCTACCGATCTTGGCAAACTCTGGTTCTTCTATTGGAAACACGCACCTGAGTTCCGAAAGTCTTACGAGGCTGCAAAGAAGGCCGAAGGGGTCGTCACACCCCTTGGCCCCGGAACCATGTCCAGCACCTACTGGCACGCCCAACTCCCCGCTCTCTGGAACACCACCAGCAACCGTGGCCCCGGCGATTTCCGCCCGACCAAATGGCTGCCCATTCGCTGGGCCAAACACCAGATCGACGAGTACGACGAAACCCCGACCCTAGGCTATCTGCACCGCCCAATCAAAGTCTCAATGACCGATGCCAATGGCATCCCTCTCAAGCAAGCCCAGCGCGCACTTGCCCTCCAAGGCGCATGGCAGCAAGCACTCGACACCCTGCCTGACGGCGAGCGCCCCGTGCGCGTGTTATACGACACCACCGACAGTGCAGAAGTCGAAATCACCCTCTCCCAGGCCCTGCATGCGCTGAACACCGACGGCAGCGGTCTTGAAACCAGCAACGTCAATGAAGCGTTCAACATCGGTCGCCGCTTGGGTAACACCGGTGTCAGCAGCGCACTGGTGGAAATCAACCTCGCCACCATCGCCAGCTACTTGGACGGCGGTATCAGTGCCGTGGTCTACACCGGCACCGACGGCAGCTTCACCGTGCAAATGATTCGCCCACCCAGCGACGCCACCAAGGCGAAAAATGCAAAAACACGCTGGGACGACCCGTTCAAATTCGGCGCACCGGGTGGGGTTCAGTGAGCGATCTTGCCGTCGCCAAAATGTGATCGTTCCCACGCTCCGCGTGGTAACGCAGGGTACGACGCTCTGCGTCAGGGGGACGCGGAGCGTCCCGGGCGACATTCCCACGCGGGAGCGTAGGAACGATGAAGTTGCCGTAGGGATGGGGTGTCATACGCCTACGATGTGATCGTTCCCACGCTCCGCGTGGTAAACGCAGGGTCTGATGCTCTGCGTCAGGGGGACGCGGAGCGTCCCGGGCAGCATTCCCACGCGGGAGCGTGGGAACGATCATGGAAGTCAGGATGGGTGTCCAACTTTGTTGGATCGTTCCCACGCTTCGCGTGGTAACGCAAGGTCTGACGCTCTGCGTCAGGGGGACGCGAAGCGTCCCGGGCGGCATTCCCACGCGGGAGCGTGGGAACGATCATGAAAGTCAGGATGGGTGTCCAACTATTGGGGAGGACGTCAGAGCGTGGGTACGATTAGCCTTCACACTGCCAACAAACGCTCACGCAACTTGGCAATTTCATCACGCATCTGCGCAGCGGCCTCGAACTCCAGGTCGCGAGCCAGTTGATACATCTTCTCCTCCAGTTGACGAATACGCTTATTGATCTCGCTGGGCGAGCGCAACTCGGCTTCGTACTTCGCATTCTCCTCGGCAGCCTTGGCCATGCCCTTGCGCTTCTTGCTGCGCGAACCCGGCACCGTCGCGCCTTCCATGATATCGGTGATGTCCTTGACCACCCCCTTGGGCACGATGCCGTTGGCCTCGTTGAACGCCACCTGCTTCTCACGGCGGCGCTCGGTTTCGCCGATGGCCCGCTCCATCGAGCCGGTCATGTTGTCAGCGTAGAGAATCGCGTGGCCGTTGAGGTTTCGCGCGGCACGGCCGATGGTCTGGATCAGCGAGCGCTCGGAGCGCAGGAAGCCTTCCTTGTCGGCATCGAGGATCGCCACCAGCGACACCTCCGGCATGTCCAGGCCCTCACGCAGCAGGTTGATGCCCACCAGCACGTCGAAGGTGCCCAGCCGCAGGTCGCGGATGATTTCCACCCGTTCCACCGTGTCGATGTCCGAGTGCAGGTAACGCACGCGCACGCCATGGTCGGCCAGGTAATCGGTGAGGTCTTCCGACATGCGCTTGGTCAACGTGGTGACCAGCACCCGCTCGTCGTTGGCCACGCGCTTCTTGATCTCGGACAGCAGGTCGTCGACCTGAGTCAGCGCCGGGCGTATCTCGACCTGCGGGTCCACCAGCCCGGTCGGCCGAACCACCTGCTCGATCACTCGCCCAGCGTGCTCGCCCTCATACGGACCGGGCGTGGCCGACACGAAAATGGTCTGCGGGCTGACGCTTTCCCACTCATCGAAACGCATGGGCCGGTTGTCCAGCGCGGACGGCAGGCGGAAGCCGTACTCGACCAGGGTTTCCTTGCGTGAACGGTCGCCTTTGTACATCGCACCGACCTGCGGCACGCTGACGTGCGACTCGTCGATGACCAACAGCGCATCCGGCGGCAGGTAGTCGTAGAGGGTGGGCGGCGGCGCCCCGGCCGGGCGACCTGACAGGTAGCGTGAATAGTTTTCGATGCCGTTGCAGTAGCCCAGTTCGAGGATCATCTCCAAATCGAAACGGGTGCGCTGCTCCAGGCGCTGCGCTTCGACCAGCTTATTGGCGCCGCGCAGGTACTCCAGCCGCTCCTGAAGCTCGACCTTGATGCCTTCGACCGCATCGAGCAACGTTTCCCGAGGCGTGACGTAGTGGCTCTTGGGGTAGAAGGTGAACCGAGGCAGCTTGCGGATGACTTCACCGGTCAAGGGATCGAATGCCGAGAGGCTTTCCACTTCGTCGTCGAACAACTCGACGCGGATCGCCTCCAGATCCGATTCCGCCGGGAAGATGTCAATCACGTCGCCTCGCACGCGGAAGGTGGCACGGGCGAAATCCATGTCGTTGCGGGTGTACTGCAGGTCCGCCAGACGCCGCAGCAACTGGCGCTGGTCCATTTTGTCGCCGCGATCGACATGCAGCACCATGCGCAGGTAAGTATCAGGGCTGCCCAGGCCGTAGATGCAGGACACGGTAGTGACGATGATCGCGTCCTTGCGCTCCAGCAACGCCTTGGTCGCGGACAGGCGCATCTGTTCGATGTGGTCGTTGATGGACGCGTCCTTCTCGATGAAGGTGTCCGACGACGGCACGTAGGCTTCTGGCTGGTAATAGTCGTAGTAGGAAACGAAGTATTCGACGGCGTTGTTCGGAAAGAACGCCTTGAATTCGCCGTACAACTGCGCCGCCAGGGTTTTGTTCGGCGCCAGCACCATGGTCGGGCGCTGAACCTGCTGGATCACATTGGCGATGCTGAACGTCTTGCCCGACCCGGTCACGCCGAGGAGGGTCTGGTGTGACAGCCCTGCCTCGATGCCCTCGACCATCTGGCGAATCGCTTCCGGCTGATCACCGGCAGGGGCAAAACGGGTAACGAGCTGAAACTCGGACATAACGGACCTCTGTTTGCGCAATGGCCTCGGTGCAGGCGGGCCAGAACGGAATGAGCGCGGACGCCCGCTCTCCCCGGGGGGAAGTGCAGGCGTGCAAGCAAACGATGATGGGACTACACATAGAGTCCGCGACGCCAGCTTTCAAGCCATCATCAGGACATTAGTCCACGCAATAAGACTAATGGTCGAAAATATTCGGCAAAACTCGGAAAAAACCGACCCCACCCTGTCGCCCCCGTCCGCGATGCTCTCTATACTGACTCCCCGTTTGCGCACCGCTCTAGTGCATTCGGCCGGAGCGATGCAACCCATTCACTCCCATTCAGAGCCGCCGCAAAAATGAGCCTGTTCTCCGCTGTCGAAATGGCACCACGCGATCCAATCCTGGGCCTCAACGAAGCATTCAACGCCGACACCCGCACCACCAAGGTCAACCTGGGCGTCGGCGTTTACAGCAACGAAGAAGGGAAAATCCCGCTGCTGCGTGCCGTTGCCGAAGCGGAAGAAATTCGCGTGGCTCAGCATATGCCGCGTGGCTACCTGCCCATCGACGGCATCGCCGCCTACGACAAGGCTGTGCAGACCTTGCTGTTCGGGGCCGAATCACCCCTGCTGGCTTCCGGCCGCGTGATGACCGTTCAGGCGGTGGGTGGCACCGGCGCGCTGAAGATCGGCGCGGATTTCCTCAAGCAACTGTCGCCGAATGCAGTTGTGGCCATCAGCGATCCGAGCTGGGAAAACCACCGCGCGCTGTTCGAAACCGCCGGTTTCCCGGTGCAGAACTATCGCTACTACGACGCAACCACTCACGACGTGAACCGCGCAGGCATGCTGGAAGACCTGCAAAACCTGCCCTCCGGCTCCATCGTCGTGTTGCACGCCTGCTGCCACAACCCGACCGGCGTAGACCTCACTCTCGAAGACTGGAAAAAGGTCCTTGAGGTGCTCAAGTCCAAAGGTCATGTGCCATTCCTCGACATGGCGTACCAGGGTTTCGGCGACGGCATCGACGAAGACGCCTCAGCGGTCCGTCTGTTCGCAGACTCGGGTATGACGTTCTTCGCTTCCAGCTCATTCTCCAAATCGTTCTCGCTGTACGGCGAACGCGTTGGCGCGCTGTCCATCGTGACCGGCTCGAAGGAAGAGACCGCCCGCGTGCTGTCTCAGGTCAAGCGCGTGATCCGCACCAACTACTCCAACCCGCCGACCCACGGTGCGACCATCGTCGCTGCGGTGCTGAACAACCCTGAGCTGCGCCAGAAGTGGGAAGACGAATTGGCTGAAATGCGCCTGCGCATCCGTGGCATGCGCGAAGAAATGACCCGCCGCCTGGCCGACAACGCCGCCGGTCAGGACTTCAGCTTCGTCGCCCGCCAGCGCGGCATGTTCTCTTACTCCGGGCTGACCGTCGAACAGGTGCACCGTCTGCGCAACGAGTACGGTATCTATGCACTGGACACCGGCCGTATCTGCGTGGCTGCGTTGAACAAGAGCAACATCGATGCGGTGACCAAGGCGATTCTGGCGGTTATCTAAGAACGCCATCGATTCACCCGCTGATCGTTCCCACGCTCCGCGTGGGAATGCCGTGACAGACGCTCCGCGTCGATTGGGACGCGGAGCATCCCGGGATGCGTTCCCACGCTGAGCGTGGGAACGATCATTCACTGCGCCTTCTTGCGGTACGCCATCGAGTCGTCGATGCGTTTGAGGATGTAGTCCCCTGCGGCCACCGGTGGATACGCACTCGCTGATGCATCGATTCCCAAGTCGCAGGGATCGACGATTGCGCTGTACGTAGGGTCGTAAAAGGTCGCGATGGAGTAGCGCTCGTGGCCTGAGGTGTTGATCACGCGGTGCAGGGTCGAGCGGAAGCGGTCGTTGGACCAACGTGCCAACAGGTCGCCGACGTTCACCACCAGGCTGCCTTCGATTGGGGTCGCATCGATCCAGCGATTGCTCGCCAATTCTCGCACTTGCAGGCCGCCGCTGTTGTCCTGATAGAGCAAGGTGATGCAGCCGTAATCGGTGTGCGGTGCGACGCCGAACTGGTCGGCCTCGGCCATTGCCGGGTGAGGCGGGTAATAGACCATTTGCGTGCGCTGCAACCGTTTGCCGTACTTCGGCGCGAAAAACGCCGGGGCGATCCCCAGCCCGACTGCCACCGCCCGCAACAGATCCGCGCCGGCACGGCCAATTTCCTCGTAATAGGCGCCCAGTGCGGGGCGCAACGTCGGCATGAAATCCGGCCATTGGTTCGGGCCACGCAAGGCTTCACCTGCCAGCACACTGGGGTCGTCTTCCGGCAGCTCGAGCCCCATGCTGAAAAATTCCTTGAAGTCAGGCTTGGTTGCCTCGTACATCAATGCCCCGCCCAGCGCATGCCAACCGCGATGACGCTTGTTCACCGCGACTCGGCGTTTGACCTCGCTCGGGTAGGCGAAAAAGGTTTTCGCCGCTGCCATTGCCGCATCGATCACCGTTTGCGGGACGCCGTGGTTGACGATGTAGAAGAAGCCCGTTTCGCTGCAAGCCTTGCGGATCGCATCGCCCGCCCGAGATAACGCGGCCGGGTCACCCTCGTGGACGCCCGACATGTCGATCAGCGGAAGGTTGGCAGTGGCAGTCATGCAAGGCTCCTTGACGGCTTGGGTGGCGAGGCTGTCTAGACAGGAGAAGCATTTAATATGCCGCGCACTTTTTGGCGAGCACACCGCCTCGCGCGATGGACGCACCGGAGGTCGTGAGCGCATCGGCGCGCCCCGTCATCCCTGTCCCCATCTCACGACAGAGCCTTTAAACGGCGAAGACGCTACGCCCCAGCTTCGTCCGTTGGGGTTTCGCAACGCCCCAGCAGCGGGCAGCGCGGGCACAATCGGTGCAACCTTTGGTGACATCCGCAGCAGGCTGCCACGCCAGGTCCGCCTGTTTTCCCGAACCTCTGAACTGGCCTGCATCTTGCGTTGGCTGTCTATACAGCTTGAACGAGGATCGACATGCGTCGTTATCACCCCGGTTATGACTTTAGACGGGCTCACAGCATCGCCGAGCTGGCCCACATGGCCCAGCGGCGCCTGCCGCATTTCGCCTGGGAATACCTGGCCGGGGGTGCGGAGGAGGAACTGACCCTGGCCCGCAATCGCCAGGCGTTTGCCGAGGTCAGCCTGTTACCGCGGACCCTGGTGCCCTGGGAAACCCCGAACACCCGACGCATGTTGCTGGGCCGCGAGGTGCCGCTGCCGATGGCCATCGCGCCCACCGGCTACAACGGCATGCTGCACCGCGATGCCGATATCCAGTTGGCGCAGGCCGCCACCGCGCGCGGTCTGCCGTTTACCCTGAGCACCGTCTCCACCAACTCGTTGGAGCAGATCGTTCAGGCCGTACCCGACGTCAACCTGTGGTTCCAGCTCTACAGCATGAGTGACCCCAAGGTTCAGGAAGACCTGCTGCACCGGGCGCAAGCCGTGGGCTGCAGCACACTGCTGGTGACCTCGGACGCGGTGTTGCTGGGCAATCGCGAATGGGACAAGCGCAATTTCGTTCGGCCTCGCCAGTTGAGCCTGCGCAACAAAGTCGACGTACTTGGCCACCCGCGCTGGATCAGGCAGGCCCTTTGGCCCCACGGCATGCCGAGCATGGCCAACCTCGATCGCTACCTGCCCGCCGACCAGCGCACGGCGTCGGGAGCGGCGCATTTCATTGGCGAAAAAATGGACAAGCAGTTGAGCTGGGATTTTCTTGCCCGGTTGCGTGAGCGCTGGCGCGGGCAACTGCTGCTCAAGGGGGTCCTGCATCCGCAGGACGCCGAGCGTGCCGTGGCATTGGGTCTTGACGGCATCGTGGTGACTAACCATGGCGGTCGGCAGTTGGACGGGGTCCCGGCGACCCTCGATTGCCTTCCAGGCATCGTCGACGTCGCCAGAGGGAAACTGAGCATTTTGCTGGACAGCGGCATCCGTCGCGGCACCGACATCCTCAAAGCGTGCGCTCTGGGCGCGGATGCCGTGCTCTTGGGGCGTGCCACCCTGTATGGCGTGGCGGTGGGCGGGCAGGCCGGTGCCGGGCATGCGCTGGACCTGCTCAGTCAGGAGCTGCGCCTGGCCCTGACCCTACTCGGCCAACCTGACCTGAACCAATTGAGCGTCAGCCGCCGCGCCGCTGCCGGCACCGACGCTGCTTTGACCGTGAGTTGAACCCATGAGCGATCTGGAGCATACCCTCGCCCGACTCCGAGAGGCTTTGGGCGACGCCCAGGTCCTGACGGGCGAGGCGATCAGTCCCCGTCATTTCAGCGACTGGACCCGTCACGCCCCGGCCTGCCCCGCCGCGCTGATTCTGCCACTCGATACGCATCAGGTGGCGACGGCTCTGCGCATCTGCAACGCGGCCGGGCAAAGCATCGTTCCTCAGGGCGGCATGACCGGCCTGGCGGGGGGCGCCGTCCCCCGCGCCCAGGACATCGCGCTGTCCCTGGAGCGATTGTGCGGTATCGAAGAAATCGACCTGGCCTCGGCGACCGTCACGGTAAAAGCCGGGACCCTACTGCAGGACGTCCAGCAGGCCGTGGCCGACGCAGGCTATCTGTTTCCGCTGGACTTGGGCGCGCGTGGCTCGTGCCAGATCGGCGGCAACATCGCCACGAATGCCGGGGGCAACGCGGTGATCCGCTACGGCATGACCCGCGACCTGGTACTGGGGCTTGAGGTGGTGCTGGCCGATGGTCGCGTGCTGAACCTGATGAACAAGATGATCAAGAACAACTGCGGTTATGACCTGAAACAGTGCTTCATCGGCAGCGAAGGCACCCTTGGGGTGATTACCCGTGCCGTGCTGAGGCTCGCGCCGCAACCCGGCCCGACCACCACCCTGCTCTGCGCGCTGCCGGATTACCCCAGCGCCGTCGGCTTTTTGCGGCGCCTGCAACGCAGCGCCGGGACGCCCCAGGCCTACGAATTGATGTGGCAGGACTTTTTCCGGATGGGCGTGTCATGGCTGGACAACCCTGTCGCCCCCATGCCCGACCATCACCCGCTCTATGTATTGCTGGAGTCCTCTGCCAGTAGCGAGATGCTGGAGCAGACCCTGCAAAACGCCATGGACGCTGGAGAGGTCGTCGATGCCGTAATTGCCGGTTCCCAGAGCCAGGCCCGCAACCTGTGGAAGATCCGCGAAGCCACGGCTGAATTTCCGGTCCGCCTGGCGCCGCTGAACTTCGACATCAGCCTGCCCATTGGCCAGATCGGTGAGTTCGCCGACCTGTGCCGCCGACGGTTGGATCAGCGCTGGCCCGGCAACCACAGCGTCTACTTCGGTCACATCGGCGACAGCAATCTGCACCTGACGGTGGACTTGAACAGCCTGCCGCAGCCCTCCCCGGTGTTCGAGGTCGAGGACCTGGTCTATCGGGCCGTCGGCGAGCTGGGCGGCGCTGTCTCCGCCGAGCACGGCATCGGCCTGCTCAAGCGCGAATTCCTGCACCATTCGGTCAGCGACGAGGCGCTGGAGGTCATGGCGCAGCTCAAGCGCAGTTTCGACCCGAACGGCATTCTCAACCCAGGGAAAATCCTGGGCTGAGTCCGCCAGCGCAGGTTGTCTATACCGGTATGGCACGCTAACTGCACATTGACATTCAACAACCCGATCCACGCGCCTCAACGACGACACATCCCTGCATCTGATATGAGGAGTCACCCATGCCACTCGATTTCTGTTTCGGTGAAAAAACGCTCGGCCAGACCTTCAAGCGTCTGAGCATCGCTGTTGCATTTGCCCTGCTGCCGATGGCGGCGCACGCCGACCAGTTGGCGGACGTCAAGAAAGTGGGCGAGCTGGTGGTCGGTACGGAAATGCAGTTCGCTCCGTTCGACTTCCTCGAGGCGGGGAAACAGCAGGGTCTCAACGCCGAGCTGTTCGCCGAATTGGGCAAGGAGTTGGGGGTGAAGATCAAATTCCTCGACCTGCCATGGCCGAGCGTCCTGCCGGGGCTGGAGGCGAAGAAGTTCGACGTGGTCGCCGGGCCGATCATCGTGACCAAGGCACGCAAGGAGCGTTACCACTTCGTGTCGCCGATCGCCGAGGCCACTGTGGCGCTGATGGTCGGCGCCAAGGACGAGAGCATCAAGAAGCCTGAAGACATCGCGGGCAAGACGGTCGGCGCCGGCAAAGGGTCGGCGCAACTCGAAGAACTGAAAACCTTCGCCGCGACCCTGCCGGAGAAGGTCACCATTCGCGAGTACGTCGACAACAATCAGGCTTACGCCGACCTCGCCGCCAAGCGCATCGTCGCGGTGGCCAACTCGTTGCCGAACATCTCTTATGTCGCCGCGCAGAAAAGCAATTTGTACAAAGTGGTGCAGCCGCCCTTCGGCAAGAAATCCTACTTCGCCTACCTGGGCCGCAAGGACGCCGACGCCGACAGCCTGATCGCCGCCCTCGATGCCGCCCTGATCAAAATGCATGACGACGGGCGCCTGGCGGCGCTGCAGAAAAAATGGCTCGGTGCAGCGATGGACGTGCCCAAGGGTGATTTCGAGCCGACCTGGTAAGTAAGGAGCGCCAAACCCCCTGTAGGAGCGCGCTGGGTCTGGGCCGCACTCGGACGATGAACGATGATGCGGGGCCGCAATGTTTTTTTCGCGGGCAAGCGCGCCCCTACAGGTGCCGTACCCACAGCTGGAGTCACCCCGTGTTCGATTGGCCCTTGCTGCAACAAAACGCACCGCTGCTGCTCGATGCCCTCTGGGTGACGTTGCAGGTCTCAATTGCCGCGCTCGCGATCGGCTTTGTCATCGGCGTCATCGTGGGCAGCCTGCGCCTGTCGCCGATACCCCTGTTCCGCCGGCTCGGTGGGGCTTACATCTTCGTGTTTCGCGGCATCCCGCTGTTGGTGCAACTGCTGTTCATCTATTACTTCCTGCCCCGCATCGGCCTGCCCAATGTGTCGCCCACCGTCGCAGCGGTGATCGGCCTGTCCCTGGCGGCGGGCGCCTACACGGCCGAGATTCTGCGCGGCGGTTTCCTCGCCATTCCAGGGGGGCAATTGGAAGCGGCCAGCCTGCTGGGCTTGAATGCCCGTCAGATGCTGGTGCGGATTCGCGTTCCCCAAGCCGTGCGGCTGACGCTGCCGGCGCTGATCAACGAAATGATTCTGCTGATCAAAGCTTCGTCGCTGGTGTCGGTGGTCGGGCTGGCCGACCTGACCCGTACCGCGCAGAACCTGGCCGCCAGCGACTACATGTTCGTGCAGGATTACCTGATGCTCGCGGGCTTCTATTGCCTGATCAACATCCCCCTGGCGTATTGCGGCAGCCTGCTGGAGCGACGCTTGAAGGAGAACGGCGCATGATCTTCGACCCGACCATCATCACCGATCACTTGGGCGACATCGGCGCGGGGTTTCTGGTGACCCTCGGCACCTGGAGCAGTGGCGTGGTTCTGGGCATGGCGCTGGGCATGCTGATCGCCGTGGCGCAATTGTTCGGCAACGCCGTGGTGCGCGCGCCCTTGCGGGTGTTCATCGAACTGATTCGCAGCACACCCTTTCTGGTCCAGTTGTTTCTCGTGTATTACGGCGGCCCGGCCTTCGGTCTGAGCCTGGACCCTATTCCCGCGGGCATTCTGGGGCTGGGCGTCTACGGCAGTGTGTATTTCGCGGAAATCTTCCGTTCGGGCTTCGAGTCCGTCGGCCGCGGGCAACTGGAAGCCGCCGATTGCCTGGGCATCACCCGGCTGCAATGCATCTGGCGCATTCAAGTGCCACAGATGCTGGTGATCATTCTGCCGGCGCTGATCAACATGATCACCGTGCTGTGCAAGGAAACCGCCGTGCTGTCGATCATCACCATTCCGGAACTGACGATGGTGCTGACGGGCATCGGCTCGGAAACTTTCGCCTTCGTCGAAACCCTGCTGATGCTGTGCATCGGCTACCTGATTCTGGTTGAACTGTGCTCGCGGCTGGGCATGTTGCTGGAACGTCGGGTTGGTCGCTTCATGAACAGGCAATCGTGATGAACAGCTTTCTGATCCCCAGCGGCGCGGTGTCCGCCGATCCGCGCGAGAAACAAGGTGAATCCATGAAGACTTCGGCAACCCATTGCGCCGAGCAGCCCGTCATTCTGACGCTCAATCAGGTCGGCAAGCATTTTGGCAACCTGCGGGTGCTCAAGGGCATCGATTTGGAGGTCCGTCGCTCGGAGGTGGTCTGCCTGATCGGGCCGTCCGGCTCCGGAAAAAGCACGCTGTTGCGTAGCATGGCCTTTCTGGAAGCGTACGACGAAGGCGACATTCACATCGAAGGCCAACTGCTCGGCTGGCAGGAAACCGACAAGGGACGGCGTCGGGCGCCGCAATCGCAGATCAATCACGTCAGACGCAACGTGGGCATGGTGTTCCAGCAGTTCAACCTGTGGCCGCACATGACGGTCATCGGCAACGTCTGTGAGGCGCTGCGCCGAGTGCGCAAGCTGTCAGCCGACGACGCCAGCAAACGGGGCATGGCGATGCTGGAGAAGGTCGGCCTGGCGCACAAGGCCCAGGCCTATCCGGCGCAGTTGTCGGGTGGGCAGCAGCAACGCGTGGCGATTGCCCGGGCGCTGGCCATGGAGCCGCACATCATGTTGTTCGACGAACCAACGTCCGCCCTTGACCCGGAATTGGTGGGCGAAGTGCTGCAGGTGATGAAGACCCTGGCCAAAGAAGGCATGACCATGGTCGTGGTCACCCACGAAATGGGCTTTGCCGCGCAGGTGGCCGATTCGGTGATCTTTCTGGATCAGGGTCAAGTGGTCGCACGGGGCACGCCCCAGCACATTTTCCACAACGCCGAGCAGCCGCGCTTGCAGCAGTTTCTGCAGAATTATCTGGATCGCAATGCATTTTGGCAGGATGGAAAATCGTAAGCACTGCACCTGTAGGAGCGCGCTTGGTCTGGGCCGCATTCGGACGATGGCGGTGGTCATTCACCTCTTATTATCTGACACACACCCATCGTCCGAATGTGGCCCAGACCAAGCGCGCTTCTACCGGTGAACAGTGTCGGGAGGCGAATGATGGAAAAAAACGCGCCACAGGCGCTGTACCGCCAAGCCAAGGATTTCGTGCAGGGCAAACTGGTGTCCGGAGAGTGGAAGCCCGGCGACCTGATTCCTTCGGAAAACCGCCTGGTGCTGGAACTGGGCATGTCGCGCATGACCATCAATCGCGCCCTGCGGGAGCTGACCGAGGAAGGCCGATTGCTGCGGGTGTCGGGCGTAGGCACTTTCGTCGCCGAAAGCAAGCCGCAATCGAACCTGTTGCACATCACTAACATCGCCGACGAAATCCTCGCCCGAGGTCATCGCTACCGCTGTCAGGTGCTGCACCTGACGCGGGAAGCCGCCTCGATGCCCGTTGCGTCCGCGCTCTCGTTGCCGACCGGGACGTCGGTGTTTCACCTGCTGTGCGTGCATTACGAAGACGACGTCCCGGTGCAACTCGAAGATCGCTACGTCAATCCGCAGACCGCCCCGGACTTCCTGCTGCAACCCTTCGGCGATCGGTTGCAGTCGGCGCGCTATCTGCTGCAGATCATCCAGCCGGATGAAATGGAGCACATCGTCGAGGCCAGTCACCCCTCCACGGACGAACGCCGGCACCTGCAGATCGAAGCCGCGGAGCCCTGCCTGGTGCTGATGCGGCGCACCTGGCACAGCGGCCGAGTGGTCACCTACGTGCGTCTGGTGCACCCCTCGTCGCGCTACCGCCTCGGCAGCCGCTTGCCGGTGACCGGCGCCTACCGCGACAGCTGACCGTTCAGCCGATTCATCGAACGCTTTGCGCACACGCGCCTCGAACCGGTAAGCCCCGGAAAAGGGGGATGGCAAAGAGGTGCATGATGACCGACCAGAACAACACGCAAAGCGGCGACCGTAACGACCCAGCCATCGATCCGGATACCCCGGATAACGGCATGGGCCAAACCCAGGGCGGTTCTCAGAGTCAGGACCACCACGGCGCGCAGAGCCAGGCCAATGACGGCAACCGTTCGGGGGAGAACAGTTACACACCGGACTTCCAGCCCGAAGAACATGAGTCGCCGGACAAGACCAAGGAAGAGAACCAGACCGGAGAGACCGACAAGGACATCGACACGGCGGGAGGCTGAGTGCCAACGCATATCCAATCGTAGGAGCGCGCTTGCCCGCGAAGGCGCCAAGTCACCCATTGAGGTGGTGCAGGTCAAACCCTTCCGCGGGCAAGCGCGCTCCTGCAGCTCTTGGGTGAATCGCCCAGGGTCTGAGATCCCTCCCTCTCCATTGCACAGCCCCATTGCATAGCCCCCTAACGAACCGGCACTATCTGACTTTCGTCTGCCCGCGCAGACCTGTCTCCCGGAGCGTTGTCGATAATGGTCCAGCCCGCTACTCAGCCCACCCCGCAAGATCCCCCGCGCGTCAACGACAGGCTCACCCCTCGCGAGTTTCGCGGGATGGTGGCCATCCTGTTGTCCATTGCCCTCGCCACCCTCGACACCGCCATCGCCAATACCGCCCTGCCCGCCATCGCTGCCGATCTCAACGCGTCACCCGCCGCGTCGGTCTGGATCATCAACGCCTATCAGCTGGCAGCGGTGGCCACCCTGCTGCCGTTCGCCGCCTTGGGCGGGGTGCTAGGCCAACGCAAGGTCTATCTGGGCGGGCTGATCCTGTTCGTGGTGTCTTCGGCGCTGTGCACGTTCTCCTGGTCCTTGCCGACCCTGACGATTGCCCGCGTGCTGCAAGGCATTGGCGCCAGCGCCATCATGAGCGTGAACGCCGGGCTGATCAGCTCGATCTTCCCCCATGAGCGCCTGGGTCGCGGGCTGGGCATGAACGCACTGGTGGTCGGCACCTCGTTTTCCATCGGCCCGACGATTGCCTCGCTGGTGCTGTCGGTGGCGAGCTGGCCGTGGCTGTTCGCGATCAATCTGCCCATCGGCCTGTTTGCCCTGGTGTTCGCCTGGAACTCGCTGCCGATGACCCAACCCGGCAGCCTGACCTTCGACCGGATGACTGCCATCCTCAACGTCATTACCTTCGGCGCGCTGATTTTCGCCTTGAGCCAGGCCGCGCAACTGGGCTCGATGACCAGCGTACTGATTGCCCTGGCGATCTTTCTGGTGGGCGGTGCAGCGATGCTCAAGCGCGAGGCCGGGCACCCCGCACCGATGTTCCCGCTCGACCTGCTGAAACGGCCGATGTTTGCCCTTTCTGCCTTGACCGCCTTCTGCTCCTTCGCCACCCAAGGGCTGGCGTTCGTCTCGCTGCCGTTCTTCTTCGAAACCACCCTGGGCCGCGATCCGGTGCAGACCGGCTTCCTGATGACGCCCTGGTCAGTGGTGGTGGCGATGATCGCGCCCGTGGCCGGTCGCCTGTCCGATCGCTATCCCCCCGGCCTGCTGGGCGGGATCGGCCTGGCGATGCTGTGCATGGGCATGATCTCGCTGGCCACCATGCCGGCGGACGCCAGCGTCATGTCCATCGTGGCGCGGATGATTCTGTGCGGCATCGGCTTTGGTTTTTTCCAGGCGCCGAACCAGAAGGCCCTGATGACCAGCGCCCCGAAGACCCGCGCCAGCGGCGCCAGTGGCACCATCGCCACGGCACGGTTGATCGGCCAGGCCACTGGGGCGGCGCTGGTGGCATTGAGTTTCGGGCTGTCCCGCGACCACGGGCCTGTGTTGGCGCTGAGTATCGGCGCAGGTTTTGCGGCGGTGGGCAGCGTCGCCAGCGGGTTGCGGCTGGTGACGAAAAATACCGCCAGTACTGGGGTTTGAACCGGCTGCCTCACTCAGGGCAAAACAGGCAAGGTGCCGCCGCTGACACCCCGCGGGTGCCAGCGGCAGCGGCTCTGCCAGGGGGGCGTTGAGGCCCCCTGACAGCCAGCCATCGGCTGGGGTCAGGGTTTGGCGATGTCAGTCCGGCTGACCGCCGGCGATTCCTTGGGCAACGTCGCCCGCAGTTGCGCGACCTGTCCGGCGCTGACTGCCGGGGCCTGGTTACCCCAACTGCTGCGGATGAAGGTCAGCAACTGCGCCACTTCCTCATCCGAGAGCCGCCAGGCGAACCCCGGCATGCCCAGTTGCGACGGTGCAGCGGCGGTGGCCGGGAGTTTGCTGCCGGCCAGCACCAGCCGAATCATCGACACCGGGTCCTCGGACAACACGGAAGAGTTGCCGGCGATTTTCGGGAAGACCCGCCGATAGCCCTGGCCATCTGTCCGGTGGCAGGCGGCGCAGTTGTCCACGTACAGTTCTGCCCCGCGGCTGCCCTCTTTCCCTGCTTGCAAGGCTTGCGCAGTGGCGGGGTCGGCCTTGAAGCTCGACACCTGGCGCGCACTGGCCGGCAGGGTTTTCAGGTACGCGGCCACGGCTTGCAGATCCGCGTCGTTCAAGTACTGAGTACTGTGCTCTACCACGTCACCCATCGCGGCGCCGAGCACCGCGTGGGTGTCGCTGCGTGCGCTGCGCAGCGTGGCCACGATGTCTTCGGCTGTCCAATTGCCCAGACCGTCGGCCGGGTTGCCGCGCAGGTTCACCGCCAGCCAGCCGTCGATCACCGGTCCGCCCGACAGGTAGGCTTCGCCGGTTTCATCCAGGGCTTTCTCCTGCAACGTCAACGCCCGGGGCGTGTGGCAACTGCCGCAGTGACCCAACCCCTGGACCAGATAGGCGCCCCGCGCCACTTGCGGATCCCGGTAACGAGACGCATCGAAGGCTACCGTCCGCGGTTCGGGTGCGAACACCTTGCGCCAGACCGCCAGCGGCCAGCGCATCGACAACGGCCAGGGGACGTCGTTGGCACGGTTTTCCGCATAGACCGGCGCGACGCCGTGCATGAAGTATGCGTACAGCGCCCGCACATCCTCATCGCGGGTCCGTGCGTAGGCCGGATACGGCATGGCCGGATACAAGCTGTCACCGTTGGCGGCGATGCCATGGCGCAAGGCGCGATCGAAGTCGTCCAGCGTGTAAGTGCCGATGCCGGAGGCTTTATCGGGGGTGATGTTGCTGCTGTAGAGGGTGCCGATCGGCGAGGCAATCGGCAGACCGCCGGCGAACGGCTTGCCGCCCTTGGCGGTGTGGCATGCGGTGCAGTCCCCGGCGTCGGCCAGGTAGCGACCTTGCTCGATCAACGCCGCTTGATCGGTTGACGTCTGCGCCGCGATTTTCGGCGTGGACGTCGGCCAGAAGGCGATCCCCATCACCACACCCAGCACCACCACGGCAATGACAAACAGGCTTGAGAGAAGCTTTTTCATGGTCGTCTCTCCTTAGGCCTGGACCAGCGGGCCGGGGTTTTTCAGGTATTGCTCGCGAATTGCCTTGGCCGACCAGTACGCCAGCGCGCCGACCATACCGGTCGGGTTGTAGCCATTGTTCTGTGGGAAGGCGTTGGCGCCGATGGCGAACACATTGTGCACGTCCCAGCTTTGCAGGTAGCGGTTGAGCGCCGACGTTTTCGGGTCGCTGCCCATGATCGCGCCGCCACAGGTGTGGGTGCTCTGGTACTTGGTGATGTTGTAATGCTCGCCCGGTTTCTTGGCGTCGCCGGACAGGGCGGTTGGGTTGAGGACCTTGGACATCTCCAACGCCTTGCCGACGAGGAACTGCGAGGCCTTGATCTCGTTGTCGTGCCAGTCGAACGTCATGCGCAACAGCGGCCGACCAAAGCCGTCCTTGTAGGTCGGGTCGAGGCTCAGGTAGTGCTGCTTATACGACATGCATGCGCCTTGCACTTCGAAATAGAACGAGTGGCGGAACGCGTCACTGGCCGCCTGTTTCCAAGCGGTGCCCCAGTTCGGCGTGCCCGGCGGCACGTTGATGCCGCGCACCGGACCCGCCCCCGGCTGGCGCGCCCAGACGATGCCGCCGCCGACGAATCCGGCCTTGGCGTTGTCCAGTTGATTGCCGTTGAGGTTGTCCATCGTCGTGCCCGCGCCACCGATTCCGATGAACTGATTGGCCTGCACGTCCTTGTTGAAGAACAGCACCACGCGGTTGAGGTTCTGGTACGAGTAATTACGTCCCACCGTGCCCTCCCCTGTCTGCGGGTCATAGGGCTTGCCGATGCCAGACAACAGCATCAAATGCACGTTGTACAGCGAGAAGGCGCACAGCAGCACCAGATCGGCCTCTTGCACGACCTCACGCCCCTGGGCATCGAGGTAGGTCACGCCCGTGGCCTTCTTGCCGTCGTTGTCGAGGTTGACCTTGAGCACCTGCGCATGGGTGCGCAGTTCGAAGTTCTTGCGCTGACGCAGAACCGGCAGAATGCTGATGTTGGGGCTGGCCTTGGAATAGTTCAGGCAGCCATAGTCACTGCAGAAGCCACAGGCGTTGCACGGCCCCATCTGGCAGCCGTACGGGTTGACGTAAGGCCCCGAGGCGTTGGACGCCGGGATCGGATACGGGTCCCAGCCCATCTCGCGAGCGCCTTTGTAAAACAGCTCGGCGCCGAGGTAATTGGGGTTCGGGCCCAGTGGGAATTCCCGCGAACGCGAGCCTTCGAACGGGTTGCCGCCGACCTGCTTCACACCGTTGATGACCCCGGCCTTGCCCGAGGTGCCGCAGACGTATTCGAAGTGATCGAAATGCGGTTCCAGGTCCTCATAGGTGACCGGGAAATCCTGAATGGTCATGTCCTGCGGGATGAATTTCGCGCCATAGCGCTGCTCCACGTTGCTGCGCAGCTTGAAGTCTTCCGGCAGCGCACGGAAATGGCAGCCCGACCAGTGACTGCCAGCGCCGCCCACACCCGTGCCCGGCTTGAACGAACCCATTTGCCGATACGGCACGGCGGTCGAGGTGAGGTTGTGCCGCGCCGTCACGGTTTCTTGCGCCAGGCTTTGCAGGTAACGGCGGTGCACCGAACCCTCCAGTTCGTCGACCACTTTCGGGTAGGCGAAATCCGGTTGCGTGTCGCGGTCCGCCCCGCGCTCCAGCACCACCACGTTGAGCCCGGCGTCGGTCAGTTCCTTGGCCAGAATCGCACCCGTCCAGCCCATGCCGACGATCACGGCGTCCACTTTCGGTTTTGCGTTCGCCATGCTCAGCCCCTCCGCCCGGCCAGGTCGACCGGTGGCAGTGGATACGGCGTGTCTCGCACCGTGATCCAGTCCATGTAATCGGCGCGCATGCCGGGGTATCCGATCATCTTCCACGCGCCCATGTGTTTGTTGCCGCCGTGGGACGGGTCGGCGAAGTAACCGTTGCGCACCTCGTTCAGCAGGCTGGTGAAGAACAGTTTCGAAGCGATGTCCTCCAATCCCAGTTTGCCCGCCTCCGCAGACTTGAGCAGGTCCTCCTGCTGGGCCGTCGGCAGCTCGGTGAATGCCTTGCCGGAAAAGGTCTTTTTGCTGTAAGCGTCCATGGCCTTGATGCCGATGCGCAGCGTGTCGCGCAGGTTCAGGCGCCCCTGATAACCGAACTCCGGCGCCGCCTCCAGAAACGGGCCCTGCATGTACCAGATCGCACCGTTGGCGTAGGGGGTCTGCATGTGGCGGTCGAGAAACTCCGGCACCCCCAGCTCGACAGCGCCGGGGCCGACGTGGTCCGACGGTATCAGCCGATCACAGGCGGCGATCACGAACGCCCACTCTTCGGGGGTGAAAAACGTGGGCGTGTAGTCGCCTGCCACAACGGCAGGACGGGCCGCAGAAGCCTGCGCGGCATCACTGGCGGGCGTCTGTGCGAAGGTACTGGATGAGAGGCCGGTGCTGGCCAAGGTTACGACGGGAATCAGCGTTAGCGATTTGCGTAGAAAATCGCGACGGGCCGGGGAGGTGTCGTCATCGAACATCGTTCACTTCTCCTGAGACTGAACACGGGTGTGCTTCGTTGTTATGGGCGTTCTTGTTGTGAATCGCCGACACCGCTGCGTCGCGGCCTCGGGGATTGATTGCCAGCTAATCATTACCAAGCTAAGCATTCAGGCGTCACTAAAACAGCTTCCGAGCGAGCGGACTACCCAGGCGCTCGGGTTAAACGATTCATCAAATCTTGAATTGGCCCACCAGCAGGCTGAGGTCGTTCCCCAGCGCCGAAACATCGCGCATCGTGCGCGCGCTCTGTTCGGTTTCTCCGGCGAGGCTCTCCACCGCACCGGCGATCTGGTGCACGCTGCGATTGAGTTCTTCGGCCACCGATGTCTGCTCCTCGGCCGCGCTGGCGATCTGCGCGTTCATGGCGTTGATGGTGCCGATCAATTCGGAAATGGAGTCCAGCGAAACGCCGACCTCGTTGGTCTGTTGATTGGCGCCCTCGCCTGCTTCGGTCGAACGGCGCATGGCTTGCACCGAGGCATGGGTGCCGGTTTCAAGGCGGGTGATCATGTCCTGAATTTCCTGAGTGCTTTGCTGCGTCCGGCTGGCCAGTGCACGCACTTCGTCGGCTACTACGGCGAATCCGCGCCCGGCCTCACCCGCACGCGCCGCTTCGATGGCGGCGTTGAGCGCCAGCAGATTGGTTTGCTCGGCAATGGAGCGAATAACGTCGAGCACCGAGACGATGGAGCGCACGTCTTGCTGCAGGCTGTCCAGGCTGGTTCCGCTCAGACGAATGTCGTTCACCAGCGAACTCATGCCGGTGATGCTGCTGCCCACGACCTTGCGCGCGGCCTGACCTTGCTGGTCGGTTTCCGAGGCGGCCTCGGCTGCACGCTGTGCGCTGAGCGCGACTTCTTGCGCCGCGGCGGACATCTCGTGAATCGCGGTGGCCACCTGGTCAGTCTCTTCACGCTGACGTTGCATGGCCTGTTCGGAACGCAGGGTCTGTTGGGTGGCCTGATCCACCAGGCCTGCGAGGTCGCGGGTCATTTGGGCGACCTGCCGCACCATGACGTGAATCTTGTCGACGAAGAGGTTGAACGAAACGGCCAGATCGCCCAGTTCATCACGGCTGGTCACCACCAGGCGGTGCGTCAGGTCGCCCTCACCGGCAGCGATGTCGTCCAGGTTGCTCTTGAGAACCCGCAGCGGGCGGACGATGCCGTTGGCGGTCCAGATTCCGGCGGCGGCGGTGACCAATAGCAGCACCAGCGTCACCGCGAAGACGCTGATCAGAATGTTGCGGGTGCGCTGGGACACGGCCTGCTGCTCCAGCACCATGGCCGCGTCGATGTCGTCCATGTTGATGGCACTGCCAAGCACCATGTTCCACTTGTCCAGGTACAGGGTGTAGCCCAGCTTGGGCACCTGCACGGCTTCGTCGCCGGGCTTGGGCGCTGCGTAATCGATGTAATGGGTGCCGTTTTTCGCGACCTCGACGAAGGTCTGGTAGTGGTACGAGCCATCGGGGTCGCGGGTGTCCCAGAAGCTCTTGCCGACGCCCGCCGGGCTGTCCCCTCGAAAGACCCGTACACCATGGGTGTCATAGCCGAAGAAGTAGCCGTCGTCGCCATACTTCATCGGCTTGAGCAGTTCGAGCGCTTTGTCCCGAGCGGCGAGGTCACCTGGCGCAGACGCATCGTGCAGGGGCTTGATCGTGGTGAACGCCACGTCGACATAGTTTTTCAGCACCTGGCGATTGCGCTCCACCAGATGCTCACGGGTCTCCTTCATTTCCTGAACAGCGCTGCTCTGCAACATCCACGCTGCCACGCCGCTCAGAATCAAAGCGAACAACAATGCGGGGATGATGGCTAAACAGAGCAGTTTGCTCTTCACGGTGAGTTTCATGGACGCATTACCTCCTGGTCGTGTGGTTATTCACTATCGACCAGAGATCGTACATCTTGAAACTATTTGATGGCAATTTGACGTCAGCTTTTTGGCTTAATCGATTCACCTCCCCTGTTTACGGGGAAAAATTAATTTCAGCTTTTTTTACCTCAGGCCTTTTTTCACGGCACTTTGCGCCCGAAGTGCAGCGATGGGGCAGCTATCGCACAACGTCAGCTCGCCCACGCGGTAGCGCAAACAACAGACTCGGCGCTGACGTCTTGAGCCGGAGCTGCCAGCAGTCATCAGATAACGTACCGGTTCATGGAGCGGATTGCGGCGACCATCTGGCAGCGTGGCCGCGGCGATCAGCCCATGACCGTGGCACAGATCCGCCTGCGGCATGGCGACGGCGAGCACACCCAGCAGCCATTCGAAGTAATTGCCCGCATTGCTCCACAACACGTTCCGCGAGACGCGGGACAGCCTAGCAACGCCGTCGACGAAAGGCCGCAAATGGCCTTCGAGCAGGTCATCAAAACGCTGGAAGGTGTCGGTGGGCATCGGCGCCCAATTCGTCCCTGGATCGGGCAGTTTGAACGCTACGGGCAGGGCGTGTTCGTCGAGCACCAGTTGCAGCCGATCGAGCCGCACCGGCACTCGATAATCGAGGATCAGCGACGCCGCGACCACCGGGGGAATCAATTTGACGAAGTAGTGCTTGGTCCAGACGGAAGCCAGCCCTCGCCGGTCGCCGGCGGGGAATTGCGCGGCAAAACGGGTCAGGACGTCATCGAACGTTTCCGGAGTCAGAAAGGTCTGTAGCGCCATGCTCGGACGCGGGTCATGTTCGAGCACGAGCACATCGCGGTAGTGGGCGAAGTCCGCAATGAACAATGGCGCCAGCGCGGGGATCACACCGCTATTTCCCAGGCTGGCGCCGACCGGGTGCAGGCGATGTCAATGAGGCTGACGCCGCGCCAACACCAGCAAGCCCTGCTCCAGCGCCGGGAACAGGCTGTTGTTGAAGTTGTTCCAGCGCAGTTCGAGGATGGTGTCCTCGGGGGCGATCGGGGTGTCGAGCACATCGAAGATCACCTCGCCGGAATCGATGCCGTTGTCGACGTAGTGGAACGACGCACCGGTCATGTCCACCACCGGGATATCCACGGTTTCGCGGGTCGTCCAGTCGATCACCTTCTTGCCCTTGGCACCATACAGCGCATCGAGCGTGGCGTAGGCACCCCGACGTTCGTACGGTGATTCCAGCCGCGTGATGCCCGGATGGATATTGACGATGCGGCGATGGAAATCCGCCCCCGGACGCACCAGTTCATCGAGGATCACCAGCAGGCCGTCAAGCACCACGACTTCGGCTTCAAGGGCGCGCAGACCCTCGCCCAGACGACGCTCGAAATCCGACTTGCCCGCAGGTCGCTGGCTGTCGCCCAGTGGCAGTGCACGGTAGGTGGACGGCACGTTTTCCAACAGATCAGTGACCAGACGGCCCTGTACGCTCAGGTCGGCCGGGTAAAGCCAATGCTCCCCCTGCCCCGGACCGAAACCGTACGCCTTGATGCTCTCGCGGTCCCGGGCAGACTCGGGGTTGTCGTCGAAAATGACGCCTTCCAGCGAATAGTGATCACCCAGCGGCGTTTCATTGAGCGCCTGCACCAGATGTTCCAGCGGCGACTTCATGTAGCGCTTTTCACCGCGGTAGTCGACGTATTGGCCGGCTTTGTCAGCCGCTCCGTTACGCAACGACAGGACGTACACGAGCTTGGTTTTTTGCATGGTTTTCGAACTCATGGAGTATTGAACAGCGTCTCACCGCTGACGCCTTCGGCCATCGCCACGACCACCTTCCGCTCACCGCTGAACGGCTTGCGCGAATGCGCGGTGAGCATGTTGTCGAGCATCAGGACATCGCCGGTGGCCCAGGGAAACACCACCTCGCAGGCGTCGAGCACACCGCGAATCTCGGCCAGCGCATCCTCTTCCAGCGGGCTGCCATCGCCGTAGTAGACATTGCGCGGCAGGCCCTCCTCGCCCACGGTGTCCAGCAGGATTTCCTGCATTTCCGGGTCGAGGTTGGAGAGGTGGAACAGGTGCGCCTGGTTGAACCAGACCCAATCCCGGGTGCGTGGATGTTGAGCCACGCCTTGCACCCGCTGGCGAGTGCGCAGGTCGCCGTCTTCGTTCCACTCGCACTGAATGCCCCGCTTGCGACAGTAATTCTCGACATCATGGCGGCGCTCGGTGTTGAACACCTGCTGCCAGGTCAGATCCAGGCCGTTACCGTAGTTGCGCACGTACATCAGGCGCTTTTCCTCGAAGCGTTTGCGCAGCACCGGATCGATGCGTCGAAACACCTCGCGACTGTCGGCAATCGGCGTCTCGCCGCCGCTGACCGCTGCCTTGGCGCAATAAAACCAGATCCGCATCGGCCATTCGGTGGTGTAGGCCTGCTCGTTGTGCAGGGGAATCGAGCGGTGCGCAGGGTATTCGGTGGAGGTGTACACGCCTTTGCCATCGACTTGGCTGCGGGGTGTCGAACCGAACTCATAGTTGAGCAGCGGATGACCGAAGGCCGCGGCGAAACGCTGGAAACCTTCCACGCCTTCGCTATTGAAACCACTGAACAGCACCGCGCCGTCGCGCTCCAGGCGCTGGTCGACCAGGTTGCGCAGGGCAACGAACTCAGCCGCCAGCGTGGCGCCCCGCTGGCCGGGGTAAACACGCAGCGGGAATCCGTTTTCGAGGTGAATGGGTTGTGGCGTAAGCATGCGCATGTTCATGGGCAAGACGCTCCGCAAGCATTGGGAAAATGAGGGGTGAGTCAGGCCATGGCCTTGCGCAGGCTCAGCGGACGCATGTCGGTCCAGTGGGTTTCGATGTAGTTCAGGCAGGTTTGTTTGTCGCCTTCTACGCCGACGCTTTTCCAACCGTCGGGGATGGCCTTGTAGTCGGGCCAGATGGAGTACTGCTCTTCGTGGTTGATCACTACGCGGAACTGGGTGTTTTCGCCGTCAAAGCTCATGTGTAAAACCTCGTCATGTTGAATGGCCCGGTGGAACGGGGCCTTATCTAGAAGACGAATGAACGGCAGCGATGATTAGTTATTTTTTCGAATGAGTTAACCCTGCAAAGCAAGTTCCATGTGCTCAGTCGAACGACGCCCCGCTCTTGGCTCTTCGCTCTTGATCTTCCTGCACAACCAGCTCAGCCACCGCCGAACGCGACTTGGGTGCAGGCTGAGCGGAGGTGTCGTGGAGTGGGTTGAGCGG
>NZ_QARE02000035.1 GCF_003052515.2 Pseudomonas sp. RIT409 | reverse complement strand
GCGCAGTGGGTTGAGCGGCCGGGAGCCGCGAAAGCCGCGCGGCCATGGATGGCCGTCCGCGGCGGGCCCACGGAGCAACGCCGGAAGGAGGGAACCCGGCGCAGCCGGGCCAAACCAGGAGCAAGCGGTTTCCCCCATTTGCCAAGACAATGGGGCCGCTGTAAAAGCGGAACGGTGAATCAGCGTCAACCTCGCCAATGGAACAGTTCGCCGTACCCGGACCGATGGCTTCATAGGTATAGCTGGAATCGGCGGCATGAGTTTCTCGCCCAGCCTCGACCAGATGACCCCGGGAAAACTTCGTGACTTGGCGGCAGTGGCGCTGCAATTGCAGTCCGGAGTCGAGGCGATCAGCAGGAAGATCCGGAACGCGTATGAATAGGCATGATCCGTATGCCAATCTCAAAGATGTGCTGACGCGGCTGCCGACACAGCGAGCGAGTGAAATCGATCAATCGCTGCCGCATAGGTGGCAGCTAGCTCGAATACCTCAGGCGGCATCCCGCAAGCTTAAAAGCTGTATGGCTCAAGCTCTGCAAGCTGAGACAGCAGAATTAAATGCTCCACTGCTTCTAGTTTCTCAACATGATCAAGGGATGCCGACCCACCGAGCGCTAGCGCTGGAACAAAACCATACATCTCATTATGGCGAAGAGTGCCGAGCTTTTTTCTTGCCGGCTTGAACCATTCTTCTACATCGTTAGAGTCCACTTTTCTGGACACGATAAAGTCTTGAAGCTTACGATCCATTTGCTCGGGGGTGGGTTCAAAATCATGAATTACGCATCGTGAAAAGACGCTCGTTATCTTCAGTGAGAATCCCGTTTTCTCGCCCCATAGATAGAGATCGCCAAACGCTCCACGAGCAATTAGGTGGTAAGTGTCGCGTTTTTCGAATTCCGTTCCTTCAAGCCACGAATCCACTACTCTTTCGTATTCTTGCGGGTTCACTATCCAAAAAATTCCATCACCGTATCCACACCAGCCGTGCTCAGCCCAATATTCCAGAAGCTGGTTAGGCAGCTTGCCTCTGTAGCGTTCGATACTCGACACCGGAACGTCCTGGCGATCAACCGGGCCACCAAACTTCTCCAGGAATCTAGAAAATACCGTAGCCAAACGACACCTACCCAATGTCAGCGCCCCGCGACTTCATTCCGAGCAGCGTATACGCTTTATAATCAGCCAAAAAATATTGGGCTTTTTCAAGGTACGAAAATTTCTGCCTCAGACGAGGCATTAACGCATTGGTATATCTCGGAAAGCGATGCTAATGCCCCGCCTGACAACTGAAAATAGATACTTTCCACCTCTTGGTTATCGTCAAACACTATAGACATCCCTATACCTTCGCCTGCATATTTCCTTATCCCGGAATACTCCTCTAGAAAGGTAAGCTTCAGGGTTTTTATTAAGCCATCGCCTATATCTTTTGATAGACGCACAGAGCTTTCAAACTCCCAACCGTCCTCTCCGAGGATCTTACGGGCCCCGATAGGGACTATAAACGCAGCTTTATATCCTTTAGTCATTACATTACTCCCAAATGTCGACTGGAATTTTTTCAATACCCGCTTTTTTTGCTGCAGCCGCCCGATGGTGTCCGTCCTGAATTTCCAGTCGTCCCGAGCTGGGATTTCTCCAGACATCAATGGGATGATTTGGGTCGAAACCATTTCTTTCCATATCTTTCGTGAGGCGCTTAATCTGCGATCCAGACATCTCTGACTTGGTTTGTGTTGAAACCAGATTGCCAGGATACTCGTATGACCTCCTCGGTTCGAGACTCTTTGGAGAATGAGTATCGGAGCGAGGTGACGGCTCGGGGGCAGGTGTATCTTGTGAGCCTATTGCCCCTTTATGCGGTTCAGCCTTTTGCAGGTCAGGTCTGCCCTTCAACGCATCTTCATGCTCGACCATCCACTGGCCAATTCTTGCGCCTTTCGGACTGGCTCGCATCTCTTGGGCCAGCCTGCCAGCGTTACCTCGACCACGAGTCAGGTATTCAACAATAGCGCCTAGCAGCAGAATGACGACTTCGACGTGGCCTAGCGCGATGCTGTGGGCCGCGCTGCTCACCGCGAAAGGATCGTCTTGGCTGAAGGGAGTCAAGCCTTCTTCGCCTAGGGTGCCTTCCCATGCAGTCTTGATCCCTGTCAGGTAATAACCGCCAATGCGCGGCAAGCCTTCAACGAAAAACTCTGCAATAGATTGCAGGCCAAGTATCCCAAGTATCCAACTGCTAACCTGCAAACCCATTGCAGCCCCCGCAGCCCCCATGGGAACAGCGCCAGCACCGCCGAAGAATGCACCCACACCGGCACCGATGGCACCTCCAGTCAAGGTACTACCGGCGACGATCATTGCCATCTGCGTGACAACATCGATCAGGTCTTTGAGGATGATGGAATGTTGAGATCGGCGAAACGTTGGCGAAGTAGCTCGCTCGCTTGCCATTCAGCCTGATAAAACGCAGAGCGGACGCTTGCGATGCGGCGGATGTTAAGGCTCAGGGAAGGGACAGATTCGCCCCAGTGGGTTTTATATCGGGCACCATTTTGATAGCCCATTTCCTGTCTTATCCGATCTTCAATCTGCCCCCAAGAGGGCACGATATGCCATAAAAACACCCGATGTCTCCCTGACAATTTGACTGCTGATGGGGCAACAGCCCGCTTTTGGATCCAAATAGGATACTCGCAAACGGTATAGCGACATCGTGTGGAAGGGCATTTTAGGGATGTAATGACGCAAAAGGCCGATGAGTTCGCAAACTTTGGGCCTGTCCCGTGACCAAACCGCTGGCTTCATAGATACGGCTGGAATCCGGGCAGATCCGTAGAGGCGTGGGCTGGGACCCAGGGTTGCCTTCATTTGCCGAGAAAAATGGAGCTGCCGTAGCTGGAAAGTGAAAAGGTAAACCAGCATCACCCTCACCACTGGATCAGTCTTCCGTATCCAGACCCATCAAACACAGCCTGCTCGTTAGCCAATCACTTCCCAGCTAAGCGCGGTGCCGCGCTTGAGGGGTTGGCGGGCTTTGCGGCCCAGAACCGCGTCGATGTGCTTGGGCGCCAGCCCCAGTCCTGGCCGGATGGCGCGCACGTTCTGCGCAGTGAAAGCCTCGCCCTCGGCGATGTCCTCCACCACGTACAACGACCGCCGGTATTGCAGCGACTTCTGCTCCGCCTGCGTCGCGCCGTAGTGCACCGCGCCCAACCCTTGCCAAGCGCGTTCGGTTTCCGTTACCAGGCTGGCCATTTCTGCGGGTTCGAGGGAAAAGCTGGCGTCGACGCCCCCGTCCGCGCGGTCGAGGGTGAAATGCTTTTCGATGACGGTCGCGCCCATCGCCACCGCCGCCACGGACACCCCGACACCCATTGTGTGATCGGACAGCCCTACCTGACAGCCAAACAACTGGGCCAAGTGCGGGATGGTCCGGATATGGCTGTTCTGCGGTGACGCCGGATAGGTACTGGTGCACTTGAGCAGCACCAGGTCTTTGCACCCTGCCGCCCGTGCAGCACGCACACTCTCGTCTAGCTCCGCGATGCTGGCCATGCCGGTGGAGATGATCATCGGTTTGCCAGTCGCGGCGACTTTGCGGATCAACGGGATATCGGTGTTTTCGAAGCTGGCGATCTTGTAGGCCGGGACGTCCAGGCTCTCGAGAAAATCGACAGCGGTCTCGTCGAAGGGTGTGGAGAACGCCAGCAGCCCCAGCTCCCGAGCCCGCGCGAAGATCGGTGCATGCCACGCCCAAGGCGTGTGCGCCTGTTGATACAGCGCGTAAAGCGAGCTTCCGGCCCAGAGGCTGTCGGGGTCCTTGATGAAGAACTCGCCTTCGGCGATGTCCAACGTCATGGTGTCGGCGGTGTAGGTTTGCAGCTTGAGGGCATGAGCGCCTGCCTTGGCAGCGGCTTCGACGATCCGCAACGCCTGATCCAGCGACTGGTTATGATTGCCGCTCATTTCTGCGATGACGAACGGCGGTGCCTCAGGGCCGACGAGGGTGGAGCCGATCTTGAACGCTTTCATTCTGTTCTCACTGCAATTGGGTCAGCGCGTCAGCCAGTCGGTCGGCGCCTTGGCCGTCCACCAGCATTCGCGAGCGCTCCGCCATGGCCTGGCGTTGCTTGGGGTCATCGATCAACGCATGGATCGCCGCTTTCAGGTGTGCTGGGCTGAGGTGGTCATGGGGGCCTAAATACCGGTGGACGCCCGCCTGCGCCAGCAATCGCGCATTGAGTTCCTGGTTGTGCGCGACGGAAATGCACAGCGTGGGGAGGCCCACTGCGGCCCGCTCCCAGGTCGTGCCACCGCCCGCACCGATGAACAGATCCGCCTGACGCATCAATCCGAAGAAGTCATCGGCGAGCGCCTGCAATCGCCAATTCGGCCGCGTCGAACACAGGGCCTGCAGAGCGTCCCAATCAGGATTGTGCAGCCCCGCAACCACGTCCAGCTCAAGGGTCCTGCAGTCACCCAACGCCGACAGCGTGGCATGCACTTGCCGGGCAGCATCGAAGCCGCCGAAATTGACCAGCACCCGTTCAACACGCGGCTTGATGGGGATCGCGGCGCACTGAAACTCCTCGCGGAGCAACGCAAAGTGCGGCCCCAAGAAGGTTTGGCAGGTAGCGGGGACGAGGCCGACATAGGGATTGGCCAGTGCCTGAGCGGCGTAATTCTGGTCCAGCAGGATATCGACAGCGTGGGGACGATTGGCTAGGTCGTCGATGGCCATCAGACGATGGGCGAGCTGGCGCGCTGCGGTTTCCCAGCGAGCGTCGAGGCCATAATGATCGACGATCAGCCAATCGAAAGCGGGCTCGTCGGCCAGTTGTTCGCCCAAGGCGTAAATGTCCTCCTGCCAGGGCAAGGCGGCTTCGATGCCCGCATCGCTGTGCTCATGCCTGTAATGCGCAGGCAAGGCGTAGGTGAGGAATCCTGCATCGCTCAGGCGCTCAATGGCATGCCCTGGCAAACGCCGACAGGCGAAATGCACCTGCGCCCCCCGCTTGCGCAGCGCATGGGCCAGGGTCAGGCAGCGCGCAACGTGCCCGCTGCCGATGGCGATCGACGCATCGGTGCGGATCAACACCCTCACAGCTCAAGCTCCCCGCCCGCCCTGAGCGCGGCGTAGAGGTATTCGGCGCGCAGCCAGTCCTCCTCGGTGTCGATGTCCTGCACGAAATGACGCGGCAGGATCACCGGCAGGCTATGCCGCGCGAACATTGCCTCGCCGCGCAGCCACGCCTCGCTGCGCCCCCAATAGAACTGACCGGCGTCCTGATACGCCTCGGCCAGATCTTGTGAGCGGACATCTCGGTATTGGGGGTGCATCGCGTCGAGGCTGCCGTCTTCGGTGATGATCAATGCGCGTTGGATGGGAAAGCCAAAACTGCACACCGAAAACGCAAAGCATTTTTCGGGGGCCGCCTGCAAAGCCTGCAGTCCGGCCCGGAGAAAACGGGGCTGCAGCAGCGGTGCTGTTGCGTAGAGGCAGCAGGTGTAGTCGTACCGCCGATCAAGCGCCCCGATGGCGTGTTGAACGACCGCCGCAGTTCCAGTGAAGGCGTCAGCCAATGCCGCCGGCCGCATGAATGGCACCTCGGCGCCATGGGCCCTGGCGACCTGGGCGATTTCCTCGTCGTCCGTGCTGACCACGACCCGCTCGAACAGGTTGCTGCGCAGTGCCGTGCGGATCGAACCGACGATCATCGGCACGCCGTTGAACGGCTTGAGGTTCTTGCGGGGAATGCGCTGGCTGCCGCCGCGTGCAGGAATGATGGCGACGGCGGTCATGACGATGCGCCCAGCATCGAGACTGAGGGTTTTTTACCCAGCAAACGCTGCAACTGCCCGACGACCTCATCCTGCTGCTCATCGCTCATGGCGGGGTACAGCGGCAGGCTGATGGCTTCGGTGTAATAGGCTTCGGCCTCGGGAAAATCCCCCGGTTTGAAACCCAGCGCTCGGTAGTACGGCTGCAGGTGCACCGGGATGTAGTGCACGTTCACCCCGATCCCGGCGGCGCGCAACGCGTCGAATACCTGCCGGTGATTCAACGTCGTGCCCTGCGTCTGTAAGCGCACGACGTACAGGTGCCAGGCCGACTCGGCTTCTGCCTGGGTCGTCGGCAAGGCCAGCGGCAACTCGGCAAGCAACCGCTGGTAGCGCGCCGCTAACCCCCGACGCCGCGCCAGAAACGCATCGAGTCTGTCCAGTTGCGACAACCCCAGTGCAGCCTGGATATCAGTGATGCGGTAGTTGAAACCCAGTTCGACCTGCTGGTAGTACCAGGGGCCATGGCTCGGTTCATCCATCTGCGCCGGGTCGCGGGTCATGCCGTGGCTGCGCAGGCGACGCAAGCGTTCAGCCCATTCGGGGTGGTTGGTCAGCACCATTCCACCCTCGCCGGTGGTGACGATTTTCACCGGATGAAAGCTGAATACCGTCATATCGGCAAACTCGCCGCAGCCCACTGGACGTCCGGCGTAGCGAGCGCCGACCGCGTGAGACGCGTCTTCGATGACAACGAAACCGTAGCGCTGCGACAACGCTCGAATTGCCCGCATGTCACAACTTTGCCCGGCAAACGCCACAGCGACGAGCACCTTGGGCAGGCGGCCTTCCCGTTTAGCGGCCTCCAGCTTGCGGGCAAGGGCGTGCACATCAAGGTTCCACGTCAGCGGATCGATGTCGACGAAATCCACATGGGCCCCGCAATAACGACCGCAATTGGCCGAGGCGAGAAAAGTGTTGGGGCTGGTCCACAATCGGTCGCCCTCGCCAAGACCCGCTGCCAGGCACGCGATGTGCAACGCAGCGGTCGCATTGCACACGGCCACGCCGAACGCGGCCTCGCAACGCTGGGCCATCGCGGCTTCGAAACGCTCGATGGTGGGCCCCTGGGTCAACCAGTCGGACTTGAGCACCGCGACCACTGCATCGATATCGGCCTGCTCGATGCTCTGACGCCCGTAGGGGATCATGGCTGGACGTCAGCGTGCAGCTGACTGATCTGCGGCACCGTCATGAAGTCAGGGTTGGTGTCGGAACGGTACTCGAAATCATCTGCCACGGGCCGACCACTTTCGCCCGTGGCGTCGATGGCAAAATCGACGTCGACGTGGTTGAACCGAATCGACGGCACAATGGTGTAATGATCCTTGAATTCGAGGGTCATGCGGGCATCGTCCTGCGGCACCATCAATTCATGGAGCTTCTCGCCAGGGCGAATGCCCACGACCTTGTGCGGCAGGTCAGCGGCCATGGCGTGGGCCAGATCGACGATACGCACCGACGGAATCTTCGGCACGAACACTTCACCGCCGTGCATGCGCTCGAAGCTTTGCAGCACGAAATCCACGCCGTGATCCAGGGTGATCCAGAACCGCGTCATGCGCGGATCGGTGATCGGCAATTCACGGGCGCCCCCGGCGATCAGCTTGTTGAAGAACGGCACGATGGAACCTCGCGATCCGGCCACATTGCCGTAGCGCACCACCGCAAAACGGGTCTGTTCCTCACCGCCGATGTTGTTGGCGGCGACGAACAACTTGTCCGACAGCAGTTTGGTCGCGCCGTACAGGTTGATCGGGCTGGCCGCCTTGTCCGTGGACAGCGCGATCACCTTCTTCACCCCGTTGGCGATGGCCGCCGCAATGACATTTTCAGCACCGTTGACGTTGGTGCGAATGAACTCGGTGGGGTTGTATTCCGCCGCGGGCACATGCTTGAGCGCCGCGGCATGCACCACGTAATCGATGCCGCGCATGCCCTGCTGCAGACGCTCGGCATCGCGCACATCCCCGAGGAAGTAGCGCATGCAGGGCGCGTTGAATTCCTGCTGCATCTCGTATTGCTTGAGTTCATCGCGGGAAAACACCACGACACGCCGGGGTTGGTAGCGCTCCAGCAGCGTGCGGATGAACTGGCGACCGAACGAGCCGGTCGCGCCAGAGATGAAAACCGATTTGCCATTGAACATGAACGTGTCCTTTACCGTGAGCGTCAGGCGAGCAGTTCCGCCCAGCTCGAAGCGGATGGCTCGCCCAGCACGAACCCTTTGCCGGTGAGCGCCAGGTTCTTGTTGTAGGCCATGTCGTGGGCGAACGCGTCCGCCCATTTGGCTTGCAGGGCTGCCAGTTCTGCGGGTGCATCCGGCAAACTGCCCGGGTGGATGACCTGAACCTGCGGCGTCCACACGATCAGGTACCCGGCCTGGCCCAGTTTCAGGCACAGATCGACATCGGCGAACGCCTCCGCGAATTGCGCTTCATCCAGGCCGCCCACTGCATCGAACAGTTCCCCGCGCACCATCAGGCAGGCGTCGGACACCGCCGAGTAACTCTGGTCGAGCAGCAAACGGTGCAGGTAACCGGCGGCGTCTTTCGCTTCCCCCGCGAAGGCCGGTCCGACACCCCCATTGAGCCCCAGAATCAGGCCGGCCTGGCTGACGTTGCCCTGGCGATCGAGCAGCTTGGCACCCACCACGCCCACTTCCGGACGCATGGCCTGATTGAGCAAGGCGTCGATCCAGTTTGGGCCGACGATTTCGCTGTGCGGCGACAGCAGAACGAGGTACTCGCCCTTGGCCTGCCGCCGGGCCGCATTGAGCAGCGCCGCCTTACTCAGGCGCTGCTCGGTGCGAATGACCCGCACACGGCCCTTTTCCTGACGGGCGAGCCACTCGACCATGTCCGGCGATTGGCTGTGGTTGTCGGCAATCAACACCTCGTAACTGACGTAGCGCGTGCGCAACGTGACGCTGGCCAGGCAACGCTGCAGGTCGGCGAGGTTGTCGTCGCTGGCCAGCAGGACCGAAACCATGGGTCGCTGAGTGTGGCGGTAATCGATGCGCCACGTGCCGGGGGTGGTGGCGATGACCTGTGCCTTATAGCCGCGATTGCTCAGGTGACGGGTCAGCGCCAGGCGCTGTTGCGGATTTTCCTCGACCGGCAGGGCATCGCAGATCAGCAACGGCTCGTCCAGGTGCGCCAGCCAGCCCATGCCGCCCTGCTCGATGACCCGCAGCAACAGTTCGAACTCAAGCGCTTGGGTGAAGTCCGCCGAATAACCGCCCGCCTCCACCAGCACGTCGCGACGCAGCAACCAGTGGCGTGCCATCAGGCTCGGGTTGCCCTGCAACAGATCGAGGTTGAAACCTGGACGCATGACGTGAGTCAGCGCACCGCCAGGCAGGCGCTGAACCTCGTCGGCGAACACCGCCCGGCACTGCGGCGCGGCCTGCAGTTCCAACGAAGCACGCAACAGCCCGCCCGGCGTGAATTCATCGCCGACCTCGGCCAGCAGCACCCAGTCACTGCTGGACTGCTGCACCACTTGATTGATTTTTTCGACCCAGTTGCTTTTGCTCACCCGCACGAAGTGCAGCGTGTTTTGCGCGCTGGTGGCCGCTGGCGGCTCGCCCGTGGTGAACACCACCACCTTGAAAGACTTGCAATGGCCTTCGACCAGGCTGTCGAGAGTGACCTGCAATTTGTGCATGTCATCGTCCAGGTCCAGCAGCAGAATGCCGAATTGCGGCGCAGGCCCTTGAGCCGCGATGCGTTGGGCGATCGCCTGGGCATCGGCGGCCGATGGCTTGCGTGCGTCCAGCCATTGCAGCAGGCGCCCGGACGGCATCTGGGCGAAGCCGGTGCGATGATCCTCACGCTGGATCGACGTCAAGCGCTGCAGCCATTGCGCCATTTGCTCGGCTTCTTCGCGGTTTTCCTGATCGGCCATGAGTTTGGCCAATGGCTCGACGATGTGCGGGTTGAACAGGTTCAGCGCCATTGCTTCCCACAGCCGGTTGGCGATGGTCTCGACGTTGTCGTTGGCATAGGTGCGCAACAAGCGTTCCTGGCGGACCCACACGCCTTCGAGCTGGTCGATCTGCTGTTTGCCAGCGGGCATGGCGTGAATCAAGAACTCGATCTGACTCAACACGTCGAAGAACGGCTGGTTGTAGAAAGGCATCTCGACGAACTGGCGAGGGCCGAATGTACGCTCCACTGGCGCGAAGACGTCGAGCCATTTCGAGGAGAGGATGGAAGTCTGTGTCAGCGAACGCTGTTCTTCCAGGCATGTGCGCAGCTTGCCATAGGCTGCGTGGACCAACGCAGTGCGCTCTGCGCTGGCCAACGGTGCCAGGCCGGTGTCCAGCGACGCCAGGAAGCCGGCGAACCGCTCACGTTCGAGCAGCGACGCAGGATCTGCACTGCCCAGTTGCTTTAGCAGGTTGGTCTGTTGGCCGCAGAAACGGTGCTCGCTTTCACGTACGACATAGGGGATGGGCAGGATTCGCGCCTTGGCGCTGGCCAGCAGGTAGAAGGCATGGCCGAATTCCTGCAATTCCCCCGAAACGCCTTCCCCAAGCGCGGAAAACCAGCGTTGCAGCAGTGGGGTACGGGTCACCGCATAGAAGGGAGGCAGGTACTGATCCATGAAACCCGACACACGCTCGGCCGCATCGTCGCTGGCGTAATCTTCCTGGACCTTTTTGTCACGGCGCAGGTATTCGACCTTGTCGCCGTGGGCCTTGTACATCAGGCAATAGCCATGGCACAGCCCGTAGTCAGGCTGGGCGGCAAGGAATGCCACCGCCTGGCTCAATGCGTCATGCACCAGAAAATCGGCGTCGTCGACGAAGGCCAGGAAAGGGGTCGAGACCAGCGTCACGCCGTGAGCGATCTTGTTCTGCGGGGCGTCCGCGAACTGCGGCAGGTGGTGGTAATGCGCTTGAGGAAACAAAGCGGCGATGTCGTCATTCGCTTGCCGAGAAGAATCCAGCACCAGCACCCGGGCCGTCTGCGCACTGTAGTACTGCAAGGTCCGGCGCAAGAAGGCGGGACGATCCTGCGTGAGAACAACGAGAGTGAGTTGCTGGTCGAGCGACATGGTGCTTCCCGAAAGTTGGTGGCGATGCATGAGGTTCCTGCCATCCTGCCAAGCGTCAAAAAAGAAATGCTCCAGAGAAACAGTAGCGCCGATCGGGCCACATGCCCGGTGCGGTTGTGCGCCTGAAATCCGTCGCTTGCCCTGGGCGCGCCCGCGAACAACCGGACCGGAAAGGGTCTGGACGGTCCGCCCGCCAGCCGAGGCAAGCCTGGGGCGCGCATTTTATGGCGTCATGACAGTGACATAGCAGGAACTACGCCAACTCTGAGAAGGGAAGGTTCGCGGGGTTCTTAAGCGCAACGGCAGATCCCGGGAGGGGCATCCGCCGTCACGACCGGTGGTGGATCAGTCGGCGAGCCAGCCGTTGACCCAATGCTGAAGATTGTCGCCGCGCAGGATGTAATCGCGCATGACGATGTCCCGCAAATCATCCCCCATGCGGTAGCTGGCGGCAGGGTCCGCCAAGTGCATGCGAATGGCGTCCAACCACTCGGCGGTGCTGTTGCTGACGACCCGCGTGCACGGCAAGTAGCCTTCGTACGCTCGCGTGTCACTGCAGATGACCGGGTAGCCGCAGGCACCGTATTCCAGCAATCGCAGGTTGCTCTTGCAGTCATTGAAGATGTGGTATTCGAGCGGGGCCAGCGCCAGGTCCAGATTCAGGCTGGCCAGTTTTGCCGGGTAAGCCGCCAGCCCCACCGCCGGGTGAAACTCATGAACGTAAGGACGAAGGGCTTCCGGGCACATGCCGAAAAACACCCATTCGACCTGATCGGCCAGTTCACGGACCACCTCGGCGATGATCTCCAGATCCCCAGCGTGACTGGTGCCGCCGCCCCATCCCACGCGCGGTTTGCTCGAAGTCTGGCGCTGACTGCGCACCCCGCTCCACAAGGACGACGCCAGCATGTTCGGCACCACGCGGATATCGTGGTGCATGCCGGACAGGGCATCGGCCAACGCTGCGGTGGACACCACCACTCGGTCGCACAGGCTCGTGCCCAGGCGCACCATCTCGCCCATGTTCGATGGCATGTTGCGCATATGGCCGTTCTTCTTCGGCACGCTGATCACGTAGTCGTCCAACTCGTAGATGCGCCGTGCATTGGAATAGGTTTTCAGGGTGACCACCTGATCGATCGAAGCCTGGGTGTAGCGGCACTGCACGACGATCACATCCGGCGACTGGCGCTCCAGATCGATGATCGACGGCAGGTCATAACTCAGGCGGCCTTCGATCCGGCCATCGGCTTCCAGCTCCAGAAACGGCTGAGACACCCGGTAGTGGCCCACGGCGGTGCTGTTGATCGGGATGGCCAGCACATTGGGCAGACGCCGCGACGAGTAAGGATTCCACCCCTTCTTGAGACCCGGTTCCAGACCGTAGAACGAACCGGTCAGACGCAGGTTGGGGTTGTACGCGGGGTCGCGGGCCACCGTGGGCAGCCAGCGCGTGTAGAACGCATGCTGATCGTCGAACAGCGATTGCTTCTCGCGAACTTGCTCGGCCGCCGGCAATGCGCCCATGGCCAGCAAGGCGCGCGGCGCCCAGACCACCAGGTGACCCGATTGCCGGACCCGCAGACATAAATCGACTTCGCTCAAGCTACCGCTGAATGCCTGACCGTCCAGCCCGGAGAGCGCTTCGAACAATGCCCGGCGGATCAGCAGGCACTCGGCACCCACGGCGCTGAGGTTCTGTGCGGCCTGCAAGCGCAGCAAGTGCCCCGGCGCGCCCAGCGGCTCGCCGAAAAACGCGGGGCCGGCTGGCCCGTGGTAACCCAGAATCAGCCCCGCTTGCAGCACGTAGCCTTCAGGGCTGAACACTTTTGCACCGACCACGCCGACTTCGCTTCGGCGACCGTGGTTGAGCAGTTCATCCAGCCAGCCGGCATCGGCAATGACCGCGTACACGCTGAGCATCAACAGGTACTCGCCCCGCGCCTGGGTTGCCGCGAAGTTGCGCACATCGGCGCCCCTGCCCTGCCCTGCGTAATGCATTACCCGCAACTTGTCGCCACCCACGTGCTGCATGTCCGCCAGCCAGCTCTGCGCTTCGGCGCCGACACTGCCCTGGTCGACGATCAGCACTTCGTACTGTGCGTAGGCGGTTTTGCTCAACAGCGTCTCGACGCAACGCTGCAACGCTGCGAGTTGATCCCTGTGGGTGATGATGATCGAGACCAGCGGCTGCTCGGCGCTCAGGTAGTGCACCTGATTGACCAGCGGGTCCTCAGCCTCGTGCAAGCGGTGAGCGATGCCCAGCCGGTTGAGGTGCGCACTCACCACCGATGCGCTTTGCCGCGAAACGTCGGCCAGTTGCAGCCATTGGTGGAATGACAAGCGTGATTCGACCAGAATCTCGGCGGCGTGCTCCACCACCGGGCCGTAAGCCTCGACCAACCGCCAGATGGCATCGTGGGGGGCGAGCTCGCCGTAGGCGCTGTCAAAGCCTCCCAACTGCAGCAGCGCATCCCGCTGGAACGCCAGTACACGCCCGACATAGGGGTAACTGCGCAGCAGGTCGAGATTGAAGTCCGGCTTGAAGATCGGCTCTGCCGACTCACCCTTGTGCAAGGCGCCTTCATCGCTGTAAAGGCACAGGACCTGCGCAGACGTGGCGATTCGCTCGGCCAATACCAGCAGCGCGCAATCGGTCAGGCGATCGCCAGCCCGCAGCAGGTAGACCCAGTCGACCCGCTGCAATTGCGGCAACAGCTCATTGACCTGCACGACCCAGTCCGTCTGCAAGGGCAACGTGAAGACGCGCTCGTTCAGCACGGGCGCCTCGCACGCACTGGACAACACCAGCGTCAGTTCGGCGGGATACAACTGCGCATCCAGGCTGTCGCGGGTCAGTGCAACGTTGGCCGTGCTGCCGAACTCATCCAGCACCACCGCCACCAGCCTGGGCTGCGACGGCCAGGTCGCAACGTTATCCGCCACGCGCGCGCGCTCGGCGCCGAACAGGGTACGAAAGCTCAACCATTGCTGGTACAGCTCGGAAAAGCTTTCGCTGTCGCTGCCGACCCGCCATGGCAAGGCCGCCTGACGGTCACCCAGCATGCGACTCAGCGGCAGCTCACGCCATGCGCGCTGACCGTGCTGTGCATCGGACAACGCCACATAACGCACCCAGCCGTACTCGGGTGCGTTCTCGGCGCTGCGCGCCTTGAGCATCTGCCGCAGCCAGTCGCGCTCATCGTGGATCCGGTCTTGGATCGCCTGCTGACGACTCAAGCGTTCGGGGTGCAAGCGTTCGGCGCTCAGCACGTCATTGAGCATGACCATGTTGCCGCGCTTGAGCAGGCAGACATACAGCGCAAAATCCACCAGGGCCGTGAAGCCGCTGCCCACTTCGGACAATGCGGGGAGGATCGCCAGCACGTCAGTACGTCGCATCAACGAACTGGTCAATCCACCCAGGAAGTTGGTCGGCGAAATGTCAAACACCGACAACAGGTCCGGGCCGTAGAACAACGAGCTGGCTTCGGCCAGCGGGCAGTTTTCGATCCGCGCGGGCAATTGAACGTCGTCAGGGTCGCAGAAATACCGCTGCGCGAGCACCAGGCTGACATCGTCGTGTGCGAGCAATACCTGCGCCTGACGCGCGATCGCCGCGGGGAACAGGCGGTCGTCGTCGCACAGGAACTTGATGAATTCGCCCTGGGCTTCGTTCAGGCAAGCGAGCAGGTTACCGACGAATCCCAGGCGCGAAGGATTGCGCACGTAGCGCAGGCTGGCTTGGCTGCTGCCTGCGAATTGCTCGACGATGCGTTGGATCTCGTCGCCCGAACTGTCGTCGCAAACGACCACTTCCAATGGTTGATACGTCTGCAATAGCGCGTCTTGCAGGGCTCGTCGAAAGAAACGCGGGTTGTAGGCGGGAATGACGAGGCTGACGAGAGGAGCTGAATTCACGGGCGGGCTCACGAGCGGCGCGTCGGCCCGGTGAAAGGGTCGACTGGACCGCTGACAGTAACGGTTGAGGCTCGAAGGCGACAGCGCGGATGACCGCTGTCGCCTCGGAGTGCAGCGCTTACAGTTTGCTGAACAGGTTCAGCGCAGAAAGCTGAGTGAACACCAGTTGGGACGCCTGCAGCATGGTTTTCTGCAAGGTTAGACGGGCGATTGCGTCGACCGGATCCGAGGCAGTGATGGTGCCCGACTCGGTGGTGCCGTTATCGATCAGCGTCTGGTTGGTGGTGCCCTGGTCGGTCGCAGTCTTGGACCGCGCGCCGCCGTCACTGACCGCGTCCGAAATCTGATTGGCGGCGCTGGTCAGGTTACCGATGGTCGAGGTAATCGTGGCTTGCAGTTTCTGCGCCGCGATAGGGTCGCCGTCCACCTTGCCGTTCAGGGCATTGATCACGTTGGTCAGCGTGTTGAGGATGTTCTGATGCTGCTGGGTCGTCGACTGCACCGTGAACTGATCACCTGCACCTGGGGTTGGCGGGGTGCCGCTGAGGGTGAACGTCACGCCGGCCGCAACGGCCTGATTGGCGACCGGCGTGCCGGTCAGCGTACCCGAGGCCACCGGCTGGCTGGTGGCCGGGTCGTAAGGCGCGGCATACAGGCTGTAGTTGGTCGCATCGGTGAAGCGCAATACCGCTCCGCCGTTCGGGAACGTTTTGTCGAAGGTTGCCTGATCGGTGACGCTCGAGCTGGAGATGACGGTGGTCGACGTATTGCCCGGCAAGCGCGCGGTGCTGACGGAACTGGGCGAGACCGACAACTGGAAGGTGTGAGGCGACGCGGTCAACGCCGCATCGGCCGCCCCGGGCGTGGTGTACTGAGCCGCGGTCAGGTTGATGTTCAGGTTCAGTTCCAGGCCACGGAAGGTGATGCTCTGGTTGGCGCTGCTGGTGGTGGTGAATTGCCCGGCTGCGGTCGCTTCGCCCGTGACGTCTGCACCATCCTTGTCGAGGATCTTGTACTGCGAGCCGTTGGTGAACGAGATCGAATACGGCTGGCCTGCGGTGAATTTGCTGTTGTACGCCGTGCTGTTGCTGACGCTGCCGCCGGACAGGGAAATCATGCCGTCGTCGGTGGTCGGCGAGACCAGGGTGGTGGAGGTGCGGGTGGTGTTGACCGCCTGCTCGAATGCGTCCCAGCCCGTGGTGTTGGTGGCCATGGTGATGCCATTGCCAATGGCGACCATATTGCGCGTCTGGTCACCCTGATAGCTGTAGCTCCCGTCCGGGTTGAGCACGTACGGCGCGGTGTTGCCCTTGGAGCCGGAAAACAGATAAGCGCCGTTTGCGTCCTGGCTGTTCATCAGGCCCAGAATCTGGCTTTGCAACTCTTTCAATTCGGCGGCGTTGGCCTGGCGGTCCTTGTCGGTGTACGTCGCGTTACCGGCGCCCAGGGTCAGTTCCTGCGCACGCTGGATCGCCTGCGTGATGGCAGTCAGTGCGGTTTCGGTGTTGACCACGCCCGTATTGATGGTGTCGATGTTGGACTTGTACTGGTTCAACAGCGTGCCCTGCTGCTGCAGTTGCAGAACGCGGGCCGCTCCTACCGGGTCATCGCCTGCGGTGTTGAGCTTGATCTGACTGGCCACTTCGTCACCGGTCTTGGTGACGTTGGCGTAGGTACGCGAATAGTTCGAAGCGCTGGTTTCGTAAAACTGAGCAGTGGAAATACGCATGGTTTACGACTCCTTAAAGACTGTTGATCAGCGTGCTGAAAATGGCTTGAGCCGCTTTGATGATCTGCGACGACGCGGTGTAGTACTGCTGGTACTTGACCAGGTTGGCCGCTTCTTCATCCAGCGACACGCCCGAAACGCTGTCGCGTGAGCTCTTGGCCTGCGTCAATACGGCGGTGGTGGCCGTGGCGTCATTCTTGGCCTGGGCGGCCTTGGAGCCGACGGTGGTGATCATGCTGCTGTTGGCAGCGCTCAGGCTCATGCCCGTGCCGTTGCCCGCCGCCGTGTCCACCGTCTGCTTGGTCTGGAGGGCCAGGGTCGATTCTGCGTTGCGGTTATCGTTCGAACCGGCGCCGGTCAGGGCAATGCTGTAGGTGTCGCCGCTTTCGGGGCTGCCGGAAATGTTCAGGCCGATCTTGTACGACTGGGCCGCGCCGGCCGAATCGGTATACCCCACGTTCAGCGTCAGGTCATTGCTGGCGCCGGGCACGATGAAACCGGTGACCGGGTTGCCGGAGGCGTCCGTCACCGCAGCACCGTTGGCGTTGAGCAAGGTGTACGACTGGGAACCGTCCGCCTGCTTGTCGCCCATGACCAGGCGCATCGGCGTGGAGGCCTTCATCGCATTGCGCAGGTCGGTCGTGGCGGTGCTGTTGTAGATGTTGACCGGTGTGTCCAGGCTCGGTTGCGAGAAGGTCCCCGTCCCCTTGTTAGCCCCGGCTGTACCGGTCAACGGCGCGGCGGTGGCGATGTCTTTCGGGTCGGTCATGACCATCTGGATGCCGCTGGCGGCATTGCCGGTCGGGCTGATCTTGAAACTGTCGCCAACCTGCACGGTGCCGCTCAGGGTCATCGAGAACCCGTCGATGACCGGGGGCGGTGTCGTTCCGGTGTCATAAGAGCCCATGGCCTTGCCGTCCGGCAGGCGTTTGACGCTGTAGCCGGTGGCGCTGGTGAAGGTCACCTGGTAATCATTGGTGGTCAGCGCGCCGGTGTTGGAAATGGTCACGTTGAGGTTGCCCGAACCGGAGCTGTTGCCCTGTGCGGCAATACTGCGTTGCGCGATCAGACTCGGGTCGTTGATGCTCAGGAACAGGTTGGAGCCGAAATCGCCATTGGCGTCCACCCCTTGGTTCAGCTGCTGGTTGACCTGATCGGACGTCACCAGCGCCAGGCGGCCCAGCTCGTTGGCGGCCGGTTGCAGCACGTCACTGCGATAGCGCAGCAGGCCGCCCAGCGTACCCCCCGTGACCACACCCGAGACGTCGACGTCGCTGTTCTGGTAATTGAGCTTGAGCGCGTACACAGTCGGGTCGCTGTCGCTGGGCACCGCACTCAGCACATTGGCCTTGCTGCCGGTGACCAGCGGCTGGCCGGTGCCGATGTAGACGTCATAGTTGCCGTTGGTTTCGACGACCTTGGCGCCCACCAGCTCGTTGAGCTGGCGAACCGCTTCGTTGCGCGAGTCCAGCAGTGTGTTCGGCTGGCCGCCAGACGACTGCGCCGCAGTGATCTGCTTGTTCAGATCGGCAATCGACGAGGCCAGTGCATTGACCTGCCCGGCCACCGCGGTGAGTTGGGTGTTGATCCCGGCGTTCTGATCCTTCATCTGCTGCGAGATGTTGTTGAACTGCGCGGTCAACGCCTTGGCCGTGGTCAGGAAATTCTGCCGAGCCGACGAATCCGTGGGCGTTTTCGACAGGGATTGCAGGCTGGTGAAGAAGTTGCCCAGCACGGTGCTGATGCCGGTCGAACTGTTCGACAGGATCGAATCCAGCTTGCTGGCCTGTCCCAGGTACGCCTGGGCATCGGAATCCAGCGAGGTACTGGTCTGCAATTGGGTATCCAGGAAGCCGTTGTAGATCCGACGCACGTCAGACAGCGTGGTACCGGTGCCGATGAAACCGACCCCGATATTCTGCTGCGCACCTGCGGTGGTCATCACTTGCTGGCGCGAATAGCCCAGCGTATCAACGTTCGCAGTGTTGTTGCCGATGGTGGTCATCGCTGCACTGCTGGCGTTCAGCCCTGAAAGCCCGATTGAAATCAGTGACATGGTTCAAACCTTATAAAGTCGTGGAAGAGACCGGCGCGGCTGCGTAGCTCTGGTAACTCTTCATCTGTTTCGCTATTTGAGAAATCTTGCTGGCGTAGTCCGGGTCCGTGGCGTAACCGGCCTTCTGCAGCTCTTTCACAAACTGTTCCGGGTTATCGGCCGATTTGAGCGTGGCTTGATAGCGATTGTTGTTCTGCAGGAAGCTCACCAAGTCGTGGAAACTGTCGGCATAAGACTGATAAGAGCGGAAGTCCGCCGTCTCCTTGACCATCTTGCCGTCGCGGAACTCACTGGTGATCGCGCGCGCCTCTGGCCCCTGCCAGCCGCCCTGAGCCTTGATGCCGAAGAGGTTATGGCTGCTGCTGCCATCGGATTGACGCATGATCGATTTACCCCAACCGGTTTCCAGCGCCGCCTGGGCGACGAGTACCGTGGGATCGACGCCGATGCGTGCTGCTGCGTCCTGAGCCAGCGGCAGCATGGTGTTGACGAAATCATCGGCGCTGGCGAACGCGGACTTGGCCGGCGCGAGCGGTGTCTGCACACGGTTGCGTACATAGGCGTCGGCCTGCGCCGTATAGCCAGGGCCGATGGTCCAGTCGCCGTTGGTGCCCGCCCGCTTGGCGGCGGCCACTGCAGTGGACACGGCAATGCGGTTTTTCAACGTGGTGGCCCCACTGGCGGCCGTGTCCTGTGTAGCTGCGGTATTCGGCACGATGCCGGCCATGATCCGGTCCGCCAGCTTGCTTGGCAGCGCCAGACGACGGGCATTGAGCGCTGCGACGTCGTTGTGCGGTGTGCCATCGGCTGTGGCGGCGGGGGCTACCGAACGCGACGCCCACAGGGGGCGCTGGGCGATGCGAGTTGCCAACCCCTGGGGCTGCACGGCGGGATCCGACCCAGGCGTCGCGGCGCTCTGCGGCGCGGGGGCGACATCGGTGGTCTTGGTCTTGGACAGCTGGCGCATGAGGACGTCTTGCAAACCGATACCGCCACCCTCGCGGGACAGGCTCACCGATAACTGCTGGTCGTACATGTCCTGGTACTGGCGCGTGGCATCGCTGTTGAGCGGGTTGTCCTTGGCCAGCACTTCGTTGGCCGAACGCATGGCCTTGAGCATCTGGCTGACGAACAGGGACTCGAACTCCTGCGCCACCTTCTTCAGGTTCGCTTCGCTTTCGCGGTCGCCGTGCTTCAAGGAGGCCAGGCGATTGAGGTCGGTATACGCCCCCGAATCGACTGTGCTCGTCCCGCCACTTGGAATGCTCATGCCTGTTCCTTCTGAACCAAACGCCTTAAATCACGATCAGGTCGGCTTGCAACGCGCCCGCCTGTTTCAACGCTTCGAGAATCGCCATCAAGTCACCCGGCGCTGCGCCCACTTGGTTGACGGCCCGCACGATTTCATCAAGCGTCGTGCCCGGCCCGAACTTGAACATCGGGTGCATTTCCTGTTGAGCGTTGATCTTCGAACGCGGGACCACTGCGGTCTGGCCGTTGGAAAACGCTCCCGGCTGACTGACCACCGGGTCTTCGGTGATGGTCACGGTCAGGCTGCCGTGGGTCACGGCGGCAGGCGAGACTTTGACGTTCTGGCCGATGACGATGGTGCCAGTGCGCGAGTTGATGATGACTTTGGCCGAGGTCTGGCCCGGATCGATCTCCAGGTTCTCCAGCACCGACAGGTAATCGACGCGCTGGTTGGGGTCCAACGGCGCCGTCACGCGTACCGAACCGCCGTCCACTGCCTGGGCGACGCCAGGGCCGAGCATGTCGTTGATCTTGTCGACGATGCGTTTGGCCGTGGTGAAGTCATTGCGGTTCAGGTTGAGGGTCAGCGAATTGCCTTGGTTGAAACCGCTCGGCACCGCACGCTCGACCGATGCCCCGCCTGGAATGCGGCCCGAGGACGGCACGTTGACGGTGATCTTGGAACCATCACGGCCTTCGGCATCGAAGCCGCCCACCACCAGGTTGCCTTGCGCCACGGCATAGACGTTGCCATCGATCCCCTTGAGCGGCGTCATCAGCAGGCTGCCGCCACGCAGGCTTTTCGAGTTACCGATGGACGACACGGTGATGTCGATCTGCTGACCCGGCTTGGCGAAGGGTGGCAAGTCGGCGTAGACCGCCACGGCCGCAACGTTTTTCAGTTGCACCGTGCCCGACCCCGGCGGCACCTTGATGCCGAACTGCGAGAGCATGTTGTTGAAGGTCTGCAGGGTAAACGGCGTCTGGGTGGTCTGGTCACCGGTACCGTTCAGGCCCACCACCAGACCGTAGCCGATCAATTGGTTGGTCCGCACGCCGGAAATACTGGCAATGTCCTTCAGACGCTCGGCCTGTACCGCGCCGACCGCCGTGAGAGAGAGCAACGCTGCCGCTATCAGTTGCTTGAAGGTGATCATGGCTATCCCGCTATCAGAATGGGAACAACGGGCTGAGGAAGAATCGGTCGAACCAGCCTGGCTGGCTGGAATCGGCGAAGGCTCCGGTACCGGAATAGGTAATACGGGCATCGGCCACGCGCGTGGACGATACGGTGTTGTCGGTGGCGATGTCGTCGGCACGGATGAGGCCCGCAATGCGCACCAGCTCGTCACCGGTGTTGAGGGTCATCCACTTCTCGCCGCGCACCGCCAGAATGCCGTTGGGCAGCACGTCCGCTACGGTCACGGTGATCGAACCGGTCAGGCTGTTGCTCTGCGCTGCCTTGCCGTCGCCCTTGGTGGCACGGTCGCCTTCGTAACCGGCGTCCAGGCTCAGGTTGCCGCCGCCCACCGGGTTATTGGTGCTCACGCCAGCACCGAACAGCGAGGTCAGGCCCAGGCTGGTCTTGCTGGTCTTGCTCAGGCTGGAGTTGGCCGCCTTGCTGGCCGCCATCCGCTCGGACAGGGTAATGGTGATGATGTCACCGACCCGGTACGCCTTGCGGTCGCCATACAGGTTTTGCTCGAAACCGGCCTGATAGATCGAACCGTTGTTCGCCGCTGCGGGCAGCGGCGTTCGTGGCAACACCGGCGCGTAGTAAGGGTCATTGGGTTTGGCCGAAGGCGCAACGCAACCTGTCAGCAACGCGAGACCGCAAAGCGGGGCTGCAAACAGGGAAAGCCGCAGTACAGAAAGCCGTTTCATGACACTTAAAACCTCGCGGTGTAGCAGGCGCTTTTCGGGCGCCCCATCGAATTGATTCGTTGTTTCCTGGCAATCCATCAGGGGAGTCAGTCTTCCATTACAGGTTCTGGGTGACGTATTGCAGCATCGAGTCGGCGGTCGAAATCACCTTGGAGTTCATTTCATACGCACGCTGCGTGGTGATCATGTTCACCAACTCTTCCACGGTGCTGACGTTGGAGTTTTCAAGCGTGTTCTGCTTGACCACGCCCAGCCCGTTCAAGCCAGGGGTACCGACCTGCGGCGCGCCGCTGGAAGCGGTTTCCAGGTACAGGTTGCCGCCCTGGGATTGCAGGCCGGCCGGGTTGATGAAGTCAGCGGTCTGAATGTTGCCGATGACTTGCGGCGTGGCCGTGGCGGCCGAGGTGGTGACCGAAACGGTACCGTCTTCACCGACGGTGAAGGTCTGCGAATCCTGGGGCACGACGATGGCCGGCTCCAGCGCGTAACCGTTGGCGGTCACGATCTGGCCGTTCTGGTCGAGGTGGAAGGTGCCGTCGCGGGTGTAAGCGAGGGTGCCATCCGGCTGACGGATCTGGAAGAAGCCACGCCCGTTGACCGCCATATCCAGCGGCTGGTTGGTGGTCTGCAGGCTGCCAGCGGTGAAGTTTTTCTGCGTGCCGACGATGCGCACACCGGTACCCAGTTGCAGACCCGAGGGCAGCTCGCTGTCCTGGGTGGATTGGGCGCCTGGCTGACGCTTGATCTGATAGAGCAGGTCCTGGAATTCGGCCCGGTCACTTTTGAAACCGGTGGTGGATACGTTGGCCAGGTTGTTCGAAATGGTCGTCAGGTTCATGTCCTGAGCGGCCAGACCGGTTTTTGCTACGTAGAGTGCCGGAAGCATTCGTTCATCTCCTCAAACGCCGAATTGTCGGCGCAAGCTGTCAGTCATTAGCCCATCTGCAAGACGCGAGCCATCGACTCGTCATCCTGCTCGGCGGTCTTCATCATCTTGACGTGCAGTTCGAACTGACGGGACAGCGCCAGCACCGAGGTCATTTCCTCGACCGCGTTGACGTTGCTCGACTGCAGAAAGCCCGATTCCACCTGCACGTTGGCATCCACCTGCGCCGGTCTGCCGTCTTTGGTGTGCATCAGTCCATCCGGGCCCTTTTCCATGTTTGCCAGGTCCGGCCGAACCAGCTTGATGCGGTCGATCTCAGCCATGACTTGCGGGCTTTCGCCCAGGGAGCGGACGCTGATGGTGCCGTCGGCGCCGATCTCGATCTGCTGCTGAGGCGGCACGGCGATCGGCCCGGCATTGCCCATGACCGGCAAACCATTGCCATCGCGCAACACGCCCAGCGCATCGATGTTCATGCTGGAGGTGCGGGTGTAGGCTTCTCCGCCGTCAGGCGTCTGGACCGCCATCCAACCATCGCCCTTGACGGCGACATCCAGTTCGCGCCCGGTGTCGATCATCGAACCCTGGCTGAAATCCGTCCCGGGACGCTCGCTCATGGCATAAGCACGCGAGGGGTTGACCTCGCCAAAGACGGGCATGGAGCGGGCCTGTTCGAGGTCGCGCTGAAACCCGTTGGTCGAGACGTTCGCCAGGTTGTTGGCATGCACTTTTTGCGCGACCGCGTTTTCCGACGCACCGCTCATGGCCACGTAAAGTAACTTGTCCACAGTCTTCCTCCTCCGACAGACGCTTGCCGCCTGTAGCTGTACTGGCAGGTGATTAGCAATGATCGCGCCAGTTTCTCTCCAGGCGTACAAACGGTTGATTCGCCAGCGGTTTCGGGGGCTGCGCTGTATGAAATATCGTGCGAAGTCGGCGTCGCGACAGCGGACCGCCGCTTTTCGGGCTGGGAGGTGAGAGTGCCGCCAAAAAACTTTCGTGCGAGGAGCGATTATTGCAATGATTCGCTCATCTGCTTTTTACCAACGGGAAACCGTCATGCGTTTGCGTACTGCCCTGCTCTTCGCGCTTGCCACCTGCGCCACCGCGGCCTTCGCTGCACCTGCCTCGTATTACCTGTGGCAAGGCAAGCATAAAACCGTGTGCGCCCAGACCAGCCCCGGCAAGGGCTGGACCCGGGTCAGCGGCGCGTTCGTAAGGCCCGACTGCTCCTTCTGAACCCCGCCCTGCCCGGCCGGCCATACGCAAGCCAGGGCTGGGCGTCCGATCAGGTTGCCCTGATCAACGTCTGCATCAACTCCGCTTCCGTCGACAGGGTTTTCGAGTTGGCCTGGTACGCCGTCTGCGCCTGTATCAATTCCACCAATTCAGATTGCAAGTCGACGTTCGAGCCTTCCAGCGACTGGTTGACGATACTGCCCAACGTGCCGATACCCGGCTCTTCGTAGTTGGCAACGCCAGAATCGGCGGTTTCGATCCAGCGCGTATTGCTCATCGGCTGCAATCCCTGCTCATTGGCGAAGCTGGCAAGCATGACCTGGCCAATGACACGTTGCTGGCCATTGCTGTACCCCACCCTCATGATTCCGCTCTTGTCGATGGACAGCTTGTTGGCGCTGCCCGCCGCATACCCGTCGACAAACACCCCAGAAGAGCCCGTCGCCGCCCGGAACTGGCTCAGCTTGTTCATGTCCAGCACGATACCGCCGCCATCGCCAGTGGCGCCGTTACTGCCCCAGCGCCCGCCGACCTTGTTGCCCTCAACGGGCTTGGCAGGCACCCAGCCACTCAGCGTCAATTTGCCATTGCTCGCCACCAGGCCAGGTCCACCCGTGAGTGTTTGCATCATGCCGTCGGCGTTGAACAACACACTGGCAGTCAACGGATCAGTGCTCTCAGGATCCTGCGGATTGCGACCATCGATCAGCACGTGCATTTTCCAGCTGTTGCTGCCGTCCTTGACGAAGTACTGCGTCAATTCATGGCGAACGCCCAGGCTGTCAAAAACGGCGCTGGTGAAGGGCTTGTTATAGGTGGAAACGTCGGCCCGATCAAAAGCCGGTACCGGGCGGGGCATGACAGGGTCGCCGGGGTTGAGCAACGCACCACTGGCATCGTTGAGCGGCAAGGCGACGACGCCGGTGTTGGCAGCCGGACTCGGCACCCAATTGCCATTGACCTTGATTGCAGGCTGCCAGCCATACAGTGCCAGATCACCACTCTTTTCCAGCTTGACGGCTGCCTGATTGCCGGTCAGATGCAGATTGCCATTGGGCAGCTTGCGTATGCCCACCTCCAGAGGCGTAGTGGTCGACGGATCGAGCGGGTTCACGCCATCAATCAGGAGGTAGGACGTCCAGTTGTTATCGTCGAGCTTGACGAAATACTGCGTCAGCTCATGGTCCTGCGGCGGCACTGCAGCCCTGGCCGCAACCACGATCACCTCGTTGCCTTTCGCATCCTTGCCCTTGACCTCCTTCACCTCCGGTACCCCCGCGTCCTGAATGGTCTGGGTCGTCATGCGCGTCCAGGTACGCGGGTCGTTCACGTTGAAAGTCGGGACAGCCGCCAGCGACGCTTCGGCGGAATCCAGGTTGATTGTCTGCTCCACCTTGCTGGTGGCCTTGGGCGCCAAGTTGGCATTGTCGATCTGAAGATCGGTACGCACACCCCGAATCACCTCACCGTCAGCGGTCACCGCATAACCCTGCAACCGGCTGCCTTGGGCGTCCACGATGTAGTTTTCGGCGTCCTTCAGAAATGCGCCAGAACGCCCATAACTGATCGCGCCGTTGTCACTCATGACGAAAAAACCCTTCCCCTGAATCCGCATGTCCAACGCTCGTCCCGTATCGGACATCACGCCGCCTGCCTTGAAGTTCTGCGAAACATTGGCCAGACGCACCCCGTCACCGACGGCATTGCCGCTGCCAAGCATCGATGAGGAATAGACGGCAGAGAACTCCGCCCGAGAGGATTTAAAGCCTGTTGTACCGACGTTGGCGATGTTGTTGCCCGCCACTTCCATTCGTTTATGGGCTGCATTCAACCCGGCAACCGCAATATTGAATGACATGAACACTCCCTGAGTCGTCAGCGACGACACTTGCGTCAATGCATGGATTTATTCGCGGGCAAAGGAATGCGCTCGGGTGTTGTTCGATCCGACGACATTCATTTGTCAGCGCGTTCGATCATCGCAAACACGGGAGTGGGAAATTTCTGGGTCGGGGGTGGGACGGCTCTTGATGTTTTTTCGGTGGGGAAGATCGTCGCCAGGCGTGCGAGGTGGGCGGCTGCACGAATGAAAAAGCCCCTCGAAAGAGGGGCTCAGGGTGAAGCCTGTTCAAAGGACCTTGATCAGGTCATCTGGATGGTCGTCTGCAGGATGGTGCTCTCGGTCGAAATCGTTTTTGCGTTCGCCTGATAGTTACTTTGCGCCTTGATCAGTTGAACCAGTTCGCCGGTCAGGTCAACGTTGGATTCTTCCAGCGCCGATCCGGTAATGCTGCCCAGCGTACCCGACTCCGGCGCACCCGTGACCGGGATGCCCGACGCATAGGTTTGACGCCACATGGTGCCACCAGCCGGGGCCAGGCCCTGGGCGTTGGCGAATGTGGTCAGCGCCACTTGACCGATCACTTTGGACTGCCCGTTGGTGTAGTTGGCGAACAGGTTGCCACTGGAGTCCACGTTCATCGCGCTGATCTGGCCGGTGTAGTTACCGTCCTGGGTCTTGGAGATCGCGCCGCCAGCAGCGTTGGTCTGCGAGGTCGCCAGCATGTCCAGCTTCATCTCCTTGGAAGAGGCACCGTTGGCCACCCAAGTGGTGGTCGAACCGACCGTCTTGCTCTGCGCCGGTACCCAGCCGTGGAGGGTGAAGGTGCCGTCCGCGTTCACAACCACGCCAGAAGTCGAGGTCGGCGCCGGGCTGGTGATCAGGTTGCCAGCCGAATCGAACTTCAGTTGAGTCTGGTCTGCCGCGACCGCCGGCTCAGTGACCGGGTCCTGCATGTTGCGACCATCGATCAACGTGTACATGGTCCAGGAGTTGGTGTCGGTCTTGCGGAAATACTGCGACAGCGTGTGCTCGTTACCCTGACTGTCGTAGATCGGGGTGCTGAACGTCGACGTGTAGGTGGTGGTGTCGGCCGGATCGAACGCCGCGCCCGTCGAAATGGGCTTGGAGGAATCCAGGTTCGATTTGATGTTGATGTCACCGGTCGCTTTCGGCGGCATGTTCGAGGTATCGACCCGCAGGTTGGTCAGCACACCGGTCATCACGTTGCCGTTGGCATCGACGCCGTAGCCCTGCAGGTTGTTGCCGTTGTTGTCGATGATGTTGCCAGCGCTGTCGGTATGGAAGTTACCGGCGCGGGTGTACAGCTTCTCGCCATTGTTGCTCAGCTGGAAGAAGCCGTTGCCGTTGATGGCCAGGTCCAGGTCGCGCCCGGTGCCCGTGGTCAGGGTGCCCTGCGTAAATTGCTGGGTCACCGCAGCGGTGTACACGCCGCTGCCGACGTTGGTACCGCCCGAGGTACCACGGATGGATTGGGCGTATTGGTCAGCGAATTCCGCGCGGGACGCCTTGAAGCCGACCGTCGCGACGTTGGCAATGTTGTTGCCCGCGACGTCGAGGCTTTTGTTCGCTGCGTAGAGCCCACTCAGACCGATATTGAAAGACATACTTCACTCCTGCGCCGTCGAGTCGGCTCTAGATCCCGATTTGTTGAACTTTGGACAAGGCAATGTTGGTGCCGTCGGCCAGATTGAGAGTCATTGCGCTGCCTGCCGAGCCCATGGTGACACTGGTCACCGTCGCGGGCAGGTAGGTGGTCAAGCCCGTCTTGGTGCCGTCCAGGGTGCCTTGCGCCTTGAAGCTGTAGTTGCCCGATGCCAGAGTATTGCCGGCCTCGTCCTTGCCATCCCAGGTAAAGCTGGCCTTGCCCGCCTTCTGCTCGCCCAGATCGATGGTGCGCACCACGCTGCCCGTACTGTCGTAGACGCTGACGGTGGTCAGGGTACTGGTCGAAGGCAGCACGACCTGGCCGGTCATTTCTTTGGCGGTGTCGACGTGGGTCGATCCGCCGTCGACGATCACCGAGCGGCCCACGAGGGACGAGGCCTGCAACGCTTGCGAGGACTGATACATGCCGCCGATCGCATCGACCGAGGTGTTCAGGTTCTGGATGGATTCCAGACTGCTGAACTGCGCCAGCTGCGCGACGAACTGGCTGTTGTCCTGTGGATCGAGCGGGTTCTGGTTCTGCATCTGGGTCACCAGCAATTGCAGAAACGCGTCTTTGCCCAGGCTGTTGGCACCTGTGGTGCTGTCGCCCGTCTTGTCCGACGTGGGCTTCTGCAGCGACTTGATGTAGTCGCTGGCGCTGGTGTCGTTGGTAACGGTCATTGCATGCGCCCCTTATCACTGACCCAGGGTCAGGACCTTCTGCATCATTGTTTTGGCGGTGTTCATGATTTCCGCGTTGGTCTGGAACGAACGGCTGGCCGAGATCATGTCGGCCATCTCATTGACCACGTTGACGTTCGGGTAATAGACATAGCCGTTCTTGTCAGCGGCCGGGTGATTGGGCTCGTAACGCGCTTCCAGGTTGGAAGGGTCTTCGATGATGCCCGCCACTTGTACCCCGGTGCCGGCCTGGCCCTGCTCTTCGAACAGCGAAGCACTGCCACCGGCTTGTTGGCCCTGGAACACAGTGGCGAACACCGGGTGCCGCGCGCGGTAGGTCTTGTCCAAGCTGGAGGAGACCGTTTCGGCGTTGGCGATGTTACTGGCGACGGTGTTCAGGCGAGTGTTCTGGGCACTCATGCCACTACCGGCAATATTGAAAACACTGGACAGGGACATGAATTATTCTCCGCGCAGGGCCGAAACCAGCCCTTTGAACTTACTGTTGAGCAAGGTGAAGCTGGCCTGGAAACCGACGGCGTTCTCGGCGTAGTTGGCATTTTCCACCTGAGCATCGACGGTGTTCTGGTCCAGCGACGGCTGCGAGGGCGTGCGGTACAGCAAGCTCGCTTCGCCGGTGTCCATCCCTTGCGCCTCGATGTGGTGGGCGTTGGTGACATTCAGCGCAAAGGTACCGTTCTTGGCCTTGTCGCTTTCGGCGGCCAGCACCTTGGAGAAATCCAGGTCGCGCGCCTTGTAGTTCGGCGTGTCGGCGTTGGTGATGTTGTTGGCCAGCACCTCGGCACGTTGGGCGCGGAAATTCAGCGCCTTCTCGTGGATGCCCAGTGCGTTTTCGAAGCTGATGCTCATGTCGGGAAACCTTTATCGGTTGACCAGATGTTCGTGACTGCAAGTCGTTGAGCAAGGGCCGTGCCAACTCGGCGATGCGCCGTATTTGCTGGCGTTTGGGGTGGGTAGCAACCTGATATGCCAGAAAAGCGGCAAGCGATTACCGCTGTGCACGGGCAAAGCGGCAATGCCCGCGCCGATTTTTTGCCGGTTGTCGAACGCCTGATGCCTGCATCCCGCGCGCATAAAAAAAACCCGGCAATCCGGCCGGGTTTTCGGTAGCTCGTCGTGCGCTTCACTTAGCCTGGTAAATGATCCCAGGGCTGCATTGCACCATCTGATAATGATCCGGCAAGCCGTTCAACGCCTCCGATGCCCCGAGGAACAGGTAGCCCCCTGGCTTCAACGTGGCGTGAATGCGCAGCAGGATGTCCTTCTTGACCTCGGCGGAGAAATAGATCAACACGTTCCGACAGAACACGATGTCGAACTTGCCCAGCGCCGCATAGCTGTCCAGCAGGTTGAACGAGCGGAACTCCACGCGACTCTTGATCGGCGCCTTGACCGTCCAACGTCCGGGCGTTTTCTGATCGAAATAGCGCTGCAACCGATCGGGCGACAGGCCCCGGCCGATCGCAAGGCTGTCGTACTCCCCTGTCTTACAGTTATTGAGCATGCTGCCGGACAGGTCCGTCGCCACAATCTGTGCGCCGGCTTTCAACAAGCCAGGGTTGCTGCGCTCGAACTCATCGATCGACATCGACAACGAGTACGGCTCCTGCCCCGAAGAGCAGGCTGCCGACCAGATCCGCGGACGCAGGCCCGGACTGGCCTTGAGCTGCTCCGGCAACACCTTGCTCTTGAGCACCTCGAACGGATAGGTGTCTCGGAACCACAGGGTTTCGTTGGTGGTCATCGCATCCACCACCTGCTCGCGCAGGCCACTGCGCGGCTGACTCTGAATGCGCTGGATCAGTTCGCCCAAGGACTTGATGCCCTGCTGCTCCATCAGCTTGTTCAGGCGGCTGGAGACCAGATATTGCTTGTTTTCACCCAGCAAAATGCCACAGGCTTTTTCCAGGAAGCCCCGGAACTGCTCAAAATCCAAATTACCTGTAGACATGCCGCCTCTCAAATCATGTGAACAGCCGAGGAAGCGTTTCCTCAGCTGATGTCCGCCGCCCTGATACGATCTACCACTCTAGCCGCAAGATCGTCCGGCCGGAACTTGGCCAGAAAATCGTCGGCGCCCACCTTCTTGACCATCGCCTGGTTGAACACGCCCGACAGCGACGTGTGCAGCACGATGTGAAGCTTCTGCATACGCGGGTCGCTGCGAATTTCGGCGGTCAAGGTGTAGCCATCCATCTCCGGCATTTCAATGTCGGAGATCATCATCAGGAATTCTTCTTCGGGCTTTTTACCCTCGTCCACCAGTTTGCGCAGGTAATCGAGTGCCTGACGACCGTCATTCAACGCCGTCACTTCAACGCCCACGGTTTCCAGGCAGCGCGTGACCTGTTTCCGCGCCACCGAGGAGTCATCCACGGTCAGCACCCGCAGGGACAGCGCCTTATGCTGGACCTCTGCACTCACCACACCTACGGAGATATTTTCCGAGACCGGCGCCACTTCGGCGAGGATCTTCTCCACGTCGATGATTTCCACCAACTGGTTATCGATCCGGGTCACCGCCGTGAGGTAGTGATCGCGACCGGTACCCTTGGGCGGTGGATGAATGGCTTCCCAGTTCATATTCACGATGCGTTCGACCGAATGCACCAGGAAACCCTGAATCTTGGTGTTGTATTCGGTAATGATCACAAACGCATTATCGATGTTGCTCAGCGCCTTCGAGCCGGTGGCCAGCGCCAGATCGAGGATCGGAATGGTTCCGCCCCGGATGTTCGCCACTCCGCGCACAATCGGACTGGACTTGGGCATGAGGGTAAGTTTCGGGCACTGAAGCACCTCTTTTACCTTGAACACGTTGATCCCGTACAACTGCTTGCCGTCCAGACGGAACAGCAACAGTTCAAGGCGGTTCTGCCCCACCAGTTGAGTGCGCTGGTTCACTGAATCCAAAATACCAGCCATGCACTACCCTCCCCAAAAACGACCAATTGCGCAGTGCCGGATTGGCATGCGGCACGGGCCTTGCTATCTACCCGTCATGAGCATATTAACGACAGTATCCCGACACCTGACAAGCGCCAGCCGCCATTTCTTCGGCGTGCTGGCGGTCGTGTGCCTGCTGGGCGGCGCAAATGCTTGCCGCGCAGACAATGTGACGCTGCCTGAACAACTTATCGGCGTCACCCAGGGCTTTCTTGAATTCACTGTTGAAGACTATTTGGCCACCAGTCAGACCCAGGGGCGCTACGAGATTGAAGTCAAGCAACTCGACCCTCGCCTGCGCATGCCGCATTGCGACAAGGATTTGACAGCGACCCTCGAAAGCCCCGCTCAGCCCATCGGCCGCGTGACCGTCAAACTGCGGTGCGAAGGCAGCGCACCGTGGACCGTCTTCGTGCCCGCCCAGGTGCATCTGTTTCGCAACGTGGTGACCGTTGTGCGCCCCCTCAAGCGTGACGCCATCGTGAGCGAAGGCGATGTCGCCCTTCGCGAACGCGACGTCAGCCTGTTGGGCCAAGGCTTCCTGGATTCGCTCGATCAGGCGGTCGGTCAAAAGGTGGTCCGACCAACGGTCATCGACCAGATCCTGACACCCGTTCACCTGGAACAGCCGCAAATGGTCCGCAAGGGCGATCAAGTGGTCATCAGCGCACGCAGCGGGTCGATGAGCGTGCGCATGCCGGGGGAAGCGCTGTCCGACGGCGGTTTCAACGAGCAAATCCGGGTCAAGAACCTCAATTCCAAACGCGTGATCAAGGCCAACATCGTCGCCCCCGGGCAGGTCGAGGTGCCTATGTAACAAGGTCGATTCCTCTGGCGCCGCGCTTGCGCTTTTTCTACACTCGGAACCGTCATGCCCCCCGCGAAGTCCATTCGAGACTGTTTTCGCACGGGCCCTAAAGTTATTCCGGGTTTGGCCGAAACCAAGGCAAGCGTCCTAGAACCCAGAGGTTTTTCAATCATGGTCATCGACTTCAGTCGTTTGAATAGTTCCACTACCGTGGGCGGTACGTCTCGTACGCCCAGCACCAAGGAAGCAGGCAAAGCCGACGCCCCGGCGACGGTGAGCACGACCTCCGGTGTAAGCGGCAGCGGTGAGACAGTCAGTTTGAGCAGCGAAGCTCAGCAGTTGCAGAAGATCACTGATTCGTTGCGTGATCAGCCCGTTGTCAACAGCAGCCGCGTGGCCGAGTTGAAGCAGGCGATCGCCGATGGCAGTTACAAGGTCGACAGCAACCGAGTCGCAAGCAAACTGCTTAATTTCGAAGCCCAGCGCTAGCCCCCGGTCCGCGCAGGGGCTTCTGGACGCTTGAAACCCAGGGCATGCGATGCAAGACACTACGTTGCTTCAACTGATCACGGACGATATTGCACCCACCCAGCACCTGCTGGAGATCCTGAAGGCCGAGTCACTGGCCCTTCACGGCCGCAATATGGTCGAAATGGAACACATCCTGGCGCAGAAACAGGCGTTGGTGATCGTGCTCGAACAGCACGGACGCAGACGCAGTCAACTGCTGTCGAGCCTGGGCCTGCCCGCCAATCGCGCGGGACTCGAAGAGGTGGCCAGGCACTCGTCAGTGGGTGAGGCGTTATTGAAAGCGGGCGACGAACTGAGTGCGCTGATTGCCGAATGCCAGGCTGCGAACGAGCAGAATGGCGGTCTGATCCAGCTTCAACAGTTGACCACGGCGCAACAGCTCAGAATCCTCAACGGTGGCGACACGCCGACGCTGTATGACAGCCGGGGATCGACATCGGGCAGAGCCAGACCTCGTCCGCTTAGCCAGGCGTAAGTTCTTGTATCAAGGCGTGCAACATGATGGCAAAATGCCTCGCGTCGCACGCTGTCGTTTTTTGCCTGGAGATGGATAAACCGTGAATGCATTAAGTGCGGACGATGCGCCGCAGCCACCGAAGGTCATCACCACACCTTTGGAAATTGCTTCCACCCTGCGATTGCTGATGGACAGCCACGATCCGCTGATCATCACATTTCACGAGCGTAGCCAGCGTTTCCAGAGCTATGTCATCGAAGTCGACCGCGAAAACAACCTCTTGGGCCTGGACGAAATGATCCCCCGCGACGGCGAGCGCTTCATGGCTGCGGGCGAGCCGTTCCGCGTCGAAGGCTTTCACGACGGCGTTCGGGTTGCCTGGGAATCCAAAGGCACGATGACCATCATCGATGACCCACACAGCTACAGCGGACCGCTTCCCCATGAGGTGGTGTATCACCAGCGCCGTAACGCGTTCCGTGCCGCGCTGAAGCTGGCTTCGCTGGTGGACATCAAGCTCGATGGCGACAAGATCAAGGCGCCGCTCAGAGGCAAGCTGCTGGATATCTCGGCCACCGGCTGCAAGCTGCGTTTCGAGGGCGATGAATCCGAGCGGCTGCAACTGGGGCAAGTGTATGAGCGCTTCACCGCGGACCTGCCGATCGGCAGCATGACAACGGCGGTGGAATTGCGTCACCTGCACTTTGAAGAGCGCTTCAATACTACGTTTGCCGGTGTGCGCTTCCACAACATGAGTGGTTTGGTGCAGCGTCAGGTCGAGCGCTTCGTTTATCACCTGCAACGGGAAGCACGTCGTTTCGACAAAGACGACGATTTCTGATCGGTTGTTCTCCAAGCTCGGCGCTGGTCGCGTGTTCAAGAACGCAGCCCTCGGGTGTGGGGGCCGTTCGTATTTGTCTTGAGCGCCGCTGAGATTGGGGGCAGATCCGTTTGTGCGTGGGTTGGTTTTCTGTTCCTTACGAGCGGGTCCATTTTGCCGGGACCGTTCAATGGTGTGATGAGCGCCACTGAGAATGGGGGCAGATCCGTTTGCGCGGGGGCTGGGAGCCAGGTTTCGCTCTTTACGAGCGACTCCATTTTGTCTTGGCAAAATGGAGGAAAACCGCTTGCTCCTGGTTTGGCCCTGACTGCGTCAGGGTCCCTTCCCTCCGGTGCCGTTCCGTGGGCACGCCGCGGACGGCCATCCATGGCCGCGCGGCTCTCGCGGCTCCCGGCC
>NZ_QARE02000034.1 GCF_003052515.2 Pseudomonas sp. RIT409 | reverse complement strand
AGCCTCGTAGGTTTGCGGCTCTGCGAGGGATTGCCAACGCACATAGATCAGACGAGGCACGTCTGCGCTCCAGAGGTGTTTTCCCTTACCGTCCCCAGGCTCCTTAGGCCACCCTCTCGGGTCGGCCCTTAAATTGGGGGGAGTCTGGATAGCCGCCACGCCACTCATGGCGCGTCTGAATACTCGGCCTTTGACATCGAGCACATCGGCGGTTTCGATCCAGACCTCCATGTAGTTGGGCGCCAGAAAACCCAGACGCCAGGCGTCATACGGCAGTTCTGTACCGTAGTCATTGACGTGGCTGCACCCGCAGAGAATGACGGCGAGTGCACATCCCAACAGCGCGTTGAGCTTATTGATTGCCATGGATAATCCGCCGATGATCATCAGCAGGCCGGTTAATGAACAGCGCACTTATGTCCGTTCTGTGTCGATCCTTCACCGCATTCCAACTCGCGGAGAGGTGTATGTAACGGCGGAGTAGCAGCGCCTCCTCAGAAGCTGTCAAATTTGGCGCGGAGGCCTGCCCGAGTGCGTAAGCCTGCAGCTTCGCGGCGATCATCTCCAATTCGGCAGGCAACGCTGATGCGGAGGTTTGCGGGATTTCTTTAAAAGGCGCGTTATGTCGCAATCCCAGTTCCCGCATTACTCTCAGGTAAACCTTCGACAAATCCCCCTCCACCTCGCGCTCAAGTGTGCTCATGACGTACACCCGCTTGTAGGCGGGCATCTGATTATCCCGAGTACGCGCCTCATCCTCTGACCAGATGTGCATCTCCAGCTCGACGCCTTGTTCGATCAACCGCCTGACCAGGGGGCCGACACTTTGCTGAGACCGGGAGACGGCCAGCGCGCGCTCGTTGGGCGTGGCCTTGCGTTCGACGCTGCTAGTGGGTTTTGCCACCAGCAATCGTTCGCGCATGCGGGGCCGGTAGCCACCGCCGATATCCGAGTGCGCACCGGGCAGCACGATGTCGTTCTCGGTGCGGATCAGAGCAAAGTTCAGGCGATGTTCGTCCCGGGCCACCAACTGCACGATGTGGCGTGCGCAACCTGTGGGCAATCCGAGGTCGAGGCCAGCGTTGCGCGCATTGCCGGGGCTGAAGTCCAACTGCAAGGGCGTGACGATGCCGGGCACGGTGTCGAAAAGGCCAATGAAGTTCAGATGGACATCATGCTGAACGCGCCAGCCAAACCCCTCGACGAGTAGGGAGGCGTCGGCGGGCCAGGCTTTGGCAATCAGGCTGTTTGCGCCTTTTCGTATGTCGTTGGCGAAATGACGGGCAGCGGCAGCTCCACGGCTGAAACCGAATACATCGATTTCTATGCATCGGACCTTGATGTCGGGATTGATCCTTTTAAATCTCAAAAGTCGCTCGATGACCAGCATCGGGCTTTGTTCAACCCGCGCCACCACACCGTTTTTCCCCGTCCCAGTACCTTGCCCCCACAGGTCGTCAGGTCCGCCGCTGACGGTTCCGATCCCGTCAAGATAGACCGCCACGGAAGCCTCATCATCCGCAGGGTCAATTTGTTCGTTGGCTTGATCCCTATACAAGTCATACAACCGCGCCACATTCGACGTGTCATTTCCATAGCTGCTGTCCGGCGCACTTCCATCAAGGCCGTAACCCTGTTCGAAACAGAACCGCTGAATGTCCTCGGACTCATGCTCCAACCCGACATCCCGCGCCATGCAGCCTGCAACGGCCTCGCTGTTGGCCTGGTTGTTGCCGGTGCCGTCGAAGAATATGCCGAGCCTCAAGGTGATCACCTGCTCCAGCTCGACCTCTTCCTCTTCTTCCTCGAGGTCGTCAGCCAAAGCGGACTGGCGGTGTGGCGGCTGCGTCGAGTTCGGCCCTGCGGGCGGGGCATATGTCGAGAGGTGGGCAGCGCCTGGGACCGAGGGAGAGTCATCGCCATTGAAGTCGTAAGTGGCGTTCAATAACGACGGCAACAGACGGGCGCTGCAGGGGCACGGCACCATGCTGTGCAGCGTTCCGGCCACCCGCCTGCCAAGGTCTCGCATGTGCGGGATGCCGCCGATGATGTTGAAGGTACTACCGGTCGCCCCACAGGTAGCCCGGTCCCCCTCTCGCGCCAGTGGTTTGCCGCGGATGTCGAATCTTCCGTCGCCTTCGAGAACGACGCCGCCACAGGTGGTTCGATCACCCGGACGAATGAAATGCCCTTTACTCACCTGTTCCAGTCCTTTGCAGCCAATCGAAGGGGTTGCCGCACCCGGCATACCGTTAGCGAACGAAGAACCTATTCGATGAACGCTGACGGCGGGTGATCGGTAAGAAATCCTCAGCAAGCGGGGCTTTCTCCCAAACGGTGCAACGGAAGCTGATGGTCTTTGTGTTGATGACCCAAGCGCCGTTTTTACCGTTCGGACGCTCATGATGGTGTGCGGGAGCAACGGCGTATGCCGGGATGTCCGACCGAGGAAGTCGGAAGCGGGTGAAAACTGATTAGCCGTTTTCCTACAGCAATGGCCGACCAATAACGCTCGCTGCTTTGACAATTCGTCAACGCACGATAGGCATCGGAGGGGTTGTGGCACTCGGACGAGCCAAGCGTATCGAACGGCTGGCGCCTTACCTGTAGTCGGCAGGCTTGCCGGCAGTAGCGGTCTTCACAACGCCGACGGCAAAGCGCCCGCCCTAATCCACCACGCTGAACTCTACCCGCGCCGTCTGGCCGCTCTCGTCGAGTACGCTCAGTTGGTAGCGGCCCAGCCGGTTGAAGGTGTGGGTGTAGCTGTCCTGGTTGGCGGTGTCGCCCATCGGTGTGCCGTCGATGAACCACCAGCGGCGGCCGGTGCCTCCCAGCGCTGACAGTTTCAGTCGCAATTGTTGCTGGCTGCCGGTGGGCAATCGGAGTTGATCGCCATCGCGCACGCCGACGATCGAGAGGGGTGCTGCCAAGCTCAAGCCTTGCGGCGGGCATGAGGGGTCGATGGCAGGCAAGCGGGCCTCCCGGCGTTCGCCTTTCGGCAGCCACGGTTCGAGCGGAGCAGGCCACAGCGCGATCTCACGGGATACGGCCTGTGGGCAACCGGCGCCGACCCGCAGCCCCTTGTCATTGACCCAAACCGTTTCCAACAGCCCCAACCCCAACGGCTGATCGGTGGCCTGTAACGTCGGCGGCGTGGTGCCATCAAGTGTCCAGGCGAAGCGCTGGCGCCGACAATTGGGGTCGGTCTTGTTCATGGTTTGCCCCAGCGGCCAGCAGATCGCGGCGACGCCGACACTGAGCGGCATCGGTTGCACGGGCGGCAGGATGTTGCGCTGAGCGTCGCGATTCACCAACAGATCGTGCACCTGCAACATCAGCGGCGCCGCCGACGCCAGACCGAACTGCCCCGGTACCGGTGTGCCATCCGGGCGGCCGATCCACACGCCTATCAGGAATCGCGGCCCGACGCCAATCGACCACGCATCACGAAAGCCATAGCTGGTGCCGGTTTTCCATGCCAGTTGTGGGCGCTGCACCAGCTCGGCGTGCGGGTCCAGATCGGGCCGCGACTGACCGCTGAGAATTCGCCGAATGATCCATGCCGCACCGGGCGACATCATCGGTCGGTCACGCAGCCGATCTTCCGGTTGCAGGCGAATGTCCGCGCTGCGCCCGCCCCGTGCGAATGCACTGTAGCCGCCCACCAGGTCCTCCAGCCGAATGCCCGCGCCACCAAGGATCAACGCCAGGTTCGGTTCAGCCAGCGGCGGCAAGGTCAGTGGCACACCACCGTTACGCAACTCGGCGGCGAAGCGTTTCGGGCCGTAAGCCTCCAGCAATTGCACGGCAGGCAGGTTGAGCGACATCGACAGGGCAGAACTCGCCGCCACGGCGCCGTTGAACCCAGACGAGAAATTACCCGGACGGTAATCCCCATAGCGGCGCGGCACATCCTGCATCAGCGATTCGGAGTGGATCAGCCCAGCGTCCAGCGCCTTGCCATAGAGGAAAGGTTTCAGCGTTGAGCCGGGGGAACGGAGCGCAGTGACCATATCAACGTGCCCGAAGCGCTTGTCGTCACCGATGTCCACCGAACCGACGTAGGCGCGCACGGCCATGTTCTCGGCCTCAACCACCAGAATCGCCGCCGATGTTCGCTCAGGCAGCCGGGCGCGCCAGCCCAGTAACAGATCTTCCAGACGTCGCTGCAGGCTGGCGTCCAGGGTGGTACGGATCAACGGCGGGCTGCCAGGACGGTTCAAGCGTCGCGCCAGCAGCGGCGCCAGGCTCGGTTCCTGACGCGGTGCCAGCAACAGCGGTTCCTCCAGCGCTTCGTTCACCGCGTGTTCTGGCCAGATATCGAACTCGGCCAGACGCATGAGCACCTTGTCCCGTGCAGCCTGCGCGCGCTGTGGATGGCGATCGGGACGCAGGCGACTCGGCGCCTGAGGCAGAACGGCCAGCAGCGCGGCGTCGGCGCGGGTCAAATGTCGGGGGGATTTACCCAGATACGCCCAACTGGCAGCCGCCACGCCTTGCAAGGTGCCGCCGAAAGGCGCTCGGTTCAGGTAGAGGCCGAGAATCTCCTGTTTGGACAGGTGCCATTCCAACTGCAACGTGCGCCACAACTGTCGCAGCTTACCGGGCAACGTGCGCGCATGCGGATCCAGCAGCCGTGCCACCTGCATTGACAAGGTGCTGCCGCCCGACACCACATGGCCGCCGCTCAGGTTCTGCCAAGTGGCCCTCACGAGCGCCATCGGGTTAACGCCCGGATGCTGATAGAACCAGCGATCCTCGTAGGTCAGCAGGGCTTCGATGTAGTAAGGCGAGACCTGGTCAATCGTCACGGGATAACGCCACACGCCATTGGCATCGGCAAACCGCCACAAGGGCGTGCCGTCTTCGGCAAGCACCACACGGGCCAAGTCATCCTTGGGCAGTGGCAGCGGCCAGATGCGGTCGGCGAGCCAGAGCAGCAGGCAAATGAGCACGATGCTGGCCAGGAGCCCGCGAATCAGTCGTTTCATGCCAAACTGCCTTCGTGCACTGGGGAACTCGTTCTGCCCTGTGATAGCCAAAGCGAACGATCCCCTCTCCATTCAATGCCGGTCATCAGGAAAAAGACATGCAGGTAGAAAGCGTTTTCGAATGGCTCGGCCAGGTCATTGGCGCAGTGATTCGTTTCATCGTCGACGGCTTGAGCTGGTTGTTCAACCTGTTCACCCACGCGGGTGGCAACTTTGTCGACGGACTGGCACGCACTTTGGGCATGGACACTTCTCTGATCAGCATCGCCGGGCTGATCGTGGGGCTGATGCTGCTGTATTCGGCGATCCGCGCGTTCATGCGAGGCTCGATCATCGTCGGCATTATCTGGCTGTTTCTGGGGTTGTGGCTGCTGAGCTGGATCATCCATTGACCTCATCCACGCTAAGGCCTGCGTAGGAGCGCGCTTGCCCGCGAACGCTGCGCATCAGGCAATCTCTTCGTCACTGACGCGACGCCATCGCGGGCAAGCGCGCTCCTACAAAGTCGACATCAACTTCACTCATTAATGATCGTTCCCACGCGGAGCCTGGGGCGGTCTGCAAAATGCAACGCTGCCCCAGGCACACCGCACTCCCACATAACAGCAGAGCTATCATGCCCCTCACTTCTTCCCTTTCACCACTAACTGCGCAGGCGCGTCGCCCAGTGCTTGCCAGTTTGGCCGGTACATCGATTCGACCTGCGGCGGCGGCACGCGATACGTACCCGGCGTCACCGCCCGCGCCAGGTACAGCAGGTGCACGGTGTTGAAGCCTTGAAGGTCTACTGCGGCCACATAGCGATCGCCACGGAATTCCTGGTGTTTCAACCCGGCGTTTTCCATCGACTCACGCCACTGTTTCACTGACTCGCTGGCGTCCTCCAAACTGGCGGCACTCTGCGCCAGATTCTGGTTTTCGATTTCCAGGCCCGCAGGCAACAGATCGACCACCAGTGCATCCGGCACGCGCTCTTTGGATTTTAATTCCAGGTGCACCAATACCAGCTCGCCGCTCTTCAGCGCATTGAGGTTCAGCGCCTCGCCGTCCATGCCGAGGTATTCACGACGAATCGCCAGGTTCTCGCCACCGGCTACGGGCGGCTGCGACGGGTAGCCGGAAATGGTCATCTGCTGATACAGCGTGGCATCACCGCTGTTTTGAACCGTCAGCGGTGATGCCAGCACCGAGCTGTCGAGCTTCACGCCAGGCTGGTCGTTGCTCAGTTCGCGGCTGTTGCTGCCGCTGTTCAGGGTCGCTGCCCACTTCGCCTCGGGTTTGCCGAGCAGATCACGCCCGGCCAGGAACAGCGAGTTACGCTCTTGAGTCGACAGATAGCGGCTGGCCGCAACTTGATCGGACAACGCGAATAGCCGCTCTTCCACTTTGTCCGACGCCAGTTTGTTTTCTTCCAGCAGGGACAGAATCAGCGCCTGATCGCGCAACGGGCTGCCGTAATCGGCCAGCCAGTCGTTGGCTTTGCGACCCGCGGCCAGCCCGGCCAACAGCGCCTGCTCGGCCCGGGGCTTGTCGCCCATCTTGTCCAGGGCAATGGACAGCTGGACCAGCGGCAGGCCCGAGCGGGCATCGCTGCGACGCTCGAACAGGCTGCGTAACGCACCCAGCGGTGCCTGCTGACTGCGCGACAACACCAGCCCTGCATAGGCCTGCACGGCAAAGCGCGTGTGGTCGGCGTTCTCGCTGTAGTTGACCTCGATCTGGTTGCGGTCTTGCAGATAGCGCAGCAAGCGTTCGTTGGCCTTTTTCAGCGCATCGGGCGGTACCGCGAAGCCCTGATCCCGTGCCCGCAGCAGGAAGTCGGTGACATAGGCTGTCAGCCAATACTCCTCCTCACCGTCCGATCCCCACAGCCCGAAGCTGCCGTTGTAGCGTTGCATCCCCAGCAGACGCTCGATGCCGATCTCGATCTTGCGTTTGCGCGCCTCGTCGGACTCACCTTCGAGCCCTAGACGCTTGAGGGTCGGGGCATCGGCGTACAGCGAGGGGTAGAGGCCGCTGGTGGTCTGCTCGAGACAGCCATAGGGGTAGGCTTTCAATGCTCTAATCTGCTCGCCCAGGTTAAGGGGAGGACGGCTGGAGACCGAGAGAAGCGCCTCACGCCCCGCCGGTTCGAAGGCCTCAAGGGCACCCTCTGGCAGGCTCCAAGCCTGATCCTTGAGCACGGCGCGGTACTGACGCAGCATGGCTGGATACGCCGGTCGCACACCGATCGTCCATTCGCGGCTGAACGCCGGCAGGTTTTCGCCGGGCAAGTCCAGGCCGTCAACCTTCACCCTGATCACGCCCTGCCCGAAGCCTCCCTGGGCCTTCACTGGAATCTGCAATGTGGTCCGCTGCCCTGGGTTCAGTGCCACCGCTTTGGTGCCGTCGCCTTCGGCCAGGCTCAACTGCCCTTCGGCCGAGACCTGAACAGTGAGCTTTTGCGCTTTGCCCGAAAGGTTCGACACGTCGAGCGCCACTCGCGTCTGGTCACCGCCCGCAAGGAAGCGCGGCGCAGACAACTCGGCGATCAGCGGCGCCGCTACCACGGTTTTCGCTTCGGCCATGCCATAGCGCTCGTCGGTCCAGGCTTGCGCCATGATCCGCAGCTCGCCATTGAAATCCGGAATGTCGAGGCTGACTTCGGCATCGCCCTGCTCGCTCAAGGTCACCGGCGCGCTTTGCAGCGCAACGATGTTCACGCTGGTCTCTGGGCGTTTACCGCCTTTGGCCAATGCCGCGTCCCCGCCGAATGCCAGGCTGGCGAGACGATTGCGTCCAGCCTCGATCAACTGCCCATAGATGTCGAGTTGGTCGGCGCCATATTCTTTGCGCCCGAACAGGCTGGCAAAGGGATCCGGCGTCGCGTATTCGGTGATATTGAGAATTCCGACGTCCACCGCAGCGACCAATACGTGCACGTTTTTGGGCACCGAACCGTCAGCGCCTTTTGCATTGATCTTGAGTTTCAGCGGCTGTTTGGGCCGCATTTTTTCAGGCGCCGTGACCGTCAACGCCAGCTTGCGCTGGGAGCGGTCCAGCGGCAGGTGCAGCACGCCAACCGCCCGCTTGGGCGTGACGTTGGCCTTGCGCTCACCGGGGCGAATCACCAGCGCGCTGACGTAGAGGTCGTGACGGGCCCATTGCTTGTCCACGGGCACGTCGAAGGTCTTGCCCTCGGCTGGCACATCGATCTCTTGCCACCACAGCGGGCCTTCGCTGGACTCCACCAGCAAATAACCTTTGCCCGCTGAAGGCGGGGTGACCGTGACCTTGGCCGTGTCGCCGTCGGCATAAGCCGGTTTATCCAGCGCCAGCTTGACCTGATCGGGACGCACCGCTCCGCCCTCAGCGTTGTCCTGCCAGCGATAACCGGCCCAAAAACGCACACTGCTGACGATGCCAGTGGCGGGATCCTCGACCTCTACCCGATAAGGCCCCCACTCCACTGGAAAGCTGACTTTAGCGGTGGCGCCTTTTTTTACGCTGAGCGTTTCTTCGGACAGGTTGAGGAATTTCTCGTTGTAGTGGTAACTCCACCCGTCGCTCTCCGAGTAGTTCCAGTAATAGTCGCGGCGCTCGCGGATCAGCCGCACCTTAAGGTTGTCAGCGGCCAACTTGTGGCCCTCCGCATCGGCCACGAGCACTTCGAATTCCACCGGGCCGTCGCCATCGGTGGCCTCGCCCTCGAACAGGCCGCGCAGGCCAGGCAGGGCTTCGGCAGGCCACACCGGCTGGGTCAGGCGGCGAGTGACAGGCCGACCACCGGACTCCTGCAAGCTGGCCTGCAGCACCAGTTGCAGCGGCGAACGGGCTTTGGCCCACTGGCTGTCAATGCTCAGGTCCAACTGGCCATTGGCGTCGAGGGTGCTGTCCTCGATCTCAAGGTCCTGCTTGAGGTCCTCCTCAGTGATCGAACCGAACTGATAACCCGGCAAGCCCGGCACCGCTTCGCGCAGCGGGCGCACGTAGAGCTGGCCAGTCAGGCGATTGCCCGATGCAGGGGCCCCGTAGAGGTACCGCCCGTTGATGGCGACATCGAACGGTGCATCCGGCGCGAGCGGCGCATCACTGCCCTTGAGCTCGAGCGCCATGCGCTCCGGAAGGAAGTCTTCGACCTGAAACTCATACAACTGCGGCTTGCCGTCGCCCAAGTCGAACACCAACTGCCAGCGACCAGTCGGGGCTTCGTCCGACAATTGAAGTTGGTATTGATACAAACCGGTGGCGTCGGCTTCCCACACGAACTTTCGACTGACCTGCTCGTCCGGGCGGCGCACTTCCACCGTAATCGGCTGAGGTTTCACGCCCTTGCCGTCGTTGTCGCGCAACAGGCCGTTGAGCAACACGGTTTCGCCGGGCCGATACAAGTCGCGAGGACCAAAGATAAAGAATTGCAGCGGATGCGCTTGCGGGCCCGTGATGTCGAACTCGGCCAGGTCCAGCGCCGCGCTGTTGAGGCGCAGCAGGCTGGTTTGTTCGGCATTCTTCGCCAGGAGCACCTCAGCCTTGGCTGGCAACGGCAGTTGAGCATGACCGGCACCGTCGGTTTTAACCTGGCCGACCACGCGCCCTTTGTCGTCATACAGCTCCAGATCGATGCCGCTCAACGCCTTGCCACCCTCCAGCGCCTGGGTGAACACATCCAGACGATTGGCGTAGCGATGCGCCGACAACCCTATGTCGCTGAGCGTGAACAGCGTCGCTGGCTGGGAGTAATTGTAGGTGCCTGACGCCCGCATTACGGCCAGATAAACACCGGGTTGCTGCAACGGTTTGAGCCCGGCAATCGGCAACAGAACGGTTTCCCGGGTGTTGCGTGCAGGATTCAAGTCAAAACGGCCGCCATACACCAGGTCGGCCATAGGCAGCAATTCTCTGGACTCATAACTCTGCAGGCTGGACGAGCCCTCCCATGAACTGAGAAAGGCAGGTAGCGAATCGGGCTTGATGCGGAAGAACTCGACATCGACCTTGTCGACGTTCAGCGCGATCACCGGCAGGCCCTCGGCCAGACGGGTCGGCAGCAGGCTGCCACGGCTGGCGAAGCCGACAGTGGCTTGCAGATCGGACGTTTCCAGGCGCGCCGAGTATTCCGCGGCCAGGGCGTTGCCGTTCACGGCGGCCAGACCCGGATCGATGGTCAGCACCAGCTTGCGCTTAGGTTCAAGGTGGCGCAGGCGCAATTCCATGAGATTGTCGGACAGCTCCCAGGCGCCATCGACCTTGCCGTTGACGCTGTCCACCAGGTGCACTTTCTCCGCGAACTTCTGGTCGGGGGCCAGCGGCACGGAAAAGCTCAAGGACAGCGTGCTGGCACCGTCGAGCTGGATTTCCGAAACATCCACTACGGTCAACTCGCGCCCCGCGTACCGTTTGCTCAGCGCAGCGAGGTCAACCGCCGGTTTGGGCTTGGCGGCTTCGACTGCGGCTTGAGGTGCAGCAGGCTGCGATGGGGCGGGGGCGGTTTTTTCAGAGGTAGAGGAATCGCAAGCACTGAGCAGTGCCAGCGCGCAGGCCAGGAACAATCCTTTGTTAAGCATGAGGCACTCATTGGCAGCAGTTGTGATGAGGAGCAGCAGTTATAGCATCGCTTTCGCGCTCGTAAAGCGCGGCGCGGACATAGACCCTGGGTTTGTGAGTTCGTTCTCAGGCCCACTCTTCAGGCGGGAGGCGCAGCGCTGCGTGACTCGGCGGGCCCTCGAGGAAGGTTGGCGCTCCCTTTCGGTGGATCTGCGCTGTGCACGTCGAGTCGCTACAATGCGGCCCATCTCGCTCCCTTGACCCTATCGAGCCCTCATGCCCAACTTCCTCGCTGACTGGCGCCATCGCACGACCCATCGCCAGGTGTGGGCGCTGGCGGCGCCGATGATTCTGTCGAACATTTCCGTCCCGTTGGTCTCGCTGGTCGACAGCACGGTCATCGGCCATCTGCCCCATGCTCACCAGTTGGGTGCCGTGGCCGTCGGCGGTACGCTTTATAGCTTTCTCGCCTGGGCAATGAGCTTTCTGCGCATGGGCACCACCGGGTTCGCTGCGCAGGCGGCGGGCCGCTCCGATGGCGCCGCTCTGCGCCAGGTACTGCTGCAAGGCTTGTTGCTGGCGCTGGGGTTTTCCGTACTGTTGGGCTTGATCGGCCTGCCGTTCCAACACCTCGCATTGACGATGATGCAGCCGTCCCCCGATCTCGAGGAATTGACCCGCGAGTTTTTCCACACCCGGCTGTTCGGGCTGCCCGCTGCGCTGGCGAGCTATGCGCTGGTGGGCTGGTTCCTCGGCCTGCAGAACGCTCGAGCGCCCCTGGCAATTCTGTTGACGACCAACCTGGTCAACATTGCGCTGAACCTGTGGTTCGTCATCGGGCTGGACTGGGGCGTGATCGGCAGTGCCCGCGCATCGGTCGTTGCCGAATGGATCGGGGCTCTTCTGGGCCTGGCCCTGACGCGCAAAGGTCTGCTCGCCTTCCCCGGCCCTCTGGCCCTGGCCGTACTCAAACGCTGGGCAAGCTGGCGACCTCTGTTGGCGGTGAACCGGGACATCTTCATCCGCAGCCTGGTGTTGCAATCCGCGTTCTTCCTCATCACCGTCCAGGGTGCGCGCCTGGGCGATGCCACGGTGGCCGCCAATGCATTGCTGCTCAATGGCCTGCTGTTGACGGCCAATGCCCTGGACGGTCTCGCTCATGCGGTGGAGGCCCTTTGCGGCCACGCCATCGGTGCCCGGGACCCCGCCGCCTTGCGTCGAGCCCTGAATGTGGCAGGCGGGTGGTCGCTGATGTGCAGCGTTGCCTTCGCGCTGCTGTTCCTGTTCAGCGGACACCTGTTCATCGAACTGCAGACCGACATTCAGGCTGTTCGTGAGATTGCCTTCGTCTACCTGCCCTACCTGGCCCTTCTGCCGCTGGTGGCCGTCTGGAGTTACCTGCTCGACGGCCTGTTCATCGGCGCCACCCGAGCGCGGGAAATGCGCAACGCGATGGTGTTGAGCGCGCTGATTGTCGCACCGTTCGCCTGGCTGGCCACTTCGTTCGGCAATCACGGGCTGTGGATCGTGTTTCTGCTGTTCATGGCCTTGCGCGCCCTGACACTGGGCTACATCGCCCGCTCGTTGAACCGCAGCGGTGGTTGGTTCGCCTAGCCAGAAGCGCGTTCAAAAGGCCTGCTCCGCCTCCGCGATGGAGGACAGCATGATGCGCAGGCCGCTCAGCGAAACGTACCGGGAATCGATCGTCACCTGGCTGTTACCCACCCTGAAGTGCATTTCGTGGTCTTGTGCCATTTTCACGATGAATTGATCGTCCACCGAGAACGCCTGTGACTCATCGAGAAACAGGGCCCGGTCAATACGCGTCGTGATCACCCGGCGCGCCGGAGCGTCGACGCCGGGTTCGGTTTCAGGGTTGATATCCGGGTCCCATAAGCGATCGCTGATATAGGGCTTGCCCGGATCGCCCTTGCGAAAGCGTACGACGACCTCCATGCCGCCCCACCACAGCGGCTGTTTTTCGATCAGGGCAGGATCGACTGCAATCCAGCACTCATTGAAGCGCGAGCCATCACCCTGATTGCTCCAGTCGAACCGCACCTGCAGGCGCCCTTCAGCGTTCGGCTGGACCGACTCGAACAACCCGCCGACCAGACTAGCCCGATGCATGCATGCCCCGGTGAGCGACACCACCGGGGCATCCACCTCCCGCGACTCGGCGCACTCCGCGGCATCGAGGGGCGACTCGTCGGTGAAGACCACCACATGCCGATGGCGTGCGTGCAAGAAGTGATAGCGCATGCCTTCCTCTGCACAGAGCCGCTGAACCAGCTGCAGGTCACTCTCACGGTACTGCGCGCAGTAGTCACGCTTCTGACAGGCTTGTTTGCGCCGCCAAAGAAGGCCTCGGGCCTGGATGCCGTGCTCACTGAGAACCTGCTGGATGATTTGCCGGGCATCGAGCCCTTGGAAGACGCGCTGGTTGTAGCGCCAGGCCATCAACCCCAGCCGTGGTCCGAAGGTGATGCGGTAACGGGAAGGGCCACTGTGCAGGAGATTGCTCGACGCCGCTCGGCTGGCCATGCGCATGATGCTGTGGACGTGCCCATGGATGCCGGACTCGGCTTCGCTGCCATGCAACCAGCCTGCACTGAACAGCAGTTCGTGAGTGTCCAGATGGCTGTCAGGGTGAGTGATATCGAGTGTGTACAAGTAAGGCTGATCAGCCTCTTCGCTGCGTTCGCAGGCCACGACCTCGAACGAATGCCTGGGGCGATCAACCTCCAGGCGCAATGGCATGACTTGGGGGGGCGATGACATGGTACGAATGACCTCGGCAGACAGTGACAGGCGGTCGAGGATTCTGTAACAGAAAATCTGCGATGTAGAGAGGGCAAATGCAGAACAGGAAAGGGCCTACAAACAAGAACAACAAGCGAGCGCGAACCTGTAGGAGGCCCGCGCCGAACCTGCGGCAAATGGCGATTCAAGGACCGCCAACTTGACGGACAGGGCGCCACCTGACCCTATGGTCAGGGGCTTAAACCACCCTCATGAGGACAGATAGGATGAACGCGTCAACCCCAGGCGCAACGCATCCAGATACTGGGTCCGCTCGCGCGGGGTGATCCGTGCGCTGGCCACCTTGTCGCGGTAGTGGGTCATCAACTCCTCTGGCGACAAGTGCACGTAGCGCAGCATGTCCTCGATGGTGTCGTGGGTTTCGATACCCGCCGAGTAGGCGCTGCCATCCTGATTCTGGTAGATGTTCACCGAGTCGGTGTCACCGAACAGGTTGTGCATGTCACCGAGGATTTCCTGGTACGCGCCAACCAGAAAAACACCCAGCAGATAATCTTCGTCCTCGTTCAGCGCATGCACCGGCAGGCTGGTCTCGATGCTCTGCTCGTCGACGTACTGGTTGATCTTGCCATCGGAGTCGCAGGTCAGGTCTTGCAACACCGCGCGGCGATTGGGCTCCTCGTCGAGGCGGTGAAGCGGGATGATCGGCAGCACCTGGTCGATCGCCCAGGTATCAGGCAGGCTCTGGAATACCGAAAAATTGCAGATGTATTTGTCGGCCAGCTTGTCGTTCAGCTCGTCGAGCACCTGGCGATGCGAGCGCTGACGCGCCTTCAACGAGTTGTGCAGGCGACGGCAGACAGCGAAATAGCACTGCTCGCCCAGCGCTTTTTGCGCGAGGGTAAGCTTGCCGTCCGAATACTGGGCGGCGATGTCACTCATGTAGTGCGTGGCGCGCCAGTAGGTTTCGGTGACCATCTCGATGTCGGTCGGGCCCAGCAGATCGATGAGCCACTGCAGGGTTTCCGGCAGGCTCTCCTTGTCTTCGATCACTGGCACCTCGTCGTTGTGACGCTCGACGTCCGTGACCTGGATCACCAGCATCGCATGGTGCGCCGTCAGCGAGCGGCCGCTCTCCGAGAAGATGTGCGGATGGGGCAAACCCTGCGCGTCGCAGAATTCCTTGAGCATGCCGACCACGACGCCGGCGTAATCGTCCATGTCGTAGTTGATCGAGCTGGCATTGCGTGAGTGGGTACCGTCGTAATCCACACCCAGCCCGCCACCGACGTCGACGTGATCGACCGGCAGGCCGAGGTTGCGCAACTCGCCGTAGTAACGAATGGCTTCCTTGAAACCGTGCTGGTAGTCGGCCAGGTTGGCGATCTGCGAGCCCATGTGGAAGTGCAGCAGGCGAATGCCCTGATCCAGACCGGCTTTGGTAAAGCGGTCGACCACCGACAGCAATTGAGCGGCAGACAATCCGAACTTGGATTTTTCGCCCCCGGTGTCGGCCCATTTGCTCGACGCCAGCGACGACAACCGCACGCGCAGCCCCACCTGCGGAGCGACCTTCAGCTCGGCAGCCTCTTCGATGACCAGTTCGACTTCCGATTCCTTCTCGATGACGATGAAGACGTTATGGCCAAGCTTCTGCCCCATCAGCGCCAAACGAATGAACTCGCGGTCCTTGTAGCCGTTGCAGACGATCGTCCCGCCTTTCGGCGCCAATGCCAGCACAGCCATCAGCTCGGGCTTGGAACCGGCCTCAAGCCCAATGGACACGTTCTGCGTCGCAATGATGTTTTCCACCACCGCTTCCTGCTGGTTGACCTTGATCGGATACAACGCGGTGTAGGTGCTCTGGTATTCCAGACGGGCAATGTTCGCGTCGAAAGCACCGGTCAACTGGCGGACTCGGTCCTGCAGAATATCGGGGAAACGCACCAGCAGCGGCAGTGACAAACCGCTCTTGCGCAATTGGTCTACCTGCTCGTAGAGATCGATGGGCGAACTGCCCGGCCCGTTGGGGCGAACTTCAACACGCCCGGCTTCGTTGATTGCAAAATAACCAGCCCCCCAATGGCGAATCCCATAGACACTGCGGCTGTCCGCCACGGTCCATTGGCTACCATCGTCTTTGCGTGTGCGTCGTACGGACATCGAAGTCCCCTGTATAGAAGTCGTGAAGCGCCGGCCATCGAAGGCTGGGCGCAGTGTATAGCGTGGAAATGACGGTTTGGCGCAGGCGTCGAGCCCCTGAATGGCTCAGTAGACCCTACACGCAGAGCAGAGTTTGCTCCGATAACCGAACGATCGTGAAAGCCGGAACGGACGAGGCGTGACTCAACCGCCCGACTTTTTTGCCTTGAAACCCTGCTTGACCAGCTCAGCCAGTAGCGTCTCGACGTGATCGCCCTGGATTTCGATCACGCCTTCCTTGAGCGCCCCGCCTGTTCCACACCGTCGCTTGAGCGTAGACGCCAGTTCCTTGAGTGCATCTTCAGGCAGCGGGACACCGGTGACAGTGGTCACGGTCTTGCCGCCACGGCCCTTGCTTTCACGGCGCACGCGGGCGATGCCGTCGCCTTCGGGAATCAGGGTTTTCTTGCAGGTGCAGGCGTCGACAGGCTGACGGCAGTCAGGGCAATGCCGGCCGGCGTCGGTAGAAAATACCAGGCCACCGAGGGCAACAAAGGAGGCGGCTTTTTTGGCCACGGGCAATCCTCTTCTTGAGGACCAAAGTCTGGTCGGGCAGACCGATGAGCCATCGATCTGTGATGCCGACCGCGAAGCCCCACTCAGGCAGGGGCAGCGCAACCGGACCGCGGTGACGGTCCGGCTTGAAAAGGCGCGCAGTGTAACGGCAAACCACGCCGATGCTAAGAGCAAATATGCGGCAATTTACGGGACTTTTGCGACGTCGGCCAAATAGCGCTTCAGCGCAGCCAGAGAGTCCGGGCAATAGGGCATTTGCGAGGCTTCATCCAGCACCTGATCAATCGTCACAAAGCGCGCTTCCAGCACTTCCTCTGGTTGCAGATTGAGCGGTCCGTCCCAGACGGCTGAGAACACTGCACACCAAAGCCGGTTGTCCGGCTGATCGAAGAAGAACCGCTCGTGTGCCGTCAATTGAACCCCAGCCACGCCCAGTTCTTCCTCCAACTCGCGGGCCGCCGACGCCGCATAGGTTTCGTCTGCCTGGACCATTCCACCCGCCGCCACATCCCAGTAACCGGGGTAAATGGCCTTGCTCAACGTGCGACGGTGGACGCACAACTTCCCTGCGGAATTGAACAGCAAGATAAAGGTGCCGCGCCCGATCAGGCCGCGCTCGCGCAAGGCAGCGCGGGGGAGCGAACCCAGTAGCTGGTCCTGACGGTCGACCCAGGCGATGAGTTCGGCGTCAGAAGCCGCGCGGTGCGCGACTTCGCTTTCAGGAATGGGCACCGATCAACCCTGCGACAGCAATTGACGAAGATCGATGACGGCGGCATTGGCGCGAGACAGGTAGTTGGCCATCACCAACGAGTGGTTGGCGAACACGCCGAACGGGCTGCCATTGAGGATGATCGGGCTCCACATTGGCTCTTGGGACGCCTCCAGCTCTCGAATGATCTGACGTACGCTCACCGTCGCGTTCTTCTTCGCCAGCACATCGGCAAAATCCACTTCAATGGCGCGCAGCAGATGAGAGAGCGCCCACGCCTGACCTCGGGCCTCATAGAACACGTTGTCGATTTGCATCCATGGGGTTTCGACGATTTCTTCATCGACCTGCGGAACCTCACCCGGCTTCACCGACACCTCGGACTGCGCTTCGGTTTTCAGGCTGGTGTTGAGCTTGACCCGTCCCACGCTCGCCGACAGCCGTTGCGAAAGCGAACCCAGGCGCGTACCCACGTCACCCAGCCAGTTGTTGAGATTATCGGCGCGCGTGTAGAACAGAGCGTTCTTCTGATTCGGGTCGGACAAGCGGGCCTGATAACGGCTTAGTGCCGCAATGCCATCCCGGTACTGCGACTCGCTGGAGGGCAGGACCCAACTGCGGTTATCAAAGTTGAACAGCGGTTCTGCGCGTGCCAGATCGCTGTCTTCGGCGGACTGCGACTGCGAGCGGGCGAAGTCTTTGCGCAAGGCGCGCGTCAGGTCGCGCACCTGAACGAGCACGCCGTACTCCCAGCTCGGCATGTTGTCGAGCCACAGGCCTGGCGGAAAGCGGTCGTTGGAAATATAACCGCCCGGTTTGTTGAGCAACGTCGAGACGACGCTTTTCAGGGTTTCGACGGTGGTGTACCCGATCACCATCTGTTTGCCTTCGCGCTCGGCAGCCGCCTGAGCGTTCTGTTGGACCGGAAACATCGCAGGCTCACTGCTCCACCAGATGCCCAGTGCAAGGGTGACCACCAAGTAGATGCCCACCACGGCACCGACCGCACGACTGAAGAACAGGCCGCCCCAGTAACCACGAGGCGCCTTGCCTATCGGCTTTTCTTCAACACGCTCACCTGTACCTTGAGTCTGCGAGCGTTTTTTCCAATCCAGCATGGCCTTGTCCTTTCAGTCACGGAGTTCAGTGCTTGTGACCGCAACCTTACAGCAAGGTGCGTTCGTCAGGAACGCAGCGGATGGCCCAGATGCGTTATCCACAGGTCCAAGGGCGTCATTGACCGGGTCGCCGCCTCGAGCGCCGGAGCCTGCCGAAGCCCCAGCATGCCGCCCATAAAAAGGAAGTGCGTCTAGGGTTTTTCCTGAGGAGCGTACAGGGGGGACGTTGCTCGCTTTTCTGTCAGCAATTGTTCTATCGGGGTGGAAAAGATAAAAAATTGACGCGAAAAAGCCTGAAAAAATGACAACTAAATGACTTGCGGCGCACTTAAGAAAGCAAAGTGGTGCTAGCATAGCGCCAGCATTTGCATCAGGGTTTCCCCTATAAGTAGTCAGGACATGACCGAGCCAGAAGATCCGAGTCGCGACCGCCTCAAGCATCACTTCGCCCAGCGCGTCATCCATCAAGCACGTCAAATACTTGAGGTTTGGCAACGCTTGCAGCAAAGCGAATGGTCGCTCGCAGACCTTGAAGAGCTCATTGAAGCAAACCAGCGCCTGCTGCGTTTCGCCGAACGCTTCGATCAGGTCGAGCACGCTCATTTGGCGCGCGACATCAGTCAGTCACTTTTCGAGGTGCAGGCCAACCGTGGACGACTGAGCAGTGCGCTGATCACCGATCTCAATCGGCTGATGCAGCGCCTTTCGCGCACGGGACTGCGTCACGGGGACAAGCTGGAGCACACCTCGCTGCCGCCTCTGCGCAAGCCAGTCTATGTGATGCTGCAGGATCACGAACGGGCCGAGCGCCTGGCCAAGCAGCTGGAATTCTTCGGTTTGAGCGCGCAATCGCTGGACAGCGTGGAAGCGTTCAATGCGTCACTGTCCGAGCGCCTTCCCGCTGCGATCGTGATGGACGTGGATTTCGGCGGCAACGGCGCAGGCCTGCAACTGGCAGCCAGAATGCAAGAAGGGCTGGAACAGAAGCTGCCGTTGTTGTTCTTCAGCCACCAAGAGACCGATACGCCGACGCGGTTGGCAGCCGTGAGGGCCGGTGGCGAAGAATTTCTGACCGGCACCCTGGACGCGTCGAGCCTTCTTGAGAAAATCGAAATCCTTACGCGGGTCGCTCAGTACGAGCCCTATAAGGTGCTGGTCATCGACGATTCGCGTGCTCAGGCCACGCACACGGAACGTCTGCTGAACAATGCCGGCATCGTGACGCGTACTTTGTTCGATCCAATCAAGACCATGTCCGAACTGGCCGAATTCCAGCCAGACTTGATCATCCTCGACATGTACATGCCTGGCTGCACAGGCACTGAACTGGCCAAGGTGATTCGCCACAATGACCGTTATGTCAGTGTGCCGATCATTTATCTGTCGGCTGAGGACGATCTCGACAAACAGCTCGATGCGATGAGTGAAGGCGGCGACGATTTCCTGACCAAACCGATCAAACCGCGCCACTTGATCACCACAGTGCGCAACCGTGCGGCGCGAGCGCGCAACCTCAAGGCGCGAATGGTCCGTGACAGCCTGACCGGCCTCTACAACCACACCCACATCCTCCAGTTGCTGGAAGATTGCAGCTTCCGCGCGCGTCGCGAGTGCAAACCGTTGAGCTTCGCCATGCTCGACATCGACCACTTCAAGAAAGTGAACGACACCCATGGCCACCCAATGGGTGACCGCGTGATCAAAAGCCTGGCGCTGTTTCTCAAACAACGTTTGCGCAAAACCGATTACATCGGCCGCTATGGGGGCGAAGAGTTCGCCGTGGTCATGCCTGACACGGATTTGAAAGCAGCCTATGGCGTGCTCGACGAAATCCGCCGTCGCTTCGCCGAAATCCACTACCCGGCGCAGCCAGCCGATCTGTTCTGCACCTTCAGCGCGGGCGTTGTCGAGCTGGGCGAATACGACGATGCGCTGATGATGGCCTCCCACGCGGACGAAGCCCTGTATCGGGCCAAGAAAGCCGGCCGCAATCAGGTCTACACGGTCAGCGATGATTTCATGCAGACCAGAAAGCATTCGCCGGTGGATGTCGATTAGTCACAAAGGTCTCTGACGAGGCGCTCACGACCGCAAACACAGACCGGCCACACTGCAACGGGTCATGATCGGTAACGCCTGGCACAGCCTCAGGTAGGCAAGATCCGTTATCATGCGCCGATCTTTGTATCGCGAGACCGCCATGCGCCGCCTGCTTTGTCTGATTCTCCTCACTCTCGCCCTTCCTGCGTTCAGCGCCAGCCTGCTGGACAGTCGGCCGGCATCAGGACTGGGCACCCCGGCGCTGGGCGCTTCAGCCATCGACAACAGCAAAGATTTCCTCCCGGTTCGCCAGGCCTTTCAGTTGAACCTGATCGACACCACGCCTGAGGCGATCAAGCTGCAGTTCGTCGCGACCGAGGGTTATTACCTTTACCGCCACCGCTTTCAATTCCGCACCGAACCGGCTGACATCAAGCTGGGAGCCCCGCAGTTACCGGCAGGTGAGAAAAAGCACGATGAGTATTTCGGCGATGTCGAGGTCTATCACGGCATTCTCGATGTCACCCTGCCCCGCGAATCCGCGGCCACTGGCGCGTTCACGCTGGTGGTGACCTATCAAGGCTGCGCCGACAAAGGCTTGTGCTACCCACCTGAGACCGAGCGCTTGACTATAGGCGGCGCGCCCTCCAGCGAGGCGGACATCCCCGTCAGCGACAGCAACGCCCCATTCAGTTGGAAGCAACTGGCGCTGTTCTTTCTCGCAGGCATCGGCCTGACCTTCACACCCTGCGTTCTCCCCATGTTGCCCATCCTGTCTGGCGTGGTGTTGCGCGGCCAGGTGGGCGGCCTGCGAGGCCTTTCGCTTTCCCTTGCCTACGTGCTGCCGATGGCCATCTGTTTTGCAGCGCTCGGTGCGTTGATGGGCCTATTCGGCGCCAGTCTCAATTTGCAGGCGCGGCTTCAATCTGCTTGGGTGCTCGTGCCGTTCTCCCTGTTCTTCGTCGTGTTCGCCATCGCCATGTTCGGCGTCTTCGAGTTGCGCTTGCCTCGGGCCCTCAATGACCGGCTGGATCGCATCGCAGGAAATGCACAAGGCGGATCCCTATGGGGGGCGGCGGTACTGGGCGTGGTCTCCAGCCTGCTGGTTTCGCCTTGCGTCTCCGCGCCATTGGCAGGCGCGCTTCTTTATATAAGCGCCAGCGGCGATGCGTGGGGCGGAGCATTGAAACTGTTTGCGCTGGGCCTTGGCATGGGCGCGCCGCTGGTGCTCGTCGCTACAGGTGGTGCGGCCTGGTTGCCCAAAAGCGGCCCCTGGCTGGTCACGGTCAAAAATGCGATCGGTGTTCTGCTGCTGGCCCTGGCCATCGCGTTGCTCAGCCGCGTGATTCCAGGGCAGGCCACCCTGCTCCTGCTCGGTTTGCTGTGGGCCGGGGTCGCGCTGTTTCTCGGCACGCTGGAGTTCACGAAGAAGAGCCCCCGAGCTCGCCTTGCTCAGTTGGTGGGGCTCTTCCTGCTGGTTTACGCGGTGTCCTGCTGGTACGGCGCTTTGAGCGGGCAGACCGATCCGCTCCGCCCCCTGGGCCGCGACCAGAACACGTCGATGACCGGGCAGCCCCAGGCACAGCAAGGCTGGCAAACCGTCACTCAAGTCAGTGAGTTGAAACAGCAGCTGAGCGATGCGAAGAATAACGGCACACCGGTGTTGGTGGACTGGTATGCCGATTGGTGCATCAGTTGCAAGGTCATCGAGCATGACGTGCTGCCCGATCCGAAGATCGTCAGTCAGCTGAAGGGATTTCGCCTGATTCGCTTCGACATGACCGATAGCAATGCCGAGCAGCGCGCTTTACTCGATCACTACAAGCTGTTCGGTCCGCCAGCGTTGCTATTTTTCGGAAAAGACGGCAACGAGCTTGAAAATGTCCGTGTTGTCGGCGAAATCGACGTCGAAGGGCTCGCAGAGCGCCTTTCTAGAGCAAATGACCAAATTTAGCCACTTAGTCACAAACTTTGCGCAAACATCGCTCATCGTGCTTACATTGTCGATATCTGGGTCGGTAACTGGACAGTCCATTGCGCTTTCCGGCATAGTCCCGGCGCAATAAACGCTCATCTCAGGCGAATGCCTGGGTGTAAGCGACGGCTAGCAGACAACAAGGAACACTCAATGGCGACTTTTCTGGTCCTGCACGGGCCCAACCTGAACTTGCTAGGGACCCGCGAACCGGGGATCTACGGCTCGATCACGTTGGCCGACATCAATCAGGACCTCGAAACGCGCGCTCGCGAAGCGGGCCACCATCTGATGTACCTTCAGAGCAACGCCGAGTACGAGTTGATCGATCGCATTCACGCAGCCCGCGATGAAGGCGTGGACTTCATTCTGATCAACCCGGCGGCTTTTACTCACACAAGTGTTGCAATACGTGACGCATTGCTGGGAGTGAGCATCCCATTCATCGAAGTGCACCTCTCGAACGTGCACAAACGCGAACCTTTCCGCCATCACTCCTATTTTTCAGATGTTGCCGTAGGAGTGATCTGCGGCCTTGGCGCCAGCGGTTACCGACTGGCCCTGGAGGCCGCCATGGAACAACTGGCCACCCGTTCGCAGGCGTGAGCGGCACGGTTTAGCACTGAGCCACGCAGCCCGAACCGGCTACTGAATTACCCCTGACCGTCCCCTGGGAGTTGATTAATGGATATCCGTAAAGTCAAGAAACTGATCGAACTGCTGGAAGAGTCTGGCATCGACGAGCTGGAGATCAAGGAAGGCGAGGAGTCCGTCCGTATCAGCCGCCACAGCAAGGCGCCAGCGCAGCAGTACTACGCACCGGCACCAGCCGCCGCTCCGGTTGCTGCCCCGGCACCAGCCGCCGCTCCCGTTGCCGCTTCCGCCGACGCGCCGGCCGCCGCACCGAAACTGAACGGCACCGTGGCTCGCTCGCCAATGGTCGGCACCTTCTATCGCAAAGCGTCGCCCACCTCGCCAGCTTTCGTTGAAGTCGGCCAGTCGGTGAAGAAAGGCGACACCCTGTGCATCGTCGAAGCGATGAAAATGATGAACCACATCGAAGCCGAAACCAGCGGCGTGATCGAGTCCATCCTCGTCGAAGACGGCCAGCCGGTTGAGTTTGACCAGCCGCTGTTCACCATCGTTTGAACCGCGGAGTTTCTGTGATGACGAATCCTGCGAAGTTGGAAAAAGTACTGATCGCCAACCGCGGTGAAATCGCCCTGCGGATCCTGCGTGCCTGCAAAGAGCTGGGCATCAAGACCGTCGCCGTGTATTCGAAGGCCGACAAGGAGCTGATGCACCTGGGTCTGGCGGACGAATCGGTGTGCATCGGTCCGGCATCGGCCGCTCAGTCCTACCTGCACATCCCGGCCATCATCGCCGCCGCCGAAGTCACCGGCGCCACGGCTATTCACCCGGGCTACGGCTTCCTGGCGGAAAACGCCGACTTCGCCGAGCAGGTCGAGAAATCCGGTTTTGCCTTCATCGGCCCGAACGCTGACGTCATTCGCCTGATGGGCGACAAGGTGTCGGCCAAGGACGCAATGATCAAGGCCGGTGTTCCGACCGTTCCAGGTTCCGACGGCCCGCTGCCGGAAGACGAAGCGGAAGCACTGCGCATCGGCCGTGAAGTGGGCTACCCAGTGATCATCAAGGCCGCTGGCGGCGGCGGTGGTCGCGGCATGCGCGTGGTGCACAAGGAAGAAGACCTGATCGCTTCTGCCAAACTGACCCGTTCCGAAGCGGGCGCGGCATTCGGCAACCCGATGGTTTACCTGGAGAAGTTCCTGACCAACCCGCGCCACGTGGAAGTTCAGGTGCTGTCCGATGGCCAGGGCCACGCGATTCACCTGGGCGACCGCGATTGCTCCCTGCAACGCCGTCACCAAAAGGTGCTGGAAGAAGCGCCAGCGCCAGGCATCGACGAAAAAGCCCGCGCTGAAGTGCTGGCCCGCTGCGTCAAGGCGTGCATTGACATTGGCTACCGCGGTGCCGGTACGTTCGAATTCCTGTACGAAAACGGCGCGTTCTATTTCATCGAAATGAACACCCGCGTTCAGGTCGAGCACCCAGTGTCCGAAATGGTCACCGGTATCGACATCGTCAAGGAGATGCTGAGCATCGCCGCTGGCAACAAGCTGTCGTACACCCAGGATGACGTGAAGATTCACGGCCATGCGCTGGAGTGCCGGATCAACGCCGAAGACCCGCGCACCTTCATGCCAAGCCCTGGCACGGTCAAGCATTTCCATGCCCCGGGCGGTAACGGCGTTCGCGTCGATTCGCACCTGTACAGCGGCTATGCGGTGCCACCGAACTACGACTCCCTGATCGGTAAACTGATCACTTGGGGCGCGACCCGCGACGAGGCCATGGCCCGTATGCGTAACGCACTGGATGAGATCGTGGTCGACGGCATCAAGACCAACATCCCGCTGCACCGTGATCTGACCCGTGACCCAGGCTTCTGCAAGGGCGGTGTCAACATTCACTATCTGGAACACAAGCTGGCCGGTGAGAAACACTGATCCACCCAGTAACACTGCAGATACGACAAAGCCGCTTTCGAGCGGCTTTGTCGTTTTCCAGACCTGCCCCATCAGCCTCTTTGTTGTTTTTCCCCGAACCCCGTAAACTTGCCGGTCTTTCGCGACATTGCGTCGCCTGTCATCTTTTCATTCGAAGGTAATACGCCATGCCTTGGCTGCAAGTCCGTCTCGCCATCAGCCCGGAACAAGCCGAAACCTACGAAGATGCGCTCCTTGAGGTCGGCGCGGTGTCCGTGACCTTCATGGACGCTGAAGATCAGCCCATCTTCGAACCGGAACTCAACACCACGCCGCTGTGGACCCACACCCATCTGCTGGCCTTGTTCGAAGCTGATACTGACGCCGCCCTGGCCCTCGCCCATCTCAAGCTGCTGACCGGGGCCGAATTGCCCGAGCACAGCCATGAAGTCATCGAGGACCAGGATTGGGAACGCAGCTGGATGGACAATTTTCAGCCCATGCGTTTCGGCCAGCGCCTGTGGATCGTACCCAGCTGGCATGCCGCGCCCGAGCCCAACGCCGTCAACCTGTTGCTGGATCCAGGGCTGGCGTTCGGTACCGGCACCCACCCCACCACCGCCCTGTGCCTGGAATGGCTGGACGGCCAGGATCTGAGCGATAGCCACGTGCTGGATTTCGGCTGTGGCTCGGGCATTCTCGCCATCGCCGCCCTGCTGCTGGGTGCGAAACATGCCGTGGGCACCGACATCGACGTGCAGGCATTGGAAGCCTCGCGTGAAAACGCTGGCCGTAATCACGTACCCGCCGAAAAATTCCCGCTGTACTTGCCGCCGGATCTGCCTCAAGAGCCGGCTGACGTGTTGGTGGCGAATATCCTGGCCGGGCCGCTGGTCTCGCTGGCACCTCAGTTGAGCCGCCTGGTCAAACCGGGTGGGCGTCTGGCGCTGTCCGGCATCCTGGCCGAGCAAGGCGATGAAGTGGCCGCCGCCTACGCCGACGCCTTCGAGCTTGACCCAATCGCCAATCGCGACGGCTGGGTGCGCATTTCCGGCCGCCGTCGCTGATACACACTGACCGCAACCCATAAGGGCTTCCAACCCCGGATAACCGCATGACCGATAGCTTCGTCACTCAGTGCCCTCACTGCCAGACCAGTTTCCGCGTCAGCCACGCTCAGTTGAGCGTGGCGCGGGGGATGGTTCGTTGCGGCTCCTGCCTGCAGGTGTTCAATGCAGCGAAACAACTGCTGGAAAAAAGTGCCCAGGCGCTAACGTCGACCGCTGCCCCAACGTCAGCACCGGCACAGAGCGACCCGCAGCCAGCGATCATTGCACCGCACTCTGTCACCGTCGCACAGCCTGCCCCGCCGCCCGCCCGGCAGGCCGATCACACGGTCGATCTGGACAGCCTTGACCTGGACGACCTGGATGTCGAACTCGCCCGCCTGGAGCAACGCGAAATCCAACTGCCGGAATCCTTCGGCCGCGCCCAGCCATCGAAAGAGCATGAAGTCGAATCCTTCAGTGCCCGCCGGGATGAACCGGACGTGGCGCCCGAAGACTGGAACCCAGCCCTCAGTCACGACGACATCAACCGGCTGCCGGAGCTGCGGGCTGAGGTGGTGGAAGAGCGTGGAGACCCGCTGGAGTCCGACGCACGGCAAGAGCCCATCGTGGGCGAAGCGTCTGACCCTGATGACCATCGCACCGAACCTTCGCTGTCCATGGCGTCAGACGCGGTGGACGACGAACGTTATCCTTCAGAGCACGTCCGTGCGACTGAAAACGCCCAAAGTGCGGCCCCTGCCGAGCGGCTGTCGGCGCTGGACGACGAGGACGATCACCCTTCCGCCCGACACGAGATCGATGAGGATGACGGGCCGAGCCTTGGCAAGGGCAAGCGCAGTGAACCGGGCTTGCGCGATCAGGCGCTGCTGGACCTGATGGACGACCCGCTGCAACTGTCCTGGCAAAAACCCAAGCCTCGCTGGGGCCGCCGCCTGCTGTGGCTGGCTCTTGCACTGATCGCGCTGGGCGCCCTCGCGGGGCAGTACGTGTGGTATCACTTCGATGAACTGGCGCGACAGGACCAGTACCGGCCCTGGTTTCAGGACATTTGCCCGCAGGTCGGCTGCAAGGTGCCTTCCAAGGTCGACATCAAACTGCTCAAGAGCAGCAACCTCGTCGTGCGCAGTCACCCCGAGTTTCAGGGGGCCCTGGTCGTCGACGCGATCATCTATAACCGCGCCTCGTTCTCTCAACCGTTTCCCCTGCTGGAGCTGCGTTTCGCCGATACCAATGGTCAGTTGATTGCCAGTCGTCGGTTCAAACCGGGGGAATACTTGAGTGGCGAGCTGGCGGGAAAGGACGAAATGCCGCCCCAGACGCCCATTCATATCGCCTTGGACATTCTGGACCCCGGTCCCAAAGCGGTGAATTACAGTTTGAGTTTCCGCTCGCCGGAGTAGACTTCTCCACGGGCCAAGATGATGCTGCCCCAGCGCCACGCGCCAAAATGCGGCACAGAGCCATCAGCATTCCACTGACGCTTTCGGCCATCAAGCGAACCGTGACCTAACCGTTCGCGATAAGAATGCAGCTGTTCAGATTTTATCCAATTCAGCCTTTATCCAGTCATCGAGAGCGGGTATCATGCCCACCCTTTTTCATACTCTGGGTCCCGTCTGAACAGTTGCCTAAGCACTTTTCGGACCAGGCTTCGTGATTCGGCCCCACAACAGGTCACCCTATGTCGGCGGTACGCATCGGCCCCTATACATTGCAAAACGGCTTGATACTCGCCCCAATGGCGGGCGTCACTGACCAGCCGTTCCGCCAGCTCTGTCGCCAACTCGGCGCGGGCCTGGTGGTGTCGGAAATGGTCACCAGTGACATGAGCCTGTGGAACAGCCGCAAATCGCGGCTTCGCATGATTCATGAAGGCGATCCCGAGCCCCGCTCGGTCCAGATCGCCGGTGGTGATCCGCAAATGCTTGCAGATGCGGCGCGTGCCAACGTCGAACTTGGCGCACAGATCATCGATATCAACATGGGTTGCCCAGCCAAGAAGGTCTGCAACAAGGCTGCTGGCTCTGCGCTGTTGAAAGATGAGCAGTTGGTGACCGAAATCCTGCACGCGGTAGTCGCGGCAGTCGAGGTACCGGTCACCCTGAAGATTCGCACTGGCTGGGACCGGGCGAACAAGAACGGTATGACCATTGCCCGAATCGCCGAACAGGCGGGTATTCAGGCATTGGCGGTGCATGGGCGTACCCGTGCGGACCTGTACACCGGCGAAGCCGAATACGACACCATCGCCGCCATCAAACAGGCGGTGTCGATCCCGGTTTTCGCCAATGGCGATATCGATTCACCGGAAAAGGCCCGGCACGTGCTGCATGCGACCGGCGCCGATGGACTGCTGATTGGCCGGGCCGCTCAAGGGCGCCCATGGATTTTTCGCGAGATAGAACACTTCCTGCGCACCGGAGAAAAACTTCCGGCGCTGGCATTGGATGAAGTGGAACGCATTCTGCTAGAGCATCTGGCCGCGCTTCACACGTTCTATGGCGACGTGATGGGCGTGCGGATCGCCCGCAAGCACGTCGGCTGGTACCTCGCAACCCTGCCGGGCGCCAGGGAGTTTCGTGCCCTTTTCAATCGTTTGGAAGATACGGAAGCACAGTGCGCCAACGTTCGGGACTTCTTTGCCGAACGCCAAAAAAGCCCGGTAGCAGGGAACGAACAAGAGGTGGCCGCATGACGATGATGACTGAGACTTTAGTGAGTGGAACAACACCCGTGAGCGACAACGTCAATTTGAAACAGCACCTCAACACGCCGAGCGAAGAGGGTCAGACCCTGCGCGGCAGCGTTGAAAAGGCGCTGCACAATTATTTCGCTCACCTGGAAGGTGCTGCCGTCACTGATGTCTACAACCTGGTGCTCTCGGAAGTCGAAGCACCGTTGCTTGAGTGCGTGATGAACTACGTCAAGGGCAACCAGACCAAAGCCTCCGAGCTGCTGGGCCTGAACCGTGGCACCCTGCGCAAGAAGCTCAAGCAGTACGATTTGCTGTAAGCCGCCCACACACAAAAAGCGACCTCACTCGATGCGGTCGTTTTTTTTGCTGAACCCTTTAGCTTTTGATGGAAGTTGAGATGACCGACCAGACGACCCGCCTGCCGATCCGCCGCGCCTTGATCAGCGTTTCCGACAAAACCGGAATCCTTGAATTCGCCCGTGAACTCGAAACCCTGGGTGTCGAGATCCTGTCCACTGGCGGCACGTTCAAACTGCTCAAGGACAACGGCGTCGCTGCAGTCGAAGTCGCGGACTACACCGGCTTCGCAGAGATGATGGACGGACGGGTCAAGACCCTGCACCCGAAAATCCATGGCGGTATCCTCGGCCGTCGCGGCACCGACGACGCCATCATGGCCGAGCACGGGATCAAGCCGATCGACCTGGTGGCGGTGAATCTGTACCCATTCGAAGCCACGGTCTCCAAACCTGGCTGCGATCTGCCGACAGCCATCGAGAACATCGACATCGGCGGCCCGACCATGGTCCGCTCGGCGGCGAAAAACCACAAAGACGTGGCCATCGTGGTCAACGCCAGTGATTACGGCCAGGTGGTGGACAGCCTGAAAGCCGGTGGCCTGACCTACGCCCAGCGCTTCGACCTGATGCTCAAGGCGTTCGAGCACACCGCCGCCTACGACGGCATGATCGCCAACTACCTGGGCAGCATCGATCAGCGCGCCGACACCCTGTCGACCGAAGGCCGTAGCCAATTCCCCCGCACTTTCAACACCCAGTTCATCAAGGCTCAGGAAATGCGCTATGGCGAGAACCCGCACCAGAGCGCGGCGTTCTACGTGGAAGCCAAACCTGCCGAAGTCGGTATCGCCACCGCGACTCAGCTTCAAGGCAAGGAACTGTCGTACAACAACGTGGCCGATACCGATGCCGCGCTGGAGTGCGTCAAGAGCTTCGTCAAGCCTGCCTGCGTCATCGTCAAGCACGCCAACCCGTGCGGCGTCGCGGTCAGCCCGGAAGGCGGCATCCGCCAGGCCTACGAATTGGCTTACGCCACCGACAGCGAGTCGGCCTTCGGCGGCATCATTGCCTTCAACCGGGAACTGGATGCTGAAACCGCCAAAGCCATCGTCGAGCGCCAGTTCGTCGAAGTGATCATCGCCCCTTCCGTGAGTGCCGAAGCGCAAGCCATCGTTGCCAGCAAAGCCAATGTGCGCCTGCTGACCAGCGGCCAATGGGCTGCCGAGCGTGTACCGGCCTGGGATTACAAGCGCGTCAATGGTGGGCTGCTGGTACAGAGCCGAGACAACGGCATGATCACCGCCGACGACCTGAAGGTCGTCACCCAACGCGCCCCAAGCGAGCAGGAAATCCATGATCTGATCTTCGCCTGGAAAGTGGCGAAATACGTCAAGTCAAACGCCATCGTTTACGCCAAGAATCGCCAGACCATCGGTGTCGGCGCAGGCCAGATGAGCCGGGTGAACTCGGCGCGCATCGCCGCCATCAAGGCCGAACACGCGGGTCTTCAGGTCGCCGGTTCCGTGATGGCATCGGACGCCTTTTTCCCATTTCGTGACGGCCTGGACAACGCTGCCAAGGTGGGTATCACCGCAGTGATCCAGCCGGGTGGCTCGATGCGTGACGCGGAAGTCATCGCGGCAGCCGACGAAGCTGGTATCGCGATGGTGTTCACTGGCATGCGCCACTTCCGCCACTGAGTTATGAAATCGGCCGCACTGGCGCAGGCGTCTGCTGCGCCATTGCGACCTCGTGATGCGGTGAGGCATTCCCACGTGGAGCGTGGGAACGATCAACCGTCACACCGGCGAATGCCCCAAACAGAATTAGCGTCATCGAGGTTTTGAAATGAACGTACTCATCATCGGCAGCGGTGGCCGCGAACACGCGCTGGCCTGGAAGGTTGCACAGGACGCCCGCGTGCAAAAGGTTTTCGTTGCGCCAGGCAACGCTGGAACGGCCATCGAAGCCAAGTGCGAAAACGTCGCAATCGATGTGCTGGCACTGGAACAACTGGCGGATTTCGCTGAAAAGAACGTCTCGCTGACCATCGTCGGCCCTGAAGTCCCCTTGGTCGCCGGTGTGGTTGACCTGTTCCGTTCCCGCGGCCTGGACTGTTTCGGTCCGACTCAAGGCGCTGCGCAACTGGAAGGTTCGAAAGCGTTCACCAAGGATTTCCTGGCGCGCCACAAGATTCCAACCGCTGACTACCAGAACTTCACCGAGATCGAGCCTGCGCTGGCTTACCTGCAGGAAAAAGGCGCACCGATCGTGATCAAGGCCGATGGCCTGGCTGCGGGCAAGGGTGTGATCGTCGCGATGACCCTGGAAGAAGCCGAAGCGGCCGTGCGTGACATGCTGGCGGGCAACGCGTTCGGCGACGCTGGTTCGCGCGTGGTGATCGAAGAATTCCTGGATGGCGAAGAAGCCAGCTTCATCGTCATGGTCGACGGCAAGAATGTACTGCCGATGGCCACCAGCCAGGACCACAAACGTGTCGGCGATGGCGATAGCGGCCCGAATACCGGTGGCATGGGTGCCTATTCGCCAGCCCCCGTGGTCACTGCCGAGGTGCATCAGCGCGTGATGGACCAGGTGATCTGGCCGACTGTCAGAGGGATGGCCGAGGAAGGTAACGTTTATACCGGTTTCCTCTATGCTGGTCTCATGATCGACAAGGCCGGAAATCCCAAGGTCATCGAGTTCAACTGCCGTTTTGGTGATCCGGAAACCCAGCCGGTGATGCTGCGTCTCCAATCGAGTCTGGTCTTGCTGGTCGAAGCCGCTTTGGCGCAAGCTCTGGACAAAGTGGAAGCCCAATGGGACTCGCGTCCCAGCCTTGGCATCGTGCTGGCCGCAGGCGGCTACCCCGGCGATTACGCCAAGGGCGCGGCCATCCATGGCCTGGACGCAGCGGCAACATTGCCGGGTAAGGTTTTCCATGCCGGTACTGCATTGAAGGATGGCCAGGTGGTAACCTCCGGCGGTCGAGTTCTGTGCGCCACGGCACTGGGTGACAGCGTTGGCGACGCTCAGAAACAGGCCTACGCGCTGGCTGCAAAGATTGATTGGGAAGGTTGTTTCTACCGCAAGGACATTGGCTACCGCGCCATTGCCCGGGAACGCGGCGAACATCTGGAGTAACGCCGGCTTCGGACAATCGCCTGGAAACAGGCGATCGTCCGATCGTCCACGGCCGCACCAGAGTAACTGGCTTCATTCACGAAGGGATTTCGCCGTGCGCTGGCTCAGGATTGCCACTTGTTCGATCATCGCCATGATGACCCTGCTCTGTATGCCGCCTTCGACCGCGGCGGTGAGTGCAGGATGGTCGACGCTTGTCGACGACCAGGCCAACCTTCAGCTCAGCGACGTTCGTTCTCCTCACTATGACTCTCAGTTCGGTCCTGTCGAGCTGGGTCAGATTCGCGCCTTCAGCCGCGATGCCGCCCTCTGGCTGCATTACCGGCTCGCTCCAACCCCTCATGAGCAACTGGTGCGCATTTTCGCACCTGACCTTGCGACCGTGGACATGTACGTCCTCAACGGGGAATCGTTGATCGATCATTTGCGTTCGGGCAACAAAGTCCCGCGCGCCCAGCAACCGCTCCCCTCCGTCGACTTTCTCCTGCCTATACCGCAGAGCAGCACTCCGCTGGATATCTACCTGCGCCTGAAATCCGACCAGGAACTGCGACCGAACATTTCACTGGAATCTGCCGTGTCCAGCGCTGCGGATGAACATCGCCCGCTCCTGCTCGGCCTGTTCTTCGGCTCGCTGATCATGTTGATCGTGCAGAACATCACCCGCTACGCGCAATCGCGCTCGGTCAGCAGCCTGTGGCTGGCCGCCTGTGAAGCGTGCCTGGGGCTTAGCGCATTCCTGCTGTTGAACCTGCAGGCACTGTGGCTGCCGCACTGGCATCTGGCGCAAACGCCAAGCGCCCATCTTGCGCTGCTCATGGCCGCGGCGACCGGGCTGATGTACACCCAATGTTTCTTTGTCCAGCGAGGTGCCGAATTCCTCAACAGGCTGCTGATGGGCGTACTGTTGATCGTGGGGTTCGGCGGTCTGCTGGTGCTGTTCGTCGATAACCTGCCGCTCAATATCATGACGTTCCTGTTGGTCGCGCTCACCACGCTGACCATCACCCTGGTGTCGATCTATCACCTGCAAAGAGGCTACACACCGGCGCGCCCCTTCGTGATCGCGATGATCGCCTTCAATCTGGGGAACCTGGTGATTCTTCCCGCATTGCTTTGGCTGACGACCCTTCCCGCCCAGACGCTGATCATCGCCGTGATGGGTATGTTCTGCCTCTGTGGCCTGCTGATGAGCATTGCCTTGAGCGAGCGCCATCGCAGCATTACCGAAGACAACTTCAGCATCAGCCGAGAACTGGCGGCCAGTACCGCAGAGATCAACGCCAAGGCCGAATTTCTGGCCAAGATCAGCCATGAGATCCGCACCCCCATGAACGGCGTGCTGGGCATGACCGAGTTGCTGCTCGGAACACCGCTATCGGTGAAACAGCGCGACTACGTTCAAACCATCCACAGCGCGGGCAATGAACTGCTGACGCTGATCAACGAGATTCTCGACATCACCAAGCTGGAGTCGGGGCAGATCGAGCTGGACGATGTGCAGTTCGACCTCAACGCGATGATCGAAGACTGCCTGAATATCTTCCGGGCGAAAGCCGAGCAGCAACGCGTGGAGCTCATCAGTTTTATTCAGCCGCAAGTGCCGCGGGTGATCAGCGGCGATCCGACGCGGCTTCGTCAGACGCTGCTGAGCCTGCTCGAAAACGCACTGAAAATGACTGACGAAGGCGAGATCCTGCTGGTGGTCGCGCTCGACTCACGGGGCGGCAAACCGCGGCTGCGCATTGCCGTTCAGGACAGCGGCACGCCGCTCACCGCCAAGGAGCGCGACGCGCTGCTGCACGCCGAGTTGCACAGCAAGAATTTTCTCGCCGCCAGCAAGGTGGGCGGCCATCTGGGCCTCGTCATTGCCCGCCAGTTGATTTTGTTGATGAATGGCGAGTTCGGTATTCAGAGCGGCGCCAGCCAAGGCAGCACACTGTGGCTCAGCTTGCCTCTGGATGCCGATCGGCTGGAGCAACCGCCTGCCGATCTGGACAGCCCTCTCAAAGGCGCACGCGTGCTGGTGGTGGACGATAACGACACCTGTCGCAAAGTGCTGGTCCAGCAATGCAGCGCGTGGGGGCTGAACGTCAGCGCAGTGCCTTCGGGCAAGGAAGCGCTCGCCCTGCTGCGCACCAAAGCCCACCTGCGCGACTACTTCGACATCGTCCTGCTGGATCAGAACATGCCCGGCATGACCGGGATGCAACTGGCGGCGAAAATCAAAGAAGACCCGAGCCTGAACCATGACATTCTGCTGATCATGCTCACCGGCATCAGCAACGCGCCGAGCAAAGTCATCGCCCGCAACGCAGGGGTCAAGCGCATCCTCGCCAAGCCAGTGGCAGGGTACACGCTCAAGACCACGCTGGCCGATGAACTCAACCAGCGCAACAAAGGGCAGGCTGCGTATCTCTCGGTGCCAGCCCCCGTTCCGGAAGTCGACGTCCCCAGTGATTTCCGCATTCTCGTGGCCGAGGACAACAGTATTTCCACCAAAGTCATCCGTGGCATGCTCGGCAAGCTCAACCTGCAACCGGACACGGCCAGCAATGGCGAGGAAGCGCTGAGGGCAATGAAGGCGCAGCGTTATGACCTGGTTCTGATGGATTGCGAAATGCCCATTCTCGATGGCTTTTCGGCAACGCAGCAATTGCGGGCCTGGGAGGTGGGCAACCAGCGGCTGCGTACGCCCGTGGTGGCATTGACCGCGCACATTCTGGCGGAACACAAGGACCGCGCCCGGCAGGCCGGCATGGACGGGCACATGTCCAAACCCGTAGAGCTTTCGCAACTGCGCGAACTGGTTGAGTACTGGGTCGAACAACGGGCGCGCACGCCGGTGAGCGATGAGCCGGACGAACGGAATCGCTATCAGCGAAACTGACGCTCGGTCGGCGGCGCCTGATAGACTGCCCCGGTCCGAATCTGTCACCACGAGCCCACCCCATGCTTCATGTGCTGTTCAGCGTTTATCTGAAGATGCTGGTGCTTTACAGCCCGTTCTTCGTCCTGTCCTGCTTCATCAGCCTGAGCCGCGGCTATACCCGCAAGGAGCGACGCCATCTGGCCTGGAAAGTCGCCTTCGCCACCTTGGTGGCCAGCGTGTTGCTGTACTTGTTCGGACGAGTGATTTTCAGTGTGTTCGGGATCACCGCCGACGCCTTCCGCATAGGCGCGGGCAGCGTGCTATTCATCTCGGCGCTGGGCATGGCGCAGGGCAAATCAGGTGTGCAGACGGACAACGTTCAGCAGGACGTGACCATCGTCCCGCTGACGATCCCCATCACCGTCGGCCCAGGCACCATCGGCGCGCTGCTGGTGATGGGCGTCAGCCAGCCCCATTGGGACGACAAGCTGACCGCCATCGTGAGTATCGCCCTGGCCAGCTTCACCGTGGGCGTCGTGCTTTATCTGTCCAATAGCATCGAGCGCATCCTGGGTGAACAAGGGTTGCAGATCGTCAGCCGCTTGATGGGGCTGTTCGTCTGCGCCCTGGCAGCACAGATCATTTTCACGGGGATCAGGGGCTATCTGATCCAGTGAGCGAACGACCCGCCAGCCCTACAGTTGGGTGATCGCGTGGTGCGCCTCACGTGCCAGATAGCGAGCGATGGCCTCTCGGTAGGGCGCACATCGTCAGTCAGCATTTGAGGGGCTACGTCAGCCGATACTTGATTATTTCCCGTCTGGTCCTATCTGACTTCGAGCTTTTTCCGACCTTCGACATCTTCATTTCCCAGGCTTGGCGCCATACCAGCGGGGCGTGTAGACCCATTGAGCGCCATCGCCGCGCGGGAAGGTGCAGGTCAGCGACGAACCAACCAGCACCATGGTCCGCATGTCCACCTGCTCAGCGGTGAGCTCGGCGAGGGTAGTGACGCGCAGTGTCTGCCCCGGACGGCCGATGTCACGCCCCAGCGTGACGGGTGTTTCAGGACGACGATGCTGGCGCACGATCTCCAGCGCCCGTCCCAATTGCCACGGACGCGAGCGGGAAATGGGATTGTAGAAGGCCAGCGCCAGATCGGCCTGACACGCCAGTTCCAGACGCTTTTCGATGATGTCCCAAGGCTTGAGGTTGTCCGAAAGCGACATCACGCAGAAATCGTGGCCCAACGGGGCGCCCGCCTGTGCGGCGGTAGCCAAGGACGCCGAGACGCCTGGCAGTATTTCGAGGTCCACCGCGTGCCACTGCGGATTGTCGGACTCGTGCAGCGCCTCCAGCACCGCCGCCGCCATGGCGAACACTCCGGGATCGCCCGAAGACACCACGACCACCGAGCGCCCTTCGGCTGCCAGCTCGAAGGCATGGCGAGCACGTTGCATCTCTTCGCGGTTATCGGTGCAATGCAGCACCTGATCGGCTCGGAAGGGGCCAGCCATTCGCACGTAGGTCTCATAGCCCAGCACATCGTTGGCACGCGTGAGTTCGGCCTTCACGGCAGGGATCATGAATTCGGCAGCGCCCGGCCCCAACCCGATTACCGCCAGGCGTCCACGCCCTCGCCCCACCTGTTCAACCTCCAGCGGCTGTGGCGCCACCGCAATGGCGACGCCATCGACCGTTGCAAGCACTGACGACCCGTGCGGCGAGGCCCGCTGCGCCATGTCGCCAGGTACAGCATGCGCCGTGAAGCGTACCGGCACACCCAAGGCCGCGGCGGCAGCGTGCAGCGCAGAGTGCGCCATGTCGCGCTCGCTCGCCAGCAGGCAGGCCACTGCCTGTACGGCGATGCGCGAATCACGCAACGCGGCACGTACGACATCAACCAGGTTTTCCACCGACGCGTCCACCGCGATCAACACGTTTCGCGGGTAAATCAGCAATTCATTGGCAGACGGCTCCCGTTCGAGGCAGCTCACATGAATCGCCAGGTTCGCCTGATCGTCCTGCGGCAGTTGCGCCTGCGCCAGCCAGGGTGCGGTGCCTTCCACGCGGACGGACTCACCTGAAAGCAGGTTCGACACGAAACGCTTGCCCAGCTCAAGGTCACCCAGCGAATAGCCCGCAGGTGGATTGAGCAGGCAGGTGCCAAAGCGCAACTCGCCACTGGTGGTGATGGCCGCGTCAGTTT
>NZ_QARE02000033.1 GCF_003052515.2 Pseudomonas sp. RIT409 | reverse complement strand
TGCCGGAGAAACTTTGCTGATCAGCGAAGGCAGCGACGCCTCCAGCAGATTGAAGGCGGTGAAGAACACAACCGTACCGATCACCAGGGCACGAAGGGTATTACCGAACTCCCAGAAAAACAGTTCGGTGAGCATCAGCACCACGACGGCACCGAGCAGGATACGCTTCATCTGGCGCTTCTTTTCGCCGTAGATGATGAACGGAATCATCGCGAAGAAAGAAATCAGCAACGCGGTGAGGTAAACCCACCAATGCTGCTCTTTCGGCAGCCCCGCCTTCTGGACCAATGCGAGCGGTAACGCCACGAAGCTGGACATCAGCATCGCATGCAGCGCGAAAATGCCCAGGTCGAGACGCAGCAAGTCTGGATGACGAAGCGTAGCGCCGAGGGCTTGCCTGGCCAGCCCGGACTCGCGATGCTGCAGCGTAACGGTGGACTTGGGCACCACGAATGCAACAATGAGGATACCGATCAACGCCATGGCGCCGGTGGCCAGAAATAGCCCGGACAAGCCGAATGCGCTGGTCAGAACCGGCCCCACCACCATCGCCACCGCAAACGAAACGCCGATGGTCATGCCGATCATGGCCATGGCTTTTGTCCGGTGCTGTTCGCGCGTCAAGTCGGACAGCAATGCCATGACGGCTGCGGAAATCGCGCCAGCTCCCTGGAGGATGCGCCCGGCGATGACTCCCCAGATCGAGGTCGACTGGGCTGCCAATACACTGCCCAGCGCGAACACCACCAGCCCGAGATAGATGATCGGGCGGCGACCGATACGATCGGAAATGATGCCGAACGGAATTTGCAGAACCGCTTGAGTCAGGCCATAGGCGCCAATCGCCAGGCCAATGAGCGCTGGGCTAGCGCCAGCCAGGTCCATGCCGTAGGTGGCCAGAACCGGCAGCACCATGAACATGCCAAGCATACGGAACGCGAACACCAGTGCCAGCCCGCCCGCCGCGCGGGTTTCGCTGCCACTCATGTGCTCGCTGTGAGAATCGTGCATGGAAGAACCTCATGTGAACCGGCGGCGATTCTACCAGTCCCATCGAGGGACAGCACATACGACGCTTTGCCGCGTATCGCAGGAATCTTCTTTTTTCCCGGTACGGCATCAAGCCACTCAATAGTGTGCATCCATCCAGTATTTGGCCGTATACTCCTGCGTTTTACGCCCGCCGTGCGAGGCCACCTTGGACAAGATCCTGATTCGTGGGGCTCGAACCCACAACCTGAAGAACATCGACCTGACCCTGCCGCGCGACAAATTGATCGTGATTACCGGGCTTTCTGGATCCGGTAAGTCGTCGCTGGCGTTCGACACCCTGTATGCCGAAGGTCAACGCCGCTACGTCGAATCATTGTCGGCCTATGCGCGGCAATTCCTTTCCATGATGGAGAAACCGGACGTCGACACCATTGAAGGCCTGTCGCCCGCGATTTCCATCGAACAGAAATCAACGTCTCACAACCCACGCTCAACAGTCGGAACGATCACGGAAATTTACGACTACCTGCGCCTGTTGTATGCCCGCGTGGGAACCCCTCGTTGTCCGGATCACGATATCCCGCTCGAAGCCCAGACGGTCAGCCAAATGGTCGATCTGGTGCTGGCGGAGCCCGAGGGCCGCAAGCTGATGCTGTTGGCGCCGGTCGTGCGCGAGCGCAAAGGTGAGCACCTCGCAATTTTCGAAGAACTGCGCGCCCAAGGTTTCGTTCGTGCCCGAGTCGACGGCAAACTCTGCGAACTCGACGAGTTACCAAAGCTGGACAAACAGAAGAAGCATTCCATTGACGTCGTCGTCGACCGGTTCAAGGTTCGCTCAGATCTGCAGCAGCGCTTGGCCGAGTCTTTCGAAACTGCGTTGAAGCTGGCAGATGGCATCGCATTGGTCGCACCAATGGACGACGAGCCGGGTGAAGAGATGATTTTCTCCGCCCGCTTCGCCTGCCCTATCTGCGGTCATGCCATCAGCGAACTTGAACCCAAGCTTTTCTCGTTCAACAACCCGGCGGGCGCCTGTCCGACCTGTGACGGCTTGGGCGTCAAGCAATTCTTCGACGCGAAGCGGCTGGTAAACGGCGATCTGACATTGGCCGAGGGCGCCATTCGCGGGTGGGATCGGCGTAACGTCTATTACTTCCAAATGCTGGGCTCGTTGGCGCAACACTATGGCTTCAGCCTGGAGGTCCCGTTCAAGGAGTTGCCGACTGACCAGCAGAAAGCCCTTCTGAATGGCAGCGGTACGCAAAACGTCGATTTCCGCTACCTGAACGACCGTGGCGACATCGTGAAGCGTGCGCACCCCTTCGAAGGGATTGTGCCCAATCTCGAACGTCGTTATCGCGAAACAGAATCCGTCACGGTTCGTGAAGAATTGGCAAAATTCCTCAGCACCCAGCCTTGCCCTGACTGCCGTGGCACCCGTCTGCGCCGCGAGGCACGCCATGTTTGGGTTGGCGACAAGACATTGCCAGCGGTAACCAGCTTGCCGATTGGCGACGCCACTGATTATTTCGGCGCGTTGAAACTAACGGGAAGGCGCGGAGAAATCGCCGACAAGATCCTCAAGGAAATCCGTGAGCGGCTGCAGTTCCTGGTAAACGTGGGCCTCGATTACCTGACGCTGGATCGCAGCGCCGATACGCTTTCCGGCGGGGAAGCACAACGCATCCGCCTGGCGAGTCAGATCGGTGCAGGTCTCGTGGGCGTCATGTACATTCTCGACGAGCCGTCCATCGGCCTGCACCAGCGAGACAACGATCGGCTGCTCGACACCCTTCGTCATCTGCGCGATATCGGTAATACCGTGATCGTCGTCGAGCACGACGAAGATGCGATTCGCCTGGCCGATTACGTAGTGGACATCGGCCCGGGGGCTGGCGTGCACGGTGGCAGCATCGTGGCGGAAGGCACTCCACAGGATGTCATGGCGCACCCGGAATCGCTGACCGGTAAATACCTGTCAGGGCGCGTGAAGATCCAAGTGCCTGCCGAACGTACCCCACGCAACAAGAAACTCTCGCTCAAGATCAAGGGTGCGCGCGGCAACAACCTGCGTAACGTGGATCTCGAGATTCCTATCGGGCTGCTGACGTGCGTGACCGGGGTTTCGGGCTCGGGCAAATCGACGCTGATCAACAACACTCTATTTCCCTTGAGCGCCACGGCCTTGAATGGCGCGACCACGCTTGAAGCCGCAGCGCACGACAGCATCGATGGCTTGCAGCACTTGGACAAGGTCGTGGACATCGACCAGAGCCCAATCGGACGCACGCCACGCTCCAACCCGGCCACCTACACGGGGTTGTTCACGCCTATCCGCGAACTGTTTGCAGGCGTACCGGAATCCCGCTCACGCGGTTATGGCCCAGGCCGGTTCTCCTTCAATGTCAAAGGGGGCCGGTGCGAGGCGTGCCAAGGCGACGGGCTGATCAAGGTGGAAATGCACTTTCTGCCCGACATCTACGTGCCATGCGACGTCTGTAAGAGCAAGCGCTACAACCGCGAGACCCTTGAGATCAAATACAAGGGAAAAAGCATCCATGAAGTGCTCGAAATGACCATTGAAGAAGCTCGAGCGTTCTTTGACGCGGTTCCCGCATTGGCGCGCAAACTACAGACGTTGATGGACGTCGGGCTGTCCTACATCAAACTGGGGCAATCGGCGACGACGCTCTCAGGCGGCGAAGCGCAGCGTGTGAAGTTGTCTCGAGAGCTATCTAAGCGGGACACAGGGAAAACGCTGTACATCCTCGATGAGCCGACTACCGGGTTGCACTTCGCCGACATCCAGCAATTGCTCGACGTGTTGCACCGCTTACGTGATCACGGGAATACCGTGGTGGTGATCGAACACAACCTGGACGTGATCAAGACGGCGGACTGGCTGGTGGATCTGGGTCCCGAAGGCGGGTCGAAAGGCGGGCAAATCATCGCCACCGGCACACCGGAACAAGTGGCGGCAATGAAACAATCCTATACGGGGCACTACCTGAAACCGCTACTTGAGCGTGACCGCGCTTGATGGCGTGATTCGGAGGGAAACAAAAAAGCCCCTGCCAGTGATTACCATGGCAGGGGCTTTTTTTTTGCACCAATCAGAACTGGGATTGCAGGTAATTTTCCAGGCCAATGGATTTGATGAGGCCCAGCTGCTTTTCGAGCCAGTAGGTGTGATCTTCTTCAGTGTCGGCCAACTGCAGGCGAAGGATGTCGCGGCTGACGTAGTCCTTATGCTGCTCGCACAGCGCGATGCCTTTGCAAAGCGCAGCGCGCACCTTGTATTCCAGGCGAAGGTCGCTGGCAAGCATCTCAGGCACCGTCGTACCCACATCCAGATCATCAGGGCGCATACGCGGCGTGCCCTCGAGCATCAGGATTCGGCGCATCAGCGCATCAGCGTGTTGCGCCTCTTCCTCCATCTCGTGATTGATGCGCTCATACAACTTGCTGAAACCCCAATCCTCGTACATCCGAGAATGAATGAAATACTGGTCGCGCGCAGCCAATTCGCCGGTCAGCAGCGTGTTGAGGTAGTCGATGACGTCCGGGTGGCCTTGCATCGCCGAGGATCTCCTTCATGAAAGACCATAGTGTGAACCAACATCCGTGCGAGGTCATCTCTCCATGGGCGAGAAAATGAAGAAAAATCGCGAATATTTGATATTTAGTGCCGAAAATGCCGATAAATGAGGAGAGTTCTCTTTATCACTAGCGATTAGCGCAATAACCTTTCTGCCAGAAGATAATGCGTTGTGTTTAACCCTAAACGCTGAAAACAAAAAACCGGGCACTGGGCCCGGTTTTTAGTAACGACTGACGTCTTACTCAGCAGCTTCTACAACGCCACCGACTGGACGATCGACCAGCTCGACATAGGCCATAGGCGCATTGTCGCCAGCGCGGAAACCGCACTTCAGGATACGCAGATAGCCACCTTCACGGGTCGCATAGCGCTTGCCCAGATCGTTGAACAGCTTACCAACGGCTTCTTTCGAACGAGTACGGTCGAAAGCCAGACGACGGTTAGCAACGCTGTCGTTCTTGGCCAAAGTGATCAGCGGCTCGGCAACGCGACGCAGCTCTTTGGCTTTTGGCAGAGTAGTTTTGATCAGCTCGTGCTCGAACAGCGACACCGCCATGTTTTGAAACATGGCTTTGCGGTGAGAGCTGGTACGGCTCAGGTGACGTCCACTTTTACGATGACGCATGGTTCATTCCTTACCAAACACAACGTTCGGTGATTACGACGATCAGGCAGTCGCCTTGTCGTCCTTCTTAAGACTTGCAGGCGGCCAGTTGTCGAGGCGCATGCCGAGGGAGAGACCACGAGAAGCCAGGACGTCCTTGATTTCAGTCAAGGACTTCTTGCCCAGGTTCGGAGTCTTCAACAGCTCTACTTCAGTGCGCTGAATCAGGTCACCGATGTAATAGATGTTCTCCGCCTTAAGGCAGTTGGCCGAACGTACGGTCAGTTCCAAATCGTCAACCGGACGAAGCAGGATTGGATCAATCTCGTCTTCCTGCTCGACTACAACCGGTTCACTGTCACCTTTGAGGTCGACGAAGGCAGCCAACTGCTGTTGCAGGATGGTGGCTGCGCGACGGATGGCCTCTTCAGGGTCCAGGGTACCGTTGGTTTCCAGATCAATAACCAGTTTGTCCAGGTTGGTCCGCTGCTCGACACGGGCGTTTTCCACCACGTATGCGATGCGACGAACCGGGCTGAACGAAGAATCGAGCTGCAAGCGACCGATGCTGCGGCTTTCATCCTCATCGCTTTGACGCGAGTCTGCTGGCTCATAACCGCGACCACGAGCTACCACGAGCTTCATGTTCAGGGCGCCGTTGGACGCCAGGTTAGCGATTACGTGATCGGGGTTAACGATCTCGACATCATGATCCAGCTGAATATCGGCAGCGGTAACCACCCCCGAACCCTTCTTCGACAAGGTCAGCGTAACTTCGTCTCGACCGTGCAGCTTGATAGCCAGACCTTTCAGGTTCAACAGGATTTCAATGACGTCTTCCTGTACACCTTCGATCGCGCTGTACTCATGGAGTACACCGTCAATCTCGGCCTCGACTACTGCACAGCCGGGCATGGAGGACAACAGGATGCGGCGCAGCGCGTTGCCCAGGGTATGGCCGAAACCACGCTCGAGAGGCTCGAGCGTGATCTTGGCGCGGGTTGGACTGACAACCTGCACATCGATGTGGCGGGGTGTCAGAAACTCATTTACCGAAATCTGCATGGATGCACCTATTTTCTAGCCCTTACTTGGAGTAGAGCTCGACAATCAGGCTTTCGTTGATGTCGGCGGACAGATCACTGCGAGCTGGAACGTTTTTGAAGACGCCCGATTTCTTCTCAGTGTCTACTTCTACCCATTCTACGCGGCCACGTTGGGCACACAGATCGAGAGCCTGGACAATACGCAGTTGGTTCTTCGCCTTTTCGCGAATTGCCACGACGTCACCGGCACGAACCTGGTAGGAAGGAACGTTAACGGTTTTGCCGTTTACGCTAACCGACTTGTGCGATACCAGCTGACGCGATTCGGCACGAGTCGAACCAAAGCCCATACGGTATACAACGTTGTCCAGGCGGCATTCGAGCAGTTGCAGCAGGTTCTCACCAGTAGCGCCTTTCTTGCTGGCAGCTTGCTTGTAGTAACCGCTGAACTGACGCTCGAGAACGCCATAAATACGACGGACCTTTTGCTTTTCACGCAATTGGGTACCGTAGTCGGACTGGCGACCGCGGCGTTGGCCGTGGATACCAGGTGCTGCTTCAATGTTGCACTTCGATTCGATAGCGCGCACGCCGCTCTTAAGGAAGAGATCGGTGCCTTCGCGACGAGCGAGTTTGCATTTTGGACCAATGTAACGAGCCATTCTTTACAATCTCCTGGATTACACGCGGCGCTTCTTCGGCGGACGGCACCCGTTATGCGGGATTGGCGTCACGTCGGTGATGCTGGCGATCTTGTAGCCACAGCCGTTCAAAGCACGGACAGCGGATTCACGACCTGGACCTGGGCCCTTGACGTTGACGTCGAGGTTCTTCAGGCCATATTCCAGCGCAGCTTGACCAGCACGCTCTGCAGCAACTTGAGCTGCGAACGGGGTGGACTTACGGGAACCGCGGAAACCCGAACCACCGGAGGTTGCCCAGGAAAGAGCGTTACCTTGACGGTCGGTAATGGTCACGATGGTGTTGTTAAAAGATGCATGGATGTGGGCGATGCCATCAACCACTGTCTTTTTAACTTTTTTACGAGGACGAGCAGCAGGTTTTGCCATGATTTAATTCCTGTCGATTCGCTGGCGCGATTACTTGCGGATCGGCTTACGCGGACCTTTACGGGTACGCGCGTTGGTCTTGGTACGCTGACCGCGTACTGGCAGACCACGACGATGACGCAGACCGCGATAGCAACCGAGGTCCATCAAGCGCTTGATTTTCATGTTGATTTCGCGACGCAGGTCACCTTCAGTGGTGAACTTCGCGACTTCGCCACGCAGCTGTTCAATTTGCTCGTCGCTCAGATCTTTGATCTTTGCTGCCGGGTTTACCCCGGTCACGGCACAGATTTTCTGTGCAGTCGTGCGACCAACACCATAGATGTAGGTCAGCGAGATAACAGTATGCTTGTTATCTGGAATGTTAACGCCTGCAATACGGGCCATTCAGTGGGACTCCAATTGACAGCTACCTACGCCCCGGAAGCCAAGAAATAGGGCGCGAGATAATATCGCTGTAATAACAAATAATCAACCCAGCAGCGCACTAGCTGCTGGGCTTATAGCACAGATCACAATCAGCCTTGGCGCTGCTTGTGACGTGGTTCCGCGCTGCAAATTACTCGAACGACACCTTCGCGGCGAATAATCTTGCAGTTACGGCACAGTTTTTTCACCGATGCACGAACTTTCATCACCAACTCCTCGAACCTTATGGGTGCTTCAGCGCAGCATTCCGCTGCCGTAGCCCTTCAGGTTGGCTTTCTTCATCAGGGATTCATACTGGTGCGAAACGAGGTGAGATTGCACTTGGGACATGAAGTCCATCACAACCACGACCACGATCAGCAACGAAGTCCCGCCAAGGTAGAACGGCACGTTTGCAGCCACGACCAGGAACTGGGGCAACAAGCATACGGCCATCATATAGAGAGCACCGAACATGGTCAGACGGGTCAGAACGCCATCGATATAGCGCGCAGACTGCTCACCAGGACGAATGCCCGGAATAAAGGCACCGGACTTCTTCAGGTTTTCCGCTACGTCTTTCGGATTGAACATCAACGCCGTGTAGAAGAAGCAGAAGAAAATGATCCCTGCACTAAACAGCAGAATATTCAACGGCTGACCAGGAGCGATCGACTGCGAGATATCCTGAAGCCAGCCCATACCCTCGGACTGACCAAACCAGGCACCCAGCGAAGCCGGGAACAGCAGAATGCTGCTTGCGAAAATGGCTGGAATAACACCAGCCATGTTCACCTTCAACGGCAGGTGGCTCGTCTGCGCCGCAAAGACCTTGCGGCCTTGCTGACGCTTGGCGTAATGGACAGCGATACGACGCTGACCACGCTCGATGAACACCACGAAACCGATGATCGCTACTGCCAACAAACCGATTGCGACCAAAGCGAAAATGTTGATATCACCCTGACGGGCAGACTCGAAAGACTGTCCGATCGCTCTCGGAAGACCGGCGACGATACCCGAAAAAATCAACATCGAGATACCGTTACCAACACCGCGCTCGGTAATCTGCTCGCCAAGCCACATCATGAAAAGTGCACCGGCCACAAAGGTGGTGACTGCCACGAAGTGGAAGCCGATATCAGCAGAGAAAGCAACGCCCTGACCGGCCAAGCCAATGGACATGCCAATAGCTTGAACCAGCGCCAGGACGACGGTGCCATAGCGGGTGTACTGGCTGATCTTGCGACGACCAGCCTCACCTTCCTTCTTCAACTGCTCCAGTTGCGGGCTGACAGCAGTCATGAGCTGCATGATGATCGATGCCGAGATGTACGGCATGATCCCCAGTGCAAAGATGCTCATGCGCTCCAGCGCACCACCGGAAAACATGTTGAACAGGCTAAGAATAGTCCCCTCATTCTGTCGAAACAGGTCAGCCAAGCGGTCAGGATTGATACCTGGAACTGGGATATGCGCACCGATCCGATAGACGATAATCGCCAGGAACAGGAAACGCAGACGAGCCCAGAGTTCGGACAACCCGCCGCTTTTGCTGAGCGCTGAGAGAGCACCTTGCTTAGCCATTTATTCCTCGAATTTGCCGCCAGCTGCTTCGATAGCCGCACGCGCACCTTTGGTGGCTGCGATACCTTTGAGGGTGACCGCGCGAGTAACCTCACCGGACAGCATGATTTTCACACGCTGTACGTTTTGGTTGATCACGTTGGCATCCTTCAGGGACTGCAAAGTGACGACGCCTTCAACCTTGGCCAGCTCGGAGGTGCGGACTTCTGCACGATCCATCGCTTTCAAGGAGACGAAGCCAAACTTAGGCAGACGACGATGCAAAGGCTGTTGACCGCCTTCGAAACCCGGAGCAATGGTGCCACCGGAGCGGGAGGTTTGACCTTTGTGGCCACGGCCACCGGTCTTACCCAAACCGCTACCGATACCACGGCCCGGACGATGCTTCTCGCGGCGGGAACCCGGCGCAGGACTCAGATCATTGAGTTTCATCGATTAACCCTCGACGCGCAGCATGTAGTAAGCCTTATTGATCATCCCACGATTTTCCGGGGTGTCAGCGACTTCTACAGTGTGACCGATGCGACGCAGACCCAGACCCTTAACGCACAATTTGTGGCTAGGGATGCGGCCGCTGACGCTCTTGACCAGCGTTACTTTTACGGTAGCCATGATCAGATGATCTCCTCAACGTTCAGGCCGCGCTTGGCAGCGATGGACTCAGGAGACTGCATGGACTTCAAACCCTTGAACGTTGCGTGAACAACGTTGACCGGATTGGTCGAACCGTAGCACTTAGCCAGGACGTTCTGAACACCTGCCACTTCCAGAACAGCACGCATGGCGCCGCCGGCGATGATACCGGTACCTTCAGAAGCAGGCTGCATGTAAACCTTCGAAGCACCGTGAGCGGACTTCATGGCGTACTGCAGCGTGGTACCGTTCAGATCGACTTGGATCATGTTGCGGCGGGCAGCTTCCATGGCCTTCTGAATTGCAGCAGGCACTTCACGGGATTTGCCACGGCCGAAGCCAACACGACCTTTACCATCACCCACCACGGTCAACGCGGTAAAAGTGAAGATACGGCCGCCTTTTACGGTTTTTGCTACGCGATTAACCTGAACCAGCTTCTCGATGTAGCCTTCGTCGCGTTTTTGGTCGTTATTTGCCATAACTTAGAACTCCAGCCCGCCTTCACGAGCAGCATCAGCCAGCGCCTTGACGCGACCGTGGTACTTGAAGCCAGAACGATCAAAAGCCACTTGAGATACACCAGCGGCTTTCGCGCGCTCAGCGATCAGCTGGCCAACTTTAGTGGCCGCGTCGATGTTGCCAGTGGCCCCATCACGCAGTTCTTTGTCCAAAGTCGAAGCGTTTGCCAGGACTTTGCTGCCGTCGGCCGAGATGACCTGGGCATAAATATGCTGCGAAGAGCGGTACACGCAGAGACGCACGACTTCGAGTTCGTGCATTTTCAGGCGTGCTTTGCGAGCGCGACGCAGTCGGGTAACTTTTTTGACGGTCATTTGCTATGCCCTACTTCTTCTTGGCTTCTTTACGACGGACAACTTCGTCCGCGTAACGCACGCCTTTGCCTTTGTACGGCTCTGGACGACGGAAATCGCGGATTTCCGCGGCCACTTGACCAACCAGTTGCTTGTCGATGCCCTTGATCAGGATATCGGTCTGGCTTGGAGTCTCAGCGGTAACGCCTTCCGGCAGTTCGTAATCCACTGGGTGCGAGAAGCCGAGAGCCAGGTTCAGGATTTTGCCTTTAGCCTGGGCCTTGTAACCAACACCGACCAGCTGGAGCTTACGCTCAAAGCCTTGGCTTACGCCCTGGACCATGTTGTTGACCAATGCACGAGTGGTACCGGCCATTGCGCGGGTCTGTTGATCGCCGTTGCGAGCAGCAAAACGCAGCTCACCGGACTCTTCAACGATTTCGACGGACGAATGAACGTTCAGGTCGAGAGTGCCCTTGGCACCCTTCACCGACAGTTGCTGGCCGACGAGCTTGACTTCGACGCCTGCTGGCAACTTAACGGGGTTCTTAGCTACGCGTGACATGCTTATCCCCCCCCTTAGAACACAGTGCAAAGCACTTCGCCGCCAACACCGGCAGCGCGCGCAGCACGATCAGTCATCACACCTTTGTTGGTGGAGACGATAGACACACCGAGACCGCCACGAACTTTTGGCAGATCATCGACGGACTTGTACTGGCGCAGGCCTGGACGGCTGACGCGCTTGACTTCTTCGATGACTGGACGGCCTTCGAAGTATTTCAGCTCGATGGACAGCAGTGGCTTGGTTTCGCTGCTGATCTGATAACCCGCAATGTAACCTTCGTCTTTCAAGACTTTGGCCACAGCCACCTTCAACGAGGAGGATGGCATGCTTACGACGGACTTTTCAGCCATCTGGGCATTACGGATACGAGTTAGCATGTCCGCTAACGGGTCCTGCATACTCATGGGCTAGACGCTCCTGATACAAAAAAAATGAGCCTTGCGGCTACAGCTATCGCCTCAATATTCCGGGCACGTAAAAAACACGGACTCTGGCGAGCCGGCAATTCTAGACGTACCCCAGAAACGAATCAAGCCCCAAAAGGGGCTTGATCAGCTTCAAGTGTCGCGCTGGTCGGAAACAAATGCCCCTCGCAGCGTGAAACGAGAAATGCGAATTACCAGCTGGCTTTAACCAGGCCTGGTACGTCACCGCGCATGGCAGCTTCACGCAGCTTGTTACGGGCGAGGCCGAACTTGCGGTAAACACCGTGCGGACGACCAGTCAGGCGGCAACGGTTACGCATGCGCGAAGCGCTTGCGTCACGTGGTTGCTTCTGCAGCGCAACGGTGGCTTCCCAACGTGCTTCTGGACTTGCGTTCAGATCCACGATGATAGCTTTCAGTGCTGCACGCTTGGTGGCGTACTTGGCAACGGTGAGCTGACGCTTCAGCTCACGATTTTTCATGCTCTTCTTGGCCATGGTCCTACTCCAATCAGTTGCGGAACGGGAACTTGAAAGCACGCAGCAGTGCGCGACCTTCGTCGTCCGAACGAGCAGTGGTGGTCAGGGTAATATCCAGACCGCGCAGGGCATCGATCTTGTCGTAATCGATTTCCGGGAAGATGATCTGCTCTTTCACGCCCATGCTGTAGTTGCCACGACCATCGAAGGACTTGGCATTCAGGCCGCGGAAGTCGCGAACCCGAGGCAGGGAGATCGACAGCAGACGGTCCAGGAACTCGTACATACGGTCGCGGCGCAGGGTCACTTTGACACCGATCGGCCAACCTTCGCGGACTTTGAAGCCTGCGATGGATTTGCGAGCGTGAGTCACAACGACTTTCTGGCCGGTGATCTTTTCAAGGTCAGCAACTGCGTGCTCGATGACTTTTTTGTCGCCGATCGCTTCGCCCAGACCCATGTTCAGGGTGATCTTGGTAATGCGTGGAACTTCCATCACGTTCGACAGCTTAAGTTCGTCCTTAAGCTTCGGTGCGATTTCCTTCCAGTAAAGCTCTTTCAGTCGTGCCATGGTCTTCTACCTAGCAGTGTTCAAGCATCAACCGCTTTTTGGGTCGACTTGAAGACACGAATTTTTTTGCCGTCTTCAACTTTGAAACCAACACGGTCAGCCTTGTTGGTTGCGCTGTTGAAAATGGCGACGTTGGAAGCGTGCAGTGGCGCTTCTTTCTCGACGATACCGCCCTGTACGCCCGACATCGGGTTAGGCTTGGTATGACGCTTCACCAGGTTGATCCCACCAACGACCAAACGGTCGTCAGCGAGAACCTTGAGCACCTTACCGCGCTTACCTTTGTCTTTGCCGGCGATCACGATGATCTCGTCGTCACGACGAATCTTTTGCATGTCGGATCTCCTTACAGCACTTCTGGGGCGAGCGAGACGATCTTCATGAACTTCTCAGAACGAAGTTCACGGGTCACTGGCCCAAAGATACGGGTGCCGATCGGCTCTTGCTTGTTGTTCAACAGAACAGCAGCGTTGCCGTCAAAGCGGATGATGGAGCCGTCTGCACGACGAACACCGTGGCGAGTGCGGACTACAACAGCAGTCATCACCTGGCCTTTTTTCACCTTACCGCGCGGAATCGCTTCCTTGACGGTCACTTTGATGATGTCACCGATACCAGCGTAACGACGATGAGAGCCACCAAGCACCTTGATGCACATAACGCGGCGAGCGCCGCTGTTATCGGCCACATCGAGCATGGATTGAGTCTGAATCATATAATTTCTCCGACCCCTAGCCCTTAGACTTCCACAGCGCGTTCGATAACATCAACCAGCGCCCAAGACTTGGTCTTGGCCATCGGACGAGTTTCACGGATAGTGACCTTGTCGCCGATGTGGCACTGATTGGTTTCGTCGTGCGCGTGCAGCTTAGTCGAACGCTTAACGTATTTACCGTAGATAGGGTGCTTGACGCGACGCTCGATCAATACGGTGATGGTCTTGTCCATCTTGTCGCTGACAACACGGCCAGTCAGCGTACGGACGGTTTTTTCGGCTTCAGCCATGATTACTTACCTGCCTGCTGGTTGAGCACAGTCTTCACGCGAGCGATGTCACGCTTAACTTGCGAGAGCAGGTGAGACTGCCCCAACTGGCCAGTTGCCTTCTGCATACGCAGATTGAACTGGTCGCGCAGCAAGCCGAGCAGTTGCTCGTTCAGTTGCTGTGCTGATTTTTCACGAAGTTCATTCGCTTTCATCACATCACCGTCCGCTTAACAAAGGAGGTGGCGAGCGGCAGCTTTGCAGCAGCCAGGGCGAAAGCCTCGCGCGCCAACTCTTCGGAAACACCCTCGATCTCGTACAGGACTTTGCCTGGTTGGATCTGGGCAACCCAGTACTCCACGTTACCCTTACCTTTACCCATCCGAACCTCGAGAGGCTTTTTGGAAATCGGCTTGTCCGGGAATACACGGATCCAGATCTTGCCGCCACGTTTTACGTGACGGGTCAGAGCACGACGCGCTGACTCGATCTGACGAGCGGTGAGACGACCACGAGCAACAGACTTCAGCGCGAACTCGCCGAAGCTGACTTTGCTACCGCGCAGTGCCAAGCCACGGTTGTGGCCAGTCATCTGCTTGCGGAACTTCGTACGCTTTGGTTGCAACATTTGGCGTACCCCTTACTTGGCAGCTTTTTTACGAGGCGCTGGTGCTTGAGGCTTCAGTTCTTCTTGGCGACCACCAATTACTTCGCCTTTGAAGATCCAAACCTTGACACCGATCACACCGTATGTGGTGTGCGCTTCGTAGGTGGCATAGTCGATATCGGCACGCAGGGTGTGCAGTGGCACACGACCTTCGCGATACCATTCAGTCCGTGCGATTTCAGCACCGCCGAGACGACCGCTCACTTGGATTTTGATGCCTTTGGCACCAATGCGCATGGCGTTCTGTACGGCGCGCTTCATGGCGCGACGGAACATCACACGACGCTCCAGCTGCTGAGCTACGCTCTGAGCAACCAGCATACCGTCAAGCTCCGGCTTGCGGATCTCTTCGATATTGATGTGCACAGGCACACCCATTTGCTTGGTCAGGTCCTGACGCAGTTTCTCAACATCTTCACCCTTCTTCCCGATAACGATACCTGGACGAGCGGTGTGGATGGTGATGCGTGCAGTTTGAGCCGGACGATGAATATCGATACGGCTAACGGACGCGCTTTTTAATTTGTCTTGGAGATACTCACGCACATTCAGATCTGCGAGCAAATAGTCCGCATAAGTCCGACCGTCTGCGTACCAGACGGAGGTGTGCTCCTTGACGATTCCCAGGCGAATGCCAATGGGATGTACTTTCTGACCCATCTCTTCGACTCCGTTACTTGTCAGCAACCTTGACAGTGATATGGCAAGACCGCTTGACGATGCGATCAGCACGGCCTTTGGCACGTGGCATGATGCGCTTCAGCGAACGCCCTTCGTTGACGAAAACAGTAGAGACTTTCAGGTCATCTACGTCTGCGCCTTCGTTGTGCTCGGCGTTGGCTACGGCCGACTCCAGCACTTTTTTCATGATCTCGGCGGCTTTCTTACTGCTGAAAGCCAGCAGGTTGAGCGCTTCGCCCACCTTCTTCCCGCGGATCTGGTCGGCGACCAAGCGGGCTTTCTGGGCGGAGATTCGAGCGCCCGACAACTTAGCGGCTACTTCCATTTCCTTACCCCTTAACGCTTGGCTTTCTTGTCAGCCACGTGCCCACGATAAGTGCGGGTACCGGCGAACTCGCCCAGTTTGTGGCCGACCATGTCTTCGTTCACGAGAACGGGAACATGCTGACGACCGTTATGCACAGCGATGGTCAGACCGACCATTTGTGGCAGGATCATCGAACGGCGCGACCAGGTCTTAACTGGTTTGCGATCGTTCTTTTCCGCCGCCACTTCGATCTTCTTCAGTAGGTGAAGATCAATAAAAGGACCTTTTTTCAGAGAACGTGGCACTGTCGTATCCCTCTATTTACTTGCGACGACGGACGATCATTTTGTCGGTACGCTTATTACCACGGGTCTTCGCGCCCTTAGTCGGGAAGCCCCACGGCGATACCGGATGACGACCACCAGAGGTACGACCTTCACCACCACCGTGTGGGTGATCAACCGGGTTCATGGCAACACCACGAACGGTTGGGCGAACGCCACGCCAGCGCTTGGCACCAGCTTTACCCAGCGAGCGCAGACTGTGCTCGGAGTTCGAAACCTCACCCAGAGTTGCGCGGCACTCTGCCAGAACTTTACGCATCTCACCCGAACGAAGGCGCAAGGTAACGTAGACACCCTCACGAGCGACCAACTGAGCCGAGGCACCAGCCGAACGTGCGATCTGGGCACCCTTACCTGGCTTCAGCTCGATGCCGTGAACGGTGCTACCAACTGGAATGTTGCGCAGTTGCAGCGAGTTACCCGGCTTGATTGGAGCCAGCGCACCAGAGATCAACTGATCGCCCGCGCTCACGCCTTTCGGCGCAATGATGTAACGGCGCTCGCCGTCGACATACAGCAACAGTGCGATGTGAGCGGTACGGTTTGGATCGTATTCGATACGCTCGACGGTAGCAGCGATGCCATCTTTGTCGTTGCGACGGAAATCAACCAAACGGTAATGCTGCTTATGACCACCACCAACGTGACGTGTAGTGATACGGCCATTGTTGTTACGACCACCAGACTTCGATTTTTTCTCGAGCAGCGGTGCGTGAGGAGCGCCTTTGTGCAGCTCCTGGTTGACCACCTTGACCACGAAACGGCGGCCTGCGGAGGTCGGTTTGCATTTAACGATTGCCATGATGCACCCCTTCCTTACTCAGCACTGCTGCTGAAATCGAGATCTTGGCCTGGCTGAAGGGAGATAACTGCCTTCTTCCAGTCATTACGCTTGCCCAGACCGCGAGCAGTGCGCTTGGATTTACCCAGAACGTTCAGGGTAGTCACGCGCTCAACTTTCACGCTGAACAGGCTTTCGACGGCCTTCTTGATTTCCAGCTTGGTCGCATCGGTTGCAACCTTGAAAACGAACTGACCTTTTTTGTCTGCCAGAACCGTAGCCTTCTCGGAAACGTGCGGGCCAAGCAGAACTTTAAATACGCGTTCCTGGTTCATCCCAGCAGCTCCTCGAATTTCTTCACGGCCGACACAGTGATCAACACTTTGTCGTATGCGATCAGACTGACCGGATCGGAACCCTGCACGTCACGAACATCGACGTGTGGCAGGTTACGAGCAGCCAGGTACAGGTTCTGGTCAACAGCGTCCGACACGATCAGAACGTCGGTCAGGCTCATGTTGTTCAGTTTGCCCAGCAGATCTTTGGTTTTCGGAGTTTCAACAGCAAAGTCCTGAACCACGACCAGACGGTCGGTGCGAACGAGCTCGGCGAGGATGGAGCGCAACGCTGCGCGATACATCTTCTTGTTGAGCTTCTGCGAGTGGTCCTGAGGACGCGCTGCGAAAGTGGTGCCGCCGCCGCGCCAGATTGGGCTACGGATAGTACCGGCACGAGCACGACCAGTACCCTTCTGACGCCATGGGCGCTTACCGCCGCCTGCCACGTCGGAACGGGTCTTCTGCTGCTTGGTGCCTTGACGGCCGCCAGCCATGTAGGCCACGACTGCTTGGTGAACCAGCGTCTCGTTGAATTCGCCGCCGAAAGTCAGTTCGGAAACTTCGATCGCTTGAGCGCCATTTACGTTTAATTGCATGTCAGCTTCCCCTTAACCGCGAGCCTTGGCTGCTGGACGTACAACCACGTTGCCGCCAGTAGCGCCAGGAACAGCGCCCTTGACCAACAACAGATTGCGTTCAGCGTCCACGCGCACTACTTCCAAGGACTGCACGGTCACGCGCTCAGCGCCCATATGACCGGACATTTTCTTGCCCTTGAATACACGACCAGGAGTCTGGCACTGGCCGATAGAGCCTGGGACGCGGTGGGAAACGGAGTTACCGTGGGTATTATCTTGACCGCGGAAATTCCAACGCTTGATGGTACCGGCGAAGCCTTTACCTTTCGACTGACCGGTAACGTCTACCAGTTGGCCAGCAGCGAAGATTTCTGCATTGATCAGATCACCAGCCTTGTACTCGCCTTCTTCAAGACGGAATTCCAGCACGGTGCGACCAGCGGCAACGTTCGCCTTGGCGAAGTGACCTGCCTGAGCAGCGGTTACGCGCGAAGCACGACGCTCACCGACAGTGACTTGCACTGCACGATAGCCATCGCTTTCTTCGGTTTTGAACTGGGTGACGCGATTCGGCTCGATCTCGATGACCGTGACCGGAATGGAGACACCTTCTTCGGTGAAAATACGGGTCATGCCCGCTTTTCGACCGACTACACCAATAGTCATGTTATAAACCTCATGAGTGTACGGGGCTTTCACCCGCTATGGCCGCCCATTTCAGAGCGTTACACGACCAAGACCCGAGTCTTAGCCGAGGCTGATCTGCACTTCCACACCTGCCGCAAGATCAAGCTTCATAAGCGCATCAACGGTTTTATCCGTCGGCTGGACGATGTCCAGTACACGCTTGTGAGTACGGATCTCGTACTGGTCGCGCGCGTCTTTGTTGACGTGCGGAGAAACCAGAACAGTGAACCGCTCTTTACGAGTAGGCAGTGGAATAGGACCACGCACTTGAGCACCAGTACGTTTCGCGGTTTCCACGATTTCCTGGGTGGATTGGTCGATCAGGCGATGGTCAAAAGCCTTCAACCTGATACGGATTTGCTGATTTTGCATTGGATTTCAGACTCCAGGCTACTTCCCACCGAGCGCAATACGCCCGTTAAAAGGAGGCGCAATTCTATAGACGGGTCAACAGGGTGTCAACCCAATAAAAAAGCCCCCGCTAGGCGGGGGCTTTTTCAATCTACCGAGGATTACTCGATGATTTTGGCTACGACGCCAGCGCCGACGGTACGACCGCCTTCACGGATAGCGAAACGCAGACCGTCTTCCATTGCGATGGTCTTGATCAGAGTGACTTCCATCTGGATGTTGTCACCTGGCATTACCATTTCAACGCCTTCTGGCAGTTCGCAGGAACCAGTCACGTCAGTAGTACGGAAGTAGAACTGTGGACGGTAGCCTTTGAAGAAAGGAGTGTGGCGACCGCCTTCTTCTTTCGACAGAACGTAAACTTCTGCGGTGAACTTGGTGTGCGGCTTAACAGACCCTGGCTTGGCCAGAACCTGACCACGCTCAACGTCATCACGCTTGGTGCCACGCAGCAGAACGCCGCAGTTCTCACCAGCACGGCCTTCGTCCAGCAGTTTGCGGAACATTTCAACGCCGGTGCAGGTAGTTTTGGTGGTTGGACGCAGGCCAACGATCTCAACCTCTTCCTGGATGCGAACGATGCCACGCTCAACACGGCCAGTCACAACAGTACCGCGACCCGAGATCGAGAATACGTCTTCGATTGGCATCAGGAACGGCTTGTCGATAGCGCGCTCCGGCTCTGGAATGTAGCTGTCCAGAGTTTCAACCAGCTTCTTGACAGCGCTGGTACCCATTTCGTTGTCGTCTTGACCGTTCAGGGCCATCAGAGCCGAACCAATGATGATCGGAGTGTCATCACCTGGGAAGTCGTAGGTGCTCAGCAGGTCGCGAACTTCCATCTCAACCAGTTCCAGCAGCTCAGCATCATCCACCATGTCAGCCTTGTTCAGGAAGACAACGATGTATGGAACGCCAACCTGGCGGGACAGCAGGATGTGCTCACGAGTCTGAGGCATCGGACCATCGGCAGCCGAGCAAACCAGGATCGCGCCGTCCATCTGGGCAGCACCAGTGATCATGTTTTTGACGTAGTCGGCGTGACCTGGGCAGTCAACGTGCGCGTAGTGACGTACAGACGAGTCATACTCAACGTGCGCAGTGTTGATGGTGATACCACGAGCCTTTTCTTCTGGCGCGCTGTCGATTTTGTCGAAGTCGACTTTGGCCGAACCGAAAACTTCGGAGCAAACGCGAGTCAGAGCAGCGGTCAGAGTGGTTTTACCGTGGTCAACGTGACCGATGGTGCCAACGTTGACGTGCGGTTTGTTACGTTCAAATTTTTCTTTAGCCACGACAGTGAACTCCTAGCCTAAAGGGGCTGAATCAGCCTTGTTTTTTAACGAGAGCTTCGACGATATTCGACGGAGCTTCGGAGTATTTGGAGAATTCCATAGAGTAGCTCGCGCGACCCTGAGACATGGAACGAACGTCGGTTGCATAACCAAACATCTCGCCCAACGGAACCTCAGCACGAATGACCTTGCCGGAAACCGTATCCTCCATACCCTGGATCAGACCACGACGACGGTTCAGGTCACCCATCACGTCACCCATGTAGTCCTCAGGTGTTACAACTTCTACCTTCATGATCGGCTCAAGCACCACACCGCCGCCTTTGGAGGCCAGTTGCTTGGTCGCCATGGAGGCAGCCACCTTGAACGCCATCTCGTTGGAGTCGACGTCGTGGTAAGAACCGTCAAAGACGGTTGCTTTCAGACCGATGAGCGGATAGCCGGCAACAACGCCGTTCTTCATCTGCTCTTCGATACCTTTCTGGATAGCTGGGATGTATTCCTTCGGAACCACACCACCCACTACTTCGTTCACGAACTGCAGACCTTCCTGACCTTCGTCAGCAGGTGCAAAACGGATCCAGCAATGGCCGAACTGGCCACGACCGCCGGACTGACGAACGAACTTGCCTTCGATTTCGCAGTTCTTGGTGATCTTCTCACGATAAGAAACTTGCGGTTTACCGATGTTGGCTTCGACGTTGAACTCACGACGCATCCGGTCAACCAGGATGTCCAGGTGCAATTCGCCCATGCCAGAGATGATCGTTTGACCAGTCTCTTCATCGGTCTTGACGCGGAAAGACGGGTCTTCTTGAGCCAGCTTGCTCAGAGCGATACCCATTTTTTCCTGGTCATCTTTGGTTTTCGGCTCAACAGCAACCGAAATCACCGGCTCAGGGAAGTCCATACGCTCAAGGATAATCGGCTTATCCAGTGCGCACAGAGTTTCACCAGTGGTCACATCTTTCATGCCGATCAGGGCGGCGATGTCACCTGCCAGTACTTCCTTGATTTCTTCGCGGCTGTTGGCATGCATCTGAACCATACGGCCCACACGCTCTTTCTTGCCTTTAACCGAGTTCAGAACCGAGTCACCAGAGTTCAGCGCGCCCGAATAGACGCGAACAAAGGTAATCGAGCCCACGAACGGGTCGGTCGCAATCTTGAATGCCAGCGCAGAGAACGGCTCGTTGTCGTCAGCGTGACGCTCGTCGTGACGAACAGCCGGGTCATCTTTGTCCAGCTCCTTGTCATCAGGGTTGATACCCTTGATGGCAGGAATCTCGACTGGCGCAGGCAGGAAGTCGATAACGGCATCGAGAACCAAGGGAACCCCTTTGTTCTTGAACGACGAACCGCAGACAGCCAGAACGATTTCGCCGGCAATAGTACGCTGACGCAGTGCAGCCTTGATCTCTTCGATCGACAGCTCTTCACCTTCCAGGTACTTGTTCATCAGCTCTTCGTTGGCTTCAGCCGCAGCTTCAACCATATTGCTGCGCCATTCCTCAGCCAGCTCCTGCATATCAGCAGGGATGGCTTCGCGGCGTGGCTCCATGCCTTTGTCGGCATCGTTCCAGTACACGGCTTCCATGGTCATCAGGTCGATCTGGCCCTGGAAGTTATCTTCCGAACCGATTGCCAGCTGAATTGGAACCGGTGTATGGCCCAAGCGCTTTTTGATCTGATCAACGACGCGCAGGAAGTTCGCACCAGCACGGTCCATCTTGTTGACGTAAACAAGACGAGGTACACCGTATTTGTTGGCTTGACGCCATACGGTTTCCGACTGAGGCTCAACGCCCGAAGTACCGCAGAACACAACGACAGCGCCGTCGAGTACGCGCAGCGAACGCTCTACTTCAATGGTGAAGTCAACGTGGCCGGGGGTATCGATGATGTTGAAGCGATACTTGTCTTTGTGCTGCTTGACAGAGCCCTGCCAGAAAGCAGTGGTCGCAGCAGAAGTGATGGTAATACCACGCTCCTGCTCCTGAACCATCCAGTCCATGGTCGCGGCGCCATCATGCACCTCGCCCATTTTGTGGTTTACGCCGGTGTAAAAAAGGACGCGCTCGGTGGTGGTGGTTTTACCAGCATCCACGTGAGCAACGATACCGATGTTACGGTAGCGGTTAATCGGAGTAGTACGAGCCATAAAGCCCTCGCAAATTGAGTGACGCTGAAATTAGAAGCGGTAGTGCGAGAAAGCCTTGTTGGCCTCAGCCATACGGTGCACGTCTTCACGCTTCTTGACTGCAGCACCTTTACCTTCGGCGGCGTCCAGCAGTTCGCCAGCCAAGCGCAGAGCCATGGACTTCTCACCGCGCTTGCGCGCGAAGTCTACCAACCAACGCATTGCCAGAGCATTACGACGGGAAGGACGTACTTCAACCGGAACCTGGTAAGTAGCACCACCAACGCGGCGCGACTTCACTTCGACCAGCGGAGCGATGGCGTCGAGTGCTTTTTCGAAGAGTTCCAGGGGGTCAGTACCCGCTTTGCGCGCTTTTACGGTATCCAGAGCACCGTAAACGATACGCTCGGCAACGGCCTTCTTGCCGCTCTCCATTACGTGGTTCATGAACTTGGCAAGAATCTGGGATCCGTACTTCGGATCGTCAAGAATCTCACGCTTTGCTGCTACGCGACGTCTTGGCATGATAAGCCCTCAAACGGTCTTCAGGTTCGCCCGGGACAGCGCATGCCTTATGCAATGCCCGACCTTACTCTTATCGACTCAATAAATTTAAAAAACGATTGCAAAAACGACCGAATTACTTCGGACGCTTGGTACCGTACTTGGAACGACCCTGGTTCCGGCCTTTAACGCCCGATGTATCCAGAGAACCGCGAACGGTGTGGTAACGAACACCTGGCAAGTCCTTTACACGGCCGCCGCGAATCAGGACGACGCTGTGCTCTTGCAGGTTGTGGCCTTCACCACCGATGTACGAGGAAACCTCGAAACCGTTGGTCAGACGCACGCGGCACACTTTACGCAGTGCCGAGTTAGGTTTTTTCGGCGTGGTGGTGTACACACGGGTGCACACGCCACGACGTTGCGGGCAGTTCTGCAGCGCAGGAACGTCGGATTTCTCGACGATACGCTTGCGCGGCTGACGTACCAGCTGGTTGATAGTTGCCATCTACTAGCTCCACTGTTGTCTTGCGACGCTATTGTCTTGCAAGAAAAGCAAAATGGCAGGACGAAGTCCCGCCAGATTTTGGGGTACAAGAGTCTAAAGAGGATCCTGCCCCCAGTCAAGGCAGCGCCCCAACCTCCCTATCCTCTTGAATACCAGGTGAACTGGTCTCCAAGCGGATAATGGTTGAGGCACTACGCTCAATTGCTGCTTGAATTCAGCGCCTCAGTCAGCGCTGCTTCCACTTCACTCGCGCTAACGCGCAGTGGTTTCTCAGCATCACGGCGACGCTTACGCTCGCTGTGATAGGCCAACCCGGTACCCGCAGGAATCAGACGACCTACGACCACGTTCTCTTTCAATCCACGCAGGTAGTCGCGCTTGCCAGTTACCGCCGCTTCGGTCAGAACGCGAGTGGTTTCTTGGAAAGAAGCCGCCGAGATGAACGATTCGGTCGACAGCGAAGCCTTGGTGATACCGAGCAGTACACGAGTGAACTTCGCAACGAACTTCTCTTCCTGTACGAGGCGCTCGTTCTCTACCAGAACATGCGTCAGCTCCATCTGGTCACCCTTGATGAAGCTCGAGTCGCCCGACTCACTGATCTCGACCTTGCGCAGCATCTGACGAAGAATCGTCTCGATGTGCTTATCGTTGATTTTTACGCCCTGCAGACGGTAAACGTCCTGAATCTCATTGACGATGTACTTCGCCAGCGCGCTGACACCCAGCAGACGCAGGATGTCATGCGGATCGCTAGGACCGTCCGAAATAACCTCACCGCGGTTGACCTGCTCGCCTTCGAACACGTTCAGATGACGCCACTTTGGAATCAGCTCTTCGTACGGATCGCTGCCGTCGTTCGGCGTGATGACCAAGCGACGCTTGCCCTTGGTTTCTTTACCGAATGCGATCGTACCGCTGACCTCAGCAAGGATCGACGCCTCTTTCGGACGACGAGCTTCGAACAAGTCAGCAACGCGCGGCAGACCACCGGTGATGTCACGGGTTTTCGACGTTTCTTGCGGAATACGGGCCAGAACATCACCCACACCCACTTGCGCGCCGTCCGCGATACCAACCAAGGCGTTCGCTGGCAGGAAGTATTGAGCCGGTACATCAGTACCAGGCAGCAACAGATCCTTCCCGTCCGCACCCACCATCTTCACCGCTGGGCGAATGTCTTTGCCCGCTGCCGGACGATCTTTAGGGTCAAGTACCTCAATGTTGGTCAGACCGGTCAGTTCGTCAGTTTGACGCTTGATCGTAATACCTTCTTCCATGCCGACATAGGTCACAGTACCTTTCAGCTCGGTCACGATCGGGTGAGTATGCGGGTCCCACTTGGCCACAATGGCACCAGCGTCAACCTTGTCGCCTTCCTTCACCGAAATGACCGCACCATACGGCAACTTGTAGCGCTCACGCTCACGACCAAACTCGTCAGCGATCGCCAACTCACCGGAACGAGAGACAGCGACGAGGTTACCGTCAGCACGCTCGACGTGTTTCAGGTTGTGCAAGCGCACCACACCGCCGTTCTTGACCTGAACGCTGTCCGCTGCGGAAGTACGGCTGGCCGCACCACCGATGTGGAACGTACGCATGGTCAGCTGTGTACCCGGCTCGCCGATCGATTGGGCCGCGATGACACCGACGGCTTCACCAATGTTGACTTGGTGACCGCGGGCCAGGTCGCGACCGTAGCACTTGGCGCAGATACCGTAGCGGGTTTCACAACTGATCGGCGAACGCACCACAACTTCGTCGATACTGTTGAGCTCGATAAACTCGACCCACTTCTCGTCGACCAGTGTACCGGCAGGAACGATAACGTCCTCGGTACCCGGCTTGAACACGTCACGCGCAATCACACGACCCAGCACACGCTCACCCAGTGGCTCTACAACGTCGCCACCTTCAATGTGCGGCGTCATCAGCAGGCCTTGCTCGGTTCCGCAATCGACCTCGGTCACGACCAAGTCTTGCGCCACGTCTACCAGACGACGAGTCAGGTAACCGGAGTTCGCAGTTTTCAACGCGGTGTCCGCAAGACCTTTACGCGCACCGTGGGTCGAGATGAAGTACTGGAGTACGCTCAAACCTTCGCGGAAGTTCGCCGTAATCGGGGTCTCGATGATCGAACCGTCCGGCTTGGCCATCAGGCCACGCATACCAGCCAACTGACGAATCTGTGCCGCAGAACCACGCGCACCGGAGTCGGCCATCATGTACATCGAGTTGAACGATTCCTGATCCACGGTCTCACCGTGACGGTCAACGACCTTCTCTTTCGAGAGGTTGGCCATCATTGCCTTGGATACTTCGTCGTTCGCCTTGGACCAGAGGTCGATGACCTTGTTGTACTTCTCGCCCTGAGTGACCAGGCCGGAGGCATACTGGCTCTCGATCTCTTTAACTTCTTCGGTTGCAGTGTCGATGATGCGAGCTTTTTCATCGGGGATAACGAAGTCGTTAACGCCAATGGAGACACCCGAAATCGTCGAGTACGCGAAGCCGGTGTACATCAACTGGTCAGCGAAGATTACAGTCTCCTTCAGACCAACCACGCGATAGCACTGGTTGATCAGCTTGGAGATCGCCTTCTTCTTCATCGGCTGGTTGACCACGTCATACGACAGCCCTGGCGGTACTACCTGGAACAGCAGCGCACGGCCAACGGTAGTGTCGACGATGCGGGTGTTCTTGACGCTGCCGCCGTCACGGTCGTTCACGGTTTCGTGAATACGAACCTTGATTTTCGCGTGCAGAGCCGCTTCACCGGCCCGGAAGACCCGATCGACTTCTTGCAGATCCGCAAATACACGGCCCTCGCCCTTGGCGTTGATCGCTTCACGGGTCATGTAGTACAGGCCCAGTACAACGTCCTGCGATGGAACGATGATCGGCTCGCCGTTCGCTGGAGACAGAATGTTGTTGGTCGACATCATCAACGCACGCGCCTCGAGCTGGGCTTCCAGCGTCAGCGGTACGTGAACAGCCATCTGGTCACCGTCGAAGTCGGCGTTGTATGCCGCACATACCAACGGGTGCAGTTGGATTGCCTTACCTTCGATCAGAACCGGCTCAAACGCCTGAATACCCAGACGGTGAAGGGTCGGAGCACGGTTGAGCAGCACGGGGTGTTCGCGAATCACTTCAGCGAGAACGTCCCAGACCTCTGGCAACTCGCGCTCGACCATCTTCTTGGCAGCCTTGATGGTGGTCGCCAGACCACGCATTTCCAGCTTTCCGAAGATGAACGGCTTGAACAGCTCAAGCGCCATTTTCTTCGGCAGACCACACTGGTGCAGACGCAGGGTCGGACCGACGGTAATTACCGAACGGCCCGAGTAGTCAACACGCTTACCGAGCAAGTTCTGACGGAAACGACCTTGTTTACCCTTGATCATGTCAGCCAAGGATTTCAAAGGACGCTTGTTGGAACCGGTGATGGCGCGACCGCGACGACCGTTATCGAGCAGCGCATCCACAGCTTCCTGCAGCATGCGTTTCTCGTTGCGCACGATGATGTCCGGAGCGGACAGATCCAGCAGGCGCTTCAAACGGTTGTTACGGTTGATCACGCGACGATACAGATCGTTGAGATCAGAAGTCGCGAAGCGACCGCCATCCAGCGGGACCAGTGGACGCAGATCTGGCGGCAGAACCGGCAGAACGGTCAACACCATCCACTCAGGCAGGTTGCCGGAGCCCTGGAAGGCTTCCATCAATTTCAGACGCTTGGACAGCTTCTTGATCTTGGTTTCAGAGTTGGTTTGCGGAATTTCTTCACGCAGGCGGCCAATCTCGTGCTCCAGATCGATAGCGTGCAGCAGCTCACGGACAGCTTCAGCCCCCATGCGGGCGTCGAAGTCGTCACCAAACTCTTCGAGAGCTTCGAAGTACTGCTCGTCGTTCAACAGCTGACCTTTTTCAAGGGTCGTCATGCCTGGATCGATAACGACGTAGCTCTCGAAGTAGAGAACGCGTTCGATATCACGCAGGGTCATGTCCATCAGCAAGCCGATACGGGACGGCAGGGACTTCAGGAACCAAATGTGCGCAACTGGCGAAGCCAATTCGATGTGAGCCATACGCTCGCGACGGACTTTAGCCAGTGCAACTTCAACGCCGCACTTCTCACAGATGACACCGCGATGCTTCAAGCGCTTGTACTTGCCGCACAGGCACTCGTAATCTTTGACGGGGCCGAAAATCTTGGCGCAGAACAGGCCGTCACGCTCAGGTTTGAACGTACGGTAGTTGATGGTTTCCGGCTTTTTAACTTCACCGAACGACCACGAACGGATCATCTCAGGCGAGGCCAATCCAATACGGATGGCGTCGAACTCTTCGACTTGACCCTGGTTTTTCAGCAAATTCAGTAGGTCTTTCAAGGCCTTTCCTCCTGGCGGAGCAGAGAGTGGTCATTCCGACCCACTCTCGATCGCGTCACGTGTTATTCGGTTTCCAGATCGATATCGATACCGAGCGAACGGATTTCTTTGATCAACACGTTGAAGGACTCGGGCATGCCCGGCTCCATACGGTGATCGCCGTCCACGATGTTTTTGTACATCTTGGTACGACCGTTCACATCGTCCGACTTCACTGTGAGCATTTCTTGCAGGGTGTAAGCAGCGCCGTAGGCTTCCAGCGCCCAGACCTCCATTTCCCCGAAACGCTGACCACCGAACTGCGCCTTACCGCCCAGCGGCTGCTGGGTGACCAGGCTGTAAGAACCAGTGGAACGCGCGTGCATCTTGTCGTCCACCAAGTGGTTCAGCTTCAGCATGTACATATAGCCGACGGTGACCGGACGCTCGAACTTGTTGCCGGTGCGGCCGTCGAACAACTGCATCTGGCCGCTGTCTGGCATGTCCGCCAAGCGCAACATCGCCTTGATCTCGCGCTCTTTCGCACCGTCGAAAACTGGTGTCGCCATCGGCACACCACCACGCAGGTTCTTCGCCAGATCCAAGATCTCTTGATCAGAAAGGTCATCCAGATTCTCTTGGCGACCACCAATCTCGTTGTAGATCTCGCTCAGGAACTTGCGCAACTCAACGACCTTGCGCTGCTCTTCGAGCATGCGGTTGATCTTCTCGCCCAACCCTTTGGCCGCGAGGCCAAGGTGAGTTTCGAGAATCTGACCGACGTTCATACGCGAAGGTACACCCAACGGGTTGAGTACGATATCCACAGGCGTGCCGTTGGCATCATGCGGCATGTCTTCAACTGGCATGATCACGGAAACCACACCCTTGTTACCGTGGCGTCCAGCCATTTTGTCGCCCGGCTGGATGCGACGACGAATGGCCAGATAAACCTTGACGATTTTCAGGACGCCTGGCGCCAGATCATCACCTTGCTGCAGCTTGCGCTTCTTGTCTTCGAACTTGTCGTCCAACAGGCGGCGACGATCAACGATGTAGGCCTGAGCCTTCTCAAGTTGTTCGTTCAGTGCGTCTTCGACCATGCGCAGTTTGAACCACTGACCGTGTTCGAGGCTGTCCAAGAGCTCGCTGGTAATCTCCTGGCCTTTTTTCAGGCCAGCACCACCCTCAACCACTTGACCAACCAACGCGCTGCGCAGACGTTCGAAGGTCGCGCCCTCGACGATACGGAACTCTTCGTTCAGATCCTTGCGAATCTCATCCAGTTGGCTCTTCTCGATCGACAGCGCACGCGAGTCACGCTCCACACCATCACGGGTGAAAACCTGAACGTCAATCACAGTACCTTTGGTACCGGTCGGCACACGCAGGGAGGTGTCTTTAACGTCGCTTGCCTTCTCACCAAAGATTGCGCGAAGCAACTTTTCTTCAGGCGTCAGCTGAGTCTCACCTTTCGGAGTGACCTTACCGACCAGAATGTCACCTGGACCGACTTCGGCGCCCACATAAACGATGCCAGCTTCGTCCAGCTTGTTAAGTGCAGCCTCACCGACGTTCGGGATGTCAGCAGTGATCTCTTCCGGGCCAAGCTTGGTGTCACGCGCCACACAGGTCAGTTCCTGAATGTGGATCGTGGTGAAACGATCTTCCTGAACAACGCGCTCAGACAGGCAGATGGAGTCTTCGAAGTTGAAGCCGTTCCACGCCATGAACGCGATGCGCATGTTCTGACCCAGTGCCAGTTCACCCATGTCGGTGGACGGGCCGTCGGCCATGATGTCGCTACGCTGTACGCGATCACCCTTGCTCACCAGCGGACGCTGATTGATACAGGTGTTCTGGTTAGAGCGGGTGTATTTGGTCAAGTTGTAGATGTCTACACCGGCTTCACCTGGTTCGACTTCGTCATCTGCAACACGAACGACGATACGGCTGGCATCGACTGAGTCGATCACACCGCCGCGGCGTGCCACGACGCAAACGCCGGAGTCGCGGGCAACGTTACGCTCCATCCCGGTACCCACGAGCGGCTTGTCGGCGCGCAGAGTCGGAACAGCTTGACGCTGCATGTTCGAACCCATCAATGCGCGGTTGGCGTCGTCGTGCTCGAGGAACGGGATCAGCGACGCGGCAACCGAAACGACCTGCTTCGGCGAGACGTCCATCAACGTGACGTCTTCCGGCGCCTTGACGGTGAATTCGTTCAGGTGACGTACGGCAACCAATTCATCGATCAATTGACCTTTGTCGTTCATTGCTGCCGAAGCCTGCGCGATCACATGGTCGGCTTCTTCAATAGCTGACAGGAACACGATCTCGTCGGTGACCAAACCTTCCTTGACCACTCGGTACGGGCTTTCCAGGAAGCCGTACTGGTTAGTCCGTGCATAGGCAGCCAACGAGTTGATCAGGCCGATGTTCGGGCCTTCCGGTGTTTCGATCGGGCATACGCGACCGTAATGCGTCGGGTGCACGTCACGAACTTCGAAGCCTGCGCGCTCGCGGGTCAGACCACCCGGGCCGAGAGCGGAGACACGACGCTTGTGCGTAATCTCCGACAGCGGGTTGTTCTGGTCCATGAACTGCGACAGTTGGCTGGAGCCGAAGAATTCCTTGACGGCAGCAGCAACTGGCTTGGCGTTGATCAGATCCTGAGGCATCAGGCCTTCACTCTCAGCCATCGACAGGCGCTCTTTGACCGCACGCTCAACGCGAACCAGACCCACGCGGAACTGGTTTTCGGCCATCTCGCCTACGCAACGAACACGACGGTTACCCAAGTGGTCGATATCGTCGACGATGCCTTTACCGTTACGGATATCGACCAAGGTCTTGAGAACCTCAACGATATCTTCTTTGCACAGTACGCCCGAACCTTCGATCTCGGTACGACCGATACGACGGTTGAACTTCATGCGCCCTACAGCCGACAGGTCGTAACGTTCTGGGCTGAAGAACAGGTTGTTGAACAGGGTTTCGGCAGCATCCTTGGTCGGAGGCTCGCCTGGACGCATCATCCGATAGATTTCGACCAGCGCTTCCAGCTGGTTGCCGGTCGAATCGATTTTCAGCGTGTCGGAGATGAACGGACCGCAGTCGATATCGTTGGTGTACAACGTCTCGATACGGACAACCTGGGCTTTGGCAATTTTGGCCAAAAGCTCGGTGTTCAGTTCAGTATTGCACTCGGCAATGATCTCACCAGTGGCCGGATGTACGATTGCCTTGGCAGTCGTACGGCCAAGCACGTAATCCAGTGGAACGTCGAGCGCTTTGATGCCCGCTTTTTCCAACTGGTTGATGTGGCGCGCAGTGATACGGCGACCTTGTTCGACGATGACCTTGCCCTTGTCGTCCTGGATATCCAGTACGGCAACCTCACCACGCAGTCGCTGCGGTACCAACTCCAGGCTGAGGGTCTCTCCCTGAACATGGAAAACGTTGGTGGTGTAGAACGCATCGAGCACTTCTTCAGTGGTGTAGCCCAGCGCACGCAGCAGAACGGACGCCGGCAGCTTGCGACGACGGTCGATACGGACGAATACACAGTCCTTTGGATCGAACTCGAAGTCCAACCAGGAGCCACGGTAAGGAATCACGCGAGCGGAGTACAGCAACTTTCCGGAGCTGTGCGTCTTGCCGCGGTCGTGGTCAAAAAACACGCCCGGGGAACGGTGCAACTGGGAAACGATAACGCGCTCGGTACCGTTAATAACGAAGGTACCGTTTTCAGTCATCAAGGGAATTTCACCCATGTAGACTTCTTGCTCTTTGATGTCCTTGATCGCTTTGTTCGACGACTCTTTGTCGAAAATGATCAAGCGGACTTTTACTCGCAAAGGTACGGCGTATGTCACGCCGCGCAACACGCACTCCTTGACATCAAAAGCCGGTTCGCCCAGACGATAACCGACGTACTCCAAAGCGGCGTTGCCGGAGTAGCTGATGATCGGGAAAACGGATTTGAAGGCCGCATGCAGGCCCACGTCGCGGAACTGATCTTTAGTCGCTCCCGCTTGCAAGAATTCACGATACGAATCCAGCTGGATGGCCAGGAGGTAAGGCACATCCATGACGTCCGGCAACTTGCTAAAGTCCTTGCGGATACGTTTTTTCTCAGTATATGAGTAAGCCATCAGCGTTCCCCAGCTTGGTCACCTGCTTGTTTGGCCTCCCCCGGCGGGAGCGACCAGAAAATCTTGCAAACCCCATGGTTTGCGCCACCTCTCTCGGTGGGTGAAGCGCGCTACGGCGTCGACCTGATCGACTGCCAATAACGGAAAAAGGCCGGTGGCAAAAGCCACCAGCCATCAGCCTTTCGCTCAACGCTTGGGCTGGAGATGCAAGGTCGAAATTACTTGATTTCGACTTTAGCGCCAGCTTCTTCCAGCTTCTTCTTAGCGTCTTCAGCAGCTTCTTTCGAAACGCCTTCAGCGATAACCTGAGGAGCGCCGTCGACTTTCTCTTTGGCTTCTTTCAGGCCCAGACCAGTCAGCTCACGAACAGCCTTGATCACGTTGACTTTCTTCTCGCCAGCTTCGGCCAGAACAACGTTGAACTCAGTTTGCTCTTCAACCACAGCGGCGGCAGCAGCTGGACCAGCAGCAGCTACAGCAGCGGTCACGCCGAAGGTTTCTTCCATCGCTTTGATCAGCTCGACAACTTCCAGAACGGTTTTCTGGCCGATTGCTTCGATGATTTGCTCGTTAGTCAGAGACATGACTATATATCCTGTATTGGGGGTGACGGCCTACGCGACCATCAAATTAAACATATGATTTCGAAAGCGCTTGTGTCGCCTTAGGCGGCAGAAGCTTCTTTCTGGTCGCGAATAGCTGCCAGAGTACGAGCCAGCTTGCTGGTTGCGCCTTGGATCACGCTCATCAGCTTCGCAATAGCTTCGTCGCGAGTTGGCAGGGTAGCCAACACATCGATCTGATTGGCGGCAAGGAACTTGCCATCAAACGCAGCTGCCTTGATCTCGAACTTGTCCTGACCTTTCGCAAATTCCTTGAACAGACGGGCAGCAGCGCCAGGATGTTCGTTGGAGAAAGCGATCAAGGTAGGGCCGGTGAAGGCGTCGTTGAGAACACTGAATTCAGTGTCAGCAACAGCACGCTTGAGCAGAGTGTTACGCACCACACGTACGTAAACGCCAGCTTCACGAGCCTCTTTACGGAGTCCAGTCATCGCGCCTACTGTCACGCCACGGGCATCAGCCACGACAGCGGACAGAGCGACTTTGGCAGCCTCGTTGACTTCAGCGACGATGGCCTTCTTGTCTTCGAGTTTAATTGCCACGGGTTTAACTCCTGCTTGTTACCGTTTCATCTGGCCTAGGCCGGATGTCGTTTTGGTGTCTGATTCGGTAAGGAACCGGGAGCACCATCTGCGTAGGCTTGTGGTTTAAGACTTTCGCCGCCTACGGTCTTGGATAGCCCCCGCCAGGCAGGGACCCCAATCTTTTGTCGACGCAACCGTAGTCACGTCGGCTTGTCTTACGCGTTCAGCGAGCTCTGATCGATGACCAGGCCTGGGCCCATGGTGGTGCTCAGGGTAACGCGCTTGACGTAGATACCTTTCGAAGAAGCTGGCTTGATGCGCTTCAGATCAGCGATCAGTGCTTCGACGTTCTCGCGCAGCTTGTCAGCCTCAAAGCCAACTTTGCCAACGGAGGTGTGGATAATGCCGTTTTTGTCAGTGCGGTAACGAACCTGACCAGCCTTTGCGTTCTTCACCGCGCCGGCAACGTCTGGCGTCACAGTCCCGACTTTCGGGTTAGGCATCAGGCCACGTGGACCCAGAACCTGACCCAGCTGACCTACAACACGCATCGCGTCCGGAGAAGCGATAACAACGTCATAGTTCAGATCGCCACCCTTCATCTCGGCAGCCAGATCGTCCATACCCACGCGATCAGCGCCCGCGGCCAAAGCGGCTTCAGCGGCTGGACCTTGGGTGAAAACAGCTACGCGAACAGTCTTACCAGTGCCATGCGGCAGCACGGTAGCGCTACGAACGACCTGGTCGGATTTACGTGGGTCAACGCCCAGATTCACAGCGACGTCGAAGGACTCGCTGAATTTTACGGTCGACAATTCAGCCAGCAGCACAGCCGCGTCGTTGAAGCTGTAAGATTTGCCCGCTTCAACTTTCGAAGCGATAGCTTTCTGGCGCTTGGTCAGCTTAGCCATTACACACCCTCCACGTTGAGGCCCATGCTACGTGCGGAACCGGCGATGGTACGCACGGCCGCATCCATGTCAGCTGCAGTCAGATCCGCTTTTTTGGTCTTGGCGATTTCTTCCAGCTGAGCACGGGTAACAGTGCCAACCTTGACGGTGTTAGGACGAGCAGAACCACTGGTCAGGCCAGCAGCTTTTTTCAGCAGGACCGACGCAGGGGTACTTTTGGTTTCAAAAGTGAAGCTACGATCGCTATAAACAGTGATGATCACTGGAGTCGGCAGGCCTGGCTCCATACCTTGGGTACGGGCGTTGAAAGCCTTACAGAATTCCATGATGTTCACGCCGTGCTGACCCAGAGCAGGACCGACGGGCGGGCTCGGGTTAGCCTGAGCGGCTTTCACTTGAAGCTTGATATAAGCGGTAATTTTCTTGGCCATGAGGCACTCCAATTACGGGTTCAAACGCCTCGAAAGGCTCCCCGGCTACTTGCGCGTTTATCCCAGTGACGACAAAACCCCACAGCCTTCGACTGTGGGGTATGGGATTCCCAGCCCAGTCAGACCTTCTCGACCTGACTGAACTCAAGCTCTACCGGAGTAGAGCGACCGAAAATAAGCACGGCAACCTGAATCCGGCTCTTTTCGTAGTTAACCTCTTCAACGGTGCCGTTAAAGTCAGCAAACGGCCCATCAGTAACTCGAACAACCTCGCCAGGCTCGAACAGAGTCTTCGGCTTCGGCTTATCGCTACCATCTGCTACACGACGCAGAATGGCTTCGGCCTCTTTATCAGTAATGGGCGCCGGCTTGTCAGCGGTACCCCCGATGAAGCCCATAACACGCGGGGTATCCTTGACCAGGTGCCAAGTACCCTCATTCATTTCCATCTGAACCAGCACATAGCCAGGGAAGAACTTACGCTCACTTTTGCGCTTTTGACCATTCCGCATCTCTACCACTTCTTCGGTAGGAACCAGAATCTCGCCAAAGCCATCTTCCATGCCTGCAAGCTTTACACGCTCAATCAAGGAGCGCATGACATGCTTCTCGTAACCCGAGTATGCATGCACGACGTACCAACGCTTAGCCACGGGACACCCTTAGCCGACAATCAGGGAAACAAGCCAGCCGAGCAGGGAATCAAGCCCCCACAACAGCAGCGCCATAACCAGAACCACAGCAACCACGATCAGGGTAGTCTGGGTGGTCTCTTGACGAGTAGGCCATACGACCTTGCGAATCTCTGCGCGAGCTTCCTTGGCCAACACGAAGAAAGCCTTGCCCTTGCCCGTCTGCAGCGCCACGTAAGCCGCTACGGCGGCAATGACAAGCAGGGCAAGCACGCGATACAGGATTGGCTGCGCCGAGTAGTATTGATTTCCGACAACGCCCACTACGACCAGAAGCACTACAACAAGCCACTTCACAAAATCTAAACGGGAGTCTGGGGCTTCAGCCTTTGGATTCATCTACTAAAATCCTGTGAAAAGAAAGCCAGATACGTGATGCGAATCTGGCAGGTCAGGAGGGAATCGAACCCCCAACCTACGGTTTTGGAGACCGTCGCTCTGCCAATTGAGCTACTGACCTAAAAGCTACATCAGGCCGACCATTATGCGGACCCGACAGGAAGATTTCAACAGCCTTTTAACCAAGCTCCAAAGCTTGATCAAACGCCGCAAGGAATCGCCTTGACCAGACCCGAAGCCAAAATCCGGACCAATCACGACACCTAAAACAAAGGCAGATACTTGCATATCTGCCTTAGTCATGGAGCTCTTGAGCGGATTTGAACCGCTGACCTCACCCTTACCAAGGGTGTGCTCTACCAACTGAGCTACAAGAGCGAAACACTTTGCACAACCAGAAAACTTGGAGCGGGTAGCGGGAATCGAACCCGCATCATCAGCTTGGAAGGCTGAGGTTCTACCACTAAACTATACCCGCAGAGCTTGCTGCTTACGCTCAAAATTATGGTGGAGGGGGAAGGATTCGAACCTTCGAAGTCGTAGACGTCAGATTTACAGTCTGATCCCTTTGGCCGCTCGGGAACCCCTCCTAAGCGAGGCGACATATTAACCTATGACGCCCTTCTGTCAACCTTTTTCTCAATAAAATCTTGAGGTTACGAAAGTTAACGCTTGCTTTGCCCGTGCCGGGCGTTGCCTTGCACTGCGAAGCGGGCGCCATTCTATGCAAACTACTCAGCAGTTGCAATGCTTTGGCATGACATAATTTTACTTTTTATCTGAGGGAAGTCCTGGCGCAGTCTCGATACAACCGCATCATCCACAAGGCGTCGACTTTCGGGCGCAATTTTGACCCAGTAGGATGCAGTCGATGCTTCATCTGCATGATCTAACGCTTGAGCCTGGATATCCAAACTGACTAGGCGCTGCTCGATCATTTGTGCCACTGCCCTCGAAATATCACCACCCAAATAAATACACTGCGACCCTGCCTCTGCTGATTCGTTGACTGACGAGGCATCAGCGCCCTCGCTCAGCAGTCGGATGTTTTGCCGCGCCCCCTTGAAGAGCGAAAGCGACGCAACCTCTTTGGGCCTCAACGGAGCCTCTTGCTGGTGCCATACGTAATAAAAGACATTGAGCATCAACAACAGCAAGAACACCCACCGCATAGCAACCTCATGACATCCGTTTAGTTGCGCAATCTTAGACTCAGCTCACCGCCGCTGAACGTTCGAACCTCGCCCTCAACCTCCAGACGGAGTGCACCCACCGCATCTACCCCTACTACCATCCCATCCACCGCGGTCGATCCAGCCAGGAGCGTGACCGGGCAGCCCTGCCAAAGATGATGACGCTCCCATTCGTCTTTGAAGGCCGCAAACCCCGACCTGCCGTGGACCTCGAGGTATGGATTCAACACAGAGCTCAGTCGACTGGAGACCTCGTTCCGATCTATATCAATCCCCGTTTCAAGCCTCATAGATGTCCAGGCCTGGTCAACTTCTTGGGCAGTGCGCATGTTCACATTGATGCCTATACCAATGACGACATGGCACACATCGGCGGGATCGCCAGTCAATTCTAACAAGATACCCGCGAGCTTCTTACCGCCTGCGAGTATGTCGTTAGGCCACTTAAGCCCTGCGCGCTCGACGCCCATCTCGCGCAATGTATTAACGACCGCAAGCCCAACCAGCAGACTGAGCCCTTCCAGCTGACGCATGCCACCGTCGATCCGCAGGGCGAGGCTGTAATAGAGATTCTCTGCGTAAGGACTGATCCACTTGCGGCCGCGCCGCCCTCTACCAGCCGTTTGCTGCTCCGATAATACAAGCGCAGGCAGCGGCGCACCTGCGGCTACCAGACGCATGGCTTCGGCATTCGTTGAATCGATGACATCATGCACGTGTACGGTCCAACCCCATCCTCTGTGGGCTGCACTCAACCGCTGGAGATCCAATACGTGCAGAGGACTGGCGAGGCGATAACCTCGGCCCCGCACCTTATGAATCTCAAGACCCGTTTCGTCTTGCAATTGTTGCAGCCTCTTCCAGACAGCACTGCGACTGACACCCAAGGTTCGTCCCAGATCTTCGCCTGAATGAAACTCTCCATCACTCAGAAGCCTTAACAACCGTTGCATCAGCGAACCGCCCTTAAATGAGGGACGCATCATAGCCATGGCGTGTGCTATTGCAAAGCATTGACCTGGGAGGGACGGGAAAGGAGATAGACGCTGGTGGACAACGGACAGCTTCACACCACCGGGCGAACAACGAGTATCCATCAGACCGCACAGCCACCAAGTGACGCGTTTTTCAGATCCGAAAAAGACAAAACCCCGTCTGCTTTCGCAAACGGGGTTCTGCAATTGAATCTTGACGATGACCTAC
>NZ_QARE02000032.1 GCF_003052515.2 Pseudomonas sp. RIT409 | reverse complement strand
GGCCATCCCCTGCTTTCCGTAAGTTATTGATAGGTAAACCCTTTGATCTCCACCGCTAACATCACCATGCAGTTCGGCCCCAAGCCGCTGTTCGAAAACGTTTCGGTCAAATTCAACAACGGCAACCGCTATGGTCTGATCGGTGCCAACGGCTGTGGCAAGTCGACCTTCATGAAGATTCTGGGTGGCGACCTGGAGCCGTCGGGCGGCCAAGTGATGTTGGAGCCCAACGTGCGCCTGGGCAAGCTGCGTCAGGACCAGTTCGCCTACGAGCAATTCACGGTCATCGACACGGTCATCATGGGCCATGAGGAGCTGTGGAAGGTCAAGGCCGAGCGTGATCGCATCTACTCGTTGCCGGAAATGACCGAAGACGACGGTATGGCGGTCGCCGAGCTGGAAACCGAATTCGCCGAAATGGACGGCTACACCGCCGAGTCCCGTGCCGGCGAGTTGCTGCTGGGGCTGGGCATTCCGCTGGAGCAGCACTTCGGTCCGATGTCGGAAGTGGCCCCCGGCTGGAAATTGCGGGTGCTGCTGGCCCAGGCGCTGTTTTCCGATCCGGAAGTCCTACTGCTCGACGAGCCGACCAACCACTTGGACATCAACACCATTCGCTGGCTGGAATCGATTCTCACGGCGCGCAACAGCACCATGATCATCATTTCCCACGATCGCCACTTCCTCAACAGCGTCTGCACCCACATGGCGGACCTGGACTATGGCGAGCTGCGCCTGTTCCCGGGCAATTATGACGAGTACATGACCGCGGCCACCCAATCCCGCGAGCAGTTGCTGGCCGACAACGCCAAGAAGAAGGCGCAGATCGCCGAGCTGCAGACGTTCGTCAGCCGCTTCTCGGCCAACGCCTCGAAAGCCAAGCAGGCCACGTCGCGCGCCAAGCAGATCGACAAGATCCAACTCGCCGAGGTGAAGCCGTCAAGCCGCGTCAGCCCGTTCATTCGCTTCGAGCAGACCAAGAAGTTGCACCGCCAGGCCGTCACCGTCGAGAAGATGTCCAAGGGCTTCGACGAAAAGGTGCTGTTCAAGAACTTCAGCTTCACCATCGAAGCGGGCGAACGCGTGGCGATCATCGGCCCCAACGGAATCGGCAAAACCACCCTGCTGCGCACGCTGATGGGTGAGCTGACGCCAGACGCGGGATCGGTCAAATGGACCGAAAGCGCCGAGCTGGGCTATTACGCCCAGGACCACGCCCACGACTTCGAAGACGACGTGACCCTGTTCGACTGGATGGGCCAGTGGACCCAGGGTGAACAGATGATTCGTGGCACGCTGGGCCGCATGCTGTTTTCCAACGACGAGATCCAGAAGTCGGTCAAGGTCATTTCCGGTGGCGAGCAAGGGCGCATGCTGTTCGGCAAGCTGATCCTGCAAAAGCCCAACGTTCTGGTCATGGACGAACCGACCAACCACTTGGACATGGAGTCCATCGAAGCGTTGAACCTGGCGCTGGAAAACTACCCGGGCACGTTGATCTTCGTCAGCCATGACCGTGAATTCGTGTCATCGCTGGCCACCCGCATCGTCGAACTGAGCCCCAATGGCGTAACGGACTTCAGCGGCACTTACGACGACTACCTGCGCAGCCAGGGCGTGGTGTTTTAAACCCGCCGCTGGCCCCCTCGAAAGCCCTGTCCTGCGGACAGGGCTTTTTCATGGGCTCGGCTCACCCTCCCTTCTTGCGCTGCTGCCAGGCCGCGGCCAATCCACTCAGGCAGATGATTGCGATCCCCGCCTGCGCTGTCAGCGACGGCGCATGATTGAACACCACGTATCCCCACAAGCCCGCGAACACGATCTGGCAGTACCCAAACGGAGCCAGCAAGGCCGGTGCGGCGAATCGAAAGGCCTGGGTCAGCATCAAATGCGCCACCATGCCACAGCTGCCCAGCGCCAGCATGAACGGGATGTGGACCCACGCCGGGGATTGCCAGAAGAACGGCACGATGGCGCTCATCAGCAGGCTGTTGAACAACCCCGCGAAAAAGTTGCTGGTGGTCGGACTGTCGTGCGCCGCCACCAACCGCGTGAGCAACTGATAACAGGCGAAACACAGCGCCGAACCCAACGGCAGCAAGACTGCCGGCCTGAACAGTTCACCTCCCGGGTGGACGATCACCAGCACGCCGCCGAACCCGACCAGAACCGCCGCCCACTGACCTCTCGAAACCCTTTCCTTGAGCAACGGCACCGACAACGCCGTCACCAGCAGTGGCGCGAGAAAGTTGACCGCCGTGGCTTCGGCGATCGGGATGAACATCAGGCCGCTGGTGAACAACAGGCTTGTGCCCAACAGGCAGACCGCCCGCAACGCCTGCAACCCAGGGCGCTTCGTGCGCAACACCCGCAGGCCGGCCGAGGGCATGAAAATACAGGCCATCAGCCCGGTGTGAACGACGTAACGCACCCAGACCACCATCATGATCGGGTAAATGCCGGAAAGGTACTTGGAGAGGGTATCGTGACTGGAGAACAAAAAGGTCGCCAGAACGATCAGTGCGATGCCCTTGAGCGGTTGATTGACGCCGGAAAGCGGCGTGCTGGGGGTACTCATCAGCTGTCCTTAGGCCTTGCGTGGATGCTACATCGCCGCGCCGCCCCCGCGGGCATCAGGGCAGGCACGGAAAGCATATAGAAGCCGCCGTCCGATGACCAAGCATTCATCTGCCCCGCTGACGATGGCCGGGCGGCGGGCGCCGCCCAGGTGGCGACCGGGCCGTTCTGCGCCGTCGCTTCGCGACGGCGAATTCACGCCATGGCCAGCGGTTTGACCAACGGTACGGTGAAACGGAACACGCTGCCGACGCCCATTTCACTGGTCGCGCTCAATTCGCCCCCGTGGGCTTTGACAATGCCTTGGGAGATATACAGCCCCAATCCCGTACCGCTCGGGTTGCCTTCGCGGATTCGCCAGTAGCGCTCGAACACATGGGGCAATTGATCCGGGGCGATGCCCGGCCCCGAGTCGGCCACCCGGATGGCCACGTATTCGCCTTCCACATTGGCCGTGACGCTGATGGTGCCCTCCTTGGGGGTGAACTTGATCGCGTTACCCACCAGGTTCGACAACACCTGGTACATGCGCTCCGGATCCGCCAGGATCCTCAGGTCCGGCTCGCCAACGAACGTCAGGCTGACGAATTTATTCAGCGCCAAAGGCGTCAGCAGCGTCCAGGCGTCCTCGAAGAACTGACTCAACTCCAAGGGCTGAGCGTCAATGAGGTAACGACCCGCCTCGATCTTCGAGGTGTCGAGCAGGTCTTCCAGAAGAGAGGTCATGCGCGTGGTTGCCCGCTGCAGGGTGTCGATGGCCGAGTTCAGGCGCTTGGACGCGGGGCTGACATCGGCAGCGATGACCCGCTGCATCATTCCGCACTGCATGGTAATCACGGTCAAGGGGCTGCGCAGGTCGTGGGACACCACGGCCACCAGCTCATCTCGAGCACGGACGGCGTCTTGCTCGCGCTGCACTTGACGGGCCAGGTCCGATTCCAGCGCCGAGCGCCGCAAGTCCGTGGCCGCGTACACGTCGCCGACCGACCATAGTCGCGAGCTACCATCGACTTGCTGCTTCCAGACTTCAAATGACTCGCGAGGCTGCAGCCCGTTGGCCGCGCCTCCTTTGGCCTGCGTCGGGTTGCCGCTCCAGGCGACGGTCTCGTTGATTTCCGGGCGAAACCACATGACCGCGTTGTCCACCGGTTTGGGCAAGCTGAAGGCCAGCAAACCGCTGACGATGCGCTGGTACGCTTTCGCTTCAGGGAACAGCGACCCAAGGCTTGACGTTTCGAACACCCCTGCCGGGCGCGATTGCTGCCAACGAAAGAGTGATTTGACCTGTTCGATCGAAGGGCACTGGCCGAACAAGTGAACGGCATCGTCGATGATGACGGCGCCGCCAGTGGCGTCGGCCAGCCCGATGAAGTCTTCGCCCCGCTCCACGAGGCCGTGATACACGTCGTCGCTGGCATTGGCCATTGACCGAGCCAACGAGACCAGCAGTTCGTCCTTGGCATGCCGTTCCCGCCGGGCCTGGCTGTCCTCCAGCGCACTGATCTGCATGGACAGCACCTGGCCAATGGTCTGGCACGCAGCGCGTATGGCGTGTGGAACTCGCAGCGGCTCACGGTTGCCACAACTGATCAACCCCCACAAGCGGTCGTCCTTGAGCAGTGAAATGCTCATCGAGGAGCGCACGCCCATGTTTTGCATGTACTGACAGTGCACTGGCGAAACGCTGCGCAGCACGGCATAACTCATGTCGAGTGGCTCGCCAGTGTCCGGCCGCAGCGCAGGCACCAGCGGCACAGGCACATAGCGTGCGTCAGGAATCACCCGCAACCAGTTCAGCCGATAGAGCTCACGGGCTTGCTCGGGAATGTCACTGGCAGGAAAAAAAAGTCCCTGATAGGCGTCGAGCTCGGCATTGGTGGTCTCCGCGACCACCTGGCCGTGGCCCTGATCTTCGAAACGGTAGATCAGCACGCGATCGTAGCCGGTCAGCGTCCGGACTTCATTGACGGTGATGTCATACAGGTCGGCGAGGCTTTTCGCGCCCTGAAGACGGCGCAAGGTGCGCATCAGATGGAAATCGACCGACGCGCCAGCGGGTAGATCAGCCGAGGGTTCAAGTTCGATGAACAACAGCCCGTCGTGCCGATGGAACAAGGCGTCGAGCGCACCCGCAGGCAGATTGACCAGAAATGGATTGAGATCGTCCAGCGATCGGCTCGACAACGCGTCCTGCAATAGCTGCGTCTGCGCCGCGCCCAACCAGTCGGACAAAGGCTGGCCCGGTTTGGCGGTCACACCCAGTATTTCGGAAGCATTGGCACTGGCCTGCTGCACCGTCCAGGACGACTCGTCGACGGTCAGCAGCACGCCGTGGGGTTGGATCGCACCCGGAATGCGGATGGGTTCGTCGGCGCACTGCTTGAGCAGCATGCTCATTTCTTGTTCGGTTACAGGCCTCATCGCAACACTCCTGCCCTCGCCAGCCATTGTTCGAAGCACGCGAACGTAGCGCACGCGGCTTGCACGACCTTTGGGTTGACGTCCGGATGATCGAGTTCGGCCAGCCGATCGAGAAACGCCTTCCACAACCGGCCAGTATCGCGGCCGTAAACATCGAGAAAAGCAGCGCCGTTCTCGGCCTCTATACCCAAACGCCCGAAGATGAGTCGGCGCAACACCTGCCCACCCAATGTGGCCCCCTCCATCACGTACTGGATACCGAACAGATGACCTACGTGGTCAAGCGGTGGCAGATCGGCACAGACAGGCAGCCTGGAAATGTCAGCATCGCTCAGGCCCAGTGCATGCAAATCCCGAATCAGCGTCGCAACCTTCTCGCGCTCGGGCTCCCGAGCATCGGCGCCGAGAAATGCATCAATGCGACGTTGCAGGGGCGCGTGAAAACCATAATAGGCTTCGAGGATGCGAACGTAGGTTTGGCGGTCTAGATCGGGATGGGTCAGCGGCAACCGCGCTTCCAGGGCTTTGTGTTGCACCGCCGTGGCGATACGCAGTTGCTGGAGGACGCTCACGGGCGGAGCACAGACAAGGGAGGATGAGAGGGGGTGGAGGGCTTCGACCAAGGGCGGGATGTCCAGGCTATGGGGGTAAACGTTCGAGTACGCAGACATCCGCAGGTTCAGCACCGGTTCACAGCAAATGGCTAACGCGCACACTAATGGAGGCCGCCCATCATGTAAACCTGTCCTTACAGACATGCTTGCGGCTACCGAAGCGACGCCGGATCGCTTTGCAGCATGGCACTGGCCTGGATACCGGCGAGGGTGTCTTCAAGCAGTGACACTCCATGGCCCAACCGCGCTGCCTTGTCCTGCTGGAGGGCTTGCTGCAGGGCACTGAGCAGGTTGCGCGTCTTGCTTGCGGCCGCAGGGGTCAGGGTTTCGCTCTCGAGACGCCCCATGACGTATTTCGACACTCGTGTGGACTGGCTGGCCGATTGCGTCACGGACGCCTCTACCAATTGGCCTTTGTCATAGCCGATGCGGGCCCGACTGCTCGCAGAATCGTTGATTTCGTAATACAGGTAGTTTTGCGATTGGGGATTCTTGCTCAGGTCCAGTTTCTGACCAGCGGTCAGCGGCTTGTGATACGAGGCGACCAGATGCGACTGTTGATCCTGGACGAGGGTACGGTTCAGTTGATCGCGGCCTTTGGCTTGGGTCCGTTGCGAAAGGTCGTAGGCGAAACTGTCCAGCTCATTGGGACGGGCGGGGTTACTGGCGGTGGTTCTTTCTGTGACCGAGGCGCTGAAATCCGCCAGCCCACTGAGCACCGCATGGTCCGTATCCGTCAAAGCAACGCTGCTGACAGTTTGCGGTACGGTCGACTCGCGACTGCCCGGATAATGGCTGTGCAAGGTTTTGAAGGCATCCTGGAACATCGATAACAACTGCGGATCGCCATCGCCTCGCTTACGTGCGGCGTCGATCTGACCCAAATACTGGTTGAGCGCTATGGCCTGCTGAGCGGCGCTGCCAATGATCGCCAGATTCTTCAGATCGACATTCAGGCTCAAGTCCCCTGTCGCGCCGCTCATGCGCACCGTTCGCTGGGTGTCGTCGGCCCGGAAAGCCAGCGTTTGTAGCGTGCCGTCATCCAGTTTGATGCGGGTGTCGAGTTGTACCGAGGCAAATACTGTGCTGTCGAAGCGGGTCAACGCGTCGAGCTTGAGCTGTGGTGGCTTGGCAGTCAGGCCATCGATCGCGGATTGGAAACCGTCGGCCATTTTGCCCAGCGCGAGCAATTCTTTATCGCTCAACTCCCCGCCGTCGATGTCGGCCTGCACCGCAAGACCCTGGTCAGTGCTGGTCAACGTGAGTTGCACTGTTTTACCGCTGGCCGTCTTCAACGTCAGGCTGATGCTGGTCTCCGCCGCGTCACTGTGCAATTTTTTCTGCGCGGCCGCGAGTGCCGCAGGTTCCAGCGCCGAGCCGGTCGTGGGACGGATCACCGACTGGGAAATGCCTTTACCCGTTTGCGCCAGTTGAGTGGTCAGCGAGGCGGCCAGCCCCTGAAATCGGCTGACCCCGTAGGTCGTGCTGAAATTGCCCTGCATCACCAGCGAAACCTTGTCTTGCTGAGTGTACTCCCAAGCCGGCGCCACATCGGGGTTGGCGATCGCACCCCGCGCGTCGTAAGTCTGCGCGGCGACGACACGCACCGTCTGCCCCAGCGTGACGAGAGACGATGGAGAATCCAGGATCGGCGCCGCAGGCGGCAGGCTGGCAGGCTGCGGCAGCGCCGGGCTGGCCGGTGCCAGCGACGGGGCGGCTGATACAGAAGAGATCGCGGTCATGGCAGCTCCGTGCTCGAAGAGATCGATGGGAATGTCCTGCCCGCTGTTTCGGCAGTAGACGGGACAACTTGAACGCTGGGTCAGCCCTCTGAGACGGCCCCCACCTTCAACGCCTGTGCGATCTCTTCGAGAATGGCGGGGTCATCGATCGTGGCCGGTGGCGCGTAGGCTTCTCCGTCTGCCAGCTTGCGCAACACCGCACGCAGCGTCTTGCCCGAGCGGGTCTTGGGCAGCCGCTTGACTACGGTCACCCGCCCAAAGCAGGCCAGCGCACCGATCCGATCCCGCACCAGCGCGACCAGTTCGCGGCAAACGCTTTCGACAGCCTGCTGCCCGCCGTCCTTGAGCACCACCAGTGCCAGCGGGATTTGACCTTTGATGTCGTCATGCACGCCGATTACCGCACTCTCGGCTACGGCCGGGTGTTGCCCGACCAGGTCTTCCATTTCACCGGTGGACAGGCGATGGCCAGCCACATTGATGACGTCATCCGTACGGCCCATGATGTGCACGAAACCCTGCTCATCGATGTAGCCTCCGTCACCGGTGTTGTAATAGCCGGGAAATGGCTGCAGGTAGGCACTCACATACCGGCCATGATCACCCCACAGGGTCTGGCTGCACCCTGGCGGCAACGGCAAGGCAATCACGATGGCGCCCTGCTCGCCTGGCCCGAGCGATTGCCCGTCCTCGTTGCGCACCTCAACGGCATAGCCCGGCACCGCGCGGTTACTCGATCCCGGCGCGGGCGCATGCCCTGCAAGGCCAATGCAGGGCGCCGTTACCGGCCAGCCCGTTTCGGTCTGCCACCAGTGGTCGAGCACCGGCTTGCCGGTCATTCGCTCAAGCCATTGATGCGTGCTGGAGTCGAGTTTTTCTCCCGCCAGAAACAGCTGGCGCAGCGAGCTCACGTCACGCCCTCGCAGCAGACGACCTTCCGGGTCCTCCTTGCGGATCGCGCGCATCGCGGTGGGCGCGCAGAACAGCGCATCGACGGCATACTGCTCCACCACGCGCCAATAGGCGCCGGCGTCAGGTGTTCGAATGGGCTTGCCCTCATAGAGGACCGTCGTGCAACCGGCCATCAATGGCCCGTACACCATCAGCGTGTGCCCGACCACCCAGCCGACATCGGAAATGCCCCACCAGACATCCCCCGCCTGCATGCCATACACCTGATTCATGGTGTAACGCATGGCCACCGCATGGCCGCCGTTCTCTCGGACAATGCCCTTGGGTTTGCCCGTGGTGCCCGAAGTGTAGAGGATGTACAGCGGGTCAAGGCTCGACACCGGCACCGGCGCCACCGACTCGACACCCGCGAGCGCGTCCTGCCAGTCCAGATCGCGTCCTGCCTTCAACGGCGCCCGATGCTGGGGTCGCTGCCAGAGCAGGACCTGATCGGGAGCAAACCGGGCCAGTTCCAGTGCCTTGTCCACCAGGGGCTGATACGGGATGACCCGGTCGAACTCCAGCCCACAGGACGCTGTCATCACCAGCCTGGGTTTCAAATCGTCGATGCGTATCGCCAGCTCATGGGGGGCGAAACCGCCGAACACCACCGAATGCACGGCGCCGATTCTCGCGCAGGCCAGCATGGCCATGGCGGCCTGGGGGATCATCGGCATGTAAATGATGACGCCATCGCCCTTCTCCACGCCCAGCGCGCGCAACAGCCCGGCCAGGCGCGCCACCTCGTCGCGCAACTCGCGGAACGTGAAACGGGCCTGCTGGCCGGTCACAGGCGAGTCATGGATCAACGCCAGTTGTTCGCCTCGCCCCTGTTCGATCTGATGATCCAGCGCGAGATGGCAGGTGTTGAGTTCACCGTCAGCGAACCAACGGTGGGTGCCATCGGGCAGAACCTGTAAAACCTGCTGCGGTAAGCGGAACCAGGCCACCTGCCCCGCCTGTTCGGCCCAGTAGGCTGCTGGCTCGGCGATGGAACGCTGATAGTGCTCGGCGTAATCTCCGCTGTTTCGGTCGTTCATCCGTGGGTCCCTGTGCTTGTTGTTATGAAGGGCGACAACACAGGAATGAAATTAGCAGAAGCCGATGAGGGTGCCACGTCGGGTCAGGTGGGGGCGGTTTCCTGATGACCACGCCTCAGCAAACCGCCCAGCGCCAGCAACGCCAGCAGCACCAGCACCGCCCCGTAGACATTGGCAGTGGCAATCAAGCCCTCGGTCTTCACCGCCAGGCCGGCAATCAACGACGGCACACAGAAGGCCAGGTAACTGAGCACCAGAAAAGCCGACATCAGGCCAGCACGCTCGTGGGGTTGCGCCAGCGGCAGCAACAAGCGCAACGCCCCCAGAAAGCTCGCGCCGAAGCCGACACCGGCGACCACCACACCGCAGAAAAACAACCACAACCAGCCCAGATCGACCGCCACCAGCACCACGCAAACGCCGGCCGCGAGAAAGCTGCAGCCAACCAGCAGCGCCAGGCGGGGCGCACGCAAGCGCAGGTTGATGATCGATATGGCACCGCTGATGGTCAACGCTGCCACCGCCAGACCGCCGTTGAGCACCGAAGTCGATCCAGTGGCAGCGGCGATCAGCGAAGGCGCGAGTGACAGGAAAAACCCTCCCAGCGCCCAGGCGGCAATGTCCGCCGGAAGCACCAGCATCAGCGTGGAACGCGCACGCGGTGGCACGGACAGCGCGGGCTTGAGGGTTTTCAGCACGCCGGCTTGCGGGGTGACCGTTTCCTCTACGCGCCACAGGTACAGCAACTGACCGGCAAACGCTGCCAGCAGCAGCGCGTAAGCCAGCATCATCGGCAGCGGTGCGTACTGGACCAGGGCACTGGTGCCCAAGGCGCCGAGTGCCATACCGAACATCGGGGCAATGCTGTTGATCAAGGGGCCCTGGGCCTGAGAGGTGTCGAGCATCGCAGCGCCCAGCGCGCTGGTGGCGATCCCCGTGGCGACGCCTTGCAGCACCCGGGCAGCGATCAACCAGCTCATGTCGCGGGCACCGATGAACAACAGGAGCGAAAGGATCTCCAGCAGCAACGAGGCAAGGATGACAGGCCGCCGGCCCAGGTAATCCGAGAGTGAGCCGAACACCAACAATGTGGCCAGCAGACTCAAGGCGTAGACCGCAAAAATCAGCGTCAACGAAGCAGCAGAAAACCCCCAGGCCTGTTGATACAAGTGATAAAGCGGGGTCGGTGCGCTGGAGGCGGCAAAGAAACACAGCATCACCAACGCGAAGTAAACCAAGTGGCCTCGACGGCGGCCATCCACTGATGGGTTCTGCAAATAGTCAGACACGCGTAAACTCTCCCGAAAAAGCACGCCACAAAAGCTATTAATTTGCGTTAAGAGTGTGCGAGCAGAACCCGCTTAAAGCAAACACTTTGTGTTAAGGTCCGCGCCAATGGCTATCAAAGAAGGCATTCGCACAGGGGGACGCAGTGCCCGGGTGCAAACATCGATCCATGCTGCCGTGCGCGATTTGCTGCAGGAACAGGAGCGCTCGGCCCTCAGCGTGCCGATGATCGCCGCCCGGGCAGGCGTCACGCCTTCCACCATCTACCGGCGCTGGGGTGACCTGACCTCGCTGCTGGCCGACGCCGCGGTGGAACGCTTGCGACCGGACGAACCTGTCGATTGTGGCAACCTTCGCGACGACTTGCGCACTTGGGTGGAGGTTTACCTGGAAGAAACCAACTCGGCGCCTGGCCGAGAAATGATGCGCGACGTGGTCGCCAGCAGCGCGACCCTGTGCTCCGGCAAATGCCTCAATATCGTGCGGGATCAGTTGCAGATCATCATCGATCGAGCGCAGGCGCGGGGTGAACGCAGCCCGTCTGCCGATGAGCTGATCGACGCGGTGGTCGCCCCCATGGTCTATCGCATTCTGTACGCCGAGTCAGCGCCTTCCCTGGAGCGGGTGCACCAGTTGCTGGATCGTTGTCTCGGTTGAGCGCGACGCTCGCCAAGCCGCTATGATGGCGGGCCAACGAACACCGGGTTTTTCTATGCACACTCTTGCAGACCTGCGCGCTGGCAAGCTGGCAGGCAGTAAACGGCTGGACCTCAGTTGCGACCTCACCACTTTCCCCGACGAGATCTTCAGCCTCAGCGACTCGCTGGAAGTGTTGAACCTGACGGGCAACCGCCTCACTGAACTGCCGGCCGACCTGCATCGTCTTCAGCACTTGAAAGTGCTGTTCTGTTCCAATAATCCCTTCACCGAACTGCCCGAGGCGCTGGGCCAGTGCCCGGAACTGTTCTTCGTCGGGTTCAAATCCTGCCGGATTGCCACGGTCTCCCCGCGGGCACTGCCGCCACGGCTGCGCTCGCTGGTGCTCACCGACAATTGCCTCGCTTCACTGCCCGACGAATTGGGGCAATTCCCGGCGCTGCAGAAGCTGATGCTCGCGGGTAATTGCTTGCAGGAGCTTCCCGAATCGCTGGTGGCATGTCAGCACTTGGAACTGGTCCGCATCGCCTCCAATCGCTTTCGGCAATTGCCGACCTGGCTTCTACGAATGCCTTCGCTGGCCTGGCTGGCGTTCTCTGGTAATCCGCTGACGGACATCCATCAGGACACGCCCATTCGGCAGATTCCGTGGGCAGAGTTGAGCCTGCAGCAGATGCTGGGCGAAGGTGCGTCCGGGGTGATCCAGCAGGCTGAGTGGCGCCGCGACAACAGCCTGCAGAACGTTGCAGTCAAGCTCTACAAAGGTCAGCTCACGAGCGATGGCACGCCCCTGAACGAAATGGCGGCCTGCATCGCAGCCGGCCAGCACCCGAACCTGATCCCCGTTGAAGGGCAAGTGCTGGATCATCCGGAGCACACTCAAGCGCTGGTGATGCGATTGATTGCCACCCGATTCGCCACCCTCGCCCGGCCGCCGAGCCTGGCAACGTGCACTCGGGATGTGTACGAAGACATTCGGTTGACCCCCTCCACCGTGCAACGCATTGCCCACGGCGTCGCATCGGCGTGCGCCCACCTGCACGGCCGCGGCATCAATCACGGCGACCTCTACGCGCACAACGTCCTATGGGCCGAGCCAGGCGACAGCCTACTGGGCGATTTCGGAGCGGCCGCATTCTACCCGGACGCAGACACCGGTTTTTTGCTGCAGCGCATCGAGGTGAAGGCGTTCGGGATTCTATTGGGGGAGTTGTTGGCGCTCTGCGACGGTCATCGGCCCGACACCGCCAGCCTTCGTGCGCTTCAGGCGCACTGCACGCAAGCGGACGTCGGCAGCCGCCCTGGGTTCGATGAGGTGGAGCGGCGACTGGCGATTTGACGCTGCATCAGCCGCTCCTAGCAGGAAGAAGCCCCGGTACGGGAGGCCGGGCTTGATCCCATGGCCCGCGAGGCGAAACCTCGCGGCATGCCCGCCACCGATAACGGAACTGCGACGTGTATCGATCCGTCGCCACCCGGCCCTCAGGGGCATGGCCCCATCAGGCCCTGAGCCAAACCCTCAGCCTGCCAGCCCGACATACACGTTTTGCACGTCGTCGTGACCGTCGATGGCTTCCAGAAATGCCTCGACCTCGGCCATCTGCTCATCGCTCAGCCCGGAGACCGGGTTCTTCGGGCGGTAACCGATCTTCGCCGCTTCGACGGTGAACCCCTGCTCTGGCAGTGCCTTGCACACTGCATCCAGGTCGGTGGTTTCGGTGTAGAACAGGGTCACGCCTTCATCGCCGGCTTCGACGTCCTGAGCACCCGCTTCGATCGCCGCTTCGTCGGGGTCGACGTCGGGGTTCGCCGCGACGGCCTCGATCATGCCCAGGTGATCGAAATCCCAGGACACCGAGCCTGCGGCTCCCAGTTGACCTTTGCGGAACAACACGCGGATTTCGGCGACGGTGCGGTTGACGTTGTCGGTCAGGCATTCGACGATGACCGGAACCTGATGGGGCGCAAAACCTTCATAGGTCAGTTTCTCGAACTGAACCTGATCGCCGAGCAGACCTGCGCCCTTCTTGATCGCACGCTCCAGCGTGTCACGGGGCATGGAGGCCTTTTTGGCCTGCTCGACCACCAGGCGCAGGCGAGCGTTCATGTCCGGGTCGGCACCGGCGCGAGCGGCGATCATGATTTCCTTGGACAGCTTGCCGAAAATCTTGCCTTTGGCGTTGGCTGCTGCTTCTTTGTGTTTGACCTTCCACTGTGCGCCCATGATTGCTCTCTTGTTCCGATGGCGATTGACCTTCGCCCCACGCCTCGGTGTGGGATGCCGGGCGGGAGAAGGTCATGCTGAAAAAAGGTGATCGATAACGATGCGCCATGGCTGAGTCATGGCGCCCGCCGCATTTTATACGCGATGGCGGCAGATGAAACCCCTGACAGGCGACTGCCGATCAAACTGTCTACGTTAAGTTTCTAGGAAAATGCCAACTCAACACCCGGAATAGATAGATCGGATCTGTAGGCAGTTTCCGAAAATTAAGAAGTTAAACTTTTATCCTGCCGGTTTCCGTACCCTCTGCACCTTGAATTTTCAGGGTGATTCCGTAAATGCGCGAAAACTCGCACCTGACGTTGACCTTGGTCATCGCCGACAGCCAGCAGAATTTCCACGTCATCGGGGTCAACGGCCACGAACGTTTGAATGCGCCCTTCCGATTCGAGATCGACCTCATCAGCCCGGAGCGTCCTCTGGCACAGGCCTCGATGCTGCATCGCAGTGCTTACCTGAGCATGGGCAACACGGGGGACACGCTCCACGGCATTCATGGCCGGGTACACGCCCTCACGCCTCTTTACTTCGGTCAGGATGCCAACCTTTATCGGTTGACCTTGATGCCCGCCCTGCAACAGCTCGACGGTGCACGCCACAAACGCACCTATCACGGGATGAGCGTGCTCGATATCCTCCATCAGGTCCTGCAGCGCTACGCTTTGCTCGACTGCAACGTATGCTTCGACCGGATGGTCGGCACCTATCCGCCGCGTGCGCAATGCACGCAATACGAAGAGAACGATCTGCATTTCATCAGTCGACTGTGCGAGGAGGAAGGCATCACCTTCCGCTTCGAGCATGCCCCGCACAGCCACGCACTGGTGTTCTCCGACGACCCCATGAGCTTTTCGGAGTGGCCCCGTGCAGCTTCGGTCGACCACCTCAGCGAACGACTGTCGGCACGGCATTGCTACAGCAGTCATTCGGGGGAGCATTACGTGCCTCCTACCTCAGCCTTGGTTCACGACGCCTTTGCCGACAACCAGGCGCTGTGGATCGCCTACGGCGAAGAGGCTGGCGCTGCGCGATGTGCGCAGACACAGCGCCGAGCATTGGAGCGGCTGCGTTGCGAGCGGCAAGACATCGTTGGGCGCAGCACTCAGCCATGGTTGCGCTGCGGGCAGATCATGCGGATCGAAGACCAACCGGAGCCGCGCTTCAACGACCATTGGTTGCCGACGGAAGTCAGGCACACCGCCTGGCAGTTGAACCCGTTGCGTAACTGCAGGGCAGGCGACGTCATTCAGATACTACAGGCGATAGCATGTCACGACGCGAACCCGGGTGGCGTGGCGCGCCTGCTTGCCCCTGCGCCCGATGACGGCAGGCCGCCGACCGAGCACTATGAAAACCATTTTCAGGTCATTCCCTGGTCGATGCCGTTTCGCCCTCCACTGCGGCACCCCAAACCTCGGAGCACCGGTTGGGAAAAAGCCAGGCGCCTGGCCGGCCCGGCCGACCGTACGGGCCGCATTCCCATCCGCTTCGACTGGGAGGACGAAGACGCCCCGCCAGGCGGAGGGGCACGCGTCACCAGCGAACTGGCAACTCACCATGACAGCGCCTGCCTCAAGGTCGGTTTTTTCGACGGCGACCCTGACCAGCCGGTCATTTGCGGTGTTTATGAGAATCTGCCAACGCAGCAGGGTCGCCACGACCCGCGCCCCGACCTCCCGACACCTCTGCAATTCGAGAGCCTGAACCCCTTGAGGCTGACGGGTGCGCGCGCCACGGTCGAAGTGCACGACGAGGAGATCCGCTACCTCCCCCACGCGCTGCCCACCCAGGACGCGCCGCTCGATTTCAGCGATGTTTGAACCGGGGTTCACGTTTTTCGATGAACGCGGCCATACCCTCCTTTTGATCTTCGCTGGCGAAAGCGGCATGAAAGACACGGCGCTCGAAGCGAATCCCTTCCGCCAGACCGACCTCGAAAGCGCGATTGACGCTCTCCTTGACCATCATGGCGACCGGTAGCGATTTGGCCGCTATGCTTTCGGCCACCTTCAGCGCCTCTTCAAGTAACTGCGCCTGCGGGACGATACGTGCGACAAGCCCTGAGCGCTCTGCCTCCTGCGCGTCGATCATGCGTCCCGTCAGGCACATTTCCATGGCCTTGGCTTTGCCCACCGCGCGGGTCAAGCGCTGGGTGCCGCCCATGCCCGGCAGCACGCCAAGCTTGATTTCCGGCTGCCCGAAGCGCGCAGAATCGGCGGCAAGAATGAAATCGCACATCAGCGCCAGTTCGCAGCCGCCGCCCAGGGCGAAGCCTGAAACGGCGGCGATCATCGGTTTACGTCGGCTGGCGACTCGGTCACTGTCGCTGAACAGGTCATCGAGGTAGATCTGCGGGTAATTCAGCTCCGCCATTTCTTTGATATCGGCACCTGCTGCGAACGCTTTGGAAGAGCCTGTCAGCACGATGCAACCGATCTGCGGGTCCTGCTCCAAGGTGTCGAGCGCGTGATTAAGCTCGCGGATCAGCACCGAGTTCAGCGCGTTCAACGCATCCGGACGGTTGAGGGTGATCAGCGCAACGCGACCTTTCACTTCGTTGAGGATTGTCGTGTAACTCATTGAAAGTATTCCTTGATTCTATTTATTTGAATTCTGGGCACTCAGGTGAAATGCCTTGAATAAGGCCTCCTAACCCATTGGTTCAGCTAGCTAAAGGGTCTCGATCGCCATCGCGGTGGCTTCTCCGCCGCCAATGCAAATCGCGGCCACCCCACGCTTCAGGCCCTTCTGCCTGAGCGCCGATAACAAGGTCACCAGAATCCTCGCCCCCGAAGCCCCAATGGGGTGGCCCAGCGCACAAGCGCCGCCATTGACGTTGACCTTTTCATGGGGCAATCCAAGCGTGCTCATCGCAACCAGCGCGACCACCGCGAACGCCTCATTGATTTCGAACAGATCTACGTCTTCCAGCGACCAGCCCGTGCGGGTCATGAGCTTTTCAATCGCCCCGATGGGGGCCGTTGGAAACAATCCAGGCTGGCTGGCATAGCCCGCATGCCCCCTTACCACCGCCAGCGGTTCGAGCCCGCGCCGCTCGGCCTCGGAACGGCGCATGAGTGTCAGGGCTGCCGCGCCGTCGGAGATCGAACTGGCGTTGGCGGCCGTCACCGTACCGCCCTCGCGAAAGGCCGGTTTCAGCACAGGGATCTTCTCCAACCGCGCCTTTGGCGGCTGCTCGTCCTGGCTGACGATTTTCGGCTCCCGTCCTGTCGTAATGTGCAGCGGAACGATTTCGTCGGCGAAACGACCTTCGTTGATCGCCGCTTGCGCTCGGGTCAATGAGGCGATGGCAAATGCATCCTGCGCTTCCCGGCTGAGGCCTTCGAGCGCGGCGCACGCTTCGGCAAAGGTGCCCATCAGCCGCCCGCTTTCGTAGGCATCCTCGAGCCCGTCGAAGAACATGTGGTCGATGAGCTGGCCATGTCCCATGCGGTAGCCGCTGCGGGCTTTTTCCAGCAAATAGGGTGCGTTGGACATGCTTTCCATTCCGCCGGCGATGACGACGTCGGCGCTCCCGGCCAGCAACAGGTCGTGGGCCAGGATCGCCGCCTGCATACCCGAGCCGCACATTTTGTTCAGGGTGGTGCATTGCGTGGCGTCGCTGAGGCCTGCGCCCAACGCCGCCTGGCGCGCCGGGGCCTGACCGAGCCCGGCGGACAAGACGCAGCCGAACAGGACCTGATCAACATCCGAAGAGGTCAGGCTTGACCGCTCCACGGCGGCACGAATGGCGGCGGCCCCCAATTGCGGGGCGGTCAGGCTTTTCAACTCACCCTGAAAGCCGCCCATGGGGGTGCGGACGGCGCTGACGATCACGACCGGATCGCCATGGAAAGCATCACGTGGCTGGAATGACATGGTGCGACCTCCTCGGTTAGCGGGCAGCCATGCGCAACGCGCCGTCAAGTCGAATCACTTCGCCATTGAGCATGCTGTTTTCGATGATATGGCGAACCAGCGCAGCGTATTCGTCCGGTCTGCCCAACCGTTGCGGGAACGGAACGCCTGCTGACAGGGCTTCACGCACTTGTGGGGTCATCCCGGCCATCATGGGGGTTTCGAAAATGCCAGGGGCGATGGTCATCACCCGTATCCCCCAGCGGGCCAGTTCGCGGGCCGCCGGCAAGGTCAGGCTGGCGATCGCCCCCTTCGAGGCGGCGTAGGCGGCCTGGCCGATCTGCCCGTCGAAAGCGGCCACCGAAGCCGTGTTGATGATGACACCGCGCTCGCCGCCTTCTTCGGGCGTGCTTTCGGCCATGGCCACGGCAGCCAGGCGCAACAGATTGAAACTGCCGATCAGGTTGACGTTGATCACACGGCTGAAACTGTCCAGTCGGTGAGGCCCCTCCTTACCCACAATCTTCTCGGCGCCGACGATACCTGCGCAATTGACCAGCCCATGCAACTGACCGAACGCAGTCAGCGCATCCTCGACCGCCGCCTGAGCGGCTTCAGGATCAGTGATGTCGGCGACACTGGCTCGGGCAGCCGGGCCGAGCTTGGCCCGTTGCGTCTCAAGCGCCTCGGCATTGACATCGATCAACAGAACATTGGCCCCCGCAGCGACCAACATGTCCGCCGTCGCTGCGCCCAGCCCGGACGCCCCACCACTGACCAGAAAGACCTTGCCTTGGATCTGCATGACGGTGTGTTCCTTACCCATTTCTTATTGGAGTGAGGAAATACTCCGCCCAGTCGGCAGGATGGGCAATAGTCAAAGCGCGCAGCGGGGGTGACGGTTTTAGCCACCCCGCGAAGCGCGACGCTACAGCCCTCTGTCCCGTGGCTGGCCTTTGAGCATGCTCTCCAGCACGTCGTCGCGGCGCACCCAACCATGAAACAAAGCGGCGGCGAGGTGGGCCAGCACCGTGAGGAACAGCAGGTATGCGAGGTAGCGGTGGGCGGCGCGCAGCCAGGCGAAGGTTTCCGCGTGCGCCGGGACGATCGACGGCAACCGGAGCGAGTGCCCCAGCATGACGGGATCGCCCGCCGCGGAAATCATCGCCCAACCAATCAACGGCATGCCCAGCATCAATGCGTAAAGCAGGTAATGCGAGAGCTTGGCCGCCAACACTTGCACCGCGGGAAGGTCCTCGGGCAACGGCGGCTGCCGGGTGCTGAAGCGCACCACCAGGCGCACGACCGCCAGAAGCAATATCGCGATGCCCAGCGGCTTGTGAATGTTCAACATCCACTCGTGCCGTTCTGACACCGACGCCACCATGCCGGCGCCGATGAACAACATGGCAATGATCATCAACGCCATCAACCAATGCAGCAGGCGGGCCAGCGGCGCGAAGTGCGAAGTGGGCGTGCTCATGGCTGTTTCTCCTGGGTAGGGGTGGCTGATAACTGGTCGACTTCTCCGGTGCGCCGCATGTAGGAGGCCGCGTAGGCCGCAGACCGCGCGGCAAGCAATGGATCATCCGACCCTTCGATGCCATCGGGCAGGATGAGCGGGTCATAGTTGATGTCGCGGCAGTCGCCGGTGAGTTGCGCGCTGTCGCGTTCGACCACCAACGTGCCGGCATTCACGGTCTTGTGCTCGCCTGACCAACTTTTCGACGCATCGCCGGTCGGGTCCTGCGGGTTGGCCAGCGTCAGGACCAGATCCCAGCGCTGAGGGCCGCTGGCGAGCCTTTCAGTCAAGTCTTGCTCCAGGTAGTCCTTGGCGTCCGGGGCGGGGGCATCCCCTTTCGCGAGCGGGACCAGGCTCCAGCGCACGGCCTGACGCTTGCCGGCCTTGTCCACCAGTTCGAACGCATTGACGCTGTTATAGGTCTCGGTCACGAAACTGGCGGACGGCTTGGCCGTCTTGACCCAGGCCAGAAAAGGCTGCGCCTCGGGGTGGGCGGCAAAGAACGCGGCGGGTTTGGCTGGATCGGGCTTGCCCGTCTTCGGATCCGGCGCGGTCGCCTTCTGCAGATCGATGAACGCCTGCGGCGTGCCCACCGGAAAGACGGGCATGCTGTTCATCCCGCTGCGCCACTGCTGGCCGTTGGATTGAGTGAACTGCACCGCGAAACTGCGAATGGGTGCCGCGCTGTCGGGTGAATAAGGATTACCCGTAGGCAATGCCAGGCGACCGATCACGGGTGTGCGGCCGGATGCGAACACTTCGGCGCGGGACAGCGCGGACGCCGCCCCGTTGCTCTCAAAATAACCTGCAACGCAGACCCCTTTGGGGTGATTGCGGCGATACCCGGGGTGAATGCCGTTGTTATGCTCGAATACGTCCACCACGCGCGCCGGGGTCAGGCGTTGAGGATCGAGACTGCCATTGACATAGGCGAACGCACTGGCGACCACCAGTACCACCAGCCCGATACCGGCCAGACGAACGAATTTCTGTGAGGTGCTCAACGGGGGCTTGCGGGGGTGCGGCGGCTGTCGGTCAATCATCGGTTACACTCCGGGCCTTCGGCCTCTATCAATGGATGTCGCGGTGAGACGCTGGGCGCACCGCGTTATTCCTTCAAACGCACTTTATTTTTTTCGCGATGGAATATCTCTTTTCGGCCGTCGTCTGTCAGCTATACGAACCGAGCGATCCGGGAATCTCCTGATGAACGATGTGGACGATCAACTGCGCCTGCTCTTGCCTCGGCTGCGCCGCTTCGCGGTGTCACTGACCCGCGACGCCAGCAGCGCCGACGACCTGGTGCAGTCGAGCCTTGAAAAAGCGCTGTCTGCCTGGGACAGCAAACGGCCTGAAGGCGATCTGCGCGCCTGGCTGTTCTCCATTCTTTATAGGCAATTTCTCGACGCCCATCGGCGCTCGCGTCGCTACAGCCGTATGCTTGAGTTATTCACCGGGGGCAAAGAGGAGCCATTCGAGCCGTCCGTGGAGCGCACGGTCGTGGCACAGACCACGCTGCAGGCCTTCGAGCGTCTCAACACCGAGCAGCGGGCGCTGTTACTCTGGGTGTCGGTCGAAGGCTTGAGTTACAACCAAGTGGCCGAAATTCTCGGTGTCCCGGTGGGCACCGTCATGTCGCGCCTGTCCCGCGCGCGCCAGGCTTTGCGCCTGCTTAGCGAAGGCGAAATCACCACCCCTGCCCTGCGGATACTGAAATGATCACCCTGCCCCCCTCCGAACGCGACCTGCACGCTTACGTCGACGGCCTGCTCAACGAGGCCGATCGACAGACACTGGACACCTACCTGGCTGCTCATCCTGAATTGGCCGAGCAGGTGATGGCCTGGCAACGGGATGCACAAAGCCTGCGTGCGGCCCTGAGCGGCGACTTGCATCGCCCGCACAACCCCGCACTGGACCCGACCTTGATTCGCCAGCGCATGCGCCGTAACCGCACCCGGCATCTCGCAACCGCAGCAGTGCTGCTGATGGCTGTGAGCATCGGCGGTATCAGCGGCTGGCAAGCACGGGAGATGACCTTCAATAGCGCTGCGCTGCCCATGGCCGATGCCGTCCAGGCGTATCGCATGTTCGCGGTGGGCGACGCCGTCGCCTCCGACTGGAACCCGGCCAAGGCGAGTGACGTGCAAGTCTGGCTGGACGACCATTTCGCTCAGGCCAGCCGCCTGCCGGATCTTCAATCAGCAGGTTTCAAACCGGTCAGCGGACGCCTGACCAGCACCGAACAGGGCGCCGCCGCGATGGTGGTGTACAAAGACGCACAAGGCCGCACGTTGAGCTTTTACATCCGCCCGCCTGGCGAACGTTACCGCCTGCTCTCGCCTGGATCCCGTCGGGACGGCGAGCTGCAGGCAGATTACTGGTCCGCGGCGGGCTACAACTACGCCATGGTCGGCCCGGCCGACGACCCGGCTGCCCAGGCCGCTCGACACGCGCTGAAAAAGCATTCCATCTGACCGAAGACCGTTCCGCCGCCTGGTCGCCGTTCGAGCGGCGGCCAGGTCGCAGGGGCTAGCGCCCGGATCAGAAGATGTAGTCGGTGGTCAGGAAGGTCGAGTCGCGGTTGTGGATGATGTCGCTGATCAGTGCCTTGTTGCTTTCCTGGAACTTGGTGGCCACCAGTGTACGGATCGAAAACACCCGCAACGCATCGTGCACCGAGAGTGTTCCCTCGGCTGAATTTTTGCGGCCATTGAACGGGAAACTGTCCGGGCCGCGCTGGCACTGAGCATTGATGTTGATGCGGCCGACCTGGTTGGCGAACGCATCCACCAGACGCCCGACTTGCTTGGGGTCGTTGCCGAAGATGCTCAATTGCTGACCGAAATCCGAATCGAGCACGTATTCGATCACGTCTTCCAAGTCGCGGTAGGCCACCACCGGCACCACCGGGCCGAACTGCTCCTCGTGATACACCCGCATCTCTGGGGTCACCGGGTAGAGCACGGCCGGGTAGAAGAATTGGCGATGGGTCGTCGCGCCCCCTTCATTCACGACCTTGGCACCTTTGCTCAGGGCATCATCCACCAGCCCCTGCAGGTAATCGGTCTTGCCCGGTTCAGGCAGTGGCGTCAGCGAAACGCCCGGCTCCCAGGGCATGCCTGGTTTCAATTGGGCGAGTTTCTCCTCGAATTTTTCAAGGAAACTGCCGACCACGTTTTCGTGAACGAACAGAATTTTCAGCGCCGTGCAGCGCTGGCCGTTGAACGACAGCGAGCCGGTGATGGCCTCGGAAACGGCGTTATCCAGGTTCACGTCTGGCAGCACGATGCCGGGGTTCTTCGCGTCCAGGCCCAGCGCTGCGCGCAGGCGGTGGGGTTTGGGGTGGAGCTTTTTCAGCGCACTGGCCGCCTTGTTGGTGCCGATGAACGCGAACACGTCGATCTTGCCGCTGGCCATCAGCGCGCTGACGGTCTCCCGTCCGCTGCCGTAGATGACGTTGATCACCCCGGCCGGGAAACTGTCGCGGAAGGCTTCGAGCAGTGGACGAATGAGCAGCACGCCGAATTTCGCGGGCTTGAACACCACCGTGTTGCCCATGATCAGCGCGGGAATGAGCGTGGTGAAGGTTTCGTTCAGCGGGTAGTTATAGGGCCCCATGCAGAGGGTCACGCCCAACGGCACGCGGCGGATCTGGCCCAGGGTGTCCTGTTCCAGTTCGAAACGGCTGGAGCGGCGATCCAGTTCCTTGAGGGCATTGATCGTGTCGACGATGTAATCGCAGGTGCGGTCGAACTCTTTCTGCGAGTCCTTCAGATTCTTGCCGATCTCCCACATCAGCAGCGTGACCACGGCCTCGCGCTGTTCGCGCATCTTCTTGAGGAACGTTTCCACGTGGTGGATGCGGTCCGCGACACGCAGGGTCGGCCACGCGCCCTGCCCGCGATCGTACGCCTTGACGGCTGCCTCGAGGGCGGTCATCGAGGTGTCGGCGTCCATCAAAGGCGTGCTGCCCAACACGACGGACTCCAGCCCCGCATCGGTCTTCAATGAAACCGGGCTGAGCACGGGCGCCAAAGGCCCGGCCCATTGCCGCAGTTCACCGTCGACGAGGTACTCGCGCTGCTCGATCACAGGCCCCGCGCGGAACTGTTCAGGGATTTCATCGGCGCGTGGATACAGGTTGTCCAGGCGGTTTTGCAGGGTCATTTCTCGTTACCTCTTTCAGTCGACAAGGGTGCGAACGACACTACGCCACAGCCGGGGCGGAATGAAAAGCGCCGTGACACATGTCACGCGCCGGTGACACAGCCGCTTTCCACGGCGCTGCGCAGGCCTGTCGAGGGCTGAAGTGGCGACCAGCCACCTCACTGGTCGAGTGCCCACGCCGCCAGTGGAGCATCCCCTCTCACACTGATCTGTGACCGGCACAGCGTTCATTGCGCGGACGAGGCCGCCGAATGCGACACAATACCCACGTGCCCCCTCGACATCTGTCGCACAAAAATGCTGTGCTACACCTGTTCACACCCTCTCTCGATCCAACCATTTCAGGGATGAAATCGTCCATGCGCATGAACATGCCCGTGACACAACAGGAACGCACTTTCGCAGCCAGCGAGCGCTTGATTTCCACCACCGATCTGAATAGCCACATCACCTATTGCAACGACGCTTTCGTCGCGTTGAGCGGCTTCACGCGGGAGGAGTTGATCGGCCAACCCCACAACCTGGTGCGCCACCCCGACATGCCGCCGTCGGTATTCGCCCATATGTGGGGCACGATCAAGCAGGGCAAGCCTTGGATGGGGGTGGTGAAGAACCGCAGCAAGAATGGCGATTTTTACTGGGTCAGCGCCTACGTCACGCCCATTTACGAAAATGGCAGGATTGCAGGGTTCGAATCCGTCCGGTCCCTGCCGACCCGCGATCAGGTGCGTCGGGCCGAGGCGCTCTACGCCAGGCTGCGCGCGGGTAAGCCAGCCGTTTCATCGCTCGGCACGGCGCACTATCACCTCCTTCGTCAGCTTCCGCTGTTGATCGCCGTCCTGGTGGTCGGCGCGTGCAGTTACCTGCTGCCCGCCCCTGCGACGCTCGCGGTGACACTGCTGACCTTGATCGCCTTGAGCGCCGTACTCCAATGGCGCCAGACGCACACCTTGAAAGCCATCCTCAGCGCCCACCCCAAAGCCTTCGCCGACCCGTTGATTGCCCAGACCTACAGCGACAACCGAGGGCCACAGGCGCAACTGGACCTGGCGCTGCTCAGCGAAGAGGCCCGTTTGCAGACCGCGTTGACCCGGCTGGTGGACGCCGGCGAAAACGTCAAGCAGCGTGCCGGGCAATCCGCGAACCTCTCATCGCGCCAGGCCGAAGCACTGGACCAGCAACGCAACGAGACCGATCAATCGGCAACGGCCATCCACCAGATGGCCGCCACGATCCAGGAAGTCACCCACAACGTACAAAGCACCGCGCACGCCGCTCAGGAGGCCGACAGCCTGGCTCAGCAAGGAAGAGACCTGGCGGACGACAGCCTGTCGGCGATTCGCAACATGGCGCATTCGGTCGGTGAGATCGGCACGGCCGTGGGCGAGCTGGCAGAGGCAACGCAATCGATTGGCAGCGTCGTGGACGTGATCAACGCCATTGCCCAGCAAACCAATCTGCTGGCCCTCAACGCCGCCATCGAAGCGGCACGGGCAGGCGAACAAGGGCGCGGCTTCGCGGTGGTAGCCGATGAGGTGCGCTCACTGGCCTCCCGCACCCAAACGTCCACCGAGCAGATCCAGGGCATCATCGGCGAGCTGCGCGAAGGCGCCCACCGCGCCGTGGCCACCGCCGCGCGGGGCCAGGCCATGTCCCAGGAAAGCGTCAGCAGCGTCGAAGCCGTTCAACAGGCCTTGCGCGGCATCAGTGAGGCGGTGACCCACATCACCGGCATGAGCCAGCAGATGGCTTCGGCGTCGGAGCAGCAAACCCATGTCGCCGAGAGCATCAACCAGCAGATCAGCCGCATCGCGCAGTTGTGCGACCAAAGCGCGGACCAGGCCCAGCAAGGATCGAGTATCAGCCGGGACCTGGAACAAATGGCGCACTATCTGCACAGCCTGGCAGAGCGGTTCAACCGCTGAGTGCTCGGCGCACCGCCCCTCAGCCCCTCAAGACTGCCGTGGCACGGGGCCGGTAACCGGCCCCCTCTGCCGGTCAGTCACTGGTACTGCGGCATGAACGTTGGCCGATGACGCCTGGCCGGCCTGTGTGCAGGCCACAAAGTCTTCCTTGCGCAGGATCGCCAGCGCCACCAGCGACGCCACGCCGGTGCCCACGTAGAAATACCAGGGCGAAGCGATGTCGCCGGTTCGCTGAATCAGCCACGTCGAGATCAACGGCGCACTGCCGCCGAAGGCCGCCACGGGGACGTTGTACGCCACGGCAATACCGGTCGAGCGGATACGGGTGGGCAACAGCTCACTCATCGTGGCGTAGGTAGAGGATGCGTAGAGCCCGAACAGAATGGCCACCGCCATCAGCGGCCAGATGAACGACTCCGGGGTCGCGATCGCCGCCGAGTGGAAAAACCAATACATCGCCAGTGTCGCCAATGTCCCGACCACCATCAGGAACGGCTTGCGTCCGTAACGATCCGTGAACGCCCCGCCCAGCGGCATGACAAAGGCGGCTGCCAGGCTGGCGATAAACACATAGAACAACGTGGTACCGCTGTCGAACTTCAGCAGACGGGACATGTAGGTGGAGGCGAACGTCAACACCAGGTAGAAGATCGAGCTGTGCAGGGTGATGATGAAAAACACCAGTGCAATCGCCCGTTTCCATTGCCAGACCTCGCGCAATGGCGCCTTCGACGTCTCGCCCGCCCGCTGCAGCGCGAGGAATTCCGGGCTGTCTTCCAGCTTCAGGCGGATATACATCGATATCAGGCCCATGGGCCCTGCCAGCAGAAACGGGATGCGCCAGCCCCATGATTGCATCGCCTCCGCGCCCAACCCCCACGTCATGCCGTTGGCCACGGCACCGCCCAGCAACAACCCCAGCACGGCTGTCACCATCAGCCAGCAGGTGGCGAATCCACGTCGGCCGGGGCCGGCATATTCGGAAATGAAGCTGGTGATGGTGCCGATTTCGCCGCCCGCGGAAAATCCCTGGAGGCAGCGGATCAGGATCAACATCACCGGTGCCGCGAGACCGATCGCCGCGTACGTCGGCAACAACCCCAGCAGGCAGGTCGAGCCGGCCATCAGGACCAACACGGTAATCAAGGTTTTGCGGCGCCCGATCCTGTCGGCCAGCGGACCAAAAAACAGGCCGCCCAGCGGGCGAATGAAGAAGCTCAAGGCAAAGGCCGCGAAGCTGCTGAGCAAGCTGGTCATCGGGTCGTCGGAGACGAAAAATGCCTGGCCAATGTACACCGCCAGGAACCCATACACCCCATAGTCGTACCATTCGATCAAGTGGCCGGAAATCGCGCCGACGAACGCGCGACGACGCTGGCGAGCGGGGTTGCGTTGTTGAGTAGCCATTGTTGTATTCCTGTCTTTTGTTGTTATTGAAGGAACCATCAGGGGGCGGCGGATCAGCTCATGGCCAGCGGATCGCTGCGGTTGCGCAGCCTTGCGCGCAGGTCTGTCTTGAGCACCTTGCCATAGCTGTTTTTCGGCAATTCGCTGCAGAACAGGTACTTCTTGGGCTTCTTGAACGAGGCCATGCGGGAAACGAACCAAGCGTTGAGCGCCTCATGGCTCAACGTGCCGTGTTCGCGGGGTACGACGAACGCCACCACCGATTCGCCCCATTCGGCATCCTGTTCGCCGACCACGCAGACCTCGAAGACACCCGGATGCAGCGCGAGCACTTCCTCGACTTCACGGGGGTACACATTGCTGCCCCCGGAAATGATCACGTCCTTGGAGCGGTCGGTCAGGGTCAGGTAGCCGTCGGCATCCAGGTACCCGATGTCGCCGGTATACAGCCAACCGTCCACTCGCGTTTCGGCGGTCGCGGCTTCGTTGCGCCAGTAACCTTGCATGACCGTCGCGCCACGCACGGCAATTTCACCGGGCTGGCCATGGGGCAATGGCTGACGCTGCCCATCGACCACGCGGATCTCGACGCACGACTGCACCGTCCCGACCGAGGCCGCCCGCCTTTCCCACTGCGGATGGGCCCGGTCGGCGATGGCCTCCCGGCTCAACGCGCTGACCGTCATCGGGCTCTCGCCCTGACCGTAGATCTGCACCAGTCGGGGGCCGAAGACGTCCAGCGCCTGCTGCAGATCGGCCAGGTACATCGGTGCGCCGCCGTAGACGACGGTCTTGAGGCCCTCTCCGGAATAACCGTGCTCACGAGCGCCTTCAACCATGCGCTTGACCATCGTCGGCGCGGCGAACAGGGTGACCTGACCCAGCGCCATCGCCAGCTCGAACACCTCCGTCGCCTTGAACCCCCGCGACACCGGCACGACGTGGCGTGCGCCATGGCGGACATGGATGAAGTTGTACAACCCCGCACCGTGTGACATGGGCGCGGCGTACACCACAGCGTCGCCGGCGTCGACCCGGTCGACGTCAACCGGGTAACACAGCGACATCGCGGTCAAGTTGCCGTGGGACAACATCACCCCCTTGGATTGGCCGGTGGTGCCGGAGGTGTAAAACAGCCACGCCAGGTCGTCGACGTCGCGCGGTACCGGATGCTGGAGGCCATCGATTACTTGGCGTTCGAGCGGTCGCACCCACTCAGCCTCGTTTGGCAGCAGGCCGTCACGCTCGCGGCAGCGTTCAGGCAACACGGCCGGCGGAAAGGTCTGGCCCTCGTCAGTGAACACCACGCGCGCTTCGGCGTTGCCCAGAATCCACGCTGCCTCGGCGACATGCAGTTTGCAGTTGATCGGCACCGCCACGGCCCCGGCCCACCAGATCGCGTAGAGCAATTCGAGATAGTCACAGCTGTTCTTCATGAACAACGCAACGCGATCACCCGGACGCACGCCGTCCCACTCCATCAGGCTCAGCGCGCGAACCTTTGACCGGGCAGCGAATTCGGCATAATCCGCCACCTGCCGGGCGCCCTGGAACAGCGCGGGGCGGTCCGGCCACCGGGAGGCGGACTGATCCAGCCAATTGGCAATGTTCATCCTCAGGCCCTCCGCGCTTGCAACACCGTGGCGTAATTGGCTACGGCCATCCCGCCCATGTTGAAGACCAGCCCGAACTCCGCGTAGGGCACGCCCAGCCCGATCGGCTCGCCAGTCAACTGACGGAACGCGAGCGCATGCATCGACACACCCGTGGCGCCGACGGGATGCCCCTTGGCCTTCAGGCCGCCGGAAAGGTTGACCGGGAGCCGGCCGCCCGGCAGGACAATGCCCTCATCCAACGCCCGATGCCCTTCCCCTCTTGGCGCCAGGCCCATGGCTTCGTAGATCAGCAATTCAGCGATGGTGAAGCAGTCGTGCACTTCGGCGAAGTGCAGGTCCGTCAGCGTGACGCCGGCGGCATTCAACGCGCCCTGAATGGCGCGCTGCGGCCCTTCGAAAGCCAGTATGTCCCGCTGGGCAATCGGCAGCAGGTCGTTGACCTGCCTGGTGCCACGCACTTGCACCTCTCGGCGGAATTGCCGTGCACGGGCTGGCGACGCCAGGATCACCGCGGCGGCGCCGTCGCTGATCAGCGAGCAATCGCTCAAACGCAGCGGCGCAGCAATCACCGGATTGCGCTCGGACACCGTGTTGCAATGCTCGAACGTCATCGCCCGATGCATGTGGGCCAAGGGGTTGTGCAGTGCGTTGTCGTGGTTTTTCGCGGCGATCACCGCCATGGCGGCAAGGGGATCCTGATAGCGGCTCTGATAGCGGGCTGCGGCCACGCCGAACACCTGAGGAAAGCTCAGCGCGGCCTCTTCCACATCGTTCTGGTAGCCAGCACCGGCCAGCGCGCGGGTGACCTGAGCGGTCGAGTTGTCGGTCATTTTCTCGGCGCCGACCACCAGTACCAGCTCCGCCGCCCCGGAAAGAATCGCCTGGATGCCCGCGTGCAAGGCGGCCGAACCCGAGGCGCAAGCGTTCTCGCAACGGGTGGCAGGCTTGAAGCGCAATGCCGGGTCGGCTTGCATCACCAGCGAAGCGGGGAAACCATCGGGCACCATGCCGGAATTGAAATGGCCGAGGAATATCGCGTCGATCTCGCTGGCATCGATCGCCGCGTCCTCCAACGCTTCGCGGCTTACCTGGACGATCAGGTCTTCCAGCGTCAGGCCGTCCAGGCGTCCGAACCGGCTGTGACCGGCGGCAACGATGGAAACGGAGTCTTGAGTCATTGTTATGCTCCTGCGCAATCAGCGAAGTCTTACAATGACCCACGACAAAGCCCGCTCACCAGTTCGTGCAACTACGTATAGGGATCCGTAGTCGGCCTGACGGATACTGGTTCGGGCGAACGAGAAAAACAGAGCGAGTGCGCGACATGAGAGCCCCGGCCGATCAACTTCAAGACCTGGAGCGTCTGGCGTTTCAGGTATCGCCTGCGCCTCAGGTGATCACCGGCAATCGACGGATGCTGGACTTCAACGACGCCTTCCTGAAGCTGTTCGGCTACCAGCGTGACGACCTCGCCGATCAATTGATTCTCAAACTGTACCCGTCGCAGGCGGACTACCAAGCCATCGGCGAGCGCAGCCTGAGCTGGCTGCGCAACGCTCGCAACGGGGCGTACTCTGACGAACGCTTCATGCAGCATCGCAGCGGCGAGGTGTTCTGGGCTCGGGCCAATGGCTACACCCTGACGCCGGAGGAGCCGTTCGCCTTGATGGTCTGGCATTTCGAGCGAATGGACCGGACGTTTCGCCCCACGGTCAACCTGACACCGCGGGAGCGGGAAATTTCGGCCCACATCGTCAACGGGCTGACCTGCAAGGAAGTGGCGCGCAAACTGTCGATCTCGCACCGCACGGTCGAGGTGCACCGTGCCCGCTTGATGAAGAAGCTTCAGGCTCGGAACAGTGCCGAACTGGTGTCGAAGATCATTGTGCTGCGTTGACGCAGGTGCCCCGGCTCACTCGGCCCCGCCATCAGCCGGACTTTCGGCCCTCAGCGTGCCATTGCCGTTCAATGCGGCCCCGGGCCGGGTCCCAACAGCGCCTTCACCCGAGTCAGAACGACCTGCAGATCAAAAGGTTTGTCGAACACTTCCACGAACAGATCAGGCCGCGCCAGGCCCAGATGCGCCTGCGCGCCGCTCATCAGCATGATTGGCAACGTCGACAGGGTCTTGTGCCCGCGCACCGCTTCAGCCAGTTCAATGCCGTTCATGCCCGGCATCATGTAGTCGGTGATGATCAAGTGCGGGCGCTCCCGCTCCAGAATGCTCAACGCTCGCTGGCCACTGCCCGCGGTAACGGTCAGATAGCCCTCGTCTTCAAGCGCGAAGCTCAGGATGTCGGCGATCAGGTACTCGTCGTCGACAATCAGAATCGTGCTCATAGCGGTCTCGGTCCGATCGACCCGGTGCACACCGGGTCGCAACCTCGCCCATCACACGTAATTGGTATCACCAAGGGCATCGAAATGAACCTTTTTCACGTCCAGACCCTGATTGCCGATCACTACTTCCAGCAAGGCGGGGTCGTAGGGGTTGTCTCTGATTTTGAGAATCGACAGTTGCCGCTTCAGCTCAGCCGGCTCCTGAACGAAACGCAGCAGCAGAAGATTGTCGACGATACCTGACAGGTCCGGCGCCGGAGCATCGATTTCACCGCCCAGCAAGCTGCGGACTTCCCAGGACGCCAGAACCGTGACATTACGGGCACGCAGCTCGCTCATCAGCGCGGTGTACAAATCCAGTACCCGGCTTTTGTCGGCCGCCGCGCGGCCCATGCCACCCAGACTGTCGAGGAAGACCCGTTTGATGGACTTTTCTTCGACGGTGCGCAGCAACTCCAACGCCACCTTGTCGATCAGTTCGGTGGTGATGGATTTCCACATGAGGGTCAATGCGCCGGACTGTTCCATCGCCGGGAAGTCCAGCCCCAGGGCGGCGGCTTTGAGGCGCACGCGTTGGGGTGATTCGTAAAAACCGAAATGCAGGCCGGGTTCCTGGGGAGTGGACTGCCCGAGAAACGACAGGCCGAAACAGGTCTTGCCCGAGCCAGAGGGGCCGACCAGCAGAGTGACGGACGATGTCGTCAGGCCGCCGCCGATCAGCGGGTCCAGACTGGGCAGGCCGCTGGGGATCAGCGTGAACCGGTCGCTATCGCGCATTGCGGAATAGGTGATGGTGCTCTCCAGACGCGGATAGACCACCAGTCCGTCGTCAGTGATTTCACACTCATGCGCGCCGGGAATGGCGCCGCTGCCACGGGTCTTGCGCATCTTGATGCGACGAATCGACCGGGAACCCACCAGTTCTTCGCCCAACTCCAATACGCCATCGACCATGGTGTGCTCGGGGCTGCCGTCGTCCAGTTGCGAGCTGGTGAGGAAGAACACGGTGCATCCGGCAAACGCCGCATGGCCCTGCAATTCGGAAATGAAACGCTTGGTGTTCAACGACGAGTCGGCCTTGGATCGAGCATTGAGCAGGCCGTCGAGAATCATCACAGTGGACTTCTGACGGAAGATCTCCCGGCGCAGCAGCTTGACCACTTCCTCCAGCCCGTCGTTTTCCATGGTGTCGAACGCACTGACGAACTGGATCTGGTCGCCAATCCGATCGCGGTCGAAAAAGCTCAGCGTCGAAAGAAACTGAAACAACCGTTCATGGGGTTCCGCCAACAAGGTGGCGAACAGCACACGCCCCCCCGAACGGGCATGGTTGAAGCCGATCTGGTTGGCCAGGATCGTCTTGCCCGACCCTGGCCGCCCTTGAATGATGTATGAAGACCCGGCGACGAAGCCGCCCTTCAGCAGCTCGTCCAAACCTGGAATTCCGCTCTGAAGGCGTTGTAGCTGATTCAAATGTGCTTCCTCCGCCATTGTTCGTCAGCGGTGCGTACGATTGCGCACGACGAAAAGCGCATTCTTCCGTGTTTGGCGTGTCTTTCCAAGAACAATCATTCATCGTGCATCACGCGACGGGCGATCGCGACGTCGCGGACCTCGCGACAGCGACCAGACCGCCTCCGCCAGCGCCGCGATTCATGCCTGTTGCCAGTACCCTTCTCGGTTATACACCTCTTTGAGGAAGGCGATGAAGAATCGCACCTTGGCGGGCAAATAATGCTGCTGAGGATACACCCCCTGAATGTCGTAGCTGGGCAACGCATACTCATCGAGTACCGTCACCAGCGCCCCGCTTTCCAACTCGTTCTGAATCTCCCAGGTGGATCGCCAGCAGAGCCCCAACCCTTGTTTGGCCCAGTCGTATAACAACTCACCGTCATTGCAATAGAGGTTGCCGGCTACCTTGATCGCGACCTGTTTGCCGTCGCGCTGAAACGTCCAGCCGCGATGCTGGCCGCCCTGGAGGTTGAACGACAAGCAATTGTGCCCCGCCAGGTCTTCCAGGGTCAGCGGCAGGCCATGGGCTGCGAAATACGCCGGTGATCCGCAAACCACCCGTTTATTGGCGAACAACTTGATTGCCACGTAGTTGGGGTCGAGCACTTCGCCGATGCGAATGCTCATGTCGTAGCCCTCGCGGACCAAATCGACCACGTTATCCGTGAGGTTGAACGACAGTTGCAGGTCGGGGAACCGTGCCTGGAATTCCGGCGCATGGGGCGCCACATGCTGGCGCCCGAACCCCGCGGGAGCGGAGACGACCAGGTGCCCGCGTACGCTGCTTTCATTTTCGCTGATGCTGGCGTCCAGCTCTTCGAAGGCCTGCAACACCGTCTTGGCGGTCTCCAGGTACGACTCCCCCGCATCGGTGAGCGTCAGGCCGCGGGTGGAGCGGTGAATCAGCTTCACCCCCAGCCGCGCCTCCAGCGCACTCAGTCGCCTGCCCATGATGACGGGGGTCACCCCCTCGACCAGTGCTGCGGCGGCAAAACTGCCCTGGGTGGCGACAAGGACGTAGCTGCGAACCTCTGTGTAACGGTCCATCCGATACTCCTGATATCGACAGAACTGCCATAAGCGGCAATTCCCAAACACTTCAAATCAAATCAGGCTAGCTACGTACAAAAGATACCGAGCCCATAACAACAATCAACCCGTTCAGGAGACTAACAAATGCCCCTCATGAGAGCCATCGAAGCCGCGGTTCTGGTGATGCGTCGCGAAGGGGTCGATACCGCATTCGGTATTCCCGGCGCCGCCATCAACCCGCTGTACGCGGCGTTCAAGAAAATCGGCGGCATCGACCACGTGCTGGCCCGTCACGTCGAGGGCGCGTCACACATGGCCGAGGGCTACACCCGAGCCATTGCGGGCCACATCGGCGTCTGCGTCGGCACATCGGGTCCGGCCGGCACCGACATGATCACCGGCCTTTACTCGGCGTCCGCCGACTCGATCCCGATCCTGTGCATCACCGGGCAGGCGCCCCGCGCGCGCCTGCACAAGGAAGACTTCCAGGCCGTGGACATCGCCGCCATCGCCTCGCCGGTGGCCAAATGGGCCACCACGGTCATGGAGCCGGGTCAGGTCCCCTACGTCTTCCAGAAAGCCTTCCAACTGATGCGCAGCGGGCGACCCGGGCCAGTGCTGATCGACCTGCCGTTCGACGTGCAGATGGCGGAGATCGAATTCGACATCGACGCCTACGAGCCGCTGCCGATCGCCAAACCTCAGGCCAGTCGCACGCAAATCGAGAAAGCGCTGACCCTGCTCAACGCCGCGCAGCGACCGCTGATCGTCGCCGGCGGCGGCATCATCAACGCCGACGCGTCGGACGCTTTGGTGGAATTCGCCGAGCTGACTGGCATTCCGGTGATCCCGACGTTGATGGGCTGGGGCGCGATTCCTGACGACCATCCGCAGATGGCCGGGATGGTTGGCCTGCAGACGTCACACCGCTATGGCAACGCCACCTTGCTGGCATCGGACCTGGTGCTGGGTATCGGCAACCGCTGGGCTAACCGACACACCGGTACCGTGTCGGTGTACAGCGAGGGCCGCACCTTTATCCACGTCGATATCGAGCCGACGCAGATCGGTCGCGTGTTGATGCCCGACCTGGGCATCGTGTCCGACGCGGGAGCTGCGCTGGCGATGTTTTTGGAGGTCGCGCGTGAATGGCACACCGCAGGGAAACTGAAGAACCGTGCCGAGTGGCTCGCCAGTTGTCAGGCGCGCAAGCGCACGATGCAGCGCAAGACGCACTTCGACGACGTGCCGGTCAAGCCGCAGCGGGTGTACGAAGAGATGAACCGGTACTTCGGCAAGGACACCTGTTACGTCAGCACCATCGGTTTATCGCAGATCGCAGGGGCGCAGTTTCTTCATGTCTACAAGCCGCGTCATTGGATCAACTGCGGTCAGGCGGGCCCGCTGGGCTGGACCATTCCCGCGGCACTGGGCGTGGTCAAGGCCGACCCGCGCCGGCGTGTGGTGGCGCTCTCCGGTGACTACGACTTTCAGTTCATGATCGAGGAACTGGCCGTGGGCGCGCAGTTCAAGCTGCCGTACATCCATGTCGTGGTGAACAATTCTTACCTGGGCCTGATCCGCCAGGCGCAGCGCAACTTCGACATCGATTATTGCGTGCAGCTCTCGTTCGACAACGTCAATGCGCCGGAACTGGAAGGCTACGGCGTGGACCACGTCGCCGTCGCCGAGGGCCTGGGCTGCAAGGCACTGCGCGTCACCGACCCGGCGCACATCCAGGCCGCGTTCGCCGAAGCCTCGACCTTGATGCAGCAGCACCGCGTGCCGGTGGTGGTCGAGGTGATCCTCGAACGCGTCACGAACATCGCCATGGGCACCGAAATCAACGCCATCAACGAATTCGAATCGCTGGCCGAAACCGGCGCCGACGCCCCGACCGCCGTCAGCCTGCTGGACTGACCGCTGAAACGGCACCCAACCCGCAAGAAAAGGAGCACGCCATGCCACGTTTCTGCGCCAACCTGTCCATGCTGTTTACCGAGCTGGACTTTCTGCAACGCTTCCAAGCCGCCGCCAACGCTGGCTTCAGCGCAGTGGAGTATCTGTTTCCTTATGACTTCAGTTCGGCGCACATCAAAGCCGAGCTGGACGCCCACGGCCTGAAGCAGGTGCTGTTCAACCTGCCCGCCGGGGATTGGGCCAAGGGTGAACGCGGCATCGCCTGCCACCCGGACCGCGTCGAAGAGTTCTATGCCGGCGTCGATCTGGCGATTGCCTACGCCAAAGTGCTGGGCAACACCCAGATCAACTGCCTGGCCGGCATAAAACCTCAAGGCTTCGACGACGCACTGATCGAAAAGACCTTCGTCGACAACCTCAGGTACGCGGCCGACCGGCTGCAGGCCAACGGCATCGACTTGGTCATGGAAATGATCAACACCCTCGACATTCCGGGGTTTTACCTGACCAGTACCGCCCAGGCGCTGGCCATACGCGACCGGGTCGGCAGCCGCAATCTGTCCCTGCAGTACGACATCTACCACATGCAGATCATGGAGGGTGACCTGGCCCGGACCCTGGAGAAGAACCTGCCGGTGATTCGCCATGTGCAACTGGCGGACAACCCCGGTCGCCACGAGCCAGGCACCGGCGAGATCAACTTCGGATTTCTGTTCGCCCACCTGGACCGCCTGGGCTACCGCGGCTGGATCGGCTGCGAATACAAACCGCTGACCAGCACCGAAGCCGGGCTGGGCTGGCTCAAGACCCATAACCTGATCTGAAACGCCTGAATTGAAAAGAGAGGAACGTCACATGGCTAACATCGGTTTTATCGGCACCGGCATCATGGGCCAGCCCATGGCGGACAACCTACAGAAAGCAGGGCATCGACTGATCCTGTCCAGCCACTTCATCGCACCGCCCGAGGCCCTGGTAGACGGCGGCGCCACGGTGTTGAACAACCCCCGTGAAGTCGCCCAGGAAGCGGAATTCATCATCGTCATGCTGCCCGACACCCCCCAGGTCGACGACGTACTGTTCGGCGAAAATGGCCTGAGCGAAGGGACCGGCCCCGGCAAGGTCGTGATTGACATGAGCTCGATCTCCCCCTCCGCCACCAAGCGCTTTGCCGAACGCATCACGGCCACGGGCGCGCAGTACCTCGACGCGCCGGTTTCCGGCGGCGAAGTGGGCGCCAAGGCGGCGACGCTCAGCATCATGGTCGGCGGCGAGCCCGGTACTTTCGAGCGCGCCTTGCCACTGTTTCAGGCCATGGGCAAGAACATCACCCTGGTCGGCGGCAACGGCGATGGCCAGACGGCCAAAGTGGCGAACCAGATCATCGTTGCATTGAACATTCAGGCGGTGGCCGAAGCGCTGCTGTTCGCGGCCAGGAACGGTGCCGATCCGGCCAAGGTCAGGGAAGCACTGATGGGCGGTTTCGCGTCGTCGAAGATTCTGGAAGTTCATGGCGAACGCATGATCAAAGGCACCTTCGATCCCGGCTTCCGGATCGCCCTGCATCAGAAGGATCTGAACCTGGCGTTGGAAGGCGCGAAAGAGTTGAGCCTGAACCTACCCAACACGGCCAATGCTCAACAGGTGTTCAGCACCTGTGCTGCCCTGGGCGGCAGTGGTTGGGACCACTCTGGATTGATCAAGGGGCTGGAGCATATGTCGAACTTCTCGATCCGGGCCGGCCAGACCGCGGATTGAGGGTGACAGCGCCAGGCGTCTCGTGCGAGCGCCTGGCGTCGTGAGCGTGGGAATCAGAACACGTTGATCGGGTAATCCGCAATCAGGCGCAGTTCGTTGTTGTCGCCCTCTGCCTGATCGGCGTTGGCACGGTGGAAGGACTGACGCATGCGCAGCGACAGATCCTTGGCCGGACCGGACTGCACGACATACTTGGCTTCAATGTCGGTCTCGTGGTGCTTGCCGTCGTCGCCGTACCCATAGTTGACATAGGTACTGTTGGCCGGCATGTGAGAACCGTCGATGTTGTCGCCGGTGATGTAACGCGCCATGAAACTCAGCCCCGGCACGCCGTAGCTGGCCATGTTCAAGTCATATCGAGCTTGCCAGGATTTCTCGCCAGGACCGTTGAAGTCGGAATATTGCACAGAGTTGGCGAGGAAGATGGAGTCCGCGGTATCGCCTGGGCCGTTAATACCGAAAGCCACGTAGTCAAAAGGCGTATCGCCATGCACTTTCTGGTACGCCAGGGTCAAGGTGTGAGCGGTCAGGAAGGAATACGCCGCTGCCATCGACCACGTGGTGTTACTGATGTCGCCGGCCTTGGCGGAGCCTTCATCATTGGTGCGATAGATATTGAAATCCAGGTTGACGGACTGCGCGTCGGTAATAGCCTGGGTGTAGTTGATATTGGCGTAGTACTGGTCCCATACATCCTTCAGATTGGAGGCGTACAAGCTGGCTGTCAGGTTGTCGCTGAAAGCATATTTACCGCCGGCGTAATCGATGCTTGACGCCGTGACGCCCGCATAAGAGGCGTAGATATCGTGATCGTGATTGGTGGTGACCGGTCCGTTGCCACCGGTGAAATGCCCACCATCGAGTTCAAGCCCGGCGATGTCGCTGCTCAGCAGGTTGAAGCCCGTCGCGGTCTGCGGGAACAGCCGCGAACCGCCCGCGGCGAAAACGGGCGCGGTGGGCATCAGGTCGCCGTAGCGCAGTTCGGTCTTGGAAATGCGCATCTTGATGGCGCCGCCGGCGGTGCCGTATTCGTCTTCGGGGTTGCCATGGCTGTCGACCGGCAGGTTCCCGGTACCCGTGGTGCCGCCACCGCCATCGAGCTTGATGCCCCAGTAGCCGTAGGCGTCGACGCCAAAACCGACGGTGCCTTGGGTGAACCCTGAGCTGAAATTACCCAGTACCCCCTGCGTCCAGTCCTTGCGGTCAGGCGCGTGATCTCTGACGTCTCGGTTGAAATAGTAGTTCTTCAAGTGCACGGTCAGGCTGCTGTCTTCGACGAAGCCTTTGGCGTCGGCCTGATCGCTGACGACCCCCGCCGATGCCCATTGGCTCACGCCCAGCGAAACCGCCAGCGTTACGAGGTTCCACTTCACAAACGTCATTGTTATCCCCTGTCTCAATTAAGAACCACGTTTCACAATCCTGAGATAAAGGGCTTCCCCCTGAGTTCAGGCGAAATATGAAACGGTGGAAATCGCGCTACGGCAGATGGGCTGAAAATATCGATACCGTAATCAATTCTCACGGCAATACCACAGGCTTCGGGCCTGTTTCTTTATGATTCAGTGAGACGCCATGCGCCCCCTGTTTACCCGGTGTGCTCCACCGGCTAAAGTTTTTTAACACTTTTCCGACGAATGAATCCTCAACGGGAGGTGATAGTCACTATCGATTTTCGTAATAGTTTGAAACTTCCTATCGGTGTTACCGTTGTCGTCGATGAAGCACACGACTCCATTACCTGATGAATCCGCAGCATCAGGTCATTGAATCTTGCTCCACTTCATCATTCCTTTGGTAAGACTTTTTCAGCCACCTCACGCCTGTGCGGTGGCTTTTTTATTTAAATAATTATTCATTTTCAATAAAGCCCAGATTGATTTATAGGGTGCTTCTCAATACTCCCCTGCCGCTAATACCCCACGCTTTAATCCGGTTATTGTGCAGAATCAGGCAAGTTCAGTTGAGTTAACTTTTCTTCATGTTATCCATCCGTCGTGTTATTCCGCCGGCCTTGGAAATCCCCCCATCGACACTCCACCGCAGACCAAACACACTCTGCTCCCCCTCAAACCGATCGGCGTCGAGCGGCCGACGAAACGGATATTGGCTGGAGTCGGCGCACGGTTTCTGGTCTAGTAACGCTCCATTTTGTCGAAATCGGCGCGCGTCGTTCTGTCACGGACGTTGCAGCCGTCATTGCAAAGGTGCCTGGATGCCTGATCATCGCTTGAAAATCGCCCTGACCTGCCTGCCATTGCTGGCCAGTTTCGCTTCGTCCTCTGCATTTGCCCATGCCCATCTGGAGAGCCAGCAGCCTGCTGCAGATAGCGAGGTCACGTCGCCAAAGGAGCTGCGCTTGAATTTCTCGGAAGGGGTTGAGGACACGTTCACCAAAGTCGCCATCAGCCGAGATCGCCCGGGCGACACTACCGAAATCATCCAGACGCAAAGCATCGCCACCGATCCGGCCGACAAGAAAGTGCTCATCGTCGTCCCCTCCGTGCCGCTGGCCCCGGGCAAGTACAAGGTCGAATGGCACGCGGTGTCCGTCGACACCCATAAAAGCGAAGGTCTCTACCGCTTCACCGTCACGCCCTGACCCATGCACGAAGGACTGATTCTGTGCCGATTCCTGCATTTCGGCGCCGTATCGCTGCTGTTCGGTTGCAGCGTGTTTCGGCACGTGCTGTTCCGGTCCCGCTTACCCGGGTTTGAAGTCAGCCCGGCGCGCGTACGTCTCGACCGCGCGCTCAACCGCCTGGTGGTGCTCGCTTTGCTCAGCGCCGTCGGCTGGCTGATGCTGACCGCCGCCAGTATGACGGGTGACTGGCAGGATGCTTTTTCGCTGAATACCCATCGCTTGGTGCTGAGCCACACGTTTTTTGGTCGTATCTGGTGCCTTCATCTGCTGCTCTGCGGGCTATTACTGCTCCTCGGGCAGAAACTCGCGCCGCTGCCCAGGCTGTCGATCAGCGCCCTACTCTTGTTCACGTTGGCACCCGTTGGCCACGGCGCGATGTTCGATGGCACGCAGGGTGCCTTGCTGATCCTCAATCAGGCCGTGCACTTGGCCAGCACCGCGAGCTGGCTGGGTGGCCTGCTGATGCTGGCTGTCCTGCTCACGAGCCGCTCCGAGATCGATGTTCGACGTGTACTGATCCGCTTCAGTGGCATCGGGTACGCACTGGTGGCGCTGATCGTCACCACGGGCATGATCAACGTTTGGGCGTTGAGTGGCGGTTTCTGGCCAGACCCACCGTTCGCAGGATTCGGCCAGGTACTGACGGTCAAAGTCGCCATGGTGCTCTGCATGCTCACGTTGGCCGGCCTCAATCGCCGCCTGGCACGGGCGCCGAGGATGAACATTTCGTTGCTAAGCCGGAGCATCGTGTTGGAGGGCCTGTTTGGCGCTGCCGCATTGATCGCGGTCTCGCTTTTGGGCACCCTTCCCCCCATGTCGGGCTGAATTCGAGCGCAAGAGTCGGAGTTTCACGGGAGCGCCCCCAGACTATTGTGTGAGCTCAGCAGGCTTTCCAAAGGAATCGACCATGGCCCCGCGCACCCTTCAGCCCCTCGCCCCCCGCACAGAAGACGACCCTCGCTGGGCTTCCGTGCTGGCACGGGACCCGGCCGCGGACGGGCGCTTCGTCTACGCCGTACGCACGACGGGCATCTACTGCCGCCCGAGCAGCGTGTCACGCTTGCCGCGCCCGGAAAACGTGGTCTTTTTCGACAATGCCGAACAAGCCGAGGCGGCGGGCTACCGCCCCAGTAAGCGCGCGAGCGGCGATCAGACGCAGTTGATGGAGCATTACACTGTCCTGGTCCAGCAGGCCTGCCGACGCATCGCCGAAGCAGAGCAGCCATTGAGCCTCAATGAACTGGCCGCCCATGCAGGCATGAGCCCCTGGCATTTTCACCGGGTGTTCAAGGCCGTCACCGGCGTCACGCCGAAAACTTGGGCCAATGGGCACCGGGCCGACAAGGTCCGCACTCGGTTGGCCGACCGGTGCAGCATCACCGAGGCCATGTACGACGCTGGGTTCAATTCCAACAGTCGGTTCTACGCCGCCACTGATCAACTGCTGGGCATGACGCCGTCAGACTATCGAAATGGCGGTGGCAAGGACGCGATTCACTTCGCCATTGGCGAATGCTCGCTCGGGTCGATTCTTGTCGCGCAAAGTGTGCGCGGGATCTGCGCCATTCTGCTGGGGGACGATCCCGAACGACTGCTGATCGATCTGCAAGACCAGTTTCATGCTGCGACATTGATCGGTGACGACCCGGACTTTGCCCGCGTGGTCGCACAGGTCGTGGGGTTCGTCGAGGCGCCGGGGCTGGGCCTCGACCTGCCGCTGGATCTACGGGGAACCGCCTTTCAGCAGCGGGTGTGGCAGGCGCTGAAGGACATTCCCCCTGGCGCCACCGCCAGTTACGCGGACATCGCGAAACGCATCGGGGCGCCCACCTCGTTTCGCGCAGTGGCGCAAGCCTGCGGAGCCAATCACCTGGCCGTCGCCATCCCCTGCCATCGCGTGGTCCGCAGCGACGGGGCGTTGTCAGGCTATCGCTGGGGTGTGGAACGCAAGCGCCGCCTGCTTGAGCGTGAAACACAGGCAACCTCAGGTAACAGCTTAGGCCTTGAGAAAACGTGACAGGGGCGTAGTTTCGGGTCGAAATTTCCGACACGGGAGTATGGACGTGCCTAGCCTATTTCAACCGTCGATCACCGCTGCACCTGCTTTCTGGCTGATCGCCGATCAGCTCGATACGCGCAACGAAACCGAACGTCTGGCGTATATCCGAAGCGGCTTTCCCCCTGGCTGGGTCAAGGCGATACGGGCCGCATTTCAACTGAGCAACAGGCAACTGGAGACGCTGCTCAACGCCTCGATGTCGACGCTGGAACGTCGCCTGAAACAGCGACGGCCGCTGGACGTCGTCAGCTCCGAACGTGTCGATCGCATCGCCTCGTTGGCCATGCGTGCTGCCGAGGTGTTCAATGATCAGTTGACGGCGCAACGCTGGATCATGAGCGAGAATCCAGCGCTGAACGACCAAACGCCTCTCACGCTGTGTGAAACCGAAATCGGCGCCATGCAGGCGCGGCGAGTCCTGGCGGCACTGGCACACGGAGGGGCGGCCTGATGCACGCCTGGAGACTCGCCATGGCCGACGCTATATTCGACTTCTCCGGTAAAGGGGCGGCGCAATTCGGAGGGCGCTGGAATTACCCTGAGCACCCTGCGCTGTACCTGGGACTGACTCCAGCGACCTGCGTGTGGGACACGACCTGGATGGCCGGCCATCTGCCGCGTCTGCCATTGAAACTGATGCACCTGCGACTGCCGGCCACCCCTGAGTTGTACCTGGAGTTGACGGCAGCGCAGTTGCCCAAAGACTGGGACGCTTTGCCAGCAGACAGGCCGAGCATGACGCTTGGCAGTGAATGGCTGGCCAAGGGCGAACACTTGGGATTGATCGTACCATCGGCCACCCTGGAACAGGTCCGCTGGCTGATGATCAATCCCAGGCACCCCGCCTGCGACCGAATCCAGGTGCTGCAGGTCACCGACTTCGTCTGCGGCCGCCCGCAGCGTTCGAGGGCGCTTCAGCGCTGAGTATCGACCACGACCCGCCCGCGCACCTCGCCAGCCATCAAACGATGGGCCGTCTCGATCACGTCTGACAAACCAATGGGGTGGGTGATCAAGGCGAGTGCCGCAGGGTCGAGGTCTTTAGCCAGGCGGTCCCAAGCCCGAATGCGGTCTTCACGCGGCCGCATCACGCTGTCGATTCCTGCCAGGGTCACCCCGCGCAGGATGAACGGTGCGACCGAGGCAGGAAAATCCATGCCTTGCGCCAGGCCGCAGGCGGCAACGGTGCCCCAATAGCGGGTGCTGGCACAGATGTTCGCCAATGTGTGACTGCCCACTGAATCGATGGCACCTGCCCAGCGCTCTTTGGCCAGCGGCCGCCCCGGCTCGGCGAGGGTTGCCCGATCGATGATCTCGGCGGCACCCAGTCGCTTGAGGTAGTCGGCTTCGCTCAGGCGCCCGGTCGAGGCGACGACGCGATAACCCAGCCGGGCCAGGATCGCGATGGAAAAACTGCCTACGCCCCCGTTCGCGCCAGTGACCAGCACCTCGCCCTTGTCAGGCGTCACGCCGTTCCTTTCCAACGCCATGACCGCAAGCATCGCGGTGTAACCCGCCGTGCCAATGGCCATGGCTTGCTCTGTCGAG
>NZ_QARE02000031.1 GCF_003052515.2 Pseudomonas sp. RIT409 | reverse complement strand
CTGCGACGTCCTTTTTTCCAGAGCATGGCCGAACCCTCTTTTGAGTCGTGTGGAAAGTGTAGACGGCGCGAGAAGCGGGGCGTCCGGCCATCGGGATTTAAGAGGGTGGTGGGTACGGATAGTTCGGTTGCAGAGCGTTGTTTAGATGCCGTGGCGCAACCTGAAGTAATAAAGCATGACCGCCGCCAACGCAGTAACGACCATCAAGAAGGCCTGCAGTTTTACGACAAACCGCAGCGCTCTCGGCACTCGCTCTATTTTCCAGCGTGGAATCGCTTCGAATTTTTTATAGCTGCTGGGCGCCACGATCATCAACATGATGAAGAACTCACGCATCCTTCTCCCCAGATGACTGTCTCCATAGTACGAACGATGCGTTTGGATCAGGGCGACTTCGTTCAAGTGCTTTTCGATGGTCTCCAAGTACCTCCGGTAAAAAACATGAAAACCTACGATCTGGATAAGCATCCCAGCCAGCAGCATCGAAGAAAGCCATTCTGTTTCGATAGGTGGCATCAGGGCGTCCACTCGTAAATTAGTTCCCCCAGGCCTGCGCCGGCGATTTCCCCGAGAGCGCTGCTAGGTCGACCTCCAACGCCTACACCCAGGGGGCTTGAGGTCCGCTCGTTGAAAAAATAGAGCAGCAGGTCGTTATTTTTGAGGAAGTCCGGCGCCGCTTCGGCGGTTTGATGGCGGATGCCTTGGGCAAGTCTCACCATTTCGACTTCTGTTGGTAACAGCGTACGGCTTGATTCGTCGGGCACGATCACCAGTTGGCCGGGCATTACCATCTGATTTCGGATATGCGTATTGACCGCATCGAACTTTGCTCCGCTGCCGATGCGCGCTTTGAGCCCCGCGTAAGTTTGCATTTGGTCGTTGATGAACATGTAGGGCGTGGCACTGATGGTCATTTTTCAGTCCTTCAAGCCTGTCGAGTGGCCGAGCATAGGAAAATCAAACGGGATTAGGACGACCTCAGTGACGTTTTCGGAAAATTCAGAACGACCCTACTGGCAGGGTGACCAAATCCTACAAGTTGCACAGTTTCGCAATTCCCTAGAGGAATAGCGCTCAGCGCCCATAAACAAAAAAGTGTGGGGAGGACAGGGTGGCGGGGGGCGTTCATCCATTGCGCTCCGACCGCCGACATGTGATTCCATGCCATCTGCTGACCACCACTGCGAACACATCGAACCTTCCGGCTAACGCGCTCAACGTCGGTCCGTCAGTGCGCGCTCACGCCTTCGCAGGAGCAACCTTATCCAACACTTGCCGGGCCAGCGCATGGTAGAGCGAGACCGGGGCTATCCAACCGGATACGGCAGAGGCCAGGACGCTGACGGCGAGCATGGGGATGACCAGGTCGGGGCTGTGAGACAACTCCAGGACAATGACCGAGGCGGTCAAAGGGGAGCGTGTCACGCCCGCGAGGTAGCCGCCCATCCCGAGCAGCGCGCAAGTCTGTGGGTTCACATCCGGCAGAAGAGCGAGGAGCGGCGCGAACGCAGCGCCCACGCTCAGGGACGGGGAGAACAAACCGCCTGGGATGCCGGCCAGATAGGAGACCACGTTCGCCAGAAACTTCCACAGCAAAAAGGTGCTGTCAGTCACCGGGTGCCCTTCGAGCAAGGCGCGAGTTTCTTCGTATCCCGTGCCATAGACGTGGTTTCCCGATATCAGCCCCAACAGCGCCAGCAGCAGGCCGCAGACTGCAGCGAAGCGTGCCGGGAACCGTGCTCGCCATTGGCCCATGCGCCCCAGCCAGCCGGACTTTGTGGGCAACACCAACTTGACGTAGAGGCCGCCGAGGACGCCGCCTAGCAGCGCGCAGGCCGGTATTTCGCTCCAGCCCCACCCGGTGGGCAGGCTGCCGCCGATATCCCCGAAGTAGGCGTAGTGCCCCATCAGGCCCAGCGTGACGGCGCCGCCGATGAGCACGGCGGTCAGCACCAGACCACTGAAGCGCTGTTCGAAGGTGCGGCTGAGTTCTTCAATGGCGAACACGATCCCCGCCAGGGGAGTGTTGAATGCAGCAGCGATGCCGGCGGCACCACCGGCGAGGATCAACCCTGCCGTGGTGTTACGCCCATGCAGGCCCAGCTGTCGCCCAAATGCGTAGATGACCGCTGCGCCGACGTGCACCGTGGGACCTTCGCGTCCGACGGAGCCACCCACCACTAGCGCGCCGAGGGTAAAGAGCATGCGCACCGCCGCGACCGGCACGGCAAGCACTTGGGCACGGAAGCGCCGCGAAGGTGATTCCAAGGCGGCGATTACCTGCGGAATGCCGCTGCCTCGGGCGTTGCCGAACCAGCGATGAGTGATCCAGGCGAGCACACCGAAACCCAGCGGGGTGATCAGCAGCGGTAGCCAACTGGCCATGCCAAGCAGGCGTTGGAACAGGATGAAGGCTTGATCGGCCAGCCAGGCAAAGGCCAGCGCCACCAGCCCTGCCAGCAGTGCACCCACCCAGAACGCCAGGCGCTGTCGCCATTGCCGCCAGCGCGGGCGTTTGAATCGGCGCCTGGGTGATTCGCTGGGGGACGGCTGCTCGGGTGCGCTGGACGGTGCGATCGGTTCTGACATCGGGACAACGCTGGTATCGGATCGGAAGGTCCGATTATGGGCACATTTGTCACATCTCGAAACATCGAGGGGCGGGCAGACCCCTTCTATCCACTTCGGTGATTTGGTCGGTGATTCAGCAGGGCAGCGCGATCCTGCCGTTGGGCCAAGTCAAACCCGCGCCGTCTGCTTGTCCGTGACTTCGCTGGGCGATGCATCAGCAAAATGGTTGACCTGCCGCAGCGGCTTGAAGCCCCACATCCAGGTGCCGACTACACCCAAGGTGCACAACCCGCCAATGACCGCCGCAGGCACCGCACCGAACAAGGCTGCGCTGCTGCCGGCGCGGAACTCACCCAGTTCGTTGGAGGAGCCGATGAACAACATGTTCACCGCATTGACCCGGCCGCGCATGTCGTCGGGTGTGGAGAACTGCACCAGCGTCGAGCGGATGTAGACGCTGACCATGTCCGCTGCACCGGCGACCATCAGCGCCAGCAGCGATAGCCAGAACAGCGTCGACAAGGCGAACACCAGGTTCGCCAGACCGAACACCGCTACGGCGATGAACATCACCATCCCCACATGCCGATCGAACGGGCGGGCGGCCAGGTACAGGCCCGTGGCGACTTCGCCCAGGCTCATGGCACTGCGCAGAGCGCCGAGCCCCTGCGGCCCCAGGTGCAGCACCTCGTGCGCATAGATCGGCAGCAGGGCGACCACGCCACCCAGCAACACGGCGAACAAGTCCAGCGAAATGGTGCCCAGGATGATCGGGCGCGAGCGGATGAATGCAATACCTGCGGTGAAGCGTTTCCAGGCGGTGGATTCGAGGATCTGTTTCTTACCGGCGAACAGCACCGGGACGCGCGTCAGTAATAGCACCCCGGCGATGAAGCTGACCATGCACACGGAGTAGGTCAACCCACCCCCTCCGACCGCGTAGAGCCCACCGCCGACCAAGGGCCCGGCAATGGTGGCGATGCGCATGATCATGCTGTTGGTGGCAATCGCCGAAGCAAGCTTTTCTCGGGGCACCACTTGCGGCAGCAGGCTTTGCAGTGAGGGCCCAGTGAAGGCGCGGGCGCACCCGAACAAGGCGAGGGTGGCGTAGATCAGCCGCGTATCCTGATGATGGGTGACGGAAAACAGCATCAACATCAGGCTGCATACGGCCTGTACCGTCCAACTGATGGTCAGGATCAGCTTGCGGTCGTAACGGTCGATCAGGTCACCCGCCGGCATCAACAGCAACAGCATCGGAATGAACTGTGCCAGCCCCACATAGGCCAGGGAAATCGGATCGCGGGTCAGGTCGTAGACTTGCCAGGCCACCACAACGGCCTGAATCTGCATGGCGAAGACGGCGGCGAGGCGGGCGGTCAGGAAAGCGAAAAAGCCAGGCAGTTTGAGAGCGCTTTCAGAAGAAGGGGCAGCAGATGATTCGGAACTCAAGGCAGGGCATCCATCGAAGCGAAAGACGGCCGACTGTTATACACCGATAAGCAGGCATATGCCGCTGACTGTCCGAAAATTAATGATGGGTGGTGCGGTGTGTTCGAGGAGATGACGCCCGAGCAGACCCGCGTCGACCGCGGGTCTGCTCGATGCCGGTCAGCGGCGGACGAGCAGTACGCCCGACTCCATATGATGGGTATAGGGAAATTGGTCGAACAGCGCGCAGCGCTCGATCCGATGGGTGTCGTGCAACTGGGCGATGTTGGCCGCCAGGGTCTCCGGGTTGCAGGAGATGTACAGAATGCGATCGAAGCGGCGAGCCAGTTCGCACGTGTCCGGGTCCATGCCCGCGCGGGGTGGGTCGACGAACACGCAGCCGAAGTCGTAGCTTTTGAGGTCGACACCGGCCAGTCGGCGAAACGGGCGCACATCATTCAGCGCCTCGGTCAGCTCCTCCGCTGAAAGTCGCACCAGCGAGACGTTGTCCACCGCGTTGTCCGCCAGGTTGCTCAAGGCCGCATTGACCGAGGTCTTGCTGATTTCGGTGGCCAACACCTTGCGCACCCGGGTCGCCAGGGGCAGCGTGAAGTTGCCGTTGCCGCAATAGAGCTCCAACAGGTCATCTTGGCGGTCGCCGAGTGCTTCATAGGCCCAGCTCAGCATTTTCTGGTTCACGGTGCCGTTGGGCTGGGTGAACGCGCCTTCCGGCTGGCGATAACGGAAGCTGCGCCCCGCAACGTCCAGGGTCTCGGTGACATAGTCGCGACCGATCACCAGACGCTGACCTTTGGAGCGCCCGATGATGCTGACGTTGAGGTCGGCCGCCAGGCGCTCGGCCTCCAGTTTCCAGGCGTCGTCCAGTGGCCGGTGATAGCACAACGTGACCATCCCGTCACCCGCCAGCGTGGTCAGAAAGTCCACCTGAAACAGCTTGTGGTTGAGTACCTGACTGGCTTCCCAGCGGTCGCGCAGCACCGGCATCAAGGCATTGATCTGCCGACTGGCGATGGGGAATTCATTGATCAGGATGGGCGTGTGCTTATCGCCCGGTGCGAACATCGCGTAGTGCCGCTTGCCGTCTTCGCGCCACAGGCGGAATTCGGCGCGCAGGCGATAGTGGTCGCGGGGCGAATCGAAGACCTGCGGTTCGGGGGCATCGAAAGGCGCAAGCAACTCGCGAAGGCGTTGGGCCTTTTCGTCGAGCTGCCGGGTGTAGTTGGCGGGGTCGAACGGTGCACTCATGGATAGAAGCCCAGCTTGATCACGAACAGGATCGACAACACCACCAGCGCCGAATTCAGCTCACGGCCGCGGCCCGACAGCAGCTTGATCACCGTCCAGGAGATGAAGCCGAAGGCGATGCCATTGGCGATGGAGTACGTGAAAGGCATGGCCAGTGCGGTCAGCACCACAGGCGCGGCCTCGGTGATGTCTTCCCAGTTGATTTCCGCCAATCCCGAGGTCATCAGGACGGCCACGAACAGCAACGCGGGCGCGGTGGCGAAGGCCGGGACACTGCCCGCCAACGGGGCGAAAAACAGGGCCAGCAGGAACAGCACAGCGACTACGATGGCCGTAAGACCGGTGCGACCACCGGCGCTCACGCCGGCGGCCGACTCGATGTAACTGGTGGTGGTCGAGGTCCCGAGCAGCGAACCGGCCATGGCCGCGGTGCTGTCAGCAATCAGCGCACGGCCCATTTTCGGCATGTGCCCGTCCTTGCCCATCAGGCCAGCGCGCTTGGCGACCCCGATCAGCGTGCCCGAGTTGTCGAAGAGGTCAACGAAGAGAAACGAGAAAATCACGCTCACCAGGCCAATGTTCAACGCCCCTGGGATGTCCAGTTGCAGGAAGGTCGGGGCCAGCGAGGGCGGCATCGAAACCACGCCACCGAAGGGCGAGAAGCCCAGCAGGATCGACACGATGGTCACGGCGAGAATACCGATCAGCACTGCGCCGCGTACTTTCAGCGCTTCCAGGCCGACGATCAGTGCAAAGCCCAGTGTCGCAAGGATGGGTGCAGGTTTGGCCAGATCGCCCAGCCCGACCATGGTGGCCGGATTACTGACCACGATCTCGGCGTTGTGCAGGGCGATCAGCGCCAGGAACAGGCCGATGCCCGCGGCGATGGCCGAGCGCAGCGGCAGCGGAATGCTGTTGATGATCCATTCGCGAATGCGAAAGATCGACAGCAGGAAGAACATCACCGCGGAAATGAACACCGCGCCCAGCGCTACCTGCCAGGTGTGGCCCATGTGCAACACCACGGTGTAAGTGAAGAAAGCGTTGAGGCCCATGCCCGGCGCCAGCGCAATCGGGTAGTTGGCGATCAGGCCCATGACCGTGGAGCCAATGGCGGCTGCCAGGCAGGTCGCGACGAAAATGGCGCCCTTGTCCATGCCGGTTGCCCCCAGAATGCTCGGGTTGACGAACAGGATGTAGGCCATGGCGAGGAATGTCGTGACCCCGGCCAGGATTTCGGTGCGCACAGTGGTGTTATGTGCTCTGAGTTGAAACAGCCGTTCCAGCATGAGTGGCTCCCCGGTGACGCATCGCGCCATGAATGAATTCGACTAAAACAGCAAAGCACAGCAGTCTGAAACAACTTGCACAAATTCTGCCAGTCGCAAAAAGCCGCGCATCATACCAGCAGCATTGGGCGATGGGGGGTGCGATCAAGTCATTTGCCAATGTCGCTCCAGTGCAAACACAGGTCGCGCTGGTGCGTTTTGTCGGCAAGGCGGCTGCGTAATTTGCATCAACGCGGCAGCAATGCATTGTCGTGGGTCTTGAAGCCTTAGAAAACTGCCGAAAAGAGCTGATTAAGAATAACGAGCCGACCCGAGGAGCACGCATGAAGAGATTTATTCGTCAGATCAGTTGCGGTGTGTTGATGCTGAGCAGTACCGCCTTGATGGCGGCCGAACCGGCCAAATGCCAGAACGTGCGGATGGGTGTGGTCAACTGGACCGACGTGATCGCCACCAGCGCAGTGGCTGAAGTGCTGCTGCAAAATATGGGTTATGAGGTCAAGCAGACCAGTGCCGCCCAGCAGATCGTGTTCGGTGGCCTGCGCGACGACCGTCTGGATGTGTTCCTGGGCTACTGGAAGCCGGCGATGGACAAGAACATTGCGCCGTTCGTCGAAGCCAAGCAGGTCAAGGTATTCGACACGCCGAGCATGAACGATGCCCAGGCGACTCTGGCAGTGCCGCAGTACGTGTATGACGGCGGGCTGAAAACCTTCGCCGACATCGCCAAATTCAAGGACAAACTCGGCGGCAAGATCTACGGCATCGAGCCGGGTACGGGTGCCAACGCCAACATCAAGGGCATGATCGAGAAGAACCAGTTCGGTCTCGGCGGCTTCCAATTGGTCGAGTCGGGCGAAGCGGGCATGTTGGCCGCCGTGCAACGTGCGACCAAGCGCAACGAGTGGGTAGTGTTCGTTGGCTGGACTCCGCACCCGATGAACATCAACATGAAGATCGCTTACCTGAACGGCAGCGAAGACGTATTCGGTCCTAATGAGGGCGCTGCAACCGTCTCGGTGGTCACCGCCCCGGACTATGCGACCCGTTGCCCCAACGTTAACAAGCTGATGAGCAACCTGAAATTCACGGCGGCTCAGGAAAGCGAAATGATGGTGCCGATCATGGACCGCAAGGCGCCGACCGATGTCGCCAAGCAGTGGCTCAAAGAGCATCCGGAAGACATGAAGCGTTGGTTGGACGGCGTGACGACGTTCGATGGCAAGGATGCGGCCTCAGCGGTGCAGGTGGCGGTTAACAAGTAATCGGAAAGCCGATGGCTGTCCATGCTGCAGTGGGCTGGCTCAAGTGGCAGTGATCTCGCTGCCACTTCCCCCGCAGGCCGCTACGGCTTCTGGCGCACTGACGGGGTGAGAATGTCATGGGTTATCCGGTCTCGCCAGAAATGGCCGATTTCATCAGCGAAACCATGCGTTACAGCGCAGACTCACAGGAAATCAGTGCCCAGCGTTGCGCCTACTCACGCATGTGCCAAGCGTTGAATCCTCCGCGTCCCGGCGCGCTGGATGTCAATGATCTGAAGCTGGCAGGCGTGCCGGTGCGTCACTATCGACCGCACGCGTTGCCCCCCGAACAACCTGCGCCTTGCGTGCTGTACCTGCACGGCGGTGGCTGGGTGGTGGGGGATCTGGATTCCCATGACTTTCTCACCGGCGCCCTGGCGGTCGACCTGAATGCCGTGGTCATCGCGGTGGACTATCGGCTGGCGCCCGAGCATCCATTCCCGGCGGGCTTTGGCGATTGCCTGGCGGTCTGGCACGCCTTGCAGATTCAGGGCCCTCGTTTGGATATCGACCCACACAGGATCGCCATCGCCGGCGACAGCGCAGGCGGCAACCTTGCGGCGGCAGTTTGCCTTGCCCTGCGTGACGCCGGCGAACGTCAGCCCGTGGTCCAGGCGTTGATATACCCTGGGCTCGGCGGGGCTGAGGACTTGCCTTCGCGCAGGGAATGCTTCGATGCGCCGCTGCTCAGCACTGCAGACATCGGGTTCTATCAGCAGTTGTACCTCAAGGACGGCGAACGCTCGCCCTATGCCGCGCCACTCAGTGCTGCCGACTTTCGCGGTGTGGCACCGGCATTCATCGGTGTTGCGCAGTTCGATCCGCTGCGCGACGACGGCGTCTGCTACGAGCGGGCGCTGCGTGAGGCGGGCGTGACGACCGTGTTTGATCCAGGGCTGGGCCTGGTGCACGGCTGCCTGCGCGGAAAGGGACAGGTACCGGAAGTCGATGCGATGTACCAGCGACTGATCGCTGCCTTGCTGGTTTTTTTGCGCCCCTCGAATTGACCCTCGTCTGACGCGCCAGTCGATTCAGCCGCACGGCCGAGCGGCTCGGCGCCTCTTCGTTGCCTTCATCTGATTCGTTTTTCGCTCCCTGCTCCGCTGCAAAAGGTGAGGCAACTCGTCACGCGACAAAACACCACGCGGGCCATGTGCCGAAATCGGACTACTCTTTTAGTGTCGGTTGACTTGCATCAAGGGCGCGAAGCCCTTTGCTTGACGGGTTGGCTTGACACGGCCCCTGCGAGCCGAATCCGGTCACGCAATTCAAAAGAACAAACACACCACGGAGCGCTCAATACTTCGTGTGGGGCAGTCGCTCTTTAGCCGGTATCACCTGATAGAGGAAGACCCATGTTCGGTTTAGAGGCGCTCGATCTCGCCCGAATGCAGTTCGCGTTCACCGTTTCATTTCACATTCTGTTCCCTGCCATCACCATCGGCATGGCGAGTTTCCTCGCGGTGCTCGAAGGCCTCTGGCTCAAGACCCACGACAACACCTACCGCGACCTTTACCACTTCTGGTCGAAGATATTCGCCGTCAACTTCGGGATGGGTGTCGTCTCGGGCCTGGTAATGGCCTACGAGTTTGGCACTAACTGGAGCCGCTTCTCCGACTTTGCCGGTGCCGTTACCGGGCCCTTGCTGACCTATGAGGTGTTGACCGCATTTTTCCTCGAGGCCGGTTTCCTGGGCGTCATGCTGTTCGGCTGGGACCGGGTCGGTCGAGGTCTGCATTTCTTTTCGACGGTCATGGTCGCCATCGGCACATTGATCTCCACCTTCTGGATCCTGGCTTCCAATAGCTGGATGCACACGCCACAGGGCTATGAGATCGTCGAGGGCCGCGTGATTCCCGTCGATTGGCTGGCAGTGATCTTCAACCCCTCATTCCCCTTCCGTCTGACGCACATGGCCATTGCCGCGTTTGTCGCTACGGCATTCTTCGTCGGCGCGTCGGCGGCATGGCACCTGCTGCGCGGACGCGAGAACCCGGCCATCCGCCGCATGCTCTCGATGGCCATGTGGATGGCGCTGGTGGTGGCTCCGATTCAGGCCATGGTCGGCGACGCCCACGGCTTGAACACCCTGGAGCACCAACCGGCGAAGATCGCGGCCATCGAGGGGCACTGGGAAAACGTTGGCGATGAGCCCACGCCGCTGATCCTGTTCGGCTGGCCCGACATGAAGGAAGAGAGGACCAAATACGCGCTCGAAGTGCCGTACCTGGGCAGCCTTATCCTCACCCACAGCCTCGACAAACAGATTCCGGCCCTCAAGTCCTTCCCACCCGAGGATCGCCCGAATGCCACCGTGGTGTTCTGGTCATTCCGCATCATGGTCGGCCTGGGCATGCTGATGATTGCCGTCGGGCTCTGGAGCGCCTGGCTGCGCTGGCGCGGCGGGCTGTACAGCAATCGCTGGTTCCTCAGGCTGGTCATGGTCATGGGACCGTCGGGCCTGATCGCGCTGCTGGCTGGTTGGTTCACCACGGAAATCGGCCGTCAGCCGTGGGTGGTCTACGGGCTGCTGCGCACGGCCGACGCCTCCTCCAACCACAGCGTGGAGCAAATGACCCTGACGTTGGTGCTGTTCGTCATCGTTTACTTTGCGCTGTTCGGCGCGGGCTTCGGCTACATGATGCGGTTAGTGCGCAAAGGGCCGAAAACCCACGAGGGTGACGACCTGCCGCACGGTGGGCCGGGTCAGAAACGCACACCAGCACGTCCTCTCTCCGCTGCCGACGAAGGCACCGAAGAAGGCCTCAAAGACAGCCTGCGCGAGGGGAACTGAATCATGGGCATCGATCTTCCGCTGATCTGGGCCGTGATAATTATCTTCGGCATCATGATGTACGTCGTCATGGACGGCTTCGACCTTGGGATTGGCATCCTTTTCCCGTTCATCAAGGGCAAGACCGACCGCGACGTGATGATGAACACTGTCGCACCGGTGTGGGATGGCAATGAGACCTGGCTGGTATTGGGCGGGGCAGGGCTGTTCGGCGCCTTTCCGCTCGCCTATTCGGTGGTGCTGGAAGCCTTGTACCTGCCGCTGATTTTCATGCTGTTCGGCTTGATCTTTCGTGGCGTGGCGTTCGAGTTCCGTTTCAAGGCCACCGATGCCAAGCGCCACTTGTGGGACAAAGCCTTCATAGGCGGTTCCTTGGTAGCGACGTTCTTTCAAGGCGTGGCGCTCGGTGCGTTCATCGACGGGATTCCCGTGGTCAACCGTGCCTACGCCGGGGGCGGCCTGGATTGGCTGACACCGTTCTCGCTGTTTTGCGGTCTGGCGCTGATCGTTGCGTACGCGTTGCTCGGCTGCACGTGGCTGATCATGAAGACCGAAGGCGGCTTGCAGAAGGCGATGCACGATCTGGCCCGTCCGCTCGCCATTGCCACGCTGGTGGTCATGGGAATCGTCAGCCTGTGGACGCCACTGGCGCATCAGGACATTGCCGATCGCTGGTTCAGCGTGCCGAACCTGTTCTGGTTCATGCCCGTACCGGCCCTGGTGCTGGTGACGATGTACGGCTTGTTCAAGGCGGTAGAGCGCAATGCGCACTACACACCGTTCCTGCTGACGCTGGTGCTGATCTTCCTGGGATACAGCGGCCTGGGGATCAGTCTGTGGCCGAACATCATTCCGCCATCGGTGTCGATCTGGGATGCCGCTTCGCCTCCGCAGAGCCAAGGCTTCATGCTGGTGGGGACGCTGTTCATCATCCCCTTCATCCTGGGATACACCTTCTGGAGCTATTACGTATTCCGCGGCAAGGTCACCCACGAGCATGGCTACCACTAAGAGGGCAGGGCGATGACGGGCAAACACGTTGTGAGGGAAGACGATGGCTCGGCCAAAAAGCCGCTCTGGCAGCGCCTTGGCTGGCTGGTGGTCATCTGGTCGGGCAGCGTGCTGGCGCTGTTCGTGGTGGCCAGCCTGCTGAGGATGTTCATGACGGCAGCGGGGATGAAGACCCACTGAGAGTGACGGGAACCCGGCGAAGGCCGGGTTCTGCATGTTTGCCGTGGGTTTACTTACGGGCCTTGAGGATCACGAACTTCGGCGTCGCCGCCACTTGCTCCACGCCACGAAACAGCCTCGCCAGCTTGGCGTGATAGCCCAGATGGCGGTTGCCGACGATGTACAGCGCGCCGCCTGTCACCAGCGCCGAGCGCGCCTGCTGAAACATGCGCCATGCCAGGAAGTCCCCGACCACCTGCTGTTGATGGAACGGCGGATTGCACAGCACCACATCCAGCGAATCCGGTGCTTGCCCAGCCAGCCCGTCGGCAGCGTGAATCGCCGCCTCGCGACCACCCAACGCCAGTTGCCAGTTCTCCCGTGCGGATTGCACCGCCATGAAGGACTCGTCCACCAGGGTGTAGTGCGCCTGTGGGTTAGCCAGTGCGCTGGCGATGCCCAGCACCCCGTTGCCGCAACCCAGGTCTGCGACCCGGGCTGAGCCCAGGTGCATCGGCAAGTGCGGTAGAAACGCTCGGGTACCGATATCCAACCCGTCACGACAGAAGACGTTGGCGTGGTTGACCAACTCGATCTTCGGGTCATCCAGCCTGTAACGGGTCGGGAACGGCGAGGGCTGGCAGTCTTTCGGTTCAGGCGTGCAGAACAGCAGCCTGGCCTTCTTGACTGCCAGCGAGGCTTGAACGGGGCCGAGGTATTCTTCCATCAGTTCGCCTGCCGAGCGTGGCAGATGCTTGATCATGCCGGCTGCCACGACCTTCGCGCCCGGTGCCAACTGGCCCTGTAGCCGAATGAGTTGTTCCTCCAGCAGCGCCAGTGTCTTGGGTACGCGAATGAGCACCCAGTCGAAGGGGCCGGTCAGCGGTTCGCTGGCCGGGATGACAGGAACCGCGTTCCAGGCCTGGCCGTTGCGCGCGAGGTTCTTTTCCAGAGCCTGTGCCGCCAGGAACGAGTCGGTGCTGCTGAACACGGCGGCGTGGGGTGCGAGGCTTGCCGCCAGCGCGCCAAAGCTGTCGTTGAGAACCAGCACGCGTGTCTGCAGGGTCAGACCCTGCTCGGCGACATGCTGGAGCAAGTACTCGTCGGCGGCGTCGAACGCCTGCAGGGGGTCATCCGATTGCTCCGGTTGGCGAATCAGATCGAGCTCGGCGAAAGGCGTGGTAAGCAGGGGCATGTGCGGGAAAAGTCCGTTCGTTGACGACGTGGTCGGACGACCGATGGCGAACGAAGCACCCCGGCAACCGGCTCACGAAACCAGCGATTTTACGTGTTTTTCGCGCTCGCGCATCTCCGTCTTCGTAGGGCCGCTCACGCTCATGTCGGCAGCATCGGCGAGAGGCAGCATGCCATGCAGCGCTGCCTGCACCACCGCCGACATCTTGTTGGTCACCCCCATTTTTCGAATCGCGCTGCTGACGTGGAAATTAACCGTTCTGATCTTCACATCCAGAATCAGTGCCACCTCGGCCGCCGTTTTCCCCTCGGCGGACCATTTGAGGACTTCGATCTCCCGCAGTGTCAGACCGCTGTGGATCAATGGGCCGGCGGTGGCCATGCGCAGCAGATCCAATCTCATGTAATCCATTACATATCTCCGTGTTCATCGCTCGCTGAACGACTCCGTTGATTGAAGTCTAGGAAAGGAATACGCAGGCGGGCGCATCGCACCGGTTGACGGCTGACAGACGGAAAGAGCAGTCCCGTGGAGAGCGGGCGAAAAAGTGCAGGAGTTTCAGTGGATTGGCAGCCGTCGGGAAATCCTTTTTTCCGTGTCGCAATAAGCGCAATTGCGAAATGCTCTAAAAAAGGCCGATTTCAACCATAGGACCGTCGATACCATTACAAACCTGCGGTGTTTATCGGCGGCCGATTGCGGGAAACTGTGCGTCACACCATCACGTGCGAGAGCCCTACACGCCCATGACCGCCAGCGCAGAGAAATTCACCCGCCAGACCCTGCTGGAGGTCACTTCGTTGACGCCCAGCCTTTTCACCCTGCGCACGACCCGCGATCCTGGGTTTCGCTTCACGGCGGGGCAGTTCGTGCGTCTGGGGGTCACCAAAGCCGACGGTAGCACTGTCTGGCGGGCCTATTCGGTGGTGTCGTCGCCGTTCGACGAGTTTCTCGAGTTCTTCTCCATCGTGGTGCCGGGCGGCGAATTCACCAGTGAGCTCAGCCGTCTGCGCATTGGCGATACCTTGATGGTGGAAAAGCAGGCCACGGGGTTTCTGACGCTCGATCGGTTCACCGACGGGCGAGATCTGTGGATGCTGTCAACCGGCACCGGCGTCGCGCCGTTTCTGTCGATCCTGCAGGATTTCGAAGTCTGGGAAAAATTCGAGCGCATCATTCTGGTGTACAGCGTGCGCGAGGCGAAGGAGTTGGCCTACCAGACGTTGATCAACGAGCTGACACAGCGCGAGTATCTGGCCGAGCATGCCCACAAGTTTCAATTCATCGCGACCGTCACTCGCGAAGCGCACCCGGGAGCCCTGCGCGGGCGCATTACGACGTTGATCGAGGATGGTTCGCTGGAGAACGCCGCTGGCGTGGCGCTGTCCCCTGAGCATTCGCGGGTGATGATCTGTGGTAACCCGCAAATGATCGAGGACACCCGGGCGCTGCTCAAAACCCGGGACATGCGCTTGGCGCTGACCCGCAAGCCTGGCCAAGTGGCCGTGGAAAACTACTGGTAGTGACGCTGCGACAGCGAAGTGGGGGCAGCTTACCCATCCATGGGGACGATTTTCGCGACACGCTTTGGAAATAGTGAGATGGGAGCGAGTCAGGCCGCTGGCTCGCCCCCTTGGCTTTGCAAGACGAGGCTCAGACCAACCGATCAGGATTCACTGGCAGCGGCGCGGCCGGCTTACTGTTCTGCTCCTTGAGCAAATCGCGGATTTCGGTCAGCAGGGTTTCCTGCGGCGAAGGCGCCGGTGGCACGGAGGGCGCTTTGGCTTCTTCGCGTTTCAGGCGGTTGATCGCTTTGACACCCATGAAAATGGCGAACGCCACGATCACGAAATCGACGACCGTTTGAATGAATTTTCCGTAGGCCAATACCACCGCCGGGGCATTGCCCTCTGCGGCTCTCAGGGTGATGGCCAGATCACTGAAGTCCACGCCGCCAATCAGCAGCCCCAAGGGCGGCATGATTACATCGCCGACGAACGACGAAACGATTTTGCCGAATGCCGCGCCAATGATGATCCCGACGGCCATGTCGACGACGTTTCCTTTAACGGCAAAGGCTTTGAATTCGCTCAGTACGCTCATGGTGTATTCCTTTGTTACAGATGAGGGTGGTGAATGCAGTGTAAGTCAGCTACGTGCATCCCGCGTAATCCATTCAATCGACCGGACAGGCTCACGATAGTTTTATCGAATGACCAGACCCACCTCCGCTGACCGCCGATTCACGCCCGAATTTGAGCCTTGGGGTATCATGGGTCTTTTTTTCGGCGGGGGTTTCATGGCCAAGGCCAAACGCATGTATGGCTGCACCGAATGCGGCGCGACCTTTCCCAAGTGGGCCGGCCAGTGCGGTGAATGTGGCGCCTGGAACACGCTTACAGAAACCATGATCGAAAGCGGCGGCGCGTCGGCGCCGGCGGGCCGCGGCGGTTGGGCTGGGCAGCAAGCCCAGATCAAGACGCTGGCTGAGGTGAGCGTCGAGGAGATCCCGCGTTTTTCCACCCACTCCGCCGAGTTGGACCGCGTGCTTGGTGGCGGCCTGGTCGATGGGTCGGTGGTGCTGATAGGGGGCGACCCGGGCATCGGCAAGTCGACGATCCTGTTGCAGACCCTCTGTGCGATCGCCGAGCACATGCCTGCGCTTTACGTCACTGGCGAAGAGTCGCAACAACAAGTGGCCATGCGCGCCCGCCGCCTGAGCCTGCCCCAGCAAAAACTGCGGGTCATGACCGAAACCAGCATCGAGACCATCATCGCCACGGCCAGGGTCGAGCAGCCCAAGGTCATGGTGATCGACTCAATCCAGACCATCTTCACCGAACAACTGCAATCGGCTCCTGGTGGCGTAGCCCAGGTGCGAGAGAGTGCAGCGCTGTTGGTCCGTTACGCCAAGCAAAGTGGCACGGCCATTTTTCTGGTCGGCCATGTGACCAAGGAGGGCGCGCTGGCTGGGCCTCGCGTTCTCGAACACATGGTCGACACCGTTTTGTATTTCGAAGGGGAGTCCGATGGCCGCCTGCGTTTGTTGCGGGCGGTGAAGAACCGCTTTGGTGCAGTCAATGAACTGGGCGTGTTCGGCATGACCGACAAAGGCCTGAAAGAAGTCTCCAATCCCTCGGCGATTTTTCTGACCCGTGCGCAGGAAGCGGTTGCTGGCAGCGTGGTCATGGCGACGTGGGAGGGCACGCGGCCCATGCTGGTCGAGGTTCAGGCATTGGTCGATGACAGCCACCTCTCCAACCCGCGGCGCGTCACGCTTGGGCTGGATCAGAACCGGTTATCCATGCTACTCGCCGTCCTGCACCGCCATGGCGGAATTCCCACTCACGACCAGGACGTTTTCCTTAACGTGGTGGGTGGGGTCAAGGTGCTGGAAACGGCGTCTGACTTGGCATTGATGGCGGCGGTCATGTCGAGCCTGCGCAACCGCGCGCTGCCGGGCGATCTGCTGGTGTTCGGCGAAGTCGGCCTGTCCGGGGAAGTGCGCCCGGTGCCCAGTGGTCAAGAACGTTTGAAAGAAGCGGCCAAACACGGTTTCAAACGCGCCATCGTGCCGAAAGGCAACGCACCGAAGGAGGCGCCGCCCGGACTGACCGTGGTGGCCGTGACCCGGCTGGATCAGGCGCTGGATGCGCTGTTCGAGGAGTAGAGCCATGGCGGCCGACTCGTCGGCGATGGCTCGATAACGCGACTCAAAAATTGACGCCATAATGATGTCACATTAATATCGCGCCCGTGGTTTCGCTGGCGCACTCTTTCGCGTTGCTCTGGTTACTCCCCCTCCCTCAGATTTGAATATTGCCGTGTCGGTGCTCTGGACCGATACGCACGGCTGTTCGCCTGAAATAAGGATGTTGGCTGTGAAACGGGTTTCTTGTTTTTTGCTATTGAGCGCGATGCTTTCGCTGACGGGCTGTTTTTCTTTCAATACCTACGGCCCTTTGGGCGAGCCTGAAAAGGCAGCCTCGGTCAGCAGTCCTCGTGTTGCGCAGATGTCGGATGTGGTCATTTCCGCCCCTGATATTAACGACGACCTGCGCAAGAACGCGAGTCGTCAACTGACGGACCAGATCAATCACTACCTGGAAAGCGCCGGTTACTTCAAAGATCTGTCGGTGTTTCCGGCAAAACTGGGTGATCAGGACGTTCTGCTGAAATTCAACCTGACCTCCTTGCACGGCAAACGCACGCCGCACCCGGCTTACTTTCCGGGGGCTTTGCTGACGTTGACAATCTACATCTGGGTCAACGGCCCGGTTTACGTCGACACCTATGATCTGGCGGGCGAACTGAGCATCGAGGATCGCACGGGCAAAACGCTGGCCAAGTCGATGCAGCGAGTCGATCAGCCACGCAACGTCGGATTGTTCGATCCCGATTACGCAGCGCCCGGTCTTGGCAGTCCACAACTGCGCGCGTTGATCACCAAGCTGACAGACGACGCTGTCACGCAACTGAATGCTCACTGAAAGGATTCGACAGAATATGAAGCGCACGTTGAAAACGCTGTTGTTGCTGGTTGGGGTATCGCTAACGGGCTGCGTGTCGTACTCGCAACATGATTTGCCCGTGGTGCAAAACTGGCCGTTGCCGAACAAGGAAGCGGCAGCCAAGCCTTCGGCCTACATTCGGTTCACCACCATGCACACGATGAATGGCCAGCAGACGCCGGGCGGCACCAGCCCGGCGGCGTGGGAAAAGGTGTTCGTCGATAACGTCAAACAGTCCGAGCGCTTCCAGAGCGTGACCACCGACAAGGTCGAGTCGGATGTGTATGTCTACGCCACGCTGCGCAATCAGGAAACCGGCAGTTTTGCCAGTGCGATCCTGACCGGTGCCACCCTTTACGTGATCCCGACCACGTTCGACAACAAGCTGGTTCTGGAAACGGTGTACAAGGACCGCGACGGAAAAACGCTCGGCCGTGTCGAGAAGAGTGAGACGGTCACGACCTGGATGCAATTGCTGCTGGTCTTCGCGCTGCCGTTCAACCAGTCGCCGGACGGCATCATCCAGCACCTGACGCAAAGCTCGCTGGAAGAAGCGGTCAAACAGAAGCTGATCTAAGCGGACCAATCAGCAGGCACGGAGCCAGCCCCGTGCCTCATACCTCGATCAGCGCCGCCAGTTCGCGCTCCAGCTCTTTGGGATCACCCAGATTCCACTCCACTAGCCTGCGCAAATGCGTCACTGACTCCAGCCCGATGTGCTCGCAGACAAAACCCAGATGATTGTGGTCATCGTGGGTCAGCCTCACTTCCATCTGCACGTCGATATCCACATTCAAAAGAATGTCGACGATGAACGGTTCGTCCGGATTGCCCAGCCAGGGCGACGGGCGTTCGATCAGCAATCCCTTTAGAGAAAGATCGATGAGGTGCACAGGCCAGCTTTTCTGGCCCTGAGTCAGCTCGGTCCTGGCATCGAACGAGATACGTTTAAAACGGCGACGCTCTTCATGGGAATCTGTCATGACTCGACTTCTCCTGAGCCGTGTACGGCAACTGCTTTGACTATAGGTCAAATCCCGCGCGAGACCATGGTCGGGGGTGGCCTTTCGCTTCAGCAGCGCTAAACTCCAAAGGCTGGTCAAATAACAAGTCCACTCAGCTGGAAATAAAAAATGAAAAACAATAATAGTCTGCTGCGCCATGTGCCCTGGCTGATTGTTGCGATTCTTGGGGCCTGCGCCCTGGGGGTAGTTGCATTGCGTCGGGGAGAAGCAATCAACGCACTTTGGATCGTGGTCGCCGCGGTTGCCATTTACCTGGTTGCGTATCGCTACTACAGCCTGTTCATCGCCAACCACGTCATGCAACTCGATCCGACCCGGGCGACTCCGGCAGTGATCAACAATGATGGCCTGGACTACGTTCCCACCAACAAACACATTCTCTTCGGCCACCACTTTGCGGCGATCGCAGGGGCAGGCCCGCTGGTCGGTCCGGTGCTGGCGGCGCAGATGGGCTATCTGCCCGGCACGCTCTGGTTGATCGCCGGGGTGGTGCTCGCTGGGGCCGTGCAGGACTTCATGATCCTGTTCCTTTCCACCCGTCGTAACGGCCGGTCGCTGGGCGACATGGTGCGCGAGGAAATGGGCCGCATTCCCGGCACCATTGCCCTGTTCGGCTGTTTCCTGATCATGATCATCATCCTCGCGGTGCTGGCGCTGATCGTGGTCAAGGCCCTGGCCGAAAGCCCATGGGGCATGTTCACGGTCATGGCGACGATCCCGATCGCGATGTTCATGGGCATTTACATGCGCTTCATTCGCCCGGGCCGCATTGGTGAAATCTCCATCATCGGTGTGGTGCTGTTGCTCGTGTCCATCTGGATCGGCGGCCAAGTGGCAGCCAGTCCGGAATGGGCGCCGCTGTTTACCTTCACGGGCGTGCAGATCACCTGGATGCTGGTGGGCTATGGCTTCGTCGCGGCCATGTTGCCGGTCTGGCTGGTACTCGCCCCGCGGGATTACCTGTCGACCTTCCTCAAAATCGGCACCATCGTCGCGCTGGCCATCGGTATCCTGATCCTGGCGCCCGAGCTGAAAATGCCAGCGCTGACCCAGTTCACCGACGGCTCCGGCCCGGTCTGGAAAGGCACCCTGTTTCCGTTCCTGTTCATCACCATCGCCTGCGGTGCCGTTTCGGGCTTCCATGCGCTGATCTCTTCGGGCACCACGCCCAAACTGCTGGATAACGAAGTCAACGCCCGTTACATCGGTTACGGCGGCATGCTCATGGAGTCCTTCGTGGCCATCATGGCCATGGTCGCCGCGTCGGTCATCGAACCTGGCGTGTACTTCGCCATGAACAGCCCCGCAGCGATCGTCGGCACCGATGTCAACGCAGTCGCGCAGATGGTCAGCAGTTGGGGCTTCGTTATCACGCCGGATCAACTGGTGGCGACTGCCAAAGACATCGGTGAAAACACCATCCTGGCGCGTGCCGGTGGTGCGCCGACCCTCGCTGTCGGCATCGCACAGATCCTTCATCAGGCATTCCCTGGCCAGAACACCATGGCGTTCTGGTACCACTTCGCGATCCTGTTTGAAGCCTTGTTCATCCTGACGGCGGTCGACGCCGGGACTCGCGCCGGTCGTTTCATGCTGCAAGACTTGCTGGGCAGCTTCGTGCCCGCGCTGAAACGGACCGAGTCCTGGGCTGCCAACGCCATCGGCACGGGTGGGTGCGTGGCGCTGTGGGGTTACCTGCTGTACCAAGGCGTGATCGATCCGCTGGGCGGCATCAACACCCTCTGGCCGCTGTTTGGGATCTCCAACCAGATGCTGGCCGGGATCGCATTGATGCTGGCGACGGTCGTGCTGATCAAGATGAAGCGTCAGCAGTACGCGTGGGTCACCATCCTGCCAGCCTCGTGGCTGCTGATCTGTACCGTGACTGCAGGCTTGATCAAGCTGTTCGATCCAAGCCCTGCCGTTGGCTTCCTGGCCTTGGCCAAGAAATACAGCACGGCGGCGGAAGCGGGGCAGGTATTGGCACCGGCCAAATCCATGGAGCAGATGCAGCACGTGATTTTCAACGCGTACACCAACGCGGCGCTGACCGTCCTGTTCTTGTTCGTGGTATTGAGCATCCTGTTCTATGCAATCAAGGTCGGTCGCGCCGCCTGGGTCAAGAAAGAACGCAGCGACAAGGAAGCGCCTTTCCAAGCGTTCCCGAAAACCCATTGAGTTCGCCCTGAAGCGAGGAGCTGTGTATGTTCAATGACCTGAGCCGTCTGGGTAAGTATCTGGGGCAGGCCGCGCGCCTGATGGTCGGCATGCCGGATTACGACATCTACGTCGAACATATGCAGACCAAGCACCCGGACAAGCCGGTGATGTCGTACGAGGCGTTCTTTCGGGAACGCCAGGATGCGCGTTACGGCGGCAAGGGCGGGCCTAAGTGTTGTTGATCGGCTGATGCGTTTTCGTTTGTAGGAGCGCGCTTGCCCGCGATTTGCGTAGTGTCAAACGACGAATGTCGGTGACGCGCCGTAGGTCGCGGGCAAGCGCGTTCCTGCAGGTATTCATGTGTGCTGGAGATTTCTGTTTGCTCAATCCCATCCCTGTCACCGTCCTGAGTGGCTTTCTCGGCGCGGGCAAGACCACGTTGCTGCGTCACCTGCTCAAGGAGGAGCACGGCCTGAAAATCGCCGTGATCGAAAACGAATTCAGCGATGCCGGGATCGATACCCAGTTGTTGGGTGGCGAACCCGTGCAGGTCATGACGCTGTCCAACGGCTGCGTGTGCTGCACCATCCACACCGACCTGACCCGCGCGCTGTACCTGCTGCTGGAGCGGCTGGACAGTGGCGAAATCGCCTTCGATCGGCTGGTGATCGAGTGCACCGGGCTGGCTGACCCTGCGCCAGTGGCCCAGACGTTCTTCATCGACGAAGAGTTGCGCGAGCGTTACATCCTCGACGGGATCATCACCCTGGTGGACGCGGCTCACGCGCAAACCCACCTGGAGCAGACCATTGCCCAGGCCCAGATCGGTTTCGCTGACCGGCTGCTGGTGAGCAAGACCGATCTGGTGGATCGTTCTGCCTTCGACGCCCTGAGCGAGCGCCTGACCCGAATCAACCGCCGAGCACCGATCCGCGTGGTCGAGCACGGCCGCATTGACCTCGCCGAGTTGCTCGATGTCCGTGGCTTCAACTTGAATGCAGACGTGGGCGGTATGGTGCTGCGCCCAGCAGCCCCGGCAGGGCGTTCCATCGACCGCATCAGCAGCGTGGTCCTGCGCAGCGACAAGGCGCTTGATATCGACAAACTCAGCGAATTCATGAACGAGCTGCTGGAAGCCCATGGCAAGCAGTTGCTGCGTTATAAAGGCGTGCTGAACATTGCTGGCGAGGACCGCAAGTTGGTGTTTCAGGGCGTGCTGAAGTTATACGGCTTCGATTTCGATGTGGAGTGGGGGCCGGCCGAGAAGCGCGAGAGCGTCATCGTGTTCATCGCCGACGAATTGCCGGAGCAAAAGATCCGGGAAGGCTTTGCCGGCGTTTCAGCAGAGTAACTACTAACTGTAGGAGCGCGCTTGCCCGCGAAGACTTTCGTACATCCGATACGAAGGGCCGGGTACCAAAACGTCTCGCGGGCAAGCGCGCTCCTACGGTGCGGAGATTTCAGACAAAAAAGCCCGGCTCAAGAGCCGGGCTTTCTGACATCGATGAACCGCTATCAGGCGCCGTAAACCGGCAGCTTGGCGCAGATGGCCTTGACCTTCTCACGGACGGCGTCGATCACCGCTTCGTTGTTCAGGTCAGCCAGGATGTCGCAGATCCAGCCCGCCAGTTCCTTGCACTCTGCTTCCTTGAAGCCGCGAGTGGTCACAGCCGGGGTGCCGAAGCGCAGGCCGGAGGTGACGAACGGGGAGCGTGGGTCGTTTGGCACGGAGTTCTTGTTCACGGTGATGAAAGCGCGACCCAGCGCGGCGTCGGCGTCTTTACCGGAGATGTCCTGTTTGATCAGGGACAGCAGGAACAAGTGGTTTTCGGTGCCGCCCGAGACGACGTCGAAGCCACGCTCGATGAAGACGGCAGCCATGGCCTTGGCGTTCTTCACCACTTGTTGCTGGTAAGCCTTGAACTCAGGCTGCAGCGCTTCCTTGAAGCAGATCGCCTTGGCAGCGATGACGTGCTCCAGCGGGCCGCCTTGACCGCCAGGGAAAACGGCAGAGTTCAGTTTTTTCTCGATGTCGGCGTTGGCGCGCGCCAGGATCAAGCCGCCACGTGGGCCGCGCAGGGTCTTGTGAGTGGTGGTGGTGACGACGTCGGCGAACGGCACCGGATTGGGGTAGACACCCGCAGCAACCAGGCCGGCAACGTGAGCCATATCGACGAACAGGTAAGCGCCGACTTTGTCAGCGATGGCGCGGAAGCGGGCGAAATCCAGGACCTGCGAATACGCCGAGAAACCGGCCACGATCATCTTGGGCTTGTGCTCGACGGCCAAGCGCTCGACTTCGTCGTAGTCGATCAGGCCATTGCCATCGATACCATACTGCACCGCGTTGTACAGCTTGCCGGACGAGGAAACGCTGGCGCCGTGGGTCAGGTGACCACCGTGGGCCAGGCTCATGCCCAGAATGGTGTCGCCTGCGTTCAGCAGCGCCAGATAGACGGCGCTGTTGGCCTGGGAACCTGCGTGCGGCTGTACGTTGGCGTAATCGGCGCCGAACAGCTCCTTGGCGCGGTCGATGGCCAGTTGTTCGACGATGTCGACGTATTCGCAACCACCGTAGTAACGCTTGCCTGGGTAGCCTTCGGCGTACTTGTTGGTCAAGACCGAGCCCTGCGCTTCCATCACGGCCGGGCTGGTGTAGTTTTCCGAGGCGATCAGCTCGATGTGCTCTTCCTGGCGCTTGGCTTCTTGCTCCATAGCGGCAAACAGGTCGGAGTCGTACTTGGCGATAGTCAAATGACGGCTGAACATGGCGGTCCTCGGGGATCGGGCAGTTGAAAAGGGGGGCATTCTAACTCATCGGCTTTTAGATGGCATATGAAAGGCGGTCATGCCCCAGACGAGCTGTCTTCATCCAGTCTGACTCGACACCTGTAGGAGCGCGCTTGCCCGCGATACGTTCTTGCACCCGGCACACCCGTGTCGGTTGTACAAAAGTCTTCGCGGGCAAGCGCGCTCCTACAATGCAATGCGGTGAGCGGGTTTGGCGGCGCCCCTGCCGCATCAATCAGTTGAAAGGCGGTCATGCCGCAGACGACCTGTCTTCATCCAGCCTGACCCGACACCTGTAGGAGCGCGCTTGCCCGCGATACGTTTTTGCACCCGGCACCCGTGTCGGTTGTACAAAAGTCGTCGCGGGCAAGCGCGCTCCTGCAACGCAATGCGGCGAGTCAGCGGGTTTGGCGGCGCCCCTGCCGTATCAATCAATCATGAAGAGCGTGTCATTGCTGAACTGCGCTTCGAACCGTGTCGCGGGCATCGGGCGGCCGAAAAGGTAGCCCTGCACTTCGTCGCATCCGTGTTCGCGCAGGAAGTCCAGTTGCTCGTGGGTTTCCACCCCTTCGGCGATCACGGCCAGGTTAAGGCTATGGGCCATTGCGATAATGGCTCGGGCGATCTGGGCATCCTGCTCGCCGGACGGCAGGCCGTCGACGAAGGTGCGGTCGATCTTCAAGACATCGATAGGGAATTGCTTGAGGTAGTTGAGCGACGAATAGCCGGTGCCGAAGTCGTCTACGGCAATGCTCAACCCCAGGCGTTTGAGGCCATCGAGGATCTGCATCGCTTCGCTGACCTCGCGCATCAAAATACTTTCGGTCAATTCCAGCTCCAGGCAGGCAGGGGGCAGGCCAGTCTCCTGGAGGATATTGGCAATGCGCGTACCCAACTGCCCATCGGAGAACTGCCGCGCGGAAATGTTGACCGACACTTTCGGCACCCGCACCTTGGCCTGATGCCATTCGCGCAACTGACGGCACGCTTCCTTGAGCACCCATTCGCCGACTTCCACCACCAGGCCCAGCTCTTCCAAGACGGGAATGAAATCCCCAGGGGGGACCAGCCCGCGACGAGGATGACGCCAGCGCAACAGGGCCTCGGTGCCGGTCAGCCGCTTGCCGTCGCCGCTGAACTGCGGCTGGTAGAACAGGGTGAACTCTTTTTGCTCAAGTGCATGACGCAAATCGCTCTCCAGTTCCAGGCGCTCCAGCGCGCTGGCGTTCATGTCCGCCTGGTAGAACTGGAAGTTGTTCTTGCCGCGCTCTTTGGCGTGGTACATGGCCGTGTCGGCGTTCTTCATCAACTGGCTCAGTTCATGGCCATCCTGAGGACTGAGGGCGATGCCAATGCTGGCAGTGACAAAGAATTCCCGACCTTCGAGTACGAACGGCTTCACCAGGCTGGCCAGGATCTGCTCGGCGACATGGATGGCACGGGTCAGCGCCGCTTGCTGCGTGGCGCCGGGTTGCAGGAGGAGGGTGAACTCATCGCCGCCCATGCGCGCCACGGTATCGTCTTCGGTAACGCACTCCAGCAGCCGCGAGGCCATTTCCTTGAGCATGCGGTCGCCGGCGGCGTGGCCCAGCGAGTCGTTGATCGGTTTGAAACGGTCCAGATCGAGAAACATCAGCACAACCCAGGCGTTCTGCCGCTCGGCGTGTTGCAGGGCGGTGTGCAGACGGTCCTGGAACAAGGTGCGGTTGGGCAGATGCGTCAAGGCGTCGTAATAGGCGAGGCGATGAATGCGCTGCTCGCTGGCTTTGCGTTCGCTGATGTCACTGAAGAAACACACGTAACTGGCCAGGTCGCCCTCATCGTCGAGCACGGCAGTAATGCCGACCCACGCTGGGTAATGCTCGCCGTCTCGGCGCTTTAACCACAGTTCGCCCTCCCAACTGCCGCGCTGATGCAGTTGCTTGAGGATGTAACCCATGTGGGCTTCCTGTTGGTTCTCGACCGTCAACATCATCGGCAACTGATCGAGGACTTGGGAAACCGCATAGCCGCTGACCCGGCTGAAGGCGTCGTTGGCCTGCACGATGTAGCCGGCGGGGTCCGTGATCAGAATGGCCGACGTCGAGTGCTCGAAGACCGTGGCCGCCATGCGCAGGTCTTTTTCTGCACGGCGTTGCTGACTGATGTCACGACCCACGCCCAGAATGCCCTCGAAGGCGCCCGAGTCGTCCCACACCAGCACCAGCCGTAGCTCGACGGGGATCTTGCGCCCATCCGCGCGCAGGCAGTCGAAGAGGAAGAGTTGAGTCGGTACCTCGCTGCGCAATTGCGCCAGCGTTTCGGGCTTGTTCAGCGCTTTGCCGACCCGATGCAGCAGGGTTTGCAGGTTTCCCAACTGGTGCGGGTTGGCGATGATCGAGTTCCAGCCGTTCTCCAGAATCCACTCGGCGCTGTACCCCAAGACGGTGTTGACCGACGGGCTGACGTAGTTGGGGCGCAGCCGGGCATCGGTGGAAAAAATCACGTCGCTGATGCTTTCTGCCAGCATGCGGTAGCGCTGTTCGCTGTCACGCAGGGACTGGCTTGCCTCCACTTGTTCGGTGATGTCCTTGGCCACCCCCACAATCCGGGTGATCCGGCCATCTTCATCGCGGGCCAACGCTTGCTCGCGGATGTCCAGACGCCGCCAGCGACCACCGCGATCACGAAACCGCAATTGTTGCTCGATCAGGTCGCTGCGGTTGTCTTCGCTGCGCATCAGGCGCAGGCGTTCGTACGCTTCGGCGTCATCCGGGTGCAGCAGGATCTCCCAGAAGTATTCGCCCATCTGCTCGACGTCTTCCTTGCTGTAGCCCAGCGAATGCCCCAGATGATGGTTGCTGTAAAGCATGCGCCGCGTGGCGACGTCCTGAACGTACAAGTGGTCGGGTACCGTTTGTACCACTTCCGACCAGAAGCTCTCGCGCTCTTGCAATGCCAGTTCGGTCTGCTTGCGGTTGGTCACATCATTGATGTTGAGAATGACGGCATTGAAGTCTTCCGGTTGCTCGGGCAGACGTACCACCAGCCAGAGGTGCTGATCATTGCCCTGAGCGTCGGGTAGCACGATTTCCAGCTCGAGTTGCGGTAGGCCATCGAGCACCGCGCCGATCAACTGCACGCCGATGCCCTGGCGAGCACGCGGGCAGCCCTCGATCAGTTGTTGCCAGACCTGCTCGGCGGATTCGGCCCGCAGCAGGCCGGCGGCCACCTGGTTGACCTCCGTGATGCGCAATTGATGCAGCAGCGGTTTGAGCTGGTCCGGGTGATTGAGCAAGCGCCGGTGCAGGTCTGCGCTGCTGTTCAGTTGCAGGTGCCTGAGGTAGGCCGTCAGGCCGGACAGGTCGAGCACACACAGCGCCACGCCGGTGCCTTCGAAAATGTCCTTGTAGCGCCGACGGCTTTCATGCAATTGCAACTGCCGACGGTGCAGGCTGCGCAATGCGAGCAAAGGCAGAATGGAGCACACCAGCGCGATCAGGCATTTGCCGATCAACGGGGCGATCAGCGCCTGGCGCACCTTCGTACTGTCGAACAGCCCGCGCAGTTGCCAGTCGCTGTTGGTCAGCGGTTCGAGCAACAGGGTCTGAATGTCGCCGCTGGCCGACGCTTCGTCATCGGCATTGCCCCGGTACACCACCTGCTGAGTCGTGCGGTTTTCCAACTGCCAGACGGCTTTATAGTCCTGATCGCTTTCCCGCGTCAGGGACTTCAGCGCCTGAGGGCTCAAGCGGATGGCCCAGTAGCGCTCGGCGTCGCTGCCGGACTGGCGGACGAAGAGATAGAACAGCGAACCGTCAGGCGCGTCGGCGTAATAGTAGGTACGCCCACCGATCCGCTCATGCTGTTGAGCCAAAAAGTCGGCATCCGGACTGCCGGACGCGCTGTCGGCCAACACCTGAGCGTTTTCGTCCAGCCACGCTACGCTGAGCAAGCCTGGCATCGCCTGGCGCAGGCGGTCGAGTGTGGAGGGGGTCAGGACCGAGCCCTGTACGCGGCTTTTTGCGTCATCCAGCACGTTGAGGGCCACTTGGGCATTGAGCGCCATGTTCAAACTCAACCGGTCGGCCAGTTGAATGCTGTAATCGACACTGCGCTGATGTTGCCGCTCCTGCGTCTGCTGGAACTGTTCGAACAGTTGCCATAACAGCAACACGAGCATCAGCAGCACCAGCACCGCCAGCGCGCCCTTGAGCGAGCCTCGGGAAGGCACAGACGTCGCGCTGTGAGTTGAGCGCAAAGGAGAAAGGGGGCCTGGTGTGGACAAACTGTGATCCTGACTGCTGGACTGAATCAGCGTGTGCGAAGCGCACTATAAGCTCGACGCCCAAAGGGCGGCTAGCATGCCTTGACTTGTGGCTAAGTGCCAGCCTTATTGGGCCGCACGGTTTGCCCTGTCGACTGCATTCGGGTAGTTTGGCGCCACGCGCGAGGTGCCCGTTTTCTGCAAGACGTGCGCATGGCTTGCAAACATTGCTCCAGCTTCATGACCGATGCTCGGAAGCTCCCGGCGTCGCCGTTTTACGGTTCAAGTCTCAATCCATTCAAGGCGCTGAATCGGCTGGCGGCAAGTTTCGACGATAAATAACAGCGATTTTTGCAGCGGGGCAGTAAGCTCGCGTCTTTGAACATTCACTGTCACATTCCAGGTTTTCATTCCATGGCCCAATATGTCTTCACCATGCATCGGCTGAGCAAAGTTGTTCCGCCGAAGCGGGAAATCCTGAAAAACATCTCCCTGTCGTTTTTCCCGGGCGCCAAGATCGGTGTTCTCGGCCTCAACGGCTCGGGCAAATCCACCTTGCTGAAAATCATGGCGGGCGTCGACACTGAGTTCGATGGTGAGGCGCGTCCAATGCCGGAGCTGAATGTCGGCTACCTGCCGCAAGAACCCCAGTTGGACCCGAGCAAAACCGTGCGCGAAGTGGTCGAGGAAGCGGTGAGCGTGATCAAGGACGCTCAGGCGCGTCTGGATGAAGTCTATGCCGCTTACGCCGAGCCGGATGCCGATTTCGACAAGCTGGCCGCCGAGCAGGCCAAGCTGGAGGCCATTCTTCAGGCGAGCGACGGTCACAACCTGGAGCGCCAACTGGAAGTCGCCGCCGATGCGTTGCGTCTGCCGCCATGGGACGCCAAGGTGGAACACCTGTCCGGTGGTGAAAAGCGCCGTGTGGCCCTGTGCCGCCTGTTGCTGTCGGCGCCTGACATGCTGCTGCTCGACGAACCGACCAACCACCTGGATGCCGACTCCGTTGCCTGGCTCGAGCATTTCCTGCACGACTTCCCAGGTACCGTGGTCGCGATTACCCACGACCGTTATTTCCTCGACAACGTTGCGGGCTGGATCCTGGAACTCGACCGCGGCGCGGGTATTCCCTATGAGGGCAACTATTCGGGCTGGCTGGAAGCCAAGTCCGACCGTCTGGCCCAGGAGTCCAAGCAGCAATCGGCTCATGAGAAGGCCATGAAAGAGGAGCTGGAGTGGGTGCGCAAAGGCGCCAAGGCCCGCCAGTCCAAATCCAAGGCCCGTCTGCAACGCTTCGAAGAAATGCAATCTCAGGAATTCCAGAAGCGCAGCGAGACCAACGAGATCTATATCCCGGCCGGTCCGCGCCTGGGCGACAAGGTGATCGAGTTCAAAAACGTCACCAAGGGTTATGGCGATCGCGTGTTGATCGACAACCTGTCGTTCTCCATGCCAAAAGGCGCCATCGTTGGCGTGATCGGCGGTAACGGTGCCGGTAAGTCGACGCTGTTCCGGATGCTGATGGGCAAGGAGCAACCGGATTCGGGCACGATCGAAATCGGTGAAACCGTCCAACTGGCCTGCGTCGACCAAAGCCGCGAAGACCTGGACGGGAGCAAGACCGTTTTCGCGCAGATTTCCGACGGCTCCGACCTGATCAAGATTGGCAACTACGAAATCCCCTCGCGCACCTACGTCGGACGCTTCAACTTCAAGGGCGGCGATCAGCAGAAGTTCGTCAAGGACCTGTCCGGCGGTGAGCGCGGACGCCTGCACCTGGCATTGACCTTGAAGGAGGGCGGGAACGTCTTGCTGCTCGACGAACCGTCTAACGACCTGGACGTTGAAACCCTCCGCTCTCTGGAAGAAGCGTTGCTGGACTTCCCCGGCGCAGCCATCGTGATTTCCCACGATCGCTGGTTCCTGGACCGCGTGGCAACTCACATCCTGGCCTACGAGGACGACTCGCAAGCCGTCTTCTTCGAAGGCAACTACACCGAGTATGAGGCCGATCGCAAGAAACGCCTGGGTGAAGCCGCGGCTCAGCCGCACCGCGTGCGTCACAAGAAGCTCGCCTGATACTGGATGGCGTCACAAGAACGGAGCCTTCGGGCTCCGTTTTTTATGGACAGACGAGGCTCGCCTCGGGTTCGGGGACCTCAGGCCTCGCCCTCGATTCGCACCACTTCGATCGTTTGTTCCCCTGCGGGACGTTTCCAGATCACCTCATCGCCCACGCGAGCGCCCAACAAAGCGACCCCCAAGGGAGAGGCCCAGTTGATCAACTGACTGGCGGCATCCGCTTGATCCTCGCCCACGAGTTGGACACGCTGCTCGCGATTCTCTTCATCAGCGAAGGTGACCCAACTGCCGATTTGCACCTTATCGACCGAGGTCGCTGGCACCACCACCTGCGCGCTGTTGACCCGTTGCGTGAAATACCGCAAATCCCGTTCGATATCGGCCAGCCGCTGCTGGTCGGCCATTTCGCCACGCCCTGCCTGGTCGCTGTGCTGGGCCTGCAGCGACGCGACGTGGGCCTGCAGTTGGGCCAGACCTTGGGCGGTGACGTAATTGGGCTGTTCGCTGATCTGGCGTTCGACCGGTTGGCTGGTCTGCGCTGCAGCATGGTCTTCGTTGACGAAGGCCCGACTCATTGTGTGCTCCTTTGTTGAAGCCTGAAGGTGCAGGCATGTTGGCTGACGATGACAGAGAAGACGTCCCCAAACGGCTTTAGGTTCAGCGAGAACGATACGCTTTGGCGGCATCCTGGGTTTTCTGCTGCTCCCACGCGCGGTCCCGGTCGTTCCAGATACTGTCACGGCCTTGGTCCTGCACATTGCGGTTGACCAATTGCGCTTGGCATTGCTGGAAGCCATCGCCCCAACCTTGCGCGTAAATCGTGTCGCGCAAGTAACGCGGAACATCCTTCTTGTACTGACCTTTCATGGGGTCGATGGATTGCCGGCCACTGCCACAGCCATCCTGAAACCCGTCTGCGAACGCCGGTGGATAACCTTCGGCCAACAATTGGTCGTGGGTAGACTGACAACCGGCAACTACCAAGCAGCACCACAGCACAACCCAACGCGTGTTCATTTTCGTTTTCCTCGACTTATGTAAAAAGTCTAGAAGCGGATCCGTGAGTTATTTGTAAAAGCGCTGTGAGAAATCCATTAACCGATGCCCGGTCATGTTCCATTAGTTCCACTGTTGCGCCGAGCGGCACGCGACGGAAAAAATCGATGAATCAATGGCTGCTCAACCGCCGCTCGAGGTGCAGGGTTGTTAAACTGCACCGTTGCGCGCACTTGCCTGGAAAAATAAATGAATTTGCGAACGATCCTAATATTGGGCGCTCTTAGCGCCTTCGGGCCCTTGGCCATTGATTTCTACCTGCCGGGATTTCCTGCCATCGCTGCGGCATTCGGCACCGATGAAAAGCATGTCCAGTTGACGCTGGCATCGTATTTTCTCGGCTTGAGTATTGGCCAACTTGTTTATGGCCCGATCGCGGATCGCTTCGGACGTCGGGTGCCCTTGCTGTTTGGCGTAGGGCTGTTCACGCTTGCGTCCTTGGCCTGCGCGTTCGCTCCAAGCCTGGAGTGGCTGATTGCTGCGCGCTTCGTTCAGGCCCTCGGCGGTTGCGCCGGCATGGTGCTGTCGCGGGCCATCGTCAGCGACAAATGCTCCCCGGTCGAGTCGGCGAAAGTGTTTTCTCAATTGATGCTGGTCATGGGCTTGGCGCCGATTCTCGCCCCCATGCTCGGAGGCGTGTTGGTTAACGTTTACGGGTGGCAGACCATTTTCATGACACTGACGTTGTTCAGCGCCTTCACTGCCGCTGCAGTAGCGATCGGTCTGCCGGAGAGCATGCCGGCGGGGCATCCTCGACCCCCCTTGTCCGGTGCGCTGGGTGCCTACTTGCGTTTGTTCAGGGACAGGATCTTCCTGGGTCATGCGCTTACCGGTGGCATCGCCATGGCTGGAATGTTTTCCTACATTGCAGGGTCGCCCTTCGTATTCATCAAACTGTATGGCGTACCCGCCGAGCACTACGGTTGGTTGTTCGGGACCAACGCAGCGGGCTTCATTCTGGTGGCGCAAATCAACGCTAGACTGGTCGGGCGCTTCGGGCCGGGCGGGTTGCTGTCACGGGCGGTCTGGCTGTATCTGAGCGGCGCCTTGGTGCTGTTGGGCATTGCTTCGCTGCACACCCGTCAGCTTTGGCCGTTGTTGGTGCCGCTGTTCATTTACATCGCCAGCCTGGGCTGCATCATCCCCAACGCCTCGGCGTGCGCCATGGCTGGCCAGGGCAAACGGGCAGGCAGCGCGTCAGCGTTGTTGGGGTGCCTGCAATTCAGCGTCGCGGCGGGTGCAGCGGCGTTGGTGGGTGTCCTACATGACGGCACGGCGGTGCCGATGGCAACTGTCATTACCCTGTGCGGCGTGTTGACCGCAGGGCTGGCGACCATCACCCGGCATGCCCAGAAAAAGCGTGAAGCCTCGGCCTTACACGCGGACGTTCGTATCTGACGTCGCTCAGCGTTTATCCCCTGTACGGCGGCTGTTACGAGTTGCCGTACACACACTGAAGCAATCACCTGACTACCGGATTGAGCCGCGGCGGTTGTTATCTCTGGCACGGACACTTCCACATAAGAATTTTCCTCGTCGGGTGCCGTTAGTGTTGACGGGGGGGCTTTGAGCGGCTGGCGCTCCAAAGGGAATGTAGATTTTTTTCTTGAGAGTTTCTGGAGTTTTTCGTGTAGGCAATTGCCTCATGTAGATCCGTACAAATGGCCGAAACTCCAAAAGCGGCCCCGCTGCATCAAGCCTGCCCGCTACATATCGCATCACCTTGTTCCAAGGTGTATGTGGCACATCCTGCGGAATGTTCTGCCTTCCCGATAGAGTGGTGCTTACTCGCCTAGCCTGGGAGTTGTCTTGGTTACCAGGTGCAGCGCTTATACTATTGTCGCCACGTTAAGTCCGGACAACGTTCCGGTCTTCAAACTGTCGTGGGTGAATCGCCAGATCTGTAACTTCCGCAATTTTGGTTACCTGGAATTTCCATGAAGTGATATGGATCAAGGCCATCATTCGTTCAAGACAACAATGTAGTCGTTCAAGCGACTTGGCTACCGTATTGGAAAAGTTTCAACAGGGAGTGAGGACATGGAACAGGCACCGTGCATCAGTCAGATTGCGGCACTGCTGGCTGATCCCAAACGCAGCGCGATGATGTGGGCGATGATGGATGGGGCGTCCCGAGCGGCAGATGAGCTTGGATTGTTGGTGGGGCTGTCGACTTCATCGGCGGGCGCACACTTGGGGCGTCTGGCCGCGGGTGGATTACTCAGGCAGGAAGCGCGCGGCAAGAAACGCTTTTTCCGGATAGCGGCGCCGGAAGTCGGGATGGCGGTCCAGGCGCTGGCCAGTGCTTCGATGGTCAGCGCCGAATTGGTCAGCCGGAGCGTTGCACAGCCGCTTCCGCCGTTGCCGCTGCTCAGGGCCAGCATCTGCTCGGATCACCTCGGCGGGGAGTTGGGGACGGCGCTCTATCAGCGGATGCTCGGCGCCGGGTGGATCGAGCAGTCCGATCAGCGGCTCGAAGTGACCAGTGTGGGCATATCGCGTTTCGCCGAGCGGGGCATCTTCGTTCCGGCGCTGGCGCATCGGCAACGGGAAACCGTTTGCGTCTGTACCGAGTGCAAGGGAGCCGCACCCCACTTGGGCGGGGCGTTGGGCGCGGGGCTGTTGCAATTGTTCATGCAGTTGGGATGGTTGCGCACTACGGAGGAGGCCAGCACCTTGCAGGTTTCTTCCAATGGGCAGAGAGAGATCAACAAGATCGCCGCCGCAGCCTGACAACAGGCGCGTTGCTCAGGGTCCGACGCTGCCAGCTGGCTGACAGCGGCGACGCATGTTCGCCACGGTCAGCAGGTCAGCCAGCCATGCGTAAGGTTCAGGATTTTACCAGTCGTGCATCGAGGCTGTTCTGAGCCAGACGCCTGGCCTGATCCTGGGTCATTCCCAGGTGTTCGTGCAACGCGTGGAAGTTTTCGGTCACATAGCCGCCAAAGTACGCCGGGTCATCGGAGTTCACCGTCACTTTCACGCCACGCTCGAGCATGTCGAGGATGTTGTGCTGGCTCATGTGGTCGAACACACACAATTTGGTGTTGGACAGCGGGCAGACGGTCAATGGAATCTGCTCATCGATGATGCGTTGCATCAAACGCTCGTCCTCGATGGCGCGCACGCCATGGTCGATGCGGGTGATCTTCAACAGGTCCAATGCTTCCCAGATGTATTCGGGCGGCCCTTCCTCCCCGGCGTGAGCGACCGTGGCGAAGCCTTCGCTGCGGGCACGATCGAACACTCGCTGGAACTTGCTGGGCGGATGGCCCATTTCCGAGCTGTCCAGCCCTACCGCTACAAAGGTGTCGCGGTAGGGCAAGGCCATGTCCAGTGTCTGGTGTGCTTGCTCTTCACTCAAGTGCCGCAGGAAGCTCAGGATCAAACCGCTGCCGATGCCCAGTTGACGTTTGCCATCATCGAGCGCCCGGGAAATGCCATTGAGGACGACCTCGAACGGAACGCCTCGATCGGTATGGGTCTGGGGGTCGAAGAACGGTTCGGTGTGGACGACGTTCTGCGCCTTGCAGCGTTGCAGGTAAGCCCAGGTCAGGTCGTAGAAGTCCTGTTCGGTACGCAGCACGTCCGCGCCTTGGTAATAGAGATCGAGGAACTCCTGCAGGTTGTTGAAGGCATAGGCCTTGCGCAAGGTCTCGACGTCCGCCCACGGCAGGGCAATCTTGTTGCGCTCGGCCAAGGCGAACAGCAGCTCAGGCTCCAGGGAACCCTCCAGGTGCAGGTGTAATTCAGCCTTGGGCAGGGCGTTCAACCAATCGTACATGTGCTTTTCTCATCAGGTGCAATGGCGGTCATTCTACAGAGTCGAGCGCATCGGCTGGTTAAAAACCTGACCGAAAGGTTCAGACCTCGGTTTCGGGTTCCCGTCTGTAGGCATAGGTATCAGCGAAGCGTGACAGCAGGAACTCCGCACACGTGGTCGGTGGGTACAATGGCGGGTGCTCGGCGTCCGTGCACCCGGGCAGGCATTCGACGCGGGTGTCCGGATGCGGCTCGGCGAAGAAGGGCATCGAATAACGGTCCACGCCCAACGGGCTGATCACCCGGTGCGGTGTGGAGACATAACGGTCGTTGCTCCAGCGCGCCATCATGTCGCCCAGATTCACCACGAACGTGCCGTCGATGGGCGGCGCGTCGATCCACTGACCCCGCACATCGCGCACCTGCAGCCCCCCGGCGACATCCTGATAGAGCAGGGTCACGCAGCCATAATCGGTATGCGCCCCTGCGCCCTGTTGCTCTTCGCTGCTGGCGGTGTGGCGAGGCGGGTAGTGGATCATCCGCAGGACGCTGACCGGCTGCGCGAAGCGCTGGTCGAAAAAGTCGCGCTCGATGCCCAGTGCGGGTGTCATCGCGCGCAGCAGTGTTTGGGCCAGCGCCTGCATGTCCTGGTAATGTTGCTCCATCAACGCTTGCCAGCCGGGAAGGTCAGGGTGGCGATTGGGACCGCGCAGTGGCTTTCCAGCGATCACGTCGGGGTGATCGGCAGGCAAGTGCAGCCCCATGTCGAAGGTTTCCTTCAAGTCGCTCGGCAGGCTGGGGTCCAGTTGCTCGGTGGCGATGGCGCCGTAACCGCGATGATGCAGGCTTTGGGTGATGTCGATCTTGAGCTTTTCTTCCAGTGGCCGAGCGAAGAAGCGATGGGCCTGGCCCATGACCTGCTCGATGCGCTCGGCGCTGATGGGATGGCCCTTGATATAGAAGAAGCCCCATTCGCGGCATGCTGAGTCGATCTGACGGGCAACCTCGTGCCAGGCCTGTTCGTCGCTGGCATAGAGCGGGGCAATGTCGATGAGGGGAAGCCGGTTCATACTGATTCCTGATGCACGTAGAAGAAAACGTAGCAGCCCGACTGCGCCGCGCTGCTACCGCTGTTCAGGCGCTCAACCTATTTTGGCAACTCGGCTTTCACACCTTCCACGTAGTAGTTCATCGACGCCAATTCGGCATTGGTGGCGATGCTGCCTTCAGGAATTTTCACCGCGCCGGTTTGGTCTTTGATCGGTCCGGTAAACGGATGGAACGCGCCGCTTTCGATGTCTGCAATGATCTTCTGCGCTTCGGCCTTGACGTCATTAGGTACGAGGTCGCTCATCGGCAACTCAACAGTGCCTTCTTTCAAACCGCCCCAATAATCCTGGGATTTCCAGCTGCCGTTGATGACCGCCTCCGTGGCCTGGATGTAATGCGGCCCCCAGTTGTTGACGATGGAGGTCAACACTGCCTTAGGCCCGAAGTGCGCCATGTCCGACGCATAGCCAACGGCATAGACGCCTCGGCGCTCGGCAGCCTGGATCGGCGCCGGGCTGTCGGTGTGCTGGAAGATTACATCCACGCCTTGATCGATCAGCGCGTTGGCGGCGTCGGCTTCCTTGCCTGGATCGAACCAGGAGTTGACCCACACCACCTTGATCTCAGTGCCAGGGTTGTATTTGTTCAGTGCCAGTTGAATGGCGTTGATGTCACGCAAGACTTCAGGAATCGGGAACGACGCCACGTAGCCGATTTTCTTGGTCTTGGTCATCTTCGCGGCAAGGAAACCGCCGACGTAGCGTCCTTCATAAGTGCGGGCCAGGTAGGTGCCCAGGTTTTTGTCCTGCTTATAGCCGGTCGCATGTTCGAAGATGACCTTCGGAAATTGCTTGGCGACCTTCAAGGTCGGGTTCATGTAGCCGAACGAGGTGGTGAACACCAAGTCATAGCCGCTCTTCGCCATGTTGCGGATCACCCGCTCGGCGTCCGCTCCCTCGGGCACGTTTTCGACGTAACTGGTGTTGACCTTGTCGCCCAGCGCCTTGGCCATCGCCAGGCGGCCCTGTTCGTGCTGATAGGTCCAGCCGTGGTCACCGATCGGGCCGATGTAGACGAAACCGACTTTCAGCGGATCGGCCGCTGCAGCCATCAGACTCGAGCTCAGCCCTACGACAGCGGCCATGGCGCACATCAGTTTTTTCAGCGGACGACGTGAGTGAAGGGTGGAAAACATGCAGATCTAGCTCCTTTGGTCTTATAGGCCGGGCCGTCAGGGCTGGGCGCTCCACTCGATGCAAAAAGCTGACCAATAAGACAGGTCTTCCGGTTTGCCCGCTGTTTAACAGGGGCACCAGGCAAACATTGGTCACAGACGGTGCCGAAATGATCAGGCGCGCCGCGTACTGGTGCAGCCCGTTCGCTTTACCGGCGCCGTCCTGAGAGGGGGCACACGACCGTTCTCGATCCCCAGCCTATCGGAGCGGGGACGGCCATGGAGTGCTAAGTTCGTCCGCGCGAGGATGCCTTGAAACCTTTGTTTACAACCAGCACTCTCAACCCCCTAAGCAGTGAAATTTTATGGACGTGCGGCGTTGGTCGCAGGGATAAAGGCAACGATGGGCACGATTCTCAAGCAAGAAAAGTTTCTCCTGTTGGCGGTGATTGCAACGTGCTTCGCGTACCCCTTCGAACATCAGCTGCTGAGCCACGGCAACGTGGTCGCATTGCTCGCAGGCCTGGCGCTGGTGGCGTTCATCGTCTGCGCCTCCATGCGCGTGGCTCATCACGCCGAGTTGCTCGCGGAAAAGGTCGGAGACCCCTACGGCACCATGATTTTGACCCTCTCCGCGGTCTTGGTAGAGGTGGTCATTCTGGCGATCATGATGAGCAACGAGCCTTCTCCGACGCTGGTGCGGGACACCATCTATTCCGCAGTGATGCTCGACATCAACGGAATTCTCGGCCTGGCAGCGTTGATGGGCGGGCTCAAGCACGGCGAACAGCCCTACAACGACGACTCCGCTCGCTCCTACAGCGTGATGATCCTGACGGCTATGGCTGTGTCGATGGTGGTGCCCGAGTTCATCCCGGAATCCAACTGGAAAATGTACTCAGCATTCACCATAGGCGCGATGATCCTTCTGTATGGCTTGTTTCTACGCATGCAAGTCGGCCCGCACAGCTATTTCTTCAGCTACAGCTATCCGGACAAGAAGCGCCGCAAGGAGCAGCCCGAGCATGCCACTGAGGAAGTCAGCCTGGCGTTCTCCATCGGCGTTCTGGTGTTCGGGGTGGTGATCATCGGCGCGTTGGCCGAGGTCATGTCCAAAGCCATGGACCTGGGTCTGGAAGGCAGTGGTGCGCCCCCGGTCATCACGGCGATTCTGGTGGCGGCCATTTCGGCTGCGCCCGAGATCCTCACGGCCTTGCGTGCTGCACTGGCCAACCGCATGCAGTCAGTGGTCAACATCGCATTGGGTGCTTCTCTGTCAACCGTCATCTTGACGGTTCCGGTGATGGAAGCGATGGCGCTTTATACCGGCCAGCCCTTCCAAATGGCGATGACGCCTGTGCAGACCGTGATGATTTTCGTGACCTTGCTGGTCTGCGCCATCAACCTCAATGATGGCGAGACGAACGCCATCGAGGGCATGACTCACTTTGTACTGTTCGCAACGTTCATCATGCTGTCGTTGCTGGGGCTTTGAAGCGTTCTGCGAAGGCAGTCCGGCAGGCCGCGGCGAGAACGAGTGTCCTGCAGCTGACCCACCGGCCTTGTCGGGTGAGTGATCGGTCAGCCGCGGATCAGTGCCTCGGCGGCCTGCCGGTGATCGGCGATCAGCCCTTTCAGATCCAGCCCTAGGACCTGGCCGTCGACCACCCGCCATTGCCCCCCGATCATCACCCGATCGGTGCGATCCGCCCCACACAGCAGCAATGCTGACAAGGGGTCGTGGCTGCCGGAAAAGCGCAGTTCGTCGAGTTTGAACAGTGCCAGATCGGCTTGTTTGCCTATGGCCAGTTCGCCGATGTCGGTGCGGCCCAGCAGCTTCGCCGACCCCTTGGTTGCCCAGCCGAGTGCGACCTGCGGGGTGATTCTCTCTGCGCCGTAGCGCAGCCGTTGCAGGTAAAGGGCCTGCCGGGCCTCGAGGATCATGTTCGATCCATCATTGGAGGCCGAGCCGTCGACACCCAACCCGACCGGCGCGCCAGCTTCCATCAGATCAAGCGTCGGACAGATGCCCGACGCCAGCCGCATATTGGAGCTCGGGCAGTGGCAGATGCCGGTGCCCGCAGCGCCCAGTCGGGCGATCTCCTCGGCATTGAAGTGGATGCCGTGGGCCAGCCAGGTACGAGGTCCCAGCCAGCCAACGCTGTCCAGATAATCCACCGTGCGCAGGCCGAAACGCTGCAGGCAGAACGCCTCTTCATCCAAGGTTTCCGCCAGGTGAGTGTGTAGCCGGACGTCGAGCTGACGGGCCAGCGCCGCGCTCTCGGACATGATCTCGGTGGTCACTGAAAACGGCGAGCAGGGAGCGAGGGCAATCTGGATCTGCGCACCCGCGCCCCGCTCGTGATAGCGCTCGATCAGGCGCTGGCTGTCGTCCAGAATCACCTGCCCCTGTTGTACGGTCTGCTGCGGCGGCAGGCCGCCATCGGCTTCGCCCAGGCTCATCGAGCCGCGGGTCAACATCGCCCGCATGCCCAACTCGCGAACGCTCTCGACTTGGACATCGATTGCGTTTTCGAGCCCGTTGGGGAACAGGTAATGGTGGTCGGCGGCGGTCGTGCAGCCGGAAAGCAACAGTTCAGTCAGCGCGACTTTGCTGGCCAGAGCCAATTGCGCAGGTGTCAGCCGCGCCCACACGGGATAAAGGGTTTTCAGCCACGGAAACAGCGGCTGGTTTACCACCGGCGCCCAGGCGCGGGTCAGGGTTTGATAGAAATGGTGATGGGTGTTGATCAGCCCGGGGAGAAGCACATGGTCTCGGGCATCGAACGTTTCGTCGCAAGGCGTCGCCGGACTGTGACCGGCGGCGAGCATTTCGACAATGACCCCGTTTTCCACCACCAGCCCGCCACGGGCGTCGCAGTCGTTGGCAGTGAATACGGCAAGGGGGTTTTTCAACCAGATACGGATCGCAGGCATGAGCCGGCTCCTCTGAAGATGGGTTCAGGTCGCCAGCTCAGTGTTGCCCTGTCTGCTGATCCAGGGTCGCCCTCGGGCGAAGGCGCAAGTGTAGGGGGATCCCAGGACGGGATGCAAGGCACAGCGCCCTGACGGGCAGGGCGTGCCGAGGAGCGGGAAGGGTCACCAGGGAATGGTTTCGCCTTTGTAGTTCACGAAATGATGCCCGCCTTCGCCGGCGAACCGTTCAAGCTGTTCCACCATGCCGCGTACGCTGGTTTCAACGTCGATGTCCGCGCCTTCGCCGCCCATGTCGGTGCGCACCCAGCCGGGATGCATCGAGATGACGGTCGGCCGGTTCTCGCCCAATTGCGTGAAGAAGGTGTGAGTCATCGAGTTCAGGGCCGCTTTGCTGGCCTTGTACAACGCCATTTCGGGGGCGTCGGGCATGGTCACACTGCCGAGCACGGAGCTCATGAACGCGATGATCCCGGTGTTTGGCCGGATCTGCTCGACGAACCGTTTTGCCAGGCGAACCGGCGCAACAGCGTTGGTCAGAAATAACTGACCCAGCTCCCCTGCCGTGGCGTCGGTGGGATTGGGATGCTGCGGACCGGCAACGCCTGCATTGACGAAAAGCAGGTCATAGACCTGGCCCTTCAGGTTATGGGTGAGGACTTCCAGCGACGATTGTTCATCCATGTCCAGGGTTTGGATATGCACACCGGGGACGGCTTTCAAGGCATCGGCCTTGTGCATGTCACGGACGGTTGCCGTGACCTCCCAACCTTGTTCGGTCAGGTGTTTGACCAGCCCTAGCCCCAGGCCGCGAGAGGCGCCAATGATCAACGCAGTTTTGTTGGCAGACATGAAGGTCACTCCTTGAAGAACGAAACGATGCAGTGCAGGTGGGTTGACCGCGCGTCTTGCGAGGAATTTGATCTTTTCGCGCAACGGTCATGCCGCCTGGCACTTCAGTGTCCCGATTGCCAGGGTTGCCCTAGCGACACCGGCGCATACAGTCGGGTACGCAAAGCGTTGCGCGACAGTAACACCAGCACCAGGATGGTTGCCACGTAAGGCAGCATGGCCAGGAGATTGGAAGGGATCGCCAACCCCACACCCTGAGCCACCAGATACAGAATGCTGGCGAAGCCGAAGAGGTACGCACCCAACAGCAGGCGCCAAACGCGCCAACTGGCAAATACCACCAGGGCCAAGGCGATCCAGCCGCGGCCCGCGCTCATGTTCTCAGCCCACATCGGGGTATACGCCAACGACAGGTACGCCCCGGCAAGCCCCGCCATGGCACCACCGAACAACACCGCCAACGTTCGAACCCGCAGGACCGGCAAGCCCATCGCACTGGCCGCATTGGGGTTTTCGCCTACGGCCTGGATGACCAGGCCGACGCGACTTTTCAGAAGCGTCCACGCCACGATGGCGAACAGGCCGAAGGAAAGGTAGACCAGCACGTCTTGGGCAAACAGCATGCGGCCGATCAGTGGAATATCGCTGAGCCCTGGGATCACCGTGGGCTCGAAGCCGATCAGCGGCTTGCCTACCCAGGCTGCTCCCACGAAGCTCGACAGGCCGACCCCGAAGATGGTCAACGCCAGGCCTGTCGCGACCTGATTCGCGTTGAACACCAAGGCCACCAGCGCGAAGAGGGACGACAGCAACATTCCCGCCAGAATGGCCAGCAGCACACCCAGCCAGAGGCTGCCGGTGCTGAGGGCGACGATGAAGCCGATCACGGCCCCGAAAAGCATCATGCCCTCCTGGCCCAGGTTCAGGACGCCGGTTTTTTCGCAGACCAATTCACCCAGTGCCACCAGCAGCAGGGGCGTGCCGCAGCGTACAGTCGCGAACAAGATATTACTCAACAGATCGATATCCATCACACGGCTCCCGGCACAACGGCCATCTGGCGTCGGGCCCAGCGCCATTTCAAGCGCGGGCGGTAGAGAATCAACACATCGCACGCCAGCAGGAAGAACAGCATCATCCCCTGAAACAACTGCGTGATGGCTTGAGGCAGGTTCAGCGTCATCTGCGCGCTCTCGCCGCCCAGATACAACAACGCCATCAGCAGGCTGGAAAACAGAATGCCCAGCGGATTGAGGCGGCCCAGAAACGCCACGGTGATCGCCGCGTAGCCATAACCTGGCGACACCTGAGGCACGAGTTGGCCAATGGGCCCGGTGACTTCGCACACGCCAGCCAGCCCCGCCAAACCGCCGCTGATCAGAAGCGACAGCCATATCAGGCGTTTCTCCCGGAAACCGACGAAACCAGCGGCTCGTTTATCCAGGCCCAGCACCTTGACCTGAAAGCCTGTGAAGCTGCGCTGCAGCAGGACCCACACGGCCACCAGCGCCAGCAGCGCGAAATACACCCCAGCGTGGACGCGCCCCTCTTCGCTCAGCAGAGGCAATCGGCTGGCGTCGCCGAACATCGCGGACTCCGGGAAGTTCATGCCGGCTGGATCCTTCAACGGGCCGTGCACGAAAAACAGCAGCAGGTTCAGCGCAATGTAATTGAGCATGATGCTGGTCAGGATTTCGTTGGCATTGAAATGCGTGCGCAACCAGGCGGTCAGCCCCGCCCAGGCGGCGCCCGCCAGCACGCCAGCGCTCAGGATGAGCACCAATACCCAGCGGCTGTCGACCTCGATCACGTTGACCGCGACGGCACTGCCTGCGAGCGCGCCCATCAACAATTGGCCCTCGGCGCCGATGTTCCAGATCCGTGCTTGATAAGCCACGGCCAGGCCCAGTGCGCACAGCAGAATCGGCAGTGCCTTGACCATCAATTCAGACACACCGTACAGATCGCTGACCGGTGCGATCAGCAACGTGTGCAGCGTCAGCAACGGGTCAAGACCGAGTGCCAAAAACAGTAATGCCCCTGATACCAGCGTCAGCACTGCTGCGAGTAAAGGCGAAAACCACAACATGGCGCGGGATTCCTGGCCGCGCGGTTCCAGTGAAAGCAGCATGAGTGTCTCCGTTAAATGAGCGGGGCAGCGTCGAATTGACCCGCCATCCAGCCGCCGACTTGCACGGGGCTGGTGTGCGCGGTGGGCGCAAGGGTGGAAAGGCGACCTGCTGACAGCGCGGCCACGCGGTCGCTGATCTGGAACAGTTCGTCGAGGTCTTCAGAAATCACCAGAATGGCGGCGCCCGCATCGCGCAGGGCGATCAAGGCGCGATGGATCGCGGCGGCGGCGCCGACGTCCACCCCCCACGTGGGGTGAGCCGCCACCAGCAGTTTTGGGTTCTGTAGGATCTCGCGGCCCAGAATGAATTTCTGAAGGTTGCCGCCGGACAGGCTGCGAGCCCGTGTCTCGGCATCAGGGGTTTTTACGGCAAACTGCTGGATGATGCGTTCGGCCAGTGCCTGAACCTTCTGTCGCTGTACCAACCCATTGCTGACCAGCCCCTGTTGAAAAGCCGTGAGCAGGGCGTTGTCAGCCAGGCTCATGTCCGGCACCGCGCCATGACCGAGACGTTCGGCGGGTACGAAGGCCAGCCCGAGTTTGCGTCGCGCATCCGGGCGCAGATGAGCGACGGGCCGGTCGACGAACCGGATGGGCTGGGTTCGATGCTTGCTCAGCGTTTGCTCACCGCTAAGAAGGGCGAGCAACTCGTCTTGGCCATTACCTGCGACGCCGGCGATACCGACAATCTCCCCACTGCGCACCTCCAGGTCGACGTCGACCAGCGAGCAGCCGAACGGGTCCAGGTTGTGCCATGACAACTTATCCACACGGAGGAAGGGGGCCGTGCCGACCGTTTTCGGGTACTGTGCCACCAGCCCATCGGCGTCCCCCACCATCAGCCGCGCGAGCTCCAGGTCACTGCACGTCCCTGGCACGCAGTGCCCGGACACCCTGCCTGCTCGCAGCACCGTTGCGTTGTGGCAAAGCGCGCGGACTTCCCCCAGTTTGTGGCTGATGAACAAAATGCTGCAGCCCTCGCTGGCGAGGCGACGCAGCGTGACGAACAGATCTTCCGCCTCCTGAGGCGTCAGCACCGAGGTCGGTTCGTCGAGAATCAGCAGGCGGATGTCCTGCATCAGGCAGCGGATGATCTCGACCTTCTGCCGTTCTCCGATCGATAAACTATGCACCAGCCGTTGAGGTTCCAGCGCCATGCCATAGCGTTGCGAGACTTCCCGGATCTTCGGTTCCAGTTGCCTGGGCGTGCCCGCCGCCGCTCCCATGGCCAACGCAATGTTCTGCGCCACGGTTAGGGTTTCGAACAGGGAGAAATGCTGGAACACCATGCCGATGCCCAGTTCGCGGGCCTGCGCAGGATTGCGCATGGTCAGCGGCTGCCCTTCCCAAAGAATGTCGCCGGCATCAGGCTGGACCACGCCGTAGATGATTTTCATCAAGGTGCTTTTGCCTGCGCCGTTTTCTCCGAGCAACGCATGTATCTCACCCGGCTCAATGCTCAGATCAATGGCGTCATTGGCAAGGCAGCCGGGATACCGCTTGGTGATGTGGCGCAATTGCAACCGCGCAGGGTTCGCTGAATGGGACATATCGGACTCGGTGAAAGTGGATCGCTCCTGCACTTAGCAATTTCTTGGCCAGCCGGTCAGCTTTTTTGTTTGCTCACGCCCGATCCCGGTTGCAGCGCGGCTTTGGCAATTGAATGTAGAGTGGGCCGGCGAGCGGCTACGTGCTCGGAATGCTCGGAGTCCGAACTGTCGGCACCATCGCGGGGCGCCAATGTGCGTTACGGAGTCAAAATGGTTCAAATATTTTGTTTAAAAAATGACCAAATGACGACGGGCAAGGTAGCCTCGGCGTTGCGTCAAGGCGTGCACCTCTTATCCACAGGTTGCTCCACAGTAATTGTGCGCAAGCGTAAATGAGGGGCATAAAGCAGCAGAGCTTAGGAGCGGAGGGTGATAAGCGCCGCTAACCGCCTGTTTTTTCGGTGGTTTGCCTCGTTTTCCCATAAGCTGATCAAAAAACGAGCAGATGGCTGTAGGCCTTGTAATTCAAGGGGTGCGGCGCTGTGTGCGCAGCTTGTCCACAGGCAGGTGCACAGTAGATGTGGGAAACCTTCGCTGGACAATATTTGTGAAACCAGATGTCAGGCATCCCCTGGAGTGTGCATAACAATGCGCCCACGGCTGATGTCCGAAAGCTGACGTTGATAAGTCGTGATCTGCTCAGGCCCGATCGCGATCGACAGCTCGACGCCCACAGCGGTGAAGTGTTCTTCTTCTACCAATCCATTCAACTCACTCAGCCGCAACTTGACCAGCGCCAGCTCGCTGAACGTGCACTCGAAGCTGAGCGGCACCCGGTTCACGAGCGGCGAGCGAGCGGCCTGTTGCAGACACTTGTTGGCTCCGCCACCGTAGGCCCTCGCCAGTCCGCCCGTACCCAGCTGAATGCCGCCATACCAGCGAATGACCAGCACCACGACTTGATCGAAGTCCTGCGCTTCGATGGCGGCGAGAATCGGGCGTCCTGCCGTGCCACCCGGCTCGCCGTCATCGGTGCTTCGGTACTGAGGCCCCAGTTTCCAGGCCCAGCAATTGTGGGTGGCGTTGGGGTCGCTGTTCCGTTCGATGAACGACTGGGCGTCACTCGGTTTGACGATGGGAGCGGCGAGGGTGATGAACCGGCTCTTGCGAATCTCTTCGCGGAATTCGCAAGGGCCGACGAGGGTGAAGGGCATAACGGTTCCAGCCGAAAATCAGAAATGTCGCACGTTCAGAGCGGAGGCGTCAGCCCACAACCCTTCAAGATGATGCGAATCAGGTTATTGCCTGCCTCTTCCATATCCTGCTTGGTCAAGCGCGCACGCCCGGTGACCTGGCAGATTTGCGTCGCGAAATCGGCGTAATGCTGCGTGCTGCCCCACAACAGGAAAATCAGATGCACCGGATCGACGGGGTCCATTTTTCCGGCATCGATCCAGGCCTGGAACACCGATGCCCGTCCCTGGAACCAGGTTCGGTAGTCCTGGCTGAAATATTCGTTCAAGCATTCCCCGCCGCTGATGATCTCCATCGCGAAAATGCGTGAGGCTTGTGGCTGGCGGCGCGAAAATTCCATTTTTGCGCGGATGTATTGAGTCAGTGCCTGGGCGGGATCGTCCTCGGCCTTCAAGTGGTTGAAAGTGCTGTCCCACAACTGAATGATGTTGCTCAATACCGCGATGTAAAGCCCCAGCTTGTTGGTGAAGTAGTAATGCAAGTTGGCCTTGGGCAGCCCAGCTTTTTGAGCGATGGTGTTCATGCTGGTGCCTTTGAAGCCATGACGCGCGAACTCGTCTTCGGCAGCCTTCATGATCGCTTCTTCGTTTTTCTGGCGAATGCGGCTCGCCGGTTTGGTGGCGCTGACGCTGTGAGCAGGGACTTCGAGGGTCATGAGCGGTTCCAGACGGATCATTGGGTGCGACGGTGTGAACAGATAACGCACCCAGGACGATCCGACAAGCGTTGACAGTGAAATCAGTGGTCGAGGGCTTCGATTTCAGGCTTTTTTTCGGCAGCACTTACCGTGCTCTCGGGCAGCAACAGGCACATCAGGATGGCCGTCAGGCCGCCGCTGGTGATGGCTGAGTCGAACAGGTTCTGCACCCATTGCGGCAAATGGTGCAGCAATGTGGGTTGCGCGGCGATGCCGAGGCCGACGCCAAATGAAGTCGCGATGATCAGCATGCTGCGACGGTCCAGGGTTGACTGCGCGAGGATCCTCACGCCCGCTGCCGCGACGCTGCCAAACATCACCAACGTCGCGCCGCCCAGCACTGGCTTGGGAATCTGTTGAAGAATCGCACCAATCACAGGGAAAAGTCCGAGCAGAAACAGCAGCGCCCCGATATACAGGCCGACGTAGCGGCTGGCCACGCCGGTTAGCTGAATCACGCCATTGTTCTGTGCGAACGTAGTGTTCGGGAAGGCGCTGAAGGTGGCGGCAATCATGCAGCTCACGCCATCGCCCAGTACGCCGCCTTTAAGGCGAGCGATGTAGCTCGGCCCCTGAATGGGCTCGCGGGAGAGCATGCAATTAGCGGTCAGATCGCCAACAGTTTCAATGCTGCTGATCAAATAAATCAGCGCGACAGGCAGGAAAGCCGCCCAATCGAATTGAAAGCCGAACCGGAAAGGCATGGGCGCGCTGATCAATGGCAAATCATGAATCGAATGAGGCGTGAGCTTGCCACTGAACCAGGCCGCAATGCTCCCTACGGCCAAGCCGATGATGATCGCCGACAGTCTCAGCCATGGAGTCCTTGAGCGGTTGAGCAGAATAATGACCAGTAACACGAAGGCGCCGAGCGCCAGATTCGTCGGCTCGCCGAAGTCGGGGGCGTTGAAGCCGCCGCCCAGATCGGTCACCCCGACCTTGATCAAACTGACGCCGATCAGCGTGATGACGATGCCTGTTATCAGTGGCGTAATGACGCGACGTAACTGACCGATGAAACGGCTCAATACGATCTGCACCAGCGCGCCGAAAAAGCACACACCGAACACCATGGCCATGATGTCCTCGGGCGTCCCACCACGCTGTTTCACCATAAAACCGGCGGAAAGAACGGCACCGAGAAACGCAAAACTGGTGCCTTGCAAGCAGATCATTCCCGCGCCGATACCCAAGGGGCGACGCGCTTGAATGAAGGTTCCTACGCCGGAGACCATCAAAGCCATGCTGATGAGGTAGGGCAGGTAGGCTCCCAGTCCCAGCGCTGAGCCGATGATGAGCGGTGGTGTGATGATGCCCACGAAGGCGGCGAGTACGTGCTGCACAGCCGCCAGGAGAGCTGGGGCAGGGCGAGGCCGGTCATTGAGGCCGTAGATCAGGTCTTGGGTATCTGGCATTTGGGGCTGCATGCTGGACTCTCGGTATTATGTGCGGCGTGGCAGGGATGACCGCCCTGCGAGATCCCCCGCAGTTCATGCGGAGTTTGCTCGCGGTCCGGGTGTTCAGGCCTCCCGCCGCGTGCGGGGCGCTGCTGAGACAGCGTGTTTGCCGAGAACGTCTGCAAAAACCTGTCCAAGTGATCAGGTCGTTGATGTTGATATTTTTTTATTTTCTTTTGAAACAATGAGTTGGCGATTTTCCTTCAATAACCAGAGGTACGCGGTTTTACCTCTGCGAGCATCATCGCGTCGCAGCGAGGCTCTCAAGGAAGCTTTCCAGCACCAAATGAGGGCGGCGTCCTTTGCGGGTGACCGTGACCAGGCTCAAATCGTAAAAGCGTGCCTGAGGTTTCAAAGCCCGCAGGCGACCTTGCTGCACCCAGAAGGTGGCGTAATGGTCCGGCAGGTAGCCGATATATCGGCCCGTCAGAATGAGGAACGCCATGCCTTCCCGGTCGGATGCGCTGGCGGTGCAGTTGAGGGCCTGGTAATGAGCCTGAATGTCCGCAGGCAGGCGGAACGTAGGGGCGATCGCTTCTTGGCCAGCGAGACGTCCGTCGCTCAGTTGCGCATCCTCGGCATAGAACAGCGGATGCCCTACGGCGCAGTACAGTAGCGAGCGCTCGCTGTAGAGCGACTGGTATTCGAGGCCTGACAAGGCATTGGCTTGTGGCACGACGCCCACATGGAGGCTGCCGTCCAGCACGCCCTGCTCTACTTCATTGGGCGCAATCATGCGGATATTGATGTGCACGTCTGGGCCGCGTTCTTTCAGTTGCGACAGTGCGTGAGTGATGCGCATGTGGGGCAGGGTTACCAGATTATCGGTTAGGCCAATGTTGAGTTCTCCGCGTAAATGCTGGTGCAGGCCGTTCACTTCCGTACGAAAACTCTCGAGCGCACTTAATAGCTGAAGCGATGACTGATAGACCTCCCGACCTTCTTCAGTCAGCGAAAAGCCTGCCCTCCCGCGCTGGCACAGGCGCAAGCCGAGACGTTGCTCGAGGTCGCCCATTTGCTGACTGATCGCCGAACGACCAATCCCCAGCGCACTTTCGGCCGCAGAAAATCCTCCCGACTCGACTACGCTTCGAAAGATGCGCAGCAAACGAATGTCGAAGTCGCTGACCTGGGCCAGCGCTTCAGAACGGCGAGTGCTCATTGTTTAGTATTCCGTCAACTGAAGATCGAAAAAGCAGGATTTTAGTGACTTTATGCCCATGGCAACGTAGCCGCAACCGGCCCCGTTTCCGTCCTTGCAGTCGGTAGCCAGGCCACCCACGCCCTTGTGAGGTCATTCCAATGAACATGCCCGAAACGTCCGATATGTCCCTGGCCAGTCAGCTCAAGCTCGACGCTCACTGGATGCCCTATACCGCGAACCGCAATTTCCAGCGAGATCCTCGGTTGATCGTGGCAGCTCAGGGTAGTTATCTGACAGACGACAAGGGTCGCAAGATCTACGATGGCCTTTCAGGGTTGTGGACGTGCGGGGCAGGGCATACTCGCAAAGAAATCCAGGAAGCCGTCGCCAAGCAATTGAGCACGCTGGACTACTCGCCTGGTTTCCAATTCGGTCATCCGCTGTCGTTTCAACTGGCTGAAAAGATTACCGAGTTGACGCCCGGCAAACTGAATCATGTGTTCTACACCGACTCGGGTTCCGAGTGCGCAGACACCGCGGTAAAAATGGTCCGTGCCTACTGGCGCCTGAAAGGGCAGGCGACCAAGACCAAACTCATTGGTCGTGCCCGTGGCTATCACGGTGTGAATATCGCTGGCACCAGTCTCGGCGGCGTGAACGGCAACCGCAAAATGTTCGGTCAGTTGATGGACGTCGACCATTTGCCCCATACCCTGCTGGCAAGCAACGCATTTTCCCGCGGCATGCCGGAACAGGGCGGTATTGCACTGGCGGACGAGCTGCTCAAGTTGATCGAGCTGCACGACGCCTCGAACATCGCGGCCGTCATCGTCGAGCCGATGGCGGGTTCTGCGGGGGTGATCGTGCCGCCGCAGGGCTATCTCAAACGCCTGCGCGAAATCTGTGATCAGCACAATATTCTGCTGATCTTCGATGAGGTCATCACCGGCTTCGGGCGTACGGGTGCCATGTTCGGCGCGGATAGCTTCGGCGTGACGCCTGACCTGATGTGCATCGCCAAACAAGTCACCAACGGCGCAATCCCGATGGGCGCAGTCATCGCGAGTTCCGAGATCTACCAGACCTTCATGAATCAGCCTACGCCGGAGTACGCCGTGGAATTCCCGCACGGCTATACCTATTCCGCGCATCCGGTGGCCTGTGCAGCGGGGCTGGCAGCACTGGACATTCTCAAGCGCGAAAACCTGGTTCAGCAGGTGGCAGAAACCGCACCTCATTTCGAACGCTCGTTGCACGGCCTCAAAGGCAGCAAAAACGTGATCGATATTCGTAACTTCGGCCTGGCGGGCGCCATTCAGGTTGCAGCCCGTGACGGCGATGCCATCGTGCGTCCGTTCGAAGCTGCGATGAAACTGTGGAAGGCTGGGTTCTACGTCCGCTTTGGTGGCGACACCCTGCAATTCGGCCCTACGTTCAACAGCCTGCCCCAAGACCTGGACCGCATGTTCGACGCGGTGGGCGACGCACTCAATCAGATCGACTGATCCATCCCCTATTTCCAGTCCGCGCGCAGCTTCGGTTGCGCCAGCGGGACAGTCCTTTGGAGTCAAGCATGAGCATCATTCAACACCTGATTCATGGTGAATTGGTCAATGAAAATGGCCGCACCGCTGATGTGTTCAATCCTTCGACCGGCCAGCCAGTTCACAAAGTGGCGCTGGGCAATCGTGAAACCGTTCAGAAGGCAATCGATTCGGCAAAGGCGGCGTTTCCAGGGTGGCGCAATACGCCGCCTGCCAAACGCGCGCAAGTCATGTTTCGCTTCAAACAACTGCTGGAGCAGAACGAGGCGCGCATCGCCCAGCTCATCAGCGAAGAACACGGCAAAACACTGGAAGATGCAGCGGGCGAACTGAAACGTGGCATTGAGAACGTCGAGTACGCCAGTGCCGCCCCGGAAATCCTCAAGGGTGAATACAGTCGCAACGTGGGGCCGAATATCGATGCCTGGTCTGACTTCCAGCCACTGGGCGTGGTGGCTGGCATCACACCCTTCAACTTCCCGGCCATGGTTCCCCTATGGATGTACCCCCTGGCCATCGCCTGCGGTAACTGCTTCATCCTCAAACCCTCCGAGCGCGACCCGAGTTCGACGCTGCTGATCGCACAATTGCTGCACGAAGCCGGTTTGCCGAAGGGCGTACTGAACGTGGTCCACGGTGACAAGGTCGCCGTCGACGCGTTGATCGAGGCGCCGGAGGTCAAGGCTTTGAGTTTCGTCGGGTCCACCCCTATCGCTGAATACATCTATAAGGAAGCGACCGCACGAGGCAAGCGCGTTCAGGCGTTAGGTGGCGCCAAGAACCACGCCGTGTTGATGCCCGACGCCGATCTCGACAATGCCGTCAGTGCATTGATGGGAGCGGCCTATGGTTCGTGCGGCGAACGCTGTATGGCAATCTCGGTGGCCGTTTGCGTGGGCGATCAGGTGGCCGATGCACTCGTGGCCAAGTTGGTGCCTCAAATTCAATCGTTGAAGATCGGGGCGGGCACCACGTGTGGGTTGGACATGGGGCCGTTGGTCACCGGTCAGCATCGCGACAAAGTCAGCGGCTATATAGAGGACGGCGTAGCGGCGGGTGCCAGATTGGTGGTCGACGGACGCGGACTGACCGTTTCGGGGCACGAAGAAGGTTTCTTCCTGGGAGGCTGTCTATTCGATCAGGTCACCCCGGACATGCGCATCTATAAAGAAGAGATCTTTGGGCCGGTCTTATGCATCGTGCGGGTGAACAGCCTTGAGCAGGCGATGCAATTGATCAATGACCACGAGTACGGTAACGGTACTTGCATTTTCACCCGTGACGGTGAAGCGGCGCGGCTGTTTTGTGATGAGATCGAAGTGGGGATGGTGGGTGTCAACGTACCGCTGCCGGTTCCTGTGGCTTATCACAGCTTCGGTGGCTGGAAGCGCTCGTTGTTTGGCGACCTCCATGCTTATGGCCCCGATGGCGTGCGCTTCTATACCCGCCGCAAGGCGATCACTCAGCGCTGGCCACAGCGTGCGAGTCACGAGGCGTCCCAGTTCGCTTTCCCTAGCCTCTAAGTGTCGCCATTAGCCTGAAGCTATAAGCTGCAAGCGCGAGTCTCAACCTCGCGCTCCTGCAGCTTTAAGTTAGAAACTTTCTTCTTTTCCGAAATAAGTGCTTGACGGGCCTTCAGATGTCTCTATAATTCGCCCCACTTACGGCGCAGTCGGAACCGAAAACTCCTTGAAGATCAACGAGTTAAAGGTTTCAGATAAGCAGGA
>NZ_QARE02000030.1 GCF_003052515.2 Pseudomonas sp. RIT409 | reverse complement strand
TTTAGGCGACCTGTTGTTGTTATTGGCGGCCAGACCTTTTTTGCTTTTTTGAGCGACCCCATTCGGAGCCAAGAGCAAACGTATTTTTTTGAGCGCTGATACAGCTTCGATCTTGCGATTGACCCGACGCGGGAGCTGCCTGAGGGCAGTTTTATTGTTCTCTGTCCGGTTCAGAGGCCTTGGCCTCACAAAGCGATCCACTCCAAAAAAATCAGTTAGCTGCGTCTCTGTCCGTGTTGTTCTTGTTATGTCAGAGCCGATACGTCTTGTTTTTATTGGGTTGCTGCTGTTTGTTATTTTTGTTGTACCAAGACATAGCAGGAGCCATGCCAATTTTTGCAAATGCCCGAAAACCGGGGCTCGCAGGCTGCGATGCCGGGTTGCGGCACGCTGGTAAACCGCTCGGGTGTTTCCGTGTTACCCGTTTCCTGCGTTTGAATGCCGATCAGGGTAACACTCTGTGACAAGTTGTCGCACTTCAGCCCGACAAACGTGCAGTGGCGACCCGCGAACCGTTGGCCCGGCCCAGCAGGTCGCTGATGCGCTGCCCTGCGCGAATCAAGCGTTCCAGGTCAACGCCGGTGTCGATGCCCAAGCCGTTGAGCAGGTAGAGCACGTCCTCGGTGGCGACGTTGCCCGTCGCGCCCTTGGCGTACGGGCATCCGCCCAACCCGGCCACTGAACTGTCGAACACGTGCAGGCCTTCCAGGAGGCTGGCGTAGATATTGGCCAGCGCCTGGCCGTACGTGTCGTGAAAGTGTCCGGCCAGCTTTCCGCGGGGGATGAATGCGGCCACGGCATCGATCAACGCCCGGGTCGCCCCCGGCGTGCCGGTACCAATGGTGTCGCCAAGGGAGACCTCGTAGCAGCCCATCGAAAACAGCTCCCTCGCCACCGCAGCCACCTGTTTTGGCGCAACGTGGCCTTCATAAGGGCAACCCAGCACGCAGGACACATAGCCGCGCACCGGCATGCCATGCAGGCGCGCCGCTTCCATGATCGGAAGGAAACGGTCCAGGCTCTCGCTGATCGAGCAATTGATGTTGCGTTGAGAGAACGCTTCCGAGGCTGCAGCGAACACCGCCACTTCCTTCACGCCGACGGCCAGCGCATCCTCGAACCCTCGCAGGTTAGGGGTGAGCGCGGAGTAGGTCACCCCGTCCTTGCGATGAATGCCCGCAAATACATCGGCCGACCCTGCCATCTGTGGCACCCATTTCGGCGAAACGAAACTGCCGACTTCAATGAAGGAAAGCCCTGCATCCGCCAGGTCATCCACCAAGCGTATTTTGTCCTCTACGGAGAGGGGGCGGGCCTCGTTCTGCAGGCCGTCACGGGGACCGACTTCGACCAGGCGTACGCGTTGTGGGAGGGTCATGGCGGGGAAGTCCTTGAGTGAGGAGAGCTCAGTGGGCCAGGCCGAGCGCGGCCTTGCAGCGCTCTTCGGCAGTGTCCAGCTCCAACTGCATCTGCTGAATGTCCAACAGCTGCTGGTCCAACTGCGCGCGGCGTTCGGCGATCTTGGCCAGCATGGTCGTGAGCTGCTTTTGGTTATCGCCCGTCGGGTCGTACAGCCCGATCAGATCGCGGCATTCGGCCAAAGAAAATCCGATGCGCTTGCCCCGCAGGATCAGTTTCAGGGTGACCTTGTCTCTTGGCGAATAGATGCGCTCCAAGCCGCGCCGCTCGGGGCTGAGCATCCCCTGTTCTTCGTAAAAGCGAATGGTGCGCGTGGTGATGTCCAGCTCGCGAGCAAGGTCGGAAATGCTGTAGGTCGGGTGGGTCATGGCTCAACTCGAACGGGGAGGCGATGCGCGTAACCTACGGCGACCTTGACGTTAACGTCAACCGTAGGATGGCTTCAACGCGTCTTCCAATGGCTGTGCCTGCTTGCGCTCCTGGGCCACGATCCACTGACACAACTCGATGATCTGCTCGCGCATCCAGCGGTTGGCAGGATCCTGATCGGTGCTTTCGTGCCAATACAGATGGGTTTCGACGCTGGGCACATCGTTGACCGGCAGTTGCACGAAGTGCAGGTCGTTGCGACGGGCGAAGCGTTCCGGGACAGTCATGACCATGTCCGTCTGCTGCAGCACCTGGGAGGCCATGAGGTAGTGTTGCGAACGTAACGCGATCTTGCGCTGAATACCCATCTTCCCGAGCGACAGATCAACGTAGCCCAGCCCGCTGCGGCGGCTGGAAATGTGAATGTGGGCCACTGACAGGTAGTCGTCCAGGGTCAGCGCGGCCTTGTGCGCCAATGGATGGCCCTTGCGCATGGCACAGACGTAGTTGTCTTCCATCAGCTTGACGTGGCGCACCTGGGGGTCGGTATTGAGCGGAGCATCGACGGCGAAGTCCAGCCGCCCAGCGGCCAGTTCCTTGGTGGTTTCCCGGCGTTTCGACAGAAAGCTTTCGATGGTCACGGCCGGGGCGAGTCGTCGCAGGCGTTGAAACAGCGGTGGGAGAATGATCGCCTCGGTCAAGTCGGTCATGCTGATCCGGTAGTTCTTGTTCGCTTGCTGCGGATTGAAGATACGGCTTTCCTGCACCGAGACGCGCAACAGTGCCAACGCGTTGCGCACCGGACCGATGATGTTCTGCGCCATGGGGGTCGGCACCATGCCTTGAGCGGTGCGCACGAATAGCGGGTCGTTGAAGGTCTCGCGCAGGCGGGCCAGGGCATTGGACACGGCCGGTTGGGTGATCCCGACGATCTGGCCGGCGCGTGTCAGGTTGGCCTCGGTGTAGATGGCGTCAAAGACAATAAAGAGGTTGAGATCGACCTTGCTCAGGTTCATTGCTGTACGCCTCACGCTGTTTTTGTTGTTGGGACGATCGTGCAGAAACGGCGCAATCATATATCAGTGATGAATGTTTATACACGCCGAGAATAGGTTAGATAAATGAGGGGGCGTGCTCTAGCATCCGCTGCATGTCTAGAAACACCTCACAGAAGGTAGCTGCCCATGGATTTCGCTTATTCCCCCAAGGTTCAGGAACTGCGCGACCGCGTCACCGCGTTCATGGACGCTCACGTCTACCCCGCAGAACCGGTGTTCGAGCGCCAGGTAGCGGAAGGGGATCGCTGGCAACCGACCGCGATCATGGAAACGCTCAAAGCGCGGGCGAAAGCCGAGGGGTTGTGGAACCTGTTTTTGCCGGAGTCGGCGTTGGGGGCGGGGCTGACGAACCTGGAGTACGCGCCACTGGCGGAAATCATGGGTCGCTCGCTGCTGGGCCCCGAGCCGTTCAACTGCTCGGCGCCGGACACCGGCAACATGGAAGTGCTGGTCCGCTACGGCAGCGACGCGCAGAAGCGCCAGTGGTTGGAGCCATTGCTGCGCGGCGACATTCGCTCGGCGTTCGCCATGACCGAGCCGGACGTGGCGTCGTCCGATGCCACCAACATGGCAGCCCGCGCGATTCGCGACGGGGATGAGTGGGTGATCAACGGGCGTAAATGGTGGACATCCGGGGCCTGTGACCCGCGTTGCAAAATCATGATTTTCATGGGGCTGAGCAATCCCGATGGCCCACGGCATCAGCAACACTCGATGATCCTCGTGCCGACTGACACCCCCGGCGTGAAGATCGTCCGGCCGTTGCCCGTATTCGGCTATGACGATGCGCCCCATGGTCACGCCGAGGTGCTGTTCGACAACGTTCGCGTTCCCTACGACAACGTATTGCTGGGCGAGGGTCGCGGGTTCGAGATCGCGCAGGGGCGTCTTGGCCCGGGGCGCATTCACCATTGCATGCGCTCGATCGGGATGGCTGAACGAGCCTTGGAACTGATGTGTAAACGCTCGGTGCAACGGACCGCTTTCGGTCGCCCGCTGGCGCGACTGGGAGGCAACATCGACAAGATCGCCGACTCGCGCATGGAAATCGATATGGCCCGTCTGCTGACTCTCAAAGCGGCCTACATGATGGACACGGTGGGCAACAAAGTCGCGAAAAGCGAGATCGCGCAGATCAAGGTAGTTGCCCCGAACGTCGCGTTGCGCGTCATCGACAGGGCCATACAAATGCATGGCGGGGCAGGGGTGTCGGGCGATTTTCCCCTGGCCTACATGTACGCCATGCAGCGCACCCTGCGCCTGGCGGATGGGCCGGACGAAGTGCACCGGGCGGCGATTGGCAAATATGAAGTGGGCAAGTACGTGCCCAAAGAGATGATGCGCAGCGAATACCGCTGATTGCAGGCGCCCCCTGCAGGGTGGGGGCGTTTTATTCAGTTGATAAGCATCGCTTTCTGGCGTGCCAACCGGAACGGTTCAGCTCAACTGCAGCCAGATCGGCGCGTGATCGGAAGGCTTTTCCATGCCGCGCAGATCGTAATCCACACCGGCCGCCTTGATGCGCGGCTGCAGGCCCTTGGATGCCAGGATCAGGTCGATGCGCAGGCCGCGCTTGGGTTCGTCCTCGAAACCGCGGCTGCGGTAATCGAACCAACTGAACTGGTCGATCACTTCCGGGTACAGATGCCGGAAGCTGTCCACCAACCCCCAGTTCTTCAGCTTTTCCATCCACTCGCGCTCTTCGGGGAGGAAGCTGCACTTGCCGGTTTTCAGCCAGCGCTTGGCGTTGTCGGGGCCGATACCAATGTCGCTGTCTTCCGGAGAAATGTTGACGTCCCCCATGACGATCAGCGGCTGATCATTGCTGAAACGCGTTTCGAGCAACTGCTGAAGGTCGGCGTAAAACTTGGTTTTGGCCGGGAATTTGGTGGGGTGGTCACGGCTTTCACCTTGCGGGAAGTAGCCGTTCATGACGGTGACGATCTGGCCTTGAGGGTCGGCGTACGTGCCCCAGATGAAGCGGCGTTGAGCGTCTTCATCGTCGCTGTCAAAGCCCTTGTGCAAGGACAGGGGCGCCAGGCGGGACAGCAAGGCCACGCCGTAATGGCCTTTCTGGCCATGGAAATGCACGTGGTACCCCAGCGCTTCGATTTCCGCCTGTGGGAACTGATCATCGGAGACCTTGGTTTCCTGAAGGCCGATCACATCTGGCTGATGCTTTTCAATCAGCGCCGCCAACTGATGTGGGCGGGCCCGCAGGCCGTTGATGTTGAAAGACACGATTTTCATAGACGGCAGTCCTGGGCTGGGCCCGGCCCATCGCCCCTGGGCGACCGCCGTTGAGTCGGCGAGACGCAGCACCAGTCAGGCGATCGGCGGGCAGGATGAGTCGGCGGAGCCGGGTATCGAAGAAGGAGGAGCGGGTCCTTCGGGTTGCGCGGACCCTAGCAAAAATCAGACAGCGACGCTAGCCACGTGCCCCTGTCGTGGCTGCCGTCCAGAGACGTTCGGAGCCAGACTGGCCCTGCTACGCTGTCTGTAGCGCCACGGGGAACTGTCGCCATGCCCGCCGACTCGAACGCCTGACGCCACCAAGCCGCTTGTTCCAAGCGAGTGGGCCCACTCAAGGACGCCTTTGATGCCTGAATCCGCCAACCTCGACATTCGCCAACTGGACAGTGGTTATTCTCGGGAGGCTCGCTCGTTGCTGTATCAGGCTTATCGACATGAGCCCAGTTTCGCTTATCTGTTCGAATCAGGGCGGGCGGGGTATGAACAGCGGGTCCGCGCGACCATTCGTGAATTGGTCAAGCAGCACTTTCTGCAGGCGCTGCCTGCTTTGGGGTTGCTTCTCGACGACCGGCTCATCGGCGTGGTCCTCATCGCACCACCCCAGCGTCGGTTGGGCATCACCGAGAGCTGGGCCTGGCGGCTGCGGATGGTCATGTCCACCGGCCTGCGCTGCACGCAGCGGTACCTCGAGTACTACCATGCAGTATTGGCTTGTTTGCCTTCAGAGGCCGTTCACGTACTGCCGCTGTTCGCCATTCACCCGGACTTCCAGGGCCAGCACCATGGCGAGCATTTGTTGCAGGCGCTGCACGACTGGTGCGCCGTCGACGAGCATTCTCAAGGGGTGGTGCTGGACAGCGGAAACGGCCATTACCTGGAGTTTTATCGCCGACATGGATATGAGGAAATCGGCGAAATTGCTGTAGGACCAATCCGCGAGCACATATTTTTCCATCCCAACCCCCACGTTTCGCTGGGCTCGACGGCGTGAACGCGTTCTGTGCCGCGCGCCTGGCGGGTTCCAGACGTACCCGTCGCTCGTGTTAGCATTCGCGCCTATGAAGTTTCCCGGTCGTTTCACCAGCGGTTTTCTCCTGATGTTGTCCAGCTGTGCGGCGTTTGCCGATGCCCAACTGGACGTGCGGATCAAACCTTCCAATTCCGAGCTCAAATCCAATATTGAAGGGTACGTGGGCAGCCTCGGCGAGCGCGACGAGCAAGCCCTCGAGCGTTTCAGCGTGGGCGCTGTCGAGCAGGCGCGCAAGGCTGCGCAGGCGTTGGGGTTTTACCAGGCCCAGATCGACAGCGAAGTGCGCCAGGTCGACAAGGCCTGGCACCTCATCCTGACCGTGCAGCCCGGTGAGCCGGTGCATTTGCGTCACGTTACGGTGCGCATCGACGGGCCGGCGAACCAGCTCAAGGCGTTTCGAGTGCCGAAGAGCGACGGCCTGAAACCGGGTACGGTGCTCAACCACGGTTACTACGAAGACGCAAAGAAACTCATCCAGAACCAGGCGGCGCGCTACGGGTTTTTCAATGGACGCTTCGTCACGCAACGGCTGCTGGTGGACCCGCGCGCAGGCGTCGCGGACATCGAGCTGGTGTACGACAGTGGACCGCGGTTTTCACTCGGCAAGGTCACTTTCAGCGGGGATGCGCCATTCGATGAAGACCTGCTCAAGCGTATGGTGCCGTTCAAGGAAGACACCCCCTATGACTCCGAACTCATCGCCGAGCTCAATCAGGCGATGCAGTCCAGCGGGTATTTCGAGGGCGTTCGTGTAGATGCCTCTCCCGCGACCGCCCAAGGGCAAGTCATCCCCGTCGATGTGCAACTGCAGACCCGCAAGCCGCGGACCATGGGCCTGGGCGTCGGTTACTCCACCGACGTGGGCCCGCGCGTCAAGGCCAACTGGACGCGACATTGGGTCAATCCGCAGGGCCACAGCTATGGCGTGGAGTCGGAGCTCTCGGCGCCGCGCCAGAACGTTGGGCTGTTCTACGACATTCCCCTCGACCCACCGCTCACCGACAAGCTGCGCTTCGCCGGCGGTTACCAATACGAAGAAATCGCCGACACCGACAGCCTGAGCAAATTGCTCACGGTCGGGCCGGAGTGGCACAGCAAGTTGCCCAGCGGCTGGGAGCGGGTGATTTCCCTCAAATGGCAGCGCGAGGAGTACCGGCTGGGCAACGATTCGGGGCTGAGCACCCTCCTGATGCCGGGCATCAGCTATTCCTACTTGCGCAGCGACAATCGGATCGATCCACACAAGGGGTACCGTTTGCAATTCGAGTCCCAAGTCGCCAAGGAAGGGCTGGGTTCCGACGCCAACGTCTTGCACGGGATGGCCACGATCAAAGGGCTGACAACTGTGGCACAAAACCACCGGTTTCTGGGGCGGCTTCAGGTTGGCGGCACCGCGACGAACGGCTACAAGGCCATCCCGCCATCGTTGCGGTTTTTCGCCGGCGGTGACCAGAGCGTCCGCGGCTATGACTACCAGTCCCTGTCACCGGAGAACTCTGACGGCGACAAGATCGGTGGCCGTTACATGGTGGCGGGCAGCGCCGAATATCAATATTCGATCGCCGAAAAATGGCGCATCGCGGCGTTCGTCGATCAGGGCAACGCGTTCAATTCTCTGGATTTCCCGAGTCTGAAGACCGGCGTGGGCATCGGCGTGCGCTGGGTATCACTGGTTGGGCCGTTGCGCCTGGACCTGGCGCATGCGCTGGATGACGAGGGCGGTATCCGTCTGCACTTCTCGATGGGGCCGGAACTGTGACGGGTAGGGCGCGCTTGAAACGAATTTCGGCTTACATGGCGCTGAGCGTGCTGGTGGTCGTTCTGCTCGTTGGTCTCGCCGCGAGTTGGCTGCTGGGCACCGAATCCGGCGGTCGCTGGGCGCTGGCGAGGGTGCCGGGTCTGTCCCTTCAGCACTTCACGGGGCGTCTGGGGGGCGCTTGGCAGGCGGATTCGCTGCTATGGCAGTCGGGCGAGAGCCAGGTGGAGGTGGACGCGCCGGTATTCGCCTGGTCGCCGTCCTGCCTTGCGCGGATGACCCTGTGCATCGATACCCTCCAGGCGGAAGACATCCGCATGCGCTTCGCGCCATCGGATGCCGCGCCGCGCAGCGGACCGATAACCTTGCCTGACCTTGACCTGCCGCTTGCCATCGAGCTTGGACGTGTGCAAGTGGGCAGTGTGCGGCTGGACGGAGCCGAGCAGGTCCGCGACCTGCACCTTGCGGCGCACTGGACGGCCGAGGGCTTGAAGATCGACTCGCTGCACGCCCAGCGCGACGAAATGGCCCTGGACCTGGTCGGCCTGCTCAAGCCAACGGCGGACTGGCCGCTGACCGCGCAAGGCGAGGTCAAGTTGCCGGACATCAACGGCCAGCCGCTGAACCTTCGTCTCGACATCGAGGGTGATTTGCTCAAGACCCTGAATCTTGATGCGCACACCCAGGGTTATATCGACGCCAGGCTGGTGGGCCAATTACAGCCTTTGGCAGACAACCTCCCGGCGGACGTGACGATCACCAGTGACAGCTTCAAGCCTACTGCAGACTTGCCCGATACCCTGCAACTCAACCAGCTGAAGCTGACGGCCAAGGGCGACCTGGCGCAGGGTTACGCCATCCTGGGCAACGCCAGCCTGCCCGCCGAGCAAGGCGCGGTGCCCTTGCAACTGCGAGGACGTGTGGATGCCAACGGGGCAGACATCGAGACCCTGGACCTGACGGCCAATCCCGATCAACGGCTCCGGATGAGCGGCAAGGTCGATTGGCAAAGCGGCCTGCGTGCCGACGCGAAGGTCGACTGGCTCGATTTTCCATGGCATCGGCTGTACCCGGTGATCGACGAACCGCAAGTCAGCGTTCATACGTTTACCGGAGAAGTGTCTTATACCGACGGAAAATACCTCGGTCATTTCACCGGGGCGTTCAAGGGCCCCGCCGGGCCGTTCACATTGCAAAGCCCGTTCAGCGGCGACCTGCAACAAGTCTATCTGCCGCAACTGGCATTGGTGGCGGGGCAGGGCAAGGCTGACGGGCACCTGACGATTGGTTTTGCCGATGACGTGTCCTGGGACACCGCGCTGGATCTAAGTGCCATCGACCCTTCTTTCTGGGTCGGCGAGCTGCCGGGTTCCCTGGCTGGCGCCCTGCGCAGCAAAGGCGCCTTCAAGCATGAACAGCTCAGTCTCGATGCTGACCTGGGGCTCAAGGGCCGGTTGCGCGGTCAGCCTGCGGTCTTGCAAGTGAAGGCTGCCGGCGCAGCGGAACGCTGGAACGTCAGCGCCTTACAAATCCGCTTGGGGGACAACCGCATTCAGGGCACGGGCAGCCTGCAGCAGACACTCACAGGCCAACTGGACATGGACTTGCCGCGCCTGGGTCAGCTGTGGCCGCGCTTGCAAGGGCAAGCCAAGGGCCGGTTGGATCTGGCGGGCACTTTGCAGGCGCCTCAAGGGCAATTGACGTTGCAAGGCGCTCGCTTGGGGTATGAAGCCAACGCGCTGCAAAGCCTGACCCTGGCGGCCAAGGTCGACAATGCCCAGCGTGGCACGATCGACCTGAAAGCCAGCGGCATCCAGGCCGGTGACACCGCCCTGGGCACGTTGACCGTCAATGGGACCGGTGACGTGCACCGGCAACGCGTGGCACTGGATCTGCAAGGGCCGCTGCTGAAACTGGCACTGGCACTGGATGGCACCCTCGACAACGGCAATTGGCGCGGGCGTCTGGCCAGCGGCGACATCCAGACCGGAGGCCAGGATTGGAAGCTCCAGCAGCCGGCGAAACTGGAGCGGCTGGCGGACGGCCGGGTCAACTTCGGTGCCCACTGCTGGGCCTCGGGCCCTGCCAGCCTTTGCGGCGAGGAACAGCGCCTGATGCCCGAGCCGCGCCTGCGCTACCACCTGCGACAGTTCCCGCTGGAAAGCCTGGCCCAGTGGATGCCCAAGGATTTCAGTTGGAAAGGTGCGTTGAACGCCGATGTGCAACTGGACATTCCTGCCGCTGGCCCCAACGGCCAGGTGCTCGTCGACGCCAGTGGCGGGACGCTGCGGGTCAAGGACAAGAACCAATGGCTGGATTTTCCCTATCAGGCGTTAAAGCTCACCAGCAGACTCACCCCCAGGAAGGTCGACACGTCGCTGGACTTCCAGGGCGGAAAACTGGGTGACTTGTCTGCCCATCTGAGCATCGATCCACTGGCTAGAAACAAACCGGTCAGCGGCGATTTCCGGCTGGCCGGTCTGGATGTCTCGGTGGCGAGGCCCTTCGTTCCGGTGGTAGAACGGCTCAATGGCAAGCTGGACGGCAACGGCCGCATTTCCGGGACGCTTCTGGCGCCGCAAGTCAATGGCACCGTGGCATTGAGCAACGGTGAAGTGTCCGGGCCGGAATTGCCGATCAGCCTGGAGAAGCTCAACGTGCAGGCGCTGATTGCCGGTGAAAATATTCAGCTCACGGGGCAGTGGGCCAGCGGCGCGACCGGGCAGGGCAATGTGGCAGGTCACATCGGTTGGGGCGAGGCGCTGGCCGTGGACGTCAGTTTGCGCGGGACGCGCCTGCCGATCACGGTGGAACCGTACGCCAAGCTCGAAGCCGCGCCCGATTTGAAGATCAGACTTCAAGGGGACCGGCTGGCGGTGTCGGGCAAAGTGTCGATCCCCAAAGGGGAGATCACTGTTCGACAGTTGCCGCCGTCCACGGTCAAGGTGTCCGATGACACCGTGATCGTCGGTGCGCAGACTGAACAGGGCAAACCGCCCATCGCCATCGCGATGGACATCGACGTCGAAGTCGGACAAGAAAGGTTGAGTTTCAGCGGTTTCGGGCTCACCGCCAATCTGGCCGGGCACGTACACATCGGTGACAACCTCGACACCCGTGGCGAGCTGAACCTGAACGATGGCCGCTACCGGGCGTATGGCCAGCGCCTTACCATCCGCAAGGCGCGGCTGCTGTTTGCGGGGCCTGTGGACCAGCCGTATCTGGACATCGAGGCCATTCGCCAGACCGACGATGTGATCGCCGGGATTCGATTGACCGGCAGTGCGGAGCAGCCGACCACGACGGTCTTTTCCGAACCCGCCATGAGTCAGGAGCAGGCGCTGTCCTATCTGGTGCTGGGCCGTCCACTGAGTACCACCGGCGAAGACAACAACATGATGGCCCAAGCGGCATTGGCCCTGGGGCTGGCGGGCAGCTCGTCCACCGCAGGCAAGCTGGCTTCCGGGCTGGGTATCAAGGATTTCGACCTCGACACCTCCGGCAGTGGCGACAAGACGGCCGTGGTGGCGAGCGGGAAGATCACGGACAAGTTGAGCCTGCGTTATGGCGTCGGCGTATTCGAACCGGCCAACACCATCGCGTTGCGCTATCTGTTGAGCAAAAAGGTCTATGTGGAGGTGGCGAGCGGCGTGGCCAGCTCGCTGGATATTTTCTATAAGCGGGATTTTTAGCGTGGCATGAGGTGTCGTCGACGGTGCGACCGTACACACCGTAGACGGCACCTGCCAGCACGGAAATCGACGTTTTTCAGATGACGCTCAACCGTTGACCAGCTTCATCCCCACGTCGGTGTAGCGCCCGCCGGCGACCTCGGCCACGGGAAACAGCGCCCTGAGCGCCTCAGCCTCTTCAGCGCTCAGTTTGACCTGCAACGCGGCGATGTTCTCTTCCAGGTATCTGCGCTGCTTGGTGCCCGGAATCGGGATCACATCATCGCCCTGCGCCAATACCCATGCCAGCGCCAGCTGACCGGCCGTGACGCCTTTCTCCGTCGCCAACTGCCGAACCCTTTCCACCAGCAGCAGGTTCTTGGCGAAGTTCTCGCCCTGAAAGCGTGGGCTGCTGCGGCGGTAGTCGTCCGGGGCGAAATCGTCCGGGCTCTTCAGGGCGCCGGTCAGGAACCCACGTCCCAACGGGCTGTAGGGCACGAAGGCAATCCCCAGTCGGCGGCAGGTTTCCAATACGCCATTTTCCTCCGGGTCTCGGCTCCACAGCGAGTATTCGGTTTGCAGCGCAGCAATCGGGTGCACTTTATGCGCCCGTTCCAATGTCGCGGCGGAAGCTTCGCTCAGGCCCAGGTAGCGCACCTTGCCGGCCTTGACCAGGTCAGCCATGGCACCGACGGACTCTTCAATGGCAACCTTCGGATCGATTCGGTGCTGGTAATACAAATCCAGCGTGTCGATGTTCAGACGTTTCAAGGTGCCGTCGATGGCGCGGCGGATGTATTCCGGGCTGCCGTCGACCCCACGCGCGGCGGGATCGCCGGGGGTGCGAACGATGCCGAACTTGCTGGCGATGAACGCTTGATCACGCTTGCCGGCCAAGGCCTTGCCCAGCAGTTCTTCGTTGGTGTGGGGGCCGTACATGTCCGCGGTGTCGAAAAAGGTGACGCCGAGGTCCAGCGCCCGGTGAACGGTCGCGGTCGCTTCCTGGGCGTCGACGCCGGTGGTGTAGAAATCGGTCATGCCCATGCAGCCCAGGCCGACCGCCGACACACGGGGGCCGTTTTTGCCGAGTTGACGCATCTCCATGATGTTTTCCTTTTTTTAAGGGATTCGAGAAAACCGTCTCCCATTCTTGCTCTCGACAAAAATCAGATAAACCGGCTAAAAACGCTTTCACTATTCGTATTTTCTCAATAATGGCCAAAAGGACCGCTGCCCCATGGACCGATTCAATGCCATGCGCGTGTTCACCCGCATTGTCGAACTGGGCGGGTTTGGCAAGGCGGCTGACAGCCTGCACCTGCCGCGTGCGTCGGTCACGGTGTTGATCAAGCAACTGGAGGCACACCTCGGGGTGCAGTTGTTGATGCGCACCACTCGCCAAGTGACACCGACACTCGATGGCCAGGCGTATTACGAACGGTGCGTCGCTCTGCTCAACGACCTGGATGACGCCGAAGCGGAGTTTTCGTCGGTGGCCAAAGCGCCCAGTGGTGTGCTGAGGGTCGACATGCCTTCCGGCTTCGGTCGTCTGATCCTAATGCCCGCGCTGCCTGAGTTCACTCGACGCTACCCTGGCCTGGAAATGGAAGTGGGCATGAGCGACCGGCCCGTCGAATTGATCCGCGACGGTTTCGATTGCGTCATACGCGGAGGGCAGGTGCTGGATCATTCGCTGGTGGCCCGTCCGTTGGTGCGCATGCGTCAGGTTGTGTGCGCCAGCCCCGCGTATCTGGACCGCCACGGCGTACCGCGCACCCTGGCAGACCTGCCGCGCCACCACGTCATCGAGTATTTCTCCACGGTGTCGAACAAGCGTTACGGGTTGGAATTCGTCATCGAGGGCAGGGATCAGGCCCTGAACCTGCCCAAGAGTATCGCCACCAACAGCGCAGACGGCTATCTGGCGGCATGCCTGGCGGGCTATGGCCTGGTGCAGTCGCCTTACTACCATGTCGCCGAGCCGTTGCGCCGGGGCGCGTTGATCGAGGTCTTGGGTGATTACGCACAGCCCCGGTTGTCGTTGACTGCGCTGTACCCGGCACATCGGCAGACGTCGCGACGGGTGAGGGTGTTCGTGGACTGGCTGGTCGAGCTCTGCGCACGGCCTGGCCTGCTCGACAAGCCCCTGCCTGATGAGGCCGACCGATGATAAAAATCCTGCCAGGCGTTAGGTCGGCGCGCGGTTTCGTGCTTAACTTCCGGTCTTGTCGAAAACCGAACCCTGCAACCTCAGAATAAGGACTCAGCTCATGGCTCAAGTGACTCGTAGAGGCGCCCCGGTACAGATCAGCGGCGAGCTGCCAAAAGTCGGCAGCAAGGCACCGGCATTCAAACTGGTGGGCAGCGATCTGTCGGACGTGACCCTGGAAAACTTTGCCGGCAAGCGCAAGGTATTGAACATTTTCCCAAGCGTCGACACCCCGACCTGCGCCACCTCGGTGCGCAAGTTCAACGCCCAGGCCAATGATTTGGACAACGCCGTGGTGTTGTGCATTTCCGCCGACCTGCCGTTCGCCCAGGCGCGTTTCTGTGGCGCCGAAGGCCTGGAGAACGTCAAGAACCTGTCCACCCTGCGCGGCGCCGACTTCATGCAGGCCTATGGCGTTGCGATTGCCGACGGATCGATGGTCGGCCTGACGGCACGCGCTGTCGTGGTGTTGGATGAGAACGATACCGTGCTGCACAGCGAGCTGGTGCCGGAGATTGGCCAGGAGCCGGACTACGAGGCGGCGCTGGCGGTTCTTAAGTAACATCCTCGAGCGCCCGTTGTCCGAACCTTCACGGCAACACTTCGATACATGAAGCGGCCTGATCTGATCAGGCCGTTTTCATTTGTGCTTCAGCACGTTATGGCCTTCTCCCTTAGGTAAATTGCCGGTAAAGGTTCTTTGCTTGGCGGTTCACAATGCTTATTGTTCAGCCTCCTGAAGATGCCCTCCTGCACACTGGTTGACTTATTCATGCAATTGTCTGGTCCTCGTACATCCCGTCGCTGGCTGCTCAGCCTGTTGGTTCTCCTGATCGTTGCGGGCGTTTGCTGGCACTACTGGCCGGGCGCATCCTCCAAAACCGATGCTTCCGCGCAGAAAGCCGAACAAGCGCACAAGAGCAATAGCCGCAGCGCTGCAAACGGCCGCGCGAGCGGTGCACCACGCCCTGGGTTCGGTGGCTCCACCGGGCCGGTCCCGGTGCGAGTGGCCGCCGCCACGACGGGGGACTTTCCGATCTTCTACAAGGCGTTGGGTACCGTCACGGCGATGAACACGATCAATGTGCGCAGCCGGGTGGGAGGGGAGCTGGTCAAGGTCAACTTTCAGGAGGGCCAATGGGTCAAGGCCGGTGATCTGCTGGCGGTGATCGACCCGCGCAGCTACCAGATTGCCTTGCAGCAGGCCGAGGGCACGTTGATGCAGAATCAGGCGCTGCTCAAGAATGCGCAGATCGATGTCCAGCGCTATCGCGACCTGTACAAGGAAGACAGCATCGCCAAGCAGACCCTCGACACCGCGGAATCTCAAGTCGGCCAGTACCTGGGCACGATCAAGACCAACCAGGCGGCGGTGGGTGATGCCAAGCTCAACCTCGACTTCACCCAGATCCGCGCGCCGATTTCCGGGCGTATCGGCCTGCGTCAATTGGATGTCGGCAACCTCGTCGCCGCCAATGACACCACCGCGCTGGCCGTCATCACCCAGACCCGTCCTATCACGGTCAATTTCACCCTGCCGGAGAAGGACCTGGCCGACGTGCTGAGCCATTACCGCAAGGGCGACAAGCTGTTGGTAGAAGCCTGGGACCGTGGAGACACCCGGCTACAAGCCAAGGGCGTGCTGGCGAGCATCGACAACCAGATCGACCTCACCACCGGCACCCTCAAGTTCAAGGCGCGTTTCGATAATGAAGATGAAATGCTCTTTCCCAATCAGTTCGTCAACGCCCGACTGCTGGCCAACACCCTGAAAAATGTCGTCCTGGTGCCCACCGCCGCCGTGCAGTTCGGCGTCAATGGCACGTATGTCTACGTGCTGGAAGGCGACAAGAAGGTGCGCATTCGACCGCTCAAGACCGGTGCCAGCGACGAGACTTCAACCGTGATCACCGAGGGCCTCGCGGCCGGGGACCGCGTGGTGCTGGAAGGTACGGACCGTCTGAAGGACGGCAGCGACGTCGAGGTGGTCAACGACAGCAAGGACGTGCCAAAAACACCGGGCGGACAACTGCAGGGCAAGCCCTCGAAAGAATCCAGTGAATCGGCCACCGCCGAACCGGTGAAAAAAGGCAACGTATGAACCTGTCACGCCTGTTCATCCTGCGGCCGGTCGCCACCACGCTCAGCATGCTGGCGATCGTCCTCGCCGGTCTGATCGCCTACACGCTGCTGCCGGTGTCCGCGTTGCCGCAAGTGGACTACCCGACCATCCGGGTCATGACGCTGTACCCCGGTGCCAGCCCGCAAGTGATGACCAGCGCCGTGACGGCTCCGCTGGAGCGTCAGTTCGGGCAGATGCCGGGCTTGACGCAAATGGCCTCGACCAGCTCGGGCGGCGCCTCGGTGATCACCTTGCGCTTCAGCCTGGACATCAACATGGATGTCGCCGAGCAGGAGGTGCAGGCGGCCATCAATGGCGCGACCAACCTGTTGCCCACTGACCTGCCTGCGCCTCCCACCTACAACAAGGTCAATCCGGCGGACACGCCTGTGCTGACCCTGGCGATCACCTCGAAAACCATGCTGCTGCCCAAGCTCAATGACCTGGTCGACACGCGCATGGCGCAGAAAATCGCACAGATCAGCGGAGTGGGCATGGTCAGCATCGCAGGCGGCCAGCGCCAGGCGGTGCGGATCAAGGTGAACCCTGAAGCGCTGGCGGCCAACGGCTTGAACCTCGAGGACGTGCGAACCCTGGTCAGCGCCTCCAACGTCAACACTCCAAAGGGCAACTTCGATGGGCCGACACGGGTATCGATGCTCGATGCCAATGACCAACTCAAGTCGCCCGAGGAGTACGCCAACCTGATTCTGGCGTATCACAATGGCGGCCCGTTGCGGCTCAAGGACGTGGCGCAAATCGTCGACGGTGCGGAGAACGAACGGCTGGCGGCGTGGGCCAACCAGAACCAGGCCGTGCTGCTGAACATCCAGCGTCAACCGGGCGCGAACGTCATCGACGTGGTGGACCGAATCAAGGCCATGCTGCCTGGCATAACCAGCAACCTGCCCGCCGGGCTGGACGTGGTCGTGTTGACCGATCGCACCCAGACCATCCGTGCATCGGTACGCGACGTGCAGCATGAGCTGTTGATTGCCATCGTTCTGGTGGTATTGGTGACCTTCCTTTTCCTGCGTCGCCTGAGCGCGACCATCATCCCCTCAGTGGCCGTGCCGCTGTCCTTGGTGGGGACCTTCGGCGTGATGTACCTCGCCGGTTTCTCGGTCAATAACCTGACCTTGATGGCAATGACCATCGCCACGGGCTTCGTGGTGGACGATGCCATCGTCATGCTGGAGAACATCTCCCGACACCTGGAGGAGGGCGACTCTCCTCTGCAAGCGGCGCTCAAAGGCGCAAAACAGATCGGCTTCACCCTGATTTCCCTGACCATTTCGCTGATCGCCGTGCTGATTCCCCTTCTGTTCATGGCGGATGTGGTCGGGCGCTTGTTCCGGGAGTTCGCGATTACCCTCGCCGTGGCGATCCTGATCTCGCTGGTGGTCTCGCTGACGCTGACGCCGATGATGTGCGCACGCCTGCTCAAGCGTGAGCCGCAGGCGCATGAGCAGGGCAGGTTCTACCGGGCAAGCGGTGCCTGGATCGATTGGCTGATCGCCGGCTACGGTCGGTGGTTGCAATGGGTATTGAAACACCAGCCGCTGACGCTGCTGATCGCCATCGCCACCCTGGCCGTCACGGTGCTGTTGTACCTGGCGGTCCCGAAAGGCTTTTTCCCGGTGCAGGACACCGGGGTGATCCAGGGCATCTCCGAGGCGCCCCAGGCGGTGTCGTTCGCCGCCATGAGTGAGCGCCAGCAAGCCTTGGCGAAGATCGTGCTGCAAGACCCGGCGGTTGAAAGCCTGTCGTCCTACATCGGCGTCGATGGCGACAACGCCACCCTCAACAGCGGGCGCATGCTGATCAACCTCAAACCCCATGGCCAGCGTGAGGAGACCGCCACGCAGGTGATCCAGCGGCTGCAGCCGGAGGTGGACAGGCTCTCGGATATCCGTCTGTTCATGCAGCCGGTGCAGGACCTGACCATCGAAGACCGCGTGAGCCGTACGCAATACCAGTTCAGCATGTCCTCGCCAGACGCCGAACTGCTGGCGCTGTGGAGCGGCAAGCTGGTCGATGCACTGGCCCAGCGTCCGGAATTGACCGACGTGGCCAGCGACCTTCAGGACAAAGGCCTGCAGGTGTACCTGAACATCGACCGCGATGCGGCCAGCCGGCTGGGGGTCAACGTCTCGGCGATCACCGACGCGCTGTACGACGCGTTCGGGCAACGGCAGATTTCCACGATCTATACCCAGGCCAGCCAATACCGGGTGGTCCTCCAGGCAGCGGCCAGCAGTGAACTGGGGCCTCAGGCGCTGGAGCAGATTTACGTCAAGACCACCGATGGCGGTCAAGTCAAGCTGTCGAGCCTGGCGCACATCGAGCAACGCCAGGCGCAGTTGGCCATCGCCCACATCGGTCAATTCCCGGCCGTGATGATGTCGTTCAACCTGGCGCCCGGGGTGGCGCTGGGGCAGGCGGTGGACGTCATCGAGCAGGTGCAGAAGGACATTGGCATGCCGGTGGGTGTGCAGACGCAGTTCCAGGGAGCGGCCGAGGCGTTCCAGGCGTCGTTGTCCAGCACCCTGCTGCTGATCCTGGCGGCGGTGGTGACGATGTACATCGTACTGGGCGTGCTGTACGAGAGTTACATTCATCCCATCACGATTCTTTCCACCCTCCCATCGGCGGCCATCGGCGCCTTGCTGGCGTTGATTCTGAGCGGTAACGACCTGGGTATGATCGCCATCATCGGCATCATTCTGCTGATCGGCATCGTCAAGAAAAACGCCATCATGATGATCGACTTCGCCCTCGACGCCGAGCGCAACCGCGGTGTCGACCCGCAGACGGCGATTTACGAAGCGGCGCTGCTGCGCTTCCGGCCGATTCTGATGACCACGCTGGCGGCGCTGTTCGGCGCCATCCCGCTGATGTTCGCCACGGGTTCGGGCGCTGAATTGCGCCAGCCACTGGGCCTGGTCATGGTCGGCGGCCTGCTGGTCAGCCAGGTGCTGACCTTGTTCACCACGCCGGTCATCTACCTGTATTTCGATCGTCTGGGGCGCCGGTTACGCGGTTCTCGCGGGTCAGAGGTGGCTGCATGACCGGGTTTTTCGGGGCAGGGGTGGGCCGCATCGAGCGCAGAGGCAGTGCGGTATTTTTCTGTGGCTTGCCGCTTGAAAGACGGACCTCCGCGCCTGGCGTGACCGGGAGCAGTGCCCCATGAATCTGTCGGCACCTTTCATTCGCCGGCCCGTGGCAACCCTGCTGCTGAGCCTGGCGATCATGCTGCTGGGCGGCGTGAGCTTCGGCTTGCTGCCGGTGGCACCGCTGCCGAACATGGACTTTCCGGTGATCGTGGTCAGTGCGTCGCTACCCGGCGCCAGCCCGGAAATCATGGCGTCCAGCGTGGCCACGCCACTGGAGCGTTCGCTGGGGACGATCGCCGGGGTCAACACCATGAGCAGCCGGTCGAGCCAGGGCAGCACGCGGATCATCCTGCAGTTCGATCTGGACCGCGACATCAACGGGGCAGCACGGGAAGTGCAGGCGGCGATCAATGCGTCGCGTAGCCTGCTGCCGAGCGGGATGCGCAGCATGCCGACCTACAAGAAGGTCAACCCCTCGCAAGCGCCGATCATGGTGCTGTCGCTGACCTCGGACGTGCTGGAAAAGGGCCAACTCTACGACATGGCCTCGACCATCCTGTCCCAGAGCCTGTCACAGGTTCAGGGTGTGGGTGAGGTGCAGATTGGCGGCAGCTCGCTGCCTGCGGTGCGCGTCGAGCTGGAACCTAAGCTGCTGGATCAGTACGGCGTGTCGCTGGACGAAGTGCGCACGACGATTTCCGGTTCCAATGTGCGACGGCCCAAGGGCTTCGTGGAAACGGACGCCCACAACTGGCAGGTGCAGGCCAACGATCAGTTGGAAAAGGCCAAGGATTACGAACCGCTGATCATCCATTACGCCAATGGCGCAGCACTGCGACTCAAGGACGTCGCGAAGGTCAAGGATTCGGTCGAGGACCGCTACAACAGCGGCTTCTTCAATGACAAGGCCGCCGTGTTGCTGGTGATCAACCGCCAGGCCGGGGCCAATATCATCGAGACGGTCGCGGCCATCAAAGCCCAATTGCCAGCGTTGCAGGCGGTGCTGCCCGCCAGCGTCAAACTGGACCTGGCGATGGACCGGTCGCCGGTGATCAAAGCCACGCTGCACGAGGCCGAAATGACCCTGCTGATCGCGGTGGTGCTGGTCATCATCGTGGTCTTCCTGTTTCTCGGTAGCTTCCGGGCGTCGCTGATCCCGACCCTCGCCGTGCCCGTGTCGCTCGTGGGCACCTTCGCCGTCATGTACCTCTACGGTTTTTCCCTGAACAACCTGTCGCTGATGGCCTTGATTCTCGCCACCGGCCTGGTGGTGGACGACGCCATCGTGGTGCTGGAAAACATCTCCCGGCACATCGATGAGGGCGTGCCCCCGCTGCAGGCGGCTTACCTCGGCTCGAAGGAGGTCGGGTTCACCCTGTTGTCGATGAACGTGTCGCTGGTGGCGGTGTTCTTGTCGATCCTGTTCATGGGCGGGCTGGTGGAAAGCCTGTTTCGCGAGTTTTCCATCACCTTGTCGGTGTCGATCGTGGTGTCGCTCATCGTCTCGCTGACCTTGACCCCCATGCTCTGCGCACGTTGGCTGCGCCCCCATGTGCCCGGGTCCGAGAACCGGCTGCAACGCTGGAGCCAGCGGGTCAACGACCGCATGGTGGCCGGCTACGACCGCAGTCTGGGCTGGGTGCTGCGTCATCGCCGCCTCACATTGCTGTCCCTGGTGGCGACCATCGGGGTGAACATCGCGCTGTACGTAGTCGTGCCGAAAACCTTCCTGCCGCAGCAGGACACCGGCCAGTTGATGGGCTTCGTACGGGGTGACGACGGGCTCTCGTTCTCGGTCATGCAGCCGAAGATGGACGTGTTCCGCAACGCGATCCTCAAGGACCCGGCGGTGGAAAGCGTCGCGGGATTCATTGGTGGAAACGGCGGCACCGGCAACGCCTTCATCATCGTCCGCCTCAAGCCTATCGCCGAACGCAAGATAGGCGCCGAGCAAGTGGTCGAGCGTCTGCGCAAGGAGATGCCGCCGGTGCCGGGCGGGCGCCTGTTCCTGCAACCGGATCAGGACCTGCAATTGGGGGGCGGACGTGAACAGACCACCTCGCAGTATCAATACATCCTGCAAAGCGGCGATCTGGAAAGCCTGCGCGCCTGGTACCCGAAAGTCGTGGAGGCGTTGAAGTCGCTCAAGGAACTGACCGCGATCGACGCCCGGGACGGTGGGGGGACCCAACAGGTGACGCTGGTCGTCGACCGGGATGCCGCCAAGCGCCTGGGTATCGACATGAACATGGTCACCACGGTGTTGAACAACGCGTACAGCCAACGTCAGGTCTCCACCATCTACGATCCGCTGAACCAGTATCAGGTGGTGATGGAGGTGAACCCGAAATACGCCCAGGACCCGGTCACCCTCCAGCAGGTGCAGGTCATTACCGCTGACGGCGCGCGGGTGCCGTTGTCCACCATCGCGCATTACGAGCGCAGCCTGGAAGATGACCGCGTCAGCCACGATGGGCAGTTCGCGTCGGAGAATATCTCGTTCGATCTGGCCGAAGGCGTGGACCTGGATCAGGCCTCGGCGGCCATCGAGCGTGCCGTGGCGGCGGTCGGGTTGCCGGAAGACGTGATCGCCAAGATGGCAGGGACCGCCGACGCTTTCGCCGCCACCCAGAAGAGCCAGCCCTTCATGATCCTCGGTGCGCTGGTGGCGGTGTATCTGGTGCTCGGCATCCTTTATGAAAGCTACATTCATCCGCTGACGATTCTGTCGACCCTGCCATCGGCTGGCGTCGGTGCGTTGCTGAGCATCTACCTCACCGGCGGTCAGTTCAGCCTGATATCCCTGCTGGGCCTGTTCCTGCTGATCGGCGTGGTGAAAAAGAACGCCATCCTGATGATCGACCTGGCGCTGCAACTGGAACGTGGCAGCGGCATGACCCCGGTGGAGTCGATTCGCAATGCCTGTCTGCAACGGCTTCGTCCGATTCTGATGACCACACTGGCCGCCATTCTTGGCGCCGTCCCGTTGTTGCTCAGCAGTGCGGAAGGGGCTGAAATGCGCCGTCCGCTGGGCCTGACCATCATTGGCGGGCTGGTGCTCAGCCAGATCCTCACGCTGTACACCACGCCCGTGGTTTACCTCTACCTCGACCGTCTGCGCCACCGCTTCAATGCCTGGCGCGGGGTGCAGACGGATGCCGCACTGGAAACACCGCTATGAACGACACCCTGAACGCAGCCGTCCCGCCTGACACCTCTTCGTTTCGACGGACGTTCAGCGTCGCGCTCTGCGCGTTGCTGCTCAGCGCCTGCGCGGTCGGCCCCGACTACAGAAAGCCGGACGTCACCACTCCCGCTCACTTCAAGCAGGCCGAGGGCTGGACCCAGGCCAACCCGAGCGATGCCATGGCTCGCGGGGCCTGGTGGGAGCTCTATGGCGATGCACAACTCAATGGGCTGGTCGAAGCGCTGAATCGCTCCAACCAGACGGTCGCTCAATACGAAGCGCAATATCGCCAGGCACAAGCGTTGGTGAAGAGTGCGCGGGGTGCGTTCTTTCCGACGCTCGATCTAAGTGCCAGCAAGAACCGATCGAGCCAGGGGACCGGCAGCAGCAACTCCAGCCTGAGCAGCTCCAGCAGCGGGATTCGCGACACGTACAACGCGCAGTTGGGCGTGAGCTGGGAGGCCGATGTCTGGGGCAAGCTGCGCCGTGGGCTGGAAGCCGACAAGGCCAGCGCCCAGGCCAGCCTGGCGGACCTGGCGTCGATGCGGCTGAGTCTGCAGTCGCAACTGGTGCAGAACTACCTGCAACTGCGGGTCATCGATGAGCAGAAGCGTTTGCTGGAGGCTACGGTTGCGGCCTATGAGCGCTCCCTCACAATGACCCAGAATCAGTACCGGGCGGGTATTTCCGGGCAGGATGCGGTCGCCCAGGCGCAGACTCAGCTCAAGAGCACCCAGGCCGACTTGATCGATCTGGCCTGGCAGCGGGCTCAGTATGAGAACGCCATCGCGGTATTGATGGGGCAGGCGCCAGCCGATTTCTCGCTGGCACCCACCACGATGCTCCCGGTGCTGCCGCAGGTGCCTGCTCAATTGCCCTCGCAGTTACTGGAGCGCCGGCCGGACATCGCAGCGGCCGAGCGCTCGGTCATGGCTGCCAACGCCAACATCGGTGTGGCCAAGGCCGCGTATTACCCCGATTTCACCCTGAGCATGAACGGCGGCTACAGCAGCAGCACCTACAGCAACTGGCTGACATTGCCGAACCGTTTCTGGTCGGTCGGGCCGCAACTGGCCCTGACACTGTTTGACGGTGGCCAGCGCAGCGCCGAAGTCGACCGGACCGAGGCGGTTTACGACCAGACGGTCGCGCAGTACCGCCAGACCGTCCTCGACGGCTTCCGGGAGGTGGAGGATTACATGGCGCAACTGCGTACTTACGAACAAGAGGCGACGGTGCGGACCGAAGCGCTGACGGCAGCCCGCAATTCGCTGCGTTTGACGACGAACCAGTACAAGGCGGGGTTGATCGGCTACCTCGATGTCGTGAACGTGCAGACCACGGCCCTGAGCAACGAGCGGAGTGTGTTGACGCTGTTGCAGAGCAGGCTGGTCGCCAGCGTTCAACTGATTGCAGCGCTCGGCGGCGGGTGGAGCGCCGACAGCGGTCTGTCGCTCGATTCGGAGCTTTCCCGGCGCTAGGCAGGCTTAAAATGGCGCAATGCCATTATTTCGTCGGAACGACGCGACATTCTTGCGGATTTCAGTAGAATCGCCCACCGAATTCGTTGGGCTGCGAAGCCTGGGTCATTGAGTCATGAGTCGCGCGCCATGCTGATTGGACACTACACGCTGTCGCTGGTCCTGGTTTCCATCATGGTGGCGATTCTGGCGTCCTACACGGCGCTCGACCTGGCGGGGCGTATCGCAAGTGCCAAAGGCCGGGCGATGATGCTGTGGATCGGTGGCGGCGCGCTGTCCCTGGGCATTGGCATCTGGTCCATGCATTTCATTGGCATGCTGGCCTTCAGACTGTCGATCGACCTGGGTTTCGATGTGGCGCTGACACTCCTTTCGCTGCTGGTGTCGGTGCTCTCTTCGGGTTTCGCGTTATGGCTGGTCAGTCATCGTCACGTCCCGCTGCTGCACATTCTGCTCGGCGCACTCGCCATGGGCTTCGCAATTGTCGGCATGCACTACACCGGGATGGCGGCAGCCAATTTCCCGGAAGGCAGTTTCTGCGGCGCTGCGGCTGACGGCCTGCGGACCGACGGCCTCGACAAACTGGTGCTGGTGACCAGTCTAGCGGTGCTGACCATTACCTTGCTGACGTCGGTGCTGGATGCGCGGCTCGAAGCCCGCACCGCGAAACTGGCCCGATCCCTGAGCGACGCCAACCGCGAGCTGACGCAACTGGCGCTGCATGACACCCTCACGGGCTTGCCGAATCGCATTCTTCTGGCCGACCGCATCGAACAAGCCATGCGCAAGGTCGATTCGCAAGGGGGCCTGTTCGCCTTGATGTTCATGGACCTGGACGGCTTCAAGCCGGTCAATGACGCTTTCGGTCATCACGTCGGGGATCAACTGTTGCGGAACGTGGCGGCGCGCATGCGGGAGAATATCCATCGCCATGACACCCTGGCCCGGATCGGCGGAGACGAGTTCGTCCTGCTGGTCGAATTGGGGGAGATCGATGACGCCACTACCGTCGCCTCGCGACAGGTCGCGCTGGTGAGCAAGCCGTTCACGGTGCAGGACCATGACCTGCAGGTGACCGTCAGCATCGGTATCAGCCTGTACCCCGGGAATGGCCGCACGCAGCAGGAACTGCTGATGAATGCGGACGCGGCGATGTACCACGCCAAGAGCGCTGGCAAGAACGGCTACAGCTTCTTCGATGCATCGATGAACACCAACGCCCGTAACCAACTGCAGTTGTTGCAGGATTTGCGCGCCGGCGTGCGTGACCGGCAGTTCTGCCTGCACTATCAGCCCAAGTTCGCCGCCGACTCGGGCAAGGCGATCGGCGCCGAGGCGTTGGTGCGCTGGAATCATCCGGATCAGGGTTTGCTCATGCCGGACAAATTCATCGGTCTGGCGGAGAAGACCGGCTTGATCATCCCGCTGGGCGAGTGGGTGCTCGACGAAGCCTGTCGGCAGATGCGGGTCTGGTACGACGCCGGCTACACCCACTGGCGGATCGCGGTGAACCTGTCGGCCTTGCAGTTCGGCCACGCGGGGTTGGTGGCGGCAGTGGCGCATGCGCTGTCGACGCACGGCCTGTCGGCCAACTGCCTGACCCTGGAAATCACCGAAACCACTGCGATGCACGACGCCGACAGCAGCATGATGGTCTTGCAGCAACTGGCGGACATGGGGGTGGACCTGTCCATCGACGATTTCGGCACCGGTTATTCCAGCCTGATGTATCTCAAGCGGTTGCCCGCCAATGAGCTGAAAATCGACCGGGGCTTCGTCCGCGACCTGGAGCGCGACAGCGACGATGCCGCCATCGTTTCGGCCATCGTGGCGCTTGGCCGGGCGTTGAACCTGAGGATCGTCGCCGAAGGCGTCGAGACCGCCAGCCAACGAAGCTTCCTGACCCAATTGGGGTGCCATTCGCTGCAAGGCTATCTGCTGGGGCATCCATTGCCAGCGGACCGGTTCATGACGGATATTAGCGCGGCACAGAAACGCGTATCCGAAAACACACTTTGACGTTTCACGCTTTGCATAACAGGGGTTCCTGTCGCGTACCGGCCAGCGCAGTCGGTCGCACGGTGGACCTGAAAAGATTGAGCATTGATTCGGACATCCCATGGATAAAAACCTCCTCATAACGGGCGGCTCCAGAGGTATTGGTGCGGCCACGGCAGTTTTGGCGGCGTCACACGGTTACCGCGTTTGCATCAACTACCTTTCGGATCACGAGGCGGCCGAGCGGGTTTGCGCGCAGATTCGCGAAGCGGGCGGGCATGCCATCGCCGTCCAGGCCGATGTCAGTAACGAAGACGAAATCATCCGCCTGTTCTCACGCGTGGACGCCGAGCTGGGGCGTATCGACGCGCTCGTCAACAACGCTGCCACCCTCGGCGAGCAGTCACGGGTCGAGAGCATGTCGGAATTCCGCCTGCTCAAGATCATGATGAGCAACGTGGTCGGCCCGATGCTGTGCAGCAAGCATGCCCTGCTGCGCATGCTGCCTCGCCATGGCGGCCACGGCGGTAGCATCGTCAACGTGTCTTCGGTCGCAGCGCGCTTGGGTTCGCCTGGCGAATACGTCGACTACGCCGCGTCGAAAGGCGCTTTGGACACTTTTACGGTCGGCCTGGCCCAGGAAGTGGCGGGCGAGGGGGTGAGGGTCAATGCGGTCCGCCCCGGTTACATCTTCACTGACCTGCATGCGCTGAGCGGCGACCCGCAGCGGGTCAGCAAACTCGAACCGACGATTCCCATGGGCCGAGGCGGCCTGGCTGACGAAGTGGCCGAAGCGATTCTGTGGCTGCTCTCCGACAAGGCGTCGTATTCGACCGGCACCTTCATTGACCTGGGCGGCGGCCGCTGAAGCGCTTCGATGGCTAGGCATGACCCTTGGCGCGCTTGAACGGCGAGCCGGGTCATTCCCTCGGCGTCATCGAGCGAATGACTTTGCCCAGTGTCTCCATTGCCCGTTCTGACGTTTCGCTCCACGGCGTGCCGTAGTTCAGGCGTATGCAGTTCTGAAACCGCCGGGTCGGCGAGAACAGGGGGCCCGGCGCAATGCTGATGCCTTGCGCCAAGGCGATATGGAATACCTTCAATGAGTCGACCTGTTCCGGCAATTCCAGCCACAGGAAGTACCCCCCTGACGGCTGACTAACTCGAGTCTGCGGCGGGAAATAACGGGCCACCGCACCGAGCATCGCGCGCAACTGGTCTTCCAGAGCGTGGCGCAGCTTGCGCAGATGCCGGTCGTAGCCCCCGTGCTGCAGGTAATCGGCAATCGCCGCCTGGGCTGGCATCGACGCGCACAGGGAGGTCATGAGCTTCAAGCGCTCGACTTTCTGCGCATACCGCCCAGCGGCGACCCAGCCCACGCGATAACCGGGGGCCAGGCTTTTGGCGAACGAGCCGCAATGCAGCACCAACCCCTCGGTGTCGAAGGCTTTCGCTGGCTTGGGCGCGTTCTGGCCGTAATAGAGTTCGGCGTAGACGTCGTCTTCGATGAGCGGCACTTCATGCCGACGCAGCAGTTCGACCAGCGCTTTTTTACGCGGCTCCGGCACGCTGGCGCCCGTCGGGTTCTGAAAGCTGGTCATGCTCCAGCACGCCTTGATCGGGTGACGTTCAAGGGTTTGCTCCAGCACGTCCAGATCGATGCCCGTGTGGGGATGCACCGGGATTTCCACCGCTTTGAGTTTCAAGCGCTCCAGCACCTGCAGACAGGCATAGAAAGCCGGGGCTTCGATGGCCACCAGGTCGCCTGGCTCGGTAACTGCTTGCAGGCACAGGTTGAGGGCTTCGAGGGCGCCATTGGTGATGAGCAACTCCTCCATGGGCAACATCTGTCCGGCGACCATGTAGCGCAAGGCAATCTGCCGACGCAGCACCGGGTTGCCGGGTGAGAGATCGCTGACCACCATGCTGGGGTCCATGTCCCGCGTGGCGCTGGCCAACGACCTGGCCAGCCGTTGCAAAGGAAACAACCCGGCACTGGGAAAGGCCGAGCCGAACGGCACGGTGTTGGGGTCCTTGATCGATTCGAGCACCGAGAAGACCAGTTCACTGACGTCGACCTCGGTCGACTCTGCGACGCGTGATGAGGCCAGGTCATCGGCCGCGAGGGGCGTGACGTCGAAGCGTTGGCCCGCGAAGGTTGGGTTGATCAGGCTGTCATTGACGAAATACCCGGAGCGCGGCCTGGCGCGGATCAGCCCTCGACGCTCCAGCAGGTAGTAGGCCTGGAACACCGTCGAGGGGCTGATGCCGTGCGTCTGGCTGGCATAGCGCACCGAAGGTACCCGCTGCCCGGCGGCCAGCACGCCCGAGCGGATCAGCTCGGCAATGTCGTCGGCAAACTTTTCGTAACGTTTCATGGCGCGCTCGCGGATGGCCGGTGCAGGGCAGGGGAGAGACTTCTCAGCCGCGGACTATGCGCTTGGATGAGGTTCCAGTACAGGATCAGTTTTTTCAATAAACAGCAGATCAGATGCTGCCGAGATCCCTCATCCTCCCAGCTTTCCGGGCCATCGATGCCGACGGAACGGGAGATCGCATCAGACGAACGTCACCTTGATGCACTGAACCTGAAACCTTTTGTACGGTCTGTTGACCACGCTTTCTTTACCGTATGGGGCCCATCCACCCGGCCTTTCTTTTATTTTTTGTCGAAGAATCTCCATGTCATCATCGCCTTTTCATTCTGTTTCCGCTTCGCCTTCCCCCTCGACGCCGAGCGTCACACGCCGCTTGCTTCGCGCCAGTCTGCTGGGAAGCATGCTTTTCACCGCGCTGACCCCCCAGGCTCAGGCCGAGGGTAAAGAGCGTTGGGTCAGTGACACCTTGAGCACCTATGTTCGCAGCGGTCCTACCGATGGCTATCGCATCGTCGGCACTTTGAAGTCCGGGCAGAAGGTCGAACTGCTCAACACCCAGGGCGACTACAGCCAAGTGCGCGGCAGCTCCGGTGACAGCGTGTGGATCCCCTCGAGCGATTTGCAGGACGTTCCCGGGCAGGCTGAACGTCTGCCGCAACTGACGCAGCAGGTGGCGGATCTCAGCGGTCAGTTGAAAACCATCGACGACGACTGGAAGACCAAGGTCCAGGGTATGCAGGAAACCCTCGACTCGCGCAAGAAGCTGGTCGATGAACTGGAGGCCCGCACCAAAGACCTCAACGCGCAACTGACCGACGCGCAGTCGGAATTGCGCGCGACCCAGGCCAAGCTGGGCGATGAAAACAACCAAGTGCTGATGCGCTACATGGTCTACGGCGGCAGCATCGCTGGCGCGGGGCTGCTCGTCGGCCTGATCCTTCCTGCGCTGACCCGGGGACGTAAGCGCAACGACCGCTGGTTCTGAGGTTAACGGACGGGGTCGTGCCGGAAATCGCCGTGCCGGGCTCGGCGATTCAATCCCGGAAGAACACTTGCACCAAGTGATAGCCGAATTTGCTCTTGACCGGGCCATGGACGGTCCGTAACGGCTTCTTGAAGATGATCTGGTCGATCACGGGCACCATCTGCCCCGGCCGCACTTCGCCCAGGTCGCCGCCGCGCTTGCCGGACGGGCAGGTGGAGTGTTTTTTCGCCAACACGTCGAATGCCTCGCCTTGCGCGATGCGCTGCTTGAGCCGTTCAGCCTCTTCGGCGGTTTTGACCAGGATGTGGCGGGCTTGAGCTTTCATGATGAAATGGCCTCGATAAAAAGCCGCGCATTATGCCCTTGCGGGACGATTTCAGGTACTTTCCCTGCACTTGATCTGATAAACCTTAGCCGAACGACGGTAACGGTCGATGGTCGCAGCTAGGAGAGGTGCCTGACAGGCACTCGGCGTCGACCTGCAGTCTTCTCAACCTCTATGTGCGGTGTGCCCTATGGATTTCCCGGCGTTGTTAAAGGTGCTTGCCACCCAGGACGGATCGGACCTTTATCTCTCTACCGGCGCGCCCCCCTGCGCCAAGTTCAATGGCGTGCTCAAACCGCTGGGCACCGAAGCTTTCAAGCCCGGCGACGTGGCACACATTGCCGACGCGATCATGGACGCCGAACAACGTCAGGATTTCGAGCGGGAGCTGGAAATGAACCTGGCCTTCTCGCTGTCGGGCGTCGGGCGTTTTCGGATCAACATCTTCAAGCAACGAAACGAAGTGTCCATCGTCGCGCGGAATATCAAACTCGACATTCCGAAATTCGAAGACTTGCACCTGCCGCCGGTGCTGCTCGATGTGGTCATGGAAAAGCACGGCCTGGTCTTGTTCGTCGGCGCTACCGGGTCGGGCAAGTCCACCTCGCTGGCCGCCTTGATCGACCATCGCAACCGCCATGCCAGCGGCCACATCATCACCATCGAAGACCCCGTGGAATTCATCCACAAGCACAAGAAGTCGCTCATCAACCAACGTGAGGTCGGGGTCGACACCCGCAGCTTCCATGCGGCGCTGAAAAACACGCTGCGCCAGGCCCCGGACGTGATCCTCATCGGCGAAATCCGTGATCGGGAAACCATGGAGCACGCCTTGGCCTTCGCGGATACGGGCCACCTGGCGATTTCGACCCTGCATGCCAACAACGCCAATCAGGCGCTGGATCGCATTATCAATTTCTTCCCCGAGGAGCGTCGCCCGCAATTGCTGCACGACCTGGGCAATAACTTGAAGGCCTTTGTGTCGCAACGTCTGGTGAAAACCAAGGACGGCAAGCGCAGGGCTGCCGTGGAGGTCATGTTGGGCACGCCGACCATTCGCGATCTGATTCACCGCAACGAGCTCACCGAACTCAAAGGCATCATGGAAAAATCCACCAACCTGGGGATGCAGACATTCGATAACGCGCTGTACGACCTGGCGGTGGAAGGGGCGATCAGCGAGGAGGAAGCGCTGAAAAATGCCGACTCAGCCAACAACGTACGCTTGCGTTTGAAGCTGCACAACGAAAACGGTGCGGCCATCACCAGCGCCCCCACGCCGCCGCAGCCTGCTGCGCAGGTGAGCGTCGAAGACTGGGGGCTGGTGGACGAGCGGGACGAGCCGGGGAGCTGAATCCTCGGCAGCCGTGTGGGGTGGCTGAAGCGGGCGGTCAGCGTGCCAGCCATCCGCCATCGATGTTCCATGCCGCGCCACGGACTTGCGCACCGGCCTCGCTGCACAAAAACAGCGTCAGCTCGCCCAATTGACTTGGGGTCACGAAATCCAGAGAAGGCTGCTTTTCGGCGAGCAGGTCATGCTTGGCCTGCTCGGCATTCCCGGTTTGCGCGGCCCGGTCATCGATCTGTTTCTGAACCAGGGGCGTCAGCACCCAGCCGGGGCAGATGGCGTTGCAGGTGATCGGGCTGGTCGCTGTTTCCAGACCGACCACCTTGGTCAGGCCGATGACGCCGTGCTTGGCGGCGACGTACGCGGCCTTGCCGGTGGACCCCACCAGCCCATGTACCGAGGCGATGTTGACGATCCGCCCCCAGCCCTTGGTCCGCATGCCCGGCAGGCACAGGCGGGTGCTGTGGAAAACCGAAGACAGGTTGATGGCGATGATCTTGTCCCAGGTGTCCACGGGGAAGTCTTCGACCGCATCGACGTGTTGAATGCCGGCATTGTTCACCAAAATATCCACCCCCCCGAAGGTGCGCTCGGCGTAGGCGATCATGTCGGCGATTTGCGCCACGTCGCTGACATCCGCGGGATGATGGCCGACTTTGCCGCCGTACTGCTTGACCTCTTCGACCACTGCCGATGCATCGCCGAAGCCGTTCAGCACCAGGTTGGCGCCTGCCTTGGCCAGCGTCAGGGCGATGCCCAGGCCAATGCCGCTGGTGGAGCCGGTGACCAGTGCGGTTTTGCCTTGCAGACTCATGTTCGATTCCTCATACGATGCCAGTTGCGTAGAACGTCGCAATCACCACGAAGACCGCCAGGGTCTTGATGATCGTGATGCCGAAAATGTCTTTGTACGCCTCGCGGTGGGTCAGGCCGGTGACCGCGAGCAGGGTGATTACCGCACCGTTGTGAGGCAGGGTGTCCATGCCGCCGCTGGCCATGGCGGCCACTCGATGCAGCACGTCCAGTGGAATATTGGCGGCGTGGGCGGCGGCGATGAAGCTGTCGGACATGGCCGCCAGGGCGATACTCATCCCACCGGAGGCCGAGCCCGTGATGCCCGCCAGCAGGGTGACGGTGATCGCTTCGTTGACCAGCGGGTTGGGGATGGATTTCAGCCAGTCCGCCAGCACCAGAAAGCCTGGCAGCGATGCAATGACGGCACCGAAGCCGTATTCGGAGGCGGTGTTCATGGCCGCCAGCAGCGCGCCGCTGACGGCACCCTTGCTGCCTTCGGCGAGTTTCGACTTCACCGCGCTGAAAGCAAATATCAGCACGAAGACGATGCCCACCAGCAACGCCGCCTCTACCGCCCAGATGGCTGTGATCTTGGCGATGTCGGTGGTGACTGGCGTCGCCATTCCCGGCAGTGCCAGCGCATGGGTCTTGCCGTACCACTGCGGAATCCACTGGGTGAACAGCAGATTCATCACGCCCACCAGCAACAGAGGCGCCAGCGCGATCCAAGGGTTGGGCAAGCGAATATCTTCAGGGGTGTCAGGCTCGTTACGCAATTCGGTGCCATAGCCTTCTCCAGCGCGCTGGGCCTTGTTGCGCTGGCGTTGGAGAAACAGCATGCCTGCGCAGAACACGAACGCCGTGCCGATGAGCCCCAGCCAAGGCGCGGCCCACGCGGTGGTGTTGAAAAAAGTGGAGGGAATGATGTTCTGAATCTGTGGCGTGCCCGGCACCGCGTCCATGGTGAAGGAAAACGCGCCCAGCGCGATCGTGGCCGGTATCAGTCGTTTCGGGATATCGCTCTGGCGGAACATCTCCGCCGCGAACGGGTAAACGGCGAACACCACGACAAATAACGAAACTCCGCCGTAGGTCAGCAGGGCGCACACCAATACGATGACCAGCATGGCCTGGCGGGTTCCGAGCACCTTGATCGCAGCGGCAACAATGGACCGGGAAAACCCTGAGAGCTCAATCAGCTTGCCGAACACAGCGCCCAGCAGAAACACCGGGAAGTACAGTTTGACGAAGCCCACCATCTTGTCCATGAACACGCCGGTGAAGGCTGGGGCTACAGCGGAAGGATCCGTGAGCAGCACGGCGCCAAGCGCAGCAAGCGGGGCAAAGAGGATGACGCTGTAACCCCGGTAGGCAGCCAGCATCAGCAGCGCGAGGGCTGCCAGGGCGATGATCACACTCATCGAGTGTCTCCTGTTGTTTTTGTTATGGATGCGGTCGAGCCGCGTGAGTGCGTCATAGCTATTTCTGTGCCATCAGGCCAACACACTGATTTGTAAGGGAAAATCTGATTAGCCGGGAAAAATACCGAAGGGCTTTGTCTCGATTTTGAGACGCTGCCCCGGCACGCGGCGGGATTGGGTGACCTTGGTAGCAGGTGGAGGGGCTTGAAAAGGCCGAAGGGCCGGGCATAAAGGGGCAAGTCATCGCGCTGTCTACAAAAGGAGACAGGTCATCCCACTAATGAGATTCGGCGATTCCCAGGGCTGACATTTTCTTGTAGAGGGTAGAGCGGCCCAGCCCGAGCTGGCGGGCTGCGAGTACCACGTTGCCTTGGCATTCGGCCAGCTTGGCCTGAATCAACTCACGGTCGAACCGCTCGCGGGCTTCACTGTACGTTTCGTTCGGCACGGCAGCCACATGAGCCGTTGGCATGGAGGGCTGAGGCGGAATGAGGGTACCAATCGCAGCGCGTATGTCTGCGACCGTCAGGTGCGAGTGTTCACTGAGCAAGGCGGCTCGCTCCAGCACGTTGCGCAGCTCTCGAATGTTCCCTGGCCAACAGTGTTGAGCAAGGGTATCCAACGCCTCCTGCGTGAGTTCGTGTTGGCTGCGCAGCTCTTCCAGGATCACTTCGGTCAGGGCCGGCAAATCGTCCAGCCGTTCGCGCAGCGGCGGGACTTCGATGGGCAGGACATTGAGGCGGTAGTACAGATCGGCGCGAAACTCGCCGCGCTTGATTGCCGCTTGAAGGTCCGTGGAGGTCGCGGCGATCAATCGCACATCGCTTTTAATCATTTCGTTGGAGCCGACAGGTTCGTATTCCTTCTCCTGCAGGACCCTCAGCAGTTTGCTCTGCAGTGGCAACGGCATGTCGCCGATTTCATCGAGGAACAGGGTTCCGCCTTCGGCCAGAAAAAGCTTGCCCTGCCGGCCCCGTCGGTCGGCCCCGGTGAACGCGCCAGGCGCGGTTCCGAAGAACTCGGCTTCGAGCAGGGTCTCCGGAATGGCGGCACTGTTGACGCTGACGAAGGGCTTGTGGGCGCGGGGGGAGGTGTTGTGAATGGCATGGGCGAGCAATTCCTTGCCCGTACCGGTTTCCCCCAGCAGCAGGACGGGCGATTCGGCACTGGCACTGCGGCGGGCGCGACGCTTGACCTCCAGGCTCGCGGCGCTGGTGCCGATGAAGTGCGCAAAGCTGTACTTGGCTTGACGGGCCCGCAGCAACGAGCGAGTGGAGGCCAGTTCCTGCTGCATGCTCAGGTAGCGTTTGAGCAGCGGCGACAACGCGTGCAATTCATCGAACAGGGCAAAACCAATGGCGCCGATCACCCCGCCAACGTCGTCGTGGATCGGCAGGCGCATGACCACCAGCGGGTCCTTGGCGGTGTCCATCATGTCCAGCAGAATCGGCTGCCCATTGGTGGCCACCTGCCGCAGCAAGCTGCCGGGAATCACTTTTTCACATGGCTGGCCCACCGCACGGCTGGCGTCCTCGAGGCCGAAGCGCCTGGCGTAGCGTTCGTTGATCCAGACAATCCGCGCCTCTTTGTCGACGATGACCGTGCCTTCGCTGGACTGCTCGATGATTTCGAACAGCGAACGGATCGCCAGTCGACGCACGCGGCGGTAGTCCTTCAGGCTGTCACTGTCTTTCATGCACTGTTCCGATGTCTCCATCTCGGCATCTGGCCGCACAGACTGCTGTTAGGTGCTGCTCTCAGTTGAAGCCTGGGTGTGCCGCCGCCAGCAACTCCCGCGTGTAGGGGTGCTGGGGTGCGTCGAACACGTCATGGCTGGCGCCCCGCTCGACCACCTTGCCATCCTTGACCACGATCAGGTCATGGGCCAACGCCCTGACCACGGCCAGATCGTGGCTGATGAACAGGTACGTCAGGCCGTGTTTTTCCTGCAACTGGCGCAACAAGGCCACGACCTGTTTCTGCACGGTGCGGTCCAGCGCAGACGTGGGTTCGTCGAGCAGAATCAAGGCAGGTTTGAGCACAAGGGCACGGGCGATGGCGATGCGTTGCCGCTGCCCGCCGGAAAATTCATGGGGATAGCGGTGCCGACTCAGGGGGTCGATCCCGACTTCCTCCAGCACGCGAACGACTTCGGCCTCACAACACACCTTGTCCAGTTCACTGTGCACCTCCAGTCCCTCGCTGATGATCTGCGCCACCGACATGCGCGGGCTGAGACTGCCATAAGGGTCCTGAAACACCACCTGCATCTGCTTGCGCCACGGGCGCATTTGCTTGGGATTGAGGTGGTCCAGTGCATGACCCTTGAACCGAATACTGCCACGGGATTCCAGCAAGCGCAGGATGGCCTGACCAAGTGTCGATTTTCCAGAGCCCGATTCGCCGACGATACCGAGGGTCTTGCCCCGCTCGATGCTCAGGCTGATGTCGTCCACCGCCTTGAGGTATTCGACATGGCGATTGAAAATGCCGCTGCCCAGGGAAAACCAGACCCGCAGGTTGTCCACTTCAAGGACCTTTTCCCGCGTGTCGCGTGGCAAGGGTTCGCCTGCCGGTTCAGCGTCCAGCAGCAGACGGCTATAAGGATGCTGCGGGTTTTTGAACAGGCTCTGGCAGTTCGACTGCTCGACGATTTCTCCCGCGCGCATCACACAGACTTTCTGGGCGATGCTATGCACCAGATTGAGATCGTGACTGATCAGCAACAGGGACATGTTCAGGCGTTGCTGCAGGGCCTTGAGCAGCAGAAGGATTTTGCGCTGGACCGTGACGTCCAGCGCGGTGGTGGGCTCGTCGGCGATCAACAATTCGGGCTCGCAGGCCAGGGCCATGGCGATCATCACCCTCTGGCGCTGCCCGCCCGACAATTCGTGGGGGTAGGCTTTCAAACGCTTTGCCGGGTGCTGAATACCGACCATCTCCAGCAGTTCGAGAATGCGTGCCTGCGCTGCCTTGCCGCTCAGCCCTTTGTGCAGCAGCAGGGTTTCACCGATCTGCTTTGCCACCGTATGCAAGGGGTTGAGCGAGGTCATCGGCTCCTGAAAGATCATGCCGATCTGGTTGCCCCGGATCTGGCGCAGCAACTTGCCGTCGGCTCCCAGCAATTCCTGCCCGCGGTAACGAATGCTGCCTGTGCTGACCGTCCCGGTCTGGGGCAGCAGTTGCAGGATCGAATGGGCAGTGACCGATTTACCCGAGCCCGATTCGCCGACCAACGCGAGGCACTGCCCGGCGGGGATGTCCAGGCTCAGGTGTTTGACGACCGTATTGCCGTTGAACGAGACCGACAGATCACGGATTTCAATCAGGTTTTCAGTCATGTCAGGACCTCGGATCGAAGGCGTCACGCAACGCCTCGCCAATGAACACCAGCAACGAAAGAATCAACGCCAGGGTGAAGAACGCCGTGAAACCCAACCACGGGGCCTGCAGGTTCTGCTTGCCTTGACTGATCAGCTCCCCCAGCGACGCGCTTCCCGCCGGCATGCCGAACCCGAGAAAATCCAGCGCCGTGAGTGTCGAAATGGCCCCGGTCAGAATGAAGGGGAGGTAGCTCAATGTGGCGTTCATGGCGTTGGGCAGGATGTGCCGCAGGATCACTTTGCGGTCATCCAGGCCCAGCGCCCGCGCGGCCTTGACGTATTCCAGATTGCGGCCCCGAAGGAATTCGGCACGCACCACGTCCACCAGCGCCAGCCACGAAAACAGCGCCATGATGCCCAGCAGCCACCAGAAGTTGGGCTCGACGAAGCCGGACAGGATGATCAGCAGGTACAACACCGGCAGCCCGGACCAGACTTCCAGCAGGCGCTGCCCGAGCAAGTCCACCCAGCCGCCGTAATAGCCCTGCAGCGCGCCAGCCGCGATGCCGATCAGCGCGCTGATCGCGGTCAGGGCGAGGGCGAAGAGGATCGAGACACGGGCGCCATAGATCACCCGTGCCAACACGTCGCGCGCCTGGTCATCGGTACCGAGCCAGTTGATGTCGGACGGTGGGCTGGGGGCCGGCTTGTTCAAATCGTAATTGGGCGTGTCTTCACTGAATGGAATGGGCGGGAACAGCATCCAGCCGTCGCCCTTGCTGATCAGTTGGCGCACGTAATCGCTGCGGTAGTCCGGCTGGAAAGGCAATTGCCCGCCGAAGGCTTGCTCGGTGTAGCGTTTGAAGGCAGGAAAGTAGAGTTGGTGTTGGTAACTGAGCACCAGCGGTTTGTCGTTGGCGATCAGCTCCCCGCACAGGCTGATGACGAACAGGCCACAAAACAGCCACAGCGACCACCAACCACGGCGATTGTTGCGGAAACGCTCGAAGCGTCGGCGAGCCACCGGAGACAGTCTGCGCATCACGCATTCCTCGCGCTGAAGTCGATGCGGGGGTCGACCAGGGTGTAGCAGATGTCACCGACCAGTTTGATCAGCAGGCCGAACAGGGTAAAGATGAACAGCGAGCCGAACACCACGGGGTAATCCCGGGACACCGCCGCTTCGTAACTCATGCGCCCCAGCCCGTCGAGGGAGAAGATCACTTCGATCAGCAACGACCCGGCGAAGAACACGCTGATGAACGCCTGAGGTATGCCTGCCACCACCAACAGCATGGCGTTGCGGAACACATGACCGTAGAGCACGCGGCGTTCACTCAGGCCCTTGGCTCGCGCGGTCACCACGTATTGTCTCGTCACCTCATTGAGGAAGGAGTTCTTGGTGAGAATGGTCAGCGTCGCGAACCCGCCGATCACCAGCGACGCCACCGGCAGGACCAAGTGCCAGAAGTAATCGGCGACCTTGCCCAGCGGGCTCATCTGGTCGAAGTTTTCCGACACCAGGCCGCGAACCGGGAACCAACTGAGCGAAGTGCCCCCGGCGAACAGCACCACCAGCAGCATGGCGAACAGGAAAGCCGGCATCGCATACCCGATGACGATGGCGGTGCTGCTCCAGATGTCGAAATGGCTGCCGTGCTTGACAGCCTTGCGGATACCCAGCGGAATCGACACCAGGTAGGTGATCAGCGTCGCCCATAGGCCCAACGAGATCGAAACGGGCATCTTTTGCAGGATCAGGTCAGTCACCTTGGCCCCGCGGAAGAAACTGTTGCCGAAATCCAGCCGTGCGTAGTGGCTCAACATCAGCCACAGACGCTCGTGCAAGGGTTTATCGAAGCCGTACTGATGCTCGATCTCCTTGATCAGCTTCGGATCCAGGCCACGGCTGGCGCGGGACTGGCCGGTGTTCATGGTTTCCGTATGACCGGCACCGATGGTGCCGCCCGCCACGCCCTGCAATTTTGCGATGGCCTGCTCCACGGGCCCTCCAGGGGCCGCCTGGACGATGAAAAAGTTCACCAGCAGGATGGCGAACAGCGTCGGGATGATCAGCAGCAGACGCCGCATCAAGTAGCCGAGCATCACTTGATCTCCCAAGGCAGGGCCGAGGCGCCTCGCTGACGCGCGAACTGATCGGTGGTCAGCGCCTGAGGGCTCAGCTCCCACCAGGTATCGATCGCCTCACTGTTGGCAGCCTGCGTGCGGGGAATGCCGAAGCGATTCCACCAGACGGTGGACGAGCCGGGCGGGTAATAATTGGGGATCCAGTAAAACCCCCATTGCAGGGTGCGATCCAGCGCGTGGGCGTAATCGATCATGGCCGATTTGCTGTCGGCTTTGGCCAATCCTTCGATCAGGCTGTCGATGGCGGGATCGCGCAGCACCATGTAATTGCTGGAGCCGGGGTCGCGAGCGACTTTCGATCCGAAGTTGTTGTACAACTCCATGCCCGGGGAGGTCGACACGCCGTAGCCGGTGACGATCATGTCGTAGTCCCTCGCCATCACCCGGTTCAGGTACTGGGCCGAGTCGATGCGTCGGATCTCGAAGCCAACGCCGATCTGCGCCAGGTTGCGCTTGTAGGGCAACAGGATTTTTTCGAAGCCGCTTTGCCCATTGAGGAAGGTGAAACTCAGCGGCTCGCCGGCCGCATTGACCAGTTTGTCGCCTTTGGGCATCCAACCGGCTTCTTCCAGCAACCCCAGCGCCTGAAGTTGTTTGTCACGGATGAAGCCGCTGCCATCGGTTTTTGGCGTATGGAACACTTGGGTGAACACTTCCGGCGGAACTTGACCCCGCAAGGGTTCCAGGATTTTCAGTTCGGATTCGCTGGGCAACTGGGTCGCCGCCAGTTCGCTGTTGGAAAAATAGCTGTTCTGGCGCACGTAGCCGTTGCGCATCATCTGCTTGTTGGTCCATTCGAAGTCCCAGAGCATCGCCAACGCCTGGCGCACCCGGCGGTCCTGAAATTTCGGCCGATCCAGGTTGAACACGAAGCCCTGAGAGCTCTGCACCGCGCCGGGCGCCAGTTGCGCGCGTTGCAGCCGACCCTCGGTCAATGCCGGGCTGTCATAACGCACGGCGTAGCCGGTGGCTGAATATTCGCGGTTGTAGTCATACCCGCCGCCCAGCAACACTTGGCGGGCCACGTCCGTGTCGCCGAAGTACTCGACGCTGAAATGATCGAAGTTATACATCCCGCGGCTGACGGGCAGGTCCCTGGCCCACCACTCGGGGTTGCGCTCGAACGTGATACTGCGGCCCGGATCGACCTTACCGATGCGGTAGGGGCCACTGCCGACCGGGATATCGAAACCGCCGCCGTTGGCGAAATCCCGGCCTTTCCAGTCATGTTCCGGAAACACCGGCAGAGAAGCGAGATCGAGGGGCAGGGTACGGCTTTCGCTGCTTTTGAAGACGAAACGGATCGTGGTGGGCGATTCGACCTCGACCTGCTGTACGTCGCCGAACTCGGTGCGATAGGAGAGGCTGCCCTGGGTCATCAACAGGTTGTACGTGAAGCGCACGTCCTCGGCGGTGATGGCCGTTCCGTCGGAGAAGGTGGCTTTGGGGTTCAGATAGAAACGCAGCGAGAGCCCGTCCGGCGCGCGTTCCATTTTTTCCGCAATCAGGCCATAGACCGTGTACGGCTCGTCCAGGGACCTGACCGCCAGCGGTGAATAAAGAAGACCGTTGACTTGCGATACACCCGTGCCTTTGTCGATGTACGGCATGATGTGGTCGAACTGACCGATTTCCTGCGCAGAGCGACGCATGCTGCCGCCTTTTGGGGCATCGGGGTTCACGTAATCGAAATGTTTGAAATCCGCGGGGTAGCGAGGGGCTTCGCCATAGACGGTCAAAGCGTGCTGTGGTGCGGCGGACAAGGATTGAAAACCCGAAAGCAGGATCAGTGTGGCAGCCAGCAGCGACGAAAAAACAAAACGCATTACACGAATCCTGACTGACGTTGCGCGCAACATCAGGGTTGAAGGTCTTGAGCCGACGATTGCCGCCCGCTCCATCGGTTTTCCATTTGTTGTTGTGCGTTACCTCCGGTGGCAAGGTACCGGAATCCCGTGATCTTTGTCACCGTATCGCCGCGGTCGTCGGTCTGGTCCCTTGCTGGATCAGGCATTGCAAGGAAGGCCATGCTGGACTGCCGTCGGCGGTTGAAAGCCAAGCAAGTTCTCTGCCGGAATCGATTGGACACCGGCTTCTTTCGGACAAAACAAAACGGCCCGCCTAAGCGAGCCGTCTGGGTCAGTCAGCCGGAACCTCAGTCCTGGCGGCTGGTGACCTCGAGCAGGTGGTAGCCGAATTGGGTTTTCACCGGACCTTGAACCACATTGACCGGGGCGCTGAACACCACCGTATCGAATTCCTTGACCATCTGGCCGGGACCGAACGAGCCCAGATCGCCTCCTTGGCGGCTCGAGGGGCAGCTGGAGTTGGCGCGGGCGACCTCGGCGAAGTCAGCTCCGTTTTCGATTTGGGTTTTGAGCTCCTGGCATTTCTCTTCGCTGGAAACAAGGATGTGGCGGGCAGTGGCTTTGGCCATGGAAAGGTACTCCTGATAAAGAGATGAAAGCCTACCGGATTAAGGTCGGGTTTTCCCGCGGAAAGTTCCGACGGGTTCCCCCTCAGGGCGATCATCGTCGGCGATCCCCTGAAGGATTAAGGAGAGGCCAGCGTTTAGCCAGCACCTTGTGACCGTCGATTATCGGTAGCGCAGCCTGTCGACGGCGTCGCGCAACAGTCGCTCTGTGCCGTCCCAGCCCAGGCAGCCGTCCGTCACGGAAACGCCGTAACGCAACGACTCGCTCAACGGCTGGCAACCCTCGAACAAGTGGCTCTCCAGCATCATGCCGATCAGGGTTTGATTCCCTGCCAGGCGTTGCTGCAACACATCGTTGAAGACATGGGGCTGGCGCAGCGGATCCTTGCCGCTGTTGGCGTGGCTGCAATCGACCATGATGCGCGCCGCGATGCGTTGTTTATCGAGGCTGGCGTTGACTCGCTCGATGCTCTGCGCATCGTAGTTGGGTCCGCCATGGCCGCCCCGCAGCACAATGTGGGTGTCCGGGTTGCCAGAGGTTTCGATGACCGCAGGGTGCCCGTGGGCGTCGACCCCGAAATGACGGTGGGCATGAGCGGCAGCGCGCATCGCGTCACAGGCCACTGCAACGCCGCCGTCGGTGCCGTTCTTGAACCCGATCGGCAAAGCAAGGCCGCTGGCCATTTCGCGGTGAATCTGTGATTCGGTGGTGCGCGCGCCGATGGCGGCCCAGCTCAGCAAGTCATCGAAATACCCGGCGGCCATCGGCTGCAGCAGTTCGGTCGCGATCGGCAATCCCAAGCCGACCATCTCGCGCATCAGGGTGCGGGACAGTGTCAGCCCCCCGATCATGTCGTCACTGCCATCCAGGCGGGGATCGTAGGCCAGCCCTTTCCAACCTACCGTGGTACGCGGTTTTTCAACGTAGGCGCGCATGACCAGCAGCATCTGATCGCTGACGTCGGTGGCCAGGTTGGCCAGCCGTTCGGCGTACTCAAGGGCGGATAGCGGGTCGTGAAGGGAGCAAGGGCCAACGACGACCAGTAGGCGACTGTCTTCGCCATTGAGGATGGCGCGCACCGATTGCCGGTGGCGAGCGATCTGCTGGGTCAATTCAGACGTCAACGGCAACTGGTGTTTGAGCGCCATGGTACTGGGCAGACGAGGCGGGGCAGGGTGGGTGTCCATCAACCTGACTGGGCTGTCTGGCAGGTTGGACAAGGCTTTTGCGGCGACGGATGAGTTCATGTGCAAGGCTTCCTGGTCGGCGGGCGTTTTCCCGCGCGGACCTACTGGGGTGTTCGACAAAGGGTCGTGAGCGTCAATGCTGATTCGCCACCGTTGAGTGACCGATCGGAGGCGGCAGGCTGTCCCGAACGGAGGTTGCTAAATCGCCAGTCAAAGCCGAGGTCGCTGCGGTAATAGGTGATGACGTTCATGTGAGGGCTCCTTGAGTCGTAACGGTGTTCGGTGTGTTCAGGCCAGAAAAACAAAACCCCCGATCGGGAGGCCGACCGGGGGTTAGAGTGTTCTCTGGTGGCGTCCCTTTGATCGCGGGCGCCGTTTGGGTATCAGGCGCGCCAGTGGCTAAACCAATACCCATAAAAATAGGAAGCGGGAGAGCGATCCGAACCGCCCTTGCATGCAGTCGGGACCGCCACCTGACGCGAGGCGTCGGCAGGGTTCACAGGCTGTGGAAGGATGGAAAGGAACATGGTCTGTCTCCGTTGAATGACCGGGAGCTTACTTCACGCTGCTGCATCCGGGCAATTGGAAATTTCGATGACATCGATCGGTGCGAGGGCGCTCCGAAGGGTCGGGAGCGTGAACGGTTGAATCCGCCCGCGACATCATGACGAAAAAATGTTTATCGCAGACTGGCCAGTCTACGCTCAGTCAGCCGATGGCTCGCTCTCTGCCACGGGCGCTGTCGGGATGATTCCGATTTTCATGCCAAGAAGCACCGCGACCTTGTGGGATTCGCCACGTCGGCCCTTCTTCCGGCCGGAAAGGATCTGGTAAGTAGTGGCCGGATCGACGCTGTTTTCCCGAGCAAACTCTTGAACAGATTTGCCCTGTTGTTCCAGCCAGGCCTTGGCTTGTGCTGCGGTGCGTATTCCGGGCATAGTTCAAAACCGTTCAAGTCTGTTTAAATTTATCGGGATTCTACCATTCGTAAGGATGGGGTCAATAAGGTTACGCATTCAAATGAGTGGAATTGGTGCCCGTCTTAGGGAAGAACGCGAACGCTTGGGGCTTTCACAACGAGCGTTTGGAGAAATTGGCGGTGTTGAGCCCAATGCTCAGGGTAAATATGAAAGTGGCGACCGCACGCCCAAAGCCGACTACCTGGCGGCCGTGGCCGCCAAAGGTGTCGACGTCCTGTATGTCCTGACCGGCGCGCGCACACCGATGCCGATCGATAACCTGAGTGAAGTGGAGGAATGGGTATTGGGCAGCTACCGAACGCTGGTCAAAGAGGATCAGGATGCCATTCGGCGCCTGACGACGACTCTGGCCGAGTACAAAGCCAGTTATACAGCCGATAAATGAACCGGGTAGGAGGGCCGCGGGTCTAGGGGCGCCGGGCAGCGCCGGTGGAGATTTTTTGCAGGTTCCGAGGTTGGTAGTGGTAGCGTGACGTTATCTCTACACACCCTCTGTCATGGTCAGACGACCGATGTCGCGCTAGGTCATGCACTTTCTTTTTGTTAAGGTGGCGATCTTTCGTCATAAAACGTTCCGCGAGGTGTCTGCTTGATTAGGGTGTTGGTTGTCGATGACCATGATCTGGTTCGGACAGGTATCACGCGGATGCTGGCTGACATCGACGGTCTTCAGGTGGTCGGGGAGGCCGACTCGGGCGAAGAATCCTTGAAAAAGGCTCGCGAGCTCAAGCCTGACGTCATCCTGATGGACGTAAAGATGCCTGGCATAGGAGGGCTGGAGGCCACGCGCAAACTGATGCGCAGCCATCCCGACATGAAGGTGGTCGCCGTCACGGTGTGCGAGGAAGATCCGTTCCCGACCCGCCTGCTGCAAGCGGGGGCGGCGGGCTACATGACCAAAGGTGCGGGGCTGACGGAAATGGTCCAGGCCATCCGCCTGGTGTTTGCCGGTCAGCGCTATATCAGTCCGCAGATCGCCCAGCAATTGGCCTTGAAATCCTTTCAGCCCCAGACCAGCCAATCCCCCTTCGATCTGCTCTCCGAAAGGGAAATCCAGATTGCCTTGATGATCGTCGGGTGTCAGAAGGTGCAGACCATTTCCGACAAACTGTGTCTGTCGCCCAAAACCGTCAATACCTACCGTTATCGTATCTTCGAGAAACTGTCGATCGGCAGTGACGTCGAGCTTGCCTTGCTCGCCGTGCGTCACGGCATGGTCGATGCCAGCGCCTGAAATGAATCCATCGTTCGATCCCAGTGCCTTTCTGGCCACCTGCAGCGGCCGACCCGGCGTGTATCGCATGTTCGACACGGAGGGGCGGCTGCTCTACGTGGGCAAGGCCAAGAACCTCAAGAAGCGCCTGGCCAGTTACTTTCGCAAGACCGGCCATGCGCCGAAAACCAGCGCGCTGGTTGGCCGCATTTCCCACGTTGAGACCACCATCACCGCCAACGAAACGGAAGCCCTGCTGCTTGAGCAGACGTTGATCAAGGAATCACGGCCGCCGTATAACATTCTGTTGCGCGACGACAAGTCTTATCCTTACGTGCACCTGTCGGACGGCGCATTTCCGCGTCTGAGCATTCACCGCGGGGCGAAGAAGGCCAAAGGTCGGTATTTCGGCCCTTACCCCAGTGCTGGGGCCATTCGCGAAAGCCTGAGCATCCTGCAAAAGACCTTTCACGTGCGCCAGTGCGAGGACAGTTTCTACAAAAACCGCACGCGGCCGTGCCTGCAGTACCAGATCAAGCGCTGTAAGGGACCTTGCGTGGGCCTTGTGGAGCCTGAGATTTACGCCGAGGACGTGCGTCACTCGGTGATGTTTCTCGAAGGGCGAAGCAATGCCCTGAGCGATGAACTCAATGCGCTCATGGAGAAGGCCGCGATGGCCCTGGATTTCGAACATGCCGCCGAGTTGCGCGACCAGATCGGCCTGCTGCGGCGCGTTCAGGATCAACAAAGCATGGAAGGCGGGACGGGGGATGTCGATGTGGTCGCGGCGTTCGTCAATCCCGGGGGCGCTTGTGTTCACCTGATCAGCGTGCGTGGAGGCCGGGTGCTGGGGAGCAAGAATTTCTTCCCTCAGGTCGGTATCGAGGAAGAGGTCGGCGAAGTGATGTCGGCTTTCCTCGCGCAGTACTTTTTAGGCGGGGGTGAGCGCGAATTGCCGGGGGAAGTGATCGTCAACGTCGTCAATGAAGACTTTCCTGCGTTGATCGAAGCGATCGAGAACTCCCGTGGTCGTGAAATCACCATCAGTCACCGAGTGCGCGGCACCCGGGCGCGCTGGCAGCAACTGGCCGTCACCAACGCCGAGCAAGCGCTCGCTGCGCGCCTCGCCAACCGTCAACACGTCGCCGCGCGGTTCGATGCGCTGGCCGAGGTCCTCAAACTCGACGAGCCGCCTCAGCGATTGGAGTGCTACGACATCAGCCATTCCAGCGGCGAAGCGACCGTTGCGTCGTGCGTGGTCTTCGGCCCCGAAGGCCCGATCAAGTCGGATTACCGTCGGTACAACATCGAAGGGGTCACGGCCGGCGACGACTATGCCGCGATGCATCAGGCGCTGACCCGGCGGTTCGGAAAGATCAAGGACGGCGAAGGCAAACTTCCGGATATCCTGTTGGTGGACGGTGGCAAAGGCCAATTGAACATGGCGAGGGAAGTCATGAATGAACTGGCCATACCTGATCTGATCCTGTTGGGTGTGGCGAAGGGGACCACACGCAAGGCGGGTTTCGAAACGTTGTACCTCAATGAGGCGGCCAATGAGTTCACCTTGCGTGGCGATTCTCCAGCGTTGCACCTGATCCAGCAGATTCGCGATGAGGCGCACCGTTTTGCGATCACGGGGCACCGCGCGCGCCGCGGTAAAACCCGCCGCACGTCGACGCTGGAAGGGGTAGCCGGGGTCGGCCCGACACGGCGTCGCGATCTGTTGAAGCATTTCGGCGGCCTGCAGGAGCTGTCCCGCGCCAGCATCGAGGAAATCGCCAAGGCACCTGGAATCAGCAAAAAGCTTGCAGAGTCGATTTATGCAAGCTTGCACAGCGAGTAGAATGCCCGTTCACCTTGTAGCCAGTTGTGCCGATGAACATCCCTAATCTGATCACCGTCTTACGTGTCCTGCTGATTCCGATCTTCATTCTGCTGTTTTATCTGCCGTACCACTGGAGCTACCTGGCGGCCAGTTCGGTATTCGCACTCGCGGCCGCGACAGACTGGCTCGATGGCTACCTGGCGCGTCGCCTGCAGCAGAGCACGCCCTTCGGTGCCTTTCTCGACCCCGTTGCCGACAAGCTGATGGTAGCCGTGGCGCTGGTGCTGTTGGTGCAGGTCCATGCCAATTTCTGGCTGACCCTGCCCGCAGCGGTGATCATCGGCCGCGAAATCGTGATCTCTGCATTGCGCGAATGGATGGCCGAGCTGGGCGCGCGTGCTCAAGTCGCCGTTTCGAACCTCGGCAAATGGAAGACAGCAGCGCAGATGCTTGCGTTGGTGATCCTGCTTGCCAACCCGCCTGCCTTTACGTTCTGGGTGGTGTTGGGTTATGTGCTACTGATGGTCGCGGCAGGGCTCACGTTGTGGTCGATGATGCAATATTTGCGGGCGGCCTGGCCGCATTTGAAGACAACGGCGTAGTCGTCGTGGATCAATTGCCCCCTCAAGCGTTCAATTAAGGGGCATTTTCCCCTGCGCCGTGCGTAAAGGCTCCTACCATGAACCCATGGGCGTCGTTGCCTCGAGGTCGCCGCCGCGGCGGGGCTGGATACTGGCGCAAAGGGCAGTGTGCTTTCAGGCGGCGCGCAGTAGGGGCCCATAATAAGTATTTTTAAATCAAGGGGTTGACGGGGTCATTTGAATCTATAGAATGGCGCCCACACCAAGCGGGAATAGCTCAGTTGGTAGAGCACGACCTTGCCAAGGTCGGGGTCGCGAGTTCGAGTCTCGTTTCCCGCTCCAGTTTGTATGCATTGAGCGCTAGCGGTTAGAGCGTTGAATGTTTGAGGCCGAGTAGCAAAATGGTTATGCCGCGGATTGCAAATCCGTTTACGCCGGTTCGATTCCGACCTCGGCCTCCACTATAAACAAGCTCTGTAGATCCATGATTTACAGAGCTTTTTTATTTTTGAGTCTGTAGATTTTTTAGATGTATCCAGCAATGTTTCACGCTTGCGTCGCAGGGAGGGGATGTATATATTCCCAGCTCTTGCGGGTTCAGCAGTCGACAAATGTCGAACCGGCTGAATCCATTTGCAACATGCCCTGATGGTGAAATTGGTAGACACACCGGACTTAAAATCCGTCGTCCGAAAGGATGTGCCGGTTCGACTCCGGCTCGGGGCACCATCTTTCAAACAGGGATTGCAGCGTGCAGTCCTTGTTTCTCCTCTCCCTACTTCGGCCTGTTGAAAGCGCTCGACCACTTTAGCGGGTTTCCGAGTTTTACCTTATTGCTCAGCCTCGAAATCAACTGTCGTGCCGGCTCCCATGACCTGGCCTACCCTTGGGGCGGACTGACGAGAGGTTGCATGGAAAGCATCCGGGCGACTGCTCCACAGCCGACCCATCAGTCACGATCAGTACCGATGATTTCTAGCCAGAAAACGCTGTGAACTCCTGATAATCCGCAGAATCAATCAATCCATCTCGACCCCATGGAGTGCTGTGAAATGGATGAAGAACTGGATTTTGCCACTGACCTGCAATTTTTCGGCTGTGCAGTGCTGATTGTGTTCTGTGCCGGTTTGCTGTGGGCAATCATTTAAGCGCCGCAAGCGGGGATGATGCAGGATTTGCCCGCTCGTCGATCCCATCGCACTCTCGGCGATATCGTCATTCCGATGTGTATGCGCGATAGACCGCGTGTCACTCGGGAGAATGAGATGAACATCGATAACAATGGACCTAAAGCTGCCTATCCCGGCCCGGATGAGCCGAACGCCGATACCGGCGAAGGGCACGGCTCGGGCTTGGAGCAAGCGGCGTCCGAGCCGAAACAGGGGGGCGAGCGCCCCGTCGACTGGAATCCACCCCCTGGCAACCCGGGGTCGGATCAGGACTCGCAGGTCGAACGGGAAAACGGCACGGCGAATACTGGCAGTGGCGTGGATGATGAGCTGGGTTTCGATCCTGACTCTCCCGATGTGTCGGATCCTCAAGTGGATCCGCTGCATCCTGCCCGCACCAGCAATGACCCCGTTTCTCGCGAAGCGGTGCCCGGAAAAGTCCCTGAATAGGAACTGGTTTCGGCATTCCAAGCCCGGCTTTCGCAGCCGGGCTTTTCTTTGGGCACCGCGATCAGCGCCGTCCCGTATCCAGCAGGGGTGTATCAGGGCTTGCGCACGAGTTTTCTGATGAAAGGCGCCGTGCGGCTGGTTTGGGAGCTGGCCACGTGTTCGGGCGTTCCACTGGCCACGACGTTGCCCCCCTCATCGCCGGCGCCCGGTCCGATATCGATCACCCAATCACTCTGCGCAACCACTCGCATTTCATGCTCGACCACGATGACGGTGTGTCCGTTGTCGACCAGGTGATTGAGCTGCTTGAGCAGTCGGTCCACATCGCTGGGGTGCAGGCCCGTCGTGGGCTCATCCAGCACGTAGAGCGTGGCGCCGCGGGCATTACGCTGGAGTTCGGTCGCCAACTTGATACGTTGCGCTTCGCCACCCGACAGTTCAGTGGCCGGTTGGCCCAGGCGCAGATAGCCCAAACCGATGTCATGCAGAACGGTCAGTGCGCGTAACACGCCGGGTTGGGCCGCGAACACCTCGACGGCCTGGTCAACCGTCAGTTGAAGCACCTGGGCAATGGTCAGCCCTTGCCACTGGATGGCCAGTGTCTGCGGGCTGTAACGCGCGCCATGGCAGGTCGGGCAGGGGGCATACACGCTGGGCATGAACAGCAATTCGACACTGACGAAACCTTCGCCTTCGCAGCGCTCGCAACGACCTTTGGCGACGTTGAAGGAGAACTGACCGGCGTCATAGCCAGCGGCTTTTGCGTCGTCGGTGGCCGCGAACAGTTTACGGACATTGTCGAACAGACCGGTGTAAGTCGCGAGATTGGAGCGTGGGGTACGGCCGATCGGTTTCTGATCCACTTGCACCAACCGCTTGATGCCCGTGAGGCCGCTCGTGATGCGGCCATCGGTAGGCTGAGGTGAGTCGTCTTCGAGGCTGAGCTCTTCCTGGTCGGGCCCCGTGGCGGGCCGCCCCAATTCATCACCCACCAATTCCAGCAACGCCTGACTGATCAGGCTGGATTTGCCTGATCCGGAGACGCCCGTCACTGAGGTGAAACAGCCCACCGGGAATTCGGCGCTCAGGTCCTGGAGGTTGTTGCGCGTTACCCCCGCCAGACGCAACCAGTCCTTCGGTTGACGCCGATCGGTGCGCAAGTCGTGTCGATCGTCGAACAGGTGCTCTCGGGTTTTTGATGCCTCGACCTGCGCCAGGCCTGCGGGCGGGCCGCTGTACAGTACCCGTCCACCTTGTTCGCCGGCAGCCGGGCCGACGTCCACCAGCCAATCGGCCCGGCGCATGGTTTCGACATCATGCTCGACCACGAACAGCGAGTTGCCCGCGGCCTTGAGCTGCTGAAGAGCAGCGAACAGCGCTTCGCTGTCGGCCGGGTGAAGTCCGGCGGAGGGCTCATCCAGCACGTAGATCACGCCAAACAATTGCGACCCGAGCTGTGTAGCCAGCCGCAGGCGTTGCAGTTCCCCCGAAGAAAGGGTGGGTGTGCTCCGATCGAGCGAGAGGTAGCCCAGGCCCAGATCGGTCAGGGTGCGGACCCGAGCCAGCAGGTCCTGAGCGATGCGCTCGGCGGCAAGCTTCTTCTCCACGGAAGCGCCCGTCGCGTCGTCTCCCGCTGCGACGGGGGCCAGGATATCGGCCAGGCGTAGCAGAGGCATCTGCGACAGCTCGCCGATGTCCAGCCCAGCGAACTTCACTGAAAGCGCTTCACGCTTCAACCGTTTGCCATCGCACAGCGGGCAGGGACTGCCGCGCATGAACTGAGAAACACGCTTTTTCATGAGCGCGCTTTGTGAATGGGTAAACGTATGCAGAACATACCGCCGGGCGCCGATGAAAGTCCCCTGATAGCTGGGTTCAAGGTTGCGCTTGAGCGCTTGACGGGTTTGTTCGGGCGTCATGCCTGCATACACGGGGGCGGTGGGCTGATCCTCTGTGTACAGAATCCAATCGCGTTGTTTTTTCGGCAGGTCGCGCCAAGGGATGTCCACGTCATACCCCAGCGTCACCAGGATGTCCCGCTGGTTTTGCCCTTGCCAGGCCGGAGGCCAGGAAGCAATCGCGCGTTGGCGGATGGTCAGGGAATCATCCGGCACCATCAGGTCTTCAGGCACTTCATAGACCCGGCCAAGCCCATGGCATTCGGGACAGGCGCCCTGCGGCAGGTTGGGTGAAAAGTCTTCTGCATAGAGCATCGGTTGCCCGGCGGGGTAGTCGCCGGCGCGAGAGTACAGCATGCGAATAAGACTCGACAGCGTGGTCACGCTGCCGACCGAGGAGCGAGTGCTGGGCGTGCCACGTTGCTGTTGCAGCGCCACGGCAGGCGGCAGTCCATCGATGGCGTCCACGTCCGGGACGCCGACCTGATCGATCAGACGCCTGGCATAAGGCGCGACCGATTCGAAATAGCGGCGCTGCGCCTCGGCGTACAGCGTCGAGAAGGCGAGTGAAGATTTGCCCGAGCCGGAAACGCCCGTGAACACCACAAGCGCATCGCGAGGAATGTCGACGTCGACGTTCTTGAGATTGTGCTCGCGCGCGCCTCGCACCCGCACGAAACCGGTACGGTCTGGCGGCGCGTTGGACGAGGCGTCGGAGGGCGGATTGGCTTTTTCAGGCGGTTGTGGCGCAGTCGTCATGGTGGGCCTTGTTCAGCGGTGACAACGCGCAGCTTATCTGCGCGGGCGGTACACGGTGACTCAGGGGGTTTCCTCTCGCAACCGCTCGGCAACTTGCAGGCCGTTGAGGAAACCGGCGAGCGCGGCTTCCTCGAGGCGCAGGCCTTTGCGTTGGCGTGAGCGAGGCAGTTTAGCCAATTCGCCAATCACGAATGCTTCCAGTACCGCCGGGTGGATGTAGCATTTGCGGCACACGGCAGGCGTGTTGCCCAGCAATCGGGCCACTTCTTTGACCATGGCGACGATGTGCTTCTTCGCATCGGATTCCGGTTCCCAGTCCAGTTTACGCAACGTCGCCAGGGCCATGGCGCTGCCAGCCCAGGTGCGGTAGTCCTTCGCGGTGAAGTCGGCGCCGGTCAGTTGATGCAGGTACTGATTGATGTCGTGGGAACTTACGGTGTGCCGCTGACCCTCATCGTCGAGGTACTGGAACAGGTTTTGACCAGGCAGCTCCATGCAACGCTTGATGATGTTCGCCAGGCGTCGGTCGGTCACGCTGACCTGATGCTCGACGCCGCTCTTGCCGCGAAACTGGAACAAAATCTTGCTGCCACGCACGTCGACATGTTTGTTGCGCAAGGTGGTCAGGCCATAGGAACGGTTGTCCCGTGCGTACTGGCTGTTGCCGATTCGGATCAGCGTCTGGTCCAGCAAAGACACCACGGCCGCCATGACTTTCTCTCGGCCCATGCCCGGGGCTGCCAGTTGGGCTTCCAGTTGTTTGCGCACCTTGGGCAGCGCCGCGCCGAAGGCGATCATGCGCGAGTACTTGTTCTCATCTCGGATCTCTCGCCAGCGCGGGTGATAACGGTATTGTTTGCGTCCTCGCGCATCGCGCCCGGTGGCCTGAAGGTGGCCCTGCGGGTCGGCACAGATCCACACATCCTTATAGGCAGGCGGGATGACCAGGGCATTGATGCGTTTGATCTGCGCCTCATCGCGTATGCGTTCGCCGTGGGTATCGAAATAGGCGAATTTGCCCCGCAGGATCTTGCGGGTGAAGCCCGGCTGACTGTCATCGACGTAATGCAGGTCTTTGGGCAGGTCTTCGATGTGGGTGACGTCCGGCATGAGCAGCGGTCCTGATAACGAGTCTCTTGGTTGACCGTTCCCATGCGCAGTCGTGCCGGAATTCTGATCGGATTGTCAGTGGACGCTTCACGCCAGCACCGCCACTGACTTGATCTGCGCCCAGAGCTGCTGGCCCGCTCTGAGGTGCAATTGGTCCCGGGAGTAGCGGGTGATCCGCGCCAGCAACGGAGTGCCCGCGGCGTCGAGCCTGACCAGCACGTGGGCCGCGTTGTCCGCAGCCGCTTCGCTGACCACGGTCACCGGCAAGCGATTGAGGATGCTGCTGTGGTCCTCGGCTTGCAGGCTCAGGCTGACGTCCCGGGCTTGCACCTTGAAGCGTAGCCCTTTGCCGGTCGCCACAGCGCTGTGGGCGACGCGCAAGGTGAGGTCGCTGTGGGGAATCCGCACGGTGACCAATTGGTAAGCCTTGTCGTAGGCGTCGACGACGCCTTCGATGACGACGCCCGCATCGTCTCCCATGGCCAGTGGCAGGTCGAGGCGGGCGAGGGTTTCGCCGATGGGGCCGCTGGCCAGCGCGCGGCCACCGTCGAGCAGCACTAGGTGATCGGCCAGGCGCGAGACCTCGTCCTGGGAATGGCTGACGTACACCATGGGGATTTCGAGTTCAGCGTGCAAGCGCTCCAGATAGGGCAGGATCTCTGCCTTTCGCGGCGCGTCCAGCGCCGCCAAGGGTTCATCGAGCAGCAACAGGCGAGGGCTGGTCAGCAGCGCGCGTGCGATGCCGACGCGCTGGCGTTCGCCGCCCGAAAGCTTGTCGGGACGTCGCGCCAGCAGATGATCGATGCCCAGCAACGTGGTCGCCTGTTCGAGGTCCACTCGACGCTCGGCGGGGGCGACGCGTTTCAGCCCGAATTCCAGGTTACCCCGCACGGTCAGGTGCTCGAACAGGCTGGCTTCTTGAAACACGTAGCCCAGTGCACGCTTGTATGGCGGGACGAATAGGCGAGTGCTGCTGTCCTGCCAGACCTGGCCGTTGATCGAGATGTAGCCGCGGGCCGCCGCTTCAAGCCCGGCAATGCAGCGCAGGCAGGTGGTCTTGCCCGAGCCGGATTGGCCATACAAGGCCGTCACGCCCTGTCCCGGCAGCGACAAATCAAGGTCGACGTCGAAGTCGGGAAACGTCAGGTTCAATCGAATATCGAGGGATGAAGTCATGGGATCAGCGCCAGGCTGCTTGGGTCTTGCCGCGGGAATAGAGCACCAACAGGACCAGGAAGGAGAACGCCAGCATGGCACCGGCCAGCCAGTGTGCTTGTGTGTATTCCATGGATTCGACGTGGTTGTAGATTTGCGTCGACACCACGCGGGTTCGCTCCGGAATGTTGCCGCCGATCATGAGTACCACGCCGAATTCTCCGACGGTGTGGGCAAACCCCAGGATCGCACCCGTGACGAAACCCGGGCGCGCCAGCGGCAACACCACTGAGAAGAACGTGTCCAGCGGACTGGCACGCAGGGTGGCGGCCACTTCCAGCGGGCGCGGGCCGATGGCCATGAAGGCGTTTTGCAAAGGTTGAACCACAAACGGCATGGAATACAGCACCGACCCGACCACCAGGCCGCTGAAGCTGAAGGTCAGGCTGCCGAGCCCCAGGCTCTCCAGAAACCGGCCTACTGCGCCGTTCGGCCCGAGGAACAGCAGCAGGTAGAAGCCGATGACCGTCGGCGGCAGCACCAACGGCAAGGCCACCACTGCGCCAACCGGCCCCTTGAGCCAGGAGCGCGTGTGCGCCAGCCACAGCGCCACGGGCGTGCCGAGGATCAGCAAGATCAGAGTCGTCAGGGAGGCCAGCTTCAGGGTCAGCCAAATGGCGGCAAAGTCCGCGCTGCTGAGCGGCATTTACAGCTGGTACCCGAACGACTTGATCACAGCGGCGGCTTTCGGGCCCTTGAGGTAATCCATCAACGCCTTGGCGGCGGGGTTGTCCTTGCCTTTGTTGAGGATCACCGCGTCTTGTCGGATCGGCTCATGCAGGTCGGCGGGCACGATCCAGGCCGAGCCACTACTCAGCTTGCCATCTTTGTACACTTGCGAAAGGGCGACAAAACCCAACTCGGCATTGCCTGTCTGCACGAACTGATAGGCCTGGGCAATACTCTGGCCTTCAACGATCCGCGCTTTGGTGGCCTCGGTCAGGCCCAGTTTTTCCAGCACCTGCGTCGCAGCGAGGCCGTAGGGGGCCGTTTTAGGATTGGCGATCGACAGGTGCTGGTAACCAGGGCTCTTGAGCACCTCGCCTTTGTCATCGACATAGCCTGCCTTGGCCGACCATAGGGCCAAGGTGCCGACCGCATACGTGAACCGCGAGCCCTTTACGCTTTCGTTCTCGCTTTCCAGCTTGGCTGGGGTCGTGTCATCCGCCGACAGGAACACCTCGAAAGGCGCGCCGTTCTTGATCTGGGTATAGAACTGCCCAGTCGCTCCGTACGAGGCGACCAGCGTATGACCGGTGTCCTTCTCGAAGTCCTTGGCGATCGCCTGGATCGGCGCGGTGAAGTTGGCCGCGACGGCGACCTGTACTTCATCGGCATAACAGGTCGCGGTCGACATGGCGAACAGGGCGATCGTCAAGGAAGTGAACGGGATGCGAAAGGGCGTGGCGCGCATTGAAGCAGCTCCATGATAGCTGGGACAGGGTGATCACGGAGCCGCCGGAGGTCGGTCAACCGCTATGCAGTGAAATATATAGCGACTGATCACCTCAAGGAAGCCCGACGTACACCGTGTCGGTCAGCTGCGGATGCCGCTGAGCCGAGCCAGGGCCCCAATCGCAAGCTCTCGGGTCAGTGTTTCGGCTGGTAAAGCGTGCTTGATGCCCACGGCCTGGCCTGCCCACAGGTTCATGAAGCCCTCGTCGCCTTTGGCTTCAGCCTGGCTGCGCAAGGGCATCAGCGCACCCCCGGCCGTTGGAAAGGCAGGGGCGCTGGGGTTCATCGGGCCGATCTCCCGCATGATGCGGTTGACGATCCCGCGCGCCGGGCGACCGGTGAAAAGATTGGTCAGCGCTGTCTGGCTGTCGGTTGCCGACGCGAGCGCCGTGCGGTGCAGGGGCGAGATTCGGGCTTGTGGAGTGAACAGATAGGCGGTCCCCAGTTGGACCGCAGCGGCGCCGAGCATGAACGCGGCGGCAATCCCACGGCTGTCGGCGATGCCGCCGGCGGCGATGACCGGGACGCTGACGGCGTCGACGACTTGTGGCACCAGGGCCAGTGTGCCGATCTGGGTGTGCAACTGGTCGCTGAGGAACATGCCGCGATGCCCTCCGGCCTCGTACCCCATGGCAATGATCGCGTCGCATCCATGCTGCTCCAGCCAGATGGCTTCCTCGACATTCGTTGCGGAGGAAAGGATGACAGCGCCGGTGGCCTTGACGCGTTCGACGAGGGGCGCGGCGGGCAGGCCAAAATGGAAACTGACCACTTGGGGCTTGAGGTTTTCGACCAAGGCACAACTGGCCTCGTCGAATGGGGCCCGGTTCGAGCGCGGCGTAGGCGCCTCGAAGTCGGCCCCCAGTTCTTGATAGTAAGGCTTGAGGAGTTGCTTCCAGGCCTCATCGGCTGCTGCATTGGGCGCCGGGTTTGGGTGGCTGAAAAAATTGAGGTTCAACGGCGCGCGAGTCCCGGCGCGGATCAATGCCACCTCCTCGATGATCTGTTCATGGCTGAGCATCGCGCAGGGCAGCGACGGCAGCCCACCGGCTCGCCCGACGGCGATGGCCAGTTCCGAGCCTGCAGCCCCTGCCATGGGTGCAAGCAGAATGGGGACTTCGATGCCGAGTAACTTGAGCAACCGGGTGTCAGGCCAGGCAATCATGGGCAGCTTCTCCTGAAAGACTCTTTTCCGCTGGCGACGCGGTGAGGGCGTCGATTATTTTTTTCAGTGCGCGGTTGATTTAATAGACGGTCAGTCTAATATGCAACCCCATGAATGACTCGACTGTTAAACCCAGACGCCCAGGTCGGCCGCCGAAAATCGCCCGTCCGGATGACTTCGACACCCGTGAAGCGCTGATTCGGTGTGGCGTGGAAGTCTTGACCGAACAGGGCTTCATGGCCACCGGTATCGACGGCCTTCTCAAGCGCGTTGGCGTGCCGAAAGGGTCGTTCTATCACTATTTCGCGAGCAAAGAGGCGTTCGGTCTCGACGTCCTGGCCAGCTATGCCGGGTATTTTGCCCGGCGGCTGGACCGCTGGCTGCTGGACGAGTCGCTTTCACCTTTGGAGCGACTGGCCGGGTTCGTGCAACACTCAAAGGCCAGCATGGCGCGCTATGACTACCGTCGAGGTTGTCTGGTCGGCAACATGGGTCAGGAAGTCAGCGTCCTGCCCGAAGGGTTCCGAGGCGCGCTGGAAGCCATCTTCCTCGACTGGCAGCGACGACTGTGCCGGTGTTTCGAAGCCGCTAAAGAGGCGGGCGAACTGCCCCGACACACCGATTGCGCTGAGTTGGCGGCTTATTTCTGGATCGGCTGGGAGGGCGCGGTGCTTCGTGCTCGGCTGGTCCAAGGCGACGCTCCCCTTAACACCTTCATCAGCGGATTTCTCCGTGGCCTGCCACGGTGATTTTCCGGTTCTATTTATAGACGATTGGTCTATACCGGAGGCAAACCATGTTTAACGGCGTTTTGATCGACAAGGATGACGGCGGCTACCAGGTAAAGCTCACCGCCGTTGACGAGGCACAATTGCCGCAAGGCGATGTGACGGTACGCGTGGCCCACAGCACGCTCAACTATAAGGATGCCTTGGCCATCACCAACAAAGGGCCCAT